>NZ_JACDOH010000015.1 GCF_017656155.1 Thermosyntropha sp. | reverse complement strand
CGATGGTAGGAATAGATATAAGCACTATAAAACCGGAAGAAAGGATGCAGGATCGTGGCTGGTAAAAAAATTGGGGTTTTAGCCCTGCAAGGAGCATTTATTGAACATCAGGATTCTTTAAAGAAATGTGGAGTTGAAAGTTTTCAGATAAGAACTAAAGACGATTTAGATAAAATAGACGGACTTATAATTCCCGGCGGAGAAAGCACTACTATAGGAAGACTCATGGTTAAATATGGGATTGACAGAAAAATAATTGAAAAGGCTGAAGAGGGTATGCCGATATGGGGAACATGTGCGGGCATGATACTTCTGGCTAAAGAGCTGGATAAAGATGAACCGTGGCTTAGGCTGATGGATATAAAGGTAAAGAGAAATGCCTACGGCAGGCAGGTAGATAGCTTTGAAACAGAACTCGATATAAAAGGATTAGGTAAAACAAGGGGAGTTTTTATCAGGGCACCATATGTAGAAAAGGTATGGGGCGAAGCTGAAGTATTATGTGAACACGATGATAAGATAGTAATGGTAAAAGAAAGAAATATTTTAGCTACCTCTTTTCATCCTGAACTTACAGATGATTTAGCATTGCATAAATTTTTTGTAGAATTATGTTAATAAAATCTTGCTAAAAAAAAGGAGCTGTAATATAATTACACTAAATTATATAGTTAAATGCTGTGAACGGGAATAGTAGAATTGATGAGCCGGTCAAGAGAGCTGGTGGGAGGTGTAAACCAGTCCGGCGTCAATTTGAATCCACCCGGGAGCAGGCTGTTAAAAGCAGTTCCGGTAATTCCGTTATAATTTATGAGGTGGGCACTTTTAATAGTGTCAACTAGGGTGGCAACGCGGGAAATAGTCTCTCGTCCCTTTATGGGATTGAGAGGCTTTTTTATATATAAAAATTATAGAAAAAAACATTTTTTTATATTCGTTTTATTTTGAGGAGGAGGTAAGTTTTGATGACTGGAGAACAGTTCTTAATGCTTCCCGGGCCTACGCCTTTGCCCAACCGAATTATTCGGGCGATGTCAAGGCCGCTAATAAACCACCGCGGTCCTGAATTTAAAAAGATTCTGCTGGAGGTAACAGAAGGGGTAAAAGAAATATGCCAGACCAAACATCATGTTTTAATATATCCTTCTTCTGGTACCGGCGGCTTGGAAGCGGCAGTAGTAAATTTTATTTCCCCGGGAGATAAGGTTCTGGCTGTTTCTATCGGAGTTTTTGGTGATAGATTTGCTTCTATTGCTAAAAAGTTTGGAGCAGAAGTTGAAAAAATGGACTTTACCTGGGGAGAAGCAGCCGATCCTGAGATTATTGGGGAAAGGCTTAAAAAAGATATAAATAGAGAAATAAAGGCGGTTTTGATAACTCATAATGAAACTTCCACGGGGGTTTTTAATGATTTAAAGGCTATAAAAGAAGCAGCCGGAAACCATCCAGCTTTGTTCCTGGTAGATGCAGTAAGCGGACTGGCTGCAGTTGATCTCAAAATGGATGAATGGGGAATAGATGTTGTAGTCAGCGGATCCCAGAAGGCTTTTATGGTTCCGCCAGGTTTGTGTTTTTTAGCTTTCAATGATCGAGCCTATGAAGCTTATAAGAAGTCAAAGTCTCCTAAATTTTACTGGGATATAGATTTAGGTTTGGAATATCTTGCAAAAGGTCAGAACCCGGTTACACCGCCTATATCTATTTATTACGGAATGCAGGAAGCTCTTAAAATGATGAAGGAAGAAGGACTTGAAAATATCTTAAAAAGGCATAAAAATTACCGTGATATGGTGCGTGAAAGTATAAAATCCGTAGGGCTTAAACTTTTAGCCAATGACGAAAATGCTTCTACGGCTGGGACTTCTGTTATAGCCCCGGAAGGCATTGGGGCTAATAAAATACGCCAGTATATGCTGGAAAAATTTAATATTGTGCTGGCAGGAGGACAGCAGAGCCTTAATGATGTTATATTCCGCATAGGTCATTTAGGATATGTGAGGGAATTGGATTTACTGGCTGTTATAGCAGCTTTAGAAATAACTTTAAAAGAGCTTGGCTTTGCATTTGACATGGGGGCAGGAGTTAGAAAGGCTCAAGAGTTTTTGCTTAACAATTATAAGGGATAAATTGAAAGAAAGGGGAGTTGAAGGTGGAGAGGAAAAAAGTGATTATTACGGAAAGAATAGCTGAAGAAGGAATTCAGATTTTAAGGGAAGAACTGGAGGTAGACTATCGGGATGGCATTTCCCGGGAAGAGCTTTTAAAGATAATTGATCAGTATGATGCCCTTATTGTCCGCAGTGTTACCAAAGTGAACGAAGAACTGATAAAACATGCCAAAAAACTTAAAGTAGTTGGAAGAGCCGGCAATGGAGTAGACAATATTGATGTAGATGTATGCACCCGCTATGGAATAATAGTGGCTAATACTCCTGACAGTAATACTATTTCAGCAGCTGAACAGACTATAAGCCTTATGCTTTCTGCAGCCCGCAAAACAGCTTGGGCCAACAGCTATTTAAAGAGCGGAGTATGGGATCGCAAACCGTTTAGAGGGGTTGAACTTTATGGAAAAACGGTTGGGATAGTCGGCTTAGGACGCATAGGATCAATGGTAGCTACCCGCCTCAAGGCTTTTAATATGAGAGTAATAGCTTATGATCCTTATATATCTGATGAGAGATTTGAAAGATTTGGGGCTGAAAAGAAAAGGACTTTAGAAGAACTTGTAAGAGAAGCAGATATTATCACTGTCCATACCCCGCGCAATGAAGAGACTATGCATATGATTGATGAAAAGATATTGAGTCTGGCTAAAGATGGAGTAGGTATAGTAAACTGCGCCAGGGGAGGAATAATAAAAGAAAAAGCTATTTTAGAAGGATTGGAAAGCGGTAAAATAGCTTTTGCAGGCTTGGATGTATTTGAGAAAGAGCCGACTACTGATAATCCTTTATTTAAGTTTAATAATGTAGTTGTAACTCCTCATTTGGGGGCTGATACTTATGAAGCCCAAAAAAGGGTAGGGGAAGATATTGCCCGGCAGGTTATAAAGGCATTAAAAGGTGACATAGTGCCTAATGTAGTAAACCTTCCAACCATGTTAAGGGAAGAGCTGGAATACCTGAAGCCTTATATAACTTTGGCGGAAAAAATGGGCAAGATATATTATCAACTGGAAAGAAATCCTATAAGCAGGATAGATATAACTTACAGCGGACCTATAACCAGGAATGAAACAGAAATACTGACTATTGCCTTATTGAAAGGCCTACTCTCACCTATTATGGAAGAAAAGGTAAACTACGTTAATGCGCGCCTTTTAGCAGAAGATCGCGGAATTAAGATATATGAAAGAAAGGAAGAGCAGAGCAGCAAGCGATATAAAAATCTTATAAATGTTAAAATATTTACCGACCGCTGTGCATTAGATATAACCGGGACTATATCCAGGGCTAAAAATCCTCTTTTAGTGGAAATAAATGGTTATGAAACAGAAACTGATTTAAGAGGTAATGTTTTAATGGTAGAAAATGAAGATCGTCCGCGGGTAATAGGTCCTTTTGCCACTATATTAGGGGATTATGGAATAAATATAGCTTCTATGAAAGTTGCCCGTAAAAGCCGGGGCGAAAAAGCTATAATGCTGGTAAATGTTGATAGCGAGGTAAGTGAAGAAGTATTGGATGTCCTGGCAAAATCGGATGGAATAACAAGCAGGCCGAGGCTGCTTCACTTTTAATCCCTTTTTGAGCCGCAGAGGGCAAGCAGTAATAACAGTAAAGGGGGTCTTCATATGTTAGACGCTAAAATGATCAGAGCTAATCCGGAGAAGGTAGAAAAGGGATTGGAAAAAAGAAATATTAAAGGGGCTTTAAAAGAATTTTTAGAATTAGATGAAGAAAGAAGAAAGATTTTAATTAAGGTTGAGGAATTAAAGAATTTCCGAAATTCAGCTTCTAAAGAAGTGGGAAAAATGAAAAAAGAAGGCAAAGATCCGCAGGAATTAATGGAAAAAGTGCGGCAAGTAGGAGATGAAATAAAAGAGCTGGATGATAAGCTGGCCTCTATCGAAGAGGAAATTGAAAAAATCCTTTTAGGTTTGCCTAACCTTCCTCATGAATCAGTGCCGATAGGCGAAGATGAGACTTCCAATGTAGAAGTAAGGCGCTGGGGTGAACCAAGAAAATTTGATTTTGAACCTAAAGCCCACTGGGATTTAGGAGTAGAGCTTGATATCCTTGACTTTGAAAGGGCAGCCAAACTTTCAGGAGCCAGATTTACAGTATACAAGGGAATGGGAGCCCGATTGGAAAGGGCAATAATAAACTTTTTCCTCGATGTTCATACCCGTGAACATGGCTATACCGAGATACTGCCGCCCTTTATGGTAAATGCGCATTGTATGACAGGAACTGGACAGCTTCCCAAGTTTGCAGAAGATATGTTTAAAGTGGAAGGAAGGGAGATGTATTTAGTTCCAACAGCTGAAGTTCCCCTTACCAATCTTCATCGGGAAGAGATTTTAGATGCCAAAGATTTACCTATTTATTTTACTGCTTATACTCCGTGTTTCCGGGCTGAAGCAGGTTCGCACGGAAGGGATACTAGAGGGGTAATAAGGCAGCACCAGTTTAATAAGGTTGAGTTGGTAAAAATAGCAGAACCCGACAAATCATATGATGAACTTGAAAAAATGACCAGGGATGCAGAAAGGGTTTTGCAGCTTTTAGGGCTTCCATATAGGGTAGTTCTTCTATGTACAGGAGATATGGGATTTTCGGCAGCCAAAACTTATGATATAGAAGTTTGGCTTCCCAGCTATAATGAATACAAAGAAATATCTTCCTGCTCCAACTGTGAAGATTTTCAGGCTAGAAGGGCCAATATAAGATATCGTCCTTCACCTAAGGATAAACCGCGTTATGTCCATACTTTAAACGGATCGGGGGTAGCAGTAGGAAGAACCTTAGCTGCTATACTGGAAAACTACCAGCAGGAAGATGGATCAGTTTTGGTGCCGGAAGTTTTGGTTCCATATATGGGAGGAATAAAAGTTATCAAAAGGGAAGAAATGTAAAAAAGCATCAGTTGACAATAAAATATGTCTGTGTTATACTATCCCTTGCATTGGAAAAAATATTGCATGGAGGGGTGTCCGAGTGGTTGAAGGAGGCGGTCTTGAAAACCGTTGAACCTTTACGGGTTCCGTGGGTTCGAATCCCACCTCCTCCGCCAGTTAGCACCGCTTTATGCAAATGATATACGGAGAGATGGCCGAGTAGGCTGAAGGCGCTCGCCTGCTAAGCGAGTAGATGGGCTAAAACCTGTCTCGCGGGTTCGAATCCCGCTCTCTCCGCCATTTAGATAAATAAAATTACGCGCGCCCGTAGCTCAGCTGGATAGAGTAACAGACTACGAATCTGGAGGTCCGGGGTTCGAGTCCCTGCGGGCGCGCCATATTTATAAGATGAAAAGTAGATAATTTAAATAAATTAATTTAGCGCCCGTAGCTCAGGAGGATAGAGCAGCGGTTTCCTAAACCGCGTGCCAGGGGTTCGAGTCCTCTCGGGCGCACCATGATGGCGGTGAATCCCTATAAATCGGGATATTTTATATATGCGCCTGGCTTTGGCCCTTGCTAGAAAAGCTTATTATCTGGGAGAAGTGCCGATTGGTGCAGTAGCTGTTTGGGAAGACGAAGTAATAGCCTGGGCGCATAATGAAAAAGAACTTCAAAATGATGCAACCTGCCATGCCGAGCTGTTAGCTCTTAAAAGGGCAGCAGCTTATTTAGGGCGTTGGCGTCTTACCGATGTAACTTTATATTGCACTTTAGAACCATGTCCTATGTGTGCCGGTGCAATGGTAAATGCCAGATTAGGCAGGCTAGTTTTTGGCACCAGAGATCCGAAAGCAGGAGCAGCTGGTTCGGTGCTTGAAATTGTCAGATATCCTTTATTAAATCATCAGGTGGAGACCTGTGAGGGTGTTCTTAAAGAAGAATGTGCTGAGATTTTAAGTTCATTCTTTAGAGATTTGAGGAGAGATGGCCGAGTTGGTCTAAGGCGCTCGACTCGAAATCGAGTAGACGGGTAAAACCGTCTCGTGAGTTCGAATCTCACTCTCTCCGCCATGGAAATAACAAGTTCATATAAAATAAATATATACGGAGAGGTGGCTGAGTCTGGCTGAAGGCGCTCGATTGGAAATCGAGTACACGGGCTAAAACCTGTGTCGCGGGTTCGAATCCCGCCCTCTCCGCCAGTTAGAATATAAAGCACGGGTTTTTTCCCGTGTTTTGTTTTTAAAGAAACAGATGGTATGAAAAACTATGATACATGTAAATCGCGAAGATAAGTAAAAAATATTTGTGTAAAAAACGGATTTGTTTTAAAATTATTGATATTCCCCGCATTTTAGTGAAATATAATAATAAAATTGACATAGGAGTTTGACATTATGGAACTTTTAAAAAAGAAGATTTTGGAAGAAGGCGAAGTTATAGGTGATGATATACTTAAGGTTGATTCTTTTTTAAACCATCAGCTGGATATAAAATTTTTAAACGAAGTAGGGAAGGAATTTTGGCTTAAATTTAGAAACGATAAGGTTACCAAAATTTTGACCATTGAATCATCAGGTATTGCTATTGCTGTTATGGCAGCCCAGTATTTTGATGTTCCGGTTGTATTTGCTAAAAAAAATATCTCACGAAATTTAGAAACAGAAATATATACAAGTGAGGTTTTTTCTTTTACTAAAGGTACAACTTACCAGATTAAAGTAGCTAAGAAATATATTACAGCTGAAGATCGCATTTTGATCATAGATGATTTTTTGGCTAATGGACGGGCTGTATTGGGACTTAAAGACATAATTGAACAGGCGGGAGCAAACCTTATAGGAGCAGGGATAGTTATAGAAAAAGGTTTTCAGCAGGGAGGAAAGAATCTTAGGGAAGCAGGGGTAAATGTTTATTCTCTGGCTATTATTGAATCTATGAAGGGTGGAAAAATTGTTTTCCGAGAAAACTAAGCATTTTATGGGAAAAGAGAGAATCTTATTGCAATTGAAAAATAAAAAGGGTAAAATAAACAGGCAAATAATAATTTAAGAAATGAAATTTGCCGTGCTAGACGGGGAATTAGCGGTGCCCTGTAACCTGCAACCCGCTACAGCAGGGTCGAATTCCTGAGCTGAGGGTTTATCCTGTGAGGTCTGGCTCAGATAAGTGGCGTTGATATCTGGGTCCTGCGCAATAAGACACCTTGAACCGTGTCAGGTCCGGGAGGAAGCAGCACTAAGAGGTTTATCTTATGTGCCGCGGGGCAGCCTGGATGGAGCTAACTGTCTGAGTAACGCTCAGGGGATATTCTCGAAGCCAGGTGCACGGCATTAAAATATAATGCAGACAATAAAATAAATAAAATATGTTAAGATTTATAATAGCAGGTGTAATACCTGCTATTTTACATATCAGGAAAGATTTCTTTTTTCCTTGAAGGGGGGAATTTTATGGCTTATTTAGCTTTATATCGAGCATGGCGGCCTCAGAGATTTGAAGAAATTGTAGGGCAGGAGAAAGCTGTAAAATCTCTTAAAAATGCGATTAAGGAAAATCGTTTGTCCCATGCTTATCTTTTTGCCGGTCCAAGGGGAACAGGTAAGACCAGCATAGCTAAAATAATTGC
This sequence comes from Thermosyntropha sp., assembly GCF_017656155.1. Classification (GTDB taxonomy): domain Bacteria; phylum Bacillota; class Syntrophomonadia; order Syntrophomonadales; family Syntrophomonadaceae; genus Thermosyntropha. The sequence continues at coordinate 6,770 of NZ_JACDOH010000015.1, read as the reverse complement.
TAAGGCTGTGAATTGTGAGAATCCTCAGGATGGAGAACCCTGTAATGCCTGTTCTTCCTGTATAGATATTAATAACGGCAATTTTATGGATGTAGTAGAGATTGATGCTGCATCTAACCGGGGTATAGATGAAATCAGGGATTTGCGGGAAAAGGTCAGGATTTTGCCGGCTCAGGGTAAGCGTAAGGTTTATATCATAGATGAAGTCCATATGCTTACAACTGAAGCGTTTAATGCGCTTTTAAAAACTTTAGAAGAACCCCCTGATTATGTGATGTTTATTTTGGCTACCACCGAATCTCATAAAATACCAGCAACTATAAAATCCAGGTGTCAGATTTATCAGTTTCGCCGTTTGACAACAGATGAGATTGTGGAGAGATTAAGAAAGGTAGCAGAATCTGATAATATAGAATTTGAAGAAGAAGCGCTTTTAATTATCGCCCGGCGTGCTAATGGCGGTATGCGGGATGCTTTAAGCGTAATGGATCAGATCAACGCTTATAAAGATGGCAGGGTTACTAAAAGCGATGTTTTAGATGTTTTAGGTATAGTAGATGACCTTTTTTTAATAAATCTCATGGAATCAGTTATAAACCGGGATACTGCAGCGGTTGTAAAAATGATTTCAACTGCTTTAAATGAGGGAAAAGAAGCGCAGCAGTTGGCAAGAGAGATGGTATTTTATCTGCGTGATCTTTTAATTTATCAGGGTTTAGGCGAAAAGGCAGATTTTTACGTTATAGACCGGGAAAACATGCATTTTTTAGATAAACAAAAAGCTAGGGCAAACCAGGCTTTTTTGCTTAAATCTTTGAGAATTATGATAAATACTATGGAAAAACTGAGATTTAGCGAGGGCGGAAAATTTTTATTGGAAATGTCTTTTTTAGAAATGATAGAAATAATATCGGAGATGGAAAATGCGACTTCAGCTTCTCAAAAGGTGGAAGTCAAACCGCAGCCGGCAGTTAAAGAGGTTAAAAAGGTGAATAAAGGAACCAGAGATAACAGTGAAGAAAAAGTTTTATGGCAGAAGATATTGGCTGGAGTTAAAGAAAAAAAGATTCCTACCCATGCCCTTTTATCTCAGGGAAAACTTATTGGAATAAAAGATGATGTTATTTACATTGGTTTTAAGAAAGGATATAAATTTCACAAAGAGAGGATGGAAGAGAAAGGGAATCGCGAAATATTAGAAGAAGTATTGGAAAAAATATTTGGCAAACCTTTAGAAATTCAGTTTATTTTTATTGATGATGAACAATATAATGATATTATGGTTAAAAAAGCAATTGAATATTTTGGGGAAGATATAGTTCAGATTAAAGATTAAGGAGGAAGATAAAATGGTTTTTAATCCTGGAGGAGCTTCACTTAACAAAATGATGAAACAGGCCAGAAAGGTGCAGGAGCAGATAGCAAAACTGCAGGAAGAATTGAAGGAAAGAGTGGTAGAAGCATCTGCCGGCGGAGGAGCAGTTAAGGTTAAGGTAAATGGAAAACAGGAGTTGGTGGAAATTAAGATTAAGCCGGAAGCAGTAGATCCGGATGATGTAGAAATGCTGGAAGATTTAATTATGGCTGCAGTCAATGAAGGATTAAAAGCAGCACAGGAAATGGTTTCAGAAGAAATGGCTAAAATAACTGGTGGTTTAAATATACCAGGACTTTAAAAAAGAGACTGGCGCTGGCATATTACTGTCAGCGTTATATTTTGTTCCGGGAGGAAGTTGAATAAGATGAAGTTTGCCAAACCTCTGGAATTTTTAATTGATGAACTGCAAAAACTGCCTACTATTGGGCCAAAAACAGCCCAAAGGCTGGCTTTATATCTTTTAAAATCTCCAGAAGAAGAAGTAAATAAGCTGGTTAAAGCTATTGTTGATGCTAAGACCAGGGTTTCCCCCTGTTCTGTTTGCGGTTGTCTCAGTGATATAGATCCATGTATGATATGTCGTGATGAAAAAAGGGATAAGGGCATCTTATGTGTAGCAGAAGAAACCAGCGATATAATTGCTATTGAAAAAACTGGTTTTAAAGGACAGTATTATGTTATCAATAAAGATTTTAATTTGATGGACAACAATGATCTAACCCAGCTTGATTTAAAACCTTTTGAGGAGAGGCTTAAATCGGGAGAGGTAAAGGAAGTTATTTTAGCATTAAATCCTGATCTTGATGGAGAAATTTTAGGTCGATTTTTAGCCGGAGTAGCTGAAAAGTACGGGGTTAAAGTTACTAAACTGGCGTATGGCTTGCCGGTTGGAGGCTATATTGAATTTGCTGATGAGATAACTTTGAGAAAAGCTATTGAGGGACGCCAGGAAGTTTGACATATAAAAATTTTTCCCGGCATATGATGAGATAGAATATATTTTACTCTTTATGTCGGGAGGATTATTATATGTCCTGTCGTTTTTCTTTATTGAACTTTATATGCCGATTTTTTTGGCTTAAAAAAGATGATAAGGTTTCCCTCCCTTCTGACCAGGAGATTCTTGATGAAGCCAGAAATGAGATAGTTTATGCATATAATATTTTATCAAATATAGATGATCCGGACATGCTGGATTGGGCTATATTTAATCTGCGAGCAGCCGAAGAAAAATATAATTTTATTTTGCGAAGGATCAAGCGGAATACATATGAGTCTTAGGGGGGTGTGGTGTGGAAACAGTAAATATAATAATGGCAGCCCTTTTTCTTTTGGTGATTTTATATATAATTGCCCAGGTTATAATAAAGCCGTTTAAACTTTTATGGAAATTGATTATTAATTCAATCCTGGGGTTGTTTTTGCTTTTGGTTACCAACTACATAGGAGCATTTTTTTCCTTTAAAATCGCAATAAATGTTTTAACTGTTCTGATAGCAGGTTTTTTAGGAATTCCCGGAGTTTTGCTCCTTATATGTTTTCAAATTTTATTAAAATGAAATTATAAAATGAACTACTGTCTCTAAACAAAAGAAATAGAGGCAGTTTTTTTGGTCATCTGACAATATTAAGGCAAAGTTAACACAATGTAAAAAATATGCGCTATATTTGTATAAAGCTTGATAAATATTGACGCATAATTCACAATTAATTTATACTAAAACAAATTATTCATATATTAAGTAAATAATCAGTTATGTTGGAGGTGCTAAAATTTACTGCGGAAGATAGAGCCAGGATAGTAGAAGCGTTTATAGGGGAGTATGCGAGCGGAAAAAGTGAAATAGCTATAAATAGAGCAGTAGAGATTAAAAGAAAGGGAAGAACAGTTACCATAGTTGATTTAGATACAGTTGAACCTTTTTATACCTTGAGACCTCTAAAAAATAGACTTCAGGAACTGGGGCTCAATGTAATAAGCTATTCGAAAAGTGATACCTTTGGATTAGGTGAAACCGGGGCTATGTTAAACCCCCAGGCTAAATGGGCTTTAATGAATGAGGGCGATATTATTTTAGATGTAGGTTATGGAGTATATGGTGCCCAAACTTTGAATTTGGTGGAAGGAGCCTATGAATCTCCGTATCTACGGATAATAGCTGTGGTAAACTATACCAGGCCTATGACCAATTCTCTTTCCAGAATAAAAGAATATATCAAGGAGTTGGGGAGGGTAGACGCAATAGTTGCCAATACTCATTTAGGAGATGATACTACTCCTGATCTTATAAGAAAAGGAAATAAGGTAATAATAAAAGCAGCAATTGAATTGGGACTGCCAGTTGATTATATGGCAGTAGATAAAAAATTTTTTGAAATAGAAGATTTCAGTGATTTAGGGGTAAAAGTAAAATTTATAGAAAGATATATGCCAGCTGCAATGTGGTAATAGACACCTTGATTTGATAATTTTTTAGGAGGTGCATTTTATAAATGCAAAAGGTGGTAGAAAACACCAAGAAGGCTTTTCTTACCGGGAATGAAGCAGCTGCCTGGGCAGCTTTAGCGGCAGGAGCAGAGATTATGTTTGGCTATCCTATAACTCCGCAAAATGAGATTATGCATTACTGGACTAGATTGGCTCCAAAATATGGGAGAAACTTTTTACAGACTGAAGATGAGATTTCTGCGGGTTTTACTGTTTGTGGAGCGGTACAGGCTGGAAAGAAGGCTTTTACCGCTACAGCAGGTCCGGGAAATACCTTGATGCAGGAGCCTTTCAGTATGGCAGAAGCTATGAGGCTTCCTCTAGTAGCCATTATCCAGCAGCGGGGTGGCCCTTCTTCTGGCACGGTTATTTATTCCCAGCAGGAAGTAACCCTTACTACTTTTGGAGGTAATGGTGAAGGGCATCGTATAGTTTATTCTACTTCATCACATCAGGAAATTTATGACTATATAATCAAGGCTTTTAATACTGCCTGGAAATATAGATTCCCTACTTTTGTATTAGGTGATGGATATCAGGCTAAAATGAGAGAGCCTTTAGAAATGTATGACCCGGAAGAACGGGGAATAGAACTGGTTAAAACTTTTCCGCTGGTTGGTTTAGAAGGGAAAATAGGAGAGGAAAGAGAACCCCAGCACTTATGCAATATATACAGCATGGAAGAGGAACTTTATGAGGTAGTAATGAAGTTTGCAGCTGAATATGAGGCTATTTCTCCGGAAGTAGTTGAATATGAAGAAAAAGAATGTGAAGATGCTGAAATTTTGATACTTGCACATGGCGTAGTGTCTAGAGCAGCAGATGATGCTGTGAAAGCCTTAAGGGCGCAAGGTATAAAGGCAGGGTATTTTCGGCCTATAACCTTAAGGCCTTTCCCTGGAAAACAGCTTAGAGAAGCTATCGCCAAAAGCGGTGCCAAAAAGATGCTTATTGCTGAGTCTGCTTATGGACAGTTTGACCGTCTGGTAAAACAGGAGATTTATGGCGAAACAATTCAGATTAACAACTTGTTTATGCCAGGGGTAGGAATTATAGATACTGACATTATAAGTAAAGTAAAGAGCATAATTGATTAAGGAGGTAATAAAATGGCTTTACCGGCAACCCCTAAATCTTGGTATTTACCGACTAAGCCGCATAAGTTCTGTCCTGGATGCGGGCATGGAATTGTGCTTAAGGCTTTAGGCGAAGCTATAGATGAACTGGAAATTCAAGACAAAATAGTTTTCGGGTGTGATATAGGCTGTTCACTCCTTTCCTGGAATTTCTTTGCATGTGACAGCACCCAGACCCATCATGGAAGAACTACTCCGGTTATGGTAGGGATAAAAAGGGCACGTCCAGAACTTATAGCCGTCGGTTATATGGGAGATGGAGGGGGATATTCTATCGGATCCCAGCACCTTTTGAATGCGGCTGTACGCAATGAAAAAATCACCGTTATACTGGTTAATAATACCAATTATGGTATGACCGGTGGGCAGATGGCTCCTACCACCCTGCCGGGTCAGAAGACGGAGACTACTCCTTATGGAAGAGATCCGGAAATTACCGGATATCCGACTAAAGGACCGGAATTTGTGGCGGCACTTACTTCAGATACCGCATATGTTGCCCGGGGGACAGTTTCTAAATATAAACAGCTCAAGCGTTATATCAAAAATGCTCTGCGCAACCAGATGGAGGGAAATGGTTTTTCTTTTGTGGAGGTTCTGTCTACCTGTCCTACCAACTGGAGGACTAATGCTCAGCAGACCTGGAGTTTTTTAGAAGATGAAATGGAAAAATATTTTCCGGTAGGCGAATTTAAGAATCCCTTTGGAAAGGGGGAAAAATAATGGCATTGATAAAACTTGCATTAGCAGGCGAAGGTGGGCAAGGAGTTCAATCTATTGCTGAAATATTAGCGGAAGCTGCCTATGAAGAGAATAAACAGGCCATATATATTCCTAATTTTGGAGTGGAGCAGCGGGGAGGAGTATCTATTGCTTTCCTGCAGGTAAGTGATCAAAGGATTGGAGCACCTAAGTTCAACAAAGCAGATGTGGTTATTGCCCTCAGCAAGCGGGCAGTTTCGCGTACTGTTCGCTATTCTGACAGCAATACAATTTATGTGTATGACAGCAGCATCAGTGTTGATGAAGAAGAAATGCCGAAAGAAGCAAAAAAAATAATCGGGCTTCCGGCAATAGATACTGCTAACGAAAAACTGCATCCTCGCGTATTTAACATGATAATAATGGGAGCAGTTATAGGTTTTACCAATATAGTAAGCTTTGGCTCGGCTAAATTTGCTTTAGAAAAGAAGTTAGGGGCAAAGTTTGAAAGAGATCCTAAATTAAGAGAACTCAATTATCAGGCTCTGGAAATAGGAAGACAGATGGCAGAAGAAGCCCTGAAGGAAGGGGTGGCAAACTAATGGACAAAAAAATAGAAGGAATAAAATTTACTTTGGCCAAAGCTAATTTTTATATCTTCCCGGAATACTGCAAGGGGTGCGGTTTATGTAAAGAAAAATGTCCAAACGATGTCCTTGTATGGTCGGAGAAATTAGGAGTATATGGAACTCCTACTGTAAAACCGAAAGATGAGGACAGCTGTATAGCCTGCAGCATTTGTGAAATGGTTTGCCCGGATTGTGCAATATATATTGAAAAAATAAAAAAAGCAAAGGCAGCCAATGAATAAAGTAAAGATAAACGAATAAAATTATAAAAGGGGCTTAAAGCCTCTTTTATAATTTGCATAGAACTACCAATATAATTGGGTTTTTCAAAAGTGCAAAAAAAATTCTGATAAAAATCCTTGACACTGCCGAATGTGCATGATATTATAATTCTTGCGCGGCGCGGGGAGCGGCGCGCGGGATCTTGATAAAACAGA
>NZ_JACDOH010000014.1 GCF_017656155.1 Thermosyntropha sp. | reverse complement strand
GGCAGCAGGTATTTGACCACTACCTGCTACCCCAACTATTGACAAAGAACCAAAATAAAAAGCTGCTTTTTTAAAGCAGCCTCATCATCTATCTATATTTCTTTATTCGTTTACCGCTGATATTTTTATCTCTTCATCCTGATTGCCATAGACAAAGAGCTCAACCGTCTCTGTCAAAACATCCGCATAGCTGAAGGAAATCCTTCTTTCTACCTTGCGTTCATTAATCTTTACTACAAATATATTAGGATAAATTGATTCTAAAACTCCTTCTCTTTCTACAATGCGGTTTCTTCCCTTATTGGCCTTTAATCTTATCCTTCTTCCCACAAAAGACTCCAGGTCTTTTTTTATTTCTGACAAAGCCCTGGGAGAACTCACATTACCACCTTCTTTATTTAGTAATCGTAATAATTGTAACTTAAATTTCCCCTGGAGTCAAGCTTTAAATTAAATAGTATATTAAAATTTTTCAATTGTGTCAATGATATATAATAACAAAAATAAAACAATTTTTTTACACCAGCTTTACATTCAGACAAAAAACACTATTTTATTTAGTATATTTATCTGCTACTTTGCTGGCCGCAGAAGCATCCGGTTTTATTTTGGCTTCAAAACCACTTCCTATAATCATCCCAATAATCTCCTTAACCAGCTCTTTAGTTTCCCCTTTAGTTCCTACATCTAAATGGATCTCCACCGGCATGTTTTCCCTTCCCTTTTCTTTAAGCAAAGAAGACAGCTTATCAGCTAAAGCTAAACTTAAGGAGGCTTCATAAAAGATGCGTTGCCGCATATTTCGCACCTTAGGTTCTACTTCTTTATGATAATAATAACGCGCACCTTTGCCTATCCTGTGAACAATTATTGCACTTACAAAACAGGTTTCCCTTTCTTTCGGTTGAGAATCGCTCCCCACTATTATCTTATAATGGCGGGTATTATCCTCGTTTATGTATTTAATTATATCTTCAACTACTTCTTCCAAACTTATCTCCCCTCTGGTGGGGCTTTTAAAAATCACTTGTTTGCGCCTCCTTAAGATAAAACATCGGCTATAAGAGCAAACTGCTCAATAGTTAAATCTTCAGGCCTCTTATCAGGAAGTATAGAAATTTTAAGCAGCTCGTTTCTTGCAGTTTCTTTATCTACCTTGAAAAAAAAACTGGCTATATTTAATATAGTCTTTCGCCTCATCTGAAATGCCTTTTTAATAAACTCCTTAAATTTCTGTTCATCCTTAACTTTTACTCTTTTTTCCGCTAAAGGAGTAATTCTTATAACCGTTGAGTCTACTTCTGGCCGGGGATAAAAACAGTTACGGGATACATTAAGCAAAAATTCTGCTTCTCCGTAGTATCTGACCATAAGCGTTAAAAGACCGTAATCCTTATTCCCCGGCTTTGCCAATATCCTTTCTGCCACTTCTTTCTGCATCATCAGAGTTGCGCTTATCATATGAGAAGATTCTTCTAAAAGCTTAAATATTATAGGGGTGGTTATATTATAGGGAATATTGGCGCAGACCTTGTAAGGCGGAATATTTTCCAAATTAAAAACCCTGGCTAATTCATTTTCAATATCCAGTTTTAGAATATCTTCAAATACTACTCGGGTATTATTATATCCCTCCAATATCTTCTCTAAAGGTTCTTTTAAGCTGGTATCTATATCAACTGCCATAACACCCCGGCTTTTCGAAGCCAGTTCACAGGTTAACGCTCCCAAACCTGGCCCTATCTCAACTATATAATCTTCTTCTGTAATTGGAGCGGAATTCACTATTTTTTTTATTATGTTGGAATCAACCAAAAAATTTTGCCCCCATTTTTTACGGGGCATAAGCTTATAGTCTTTCATTAAGCGGCTGATAGCTGATAAAGAAGTCGTATTCTCCATCCCATACTCCCTTAAACCAATTTTTAGTATTAATAATTATATTAAAAACTGTTTTCACAAAAAGCAAGGAAATTGAACTCTTTTTTATTATAATAAATATATTTCGTGATTTTTATCTATACAGCTTAAACTCCGTCCAAATTTTCATCAAAAATTATCATAAATAATACCCGGGTTTTTAATCCCGGGTTTAAAATTAAAAAGCCGAACTTTCTCCTTTCATCTTATCCATCAGATTATTTAAATCATTTCTCATATTAGACAGAGGCTTGCCTTTTACAATATCTGAAGCCATGTTAGAAATCCGTTTCATAAGTTCCGGTTTGGTAGTAACATACACCCTGGAAATACGATTATCCGCACGCAAAATCTTATTAGCTACCCGGGCCTTGAGCCTTTCCATTTCAGTGGTATTATTAATAATACTCCGATCCACATCTAATCCGACCATAACCACCAAACCGCGCATGGTTACCCGATCAGGAACAGTTTTTCCGGGACCCGGAGATGTTATAGTACGATCGTTTTTAATAGTAGTAACTCTAGTCCGCGTTTTGCTGTCAGTCACAGTCTCCGGCTGATCAGATACAACCACTGTGGCTTTTTGGACTCCGTTCACTTCATCTGCCATATTAGCAAATTTCTGAGCCAGCCTTTTAGCCTCCGCATCAGTTAAATTTACTCTGTCCATAGCTGTGTTCAAATTTTGAGTTCGGGGCTCTGTTCCTTGATTACTTTGGGGATTTACAGGTTTTTTTGCTGCAGTCCCACAGCCTACAACCATAATACTAAAAATAAGCATAATCAAAAATGTTGAAATCAGCCTATTTTTTATCCTTATCACCTCCTTTGCTTAATTTAATTTTTCCTCAAGTTTTCATTTTAAATTCTGTAAAAATATAACAAAAAGCAGTAAAGCTCTTCGCTTTACTGCTTAAAAAATATGCCCTGCGTAAATTTTAATTAAAAAACCAATATTTTAATTAAGAATATAAACTTTTACGGTTCGGCGCCCCCATTTAAGGCATTGTTCCCTGGTTTCCATGAAAATATCCAAGGTATTTCCTTTTATGGCTCCACCCGTATCAGCTGCTACTGCATAACCATAACCTTCGATATACAGGCGGGTTCCCAAAGGAATTACTGAGGGATCAACTGCTACCATGCCTACCTCAGGGACTTTTCCCGTAGCCGTACGGTTTCCTGTGTAAGTATAAGCAGAAGCCTTCATATAACGAGCTTCCCTGAAATCAAGCCTCAAACTGCCACGGGACACAGAAGTTATATTCCCCAAAGCTATTACTTTATTCTGGGGTGGAACTAAAACCTTGCTTTTTATAACCTCTCTTTTAACTTCCTGCCCATTATGATAGGTAATTCTGACTGTATTCAAAGCCAGCCCTTTTTTACCGGGCGACACAGTTCTGGTAAGCCCTTTTTCCAGGGTATTATCAAAAGTCCTCTCTACCTTAAATGGAATAGGTTCTTGGACCTCAACCTCCTTTTCTGTAACCCTTATTACCTCAATTTCCTGTCCCGGCACCGTATACTGGGTAGGAATAGTTTTTACTATATCCTTTTCTCCCAATTTTACTCCAGCAAGTTCTACAGCTTTTTTCACAGTAACTGGTGTAGTTATTACCTCTTTTCTTTCTCCATCTGCTGTTACAAATACCTTAAAAGCTCTGGTTACAACAATTTTCATATTTTTCGTAACTACCGTATTTAAGTCTGGCTCAACCTTGTCTTTTTCTTCTAAGGCGATTCCTTTTTTCTCTAAAACATCTTTCACTGTCCCTGTAAAAAGCACTCTCGCCTTTACAACCTTCCCATCAACTTCAACAGTAACCGGTTTTTGCAGGGCAAAGAACAGACTTACCATAAGCAGAACAGTTCCCAACACTGCAACTGCAAGGTAAGTACTCTTCTTAGACCATACAATACCCATCTCTCTCCTCCTTTTTCCAGGAACCAGGGAATGATTCCTTCGTTCCATTTTAGACAAAACAAACCATCGAGTCAAATTTTCAGCCTTATTATTGATTAATTGGATTTTTGTTCCATGGGTTAAAACCTTTTCTTTAAATTATTATCAATTTAATATTATTTTATTCCTTCCAAAGAAAATAAGCTGTCAAAAAAGAGAAAACTATTCCAAAAAAATTGCAAAAAAAAAAAGTGCTTATAGCACTCTAAAAATATTAAAAACTAATCAAGCAGATTAAAAATTTTTTCCGCATTGCGGCTGGTAATATACGCTACTTCTTCTTCATCTTTACGCCGTATCTCCGCAATTTTACCTGCAACATAACGGACATAAGCAGGCTCATTTCTCTTGCCCCGAAACGGTTCCGGGGTTAAATAAGGACAATCTGTCTCAATAAGCATTTTATCTAACGGAATATTAGCTGCTACTTCCTGGGTTTTGCGGGCATTATTGAAAGTTACCGGTCCGGCAAAAGATATATAAAAACCTTGCTTCATAAGCTCAATAGCCATCGGCAAATGTCCGGAATAGCAATGCATTATTCCTCCGTTTTTTCCCGCTTTCTCCTGTTTTATTATGTTTAAAACATCCTGGTGAGCATCCCTGTCGTGTATTACCACCGGCTTTCCTATTTCATGAGCCATCTTTATCTGCTCAATAAAAGCCTCTTTCTGTTTTTCCTTAGGAGACAGGTTGCGGTAGTAATCCAGGCCAATTTCCCCGATTGCCACAACTTTAGGGTCTTTTGCTAATACATAAAGCTTTTCTAAAACATTCTGATTTAATTCTTCAGCATCATGGGGATGGACTCCAACCACCGCATAAATCCCTTTATATCTATTAGCCAGTTCTACTGCTTCCACCGAAGTAGCATAATCATACCCTACACATACAATTTTCTTTACCCCTGCTTCATCTGCCCGTTTTAATATATCTTCAATCTCTGGTTTCAATGATTTATCCTGTAAATGGGCATGTGTATCTATAAGCATATTAAAAACCCCTTTAACTTATCTTGGTCCCTGAAGGAACCTTATCAACAGTTAAAACCTCTAAAATATTGTCTTCTTTAACTGAGGCAGCCAGTATCATTCCTTCGGATAAAACACCGCGCAGCTTGGCAGGTTTAAGATTATAAACCAAAATAACTTTTTTGCCTATAAGCTCTTCCGGCTTATAATACTGGGCAATCCCGGAAACTACGGTTCTCTCTTCTTCTCCCACTTTTACTTTAAGCACTAAAAGCTTATCTGCCTTTTCCATCTTTTCACAGGCAATAACTTCTGCTACCCTCAGATCAATCTTAGCAAAATCATCAATAGTTATATAATCCTTTTCTTCCATCTTTTCTTCCTTAACTTCCGTTTTCCCTACTTCCTGCACTTTTTCTTCCTCCTTTAATTTTTTAACATCTATGCGCGGGAAAAGAGCAGAACCTTTTTTAACTATGGTTCCTGGCTTAGTAAGTCCGAAAATACCTGCTTCTTCCCAGTTTAATTTATCTGCATCTGTCCAGAGCTGAATCTGTTCATTTACCCTTTGCGGGAGAGTAGGCATAGCCGGAGACAGCATTATAACCACCGCTCTTATTACCTCTATAAGGTTATACAAAACAGAAGCCAACCGGCCTTTCTTGGATTCATCTTTTCCTAAAATCCAGGGCTCAGTTTCGTCAATATATTTATTTGCTCTTCCTACCAGGCGCATAACAGCCAAAAGATAGGATGCAAAATCCAGCTTTTCAATCTTAGCAGTAGCTTCAGCATAAGTCTCTTTAAAAACAGCCATAAGCTCTTCGTCTATGGGTGCCTTTTCCCCCATATCAGGCACTCTGCCGCCAAAATATTTATCAATCATAGCCGTCGTTCGGCTTATAAGATTTCCTAAATCATTAGCCAGGTCGCTGTTTATACGGTTTACCATCATCTCTTCCGAATAAACTCCATCCTGTCCAAAGTTGAGCTCTTTCAAGAGATAATAGCGAACAGCATCCACTCCATATTTTTCTACCAGAATAAGCGGGTCGACTACATTACCTTTAGATTTGGACATTTTTCCGCCTTCCAACATAATCCATCCATGAGCAAATACCTTCTTAGGAAGCGGAAGATCCATAGCCATAAGCATTATAGGCCAGATAATAGCATGGAAGCGCAAGATGTCTTTAGCCATTAAATGCACATCTGCCGGCCAGTATTTGTTGAATTTTTCCGGTTCGCTTCCATAACCTATCCCGCTTAAGTAATTAATTAAAGCATCAAACCATACATATATTACATGCTTATCATTAAAAGGCACAGGTATGCCCCAGCTGAAGGTAGTACGGGAAACACAAAGGTCTTCCAAGCCACTTTTTATAAAATTGATTACCTCATTGCGCCTCGATTCCGGCTGAATAAAATCTGGATTAGCATAAATATGTTCCAAAAGGCGATCGGCATATTTAGACATACGGAAGAAATAGCTTTCTTCCTTTAAAAGCTCTACTTCCCGCCCACAGTCCGGACACTTGCCGTCTATCAGCTGCCTTTCCGTGAAAAAGGTTTCACAGGGAGTGCAGTACCAGCCTTCATACTGGGAAACATAAATGTCTCCCTTGTCATAAACCTTCTGAAAGAGCTCCTGAACCACCTTTTCATGACGCGGCTCAGTGGTGCGGATAAAGTCATCATTGGAAATAAGCATAACCTTCCATAGATTTTTTATATTTTCCACAATCTTGTCTACATGTTCCTTAGGTTCTAATCCTCTGGAGCGGGCTATTCTTTCAATTTTTTGCCCGTGTTCATCAGTTCCGGTAAGGTAAAAAACATCATATCCGTTTAACCGTTTGAATCTGGCAATACAGTCAGCTGCTACGGTAGAATAAGCATGACCTATATGCAAATTGTCGCTCGGATAATAAATAGGAGTAGTTATATAAAAGGTCTTTTTTTCCACTAAATTCCCTCCTAAATCCAGTTTTTAAATCCAACAGCAAGAATTCTTCAGCAAAAAAAGAATACCATTTATATACTAAGCAAAAATTGCTTATTTTACAAATAAATTTGTTTTTAATAAACTTAATCCTAATACTTTATATAAGCATTTGTAAAAATGCGGATCTAATTTAAGTATTACCCAAAAAATCAGGGACAAAAATTGTCAGAATAAATTTTTTCTGTCTTTTTATGTTGAAAAATACCTTGACTTTTTCTGCCATTGTTGGTATACTTTGTCCTGTAATAATGTTTTAATAATTTAAGGAGGTTAGCTGTCATCATGATGAAATCAACAGGTGTAGTAAGAAAAGTTGACGAATTAGGGCGCATAGTTATTCCCATTGAACTTAGACGGACTATGGGAATAGAAGAAAAAGATGCTTTGGAAATCTATGTCGACAATGACAAGATAATTCTCAGAAAATACGAGCCTGCTTGTATTTTTTGCGGAAATGCCGAAGAAGTTATAAACTACAAAGGGAAAAATTTATGCCGGGCATGTCTTACCGAACTCAGTAAACAAGTAGGTTAGCTAATGCTTACAATAATTACATATCATATTTTTCAATAAAGGACTTATACAAATCAGACTTCCTGAGCTTATACTCGCGGGCCTTTATTTTAAAGGCCTCGTTTCTATTTATACCACTTTCAATAAGCTCTTTAACTTCTCTTAAGATTTCTTCTAAAGAAGCCTCTTTTTCTGTTTTATCCCCCTCTATAACTAAAGTAAATTCACCTTTGGGAGGATTAAGCTCAAAATAACTGACTGCTTCTTTTAAACTTGCACGAATTACTTCTTCATATACTTTGGTAAGTTCTCTGGCAACTGCAATCCTTCTATCTTCACCCCATATTTCCTGCATATCTTTTAAAGTTTCTATAAGTCGGTGGGGAGATTCATAAAAAACCATAGTTCTTTTTTCTTCTTTCAGTTTTAAAATTTCTTCCCTTCTTTTCCCTTTCTTATTGGGTAAAAATCCGACAAAAACAAAAGATGAAGCATCTATTCCCGATACAGCTAAAGCTGAAACAGCTGCAGTAGGGCCGGGAATAACCTCTACCGGTATTTCAGCATCAATAGCCCTTTTAACCAGGTTCTCTCCCGGATCAGATATGCCAGGCATCCCTGCATCAGAAACTAAAGCTATTTCATTTCCTTCCATAAGCAGACCTAAAATATAATCTTCTTTTTCTTTTTTGCTGTGTTCATGATAGCTTATAAGCGGTTTTTTTATCTTATAGTGGTTTAAAAGCTTTATCGTCCGGCGTGTATCTTCACATACAATAAAATCTACCTTGCGCAAAGTTTTCAAAAGCCTTATGCTTACGTCTTCCAAATTGCCTATCGGCGTTCCGCATATATAAAGTTTACCCATACTCATCTCCCGTATATCTCCAGTAATTCCCGGCAGTACTTCCCGTCCTCTTCATAAATAATCATGGGAGGCAAAACCTTCATACCGCCTGTTTTATTCTTTCTTCCTTCTACCAAAACTAAATTAGCCGGTTTATTCCGGTAAGAATGCACCCATCTCACTCTGCTTACCGCCATATGTATAAGCTCCAAAGTTCTAACCACCTCTAAAAAACGATCAGCCCGCTGAACGAATGCAAAGGCACCTTTTGGCTTTAAAATATAGGCTGCTGCCCTGACTATATCGCCAAATTTAACCTTAATTTCATGGCGGGCTACTGCTTCATCTTCATCTTTGCTCATAAATCCCTCATTTTCCTTAAAAAACGGAGGATTACATACTACCAGTTCAGCCGATGATGCAGGTATAAGCTCTTTTATATTCTTGACATCGCCTTTTATTACCTCTATTCTATCCTGAAGCTGATTATATCGGACACTTCTTTCAGCACGTTCTGCCATTTTTTCCTGAATTTCAATCCCTTTTATTTTTAAATCCTTTTTTCGCTGGGTAAGGATAAGAGGAATAACTCCACTTCCTGTTCCCAAGTCAACTGCCAAATTCGCCTTATCTATTGAACAAAAATGAGCCAGCAAAACTGCATCTATCGAAAATCGGTATCCTTTTTGCGGCTGAATTATTTTAAGTCCTCCAATAATGAGGTCATCCATGGTTTCATCCGGTTTAACCCACAAAAGAAAAATCCCCCTGTTATTCTTTTTCCATAAAAGCTATACAAAAAAGGCATTCACCGTTTCTTATCTCCCCGAAGGCAGCCGGGCATACATGGTAGCCTTCTTTATACAGCTTACCCAGCTTCTCATAGCTTTCTCCTTCCAAAAGAATCTTCTCCAAAGGTCCTGGCCTTCTAGCCTCTTCATCAGGTGGCGACACATTTTTCTCTAAATTAGCCACCCTTTCCTTTAACTCTCCTACCTCAAGAATCAGTTCCCGTATTATCATCTTGAGTTCCTGGACACTCTTCTCCATTATTGTCCTCCTCAATTATTATCTCACAATCGATGCAGTTGTCATCATATTCCAGATAATCATTATCCTGCCCCTCATCATCATACAGTTCAGACTCAAACTTAAGGCAGCACATAAGCCTACCGCAGCTGCCGGATATTTTTGTCGGATTTAAGGAAAGATTCTGTTCCTTTGCCATGCGGATAGATACTGGTTCAAAATCACCTAAAAAAGTATGACAGCATAAAATTCGTCCACAGGGTCCTATGCCTCCTATCATTTTAGCCTCATCTCTTACCCCTATCTGCCTCAATTCAATTCTGGTTTTAAAAATCGCTGCCAGATCTTTAACTAATTCCCTAAAATCAACCCGTCCTTCTGCAGTAAAATAAAAAATCAATTTGCTCATATCAAAAGTATATTCAACATCAATCATATGCATAGGAAGTCCATGTTCCTTTACCTTTTCTTTACAGATTTCCATAGCTCTTTTTTCTTTTTCTTTATTGTTCTGATATTTTCGTGTATCTTCTTCGGTAGCCTTTCTTAATACCTTTTTAAGAGGTAAAACCAGCTTACCTTCCTCGATATTACGTTTACCAATTACTACGGTGCCGTATTCTAATCCCCTTATAGTTTCGACAATAACCGACTCTCCTGCCTGAATCTCAATATCCTCAGCATCAAAATAATATATCTTACCAGCCGGTTTAAATCTAACTCCAACTACCCAGGGCATAAGCTAACCCCCTTTAAAATCAAAACTTAATCTTACTTAATCTAAAGCATTTTTTATTGCATAACATATATTTATATTGATAATAAGAGAATTTACATTTCTCCAGTAATAGCTTTTAAGTTCATTTATCTTATCTATAGCCTTTCTCAATCCTTCTCTATTTACACCTTTTAAAAGTTTAAATACATCTATGCTGTTTTTGGAAACTAATAACTCCTCTTTTCCGGTAGAGTCATATATAAGTATATCCCGAATTATCATTTGCAACATCCGGACTATAAGGTAAGGATCAGCCTCCATTTTTTCAGCCGCTTCAAAAACATAAGCCTCTCCTTCCAAAGAAAGACCGGTTATTATACTTAAAACCGCCTGCCAATGTTCAAAAAGATCCTCTTTGGCAAATTTTAAAGCATAAGTCAAACTTCCCTGTGCCAGCTCAGCAATCTCTGCGGCTTTTTCTTCACTCACCTTTTGATCCATTAAAAAATCCTTTACAATCTTATTAGAAAGAGGAGAAAAGCGCACCAGCTGACAGCGGGATACAATAGTCTGAAGAAGGCTGTTTTCATCTGCAACAAGGACTATTACTGCATAAAAGGGAGGTTCTTCTAAAGTTTTAAGCAAGGCGTTGGCCGCCTCTATGCTTAAAAGATGCGCATCCCTTATTATCGCTATACGATATTTAGACCGATAAGGCTTTAAGGCCAGCCATGGCTCCAAATCTCTAACTATGCTGTCTTTAGTTATTACCGTTTTATTTTCTTCTTTTTCAATTATAAGCAAATCCGGATGTATTCCTTCTTTGAGATATATATGAGCATCCCGGTCGGATTCACAAATCAGGGAATAAGCCCACATTTTAGCCGTAAACATTTTGCCTACCCCTTCAGGGCCAATAAAAAGATAAGCATGGCTTATACTACCCTTTTTCATAGCCTTTCTTAAATTATTAACCGTTTTATCCTGTCCTAGTACCGCCGATAAATAGTCCATAACTTCACCCACATCAATTAAATATACCCTGTTATCTTAAATTATATCATCAAATCTACCAGCATTCCGCGTATCTTATCGAGCTTATCTAAAATATCCATCGGATCAGCCTTATTCTGTATAAAATCATTTACAAGTCCTTCCATTTCCTTATCGATAGTAGCAACAGTAAGCAAAATGCTGCGTCCCCGGCGGCTGCGGCTTCTCTCCCGTTTCAAGAGATACGCCCTGGACATTGCCTCCTCCAAAAAGGACTTTACCAGCTTTTTATAAAGCATGAGATCCTGCAGAGTAAGCTGTTTTTTAAGGCAGTCATTTATCTCATCAATGCGGGACAACAGCTCCTGCATTTTAAACTTAACCTCATTCTCGCGCTTAGAAAAAAGCTCCTGCTCAAAACTGGCATTAGCTCCTCTAACAACTCCTCTCATTTCTGCCGAACGGGTAAGTCCAAATTTACCTAGATTATTCTTATTATGTTCTATTTTCAAACTATCACATCCCTGCCAGCAAATGCTTAACCCAAGTTAAAGCATCTTCCAGAACATCAGAAAATTTTCGGTCCGCACTAATAACCTTTATTCTGTCAGGTTCCCTCTCTGCCAGACAGAGATACCCTTCCCTGACCTTTTTTTGAAAAGCAATTCCTTCCTGTTCCAAGCGGTCAAATTTTTCGCCTTTTTTTCTATGCCAGGAGACTTCAGGATCAACATCCAAAAGCAGTGTTAAATCAGGTTTTATGCCTCCTGTACATAGCATATTAAGCTCTTCTAAAAACTTAAGATCGAGCCCGCGTCCATAACCTTGATAAGCCAGAGTAGAATCAATATAGCGGTCAGCCACCACTATTTTGCCCTCATCTAATGCCGGTTTTATAACTTCATCTACCAGTTGGCTGCGGGAAGATGCATAAAGGAAAGCCTCGGTTTTCGAAGTGATGCCAACACTCTTGACATCAAGCAAAAGCGCACGGATTCTTTCAGATATTAATGTTCCTCCAGGCTCTCTCACACCTACTGGATTATAATCTCTTAAATAATTTAAAATACCTTCCTTGATACTCGATTTTCCACTTCCGTCTATTCCCTCAATACTTATAAAAAGACCCATATCCTTTCCCTTCTTTTACTGTTCTATTACATAAATAAAATCTAAATTTCCATCCTCTGGACCTATTATTTTTGCTCCGGTCATTTTAAGATAGCACATATAATCATATACTTCATCACTTATCAATTCACCAGGTAAAAGGCAGGGAATCCCTGGAGGATAAGCTGCAATCATCTCAGCTGAAATTAATCCCCGGCTTTCTTCAAGCCTTATTCTTTTTTTCTTGGCAAAAAAAGCTTCCCTCGGCGTTAAAATCACCTCAGGGAAAGGCATAAAAACCAGAGGCTCAGACTGCTTTTTTTCTCCGTAATATTTTTGAGCAATGCAAACCAGACTTTGATAAAAATATTCCCAATCATCTCTGGTATGAAAAAGCGACATCATAGCCAAAATCAGCCCAGGTTCACTCATTTCCACCTGTATCTGAAACTCATTCCTCAGTATCTGGGCTAATTCATAACCATCAATGTTCAATCCATCACAGAAAACAACTACTTTTAAAGGGTCATATCCAGCTACTCCCTTAGCCCTTAAAAATTTATTACCACACTTCAGACCCTTAATCTGATTTATCTTAAACTTATACTCATGGGATAAAACTAAAGCCTGTTCCATTAAACCATGTCCTCTCTCCTCCATAAAGGCTCTGGCCCATTCAATAGAAGCCAGAATCGGGTAAGAAGGACTGGTAGTAGTTAAAAGGGTATAAGAAGAAAAAATTCGGCTTTTATCCTTGAGAGCTTCTCCTATGTGCAGACAAGCCCCTTGATTAAAAACAGGCAAAGTCTTATGCAGTCCATTTACAGCCGCATCAGCACCGCAGCTTAAAGCAGAAGCGGGATATTCCTCATGAAAGGAAAAATGTCCCCCGTGAGCCTCGTCTACTATTAAAGGAACATTTAACATCCTCGTTTCAGCAGCAACAGCCTTTATGTCCAAAACCGTGCCGTAATAAGTAGGACTGGTCAGAAAAATCGCTTTAATATTCGGATTTTCGCGCAGCAGCAGTGCTACATCATCTGCACTTACCGAAAGTGCCAGTCCAAAATCTTCAGACACTTGGCAGGGAATATAAACCGGTTCACATCCGGAAATCACCATACCCCCAAAAAAAGACTTATGAGCGTTACGCGGCACTAAAACCTTTTCCCCGGGATTAATCATACTCAAAAACAAAGTATGGATACCCGAAGTAGCACCATTTACCAAAAAAAAGCTTTCATAAGCCCCAAAAGCCTGAGCCAAAAGGTGTCTGCTTTCTTCTATAATTCCCGAAGGCATCTGCAAATTATCGAAAGGAAAAACCTCAGTAACATCAAACCTGCCTATTTCTTTAAAACCTGGAAAATCAAAGCCCAACCCACCGGCATGTCCCGGCATATGTAAACGCAAGCATTTCTCGCGGTCATAATCCAACAAAGCCGAACAAATTGGAGTTTTTGCAGTCATAAAATCAAAAGCCACCTTAAAATCAAAAACTCTTTTATAATTTTATACTAAAATCCCTCAAAATACATAAAAAAAGAGCCTTACGGCTACCACAAAATTTTTCGCATTTTCTTCATTATCCGTTCATAATCAGGCGAATCTATAGACATATTAACAATTGCCTCTTCACATTTGTGGCATATAAAAAATTTTCTGATCATCCAACCTCCCATAATTCCTGCCTCAGGAACCTCCCCGCAGAAACAGCAGCAAGGCAAAACCTTTCCCTTACTTTCCTCACAAATTAGCAAAGATTGTTTCATCAAGCATCGGCACCCTTTTTATTAGATATTATCTCCTAAAATATATGCATCCAAACCAAAAACGGTTCCCCCAGTTATGATAATATCCCTACTTTTCCTATCTTTCTTCATGATCAAAGGCATAAGTTACGCCGTTTCTCCTGTTCAACAAGCAACCATAACCACTCAGGAAGAATGGGACAATGACTGGAAATACCTCTGCACTGAAAAATGGCAAGATTTTGGCTTTAGTAGCCCAGAAGAAGTAAAAAAAGCTTATATTGGTGAACCTTTCCCAGTAAAAACAGTAGATATAAATAAGTTTGATATAGAAAAAAATATAATTCCTCAGACCACAGAAACTCTGCGCTATGTTTTTCCCATAAAAGTTGAAAACAAAATAATAACTGAAATTCATACCGGCTTATCCAAAGGAAAATGGGAAACCATAATGATAGGAGGCAACATAATCAAACGGCTTTATCAAATTGCAGATAAAAACAATATACCTCCCCAAAAAATAA
Organism: Thermosyntropha sp.; assembly: GCF_017656155.1. Lineage (GTDB taxonomy): Bacteria > Bacillota > Syntrophomonadia > Syntrophomonadales > Syntrophomonadaceae > Thermosyntropha. The sequence continues at coordinate 406 of NZ_JACDOH010000014.1, read as the reverse complement.
ACATAGTCTTTCTAGGAACTAGCAAACATCTTGTTTTTGAGAATAATGGCACGGAAACAGCAATAAACATCCTTTACGATGAAAGAAATGCTGATAACCATACCAGCAGCCTTCAACAAGAAATCAAGCAACTTAAACAAACACTCACTTCCAAAAAAGGAAACTTGGAAAATTATACTGGAATATCCATACCAGAATATGAACAACATAAACAACAAGAAAGTATTATAAACCGCCTAATTAGATTCATATCCTACAAAATACAAAAACACTAAAAAGAATAAAACAAAAGTAAAACAGGCACATTTTGAAGTTAAAACTCCTTACGAATCGAAACAGATTTAAACTTGGTAAACTTGGGGACGGTTCTCGAATTAAAAAGCATTACGAATCGAAATAGATTTAA
>NZ_JACDOH010000013.1 GCF_017656155.1 Thermosyntropha sp. | reverse complement strand
CATCTACCAGCTTCTGCCTCTCCGATACTAATTTGAGGTCTTTGATATTAAGCTTTAACTCATTAGACATGTAAAACTTTCCTCCTTCATAGTTGATAAACCATCATATAGCTCAGAGCAGAATAAAATGTTTTAAGTAACCGCAGCTCGTTTCATATTTATTCTGCCTTAAAACTACCATTTTATTCCCCGACAAGAGCTAATTTTATATATAAAATTATATAAAATCCGTATTTTTTTAACCTTTTATGTAATTTTATGGATTATAATTGACATAATTTAATATTTTTATAATTATTTCTTAACATTTGTTTAACATTAACATCCTACGACTTCAGTCTATATTAGACCACTTTATAATTCAATACTTCCAGAATTCTAGTTTCCAATAGTCACCATAAATATATTTTATTAATCATTTTGCAAACTAAATATTTATGTTTTATAAAACAAAAGACAGAGTAAAGGCATCCCTATATGCCTTTGCTCTGTCTTTTGGCCTGAGAGATTTCGCTTTCAAGCTTGCTCCTTCGGCGTCTATAAAGACTTTCCAGAGCCGCATCAGGGTTCGGTCCTTCAACCTGAGAGTTTCGCTAAACATCTGGCACTATAATGCTAGCTTGCTCCTTCGGTATGAGCTTTAAAAGCTCATTCTCCCTAACCCTTCATCTGCATATTCAATATTGTTATATTTATCTCAAATCCGTTAATAATATACTTCTAGTAGCAGACCATGTCAATAAATCAAATATATTATAATCAAAATTCATCTAAATAATAAATTACATATATATAAAGATGCAATAAAACCACTGATATCTGCAACAAGCCCTGTCACAATCGAGTATCTATATTTCTTTATCCCTACCGAACCAAAATAAACAGTTAATACAAAAAAAGTCGTATCAGTTGTCCCCTGCATAACCGAAGCTAAACGACCAATAAAAGAATCCGGCCCATATATACGCATAAGTTCTGTTGCTAATCCCAAAACTCCACTTCCGGAAAGAGGACGCATAATAGCTAGAGGCAAAATTTCCGCAGGTGCCCCCATCTTTGAAGTCACAGGTTCTAAAATATTGCTTAAAACTTCCATGGCTCCTGAAGCACGAAAAACTGAGATAGCTACCATCATCCCAACTAAAAAAGGGATTATTTTAATTGCTGTTGTAAAACCTTCCTCTGCTCCCTCCACAAATGTTTCATAGACCGGCACTTTTTTTATCAAACCATAAAGTGGAATTACTAAAAGGAGAAATGGGATTGCCCATTTGGAAATTATGTTTAAAATCTCAAACAGCACTCATTTAGTCCTCCTTAATGGGCTCTTATTCCTGAACCAATAATCTAGAGAAACTGCTATCATCATGGAAACAGATGTGGCGAAAATACAGGGACCTACAATTTCTACCGGGTTAGCAGATCCTAAAGATAAACGTACTCCAATTATTGTGGCTGGTATCAAAGTTATACATGAAGTATTTAAAGCTAAAAAAGTACACATAGCTTCAGAAGCCTCTTTTGAATAATTATTAAGTTTCTGAAGTTCCTGCATTGCTTTCATCCCAAAGGGGGTAGCAGCATTTCCCAATCCCAGCATATTGGCACTTAAATTTAATATTATCGCACCCATAGCTGGATGCTCTGCAGGAACACCAGGAAAAAGTTTAGTCATCAAAGGTTTCATAATACGGGCTAATCCTTCAACTAATCCTGCGCGTTCTGCAATTTTCATTATCCCGAGCCATAAAGCCATAACCCCAACTAAATCAAAACATATCTCAACAGCTCCCTTGGCCGCCCCCAAGGCTGCTTCAGTAACTATCTCGATATTTCCATTTAAAGCTGCTGTTATAATTCCAGAAACTAAAAGCAAAAGCCAGATAACATTAAGCATTTAACCCCTCCCCAAAGGAAAATTCCTGATAGAAAAATATGAAATTTTTACAAAAAATAGAACAGCTCGCTTAAAACGAGCTGTTCACCAATCCTAAACGGTTTTAAAACTTTTATTGAACCTTCTGCTCTTCGTTTTTACCATTTTTATTTTTTTGGCTTATAATAGACTCCATTTTTTCTATAAATTGCGGAGCAAGGTCAACGATTCTTTCTGCCAGCGGATTTCCCTTTACAGATATTAATCTTACATCATTCATTCTAACGACCAAAAAACCAACAGGTTTCACAGATACTCCAGCACCGCTCCCACCTGCAAAAGGAAGTGAATCGCCTTTTTTTACATCTGATAGTTCATATTCTCCACCTCCGGCGGCAAATCCTGTGGCCACCTGGGATACCGGAATTATTACTGTGCCATCATTCGTTTCTACTGCATCACCCACTACTGTACTTACATCTACCATTTCTTTTATATTTTGCATCGCAGTTTTCATCAGAGCTTCAATAGGATGAGGTTTGTTGGTATTTTCCATGTTTTCCATGTCTTAACCTCCTGATTCTCAACCATAATACATATGCTGCTATGATGATAATATGCGCTATAGATATGTTTAATATACAAAAAAACTCAGAATTTTTGTTTTCGCCTGTAAAATCGGGTCTAATATCAATAAATATGCTTTTAATCTTGCTTAAACTGCTCAATATACTTAAAATATTCCCTTTTACCGCCCATAAAATCCCAGTAATTATAGCAGTCTGAAAAGCATCTTTCATCCCCAAAATTGTATTCCACTTTAATTGTTCCACAACAATATTTTTTAAAACATATTTATATATCTTATAGTTTTCTTCAATATATTTTAAATCATAAGGCTGATTATTATCAGAATTATTAAAGCGGAAAAAATCATAAAACACGTTTTCATATAATATGTAGTCATTGCTGTATCTGAATACCCTGCCTAACCCTACTTTTAAACTAAAGTGCCAGGTTCCAAATTCTTTTTTAACACCAGCAAAAAATTCGACTTTAATTTTTATTTTAAATAACAAAACAACAAAAAGGCTGATGTATATAACCCACATGATTAATTCTCCTGTTTTTCATATAGTTTCCATATTTTAAGGTAGGTTATACATCAGCCTTCTATTTGAATTTTTTGATTTCCTCTTCAATAGCAGTTATTATCTTATACATTTCATCATCAATCACAATGTTGGCGCGATTTTCTCTAAAAGTAGGACAGTGCAAATTATAATCATTAATTTTTTGGCTTATCCTTTCCAAAGTTAAGCGGCTTTCGTAATAAAAATGAGCCTTCTTTCGTTCAAAATTTTTATATGCTTTTAAGCTTCTCTTTTCCCCAAAAAACATGCGCACATACTTCTTAAAATATTCAATTTCCCGCTTAAGTTTCTCCATGTCTGCATCAATTTCCTTCCCCAGCTCAACCCAATAAGGAGCAAAGTTATTATTTTTGAGTATTTTAAACATCATACGCAGTTCCGGAGGCTCATAAGGATTTTCATAAAAATCTATAGGCTTGCCCGCTCCCTTTAAATTGTCAAACTCACCTCTTTTCATTGCCTTTTCGATCTGAAGTTCTACCAGGTCTTCTACGCTGCTCATATACCTGGCCAAATGGCGTGACTTTTCCGCCTTAATCTTTACTTCTTCTTCATATGACTTTTCCCCCATATTATTCCTCCTCAATCTCAGGCAATTCACTTAAACTGGACAGACCAAAAACCTTGAGAAATTCGTCAGTAGTCACATATAAAGTTGGTCTTCCAGGCACATCTTTATATCCGCTTTCAGCAATAAGCCCTTTTTCTATGAGTCCTGCTATAACCTTACCTACCTTTACTCCCCTGATCTTTTCGATTTCCGCCCGGGTAATCGGCTGCCTGTAAGCAATTATAGCCAAAGTTTCCATCGCTGCCGATGAAAGCCTTTTTTTGACGGTTCGGCTCATGCGGGTTAATATATCCGAATACTCTTCTTTGGTACACATAAAGAGAGCATTATCTTCTTTTATTATCTGTATTCCTCTTTTTTCATCGTTAATATATTCAGGTATCATTTCATCTATTATCACACACAGTTCATGATATGGAATACCTAATAAATCAGCAAGTTCTCTTACCTCAACCTTTTCTGCTTTTACAAACAAAACTGCTTCTAATGCCGCCTTAATCTGATCTCTCAGCATCATCCTTATCTGCCACCCGTAAAAATATTTTAATCGGCCCGTTTACTGTTTCTTGCACTGCAGTAACCTGTTCAGTTCGAATGAGCTCAAGCAAGGCTAAAAACAAGGCCAATGCTTCCCTTTTCGATGAAACTTCAGCAAATAATTCCTGAAAAATCAAGTTTCTTGACGACTTATAAAGTTTACACAAAATTTCATCCATCTTTTCTGCAACATTAACATCTCCGTCCGGCACTTCATAATCATTTTCTGATTTCGAAATACGCTTGAGCACTGATTTATAAGCATTAAACAGATTTTCTTTATCGGCAGTCAACTCTTCTATTATCGGAAAATCAAAACCATATTCGCGGAAAAATACCCGTTTAAAATCTCCTTCTTGCCTCTTCATTAATAATCCGGCAGCTTTTTTAAACTTCCGGTAGTCTAAAAGACTCTGGACCAGATCCAAGCGGGGATCAATTTCTTCCTCCATTTCTTCATCCTCACATGATGAAGAAACTGGCAAAAGCATTCTAGATTTCAGATTTAACAGATAAGATGCCATAACCAAAAAATCGCCCAGTTTATCGAGGTCTATTTTTTCTGCTTTCTGCAAATACTCCATATACTGATCGCTTATTTGTGCTATGGGAATGTCATAAATATCTATTTTATTCTTCTCTATCAAATACAAAAGAAGATCTAAAGGTCCGTGAAAAACCTCCAGGTCAACAACATAATTCATATAAAACTACCCCGCTTCAAAATACCAGCATATGTAAAAAACCATAAATAACCCTTACTATAGGCCATATAAGAGCCGAAGTAACCCCGGTAAAAATAAGCAGGAGAAGAATTAAAAAGCCATACTGCTCCAAAGAATAAATTGCTCTTGCACCGGAGTCGGGCAAAATTCCTGCCAAGATTTTCGCTCCATCCAGAGGGGGAACTGGTATAAGATTGAAAGCAGCCAAAATAAGATTAATCCATATCAGCGGCTCAACAAGCCGGACAGCATATATCCCCCACTCTGATGTTTGAAAAGGTATTAAAAACTTATAAGCAATCATTCCAATAAAAGCAAGCAATATATTCATCCCCGGTCCTGCCAAAGAAACCAGCATCATTCCGCGTTTCATTCCGACCTTTTTAAAATTATACGGATTGACCATAACCGGCTTAGCCCAGCCGAATTTAAAGATTAAAAGCATAAAAAAGCCTATCCAGTCTATATGTGCTAATGGATTTATTGTCAATCGTCCCTGATAATAGGGAGTATTATCTCCCAATAAATATGCAACCTGTCCATGTGCATATTCATGGAAAGTTATAGCTATTAAAATAGCTGGCAACCAAGTTATCATTTCAATTATTGATGGCATAACTATACTTCTCCTTTATCCATTTTTTTACCGTTTGCAGTTCCTGCTCTTTATCCTTAATTATTCCATCAATTTTTAAAATATACAATTCATCAAGTATTAATTTATAAACTGGTCCCGGTTTAAGCCCCAGCTCTTTAAGATCATCACCATTAATTTCTAGTTTTACCTTTTCTTTGCATTCCAAATAACCCACAATCTTTTCCCAAATTTTCTCATCTTTTATGTGCAAAAGTAAATAAACAATGCTTTCAGGGCTCCATTTAGAAATCAGAAGGTCTATCTCACTAAATTTTATATCTTCTTTTAATTCAACTTCTTTAAGGACTTTTCCGACCTCTTTTGATTCATCTATCACCTTAGCTGCATATTTGTCAAATTTATATCGCTCCAATATCCTGTTTAATTCTTCTTCATCAAGCTGAGCTAAAATTACCACTAAATAAACCAGCCATTCCCTGATGGCAGTAATATGATACCTTTCTTTAAACCAACCGACAACCAGGGGAACCCTTCGTAAAATCCCTTTATCAATCTTGTCAAAATCAACTTCACTAAAAACATATTGCCATACCCCGATTTCCTTCATACGTTCTAAAGCAGGAAGGGGATTCCGTTCACTTAAAATAAGTATAATTTCCTGTAAAATTCTTTTATAAGACAATTTTCCCAGCATTCTGCGTTCAATAGCATCTCTGGCAAACCGCAAAGTATCAGGTTCAATCCTGAAATTGTATCTTTGCTCAAACCTTATAGCTCTCATTATCCGGGTAGGATCTTCAATAAAGCTTAGATTATATAATATGCGTACATATCCCTGTTCCAAATCTTTACGCCCGCCGAAATAATCAATGAGTTCGCCAAACCTATCGGGATTAAGATATATAGCAAGAGTATTAATAGTAAAGTCACGCCGATACAAATCTTCTCTGAGAGATGATTTTTCCACTCGGGGGAGAGCAGCAGGAAACTCGTAATATTCAGTTCTGGCAGTAGCAACATCTATCTTAAAGCCATCAGGAAATATTACTACTCCAGTTCCAAAACGTCTGTGTATCCTGGACTTACCTCCCATAACTTCTGCCAGCTTAACGGCTAATTTTTCTCCATCTCCTTCTACCACCAGATCAATATCAAAATTAGGATAAGAAAGGATTAAATCCCTGACAAAGCCTCCTACACAATACATCTTAAAACCAAACTCATCTGCTATTTTCCCGGCCGTTTCAAGTATTTTCAATATATCCCCAGGAACCTTTTTTTCTAACAATTCCCGCAGGTTAACATATCCATTTCCTTCAACATCATATAATACTTCATGATCCTCCGGATAATCACCGCCGTGTAAAGTCCTCAATATATCAGTGCGGGAAACTATTCCTACCAGTCTGCCTTTTTCCACAATAGGAAGCCTTCCTATATCTTTTTCAACCATTATCTCCTGAATTTGAGCTACCGGAGTATCTGGAGATGCAGTTATAACATCAGTAGTCATAAAACCTTTGACCGGAACATGTCCCAAATCATGCATTCTAGCTTTGTCCACATCACGGCGGGATATAACCCCTATAATTTTATCTCCATCAACTACAGGCATACCTGTATGCCCGTATCTTAACATCAGGCGAAAAGCTTCTTCCATAGTAAACGATGCCGGAATAGTTTTAACTGGAGTTGACATTATATCTCGGGCCGTTAATCCGGAATTTATATTTTCTTTAAGCTTTTGTTCAACAAGTTCTACAATATCCTCTACCGTCTTCCCCTTTATTACTGCCGAAGCTGCCTTTTCGTGTCCTCTGCCCCCCATATCGCCTAAAATTTTATTAACTTTTACAGTTTCCGTCCTGCTTCTTCCTACGACATTTACTTTTCCTTCCATAAGAACTATGGTAAAAACAGCTTCACTATTTTCTATTTCCATAAGGCGATAAGTAATCAGGTCGAGTCCATGAACAAAGTCTTTTCTTTTTGCACATGCCAGGACAATATCAGTATGGCCGATATTAAGCCGCTTTACCGATCCTAAAAGCTCCTGCATAAGGTTTTTCTGTTCTTCAGAAAAAGTATGTTCTAAAAAATCAGCTATAACAGCAAGATTAGCACCTTTTTCCAAAAGATAGGCAACAGCATAAACATCGCGCGGAGTAGTAGAGGTAAACAAAAGACTTCCAGTGTCATCATATATCCCTAAAGCTAAAATAGTTGCTTCAAAAGGCGTAATATCAATACCAGCCTCCCGTATTTTTTCCACTAATATAGTAGTGGCAGCTCCTACTTTATGTATTTCTGCTATTTCTCCTTTTATATCATCATCCATAACCGGATGATGATCATAAATATGAATTATTATATCTCTTTTTCCAGCTAATTCTTTTAATTGCCCTAAACGGCTTGCATTAGCTGTATCCACTACAATAAGCCCTTTTACTTCATCAAAATTAACCTCTTTTGCGCTCCTTATCATTAAGGTATCTTTATAAAGGGCCATAAATTTTTTCACTTTCCTGGAAAGAGTTCCGGCAAAAACCTTCGTAGCCGATGGATAAAGCTTTCCTGCTGCTACCATGGCAGCTAATCCGTCAAAATCCAGTGCATTGTGTGAAGTAATTATATCCACTTTTTATCCTCCACCCTGATAGATAAAAGAATTATAACACATATTTTGCCTTTTACTTTTTGCCTTCTAATATTTTACACTATAAAAAGCTAAAAATAATGCAAATATAAATTTAACACAAAATTATTGTTTAATTCATTATTTTGAATTATTTTATATATTGCAGCCTAACAAAGCAGCAGCTTAAGGAGTGTGAAAGTCATGTATGAGAAAATAGAAAGATACGTAGTAAAAATAATTCCTCATAAAGGCTATGAAGTTACCGGATACTGGCAGGATGATATCCATGATTTGAAAAGTCGCATAGTATTTGACTACAAAACCTACAAAATAATTGAAGCTGAAGTAGAAGCAGAAAAAACTCCATTTTCCATATGTTCTGAGGGGATAAACTGTATAAAAAATCTGATAGGCAAACAGGTAGGCCCAGGTTTTTATAAGACTGTAAAAAGTGAGCTTATGAGCCCTGAAGGGTGTATACATGTGGGGGAATTAGTCATGGGGTCAGTAAAAGCCGCTATTCAGGCTGCTTCCCGTGAAATTCCTGAATGGGTAGATATCGAAGATTATAAAACCCGCTGGGAAGCCTGGGGCTCTATTTATAAAGATAAATGTATATTTTTTGCTCAACCTGATGCCGAAACTAAAGCATTAAAAATGCTACATGAATGTAAAAATAAACACCAGGGCCAAAAAGCTATATAAAAATAGAAAACTCGAGAGTATTCGATACTCTCGAGTTTTTTTCTACTTAAGGCGTTCAGGCAAAACATCGTTGCGCAGGAGATCTTCATATGTTTCCCGTTTAACAATTATGTCGACTTTTCCTTTATTTACTAAAACCATGGCCGGCCGCGGAAGGCGGTTATAATTGCTAGACATCGAATAATTATAAGCCCCAGTTGCAAAAACAGCCAAGATATCACCCGGTTCTGTTTTTGGCAACTCTGCATCCCAGATGAGCATATCCCCTGATTCGCAGCACTTACCGGCAATTGAAACTTTTTCTTCTGGTTTTTTATCAGCTTTATTAGCAATAATTGCAGTATATTTCGAACCATACAGGGCTGGACGCGGATTATCTCCCATACCTCCGTCAACAGCTATATATTTCCTTATTCCTTTAACTTCTTTATAAGAACCAACAGTATAAAGGGTAATCCCGACCGGGCCTGATATAGCACGTCCTGGTTCGACTATAATTTTCGGCATTTTTATCCCCTGTTCAAAAGCCTTTTCCTTTACAGTAAGCATAACTGCTTCTGCCCATTCTCCTGGATGACGCGGCTCATCTCCTTTATAATAAAAAATACCAAATCCACCACCAACATCCAGTTCATCAAATTCAAACCCTAATTCTCTTTTTATTTCACCGTAAAAATCCATCATAACTGCTGCAGCATGCTTGAAAGAATCCATCTCAAAAATCTGCGAACCTATGTGGCAGTGTAAACCTTTTAAATTAAGCCATTCTGATTTTAATGCCGCCTTTACTCCTTCCAAAGCCTGACCATCCGGCAGGGTGAATCCGAATTTAGAATCTATCTGCCCGGTTTTTATATATTCATGGGTATGTGCTTCGATTCCTGGAGTTATACGAAGCATTATATCCTGTTTCTGTCCTAGTTTTGAGCATACATCATTCAAAAGATTTAATTCATAAAAATTGTCAACTACGATTCTACCCACTCCGGTTTCAACTGCCATGTGAAGTTCTTCAATGCTCTTATTGTTGCCGTGGAAATATACCCTTTCCATAGGAAATCCTGCTCTTAGAGCAGTGTAAATTTCTCCACCTGAAACAACATCCAACCCCAGCCCTTCCTCAGCCACAATTTTAACCAAGGCCAAGCAGCTTAAAGACTTACTGGCATATATAACCAAAGAATCTCCATACTGGGCAAAAACATCATTAAAAATACGACAATTTTGGCGGAATCCCTCTTCATCTATAACCCAAAGCGGTGTTTTAAACTCTTTGACCAGGTCGACAACATCAATACCACCTACTTCCAAATGTCCAGCTTCATTTATTTTCATAGTGCCAGTTAAATACAAATTCCCAGCCTCCTCATATCTATGTAAAATCTTCGTTATTTTAACATTACAAAAGGTCAAGGGTCAACGAAAGAAAATAAATATACAGCATACATAAACAAAAATCCAAAACATTTTATGTTTTGGACTCAAAGCAAAAGCCAAATCTATTTAGCATTATTTCCTTCTGTTGCGTCATTATTTATCCCTGACGAAGAATTTTGCTGATTCAAACTTTTAATCTGTTTCTGCAGCTTCCGGTTTTCTAAAGTGAGTTCCTTAATTTTGCGAGCGATTTTGAACTGGCGAAAACTGTCTACCAGAAAAGTTATCACCGCACCAGCTAAAGCCGCCACCAAAACTACTACTGCTAGGGAAACTTCTGGAGAAGTCCATTTAAGAAAATGAACTGTTACTGTAGCAGTATTTTGAAAAACAAAAATCGCCACCGCTAAAATAAATATAAGTGCTCCTATAAGATATCCCTGCATCCTTACCCCCCGCTTTTTTATTTTTGTAGTATATTTTAAACCCGATTATAACTTTTGCCAACCATTTTACTCCGTATAACAAAAAACAGGAAGGTTTTACAACCTCCCTGCTATCAATTCCAGCAACTTATGCCCTCGCTTTTAATTCATACCATATCGGGCTTGCAATAAATATTGATGTATAAGCACCGGTTACAAAGCCTATGAGCATAGCTAAAACAAAAATCTTTATGGTAGCACCGCCAAAAACCAGCAAAGCAACAAGCGCAAAAGCAGAAGTCAACACTGTATTAATCGAGCGGTTGAGTGTCTGCATAATACTCCGGTTCAACAATGTCATACGATCTTCTTTAAGCTTAAATTTCATATTTTCGCGTATGCGGTCAAAAATAACAATGGTGTCATTTATTGAATAACCTATAACTGTAAGTATAGCAGCAATAAAAGAACTGTTAATTTCCCACTGAAAGAGGGAGAAAATTCCTAAAACCACCAGAACATTATGAATTATAGCTGCTATAGCCGCAATTCCAAAATGAAATTCAAATCTAACCGTAATATAAATAAGCATAAGAACCCCGGCAATAAGCAAGGCTAAAATTGCATTGCGGGTAAGTTCTTTACCTATAGTAGGTCCTACACTTTCAGCACTTAAGAATTCAACCTTGCCAAATTTATCTTTTAAGTCATTAAGCAGTTCTTTAGTCTGTTCCTGGCTCAATTCCACAGTCCGAATATAAAATTCATCACCGCTTTTTTGCACTTCAGCCTTTTCAAGGTCGAGCTCTTCTAGGACAGAACGAACTTCACCTGCATTTACATTATTTTCAATCTTAACATGTAAAATAGAACCGCCGGTAAAATCTATTCCCAGGTTAAGCCCCTGCATAAAAAGGGATACTAAACCAGGAATAATAATAATAAGTGAAATTATATAAAAAATCTTTCTTCTCTGGATAATCTGCATCCTTAGTCCCCCCTTCAATTAAACCCCATATAATTTGGGATTTTTAGTTATATTAGCAAAAAGAATCAACATATAGCGGGTAAATGTAAGAGCAACCAGCATGCTTGCAACGATTCCTATGGACAGAGTAACTGCAAAGCCTTTAATCGGCCCAGTTCCAAAATACATAAGAACAAGTGCAGTAATCAAAGTAGTTACGTTGGCATCAAATATAGTCCAAAAAGCCCGTTTAAAACCGGCATCAATAGCAGCCATAAGGGTCTTGCCCAGCCTTAATTCTTCCTTAATGCGCTCATAAATAATGATATTAGCATCAACCGCCATACCTATCGAAAGGGCAAAACCTGCAATACCAGGCAAAGTCAGGACTGCACCCAGTCCCCACATAGCACCTAATACAATAAGAGCATACAATACTAAAGAAAGGTCAGCTACAAGTCCGGGAAGCCTATAATATCCCAGCATAAAAATCAAAATGGCTATAATCCCTACAATACCTGCTTTTATGCTCTTTTCCAGGGAATCTGCCCCCAAAGTAGGACCAATAGACCTTTTTTCCATAACCTTAAAGGAAACAGGCAGAGCACCTGAGCGCAGAAGAACCGCCAAATCCTGAGCTTCTTTAGCGGTAAAGTTACCTTCTATAACTGCCCTGCCAGTATTTATAACATCTTTTACAAACGGCGCGCTCACAATTTTATTGTCAATAACTATGGCAATATGCTTTCCTAAATTAGCTGAAGTAGCTTCACCAAAAAGTTTAGCTCCTTCTTTATCAAACTCCAGCTGAACCATAGGCCCTTTTTCAGGATCTACCACTGCCTGGGCATCTTTTAAATTTTTGCCGGTAAGCAGGACATTTCCCTGCTCATCCCAAAATTCAAGCTGAGAAGTTGTTTTTAAAAGTTCAACTGCTGCTTCGGGATCATCTTCACCGGCTATCTCGATTACTACCCTTTTATCACCCTGGGGAAATAAATTAGTCTCTTTAACGCCTAAGCTATCCACACGATTACGGAGTATTCCCACTGCTTTCTGGATAGTATCAGGCGTAACCGGCTGCCCTTCAGCTTCTTCTGCCTCTAAAACTACCCTAAGTCCTCCCCTTAAATCCAAACCCAGCTTAATATTTTCTTTTATAGGCTGATAGAGATAATAAGTTAAAGTTCCTAAAACCGCAATAATAATTGCTATTACCAGGATACTGGTACTTTTCCGCACCTTTTTTCCTCCTTCCCATTAAAAAGCCTGGCTTATGCCAAGCTTTTTTATTAAAAAAATTTTTAAACAAAAAATAAAAGCTTATAAAAGCTTAGCCCCATTAATAATAAGCTCAAACTGGCAGCCTAAAAAATCAGCGGCACGGCGGCACATAAGCATACGGCTCAAAAATATTTCAAAATATTCCATGACCGGACATATACTCGTATCAATAGTAAGCTGCATAGTAATAATCTTTTCTTTCTCCCGGACAATAAGCCCTGAATCCTGGACTGCATAATTTACCCGGTCATGAATATCAAAAGTAGATACATCTGTATTTCGAACCCGGTTGCGGTGAACATGAGATTTATCCGCTAAAATCAGAGCAGCAGCCACTTCATTTACCGGGTGTCCGCTGCCTTCATCGTGATTGCCAATCGCTGCACCGATAACTGCTACTTCTGCTGGCTCCATTTCCATACGCCGTAATATTTCCATGGCAATAAGCGCCCCACTCTGGCTGTGTCCGTTGCGATTGACTACATTACCCAAATCATGCAAATATCCTGCAATACCGGCAAGCTCAGCCGTTCGCTCATCATAACCCAACTTAAGCATTATCTCCCGGCTCAGATTGGCAACCAGCGAAACATGAACAAAGCCATGGTCGGTGTAGCCCATTTGTCCCAAATGGGCATTACCTTTTTCAATAAAAGTTTTCACAAGAGGATTTGCCTTAACATCACTTAAAGTTATCATTTTTAATCCTCTACCTTATAAGCTATTGCCCTTTTCAAAAATTCAACTTCTGTGTTGTCATTAACCCTTACCAAAATAGTTTCATCCTTAACTTTTGCTATCTCTCCTTTTATTCCGCCTATGGTTACTATCTTATCACCCTTTTTTAAGCTGGAAACAAGCTCATTATGCTTTTTCTCCTGCTTTTTGCGGGGCCAAATAATAAAGAAATAAAAAATAGCAATAAAACCCGCAAAATAAATAATTAGAGTTATAGTCGCATTCTTGTCCATTAACCTTATTCCTCCTTTTTTCAAAACTTAATTATAGTTCTACAAAAAAATGCAAATCCCTCTTGTTAAAACTTATATTCTTTAAAGAAATTATCGTAAAACTCTCCAAACCTTTCCTCTCTTATAGCATTTCTTATGTTTTCCATCAATTTAACCAGAAAATAAATATTATGGTATGACAGAAGGCGATGAGCCAGTATTTCTTCGGCCTTTATAAGGTGTCTTATATAGGCCCGGCTGTAATTGCGGCATACATAACAATCACATTTGTTGTCTATCGGTGTAAAATCTTCAGCAAAAGCTGCATTACGAACCGTGATTTTCCCCTGATGGGTAAAAGCCGTACCGTGCCTTGCTAATCTAGTAGGTAAAACACAGTCAAACATGTCCACACCGCGCTTTACCCCTTCTACTAGATCCTCAGGGGCTCCTACCCCCATCAAATATCTGGGCTTGTCCTCTGGGAGCAGTTTATGAGTAAGCTCCAATATCCGATACATTTCAGGCTTAGGTTCCCCTACACTTAAGCCTCCTATTGCATAGCCAGGAAAATCAAGCGAAACAATATCTTCCGCACTCTTCCTTCGCAAATCTTCAAATATGCTGCCCTGGACAATACCAAACAAGGCTTGGTCTTCTCTTTTGTGATGTTCCCGGCATATCTTTGCCCACAGGCTGGTTCGGGTTAACGCCTCTTTGGCATATTCATAACTGCAGGGATAAGGAGCACATTCATCAAAGCACATGGCAATATCGGCTCCCAGCTTCTGTTCTATCTCCATAACCTTCTGGGGAGTTAAAAAGTGCCTGGATCCATCTATATGAGAATTAAAATATACCCCCTCATCGCTTATTCTGCGCAGCTTACTCAGGCTGAAAACCTGAAAACCTCCACTGTCAGTAAGTATTCCACGATTCCAGTTCATGAACTTATGAAGCCCTCCGGCTTTTTCAACAAGTTCTGCTCCCGGCCTTAAATAAAGATGATAAGTATTGGATAATATAATATCTGCTCCTATTTCATATAAATCCTCGGGAGCTAAGGTTTTAACTGTAGCTTGAGTTCCTACTGGCATAAATATAGGTGTCCTGCATTTCCAATGGGCAGTTTCCAACTCGCCTAAACGGGCAAAAGAATCCTTGTCTTTCTTTATGACCTTGAACTTTAGCATAAACTCCTCCCGTTATTTAGAAAACTATTTTATAAACATGGCATCACCGTAGCTGAAAAATCGATATCCCTGTGCTACAGCATAATTGTAGGCTGACATAGTATTTCCATGCCCGGCAAAAGCAGCTACCAGCATTATAAGTGATGAACCCGGAAGATGAAAATTGGTGATAAGTTTATCTATTGCTTTAAATTCATACCCGGGATATATAAATTTTTCAGTTTCCCCGCTTTGCGCTTTGAATCCCGAGTTATCATCATATACTGTTTCTAAGGTTCGGACTACGGTAGTTCCTACCGCAATAATGCTTTTTCCAGCTTTTCTGGTCTTATTCAGCAAATCAGCAGTTTCCCTGTCAACCTGATACCATTCTTTATGCATCTTATGTTCTCTTATATCTTCACTGGTTACCGGACGAAAAGTTCCTATACCTACATGCAGAACTACGGTTGCAATATTTACCCCTTTTGCCTTTATCTTATCCAAAAGCTCTTCCGTAAAATGCAGTCCTGCCGTAGGTGCAGCTGCCGAACCTAAATCCCTGGCATATACCGTCTGATACCGGTTTTTATCGCTTGTTTCGGCTGGTCTTCCTATATAGGGAGGAAGAGGCATCTCACCCATTCTGTCTATAAACTCTTCTTCGTCAGGACAGTTGTGAAATCTTATAAGTCTCCCCCCTCTTATATCAATTTCACTTAATATCTCAGCCTTAACTGATATATCCTGGCCAAAAAACACAACATGCCCCGGCTTCAGCCTTTTAGCAGGCCTTACCAGCGCTTCCCAGACATCCTGTACTTTGCGCAAAAGCAAAATTTCAACTTTAGCTCCACTCTCTTTATAACCATATAAGCGTGCAGGAATCACTTTAGTACGATTAACCACTAAAGTATCCCCTTTTTCCAAATATCCTATTACATCCCTGAAAATGCGATCTTCTTTAGCTCCTGTTTTTCGATCAAGCACCAGAAGCCGCGAAGAGTCTCTCGGCTCAACCGGAAACTTAGCAATCAATTCTTCCGGGAGATAATATTCATAGTTCTTTAAGCTGTAAATATCAAAACCTTTCTTTTCCATACTCATCTCCTGAATATAAGATTAAATAATAAAGTCAAAATCAAGCTTAACAGCAAAAAAGTAGTTATCGGAAAATAAAAGACGAAATCTTCTTTTTTTACATATATATCGCCAGGAAGGCGGAAAAACGAACCTCCACCCAGTTTAGCCATCAAATAAAATATTGCTCCCAAAAAAAGAAGCAATAATCCCGATATTATAAGAAGCCTGGCTATTCCTTCAAAACCGTTCATCTTTTATTCCTCCGCTAATTATTTTCCCCTTTCAATACTTCTTGGACTACACTTTTAGGTGCATATCGTTCTAATTCACTGTATATGCAGCCGCAGTACTGCTGCCTGTAAAGGCCCATGTTTTTCGATATTTCTATCCCTTCCTTAAAGCCTTCCCTAAAATCTTGATATAAAAAGGGAATTCCATATTTTTTTCCGGCTTCTTCTCCTATTTCCACAATTAAATTATGTTTCTGATATCTGCTGACTAAAAGAGTGGTAGTAAAATAATCAAATTTGCCTTTCTTTGCTATATGCGCTGCCGCTTCCAATCTCATCTTATAACAGATTAAACATCGTTTCGTCTCACGATAAGATATGCTTTGTAAAAACTCCTTAAGATCATATTTTTTATCGTAAATAACCTTAAGCTGAACCAGTTCTGCAAACTGCTCCAAGGCTTCTTTCCTCTTTAAATACTCAGTATAAGGATGAATGTTGGGATTATAAAAATATCCCATCAAATCATACCCGTGTTCCCTCAAAGTAGATACAGGATAAATAGCACAGGGACCGCAGCATATGTGCAAAAGCACTTTGGCCATAGTCAATCACCTGCTTTTCATTATTCCTCCAGATTAAACAGTCCAGGTTCATCAGCATCTTTTCTTAGCGGATAACCAAGATGTTTATAAGCGCGTTCAGTGGCAATTCTACCTCGTGGGGTTTTTTGAATCAACCCTAATTTAAGCAAATATGGCTCATAAACATCGGAAATTGTATCAGTTTCTTCAGAAACAGCCGCCGCTAAAGTTTCCAACCCTACAGGTCCGCCACCAAATTTTACAATAATTGCTTCCAAAATCATGCGATCCAGCATATCAAGACCCCATTCATCTATTTCCAGCATTTCAAGGGCTAAAGATGCCATAGTATCGGTAATTACACCATTTCCTTTAACCAGGGCATAATCCCATACCCGTCTTAAAAGCCTGTTGGCAATACGCGGGGTTCCACGGGATCTCCTAGCAATTTCATATGCTCCCTCATTTTCTATCTTGATATTCAATATACGGGCTGCCCGCTTTATTATATCTACCAAATCATCAACCTCATAAAAATCAAGCCTGCACTGAATCCCAAACCTATCCCTCAAAGGTGAAGTCAAAAGCCCAGGACGGGTAGTAGCTCCAATAAGGGTAAAAGGGGGCAAATCAAGCCTTAAGGTTCTGGCAGCCGGTCCTTTTCCAATAACAATATCCAGTGCAAAATCTTCCATAGCCGGATACATTATTTCTTCCACACTGCGGTTTAAACGGTGTATTTCATCAATAAATAATATTTCCCCCGGCTCTAAATTAGTAAGTATAGCAGCTAAATCTCCCGGCCTCTCAATCGCCGGCCCGGAAGTTTTTCTTATAGGTTTTCCCGTTTCATTGGCAATTATAGCAGCTAAAGTCGTTTTTCCCAGCCCAGGAGGCCCGCTTAAAAGCACATGATCTAAAACTTCCTTTCGTTCCTTGGCTGCAGAAATAAAAATACTTATATTTTCCTTCACCTTATTCTGGCCTATATAATCTTTTAAAGTTAAAGGTCTAACCGATATATCTGTATTATCATCATCTTCTAAAGGCCGAGGCGATATAAGCCTTTTTTCCGTCAAAAACATCTCCCCCCTCTACATTTTCTACTTCTACTTAAATTTAGCTCCGCTTAAAAAACGCAAAACAAGTTTAAGGTTATCTTCCAACCCCCCGGTTAATTTACCCTCTTTTTGTATCTCCTTTATAACCGGATAAACCTCACTCCGCTTATAACCTAAAGATTCTAATGCTTCTAAAAGCTCTCCTGTTTGAACTCCTGTATTTGCTGCTACACAGGAATAAGATTCCATAAGCTTATCTTTAAGCTCAAATATCAACCGTTGAGCAGTTTTTTTCCCTATTCCAGGTATACCTGTCAAAAGCTTTTCCTTTTCATCTATTACCGCCTGATAAAAAGTTTCCGGCTCCATAGCTCCCAATATTCCTAGAGCACTTTTAGCTCCTAATCCTGATACAGCGAGTAGTTTTTTGAAAAGCTCAAGTTCTTCCCTGTGTAAAAAACCATAAAGCCTAAACTCATTCTCCATAACCTGCAAATGAGTATACAAAAAAATCTCCTGTCCTTTTTCAGGCATTTCCAAAAAACTTCGGTTATGCACATAAACCGTCCAACCTATACCGCCTACATCTATAATTACTGCTTCCGGCTCATATGAAAATAAGATACCGCGGATAAATGAAATCATTTTTATTCCCCTCTAAAAAAATATTTACATCTTGCACTATGGACATGACAAATAGCTACCGCTAAAGCATCAGCCGCGTCATCCGGTTTAGGAATATGGTCAAGGTTTAATATATTTTTAACCATAATCTGAACCTGTTTTTTTTCGGCATTGCCATAGCCCACTACAGCTTGTTTCACTTCTAAAGGAGTATACTCAGCAACCGTAAGCCCGGATGCTGCAACAGTGCAAAGTACAACTCCCCTAGCCTGGGCCACACTTATAGCTGTTTTAGCATTGCGATGATAAAATATTTGTTCTACCGCAACTGATTCCGGTTTAAAATAATCTATAATATGGCTTAATTCCTTATTTATTCTGTATAATCTTAAAGCCATTTCCATATCAGATGGAGTAGTAATCGTTCCATAAGAAACCAGGGCTTCCCGCCCTGCATGGCTATCTACCAGCCCATATCCAGTTATAGCTGTTCCTGGGTCTATTCCTAAAACACGCATATATCTTCTCCTTCAAATTATTATAAGAACTATTTCTAATTTTTACTCCATTCTTCCTCTTTTTCCCTTTAAAAGTAAATCAAATCAGACCAAACTAACATTGACGCATTTTTAATGATACTCCAAAAATCTGTTCTGTTCTAATTTTTTTTTGAATATATAAAAAAAGATAAGGCAGTTTACCCACCTTATCCTCGCTTAAACTTTTGTTCACACTAAATTACATATATTCATCAAAATTTTCTAAAGCATCCTTTAAAGCATTTTCATTCTCAAATTCATAATCTCCTCTTCTTATTCTATTCCTTTCATCTACAGGCAAGTTTTCAATCTTTATATTAGTCACCTTTTCTAAAACTTCTTCTTCTGGAGGACCTTTATATACGGCAACATAGCCTCTATAATCTTTCAGCCTTCTCTTTTCCTGTTCAGCGGGACACCATCCGTTAATCGACTGCCTTATTATTAAAGTATTATCTTGGAAGTTAACCTCGTACCCGGAAGATTCAGGATACATCTTCTTAATCTCATCCGGTGATTTACCATTAAGCCGCTCCCTTTCCGGAAACTCGGATATCGTCACATGTCCACATTTAATATAAACTTCTTCGTAGATTACCTGGGTATCTTCATTTATAATATTGTTTTTATCGGCAATTTCAACTACCGGTTTTTTATCCCCAGCATTATCGTAAAAATCAAGCAAAAAATCTGCAATATAATAACCAAAACCAACAAACAGGGCCAAAACGGCCAAAAGAACAATCCCCTGTAATCCTCTCTGCACAACAAACCACCTCATATAAATCTTTGCCAAAAAAACAATTAAATATACCCTAATATCAGCCTACTTTGTCGCTTCATGAGCAATTTTTGGTATTATTTTGGTTTAAAATAGAAATTATAGTTAAAATTGAACTTGCATAAACCGATATGATATGGTTTATAATAAACATATAAAGGTCAAACTTTAGTCAAATTTGTTCAAACTTTCTGAAAATTACGGTCAACTTAACGGGAAAATAACAGGAGGTGGTTAAAATGGTTAAAAAGGTAACTCCTGATAATCTCGATATACCTCTAGACTATACCTTTTTTGATCTCAACCATGCATGGGAAACTGTGGATCTTCCCATATACCCTGAAGAAAGCCAAATACAATCAACAAATGCTAAAAGAACAGATATTTCAGCATCCTACTGGAAAGATATTTTTCAATTTATGGAAGCCACTTTATGCAATGGAATGACATGGGATGTCGATCCTTCTGATATATCAGAAGAAAATACTTTCACAAAAAGGCATTATGAAAATGCCCTGCAAACTGTGGCAGAAGAATCTAAATCATTTGAAGAAATAGTAAGCGAATTTGACCGCTGGATCGGCACCCCGGTAGATATTCTTTCTCCTTATGGAGATATTTCCTGGGGTGAAAATGTTTTCCTTGAAGAAGATCTGACCTTAGAAGTACCGGTAAAAATCTACCGCAAAGATTCAGATTATATTGTAAAAGCCAATGTCCCCTGGATAAAAGTCGATGAATTTAACGATATGCCGGCAGATACTAAAATTAATCTGAAAAGTATCCTGGCAGCTCTTCCCTTAAGAATCAATTCACGTCAGGCCAAGATAAGCTTCGTAAACGGCGAGCTTAAGTTAGAAGTGCCAAAAGCAGCAGAAAAATAAAAATAAAAAGGTGACCTAAGTCCACAAGCTCAGGTCACCTTTCGTTTTGTTTATGATAATTTTTCCATTAACTCATCCGGAATTGATACATTAGTATAAACATTCTGCACATCATCATGATCTTCCAGCTTTTCAATCAGCTTAATTATCTTAGACGCTGTTTCCTCATCAGTAATTTCTACCGTATTTTCCGGCAGCATTACAATATCTGCTGTTTCTAAGGGGATATTCTCTTTTTCTAAAGCTTCTTTCAGCTGCATAAAATTCTCTGGAGCAACAATAATCTCAAATACCGATCCTTCATCCTTTATATCATCAGCACCCAATTCTAAAACCTGCAGCATAAATTCCTCTTCATCAATATTCAAGCTGTCTTTGTTTATGCTTATAAGCCCGCAGCGTTTAAACATCCAGGCTACACAACCGCTTTCTCCCATATTGCCGCCATTCTTGGAAAAAATGTGCCTTATTTCTGAAGCAGTACGGTTGCGGTTATCAGTTGCAATTTCCAGCATAAAAGCCACCCCAGCAGGTCCATATCCTTCATATACTATTTCTTCCAAAGCTTCGGCTTCTATTTCTCCTGTCCCTTTTTTTATCGCTCTATTTATGTTTTCATTGGGCATATTTACTTCTTTAGCCTTCTGAATAGCCATCTTCAACTTAGGATTAGCATCTGGATCTGCGCTTCCCCCGGTTCGAACTGCAATCATTATTTCCTTTGCTATTTTAGTAAACATCTTGCCTTTTTTTTCATCTGATCGGGCCTTTTTATGTTTTATATTAGCCCATTTTGAATGTCCAGCCATCAAACTTCCTCCTTCTTAAACCATTTCTACCATATTCCCGGTATCATCCTTTTAGTCATCTGCATATAATCCCGGTATTCGTCTCCAAAATATTTTAATAAAAGCTTTTCTTCAACTTCAATGCGATAGATCAAAGCCGGAAGATGCAAAAATAAAATTAAAAATAAGGCCCCCCAGGAATTAAAAATTAAAGGAAAAGATAGCACACTTATAAAAGTGCCTAAATATAAAGGATGTCTGATCTTTTTATAAGCCCCTTCAGTTATAAGCACATGATTTTCATAAATGGCAACCCTAGGATTAAAATACTTACCCAGAGAATTAAACCCCCACCAGCGTATCAAACAAGAAACTATAAAAAGAGCAAAACCAAAATAAATTATAACTGGTTCAAAGGCTTTAATTCTAGTCCAATTTAGTTCCACAAAATCTATAGCAGCATAAAAAAGAGCAATAAGAAACGAAAACTGCACATATATATATGATCTGCGGTCATCATCCTCAATTACATAGGAATCCGGATCTTTATAAATTAAAATTTCTGCTACCACGGTCCATAAAAGATACATAGCAAAAAAAACCGTAATAACCTTGAAATCAAAAGAAGGCAGCTCTTTATAGGCTATCCATGCAATATACAAAAAAACAGCTACCGCTACAATAATTCGTATTAAAACATTACGCTGTCTGCTATTCATTTTTAAACCTCTCCTACCGCAAAATAATTATTTACATCCCGGAGGAATATAAGCAATAGGGGGAATTTTCCTTTTATGCGCGCTTCTTCGATGCATAGCCTCTATTTTTTCTATTACCTCACTTCTCCCCTGGCCAGTTTCTAAATAAGCGTCCAACTCTTCATATGTCCAGCCCATTTCCCCTTCATCGGTCTGTCCAGGCCATAGCCCCGCTGAAGGCGGTTTTCTTATAATAACTTCCGGTATTTCCAAATAATGTGCCAGTTCATACACCTCTTTTTTTAGCAGATCCCCCAAAATCTGAAGGTCTACCGCACTATCCCCATATTTAGTAGCATAGCCAATGTAAATTTCACTTTTGTTGCTGGTGCCTAATACCAGATAATCCCTGGCCTGAGCCGAATAATAAAGTGTAATCATACGCAGGCGCGCTTTTATATTGGCTCTTAAAAGCCGACCTTTCTCTCCTTCTACCTTTAAATAAGACTCAAATTGGGTAGACAAAAGCTGATAAGCATTAGTCAGTTCAACTATATGGTGATTGATATTAAAAGCATCTACTAAAAGCTGAGCATGCATACGATCCTCCATGCTGCTTTCACACGGAAGTATAAGTCCCATGCAGTTTTCACCCAATGCTTCTTTAGCAAGGACTGCTGCAACTGCAGAATCGACTCCTCCGCTTATTCCCAGTACAACTCCTTTTGCACCAGCTTTCTTTACTTCCTCTTGCAGCCATCCTGTAAGATACTCACTAACCGCCTTCGCATTCACTTTTTTAATTCCCCCTTCATTTATCCAAATAAACTAGTAGATAAATACTTTTCCACTCCATCTGGAGCAATTACCAGTATTTTATTGTATCTTCCTTCTCTTGCTATATTAAGAGCTGCAAAAACTGCCGCACCCGAAGATATGCCAACTCCTAAACCTTCTTTACATGCCAGCTCACGACAGGTATTTATAGCTTCTTCATCTCTTACCGCAAAAACCCTGTCAATTAATTCAGTATTCAATATAGGTGGGATAAATCCTGCTCCAATTCCCTGAATTTCATGAGCACCTGCTCCACACCCGCTTAAAACTGCAGAATTTTTAGGTTCAACGGCCACTATCTCAACATCTTTTATTTCTTCTTTAAGCACGCTTGCAACTCCGGTTAAAGTTCCGCCGCTTCCCACTCCAATTACTACCGCATCTAAATCTTTTCCCATCTGATACAATATCTCTTTAGCCGTATATACCGCATGGCTTTCTGCATTATAAGAATTTTCAAACTGCTGCACCATATAATATTTTTCAGGATCTGATGCCGCAATAGTCCGAGCTTTTTCCACTGCTCCCATCATTCCTTGAATTGCAGGAGTAAGTATTACTTCAGACCCGTAATGCTTCAGTATCTTTCGCCTTTCTTCACTCATATTCTGCGGCATAACAATAATCAAATGGTAGCCTTTTACTGCTGCTGCTATTGCTAAGCCTATTCCCGTATTACCGCTGGTTGCTTCTATAATTACCGAGCCTTCTTTTAATTTTCCTTCTTTTTCCGCTTTTTCAATCATATAAAAGGCTGCCCTGTCTTTTAGGCTTCCACCCGGATTATACTGTTCCAGCTTAACATAAACCTCTGCTGGCAAACCTTCACTCAGTCGATTCAGTTTTACCACCGGCGTTTCACCTATTATTTCCAAAACATTGGCTGCTACCTTCAAAATCATAACCCCCTGTAATTTTTAATTTAGTAAAACCCTCCAATCAACGATTTCTAAACTTAGGATAACAATTAATTTGCCAATTTTTTATTATAAAAAATTATTGGGGGTATAAAATAAATTGATGTATATTTTAAACACTAAACTATCGTGCTAAATCCTCCGATATTAAGCAGCCTCTGAGCCAATAAAACGGCAGAACGGGCATCATCTGAATAGCCATCTGCCCCTATGCTGTCCGCATATTCCTGAGTCAAAACTGCGCCTCCCACCATAACCTTACAGGATAATCCTTTTTCCCTTAAAAGCTCAATTACTTCCTGCATCCGCGGCATAGTAGTTGTCATTAAGGCACTAAGGCCAACTATATCCGCCTTTTCACTGGCTGCCGCTTCAACTATGGTTTCAGCTTTAACATCCTTTCCTAAATCCACTACTTTAAACCCATAGTTTTCAAGCATCAAAGCCACGATATTTTTTCCGATATCATGAATATCTCCTTCTACCGTAGCAAGCACCACAGTCCCCTTCGTTTCAGACGCGTCTTCTTTTAAAAGGGGCTTTAACCTGCTGAAAGCATGTTTCATAGTATCCGCTGCCATCATAAGCTGGGGAAGAAAATATTCTTTTTTATCGTAAAGCTCCCCCGCTTTTTCTATCCCCGGAATAAGTCCTTCATTTACAATTGTCATAGGCTCAATTTTGTCATTTAATGCTTCATCAAGCAGCCCATCAATCATCGACATATTTCCTTCCAAGACCGCCTGGCTTATAAGCTGAAGAATTGAATTATTTTCCGGTTCTTTAAGCTCAGGAATATTTTCAGCTATTTTAACTGAAGCTTCTTTTTTTTCCCCCTGGGACAAAATTTCCGGTATATTACACTCTAAGCATACCTGATGCCTTATGCGACCTTTATCTCCTGCCTCATTCTTTTTGATGTCCTTATATACCTCAATGAACTTTGCACAGTTGGCATCACGATTTAAAAGAACTCCTGCTGCACGGGTAACATCCATCATCCGTTCATCAAAAGGATTCATTATGGGCAAATCCAACCCAGCTGCCCACGCCATAGCTAAAAAAGTAGAATTAAGTATTTCCCGTCCAGGTAAACCGTGAGAAACATTGCTTACTCCTAGCACAGTTCCTGCACCCAGTTCTTTTTTTATAAGGCTTAATCCTTTTATAGTTTCCATAACTTCTGCCTGTTCAGCACTGGCAGTTTTAACAAGAGAATCAAGGTATATGTCTTCATCACGAAGTCCACAGCTTTTAGCCTTTTGATAAATTTTGCGCCCTATTTCAAGCCTTCCTTCTGCTGTTGAAGGAATGCCGTTTTCATCCAGACATAGGCCGAGAACTGCCGCCCCATATTTCTTAGCAAGAGGCAGTATATTAGCAAGGTGTTTTTCTTCCCCGGTAGTAGAATTTATAAGTGCCCGGCCGACAAAATTCTTAAGCCCTTCTTCAATTGCCTCTGGATTGGTAGAATCAATTGAAACAGGAACATCTACCACCGCTTGAATTGCTAAAACCGCTTTTTTCATAGCTTCCTTTTCATCAATCCCGGGAACCCCCATATTGACATCCAGCATTGGGGCACCGCTCATGACCTGTTTTTTGGCTTCTTCTACTACCATCTTCATATGTCCCTCTTTTATATCGGCAGCCAATTTTTTTCGCGCAGTAGGATTAATCCTCTCTCCAATAAAAGCGAGAGGATAAGGAGCTCCAATTAGAACATGCCGGGTGCGCGAAGCAAAAGCAAAAAACTTTTTCTTTTCCCTCTTGATTGGTGCTAAACCTTTTACCACCTGTGCCATTGCTTTAATGTGCTGAGGAGTAGTACCACAACATCCCCCTATAATATTGGCTCCTGCATCGCGAAGAAGCAAAGCATATTCCGCCATTTCCTCCGGAGTATCAGGAAAAATTGTTTGCCCATCCACCAAAGTTGGCAAACCTGCATTTGGCTCCACCGATAAAAACACGCTGGTATAACGATTCAGTTCCTCGATCATAGGTAAAAGCTGCAAAGCCCCTCCCGAACAGTTAGCTCCTATGGCTAAAGGCTGTAAGGCTTCTAATATAACCAAGGCAGTTAATGGATCAGTTCCCATCATAGTCCTGCCGTCTTTTTCAAAAGTCATATGAGCAATAACCGGCAGCCTTGTATTATATCTGGCAGCAATCAAAGCTGCTCTCATTTCGCCAACATCAGTCATAGTCTCAATGGACAAAAGGTCTGCTCCAGCTGCTTCACATGTTGTTACTTGCTCTTTAAAGGCTTCATATAAATCATCGAAGCTGACGTCACCTATCGGCTTTAATATCCTGCCGGTAGGGCCAATCGAAGCAGCCACTAAAGCCTTTCCTCTTGCTTTTTCCTTAGCAATCCTTACTGCTTCGGCGTTTATCTCCTTTACCTTATCCTGAAGCCCGTATTCTGCTAATTTAAACTTATTAGCCCCAAAGGTGTTAGTTTGGATAATATCTGCCCCGGCTTCTATATACTCATAGTGAATTTCTCCTAAAACCTGAGGATTACTAACCCCAAAAAGTTCAGGACATTCTCCAGGCTTTAAACCACTAGCCTGAAGCATAGTCCCCATCGCTCCATCAAGGATAAGTATTTTTTCCTTTAACATAATTTCTAAATTTTCCAACTCTTTTCCCCTCTTTCCTGCTTGCTGTATAATATGAAAAAGCCCTCTTAAAAGAGGGCAGATATTCCCTCCTATCTGCCAGGTTAAAAACCTGCAGGATTTGGCACCATGCCATTAAGGCGGTTGCCGGGTTTCATAGGGCCAGTCCCTCCACCTCTCTTGATAAGAGTAAATATATTTACATTTCATTTTCTTTCAAATCCTGTCCATCATTATTGTTCTCGTCTACAACTAAATCAGGCTTTTCTTCATCACTTCCCGTTTTTTTGGTATCCGGCTTTATATTGATCTGTGCAGCCGAACTAGGCTCATCTTCAAGCCTTATGGCCTCTTCAATCTCCTGTTTAACCCCACTGGTAGCTTTTTGAAACTGATTTACCGCTTTACCTAGAGCACGGCCTACTTCTGGAAGCTTTCCTGGTCCCACTACAATTAAGGCTATTAAAAGTATCAACACCAGCTCCCATGGTCCTATATTACCCACAAATCCCAACATACAACTCCCCCCTGAAGCTATTATGGTCTTTTGTTTATTGTACTTATATTTTAATACTTTAGCAAACACTTTATTTTACAGTAAATAAAACAACCAAAAAAAAAAAAAAAACAGACTGCTATTGCAGTCTGTTCCAAAAGTCAAACTTTATCTTAACTGTGTCGGCACAAAAGCATCGATTATACCTATTACAAAAGCAGAGATAAGACTTCCTAATAAAGACACTGAAAGAAAATTGGGAATAATAAATTGAGCTAAATATATCACTACTGCTGCAGTAATAAAACCTACTATCCCTCTTGCCCGGGGGGATATTTTTTCCCCCAATATCATTTCAACCACATAGCCTAAACCTGCAATAACTAAAGCTGCTATTAAAGCCCCTACAAATCCATTAACACTTATCCCGGGTATTAAAAAACTTACCAGCATCAAAACTAAAGCAGAAACTATAAAACGAACTACAGCACCAATCATAATTCAGCCTCCTTGCTTTTTTGGCTTTTACCTTTATTTAGAATGCCAAAAAAGGGGCTTTATTATACTGCTTTCTATAATTTTAATAATAAAAACTTAAGTCGATATACTTTGAGTATAATTTACTATAAGCGCCGGTTTTTGGTGAGCCTTTGCAAAGCCAGAACCAGCTAATGCCAAGAGACTGTTACAACTTTCTTCACCTTTTATTACAATCCCATAATTTTCTTTTGTTTTTTGATACCATGCAGTTACTAATGAAGTTATATCTATATATTTATCACCTATAAAAAATGAAGCTATCTCTTCTTCTGCCTCTGCTTCATTTTCTGTCCCCGGTTGATTTTTCCAATTGACTTTCCTTTCCTCCCAAAATTCGCTTAAAGCATATATCCTGAGTTTAACAGGCTTATAAGCCGGAACTTCATTTCTTACAATGTTTATTTTAAGACACGCGCTCTTTATACACCATTCAAGTGGTATAATCTGGAATAAAACACTTAAATCAAACCACAATAAACTGCGGTAAATATCACCCTCTTTTTGAAATCTTCCTGTAAACAAAGCTTCACTAAAAGCAAAATTTTTAAAAGGATAATATTCAGAAACATATGCACTTTTAGTCACTGGCAAAATAACCGTATTCATATCACAATCTCCTAATTTAGGAATTCCAGATTATCCTTATACCAGTCAAGTGTAAGCTTCAAACCTTCTCTCAATTCGTATTCCGGTTCATAACCTAAAAGCAGATGTGCCTTTTTAATATCAGCCAATCTATATACAGTTTTATCCCATTTCCTTCTTTCATCATATCTTATACTTATTTTTTCCCCGCTCAATTCCGAAAGCATATTTATTACTTCCAAAATAGACGAAGCCCTTCCTGTCCCTATATTAAAAACTTGATTAACCCCTTTTTCCGAAAATGCTGCCAGAACAGTTCCTTTTACCGCATCTTTAATAAAAGTAAAATCCCGGGCCTCATCCCCGCTCCCTGTAAGAGTAAAAGGCTTATCTTGCAAAGCTGCCGCCATAATTTTAGGTATAACTCCGCGATACTGAAGATTAGCTTCTTTAGGTCCATAAACATTAAAATAGCGGAGAACAGTTACAGGAAGTCCGTAATTTTCAGCATAAAAGAAAGTATAGTATTCTCCAGCCAGTTTTGATATACCGTATGGAGTATGTGGTTTAAGAGGGGATTCTTCTTCCAAAGGATTCACAGAGGGAAGATATACACAGGAAGTAGATGCATATACGAATCGCTTGACCCCCGCCTTTACTGCTAAATTAAGCTGATTTAAAGTCCCCACGGTATTAACCTTCAAATCATACACCGGCTCTTTTATTGACAATTCATTGGCATAATGAGCAGCTAAATGAAAAAGCAAAAAAGGTTTATACCTGTAATATATATTTTGCAAGCTTTCATCCCGTACATCCCTCCGATAAAAAAAAACCTTTCCATAATCCGGCAAATTTTCAAGTCTTCCTGCAGAAAGATTATCAATAACAATAACCTCATAATCCCTTTGCACCAGATACTCCACCAAATGCGAACCTATTACGCCGGCTCCTCCGGTAACAATAACAGTTTTTTCTTTCATAATTCCCTCCCGCATTTGAAGACATTTATATTCTATAAACCTTAATTCCAGGGATTTCAGGAAAATCACGACGGGTATCAACAACAACAGGCGGTTCATTCATGAGATTAACTATATCTTCAGAATTAAAATTCATATTTTCCTGCTTTGCCGCTATAATCATACAATCCGCCCCCTTTATACATTCCTCAAAGGTAGCAACCTGATAAACATATATTTGAGGAACAAGGGGATCATAACCTCTTACCTCTGCTCCCAATCGCAACAAAATATCTGCTATATCTGCTGCCGGACTGCAACGTACATCAGCACAGTAATCTTTCATCGCCAAACCGATAATTGCTATTTTAGCTCCTTTAATCTCTTTACCAGCTTTTTGCAATGCTTCTGTGACAAATTTTACTACTTCCCCCGGCCTTTCCTTATTAATTTTGCGTGCCAAACTTGAAAGTCTTAGGCATCTTTTTTCTTCTTCGGGTAAAGATTCTCTTAAATATCCTAAAGCATTTGGTAGACAGTATCCTCCAACTCCAGGTCCCGGTTCATGCAGGAAAACGCGGGGATGAGTATTAGCCAAATAGCGAAGTTCGTAAATATCAATATTTAAACTTCCAGCAATATAAGTAAGTTCGTTTATTAAGGCAATATTCACATCCCGGAAAACATTCTGAACTACTTTAACAGCTTCTGCCGTCCTTATGTTAGAAGCGCGATATATAGGGGAATCGCTTACCGATCGCAAAAATTCCGCAGCCTTTTCATAACTTATATCATCTGCTGCCGCTAAAATCCTCGGATTATTTTGTAATTCCAAAAAAGCAGCTCCTTCTGCTATAGTTTCAGGACAATAGGCAAGATACACCTTAAAGCCCAATGCATTTAAGCGTGGTAAGATCAATTTTTCAAAAGTCCCAGGAATCATAGTAGTTTTAAAAATAACTATATCTCCTTCTACCAGTTTTGAAGCTAATAAATCCGTTACCTCCTGAAGAGGTGACAGATCATATTTTCCCTCACCGCTGTCGGAAATCCCCACCGTTACAAGAAAAACCCCGGGACTCAAATCATCCCTTATCAATAAATCGCTAACTTTAAAAATTCCCTCTTTTATTAATTGTTGAGCCAAATCGCCAATATGCCTTTCTCCATATTTCTCATAAATATTAACTTTATTTTCAGTTATTTCTCTTATAAGTTCTTTGTCTTTATCGATACCTACAACTTCAAAGCCCTTTAATCCTAAAAAAACTGCTAAAGGAAGCCCAATATGCCCTAATCCCAAAACATATACCTTCATCAAAATCCCCCTGTCAAACACAATAGTTCTGTTAACTTAAATCATATTTGCAATCGTAGAACCCCAGTGTTTATGC
>NZ_JACDOH010000012.1 GCF_017656155.1 Thermosyntropha sp. | reverse complement strand
TTATAATACCACCTGCCTCGCTTATTGTCAACAGATTTTTTAACATTTTTTTCGCAGAGCACTAAAAAGTAAGAATTCAACCTATTTCCAACGAGTATTCAACAAAAAAATTGTTTAAATTTTAGTTTATCCTATATAATAGAAATGTTGTCTGAAAGGTACTTTAGAAATGAGGGGTTACAATGACAAATGAATTGCGTAATATCGCTATAATTGCTCATGTTGATCATGGCAAAACTACTCTTGTCGACCAGTTGCTTAAACAGTGTGGTTTTTTTCGCAATAATCAGATAGTTCCAGAAAGGATTTTAGATAACAACGATCTAGAAAAGGAACGCGGCATAACCATCATGGCCAAGAATACTAGCATTTTCTACGCTAATACTAAAATCAACATCGTTGATACTCCAGGTCATGCTGACTTTGGCGGTGAAGTCGAAAGAATAGTCAAGATGGTAGATGGAGTACTTTTATTGGTTGACGCTTATGAAGGGCCTATGCCCCAAACGCGTTTTGTACTTCGCAAAGCATTGGAAGCCGGACTTAAACCTCTGGTAGTAATAAACAAAATCGACCGCCCCGATGCGCGTCCCTTAGAAGTTTTAGATGAGGTTCTAGAACTTTTCATTGACCTTGATGCTGACGATAGCCAACTTGACTTTCCGGTAGTTTACACATCAGCCAAGGCAGGATACGCTAAATTGTCCCTTGAAGGGACTTCTGATAATATGCAACCTTTACTTGATGCTATATTAAAACATATTCCTGCACCGGCAGGAAGTCCTGATAAACCCTTGCAGATGGTCATTTCCTCCATAGACTACGATAATTATGTAGGCAGAATCGGAATAGGCAAAATTTATCGTGGCAGGATTTTTAAAGGACAGGAAGCTGTGATATGCAACCCGGAAGGCAAAACAGAAAAAGTCAAAATAAACACTATTTATACATTTGAAGGTCTGAAAAGAGTCGAAATAGAATCAGCATCAGTTGGTGAAATAATTGCTGTATCCGGAGTAGAAGGAATAAACATAGGAGATACTCTATGTTCTCCAGAAAACATTGAACCTATGGAATTTGTAAATATTGATGAACCTACTATATCCATGAATTTTGTTGTAAATGACAGTCCATTTGCCGGTTTAGAAGGTGCCTATGTAACCAGCCGCCATTTGAAAGAAAGGCTTATGAAAGAGCTGCTTTCTAATGTTTCACTTAGAGTAGAAGAATTAGCTCCTGATACTTTCAAGGTTTCAGGTAGAGGCGAGCTTCATCTTTCTGTTTTAATTGAAACAATGCGCCGGGAAGGATATGAATTTGCGGTAACCCGTCCTGAAGTAATTCTTAAAGAAGAAAACGGAATTATTAAAGAACCTATAGAAAGATTATTCATTGAGGTTCCAGAAGAATATGTAGGCACAGTTATTGAAAATTGCGGCAGACGTAAAGGCGAAATGGTAAACATGACTAACAAAACAAGCAACATTGTAAAACTAGAATTCTTAATTCCATCGCGCGGTCTGATAGGATACCGGTCAGAATTTTTAACTGAAACCAAAGGCAATGGAATAATGAACCATGTTTTTGAAACATATGCTCCCTATAAAGGTGAAATTCCTTCACGCACACGTGGAGCCTTGGTTGCTTCAGAAACTGGAACTGCTGTTGCCTATGGACTTTACAATGCTCAGGAAAGAGGCAATCTTTTTATTTCACCGGGAACTGAAGTATATGAAGGTATGATTGTAGGCGAAAACTCAAGACCGGGGGATATAACTGTAAATGTATGTAAGAAAAAACATCTTACCAACACACGGGCTTCCGGATCTGATGATGCATTAAGGCTGGTTCCACCTATAGAAATGTCATTAGAAAAATGCTTGGAATTCATAAATGATGATGAACTTTTAGAAGTTACTCCTAAATCATTAAGGCTTAGAAAAATGATTTTAGATAAAACTACCCGAGAAAGAAAACAAAAAAATAAAAACAAAGCCTCTTAAAAAAAATTTTGAGAAAAGGCCTTCACTTTCAGTTGAAGGCCTTTTCTAATTTGCAAAAGCGTTTTTAGTAGAAAAAGTTAAAGGGTTTAATCCTTAAGGATTAAACCCTTTATATTCTTATATATGGTGGGCGATGCAGGGCTCGAACCTACGACCCCCTGCTTGTAAGGCAGGTGCTCTCCCAGCTGAGCTAATCGCCCTTATGGTGACCCCTAGGGGATTCGAACCCCTGTTACCGCCGTGAAAGGGCGGTGTCTTAACCACTTGACCAAGGGGCCTCTTTAAACCCGACGATGCTATTTTACAGTGCCAGGCATATAAAGTCAAGAGTTTTCTTAAAATCTCCCTTAAAAATCAACGCGGCTTGATCTGAATCCTTTCCCAAAGGCTTCAATAGTTTCATTAATGATTATAAAAGCTTCAGGATCAAGCTGAAACACAATTTCTTTAAGCCGCGGCAGTTGTGTCTTACCCACTGTAACTAATATTATTCTTCTTTCTTTACCTGAATAGGCTCCTTCTCCTGGAATATAAGTACATCCGCGGTTGAGATTGTCCATTATTTCCATTGCAATTTCTTTGCTGCGCTCCGAAATTATCATGGCAGTCCTGGTAACATTGGGCCCAGCCTCTACTGCATCCAACGTTTTGGAAAAAACATAAATAGATATAGCAGAAAATAAAGCCAGCTCCAGGTTAAATACAACCAGCGAAAGGGCTAAAACCACCAGATTGCCTAAAAAGAAAGTCTGACCTATACTGTAACCCCACACTCTCTTAACTATTACAGCAATTATATCCATACCTCCTGAAGAGCCTTTATATCGCAAAATTATGCCTGATCCCAATCCATTTAATGCTCCACCAAAAACAGCCGCCAGTAAAAGGTTATCTATATTAAGATTAATCGGCGGCATTATCCCCAGCAAAAATGACTGAAGCAAAGTAGCAAATAGGCTGTAAATAACAAAGCGGCGGCTGACGAATTTATATCCCGCAATAAAAATTGGAATATTTAAAACTAAAAACCAAAGCCAGGTTGGCCAATCAGTTACAAACTGTAAAACTATAGCTACTCCAGTGACCCCACCTGTTAACACCTTAGCCGGAATTAGTATTGACTGGACAGCAACAACTACTATGAAAGAACCTATTATTATACCAATAATATCCTTAAACGATATCTGCTCTGTAAAATGGCTTATCTCTTTCTTCATCTGCAAACTTACCATTATGGCTCTTACCTCCTTCATTTCTGTATTCTTTGCTTTTTCTTTTTTTTAAATAATCTGATTTTATAATTTATTAACGGTCATTACAAGCCCACTATGCATTATACAAAACAATGGTAGTCTTTGTTTTAATCTAATATTGACAGATAGCAATATTTTGAGCAAGGTAAAAAAAGCCAAACCCATGTATAATGTCGATCTTTGTTCCCTTCACATGCCAACCTTGCTTTTGATTAAAAATCGAATTATATTAAGTAAGTATTATAAAACAAACTAAAACGGGGTAATAAAAATGCGTCTTAAAGGTAATCTGGCAGAAGGCAGCATAGGAAAATTGCTTATAACCATGTCCTTGCCGGCCATAATCGGCATGACTATTCAGGCACTTTATAATATTGTTGATACCTTCTGGGTGGGAAAAATTGGAGCCGGGCAGGCTATCGCAGCATTAACCATTTGTTTCCCCGTGCAGATGGTAATGATTGCTATTTCATCCGGCACCGGAATAGGACTAACCTCAATTATTTCCCGTCGTCTAGGAGAAAAAAACCTCAAAAATGCAGTAAATTCTGCTGAACACGGTCTTTTGATAGTACTTGTTTATGGCATCATAACTGCTGCCTTAGGCTTAACTTACATTGAACAAATCCTTAAATTTTTCGGAGTTACCCCTGATCTTTTTCAAATGAGCCTTGACTATATTAGTGTAATCCTGGCTGGAAGTATACTGATGTATTTTGCTATGATATCCGGAAGCATAATCCAAGCAGAAGGAAATGCAGGAATTCCTATGAAATCCATGATAACCGGCGCTCTAACTAACATGTTGCTGGATCCTTTTCTCATTTTCGGTATAGGTCCTTTCCCTGAATTAGGAGTCCAAGGAGCAGCCATTGCTACTATTATTGGACAAGTAGCCGGCGCAAGTATCAATTTAAACTACTTCCTTAAAGGAAAAAGCCTATTAACTCCCAAACTTAGAAGTTTTAAATTTGATCCCCAAATATTGGGTCAAATCTATAAAGTAGGATTTCCTTCGATGATTATGCAGTTAGTTAACAGTATTATAATATTAGTTCTAAATCATAGCTTAGCGCCTTACGGATACCGCGCTATCGGAGCTATGGGTATATATTTCAGAGTCCAGTCCCTTATATTCATGCCAGTCATGGGGCTTAATCAAGGTTTAATTCCTATCGTCGGCTTCAACTATGGAGCCAAAAATTTATCTAGAATGAAATCTGCCATTAAAAAAGCAGCCCTGGGGGCATTTATTATAATGAGTATCGGCTTTTTGGCTTTTCAGCTTTTTCCCGGTCATCTGGTAGCCGTTTTCAACCGTGATCCTGAACTCATCAATATGGGAATTATAGCAATGCGCAACATAACCTGGCTTCTGCCTTTTGTTGGTCCGTCTATAATTATGTCCAGCACCTTTCAGGCAGTAGGCAAAGGTTTTACCGCCATGTGGCTTTCACTTCTGCGCCAGGTGGTTTTGCTTTTGCCTGCCCTTTTAATACTGCCCAAATTTTTGGGTATAAGGGGGATATGGCTTGCCTTCCCTTTATCTGATTTAATTGCTATCAGCATCACCACATTGGTATTTATAAGCTATATACGCCATCTAGAAAAACATGGCTTTCCAGATACAGGTTCGCTTAGGTCACAAAGTTAATATAAAGCAAAAACTGCTTTTTTAGTTAAATATCCCTTCTTCTAATTAAAGGAGGGATATTTTTTATGTTTAAGTTATATTCTCTTTCCTAAAAGCTAATAATATTAAGAAGGTTTAACCTGTCTGTCATATTTCTGGCATCTTTTTGCATAAAATAATTTGTCAGCTATTCAGGGAGGTAAAAAATATGATTTCAGTCATCTTAGCAGGCGGCAAAGGAGTGCGTCTCTGGCCTGAAAGCAGAAGTTTCAGACCTAAACAGCTTTGCCAGCTGGTTGATAATAAATCTATGCTCGAACACACCATAGACCGGATAAAAGCGGCAGGAGCAAAAAAAATCGTTATTTTAACCAATGATAATCTTATAAAACCGATTGTAGAAATAGTTAAAGCTCATCCATATGAGGATAATATTGAACTTTTAAGTGAACCTGACAATAAAAATACCGCTTCAGCAGTGGGCTTAATTTTGTCTCATTACCATATCAAAAACAAAAATGATATAATAGGCATTTTCCCGGCTGACCACCATGTGTTGCATCTGGATAAATTCTCTGAAACCTTGAAGAAAGCATATCAGGCTGCTGAAGAAGGTTATCTTATTACTATCGGAATAACTCCCGACCATCCGGAAACAGGATTCGGCTATATTGAGAAAACAAAATGGGAAGTAGGTCAAATCCCCGATGTATATCAAGTCAGCTCTTTTTATGAGAAACCAGATCTTAAAACAGCTGAAGTCTATATAAAAAGCAAAAACCACATGTGGAATTCCGGAATATATATCGGTAAAGTTAAAACCTTTTTAGAAGAATTCGCCCTTAATCTTCCCGAAATATACGAAAAGATTATAAAGGGACCTGAATTTTACATAAGTTCATACTCAGAACTTCCGGATATAAGCATTGACCACGGGATAGCTGAAAAATCAACCCGTTTAGCTGTAGTCCCTGCCGATTTTGGCTGGTGTGATTTAGGCAGCTGGAATGCACTTGAGAAACTGCACCCTAAAGACCAGTTTGCAAACATTGCCATCGGGTCAGATGTTTTATTCTTAGATGCACAAAACTGCATAACCAGACAAACTGATAAAACCCTGGTTCTTTACGGAGTAGATAATCTCCTGGTGGTAGAAACCGAGGATATCATCTTCATAACCAAGCGAGATAAATGCCAAGATATGCGGGAAATTACCAATAAACTGCAAACACTGGGGCGCTATGATCTGCTTTAAATTTCCAGCAAGCAAAATCGTCAAGGAGGAGATTCCCATTAAAAACATATTCAGGCAGTACGACATTCGCGGTATAATGGGACAGGAAATTACCGACGAAATATTTGAAAACATTATTCGCGCATTTGCTTTATACTCTCATACCCGGGGAGAAAAAACTATAGTTATAGGACACGATAATCGAAAATCATCCCCTGCTCTGCACAAAATAGCAGTTAATGCGCTTTTAAATTCTGGATTTAACATAATCGATTTGGGTCTGGTAATAACCCCCATGTTTTATTTTGCTGCCAGGCATCTTGACATTAAAGCAGGAATAATGATTACCGCCAGCCATAATCCTCCTGAATACAACGGTTTAAAACTGTGGTTCGGGGAGTCTACCATATATGGCGAACAAATTCAGGAAATAAGAAAACTGGCAGAAAAAAAAGAATTTTTAAGCCCCCAAAAAGGTTCGATAAAAAAAATAGATATTTTCCCGGAATATTCCTCAATGATACAAAATAAGATCAAACTTGGCCCTAGAAAACTTAAGATAGCATTAGATTGCGGCAATGGCACTGCTTCTTTATTTGCCCCCGAAATTTACCGCCAATTAGGATGTGAAGTTATTGAACTCTACTGCAAATCCGATCCTGATTTTCCCAACCATCATCCTGACCCAGTAGACCCCAAAAACATGCAAGACTTAGCACTGAAGGTCAAAGAAATCGGAGCCGATTTTGGCATAGGAATCGACGGCGATGGCGACCGTATCGGAATAGTCGATGATAGAGGAGAACTTTTATGGGGAGATATGTTAATGATTCTTTTCTGGCGGGATATACTCCCTCGCTATCCCGGCACTCCGGCTATCATAGAAGTAAAATGTTCGCAAAGCCTTATAGATGAAATAAATCGTTTAGGCGGAAAACCAATCATGTATAAAACCGGACATTCTTTGATTAAAGCCAAAATGAAAGAAATTGGAGCTGTATTTACCGGTGAGATGTCAGGACATATGTTTTTTGCAGATAATTACTATGGTTTCGATGATGCAGTCTATGCAGGTGCCCGCTTTATCGAACTGGTATCCCATAAAACCGAAACCGTAAGCCAAATGTTATCCGACGTCCCCAAATATCACGCTACTCCTGAAATAAGAATAAAAAGCATTGATGAAAAAAAATGGGAAATCGTTGAAAAAGCAAGAAAACATTTTAAAAAAAAATATAAAACTGTCGATATTGATGGAGTCCGCGTCATATTCTCCTTTGGATGGGGATTAATAAGGGCTTCTAATACCGGGCCTGAACTCATAGTGCGCTGTGAAGCAGATTCAGAAGAAAATCTAGAAAAAATAAAAGAAGAAATTTTCTTTTTTTTAGAAAATGTCAATTAAGATTTTATTCTAATAACTAATCAGTATAATATGGTAATTTATATGGAAAAATATAGATAAAAAATAAAAGAGGAGGACGCATACTTTGTCAGTAGTAAACTTAGGCACTTTCCCGCCAAAACAATGTGGGATTGCTACTTTTTCCATGGATTTAAAAAAGAGCCTGGAGCTGAATAAACAAAATGTAAAAATAATTGCTGTATCTGACAATAGCTATAAATATAATTATGGAAATGAAGTTATTTTTAACATAAACCAGGAGGAAAAAGCTGATTACCGTCAAGCTGCCCTTCTAGTAAACACTTCTCCAGATCTTGAACTGGTAATTATTCAGCATGAATACGGGATATTTGGAGGAGAAAGCGGAGAGTATATATTGGAGTTTACCCGGTTGCTTAATAAACCTTATATTTTAATAACTCATACAGTTTTACCTAAACCTCAGCCAAAGCAGCTTAAAATTCTGCAAAATTTGGGAACAAAGGCATCAGGAATAGTATGTATGACCCAAAAATCGGCCGAATTTTTAAACAGGTTGTATCACATCCCTAAAAATAAAATAAGAGTTATAGGTCATGGAGTGCCGCCTTTTAAAAAAGAAGACAGCCAGGTTTTAAAAGCAAAATACAATCTTACCGGATATGAAATAATAAGCACCTTCGGCCTTATAGGCCCGGGCAAAGGATTAGAACTGGGCATAAAAGCCATGGCTGAAGTTGTCCGGGAATATCCCGACACCAAATACCTCATCCTGGGACAAACTCACCCTATGCTTAAAAAAGTCGAAGGGGAAAATTACCGTGAAATGCTGGAAAATCTTATCGTTCAGCTAAATTTAGAGAATAAGGTGCAGTTTGTAAATAAATTTTTAAGTGACGAAGAACTGGGCGAATACCTTTATCTCACCGATATTTACCTGAGCCCTTACCCTAATAAAGACCAGGCGGTAAGCGGCACCCTTACCTTTGCCATTGGCTGTGGAAGGGCCATTGTTTCTACTTCTTATACTTATGCAGTTGAAGTATTAAAAAATAATCGGGGGCTTTTAGCTGCAGAAGCTGACCCTGGAGAAATAGCAACTCTCATTAAAAAAATTTTAGGCGACGGCAAGCTAAAAGAAACTCTGCAGCAAAACGCATATGCTCTAGGTAAAAACTGGATATGGCCTAACATAGGCAGAGAATATACATCTTTTATAAACAACATCCTTAAAAAAGAAAAAAGAGAGGCTAAAATCAATTATGCTGGATTATAGGCATTTTCTAAATCTTACAGATGAAAACGGCATACTCCAGTTCTCAAAGCTTGATTCTCCCGATCCTTTAAGCGGATATACATTAGATGACAATGCCCGGGCTCTTATTATAGCTTTAAATATGGAAGAAGGCTATGATTTGGCATATAAATATGCCTCCTGGCTTTTCAAAGCCAGGAGGGCTGATAAAAGCTGGTCAAATTTTGAACTGGACGGAAAATTTTATGCTTCTTTTGATTCCGAAGACAGTGTAGGACGGGCTCTGCTTGCCTGCAGTCTGGGTATAAACAGCCCTTTTACCGATATAAAAAAAATGTGCGAAAAAATGTTAAAAGACGCCTTGCCTTCTTCAATTCATTTCCGTTCTCCCCGGGCTATTGCTTATACTTTATTAGGTTTATGCAAAATAGATAATGAAAAAATATCGGCACAATACTCAAGTATCAGAGATAAACTAGCAGATTATTTAATTTCATTATATCAAGCTAATCATACCCGCAAATTTTTATGGTTTGAAAATTATCTCACCTACTGCAACGGTATTCTACCGCAAGCCTTATGGGCATATTACGGAATAAAAGAGCATAAAAAAGCTTTAAAAATTGCCCACGACTCACTCAGCTTTCTAAACAGTATGCTTTTTAAAAAATCTTATTTAAATATCATAGGAAACCGCGGATGGTATTTTCAAGGAAAAAAACCGGCCCTTTACGACCAACAGCCGGTAGATGCCGCTTCTACCGCCTTCGCCTGTTTTGAAGCCTACAGTTTAAGCGGAGGAAGCGAATACCTGGAACTGGCTATCCTTGCCCACAGATGGTTCCGGGGATATAACATAAACCAACTTTCCCTGTATAACCCAAAAACCGGCGGATGCTACGATGCCCTTACCCCTGAGGGAGTAAACTTGAATCAAGGAGCTGAAGCGGTAATATCCCTCCTCTTAACCGATACCCTTATGTTAAGTTTCATCAAACAGCAGGCTGATATGGAAAAGACTTCTTAAATCATCTTAAAAACCCTTCTTGACAGAGAGGGGTTTTTAATTTACTTTAAACATATGAATAATTGTTCAAGTGTTTAAATGGAGGTGTAGAATGAAAAAAGAAGAAAACCGAATTCAAGAAGAATTTGATAATGAACTTTGTGAAGCCCATTTTATCCATGAAGATAAAGTAATGGAAGTAAAGAAAATTATGCTGACGGAAGATAAATCCCAGGCCTTAGCTCAAATTTTTAAGACTTTAGGGGACTCTACCCGGGTGAAGATTATTTTTGCCCTTATGAACCACGAATTATGCGTATGTGATTTAGCTGAAATAACCGGTTCGTCTGAATCGGCAGTTTCTCACCACTTAAGGCTTTTGCGCACCCAAAAACTGGTTAAGTATCGCCGGGAAGGCAAAAATCTATTTTATTCATTAGACGATCATCATGTAGAAAAACTCTTTAAAGAAGGCTTAGAGCATGTCTATGAATGAAGTTTTTACAGGGGAGGATTAAAAATGAAGTCAAACGCCTTAGCTTACAACCCAGAAACAGTTGAAACCAGCCTTTATATTACCGGACTTGACTGTCCTAACTGTGCAGCCAAACTGGAAAAAGCAGTACAGGAAATGCCCGGAGTCATAAGCGCTTCATTAAATTTTGCCAGCGGTAAACTTAAAGTGGAGTTTGCGGAAGGAGAACTAAATAAAGACGAAATCATAAAGCTAACCCGTTTTTTAGGCTATGAAGCCATAGAAGCCGAAGAAGATAAAGTTTACGAAAAAGAAAAAAATACCTTCTTAAATCTGCTTTTTACCAACCCTCTTGGTATTTCTTTCATCATATCAGGCATTTGCCTTTTGGTCGGAGGGATTATCTGGCTTGCGAGGGGAAATCCACATCTGGTAGATTTATTATTTATTGCCGGCATAATCGGCGGCATTGCTATGCCAGCGCGCAATGCCTTTAATACCTTAATAAAACTAAAGCAGCTTGACATAAATGCACTTATGATAATCGCAGTTATCGGTGCTGTCTTCATAGGTGAGACAGCCGAAGGAATAATGGTGGTATTTCTTTATTCACTGGGCAATTTCCTGCAGGCTT
The DNA here is from genome assembly GCF_017656155.1 of Thermosyntropha sp. GTDB lineage: Bacteria > Bacillota > Syntrophomonadia > Syntrophomonadales > Syntrophomonadaceae > Thermosyntropha. Next base: position 41,249 of record NZ_JACDOH010000012.1, on the reverse strand, counting down.
ATACCTTTGATAAAACCAGAAATTCCATAAAAAATCTCATGGCCTTAACGCCCAAAGAAGCACTAGTTATAACCGATAAAGGTGAAGTATTAAAACCGTTAAACCAGATTACGATAGGCGACATAGTCCTGGTGCGCCCCGGTCAGTCTATACCGGTCGACGGCATGGTAGTAAGCGGCAATTCTGCTGTTGACCAGTCTCCTATTACCGGAGAATCAGTACCTGTTTATAAGGAAGCAGGAGATGAAGTTTTTGCCGGCACCCTAAACACCAACGGGGTTTTAAAAATAAAAGCTACTAAATCATATAAAGATACTGCTTTGCAAAAAATAATTTACCTCTTGGAAGAATCCCAGGCTAAGCGTTCCCCGGCTCAGCAGACAGTAGACCGGTTTGCTGCCTATTATACTCCGGCAGTTATCCTGATTGCTTTGCTGGTAGCATCCCTTCCTCCTCTATTGCTGGGGCAGGAAGCGCATAAATGGATTTATCAGGGATTAGCCCTGCTCCTTATAGCCTGTCCCTGTGCCCTGGTAATATCTACCCCGGTAGCTATCGTCTCTGCCTTAGGCAATGCTTCCCGTAAAGGAGTGCTCATAAAAGGAGGCAGCTATCTGGAAGAGTTAGGACGTATTCAGGCTGTTGCCTTTGACAAGACAGGAACGCTTACTAAAGGAAAACCTGAAGTCAACAAAATCATTCTCAAATCCGGTGACGAAAAAACCTTTTTGAGCCTGGCCTGTGCCATAGAAAAAAATTCAGAACACCCGTTGGCTCAAGCGGTAACAAAATATGCCGCATCTGGAAATACAACACCTCTTCAGGCATATGACTTTGAAAATGTTCCGGGAAGAGGGGCTTCAGCTGTTATAGAAGGGAACAGGTACTATATAGGAAGCCCTCTTTTTATAGAACAAAATGGTATTGATTTAAGGGAAGTCAAAGAAGATATAGAGAAATTGGCAACTGAAGGACAAACTGTAGTCGTTCTGGCTTCCTCCCAAAAAATATTGGGGTTAATCGGTATAGCCGATGTCTTGCGGGATGAAACTAAAAAAGCTATAGCCGGAATTAAGAAAATAGGAATTGAAGAAATAATTATGCTGACAGGAGATAATGACAAAGTGGCAGCCAGCATTGCAGACAAAATCGGCTTATCCCATTTTAAAGCCGGTCTCCTACCCGAAGATAAAGAAAATACGGTAAAAGAAATAAAAACTAAATACAAGCTGGCTATGGTGGGAGACGGAATAAATGACGCCCCTGCCTTATCCTCTGCCGATATAGGTATAGCCATGCGAAGCCAAAATGCTGACATAGCTATGGAAACAGCAGATATAGTCCTTATGTCCAACAACTTGTTAACATTGCCTCAAATTATAAACTTAAGCCGCAGGACAGTAAAAATAATAAAGCAAAATATCTTTGCTTCCGTACTCATAAAAATATTAATCTTTCTTCTCATAATACCCGGCATGCTCACCATGTGGCTGGCAGTTGCGGCTGACGTGGGAACCGCTCTGGCTGTAACCTTGAACGGCATGCGCCTTTCCCGCTCCAACAAAGCTTTATCATAATTTAAATCTAAAAAACCGGGGGTAAATTCACTCCCCGGTTTTTATTCAGCCCGTTCATAAACCCACTTCTTACCTGCATCATTGTAAAAAATAAGCAGAGTAAATATAAAAGCACAGATATCAGCAGAAGGAAAAGCCGCCCATACCCCTTTCACTCCCCAGATATGAGATAACGCCAAAACCAGGGGTATCAAAAACAGTATCTGTCTGGCCATACCTAAAATCAAAGCCTGTTTGGCTTTACCCAGTGCCTGATAAAATCCTGCCAAAACCATCTGTACACCTATCAGAAAAACGGCGGCAAAAATTGCCCGTAAAGCCGCAGAACCCTGATTTATAAGCAGGGTATCGCTGGAAAAAATCCGTATGATACATTCCGGGAAAATCATCACCAAGATAAAAGCCATCACGGCCAAAATGCTGGCATATTTAACTGCAAGCAGCAAGACAGACTTAACCCTTTCCCAATCATCAGCCCCATAATTATATCCGACAATAGGCTGCATACCCTGTACTATGCCTAAAATGGGCATAATAGTTATCATCAAAACCCGATTGATTACTCCAAAAACAGCTATGGACAAATCCCCGCCATAAAAAGCCAGTACGTTATTTACTACAATAAACATTATACTATCTGCAGCCTGCCGTCCAAAGGCTGAAGACCCCACATAAATTATTTCCTTTATTATGGAAGGGTTTAATCGCATGTAATCCCAGGATATACGCAAAGTACTGTTGCCTCTGATAAAATACGCCACCATATAAGAGGCAGCACACGCCTGAGCAATTATCGTAGCCAAAGCAGCACCTTTCAGCCCCCAGCGAAAGCCAAAAATAAATAAAGGAGCCAGAGCCGTATTAATTACTGCTGAAAAAATCATAGTCCACATGGCCATACGTGCATTTCCTTCTGCCCGGGCTATATTATTAAAAGACATAGCCAAACCGTAAAACACCGAACCCAACAAAATTATACTCAAAAAATCCCGGGCATAAGGTAAAATAGCTGCAGTAGCTCCAAATAACCTGAGTATGGGATTTATGAATAAAATCCCGCACACTGCATTTATAACCCCTATAATTATTACTAAGATAATTACATTACCCAGAACCTGATTAGCCTCTTTTAAGCGAGAAGCTCCCAAACGCCTTGAGATAATGGAACCTCCGCCTATTCCTACCGCACCGGCTAAAGCCATCAAAATCATCTGCATAGGAAAAGCCACCGAAACGCCAGCTAATCCTAGAGTTCCCACTCCTTTACCTATGAATATGGCATCAACGATATTATAGATACCTGTTACCAGCATACCTACCATCGCTGGTGTAGACAAACTTATAAGCAGTTTCTTTATATCATCAGTACCCAAACGCACACTCTGTTCCTGCATTATCTCACCTCAATTCTTCCAATTAAACATATTGACTCCAATCAACCCAAATTTCGGTCAATCTTTTCCAATAAAGCAACCAAAATTTCCACTTCTTCCTCATCAATCCCCTTAACAAACCGATCCCGTATCTTTTCTTTGGCTTCAAAAATCTGCTTCCTTATCTCCCAGCCTTTCTCCGTTACCAATATCCTGTAAGTGCGGCTGTCTTGTTCATCTTTTACTCTTTTTATATAATCCATATTTTCTAATTTTTTAAGCGAACGGCTGGCATTACTCCGGTCAATTTCTATTCTGGAAGAAATTTCTTCCTGGGTTGTGCCTTCCGCATTATAAATAAGCATAAGCAGCCTCATCTCAGTATGGGTTATACCCAAAAAATATAACTCCTTATCCATCATGCGGCGTATCTTTTTCATAATACTGCCCAGATGTAAAAAAAGCTTTTCCTCCTTCACTATCTTTCATCTCCTTAATAAAATTGTATGCGCACGCAAATATTATAGCACACATTAAAAAAATTTGCGACTTTTTGCTTGGCACCCCACTCCCACTCACCCCTCAGTTTCCTTCAGATCCCACTGTTACCAGTAAACACCCTTGCCTATTGATCGTCTTCCTGCTGGTTAGGCGACAGGGTTTCTTCCTACCCATCGACTCAGCGAACATGCTGAGCAAAGTAACAAGGGACTCCCTGACCAGGCAGTCCCTTGCTATCAAACCCATCCCGCATAAATAATTGAACTAGCTCCCACAGTCCGACCTCAAATAATTATAATAAAGAACTGCAAATATATAACTTAAGAGAAATGCAGTAATAATTCCATCGCTCACTGTAAATAACACATACGATTTGGAAAAAACAAAACCAACTGATATAATCTTTGATAAAATCCCGACCAGGCTGCCCAAACAAAGAAGCAGTATATTATTCTTACTCCATGCCAATTTAAGGCTGATCTTCAATGCCTCAACAACCCCGCTATCTTCATTAATAATTATGATGGGAACATACAAAACCATTGAAAACAGAAAAAAAATAATAAAAATACATACCGCCAGCAAAAACATCTGCCTGATAGGATCAAGGTTGATAATTTCCAAAAGAGCCAACATAAAAGCTGCAACGATACTGAGTAATACAATGACCCCCAAAAGCATTTTAGGCAAAATTTTTATGCTGTCATAAAATATCCTCTGGCAGTTTATAATTTGCACAGAATCTGCATTTAAAAGATTTAAAAAAATAATCACCCAAAATAACTCAAAAACCCAGTAAATACCCCAAAAAACAAAGTCGACCATGACTGAATCGTAAAAACCAGTTATTATCGGTATAAAGGATAAAAAAAAGTGAGTAATAATTACCAGCACAAAATTGACGAAATTACCCTGAATCCAGGTAAAATACCTTTTTGCTGCACCATACATTAAAATTCTCCTCTCTTATGACCGGTAACTGTACAAAGGCTACCTTTTCTCTGGCCTCTACCCTTTACATAGCCTGGCGGTTCTTTTTAACGCTTTTACTTTTTATGGTAAAAACCGTCAAATCAGAACCGCCCCTAATTGCTCAATTGTTATTATCACTTGAATGGTTTTCATTCGTTTTACTCAAGAAACTATATTAATAGAACAAAGCCAAGGGTTTCGCATAATTAGTCCTTAAAAAAGCCTTCGGCAGATAATATATCAATGTGTTAATAATCAATTCACAATGTATAACATCATTTGAATATTTATGGGTACGGAAACTGATTATGTAAAACCCTTAATCTATTAATCAAATAATTAATACAATAGCTTATGGAAAAACTTAGTAATTATCAATAATTACAAACTATGGGCAACCAGGATAACTACTTATAGGACTTATTGTACATGAACCATCTGGATAACCCTTAAATTCAAAATGGCGTAGTTGTCCAAAAGGATATGGTTTTTTAATCATATAACTAACAGAACCCCAAACTTTAACATTATGACCATATGTATTACCATCTTTAGTAGGAAATCTAGTTACTTTAACATTTATATCTGCTACAACATCATCCCAATGATCATTTAAACGTACCTTATCAAAGCCAACTACTTCCCAATCAGCACCAATCGTATATTTAGTATCAAATGGCCCAATTGAAGCTGTATAACTAACTGCCTTTATATATCTACCATCTTCATTATTGTTAGTTGCTAAGTCAACAACCTCTATTACAGCCTTACTTCCATCATCAAATATAATTGTTTTAGTAGGATTTTCAGAAGTAAGCCTTATTCCATTAAGTTTTTCATAAACTACCTTCGGATTTAACGCATCTGGATTTTGATTTAATAAGCTATCAGTCGCAAATGCATTACCAGTCATTCCAAGTATAAAAAATAAAAAAACTGTAACATAAAAAATCTTTTTCATTAGTCTCCTCCCCTTTTCCTAGCTTATCATATTCATATAGGCCGATCCATCAGGATTTCCACGAAACTCATATGTATGAGAAACATATCCACCTAATCCAGGAATACTAGCCTGCCATCCACCTCTAACTAAAATATACTCTCCATTTGTCTTTACTTCCCTAGTTCCTTTAGCTCGTGCTATTATAGGAATTTTTTTCTCTAATGAATCATGGTGACTAATCAAGGTAGCACGATTTAAAGTTTCATGTCCATCCCAAGTTACATGTATTGTATAAACAAGTACTACAGGACCACTTCCTTGTTCAGATCTGTATTCAGCACTAATCGAATCACTATATCTCAATACAGAAAGTGGTTGAGGTATGATACCATTATCACTATGAATATTTAAACTACCACTATTGACTTTTTCAACACTTCTATAAAAAGTAAAAGTTATACTACTACCATCATTAAAGACAATAGTTTGGGGAGTTTCATTAGGATAGAGTACAATATCTTGTAACTTATCTTTTATTTTTTCTTCATCAAAAAAATCCAAAGAGGAAAATTCATTTACATTAGATAAATCTGAATTATTATACTCAGGAAATCCAACTGCATTAGCTATAGAACAGGTTCCAAGTAAAAAGACCATCATTAACAATAAAACACAATTAACTTTCATACGCATTTTCTATCCCCCCAATTTTGTAAAATTACCAACTCAAATTAACCGACTTGCCCTATAATCTTTATTAAGCATAGTAAATCTAGCAGACAATTAATCCCTCCCATCTTTAAAAATACACCCTGTCAGATTTAAGGCTGTTTACATAAATTTACCAGAAAAAAAAAAAAAAAACAAGCCCTTAGATTAAAAAAACTTTTGAAGGCCTAACTGGTAGTCTTTTAAGGAGGCACATCCCCTAATTCAAATTAAAATAAATGCAATTAAATAAGGAAACAGGAAAAGCACACCCTTTTAAACACGTCTTTTTCTAAACACTTTCGGTATCAAATCCGATAGTTTAGCACTAGCCATACCTATACTCGTATCAGCTGCCCCGTAATAGACCAAGATTTCATCATCATCTTCCAAAATTTTTTTATCCTCGGCCGGTACTGCCCCACAGGTAAAAACAACATTCGGCACCCAGGCTCCGCTTAAGCCTACCTCATAATCTTTTTCCGGTTCCAATATAGGATTGAGTGAACGATATATAACCTTCTGCGGATTATCCCTGTCTACCAACAGAACCCCCAATCGGTATATATAGTTATAATCTACACCATGATAGATAAGAAGCCATCCGTATTTGGTTTTTAAAGGCTGAGCTCCAGCCCCTATTTTTAAAGAATCCCACATGCGCCCTGGCCTGGGGCCGACAATTATAGCATGTTTTTCTTTTATAGGAAATTTCAACTTGTCGGTATAAGTTACCCATATACTCGGCTCTATGCGGTGGTAAATAACATACTTCCCATTAATCTTCTCCGGCCATATAATAGCATCTTTATCCCATATATTGGTAAAAGCCAGCCCTTCCCGTTTCCAAGCGGTATACCTGCCCTTAATAAAATCATCAAGCTTTATGGAAGCTGCTGCTACCTGGGCTATATTGCCGTCATAAGCTGTATAAAGCATAAAAATTTTATCTCCTATCACCACGACCCGCGGATCTTCACAGCCCATTTTTTCTTCGGGAATAGCCGGTGAAAAAATAGGCTTAGGAAGTCTTTCCAAAACTCTATATCCATCAGTGATAGCTAATCCTATATGGGAAATATTATCTTCCCCTACCGCCCGATAAAAAAGGTAAACCTTATCTTTTATACGCAAAGCCCCGGGATTTAACACATATTTCGATTCCCATTTATGTTCTTTCACTGGTTCTAAAATGGGATTTTGGGCACAACGTTTAAGATATTTGCTGGGTTCATTAGTAATCTCCTGTACCACCACCGTTACATCCTTGGGCCTGGTAGGAAGCAGAGTATCCAGCAAATTATGGCTGCTTCTCCCTTCCTGAATAAGTTTGAAGACAAACTCCATGATTTCCCGGGGATCATAACCTAAATTGCGGTACAAACATTCTAAAAAATCATGATTAAACCAGCGGCTTTCCACACTGGTAGTAAAAGGAGTAGGAATCTTAAGTCCGCCTTTAAAACTGTAACTGGCCCAGCTCCAGGCTGTACAACTCAAAAAAGTTCCATCTTCTAAAACCTGGCTCAAGCCATATCCATCAGCCATAAGCTCAAAAAGTCTGGCCTTTCCCTGATCTCCCTTTTCTTTAAATTCACACGCCAGCCGTCTTATTCTGCTCACCAATATACGGTGCTGCTGATTTTCAAAAATATTATAGGCCGAGAAATCCTCTCCCTTGGCTAAGGAAAGAAGAGAATTTTTAATTTTTTCCCCGATGTTTTTTCTCTGCATAACCGTAAGGCGGAATAGTTCGCCATAACTTTCAGCCAGAGCAAGCCTGCGCAGAATACTGGTCCAATATCTTAAACGCGGGTATTTTCCCCCTCTGGCTTCAGGCATCTTTCTCACCGCTATCCGGGCAGTTATGCGGTTAAGATAACTTATCTTATGCCCGCTAAGGCCTCCTCCTTGCACAATCTCATCTTTCAAAACCAAAGGCTTAACCGGCGTTTCCCCAAAACTTTCCGGCCTTAGGTTATCTACCAGCCAGAGTAAATCCCGATCAGTATAACTCCAGCTCTCAATGAGATTAGCATAAGTTACTGCATTACGCACATCCATATTTTCAATCAAATCCTGCGGTTTGTAAAACCCTAACGGAATCATGAGGTTTAAAGGAGGAAAGCGCATAATCATTTCCCGCAAAAGCTCATCATTTATGGTAAACATCTGCTGGGGGAAAAAATCCATTATCCAGTTTATAAAAAGTTCAAGCCCGGTATCAGTATCAAGCTCCCCAGGAAAGATTTCAGCCAGAAGATCCTCCAGCCGAGTCATAAAACTCTCTACAGCATTGATTATCTCCCGGGGTGGCGAGCCAGAAGCCAGCCCCAGGCCTTCGGTTACAAATCTTTCAAATCTGTCTTCATAAACCTTTCTCAAATAGCGAAAAATCTCATCTGTGTTGACTATTTCTTCATCTTTCCCGGCTATCTTTTTGGGCACCACAATAGGTTTATTGGGCACATATTCCATGTAGCCCAGCGGTACAATCGGAGGTTTGTGCTGCTCCTTAAGCGCTAACCATCTCCGGCTAAAATCAGGTTTAACCTTTCTGAACTCCTCTGCTATCTTTCGCTCCAAGCCCCGTCCCCTGTAAGCTAAAAAATCGTTCCTTTCCTCTTTTGCTAATACTCTCAACTCGCCCTCCCCCAACCATTTCTTCAGACAGTTAGCAGCCCATGCTGTATAAAATACGTAAAAAATCCGCAAAATCTCATCATGAAGATTCTCATTTTCAAAAGAATACAAAAGCATCAATTCTGTCAGCAAAAAAACCCACTCAGCTTCATTTATTTCCTCCCCATACTGGAGCAAACGTCTTACTTCTGCAGGATAAGTAAAACTGGGTGAGCCCAAATTTTCTTTTTGCTCACTGTATTCCCTTATAAATTCTTCCCGCATCTGGAACAACCGTTCAGAAGAAAAAAAAGCGGTTTTTTCCCCTTCATTTGCTGCTGCACCCGTATCCGCTTTTTTGATAACCAGCCTGTCTTTAAGCCATACCGCACTGTCCCTCTTGATAGCAGTAAACAAAGTTTTTCCCAGCTCTTTTATCGTTTCCCTGCCATAAAGAAGACCTGAGGCCAAAGGGGCCGCCTTTAAACTGACCTCACATACATTCTTGTTCCAGCACAAGGCCCTGGTTATAAGCCAGAAATCAATCCCTTCCCCCGCAATGCTTTCTCCCCAAAATCGAGCCTCATGTGCCAGCTCTTCAACAAAATCATGGGAAATGGCATATACTCCCCCTACAGGATTGATAAAAGAAGAACCATAAAAAACTTCCAAAACAGGTGAAACTAATAAAACTTCCGATAAATAGCGGACAACATCTTCCTTAAAGCCTCCTATAACCATGTCATAATCGTTCTGTATAGGCAAAACAAACCTGTCCAGCCATAAACGTTCCCCCGTCTGCTCCCGGCTTACTGCCATATCAGGAGACAAAAGCAAAAGATCGGCATCTATAAATTTGCATATCTCTATCAAAGCCCTCACCTTCATTCCCCGTCCCCTCACCCGGTCGGGCAAAGTCCACCCCAGATGGGGATGAGAAAGCTTAAGCTGCCTAATAACACTTAAAACCTCTTCTGCCTCACTATCGCCTACCAGCACAATAAGGTATCTTCTTCCCATCCACTTTGAAAGAAGCCGATCCACATCCTTAACCAGATCTAACAGATTACTATCTTTAACCCCAAAAGGGATACCTATAACCAGATCATAATGCTTAAAGTCTTCCAAAAAAGGATATACCTCTTCTAATTTTCCCTCAAATTCCGCCTCCCGCTTGAGATGAGCCAAAATAAAACCTCCTTCGTTTAATAGCAACTGCTGCTATGCTATAATTATGCTCATTTCAAGCGCATTATATTAATTTACCAAAACTCAATATTGGCATCCCCAAACAGGCCGCAAATTTCTAATACTGCGAAACTGCAGAGTAACTTAATCTTTAAAGTTGGCTTATATAGGTATCTTCTCATTAGCCCCATAATATTTTCCAAATTCTAGAAAACAAATTCAAAAAGTTCACTTTGTCAAAAAAGACTGCTTTTTCATTAACAGCATTCAGGATTCACTATATTGGAGGGCCAATATTTTAGACCCAAAAACTCGAATCTACTGCCAGATAACTTTTAATATCTAATTATTTCAAAAAGTATTCCTCCCCGCCTACTTTTCAATACTTCTTTGACAAAAAATATAAAATGATTCTATTTTTAACCTGTTGTTCCACTAAATTCATGCAGTTATACTTACTAAAAACAGCCTTATTAATGGTGTAAATCACAGAAGATAAAAAAATAGCCGGGGTGAAGCAGATGGTAAAGAGGGATAAATTTCCCCTATCTTTTTTATTCTCATCGTTCTTGTTCTTTCAGCTTTAGATGGCTGTTGGGCAGGAAATTTATCTGCTGAGCAGATAAAACTGGAAGGTAAAATAGGTATCTGGTGGAAACTTGCTGCTGTCAGCTTTGGAATTCTCTTTATAGCTGTCGAAAGCTATTTCTTTCCGCTGGCTGAGCTGCCTAACTATATTAGCTATATTGCTTCTAATTATGCATTTATCGAAATGTATATATTCCCGTCAAATATAAAGAAAATAACTTCCTGGGTATTATCATCGGCCATTCATTTATAACCAGCTTTTCCAAGCAATAGATACAAAATTGATTTGCAAATTAAAAAATTCATAAAACATATCCTCTGCTTTCGTCTATACAAAAATAGTCAGACTGTGTGAAAAAACAAATTTTGCACCGTACAGTCATTTTCACACAGTCTGACACCTTTATTTGAGAATCGATTCCATCTTATCTACCAGGGAAGCAAAATATTTTAAGGCTTCTTCTACCGGAGCAGAGGTGGTCAAATCAACCCCAGCCCTTTTAAGTATATTAAGCGGATAATCTGAACCCCCGGCCTGTAAAAATTCCATATACCTTTTTACCGCTTCTTCTCCTTCCTGGGTTATATGCTGTTTTATAGCTGTTGCCGCCGAAAAACCGGTGGCATATTTATATACATAAAAGGCTGTATAAAAATGAGGAATTCTTGCCCATTCCAGAGCTATCTCATCATCCAGGACTACTTCATCACCATAATAGAAGCGGTTAAGATCCCGGTAAATCCTGCAGAATTCATCAACAGTTACCGGTTCTCCTTTTTCCACCTTTTCATGCACTATCTTTTCAAATTCAGCAAACATAGTCTGACGGTAAACCGTGCCTCTGAATTCTTCCAGGTAATGATTTATGAGGTATAGCTTTTCCTTTTCATCATTAGTATTTTTAAGCATATAATCAAGAAGAAGCGATTCATTCACCGTAGAGGCTACTTCAGCCAGGAGTATGGGATACTGGCTGTAAACATAAGGTTGGGAAGTGTTGGAGTAATAGCTATGCAGGGCATGTCCCATCTCATGAGCCAAAGTAAACACATCATCCAGCCTGTTGTCATAATTCAGGAGAACATAGGGATGGCTGTCATAACAGCCCCAGGAATAAGCTCCTCCGGTTTTCCCTTCATTTTCATAAACATCTATCCAGCTGCTTTCCATGCCTTTCTTAAGCTGATTAATATAATCACCGCCTAAAATGCTCAATCCTTCCAAAACCAGTTCTTTAGCTTTATTATATTCATATTCCTTTTTATATTCCTTAACCAATGGGACATAAAGATCGTACATATGGATTTCGTCTAATCCCAAAATCTTTTTGCGCAATGCAATATACTTATGCAGTGCATCTATATGTCTGTGTACAGCAGCAATAAGATTTTCATAAACTTCAACTTTTACATTATCCTGATCCAGGGAAGCCTCTAAAGCAGAAGAATATCCACGCACCCGGGCATAAAAAATATCTCTTTTCACAGAAGCATTCAAAGTTGCCGCCAGGGTATTCTTTAGTTTTTCATAAGAGCTGTAAAGACCTTTAAATGCTGCTTTTCGGACTTCCCGGTCATGACTTTCCATAAAACGCCCAAAATTGCCTTTGGTAAGCTCAATTTCCTGTCCCTTTTCATCCTTTATAATCGGGAATTTTATATCCGCATTATTAAGCATGGAAAATATATTAGAAGCAGCAAACCCGATGTCAGCACTCATAGCCAAAATCTTTTCTTCGTTTTCAGATAAAATATGTTTTTTCCTGCGCCTCAGCTCATCAAAATAATGCCGGTAAAGGGTCAATTCTGGTTCTTCTAAAAACCTATCTAAAGTTTCATCAGCAATATTCATCATTTCAGGAACCATAAAAGCAAGCTGGCTGTTAACTTTAACCCCTAGCATTTCAGCTCTGTCACATAAAACCTGAGACGATGAAAGCGTATTATCTTCATCCCGTTTCATTCTGGCATATACATAGAGTTTTTCGGCAAGCCTTTCGACTTCTTCACTAAGCTTTATAGCTAATAAAAGTTCCTCAGCAGAATTACCTAATCTTCCTTTATACTTTTCTATTTCCCCTAAAAGCTTTTCTACTTTAGAATAATCATCATACCAGGACTTTTCATCCGGATACATATCAGAAAGCTTCCATTTATATTCTTCACTTATCTCCTGCCTCTTTTTCGGCATTTTTTCTCCTCCTTAGCAAAAGAATTTCCTTATCATTATAAAACAGTTCACCTGCTAGTATCTACCAAAAATCATTCCCTGATACATTGTCTAAACGCCTTTAACGTAAAAAACCGGGATCTTATCAATCTCCCGGTTTTTAAAAAGCTTTATTTGATTTTAGCCTGTCTGTTTTTTTGAATTGCATACGCAAGAAGCATAAATCCCAGCCCCAAAATGTCCGTTCTGAGACCAGGACTTATCATCAAAAGCCCTCCTATAAAAAAGATAATACGATCATAAAAACGTCCATAGGTAACAAAATAGCCTGAAACGGCTGCTGCTACACCTATCATTCCTACCACAGCAGTTAAAACGGCCAAAAGCACCTGAGAAAGATGTGCATTTATCATAAGCAGAACCGGCGACATAACAAATATATAAGGAACAATAAAAGCAGCTATAGCCAATTTGGCAGCATTTATTCCTGTTTTCATAGGATTGCTGCGGGCAATTCCTGATCCTGCAAAAGCAGCCAAGGCTACTGGGGGAGTTACATCTGCAATTATGCCAAAATAAAAAGCAAACATATGGGCAGCCAGGAGTGGAACTCCTAAACCTATAACAGCAGGAGCAGCAATAGTTGAGGTAATAACATAGTTAGCCGTTGTAGGAACACCCATTCCTAAAATAATAGAAGTTATCATAGTAAAAATCAAAGTAAGCAAGAGGTTACCATTAGCCAGATCGATAAGAGCCGACCCTAATTTCAGTCCTAAACCTGTTTTAGTTACTACCCCTATAATTATCCCTGCCGCCGCACAGGCTATTATTACTCCCAAAGCAGACCTTGCTCCATCTTCCAGACCTTTAACAATATCCCTTAACGACAAACGGGTTGAAGGCTTCAGCATAGCTGCTACAATGCTTAAAGCTATCGCCCAGAGGGCTGCTTTCATAGGGGAAAAGCCCTTTACCAGCAAATAAATAATGGCTATAAGAGGAATAGCCAAATGTCCCCGCTCCTTTAGAACCTCACCCGCCTTAGGCAACTCTGACCTTGGAATACCTTCCATTCCGTTTTTTCGTGCTTCAAGATGAACTCCCAGCATTATGCCTGTGAAATAAAGTAGAGCTGGGACAATAGCCGCTTTTACTACTTCAATATAAGGAACTCCAACAAATTCAGCCATGAGGAAAGCAGCAGCCCCCATAATAGGAGGCATAAGCTGCCCTCCAGTAGAAGCAGCTGCTTCTACTGCTCCAGCAAATTCAGGCTTATAACCCAACTTTTTCATCATAGGAATGGTAAGACTGCCTGTTCCCGCCACATTTGCTACTGAGCTTCCGGAAATCGTCCCCATAAGCCCGCTTGAAATTACCGCCACTTTTGCCGGTCCCCCTCTAGCCCATCCAGCTAAAGCATTGGCAAGATCAATAAAAAACTGACCCAAACCAGTTTTTTCAAGGTAAGCAGCAAATAGTATAAAAAGAAAAATAAATGTTGAAGAAACCCCCAGAGGAATACCAAAAACACCTTCTGTTGTAAAATAAAGATGACTTACTATCTGATCTAGATTTACTCCCCTGTGGGCAAAAGCACCCGGCATATAGGGACCGGCATAAGCATAAAGCAAAAAAAGAACTGCAATGGTTACGATAGGCCAACCTACCACCCGGCGGGCAGCCTCCAAAACCATCAATATTCCTATTGCTCCTACGATTATGTCAGTCACAGTAGGCATTCCCGCCCGCAAAACCAGTTCCTGATAAAAAACTACTATATAAAGCGGAATAGCAGCAGCTATAACCGCTAATATTCCGTCAATTAAATGCAAATCCTGCCTTGACCAGGATTTGCGCCCTGGATAGAGCAAAAAAACTAGGGCCATAGCAAAAGAAAGATGTACTGCACGCTGCAAAATAGCATCTAAGGTTCCAAATATTCCTGTATATATATGAAACAAGGAAAAACATACAGCAATAACTGCTACTACCAGTTTAAAAAAACCACCATACCGCCGGAAGTCTGATTCCCGGTCATATTGAGCCAAAAACTCTTCAATTTTAATATCTTCATGGTTTAAATCGTGCATTATTTATCAAATACCCCCTTTCTTGCCTGCCACGATTTCACCAGTATGCTAGCTCCATTCAAGTTCTGAATTTCAAGCTCTAAAAGCTCTCCCGGACGGCAATATTTATAAAATGGATATCTTTTGTCCTTATATATCAGAGCCTGCCTAGCTACAGGCATAAAGGCCCAGGTAATTTTCTCATACTTCCGGTTCATATTTTTAAGAACGAAAATCCCATTTTTCAAAGCAAAATCCCCTTCACCGGATAGAAAAGGTAAACCTACCCCAAAGGATTGATAAGAAGTCGAAGTCAACAAAATTATATTTCCCGGTGCCTGAACAAAATGTTCCTGCACCGGGGTCTTCTGTACCGAATGTAAATATTCATAAGAAAAATTTTTCCCTTTAATAAGTGGCAAAATCAAGACTATTTTTCCATCAGATTTTGACAAAACCAGCGAAGGCAGAGGATAAAACAAGAACACAACAATAAAAAACACTATTAATAGGCTTACTATAACTTTAACCCTTTTCATTATCTCATCATAACCTTTGTTAGAACCCTTTATTCATTAAAAAATTTTTCAGCACCTGGATGTAAAGGTATAGATAAACCTTTTTGGGCATTTTGTTTGTTTATCTCTTTGCCTATCGGATGAGCTGCCGCCAAACGGTCAAGGTTGGTAAAAATAGCTTTAGTAGCTTCATAAGCTAAATTCTCATCCATTTTATCAGTAGTTACCAACATAGCCATAACTGCAATACTTTCGACATCTTTATCCTGTTTAGGATAAGTCCCCGCCGGAATAGTTATCTTGGTATAGAAAGGATAATCATTAATTAACTTTTCACGCACATCCCCGTCAACCGGCAGTATAACCACATCATGCTGGGCAGAAATATCCTGCACCGCAGCTGTCGGAAAACCTGCAGTTAAGAAAGCCGCATCAACATTTCCATCTTTAAGGCTGCTAGCTGCTTCAGCAAAAGATAGATATTTAACATTAATATCGTCATAAGTTAGTCCATATGCTTTTAATATCTGTCTGGCATTAGCCTCCACTCCGCTTCCGGCTGCACCAACCGCTACTGTCTTACCTCTTAAATCTGCTACACTTTGTATACCAGTCTTTTTCAATGTAACCACCTGACAAGTCTCAGGATAAAGGCTGGCCAAAGCTTTAAGGCCTTCAACCTTATTTCCGTTAAACATTTCTACTCCGTTAACAGCATAATAAGCAATGTCATTCTGAATAAAAGCTATATCTGCATCTCCGCCCTTAAGCTGATTAGTATTGGCAACTGATGCTCCAGTAGAGGCAGCAGTTGCATTCATGCCCTCAATATTCTTATTGAGCACTTCCGCAATAGCTCCACCTAAAGGATAATAGGTACCTGCTGTTCCGCCGGTAGCAATCGTTAAAAACCTTTTTTGAGATGTTTCACCTGCTTTTTGTCCGCATCCGACCCCTGCTGCCAGGAGAACCACAGTTAATAACATTACCACACTTTTCTTCAAAAGGTTTTTCAATGAAATCCCTCCTAAAATTAGTCTAGCTTTCCTGCAATATTGCCCTTAAATTGTCCGGCACCTTTTCTAAAACACAATCCTCCATCATTATACTTTATTTTCATCTATCATCAAGTTATTTTTATCAAAATCGACAAAATTAATCCGGAAATTACCATAAATTAAAAAAACAGGGCTAACCCATTAGGCTAAACCCCGTTTTTTCTAAAAAACCTGCTCCGTTAATTTTATTTAATCGCCAAATCCTATATTTATTCCTCTATTTTCATCTTTTTGCTTCCATCTTGCTGCAGCTGCAATCCGATCAGCCAGTCTTGATAAGGGAAGACTTTGCATATATACAATTCCGGGTCCTTTAAGGCAAGCTAAAAAGAGTCCTTCCCCTCCAAAGAGAGCATTTTTAAATCCTCCTACAAACTGTATATCATAATCTATACTGGATGAAATAGCAGCCAAACAGCCTGTATCCAATTTTATAACTTCTCCTGGCTGAAGTTCACGCTTTATTAAAGTTCCCCCAGCATGAATAAATGCCATGCCGTCTCCGCTTATTCTTTGCAAGATAAAACCTTCTCCTCCAAATAAACCAGCTCCTAGCTTCTTGGTAAAAGCAATGTCTACATCGACTCCCTTGGCTGCACATAAAAACGCATCTTTTTGGCATATAATTTCTCCCCTAAATTCCTTAAGGTCTACCGGGATTATTTTACCGGGATAAGGTGCTCCAAAAGCTACCCTCCGCCTGCGGTTTCCTTCATTTATAAAAGTAGTTATAAAAAAACTTTCTCCGGTAATCATACGCTTAAACCCTTTAAAAATACCACCTTCGGCACCAGTCTGCATCCTTATATCCTGATCCATATACATCATAGCACCGGCTTCAGCTCTGACTCCTTCTCCTGGATCTAATTCGATTTCCACAATCTGCATGTCATCACCGTAAATCTTGTAATCAATAACATCTGCCACTTTATTCATCCCCTTTGCAAATTAATATAGTTAAATTATAATATAGTGATTAAAGACCGTTTAAGATAAAATTTAAATTTTTCCATATATGTATTAATCTTAATCTATAGGATGTGTTTTTATATGCCAAAATATAAATATTGCCCTATGTGCGCAAAAGAGCTCAACCAAGGATTGCGGTACGGCAGAATCCGCCAGTACTGTTCAAACTGCGGTTTTATATATTATGAAAACCCCCTTCCTACAACTGTAGCCATAGCTGAACTAAACGGCAAGCTTTTACTTATAAAAAGAGGAATTGAACCTTTAAAAGGAATATGGACCTTCCCTTCCGGTTTTATGGAGCTCGATGAAACCCCGGAAGAAAGCTGTCTTAGGGAGCTTAAAGAGGAAACAGGCATGACTGGCCGAATTGAAGACCTGATCGGGGTATTTCACAACAAAACCCCAATGTATGGCGATATTATAAGCCTTATATATTATATAAAACTAGATACAGGAATACCAACACCTGGAGATGATGCAGAAGGTGCAGCTTTAATAAATATAAGCGAAATAAATGATTTAGGCTTTAATTCTTTTAATACCGCTTTTAAAATATATAAAGAAAAATATTACTCAAAAAAACCAGATATGATATAAAAGTATAATCTTATCAAAGGGGGAAATCTTCCTATGCGCAGGCTGGCATCATTATTTTTGGCAGGTTTAGCTACCCTTCTACCTTTAGTAATATCCATCTATTTTATCTACTGGATATTTAAGACGGTTGACAGCATCCTAGCACCTGTCTTAAAACATTACATAGGCCATACCATTCCAGGTCTGGGTTTTCTCATAACTATAACCTTGGTAATCCTTATTGGTCTTATATCCACCAATATAGCCGGTCGAAAAATAATCACCTGGTGGGAAAATCTTTTTATTCAAATACCACTACTAGGTAAGATATATGGTACAGTCAAAAGAATAACCAGTTCACTTTTTTCTAAAGAAAAAAGCTCTTTCAGGCAGGTTGCTCTAATCGAATTCCCCCGGCCGGGAATTTATTCCCTGGCCTTTGTTACCAATGATGAAGTACCTTTTATGGAAGAAGAGGTCTACACCTTATTTGTCCCTACTACTCCAAATCCTACTTCTGGATGGTTTATCATCATGCCTAAAGACAAAGTTCGCATATTAGATATAGGAGTTGACCGGGGAATTGAAATGGTAATATCGGCAGGCATGGTAAATGGAAACAATTTCTACCAAAATAAATAACTTTCTTAATATTCAATTTCGGTAAACACTTCAAATCTTTCTCCTTTATAAAGCGCATATAGAATGCTTTTTGCTATTTCTTCATCAGCTATCCAGTAGCTGGCTCCTGAATAAGGGCACCAGTAGTGATGGCCGGGTAAAGTCTGATTTATGATATTTTCTTCTTTGATAATACGCACAGCATCAGCTAAATGAATCATATCAGACAAAGATAAATTAGTCCGGACATACTGGCTGATATCAGCTATAACCGAAGGCAGCTTTAAAAGGTTTTCTTTTTTTCTCATAGTTCTTGCCAAAGCTATTAGTAGTCTTTGCTGCCTTTGGGTGCGGCCTATATCAGCATCAGGTCCTCCTCTGAATCTGGCATAAACTAGAGCTTCTTTTCCATTTAACCGCTGAGGCCCCTTTTTAATAAAGACATTCTGCGAATACCAACAAATCTCTACATCAACATCGACATAAACCCCGCCTAAACTGTCTACCACCTTTTCAAAACCCTTAAAGTCAGTCAGCACATAATACCTTACATCTGTTCCTAAGAACCGGCTAACTTCCCGGCAGGTAGTCTCCGGGCCATAGAGCTGGGTTATCATATTTATTTTTCTTGCCTGTCTCCGCAAAATTATCCTGGTGTCCCGCGGTATAGAAAGCAAAACCAACCTTCTATACTCAGGATAAATACTCACCAGTATTATCGCGTCACTGCGTGCTATATTTTCGCCCGGTCTGGCATCTATACCCAAAAGAAGCACATTTACCGGTTTACCCTTCTTAAGCAGACTTTCTACAGAAGGATAAAAATTTTTATCTACAACTGCGCTGAGCAGAGTAAGACTCAGAATAAGCGCAATTATTATTCGGGGCTCTCTAATCTTTTTCATCTTATCTATTCTCACTGCAAAACAATACCTGATGATTAAATAAATATGCTGAACAAAACTTTAAAATACCTTATGCCTTTATAACTAACATAACTTTATAACAACAAAAAATAGAAAGGCTCAATTAAAAGCCTTTGCAACATTTTACTGAGAAGATAAACCGTCATTTTCCACGGTATCATCATTTGAATTACTGTTTAAAACTTCATTTTCCTCATTTGGAACAATATTTTCAACATTATCAGAATAAAAACCATTAATCTCAGGCTCATCGGCGGGATTAATACTTTCAGGGATAGAAGTAACACTTTGTGAAGTTTCCATATTATTATTATCACTATAACTATGAGAAGTTATTTCTCCTCCCCTGCTTCTTCTTATCGTCCAGTTAGGCGGATCCTGCGCAACTTCATATGTCTTACCGTTAAACAAATCATCAATTATTCCTCTTGCAATCTCCCGATCTGCTTCCCAGTAGCTAGCCCCAGTTTTAGGGTCGGTAAAAGAATATCCCGGCAAAGTCTGAGTAATAATAGCAGAATAATCAAATTTTTTAGCTAGCTTTGCTAAATATAAAGCTTCACTTAAAGGGATATTAGTCCGGACATTTTCCATTATCTGCGGAACCAGTTTGGGAAGCTTCAAAATATTGCCCCCACTAAACATCTGCTCAGCCAAAGCCTTAACAAACTTCTGTTGTCTTCCCGTTCTTCCTATGTCAGCCGTCGGACCTCCCCTATAGCGCACATAACGCAGGGCATCTTTGCCATTAAGCACCTGTTCTCCTTTAGATAAATTAATATTAAGATTAGGATCCGGGTCATAATGATACATATCAGTTTCCACATCAATCTTAACTCCGCCTAAAGAATCAATTATCTTGGCGAAGCCTTCAAAATTTACAATCACATAATATCTAACCTCACAGCCTAAAAGCTCCCCTACTATTTCACAGGCCGCTTCAGGTCCCCGAAGAAGATTTACGCTGTTTATCTTGGCTGATACTCCCGGCTTTACTTCTATTCTGGTATCCCGCGGTATCCACACCATAGCGACTTTTTTAGTTTCCTTGTCAATGCTCGCCAAAATCATAGTGTCACTGCGGGAATTAAGCTCGGTTTGTCTTGCATCTATTCCCATTATAAGCACATCGATCCTCTGGTTTCCCAACAAACCATCTGCCCCATCTCCGCTTCTTATATCAATCTGCTTACCAATAAAAGCCCCCAAACCAAAAGCTGCCATAAAAACAAGCAGAACAGAAACTAAAAACCTTGCCCTGTACACTATTTAATCCACCAGCTTTCACATTTTTGATGTCTAAAATATTTTAGAAGCTGTGCTTCGAAATGTCCAGATCCAAAAATAAATAAGCGGGAAAACCCCGCCTTTAAAGCCGCATCTCTATTTTTAAAGCCAGCTCGTTAAGTCCCTGCCCGGTTTTGGCCGAAACATAAGCCGCACTGCCATTTTTCATCGACAAATCATCTACCAAATCAATTTTGTTATATACCGGAATTATTCTGGACTTATCAACTCCCAGATCTTCTAAAACTCCTTCTACCGTTTCTATTTTATCAATATATTCAGGATCGGAAATGTCAATAACATGCAACAAAACATCTGCATAAACAGTTTCCTCAAGTGTAGAACGAAAAGCAGCCACCAAATGATGAGGCAAATCCTGAATAAAACCTACCGTATCAGTTATAAGGACTTCATTTTTATCATTCAGCCTTATCTTTCGGGTCGTAGTATCTAAAGTCTGGAATAGACGATCATCTGCCTCTACCTGCTCGCTTTTACTCATATGGAAATGCCGACACAAAACATTAAACAAGCTGGATTTTCCGGCATTGGTATAACCAACCAGCGAAATTTCCTTTATCCCTGCCCGTTCTCTTCTCTTGCGATGGAGCCTTCTCATATCTTTAACCTGTTCTAATTGTTTCTTTATTTCCTGTATCCTTCTTCTTATATGTCTTTTGTCCAGCTCCAGCTTTTGTTCTCCCGCTCCTCTAGTTCCAATACCTCCCCCTAAACGGCTCATTTCTTTCCCTCTTCCGGTCAACCTGGGGAGCTTATACTGAAGTCTGGCCAGTTCTACCTGTAATATACCTTCCTTAGAGCGGGCACGCTGGCTGAAAATGTCTAAAATAAGAAGGGTTCGGTCTACAATCTTAATCTCTAAAGCCTCCTCCAGATTTCTAATCTGCACCGGAGAAAGCTCACGGTCAAAAACTATCAAATCCGGATTTAGCACGGACCGTAGATGCTTAAGTTCTTCCAGCTTTCCCTTACCGATATATATAGACGAACTGGGCCTTTCCCTGGTCTGAATCAGGGTAGCAACAACATCTCCCCCGGCTGCCTTAACCAGACCTTCAAGTTCATTTAACTTCGCTTTAAACCTGTATTCGTCTTCTCTCTTATCCCTGACTCCTACCAAAATTGCCCTTTCCCTGATCTGATCTTTCAACACTTCATCTCCTCAAAAAGTTTTTTATCCTTTAAGTTTCGTAAAAATCAGATAAGAATAAATCACCGGCAAACCGGCCATAACTGTAACCGCAATCAAGAAAATTATCATACCCAGCCCACCATTTACAAAAGCCGAAGCCAAACAGAAAAGCCCTCCTATCACCCACACCTTAGCCCCCAAACGGTGGGTCTTTTGCCATACCTGTTCATCAGCCAGAGTCCACGGCGTCTTTATTCCTACAAAATAATTATGTCTGAACTGCCCCATAAAGTTTCCAATCATGATAAAAACCAGTGCTGTCATAATCTTGATTACCATGGCCATATTCAAATTATACCCCAAAGCCGCCAAAATAGTTACTCCGTAAAATACCCCGAAAAACAAGACCATCATCCAGCGTATAAAAGTATATGCACCTGCAAAACGGGAATAATTTTCTTTTTTAGGATCAAGCCGGGGTAAAATAATAAGCATAAGATATAAAACCAGAGTCGTCACCGGCATACAAAAAGCTCCATAGAGGCGGCGGGAATAATAAGCATCGACTTCTCCACGCAAATTCCAGTGTCTCGGAACCTGTTCCGGCAGATGCGGATATAACAAAAAAGCTGCTATAAAAAGGCCGGCCATAAAAACCCACAAAGGCCAATCCCTCTTCACATCTGCCCATTCTAAAGCCTTTTCTTCATCTTTCCTCATGAATATTCCTCCTTCTTTTCTCTTCTGTCTTACCCTTCATCGCCATCATTTTTCCTCCCATCACTGCATCCTAAAAAATCATAAAACCAGCAAACCACTTCCTGAAAAACTGTTGTGTTAAGTGAATAATAAATATTCTGCCCCTTTCGTACATCCTGCACCAAGTTAGCCTGTTTCAAAACATTCAAGTGGTGAGATATGCTGGGTTTGGTCATAGCAAAATGCTCGGCAATCTCTCCAGCCGTAAGATCACCCCCCTGCAGCAATTTCAGGATTTCTCGCCTTGTATTATCTGATAAAGCCTTAAACACATTATTCAATGACATAAATATCTCCTCAATAATCATTTCGATATTTAGAAAATTATCTAAATTTCTAATTAAATTGTAACCTATTAAATCTAAAAAAGCAAATTCTTTTAAAACCCTTTAACTTTTGCGGAAAATTCTGTAAAATAAAAGCAATAAGGGTGAAGGAGGAGAAAGATAATGATCGATAAAACCCCTTTTGATATTAAAGGCACAGTATTGGAAACCTTAGACATAAGAATAACCGAATTTACACCTGAAAGAGTAGTTGCCGTAATGCCGGTAGGCCCTAAAGTTTACCAGCCATTTAAAATAATGCACGGGGGAGTGTCTTTAGTATTAGCTGAAACTGTTGCCTCAGCGGGCAGCTATCAGTTCATCAATGCTGCAACCCACCGGGCAGTAGGTTTGGAAATAAATGCCAATCATGTCCGCAGCGTAAGCAAGGGAGTAGTAAAAGCAATCGGAGTTCCGCTCCATATAGGAAAAAGAACCATTATATGGGATATAAAAATATATGACGAAGAAGAAAACTTAATATGTATATCCCGCTGCACCATGGCAATAATAGAAGCTTAAAAAATCTTTATAATAGCTCCTAATTTTTTCATAGAAGTTTTCCTCCACTTTACTAAATCCTAAAAGTAAACCAATATCCAACAAAACAATAAAAGCAGGTCTATTGGACTTTTGAAAGATTTATTAAAAAACTAAATCACAACCTGCTTGATGACATCACATCTGTAAAGCAAAAATTAGAAAAAGTGATTTGAAAATATCCTGCAAAAATTAAAATCATCCCGTTGATTTTGTTAACAACATATGGTAATATACTTACAATAAAATATTTAACTCCGAGCTTTCTTACCTAAAGTTTTTAACCAAGGTAATTAAGCCAATGGGTATAGTTGGAAACAGCTATGCCTCCCGTGTTTTGGAAAGGAGTTTTTTATGATGAAGTTCCTAGGACAGGTGTGTACTGTTCTTTTCCAAAACACCTGTCTTTTTTATTTTGTTTAAAACCGCATACTTTTGTTCTCCGAGCCCTGTAAACCCAAGGTTTAACACTACGGTTTCCGGGCCAATGGGTATAGGCGAAAACAGCTATGCCTCCCGTGTTTTAGAAAAGGGATAAAACCAATTTACCCCAAAAAGGTATAATTTATATCTTTAGTCCAACAAAATGCAGTCTGTTAAAAATCTTAACAGCGGGACACAAAAGGTAAGGAGAACTAAATGCCAGTAAAAAGCCACAGGTTTTTTACATACAATCCCAATCTTTTTCTTCCCGCTTTTCACAAAGCGGGCTTTTTTAGTTCTGTCATTTTAAAAATGCGTTATATTATGTTATAATGAAAAAATTAATTATTATGTTAGATAATAACGCATATAATTTGTATATAAAAAATAAATAGCCTTTTAAAAAAGTTCCGTAATATATTAAAATCAAAAAAGTACCATATCTATTTTCAGGGATTAATTTTTTAAATCCAAAATTATATTAAGGGTGGGGGTGAAAATCAAAGTTTTCACTTTTAAAAACAATTAATCTAAAGGGGAGGGAAGGTTTTGTGAGTACCGTTGTCACCAAAGAAATTATCCATGTTACCGACCGCTGTAAATCCTGTGACCACTGTACATCCGTTTGTCCCACAGGAGCAATTAAAGGACGCTTAGGGGAAAAGCACTATATTGACCACAAAAAATGCGTCAACTGTGGACAATGTCTTATCAATTGTCCCTTCGGAGCCATAGTCGATATGAGTATGGCAGAACAGGTCAAAAAAGCTTTAGCTGATCCTAGCAAAGTAGTAGTTGTCCAAACCGCCCCCGCAGTCCGGGTAGCTTTAGGGGAAGAATTTGGCCTTGAGCCTGGAGCCAATGTAAAAGGCAAAATGTTCGCTGCTCTTAGAAGACTAGGATTTGATAAAGTATATGACACTGAATTTGCTGCTGACCTGACTATAATGGAAGAAGGAACTGAACTTATTCACCGTATTTTTGCACATGTAGGAGTACCCGGTTATGAAAAATCAGGACCGCTTCCGCAATTTACATCATGCTGTCCAGCCTGGATTAAATATGCGGAAGACAGATATCCCAAAATACTGCCTCACATCTCATCTGCCAAATCACCGCAGCAAATGTTCGGAGCAGTTGCCAAAACTTATGCAGCACAAAAATTAAATGTAAATCCGGCTGACATGTATGTAGTTTCAATTATGCCCTGCACCGCTAAAAAATACGAGTGTCAGCGCGAAGAAATGATAGCAAGCGGTTTTCAGGATGTAGATGCAGTATTAACCACCCGCGAATTGGCTCAAATGATTAAAGATGCTGGAATAAACTTCTTAAGTCTGCCGGATGAAAAAGCCGACCGTTTGATAGGCTCCTCAACCGGTGCTGCCACTATATTTGGGGTCACCGGGGGAGTAATGGAAGCAGCCTTGCGTACTGCTTATGAAATATTAAGCGGACAATCTTTGGGTAATGTAGAATTTAAAACCGTACGCGGCAGAAAACCAATACGGGAAGCCACAGTAAATATCCCCATAAAAGAACTGGGCAAAACCGTGCCGGTTAATGTATGCATAGTAAGCGGACTTAAATATGTAAACGAAGTAATCGAAGATGTCCTGGCCGGACGCAGTAAATACCACTTTATCGAAGTTATGAACTGCCCTGGCGGTTGTATTAACGGTGGCGGGCAGCCAATCAGACGGGATACTTATTAAAAGAGAGGTGATATGTGATGAATATCTTCGTTGAAAGAGGAGGAATAACCAGACGCCAGTTTTTTAAAGGCACAGGTATAATCGCAGCAACTGCTGTCTTTGCTGGAATCCTCGGCAAAATCGGCATAGATATCTTTAAAGCAAGTGACAAATATATTGAAAAACGCATTGCCGGACTTTACACTTTAGACGAAAGAATGACCATAAGAAAATCCCATGAAAATCCAGAAATCATTCAAATCTACAAAGAATTTCTTTCTCCTGGAGAAGTTAAGCCTTTAACTGAAAAGTCTCATCACCTCCTGCACACCAAATATGGCAGTGAAATACCTGAGCTTATTAAAGAGCTTGAAGCCCACAGACATCATGCAGCTTAAGTAAGGAGGGATTATGATGAGTGAAATTAAAGGTAAAGTATTAAAACACAGTGAACAAACCCGCACCATGCATTGGATACATCTCATATGCTTTATTATCTTGGGATTAACCGGAATAGGTTTTTACTTTGACATAACCAGCATTGATAACCTCTTTGGCGGAAGTGCCAATGCTTCTAATGTCCATGTCTGGACAGGAGTAGTTTTCACATTAGGTCCCCTGATTTATGTTTTGTTCAACTTTGAAAAATTTGCAAAGTTTATTGATACCATAACTACTTTTACTAAAGATGACTTCGGCTGGCTTAAAACCATGGGAGGTTATGTACCTTTTATCAAAGCTGAACATATTCCTCCTCAGGATAAATACAATGCCGGCCAGAAAATACTGGGGCTTTTGGTTATTATAGGATGCATACTCATGATCGTTACTGGATTTCCCATGTGGCTTTTACGCGATACAATGCCGGCAATATTAGTCTGGCTTTGTTGGAAAGTACATTTTTGGACAGCAGTAATCCTCATTTTAGCTATTTTAGGCCATTTCTTCCTGGCAGCAATCCACCCCAAATCCAGGGTAGAGTTCGCCTCCATGATGATAGACGGTTATGTAGACGCTGAATATACTTCTCATCATAATGCCAAATGGTTTGCCCAGCTCAAAAAAGCAGAATAATTATTTTTAAAAAAAGAGGGGGGAAACTTTATTCCCCCACTTTTCCATCAGTTACATTTAAACCGAGACACAAGCAGATTCATTTCTTCTGCTATCCCGGCCAAAGTCTGGGCGGAAGCACTTATTTCCTGCATAGCTGCACTTTCCTCTTCAAAAACGGCGGCAATACTTGCTGCCCCTTCATTCATTCGACCAACAGCAGTTTCAATTTCTTCAAAACTGGCAGTAAGAGAAAAAATTCCTTCGGCAATTCTATTAAAATTATCTTCGGTACTTTCAACATTTTGCGCAAAAAGCAAAAATGTTTTATGCACTTCTTCCATAATTTTTTCTACCTGTTCAGTATTTTCCCGGTTTACACTTATCAGTTCAAATATATCCTTAGCAGCATTAGCTGCCTGTTCTGCCAGTTTGCGCACTTCCTCTGCCACCACAGCAAAGCCCTTACCCGCTTCTCCGGCCCTGGCCGCTTCAATAGCAGCATTAAGTGCCAAAAGATTAGTCTGATCGGCAATACCAGTAATGAGGGTTACGATTTTGCTTATTTCCCTGGAATTTTTTATAAGCTGGCACATTACTTCCGGAATCTGATTAGACAATTGCAAACCTTCCTGTATTTTGCGGCTTAAAGCAGCAGTAAATTCTATTCCTTCCCGGGCCAATTCTTCTGCCTGCTTTGTTTTTTCCGCAATATTTAAAATATTACCTCCAACTTCCTTAACCATATCGGTAACTTCACCTACATCACCTGTTTTCTGTACAATTCCCTCCGTAACCTGTTCGGAACTAGCCCCTAATTCCTGGGCCGAAGCAGCAACCGTTTCTGCTTTTTCCCCTACATTTTTTATCATAGATCTCATCTGCACTATCATATCCCGAATCGATTGCCCTAATCTTCCCACTTCATCATTATTGACAACCATAACATCCACACTCAAATCCCCATTGGCAACTTTACCAGTAATCTCAGTCAAATGATTCACCGGAACGATAAGCCTTTTTTTAAGCAGCTGATTTATATATAACCCCAAACAGCAGGCCAGGACTATATTACCTATTACTAAACCTACTATTATATTTTTCTCTTGCTTACTTTTTTGTAAAACCGTTTGGATCATTTCAGCACTCCAGGAATCATTGCTTGCAATAAGTTTCTTAAGCATCTCCTGGGTTTTAAGAAACTCCTCTCTAGCCTCAAGGGATATACTGTAAGCCTCTTCATCTAAAGCTACCACCCGGGGATCTTCAGGCTTTACCCCGGCAGCCAGAAGTTCATCTTTTCTACCGGCCAATATTACTACCTCCTCATGCCTTTGGATCCATTCTTGCCAGGCAGTCCTGAATTCCCGCCATATTTTTTCATCTTCTTCCCAGTGGGGCAGGGAATCATAAATCTCAAACGCTTCATCTGCTTCCTGCAAAGCAGAATTGATATAATCATACTGAGCCTTTCTAATATCAGGCTTTAACATTCTATTATTCAAAAGTCCCCTTTCTCCAACTAAAACTTTATGCTGGGTCTCACTTATAATTAAAAGCTGCTTAACTCGTGGCATATGGTTATTGTTAAAATCAGACAAATCCCCAAGCAAAAAATTTACTTCCGACACACAAAACAAACCTAACAAAACGGTTATAACCCCCATAATGCTAAAAACAAGCAAAATCTGAAAAGAAATGTTAAGCTTTTTAAGCAAATCTACCACTCCCCTATATACAAATCATTTCTTCTTTTGTATAATATTTTGTTTAATTCCTTCAGGTTCATAGAGTAAAACCTCGACTATTCATATTTTTAGGTTTTAAGTCCTATAATTAATTACATATTGTTTTTATCTGACCTTAAATGTTATAATTTATTTGTAATAATAATCAAAAAATGAAGGAGGTTTCCTATGAAAAGAATAATTGCCTCTTTTCTCGCTATGTTGCTGATTATCGCTCTACCTGGAACCCAGGCTGTAGCCAAACCTAGGGGCGGCAAAGCTTCACCTGCAGCAGCTGCAATTAAAGCTAATGCTAACAACAATGTTGCACTTAAAGCAGCCATATCCGAACAGCTGCGTACCAGATCAGAACATAGAAACATAATAACCGAAAAACAAAAAACCAGACTGCAACAAAATCCGCAAAATATTGACCCCAAAAAGATTAGAGAAGCCGAGAAGTCTAAACCCAAAATCAAGCAGGAAATCAGGGAAAAACTTGCTCTGCAAAATCAAGTGCAAAATAATTATAAAAAGCCTAATTTTTCTGACATCAACCAACATTGGGGAGCTAAATCTATTGAAAAACTGGCCGCTTTAGGTATTATAAATGGTTATCCTGATGGTTCATTTAAACCAGAAGGACAAATAACCCAGGCCGAAGTCTTATCTCTCATCATGCGCATAGCTGATGCTGAAGTGAGCGATAACGATACTGAGCAAATTGATAATGAAGTAAACGATACTGAGCAAAATGATTTGGAAATAAATGAAAATGATGCTGCTTTACAGGAAAACCCGGAAAACACAGATACAAGTGAAGAAGAAAATCTCTCCACGGTCCCTGACTGGGCTAAAAATGCTGCTCGTATTGCTGCCCAGCACAAAATCATAAACCTGGCCCGCTTCCATTCCCATGTGCAGGCTACCCGGGCCCAAACCGTCGTATGGCTGGCTAAAGCTTTAGGACTTGAGCCGGCAGATACCAGTAATATTCCTTTCAAAGACGGTATTTTAATATCCGAAGAAGACCTGGGCTATATAATTGCTCTTCACAACCTGGGGATAATTAAAGGAACCCCCGACGGTAAGTTTAATCCTAACAGTCATATTACCAGAGCAGAAATAGCCGCTATTATCGATCGTATTTTAGAAAAATCTACCACCGATGATAGCTCTGAAGACAATAATACTATCACCGATAATGATGAAACTGCTGTTGAAAATCCTTCTGATAACACAATAAATGAAGGCAGCAGCAATGAAAGTGATAGCAATATAAACGAAAATTCTTCTGCCGATACCGCTAACTCCACAAATAATACAAACCCAGATGAAAGTTCTGAAACTACTGGTGTTGACCTTACCGAAACACCTTCTACTTAATCTTTTATTATAAAAAAAGCCCGCACATGCGGGCTTTTTTAAAGATTTTCTTCGATTAACTTTTTCAGTTCTTTTTTATCTATACCTCCATCCATTACCAGCTTCTCTTCCACAAAGACCATGGGAAAAGACTTACCTTGTTCCTGAAGCCTTTTTATCTCTGAATCCGGATCTAAAACATGCTGGGAAGTATCTTCAAAGCTTAAATCAATTTTATCACCATACTCATCCTTCAATTCAGACGACAGCTTGTCATAAACTCTTCGGGTAGCCTCCGGACTCCAGCCCGGTTTACTACATCAGCCAGAAGAATAATTAAATCCAGCATATATTTTGACTTTAACCATATACCTTACCTCCTTTTAAAATTACTTTATTTTATTTTAATATTACCCTTTAATCTACAGATTTTGCACCTCTTTAACTAAAACTTCAGCCAAAGCATTAATCTCTTCTATGCTGGCATTTATCTCTTCCATAGCTGCCGCCTGTGATTCGGCAGTACTTACCGTATAATCTGCAGCAGCAGCGGCATCTTTTATTTGATTATTTATATAGTTTATAAAACCTCTTATTTGATTAACTGTTTCCTTGGACTGCTCCGAAAGTTTGCGGATTTCATTGGCCACGACACTAAACCCTTTGCCCACTTCTCCTGCCCTGGCTGCTTCAATAGCTGCATTTAAACCCAACATCTTAGTCTCTTCCGCCACTTCCTTTATAAACTTAAGTATCTCCTCAATCTTATCAGAAGCCTGTCCTATTTCCTGCACTTTTTCATTGAGACTATTTTGTTGCTCAACCACTTCTGATACGGCATTTACTACACTTTCTATCGCCATAGTAATCTGACTTATCGATTCCTGCAAAGACTGTACATGCCCTTTAACATCTTCATTGACCGTACGATCAATAATACTGCAAAATGCCCCTGTAACTTCACCCTTGTCCGAACGGAGCGGAAAAGAAGTAACCTCAAATGCTACTCCTAGCTTGTCCCGAGTGTAACCCGGCTCCTCCCGTACTACCCGATTGTGTATAATCGACTGTTTAATTGACCCATCGGGAAAAAGCTTAGTCCCAGGTTGCAGCCCGGAAACATGAGCATAATCAGTAGTTAATGCCCTAGTTGTAGCTACAATCTCCTCCGTGTCAGTTAGAACGAAATTAATGCGCTTGTCTAATGCCTGATCTATTACTTCAGCTAAAACCCCAAAGGATTTATATACTGGATGAGGGCTGGCAGCAAAAATGATAAAAGCTCCCACTACCTGTCCACCTTCATCTAAAATAGGAGTACCAGTGATATTAAGACACATACCCCTTTGCTTTAGTCCATACTGATTGCCGGTTATGGAAAACTTAAGCATCTTCCCCTCCCTTATTATTCTTTCCGCCGCTCCTCCTTTTTGTATATATTCCCCCTCTTTTATGCCTGGTATATCAAAATGGGGAGAACAATGCTTAAACACAACCTTTTCTCGGTCAGTTATAGCTATACATGCTCCATCTTCCTGAGCTTCAGCAATAAAAGGTGCTACCATTTTAAGATAAGGTATCGCATCTGACCTTAAAGTCATAAAAAACCTCCCTTTTACATGATGTTAGTTGCTTATCCCTTCTCTCCCCAAGTATTTGCAAACTAAAAAATTCATCTTAAAACCCTTGACAAAAGATAGATTTTAAATAGTAATTTAATTGTAATCATTACAAATCTGTTTTAATTTTTACCTCGTTTTTTGTACAAAGAAGTATTCATTATGGATTATAAAACTATCGAGCAGTTTTTAAAAAAACACAATATAAAACCTTCTTATTATCGTATAAAAATATTTTCCTATTTAGTCTAAAAGAAGAATCATCCTACTGCGGATATGATTTATCAGAAACTGGTAAAGGAAATTCCTACCTTTTCCAAGACAACAGTTTACAACACTTTAAATCTTTTTGTCGAAAAAAATGTCGCCTTACTCATCACTATTGATGAAAATGAAACCAGATATGATGCAGATATTTCTCTGCACGGATACTTCAAATGCGATGTCTGCGGCAAAATTTATGATATAAGGCTTACTTCATCTGACATCCTACCCGCAGAGCTGAATAATTTTAAAATAAGCGAAAGCCATATTTACTTTAAGGGCACCTGCCCTTTATGCCTTAACAAGGCTTTATCATAAAAATTAATACAAAATAAGAGGAGGAATCATATTTATGAAAAAATTTGTATGCGGTATCTGTAGTTATGTTCATGAAGGAGAACAAGCTCCGACAAACTGTTGAAGAAGCCGAACATGCTGCAAAATTTGCTGAGCTTTTAGGTGAAGTAGTTACAGCTGATACTAAAACTAACCTTAAAATGCGGGTAGAGGCAGAACACGGAGCATGCAAAGGCAAAAAAGATTTAGCCACCCGGGCAAAAGAGCTAAATTATGACGCCATTCACGATACCGTGCATGAAATGGCTAAAGATGAAGCCCGCCACGGCGCTGCTTTCAAAGGCTTACTGGAAAGATACTTTGGCAAATAACCCCCTAGAGATATATAAACAAAATCCCTGCAAGGCTTAAAGCCTAGCAGGGGTTTTGTTCACCCCTGCTAAGCCCATAAAGAAGTAAATTCAATTTTACTACTGTCGATAAGTCCACGATCAGAAAGACGCAGATTGGGTATTACCGGTAAAGCTATAAATCCTAAACTAAGAATCGGATCAATACCTTCCTTAACGCCTAAATTCTCTGCTCTTACCAGAATTATTCTTAAACGATCTTTTACTTCTTCTAAAGAAAACGTGCTCATAAGCCCGCCAATCGGCAGAGGCAGCTCATAAAATTCTTCCTCATCCCACAGTACAATGCCGCCTTTTATCTCCCTCAATCTTTCTACTGCCTTTAAAATAGCTTCATCAGAAACACCTACTGCTACTATATTATGAGAGTCATGGGAAATAGTCTGGGCTATAGCCCCTTTCTTAAGTCCATATCCAGTTAAAAATCCGGTTGCCATTCCGCCGTTTTTGCCGTGTCTTTCTATAACAGCAATCTTTAATATATCCCTTTCAGGGTCAGCCTTTAACAGCCCATCTTCAACCTTTGGCTCAACGACTTCACATTCGGTTATTATCTGATGAGGTAAAAGTTTTATTGCCTTAACTTTACTGCTTTCTGCAGGAATATCCAGATTTATATTTCTTAAATCAACATGAACGCTGTTCATAAATTTTTCATAGGAATTTTTGTTTTGTCCGACAATAATTTCACCATTCTGCACAATAAGCTGTCCACGCTTAAATACCATCTTAGGGATAAATTTCTCTAAATTGTCATATACATTTAAATCTGCCAGCTTGCCAGGGGCAATAATACCACGATCTCTGAAGCCAAAATACCTAGCTGGATTAATGGTGGCAAGCCTTAATGCAAAGACCGGATCTATTCCTTTCTCAACTAAAAAAGCCAGATGCATATTAAGATGCCCCTCATGTAGCAAATCCTCGGGATGCCGGTCATCTGCACACAGGAGCAAAAATTCTGCAGTTTTTTCATCTACCAGCGGGTATAGATTAAAAATATCTTTGGCAGCCGAACCGTAGCGAAGAAGTATATTCATGCCATAACGCAGTTTTTCTTTTCCTTCTTCAACCGTAGCCACCTCATGATCAGACTGGACTCCGGAAGCCAGATAAGCATTCAGCCACTTGTCGCTTATCATAGGGGCATGCCCTGCTACTTCAAGCCCCACTGCTTTAGTTTTTTCGATTTTGGTAAGCAAATCATCATCCCCAAAAACAACCCCAGGAAAATCCATAACTTCGCCTAATCCTACTATGCGCGGAAACTTAAGGGCATCCTGTACTGCTCTTTCATCCAATTTGGCACCCGCCGTTTCCAAAGAAGTAGCCGGAACACAGGAAGGCACCTCTAAAAATAAGTCGATTATTGCATTTTTGCTGTCTTCCAGCATAAATTTTATTCCTTCTAAACCTAAAACATTGGCAATTTCATGAGGGTCTGCCACTACGGTTGTGGTGCCATACAGAGCAACTGCTTTCAAAAATTCAGCCGGGGTGACCAAAGAACTTTCAATATGAACATGGCTCTCGATAAATCCAGGGGTTACATAAGCTCCTTTTAAATCTATTACTTCTTTTGCTTCATAATCACCTAAACCGGCAATTAATCCTTCACATATGGCTATATCCTTTTCAATTATCTCACCGGTAGGCAAAAAAAACACCTTACCATTCTTTAGCAACAAATCAGCAGGTTTTTCTCCTCTCGCTACTTCTAAAACCCGGCGCATATTCACCTTATATTCCCCCTTTTACTGATATACCTGCTTTAGATGGCATATAACAAAAAAGAGGGACACCCCCTCTTTTTTGTTGATTTTTTTAGTGTAAACGCATCGCAAAGTTTATAACAAACATAACAGCTATTATATACATCATCCAGTGCAATTCTTTGTAGCGGCCGGTAAAAATCTTAATGAGGGTATAGGAAATAAACCCTAAACCTATACCGGTTGCAATACTGTAAGTCAAAGGCATGCCTACTACTGTAAGGAATACTGGAAATGCATCGGTAAAATCTTCAAAGTTTACATGCACAATTTCGGAAAGCATTAAAGCTCCAACTATAATCAATGCAGGAGCAGTTGCAAAACCTGGAACCAAGCCTACAAGAGGAGCAAAAACTAAAGCCAGAATAAAGAGTACAGCTACAGTTATCGCAGTAAGCCCAGTTCTTCCACCTTCAGCTATACCGGCAGCACTTTCAATGTAGGAAGTTACCGTACATGTTCCTACGGTAGCACTGGCCATAGTTCCGATAGAGTCGCTTAAAAAAGCCTTGCCTAATTCAGGAGGCTGTCCTTCATCACCCAAGAGACCTGCCTTTCTCAAAAGTCCCATGAGGGTTCCCATGTTATCAAAAAGCTCAACAATAGTAAAAGTAAAAATAACGTTAAACAGCCCAAATTCCCAGGCTCCCTTAAGATCGAGCTTGCCAAAAGTAGGAGCCAAACTGGGAAGGTCAAAACTCATAATATCGCTTATTCCATGCGGAGCAGGAACAACGCCTACAATCATACCAAGAATAGTAGTACCAAGGATGCCGATAATCAGAGCTCCTTTTACGCTCAAAGCCATAAGAATTGCAGATAAAATTACTCCAAATATAGCAAGCAGAGTCGGAGGAGCACTTAAATTGCCAAGTCCTACAAAAGTAGCCTCATTTGCTACAACTATACCTGCATTCTTTAATCCTATAAATGCGATAAACAGCCCTATCCCAACAGGTATCGCTGCTCTCAAAGACGGCGGAACTGCATCAATAATCCAGGCCCGCACCTTGGTAACAGTCAGAATAAAGAACAGAACCCCTGAAAAGAATACCGCACCTAAAGCTACTGTCCAATGCAAACCAAATCCCAAAACAACTGTATAGGTAAAGAAAGCGTTAAGCCCCATACCTGGAGCAACTGCAATAGGATAGTTTGCAAAAAGCGCCATCAATATTGTTGCTATAACGGTCGCAGTAATAGTAGCTGCAATAGCAGCTTCTTTAGGAATACCTGCGTCAGCTAAAATAGCCGGGTTAACAAAAATAACATAACCCAAAGTTACAAAAGTGGTAAGTCCCGCCAGAATCTCGGTTTTTATTGATGAACCTCTTTCACTGATCTTAAAAAACCTGTCCAGGGCATGTGCGTTTTCCAATGCAATCCCTCCTGCATTTTTATTAGTGCTTTAAACTGCGGGTTCCGGAACCACATCTTATTTTTTTTGCAATAAACATGCCAGTTAATAAATTCCCCTATAAACTAGTTTTCAGGAAACTAAACAGAAAAAATACTCAGAATAATTTTCCTCATATGAAAATTATTCTCCCTCTAGATAAATTGTTTTAATCAAATCTCAGCCCTAACAAAATTTTTAAATTTAGCTCATCTGCATTTTATTATGTTCTCTAATACCTCACTATATACTTATTTTTCTTTAAATTCCGGTTTTCTTTTTTCAAAAAAAGCTTTTATCGCCTCATTCTGATCTTCAGTTCCACAGCAAAATATCGACTGTATCTGCTCCAAAAGCATTCCGCCGGCAATACTGCTGTCCAAAGAAGCATTTATGGCTTTTTTGCCAAACCTAACTGCCCAGGGAGGATTATTTACAATCCTTTTAGCTATTTTTTTCGCCCTTTCATAAAGCTGTTCCCGCGGTACAACCACTTCAACAAAACCAATCTCGCGTGCTTCCTTAGCATCAATCTCTTCACATGCCAATATGAGCCTTTTAGCCTGTCCCGGACCTACTAACCTCGGCAGCCTCTGGCTTCCTCCCATGTCAGGTGATAAGCCAAATCGGACTTCTGGAATAGCAAAACGGGCATCTTCTGAAGCTACTCTTATATCAAAACAAGTTATTAATTCAAAACCTGAACCATAACATAGACCATGGACAGCTGCAATACTTACGGCATTCATTTCCTGCCATCTGCTGTAAAGCCTTTGCAGCCAGGCTATATTGTCAGAAACCCAATATGAATCAACCTTTTCCAAATCTTTTAAATCAATGCCGGCGCAAAAATGCTCCCCTTCTGCTTTAACTATAACCGCACGAACTTCCCTATGGGCATCAATCTCATCCTGAATCAACGCCATCTCTTTCCACGGACCGTAGCCCATAGTATTAAATCGTTCGGGACGATTCAGGGTAAGTATCGCGATCGGTCCGTCAAAGCACAAATCATAAAACTCATATCTCCCCATTATCTTTCCTCCTTTAATTTACTGTAATATATAATACATGATAAAATATTTTATCATTGTTTTAAATCACTTTGTAAATTATAGTAAATAAAATGAATAAAATAAAATGTGACAATATCCAAAAAGGATTTAACAGGCAAATGTAGAATTAACTTCACATCTTCATATAAAATAAAGCGCAAAGGAGAATACAAAAAATGGAAAATTGCCGTTTCACATTCGCAGACTTCACCCTTCATGTTATAAAAGGATATATATGCAACATATTTTTACTTGAATATCCGCATGGGCTTTTGCTTTTAGACTCCGGATCAATAAATGACGTAAAAAGAATCGAAAAATATTGTCTAAAGTATCTGGGATGTTCTCCTTCTAAAATCAAACTGACCATAGTTTCTCACATGCATCCCGACCATTCCGGCGGTGCCAATACCTTGAGGGAAAAATACCATATTCCTATTACCGCCTATCACACCATTGACAACTGGTACAGCGGAATAGGAGGCCGCCTGCAGCATAAGCTGGACTGCCTTATGGCACAGTCGGTAGCACACAAACAACATCGCCGTCTGGAAAAGACCCTGTTTAATCCTCTGATAAATCCCGATTATCCTCTGTATGACGGCGACTTTTTGCCTTTTTTTCCCGACTGGCAGGTTCTTCATGTGCCAGGACATACTCTGCATGATATAGCCTTGTTCAACAAAAAAGAAAACATAATGTATATTGCTGATATAATTGTCAATCTAAAGAAAGATAAATTTGTCCTTCCTCTTCCCGTCCTATTTAGGGATAAAATGTCTGCTTCTCTTAAACGCCTGGAAAACATAGGGGCATCTCTCCTGCTTCCTGCCCACGGCAGTTTTATAAAAACCGATGAATATCCCAACCTGTACTCTGATATGCAAAAACTCCTTTCAAAACCCCCTAGCAATTTTGAAAGGAGAATTTATCTTCTTTCTATATATTCACCTGAAATATGGAAAGAAAAAAAGCAGCCCCACAATTTTAAATAGCCTTACCATATGCTTTTCTTATGGCATTTAAAGTATATACCCCTATAATTCCATCCTGCACCAGGCCTTTATCTTTTTGAAAATCTATAACTGCTTTTTCCATAACCCTTCCAAAAACTTTGTCCAGTTTGGCATTATAATATCCTAACTTCTTAAGCATTATTTGCACTTTCCTAACATCAGTTCCCATATCACCTTTTTTCAAAATCCGTCCATTAAAAGCTTTTCCGATAATATAAACTGAACTTCCTATTGGCGTGCGTTCATATATCTCAATCACATCTTTATTATACATTCTTATACATCCATTGCTGACTGCTCTGCCGATCGATTTAGGATTGTTAGTTCCGTGAATGCCATATCCTCCCCACGGAACACTGAGTCTCATCCACCTTACCCCAAAAGGTCCTCCCGGATTAATAGCCTTCTCCACGACAATCCAGTTTCCTAAAGGGCTGGGGGTAGATTTTTTCCCTACCGCCACTGGATAAGTCTTTTTAAAATTTTTATCCAAAAAAACTAAGATTCTGCAGTCGATATCTACAATTATATTAACCATTTTTATCTGCCCCATGAAATTTATTCTTAATTAAAATATAATATGTTTTTTAAACTTGTGTACCACAATCGAGTACCCAAATACCGTGCAAATATGAAAAATTCCACAGTAACATCCAATTTATTTTGAAATCCTTTCACATTAGCTCGGTATCTTTACTAGTTTATTTTGCAAAAAAAGTGACAGTTTAATTTACAAAATCACAATAATACTACTTCAACTGCTTCTTAAGGTACAGGTGTTCTGGTTTTGACACTTACTTTT
Source organism: Thermosyntropha sp. (assembly GCF_017656155.1). Classification (GTDB taxonomy): domain Bacteria; phylum Bacillota; class Syntrophomonadia; order Syntrophomonadales; family Syntrophomonadaceae; genus Thermosyntropha. Next base: position 2,903 of record NZ_JACDOH010000012.1, on the reverse strand, counting down.
TATCTTCATAAAAAATAACCATCTCTATGGATGTTCCATCCTCAAAAATAAGAGGTATACTTATGATTATAGACCTATTGATACTTAACTGAATATTTTCCCCAGTCAAAACAATCGGTGGAGTAATATCAATATTAATGTTCCTTTTTAAAAAATAGTCATCGCATTTCCTAATATCATATTGCACAACTCCGCCACAGCACTTTTTGCTATCTCATCCAATAATGTGATTGGCAACCCCCCCATCATTACAGAAGCAATTTTACAAGCTATATCTTGATTAAATGATATAACTACTCTTCCATGAATCCTTCCTGTCAACCCTATAAAAACTGCAACACTATCTCTTTTATATGGCGTTGTCTCCACACACACCTTACCTAATTTTGGTTTTAAGCCTGTTACTTGATTAATAACATCCGTACTTGCTTCAATAAACGAATTGATGTATTCAACATTCATAGATTGATTCTCCTTTTTCAATCATGTCATATATATAGCATGATTTGCTGATAAATATTTGATAATGGCACCTGAAAATCTGCAAGTCCTGCTTCAAAAACTGCTCTTGGCATACCATAAACTACACAAGATTCTTCTGCTTCCACGATTATATGCCCATTATATTTTCTTACCGACCTGCAACCATTAAGACCGTCGTCCCCCATTCCCGTAAGGATAACCGTCAGCAAACGCTCCTTATAAATGGGTGCTGCCGAATCAAGAGTGATATTTACAGAGGGTTTATATAATATTTTTTCATCCATACTGTCTTCAACTCTTATAGCCACATTACCGTCATTTTTTTTTGCTAATAGCGTTTGAAAACCTGCTGGAGCAATATAAATATTGCCGGCCTCCAAAATATCGCCATCTTCCGCTTCTTTAACATGCAACTTACAAAAAGTATCGAACCTCTCTGCCAGTGATTTGGTAAAACCGGGGGGCATATGCTGAAGAACAAGTATAGGCACACGAGTATCCTCTGGAAAATATGGAAGTATGGACTGCAGAGCAGCAGGCCCTCCAGTAGAAGTCCCTATAATTAGAAGATCCACTAATTGTCCCTTTGTTGCAGATTTCCTTTCTGTTGACTTAATACCCTTATCTCCTGGGACTTTAACTTCCCGCGGGGGAATCTTTGCACTTTCAGCAATCGTCTTTAATCTGTGTAAGAATTCATCAAGGACTTCTTGCTCTACTTCCTGCTCAAATAACTCACTTTTAAGAAAGAAATCTACAGCCCCCATTTCTAATGCTCTAATAGTAACCTCCGCACCTTCTTCAGTATAGCTGCTCAACATCACCACAGGAACCGGATAGGTTTCCATAATTTTTCCAAGAGCTGTTATACCATCCATTTCCGGCATTTCCACATCCATTGTCACAATGTCTGGCTTTAGTCGCTGAACTTTTTCTATAGCTTCGCTTCCATCCCTGGCAATACCGGCAACAAAAAGCTGCGGATCTTTTTCAATAATAAGGCTTATACTCTTCCTCATAAATGAAGAATCATCAACCACTAGCACGCCGTACCGCTGCATAATGTTTTCCTCCTTTCCTGTAGTAATAAACAGAGGGCGTATGTATTGTTTCAAACCCTGTATGCATGCCCGTAATTGTCTCAGCGTGCCCTAAAAACAGGTAGCCACCAGGCTTTAAGATATCGTAAAAAGCGTTGATTATTTTTCGGATAGCATTATTATCAAAATATATCAGCACATTCCTGCAGAAAATAATATCCGATTTTTCAATTTTGCCTATTATATTATTGTCTAAAAGGTTCATATGTCTAAAATCAACCATCTCTCTAATGGAATCTTTGACCTTGTAATCTTCTTCCAGTTCAATAAAGAATTTATCGTAAGCCTCCACTGGCATTCTTCTGAAGGATAGCGACTTCTTTTCATACAAGCCGCTTTTTGCTGTATTTAAGGCCTTTTTATTAATATCCGTTGCAATGATTTGTACCGCTCCAGCTTTAAACAAGCTGCTCTCTTCTACCAGCATCCCGATTGTGTAAGGTTCCTCGCCGGTTGAACAAGCGGCAGACCATATCCGCAAGGGATTTTCCGGGGTACGGTCTGCATATTTGGGGAGAATAACCTTTTGGAACTCCTCCAGCAAGTTTTCTTCCCTAAAGAAGTAAGTTTCATTCACAGTTATCAATTCAATAAGGCCATCCCATTCCTTTGGTTCCATTTTAAGATACCCGCAATATTCCCAGATTGATAGTCCTAATTCCTTCAGCTTTTCTGCGATTTTGGATTCGAGGGACGAAAGGTTTTTCCTATAATCGATGCCGCAATAATCATATATCATATCAGCTAATTCGATTAAAGCGATTCTATCTGCTGTCATGTCTTTATAGCCCTCCCTTCCGCCATAATGTACTTGTCTACTGGGGAAGAAAATCTTCCCCGGTAGACACAGGGTTACTTACCTTTCAAACTCTGCAAGCGCCTCTTTTATTTCGTCAGCATAAACAATAAGTGTCTTTGTTATCTCAGTCGCTTTTTCCATTTTTTTGCTTCTCATGTTCATTACTTCGCTGATATCAGAAACAACCCCAATAAGCTTTTCAATTTCCCCTGTCTGAACTTTTGTTGCCTTTGTAACTTGGCTTGCCTGTTCCGTAACATTCCTCATATTGCTAAGTATATCGTCGACATTTGTCGCCTGTTCTTTCACTGCTACGGTAATTTGTCTTACTTGTTCTCGCGCATTGCCTACTCCCTGGACAATCTCTTCTACTCCTTTAGCTTGCTCTTTGGTTGCCTGATTAACCTGCATTGCCTGGTTGGTGACGTTCTCTACAGCCTGGACAATGTTTTGTCCCTGCGCCGCTTGTTCTTTCACTGCTACGGTAATTTGTCTTACTTGTTCTCGCGCATTGCCTACTC
>NZ_JACDOH010000011.1 GCF_017656155.1 Thermosyntropha sp. | reverse complement strand
TTAAATCTATTTCGATTCGTAATGCTTTTTAATTCGAGAACCGTCCCCAAGTTTAAATCTGTTTCGATTCGTAAGGAGTTTTAACTTCAAAAACGCCCTAAAGTAAAAGTGAATTTTTTTCATAACGGAAAAATATTCAGGGGAATTTTTTCTGTTTAGTTTGGGAAAAGTTATGATAAATTCGAATTTTATTCTTTGGCACGGTTATTGCGATAAGTTTTTGGTAGAGATATAAATTATAATCTTATTAAATTCATGAGGGGGGATAGTCTGTAATAAGTTTTTTTATTTAATGATGAGCTTTTTGGTCTCATCTATTAATATCGTATTTTAAAAATAAAAGGAGGGTTTTAATGTCTGCTGAAACTGCTGCACGCGAAGTAAATCCAGAGATTCGTTTCCACATTGAGGACAAACCTTCATTGGTTGTTGCGCTTCCTTTAGCTATTCAGCACATTTTGGCCGCATTTGCTGGAGTTGTAGCTGTTCCGCTGGTAGTAGGTGGAGTTTTAGGGGTGCCAATTGAAGACTTGGCATTTATTGTAAGTGCTGCACTTTTTGCTTCTGGTATTGTTACTTTTATTCAGTCGCGCGGAGTAGGCCCTGTTGGGGCTAAAATGCCTGCTATTATGGGTACTAATTTTGGTTTTGTTGGTCCTTCAATTGCTGTTGGCAGTAAGTTGGGTTTAGGCGGAATATATACTGCCACTGTTATTGCCTCTCTTACTGAAATTATTTTGAGCCGCTTTATTCCTCAGCTTAGAAAATTATTTCCCCCGATTGTTACCGGTTCGGTTGTTTCTTTGATTGGTTTAACCTTGATTGCTGTAAGTATTGACTGGGCAGCAGGTGGAGTTGGGGCTCCTGATTACGGCAGTGTATCTAATTTAGGTCTTGCTTTAGCTGTATTGATTGTAGTTATTCTGTTAAATCAGTTTGGAAAAGGTATGGTAAGTGCATCTTCCATTCTTTTGGGTATAGTTTTTGGATATATTGTTGCGTTTTTTATGGGCAAACTTGATTTTAAACCGGTAGTTGATGCTGCATGGTTTTCAGTTCCAGTTCCTTTAAAATTCGGATGGCATTTTAGCTGGGCTGCTTTGCTTCCTTTTATAGTTGCTTATGTTGTTTCAGCGATCGAAAGTATTGGTGACCTTTTAGCATTAGGTGAAGCTTCCGGCAAAAAGCTTAATGATGACGAGCTTGCTGCTGGTATTCTTTGTGATGGAGTCGGAGCTGGTATTGCTGGTTTCTTTAACTCTGGTGCTACAACTACTTTCAGCCAAAATATAGGGGTTGTATCTCTTACCGGAGTTGCAAGCCGCTATGTAGTTATGTTAGCAGGGATTATTTTAGTCCTTATGGGGTTATTCCCTAAACTGGGTGCTTTGATTGCTATTATGCCTAACCCGGTTTTAGGTGGAGCCGGAATAATTATGTTTGGTATGATTGCCGGAGCTGGTTTGAATATAATTCGCCAGGAAGTGTTGACCAGAAGAAATATGCTTATAATTGCAGTTTCTTTTGGTCTCGGCCTTGGGGTAACTTTCAGACCTGATATATTGTCTCAGCTCCCTGAAGCTTTACAGATTCTGCTTTCTTCCGGTATAGTAACTGGTGCGATTGTAGCCGTTTTGCTTAATCTGGTTTTACCTAGAGATAAAGAAGTTGTTGCAGAATAAGAATTAAAGAAATAATAAAAAGCCCTCTCAGGAGGGTTTTTTTTTGTGATGATTTTAACTGGATATTATTTGTTTTTTTAGTTAAAATATCTTTGTATAAAAATTGAATATTACCTTACCGGTAACGGCCGCTAATTTGGCGGCTGTTTTAAAAGGGAAAGCGGTGAGAATCCGCTGCAGTTCCCCCTACTGTGTTAGGGACAAAACCTGCATAAGATCCACTGTATGCCTGCTTACCTTTTAAGGTGGGGGGTATATGGGAAGGCGCAGGGAGTAGGATGACCTTAAGCCAGGAGACCTGCCGGTAAGGAAGAAATCTGACTTCTGGGGATAAGAAGGGAGGAGAAAAGGATGGTGCTTAAAAAGCCGCCTAATCTGCGCTTGACCAGTTAGTCAGGCGTTTTTGTTTTTATTTTTATTTTAAGATTAGGGAGGTTGTTGATGGTGAATGTAAAATTCAAAAAAAATATTGCCTCTGTAATTTTGCTGGTTTTGTTTTTACAGCTGGGTTTTTTAGGTATAAACCCGGTTTATGCAGCCACACAGGATGAGATTAATGTTGCTCTGGATAAAGCTGCTGTTTATATAAACGCGAATTTTGCTGATTTTACTGGTGGGGAGAATGATTGGGTTAGCCTGGGCTTGCGTAAAGCAGGAAAGCTAGAGAAGATAATTTATCAAAGCCAGGAGTCTGAAAGTCCTTCTGATTATGCACGTTTTATTTTAGGAGGGCTGGCCAGGGGAGAAGATGTTGCAGAATATGTTTATAGTTTGCAGTTGATGCAGAGAGATGGGGGATATTTTAGTTCCACGGATGATGAACCTACTTTAAATCAGACTATATGGCCGGTTATTGCCCTTGATTTTGCGGAGAAAAATGGGGTTAGTGTCGATTACAATAGGACAAAAGCAGTGGAATATATCTGTTCTAAACAAGTACAGGAAGGGGATTATGCCGGTGGTTTTAATGAAAGCGGCTGGGGAATAGATATTGATTCTACTGCCCATGCGCTTATTGCTTTGGCCCCTTATAAAGGAGAGCAAATGGTAAGTGATACGGTATATAAAGCGGTAAATTTTTTGAAGGCAAAGCAAAATGATGATGCAGGGTTTGGTTTTTATATCTGGGAAGGTACAGAATATCCCAGCGAATCTCCTGATTCTATTGCGGCGGTTATTGAGGCTCTGATTGCTTTAGGAATTGACCCACAGGATGATGAATGGAAAAAAGGAGATAAAACCATGGTAGATGCCCTCTTGAAATATCAGCTTTCCTCTGGTGGATTTTATGGACCGTGGGCGCCGGAACAGGTTAACAACATGACTACCCGCAATGCCCTCTTGGCTTTAGCTGATTTAGAGGATGATAAGTCAAAGTACAGCCATCCTCTGCCTGAACTAAGCAGTTTTTATGCAACTGTGAAGGCACCTGCTCCTAAGCTTGACAGCGACTTTGAATTTGAACTTGCTCTGAATAATCCAGAAGGAGATAAAAAGGATGTTTTGACTGTAATCGGGCTTTATGAACTGAGCAGCCCGGGAAAGATGCTTTACTATCAGGCTTTGAGCAGGGAAATAGATGCATGCGAAGTGGAAAATATAAGCGGAGGGATGAGCCTGCCGGCAGAAGGGAATTATGAGGTGCGGATTATGATATGGGATAAGTGGCAGAACCCGCAATCAATTATAAGCCCATTTGTTTTTAAAGTTAAAACAGAATAAAGGAGGCAGAATTAAGTGGGTAGATTCAGAACAAACAGGCTTTTAGCCCTCCTTTTACTTGTAGGCTTTTTGTTTGTTTCGGCTCTGCCTTTGCCTGCGGCGGGAGCAGAGATAGTAAGCAGTCCGGGTGAAGTTGCGATAAAAGGAGATGCTCCGGTTTTAAGCTGGGTAAACCTTCTGGTTGAAAGGGCAGATGGCAAAAAGAGGGCATATATAGGACAGGTTTTTTCCGGTCACGACGGCAGCTACCAGTTTGAGTTTTGCCTGCCGGAAGGAGATTATAAGGCATATGTTTCGGGAACAGATTTTTCTGAGGTCATTGATTTCAAGGTGGAACAGGATTCTCCTTCTAATCCTGGCAGCGGTTCCGAAGATGGACTGGAACAAAAGGTTTTTTTGAGCATAACCGGTGATAGCAGCATGGGGCGGATTTTGGCCGAAAATGTTCCGCTTCAGGAAGGGGGGACAGTTTTAGAAGTTTTGCAGAGGGTTGCAAAATTAAAGGGAATAACTATTGAAGTGAGAGGAGGATATGTAGCAGCTATAAATGGTTTAGCGGAAAAGAAGCCAGGCTATCCAAACAGTGGATGGAAGTACAAGGTAAATGGGGTATATCCCCGGGTGTCGGCGGCAGATTATATCCTCAAGAACGGGGATGTTGTAGAATGGATTTATACCCTGGATTATACTAAAGATGCAGATGCTGCAGATTTTAAAAAACCGGAAGAAGTTGAGCTGCCGGCAGTAGAAGATAAAGTATTTGAGAAGTATCTTTCCCATATTCAAAATATAGAAAATGAAGTCTTGATTTTGAATCGTGATAAACGAATGAATGATAAAAAGGCGGAAGAGCTTTTGAAAGCTTTAGGGGCTAACATGGTGAATATAAAGAAGGAAACAGATGAAAAGGGCGGTATAATTGGAGATGGCGAAACAGCCATTAGAATTCCGAAAAAGGCTTTGAACAGCCCAGTTGAGGTGAGCATAACCGAATTGAAACCTTCAGCTCATCCGCAGAAGCTGGGGATTAAAATACTTTCTGGGGTTTATGAATTTGAGCCTTCCGGGCTTAATTTTGCTGCTTCAGCGGTTATAAGCATAAGGCTTCCGATAGAAAAAGAGTTGGATTTGAACCGGATTACCCCGGCTTTTTATGATGAAGAAAAGAACAAATGGCAGGATTTGCCGGGAATTATTGATGCAGAAGAAGGGTTGGTTTTATTCAAGGTAGAACATTTTACCAAGTTTGCGGTAATTGAGAAGATGCCTGTAAAAACCTTTGCGGATGTAGATGAAACTTTTAGCTGGGCTAAAGATGAGATTGAAGTTTTAGCAGGAATGGGCATAATAAAAGGGACAGATGAAAAAAGTTTTGAACCGGGACGAAATATAACCCGGGCTGAAATGGTGCAGCTTTTATCAAGTATTGATGCGGATAAATCATATGGAAAGCCTGTGGCTGAATTCAGCGATGTGAAAATAGGTGACTGGTATTATGAAGCAGTGCAAAATGCCTATTGGAAGGGAATTGTTAAAGGCTATCCGGACAATACCTTCCGCCCAGGACAGGATATTACTAGGCTGGAGGCTGCGGTTATGTTGTATAATTATTTAGGATTGGATGAGGAGCAGCTTGCAGGCAGTAGTGCTGTTTGGAAAGATGAAATGAATATTCCCCTCTGGGGAAGGGAAAAAGCTAAGAAGGTGTACCAGATAGGTATTATAAAAGGTTATGAAGATGAAACTTTCCGGGGAGATAAGCCTTTAACCCGGGCAGAAGCAGCAGTTATAGTTTATCGTATTTTAGAAAGTGAGCTTTGACTATCAGAAGAGGGTTTTGCCATGAGGTAAAGCCCTCAGTCTAACTAAATGAAGGGTGGTATAATGAAAAGGCGTTTAACCGTTTTAGGTTTAATTTTGATTCTGCTGTTAAGTGTTGCTGGTTGTATGGAATGGAAGGACAAACCGGCAGATGGGACGAAAAGCCTTAGAGCAAGGCTTATAGTAACTCAGGATTTTGGGAATAAGGTATTGTATGATAAAGAGGTAGAGTTTGATGAAGAAAATTCGGTTATGGAAATCTTAAAAGAAAATCTTGAGGTGGAAACTGCTTATGGAGGCGGATTTGTAAGCGCAATAAACGGGATTAAAAGCGCAGGTGATTTAAACTCCGGGGTCAGAAAAGACTGGTTTTATTATGTAAATGGCATATGTTCTGATGTTGGAGCAGGAGATATGCCGGCCCATAACGGTGATGTTATTTGGTGGGATTATCATGCTTGGGTTGCAGGCCCGGTAAATTCTGCGGTTATTGGCTGTTATCCCGAACCTTTCTGTAATGGCTACCGGGGAGAAACGAAAAAGGCGGTAATTCTTACATTCCCCGAATATCAGAAACTGGCCGAGAAACTTAAAAACAGCCTTATTGTTTTAGGGGTAAAAGAAGTTGAAATTGCAGGCATTGAAGAAGAGAGGCTTAAAAAAAGAGAAAATCCAGTTCTGGTTATAGGAGAGTGGCAGCAGCTTGAAAAAATTGGGTATCTTAACAGCTTAAATCAAGCTTACCGAAAAAATGGTTCAGGACTTCACTTTACCAAAGAAGGGATTGAAATTTTATCTCTGCAGGGAGACCCTGTAAAAACAGTTGCGATAAGTGCTGCAGCAGTAGTAGCCTTAGGAGAAGGGCTTGGCGATGAGAATCCCTGCTGGATTATAGCAGGGAATGACCAGGAAAGCTTGACCGAAGCGATTGAAATCCTCAAGTCTCCGGAAAAGATAAGATACATGTATGGGGCAGTTATAACCAGAGATAAGATTATTCGGGTACCGGCTGAATAGAGGGATTTTTATGTTTTATCAAAAAAAGGATAATCTTATATATTCTCTGCATCCAGCAGTAATGATTTTTTTAGTTTTTTCCTTTTTAGTTTTAGCTTTAGTTTTTTCGAATCCTTTACATCTCTCAGCTTTGTTTCTGGCAAGTGGGTTTATTATTATATCTTCCGGGAATTGGACGGGTTTCAAGGTTTATCTTAGGTATAGCTTTTTTATGCTCTTCATCATAGTTTTTATAAATCTTTGGTTTTCTAAGAGCGGTACTGCGATATTTATGAGCTTTAACCTAGGTAATTTTTCGGTGAAGTTTACCCTGGAGGCTTTGTTTTACGGTTTTACTATGGGTATAAGGCTTTTAACAGTTATCAGCAGCTTTGCCCTTTGGACTTTTACCGTAGACCCGGACAGGCTTGTAGATTTATGGGCAAGGGTGGGGAGAAGATCAGCAGTTATGCTTAATTTAAGTATGAGAATTTTTCCCCTTATTTTACACGATTTTAAGCGAATAGCTGAAATTCAGCAGTGCCGGGGATTAGATTACAGGGAAGGAGGTTTTGTGGACAAGATAAGAAAAGTTGGGATGCTTTCCGGCGCAGTTTTAGCTTCTTCTTTAGAGAGGTCGCTTAATATGGCAGAAGTTATGTACACGAGGGGATATGATGGAGGGGAAAGGAGTTTTTACTATCGGGATTTGTGGCGGAGGCGGGATTATATAATCCTTGCCGCAGCAGTTTCAGGATTATTTTTAAGTGGATTTTTCCTGACTGAAGGCTTGGGAAGATATGAGTTTTATCCGTTGTTGAATCCTTTGTGTTGGCAGGACTTTTTAAGTTCTCTTACGATCTTTATTATTTTCAGTATACCGGCATTTTTAGCAGAAGGTGAAAAAATATGGCTAAAATCAAAATCAGCAGTTTAACTTATACTTATCCGGAAAAAGAGGAACCTGCCCTTAAAGATATAGATTTGGAGATTAAAGAAGGAGAGTTTGTTCTGCTGATTGGGGAAAACGGAAGCGGTAAATCTTCACTTTTAAGAGCTATAGCCGGGATTATTCCCGATTTTTATCGGGGGGATTATAAGGGTGAAGTTTATATTGATAATTTGAAGGTCAGAAAGATGAAGCCGAAGGAAAAGGCCGGGAAAATCGGTTTTTTAGGGCAAGATCCGGAAAGCCAGATATTTATGACTAAAGTGGAAAAAGAACTGGTTTTTGGCATGGAAAATATTTTACTTCCTCTGCCGGTTATGCGCCGAAGGGTTGCAGAAACAGCCGCTTTTTTAAATTTAGGGGAATATATTCATGAAAGTGTGGATAAACTTTCCGGAGGAATGAAGCAGAGGCTGGCTTTAGCAGCAGTTATGGCTATGCAGCCCGAAGTTCTGCTTTTGGATGAGCCGACTTCCCAGCTTGATCCGGCATCTGCGGAGGAGATATTTAATATTTTAAAGCGGCTTAATGAGGAAAACGGAATAACGGTGGTTTTAGCCGAGCAGAGGCTGGAAAGGTGTTTGCATCTGGCAGATAGAATAATAGTTATGGACGAGGGCAAAATTTCATATATTTCTTCTGATAAAAATGAATGGGGTGCATGGATGGCTGAAAATAAAGCGTTTCTTTTGCCTCCTTTGCTGAAGCTTTTCAGCCGTTTGCCTTTTGAAAAAATCCCCTTTACGGTAAAGGAAGGGAGAAGCCTTATCGCAGATTTGCCAATAAAATGCGTTTTTTTAAAAGAAATGGGGATTAGGGGAAAAAATGCTTGTTCTCCGGTTTTGGAAATGGATAAGGTCTGGTTTACTTATTCTGGAGGAAGAGAAGTTTTGAAAAATATAAGCCTTAAGGTTTTTCCGGGCGAATTCTGGGCAGTTTTTGGGGAAAATGGGGCGGGCAAGACTACACTGCTTAAAAATATAGCCGGGCTTTTAAAGCCCCAGAGAGGCAGAATTTGTATCAAAGGGGAAAACATCCAATTTATGAAGGCTTCAGAGATTGCCAGAAAGGCCGGTTATCTTCCGCAAAATCCGGATGACTATCTGTTTTTGCCGACAGTTGAGGAAGAAATTCTTTTCAGCCTTGAAAATACAGAGAATAAAGAAGAAAAAACATCTCAGCTTATAGAAAAATTTAATCTTGAACCTTATGCTGCTGTCAATCCACGTGATTTGAGCATGGGAGAAAGGCAAAAAACCGCACTGGCTTCCATTTTAGCTTTGAATCCAGATTTGCTGCTTTTGGATGAACCTACCCGGGGGCTTGACTATTTGGCGAAGGAAGATTTGGGAAAGTGTTTGAAAATGCTATGCAGAGAAAGTAAATCTATCCTTATGGTTTCCCATGATATAGAGTTTGCTGCTGAATATGCCGATAAGGTTTTAATAATGTTTGAAGGTGAAATAGCCGCAGCCGGCAGCAAATATGAAATAATGAATAATGCTCTTTTCTATTCCCCTCAGATAAATCGCTTGTTATCCGGCAGGGTGGACAGGGTTGTAACTTTAGAAGAAGGGGACAAGGTTATTAGAGCTTTTCTAGAAGATAAGGAAGAGAAAAAATTTTCAGGAGGCTAAAGTATGTTAAGAAAGAAGTTTATTTCCTGTATTCTGATATTGACCTTCTTTTTTGCTGCAACTTATCCGGCAGGCTATCTTTATGCTGGTGACCGTCCGGTTGAAAATGCCGTTGCACGCGGAATAGCATATCTTAAAAAAGTTCAGAATGACGATGGGGGGTTTCCTTATAAAGTCGGAGGTAAAAGTGATCCGCGAACTACTGCCTGGGTAATAATAGGACTCAGTGCAGCAGGAGAAGATGTAAAGAAGAGCAAGTGGAAGAAAAAAGGAGGGACACCTCTCGATTATCTTTATAAGCATGGAGGGCAGCTTAAAAGCACAACTGATTATGCCCGTACCCTTTTAGCTTTAAGTGCAGCTGGAGCAAGTCCTGTTTACCGGGGAGAAAATCTGGCTTACAAAATAAAATCCTGGCAACAGCCGAACGGGCAGTTTGCAAGGATTGACAAAGGAGAGAAAGGTCTTATAAATGCCCATGTCTGGTCGGTATTAGCCCTGGCGTCGGCCGGAATTAAGGTGCCTAATGCTGCTAAAGCGAGAAAGTGGCTTTTAGATAGGCAAAATCCGGATGGCAGTTTTGGATGGGCAGAAGGGATTCAGGGAGACAGTGATGATACAGCAGCAGCTCTACAAGCCCTGATAGTTCTGGGAGAAAAACCAAATTCAAAGGCAGTAAAAAGAGCCTTATTATATCTTAAATCATGTCAGCAAAAAGATGGAGGTTTCAGTGGGGGATGGGCGATAAGGGAAGCTAATGCGTGTTCTGACGCCTGGGTTATTCAGGGGCTCATCGCAGCAAAACAAAACTATAAAGGTCAAACCTGGACGGTTAATAAAAAAAATGCGGTCGTTCATCTTCTTTCACTGCAGGATAGAAGTGGTGGTTTTAAATGGACTAAAAATTCGAGGAAAGCATCGGTTATTTCTACCGCCTATGCAATTCAAGCTTTATCTGAGAAGCCTTTTCCTTTGAAAAGAAAAGTGGTTGCAGCGGGAAAGACAAAAAAAGTTAAGATAGGTTTAATTTTTAATAAAATAAAAATTTGATTTGAAAGGGATTTTATATAAATGAGGGATGACAGGTGAACTGGGGATTAGCCTCCGGAATAATTGCTTTATTGGTTTTGGGTGTTTTTTTTCTTTGCCTGGGAAAACAGGAATTTTCAGCGCTTAAATTAGTTTTAATTACAACTGCGGCTGCCTTTGCGGCGGCTGGACGGGTAGCGTTTGCCCCGGTGCCGAATGTAACCCCCTCAACTTTTATAACCATGATAACCGGTTATGTCTGGGGAGTGCAGGCAGGAGCAGCGGTAGGAGTCTTGAGCGGACTTATCTCTAATTTTTTTCTGGGACAGGGCCCCTGGACTCCGTGGCAGATGATTGCCTGGGGATTATGTGGGGTTCTGGGCGGAATTGTAGGAAAAAACAGGAAAGAGTTGAATTTGTGGTTTTTTGTGCCTCTTTGTTTTATTGCTGGATATTTCTTCGGTTTTATAATGAACTTGTGGCACTGGCTTACTTTTATTTATTCGTTAAGTTTTAAGAGTTTAATCGGTGTTTATATTGCAAGCTTTCCCTTTGACACCTTTCATGCGGTAGGCAATGCTGTTTTTGCATTTTTTCTGGGAAAACCTTTTTTTAATATTTTACTTCGCTTTAAAAGGTATATAATAAATACATAAACAGGAAAAGATTGAAGGGGAGGAAGGGATATGTTCGGTTTTATCGGCAACTTCGGGCCGTGGGAGGTAGCATTTATTCTCATTATTGTGCTCATTATATTTGGTCCGGGAAAGCTTCCTCAGGTAGGAGAATCCTTGGGTAAGGCGGTGCAGGGATTTAAAAAAGCGAGAAGCGGAGAAGACGAACTTAAAGTTTCTGCCAAACAGATTCCTGAAGAAAACGGAGAAGAAGCTTGATTTTGGATGTTTGTCGGTTACTGGTTATAGCTGGGGTCTGAGGTATTAAAGTTAAATACCTTAGACCTTACTTTTTTTATATGTAGTTAATAGTTTTGTTGTAAGAATTTTTTGTTAAACTAAATATGAATATTTAAAAAGGTTTGCCAGTTCAATAGAAAAGGGTGGGATTATGAAACTGAATTTATTCGGAGTCGAAGTGGAGGTCGTCCAGGGAGATATTGCTTTTCAGCCGGATGTTGATGCTGTGGTGAATGCTGCTAATGCCTATCTTCGACCGGGTGGTGGAGTAGCAGGGGCTATTCATAGAGCGGCAGGAACAGGCTTGGAAGAAGAGTGCAGGCCATTAGCCCCGATTAAGCCTGGTGAAGCAGTTATAACTGGCGGACATAATCTTCCCAATAAATATGTTATCCACTGTTTAGGCCCAATCTATGGCATAGATGAGCCAGCAGATGAGCTCTTGGCTCTTTGTTATCGCAATGCATTAAAACTGGCAGAAGAAAATGAAATAGTTTCCATTGCTTTTCCTGCTATTTCCACAGGGGTTTTTGGCTATCCATTGGAAAAAGCGGCCAGGGTAGCCTTAAAGACTGTAAAAGAAACTGTTCCTGGTTTGAAAAAGGTTAAGTTGATTCGCTTTGTTCTTTTTGATAAAAAAGCCTTTGAAGTGCATAAAAAGGTTTTGCAGGACTTGATATAAGAAGAGGAGCTGGTAAATATTCTTATTTTATCAGGAATATTGATGGGCTATTTTTTGGGAAGCATTCCCACGGCATATATTTTAGGAAGGCTGCGGGGAATAGATGTCCGCAAACATGGCAGCGGAAATGTCGGAACTATGAATACTGCGCGGATTTTAGGCTGGAAGGAAGCAGTTATAGTTTTTATTATGGATACAGGCAAAGGAGTTGTGGCAGTTGTTTTGGCCCGCTATGTTGGGATAGATACGGGAATAGCTGTAGTATCAGCAGTTGCGGGACACATTTTTCCCCTATGGCTGAAAGGCAGAGGAGGTAAAGGATTGGCTACAGCCTTAGGCTGCATTTTGGCAGGAGGAGTTTTTTGGCCCCTGCCTGTTTTTGGATTAGGTTGGGGTATAGTTTATTGGAGATTGAAGCACAGTGATCTGGCAAACCTTACCGGAGCTCTGGCTGTACTGGGGATTACCCTTGTTTTCTTTTCTTTTTATCAGTTTTGGTGGCTGGTATTTATGAGCGGATTGCTTGTTTTAAGCCATGTCCGATCTATTTTAAATCCGGTTTTTGCTGAAGACAAAAGGAAAAGATAATTTTTTGTCGAATAACAGAGTTAGAGGGGTGGAGGGAGAAAATGGTAGTGGAGCCTAAAGCATGGGAACATTATTCGGAAGAAGAGGTTTTAGAGGCTAATAAGCTTAAATATGGGAATGAAGCCATAGTGCAGTTTTATGAGGATTTTGAAGAATCTAAGTATAGTTATAGGGAATATGATGTGGTATTCTCAGCAGTGGTTGATATGCTTATGCCGCATCTTTCTGGATCTTTAAGGGCAGTTGATATATGTGGGGGAGCGGGGAAAGGCGCATTTACTATCAAGAAATGCTGCCCGAAGGCTGAAATAACTTTGGTGGATTTATCTGAAAAAATGCTGGGTGTTGCGCGTAAAAGAGCGGCTAAGGAAGGTTTTAATGATATAAAAATGGTTTTAAGCGATGCTTACACTTTTTTAAATGGAAATAAGGAATATGATATTATAATTTTTTCTTCAGCGGTGCACCATTTTAAAGATCCAGTAAAACTTTTGGAAACAGCGGCAAGGTCTCTTTCGCCTCGAGGAGTGATAATAACCATTGCCGATCCTAATCGACTTAAATCAACCCGAAGGTATAAGTTTTTTGAGTTTTTAGCTACGGATAAGACGAATAAGAAAACGATAATAAAAAATCTTTTGAAAAACGGATTTAAAGGGAAAGACAAGCCGGATATTTTTGATGTCGCTGAATATCAGGCATATTACGGGATAGATGATTTAAAGCTGCGCAAAGACTTGGAAGAAAGTGGATTAAATGCTTTGGCTCATATTCGTTATCCGGCAGGAGAGTCTTATTTAACCAAAATAATGCCTTATTTTGGTCTATTTTGGGCTTTTAGTTTTATTTTAACTCCCAATGATAAATACAAAGGTAAAGAATGGGAATTAAAGCATAGGATAAAGCGGAGTATGCCGTTTGCAGTAGATTTAATGTAGAAAGGGATAAAATGGAGATAGGTTCTTTTAAGAGCTTATCTCCATTTATTTTGGGTAAAGAGATTTTTGCTTTATAAGCTGGTTTTTAGTTTTAGAGGATTATTAACGTTTTTTGCAGGTGTTATGAAATACTTTAAAAAATTTTTCTCATTTTAGAATTACCCTTACAATTAAGTGTACTATTCAGACAATATGCCATACAATTTATTAGAAAAAAAGAAGCCGTTCTGGTGAACGGCAATTTTGATAATTAAGGAAGGGAAAGTACAGGTTTACAATAAGGTTAATTATGAAGTTTATTGTTAATTTAAGATGTGAAGACGGGATAAAGGCAAATTAACAAGGATTTGTGAAGTTCTAGAAGCCTTTTTTAACCTTATTGCCTAACCTGATAATAATCTATGAAGTAAAGGGGGAAAAGGTGACTGAATGAAGGAAAGATATTACAAGATAGGAGAAGTATCTGAGATGTTAGGGATTGAACAGTATACTCTTCGGTATTTGGAAAGCACCCTACAGCTTAAGATAAAACGGAATGACAAGGGGGAAAGGCTTTATACAGAAGCTGATATTGATACTCTGCGGCTTATTATGCAGCTTAAAGAAAAGGGGCTTAATACTACTGCTATAAAGATGGCTTTACAAAATCTTTCGGAAAGTGAAGTTACTGATTTAGCTCCAGGGCAGAATACAAGCAATAATCTTCCCGTTGAAATTGTCTCTTTGGCCCAGAAAATTGTAGAACAGAATGATGAGCTCATTCGCATGAATAAGGAGTTGGAGAAAAGGATTGAACAGTTAGAAAAAAAAATTGAAGCACGTAATGAAGAGAGGGAGAAAAAAATTGATGAGTTTTTGCGCCTCTGGAAAGCAGAACAGGAAGGAAAAGGAAAATCATGGTTGTCCCGTTTGGTAGGAAAATAAAAAGTTTTATTTTTTGGGAGGTTTTATATCAAAAATTATTTCATCTTCTAAAAGCATAAACTGAATTATTACATCATCTTCCATAAGCAGAGTTACATGTGTTTCACTTAAGCCCAATACTTTTTTTATTTTTTTGCCTTCTGTATAGTTTGCCAGCAGATTATAGTAATCTTCCAGCATCTTATTTGTTTTTTTTATCTGCATTTTATCCCTCCTGATAATACTTTATGAATTTTTGATGGACAGGTTACTGGATTAATCTTACAGGCTTTATAATTAGGTTGATAACTGAGTTAACAGGCTGATAGGAGGGATAAAGGCGGGATAAAATAGTGGTACAGTATCTTTGTTAGAGGATAGACAAATAAAATCCGCCGGAGGAGTAAGACATTGTGCATCAGCTTGAGCTAACAACAATGTTTGAAGTTCCTCCGGCGGATTTTTGAGTGAAAACAACAACCAGTTATTAATAAGTTTACCCTTAAATCAGGACTTATTAAGCTGGTGCTGTTTTCTAGTCTTATTATGTCCATTTGAAACGAGAGTATACACAAAAATTAAAAATAAGAAAACAGCGATTGGCTTTTTATTTTAAAGGCTTGTGGTATATTGTAACTATAATTTAAAAATAGGGGGATATGTAGATGGAATTAGGAAGAAAACTGATAATCGGAAAGACTTATTTTAAAAATCGGATTGTAATGCCGCCGATGGGAACTGGACTGGCCAGTGTAAACGGAGAAGTAACTGAACAGATGATAAAATACTATGAAAAAAGGGCTCAAGGTGGAGCAGGAGCCATAATTGTGGAGATTGCCTGTGTAGATGATCCGACAGGAAGAGCCAGTTTAACCCAGCTTTGTATTGATAAACCCAGATATATTGCAGGACTTAAGGAATTAAGTGAGGTTATCAAATCGTATGACTGCCGGGCTTTTATCCAGCTGCACCATGCAGGAAGGCAAACTAACCTTGCGGTTACTGGAGGAAGGAAGCCGGTAGCCCCTTCTCCTATTCCCTGCAAGTTTATGAGAACAGAACCGGCTGAGCTTGATAGAGAAGGCATAGAAAGAATTAAGCGCAAGTTTGTAACAGCAGCTGTTTATGCAGCTAAGGCAGGTTTTGACGGAGTAGAACTACATGCTGCCCACGGCTATCTTTTGAGTCAATTTTTGTCTCCATATACCAATAAAAGAGAGGATGAATATGGAGGCAGTTTGGCAGGACGTACCAAGATAGTAAGCGATATTATTAAGGACATAAAAAGAATTGTTCCTGAACTTTTAGTTTCGGTGCGTTTTAATATAGCTGATTTTGTTCCCGGAGGATTGGAAGTGGAAGAAGGGATAGAGATTGCTAAAGTTTTGGAAAAAGCGGGAGCAGATATATTAAATGTTTCCTGCGGAATATATGAATCCGGACAAACGTCGATAGAGACTGCCTCTTTTAGTGAGGGGTGGCGTATGAAGATGGTAAAAAAGGTCAAAGAAAATACAGGAGTTCTAGTTTTAGGAGGGGGAAATATCAGGGATCCTCATATGGCAGATTGCTTTGTAAAAGAAGGGTATGCGGATCTAATTTGGGTCGGAAGAGGAATGTTGGCTGATCCTTTTTGGGCTCATAAGGCTTTAAGAGGGCAGAAAGAAAATATAAGGCCGTGTATATCATGCAATACCTGTATAAACAGCATTAATAATGGTTTACATATAAGATGTGCGGTGAATCCGCAAACCGGCAGAGAAGCACGATTTGAAAAAAATGTGAAGCTTAATGGAATAAAAGTCTTGGTGGTGGGTGGAGGCCCGGCCGGAATGAAGACTGCTGTCAATTTGAAGCAGGCAGGTTGTCAGGTAATTTTGCTGGAAAAAGAAGAAAAGCTGGGGGGCAGGCTTAATATAGCCTCAAAACCGCCTCATAAAGATAAAATTAACCGCTTAGTTTGCTATTTGGAACAAAAAATTTTAAATGCAGGGGTCGAAGTCCGTTTTAATACTGAATATAGTGAATCAATAAAAAAAGAGATAAACCCTGATGTTATAATATGGGCAGCTGGAGCAGAAGAGTTCCTACCTTATATCCCCGGATTAAATACTATTGATTATGTCAGCATGGAGGAAGTTTTGTCCGAAAAGGTAACCATTAAAGGCGAAAAGGTTTTGATTATAGGGGGCGGAAGCAGCGGGTGTGAACTGGCCGATTATCTGGCTGAATATGATAATGAGGTTATTATTGTAGAAAAGGATAAAGAGCTGGCCAGGGGTTTGGAGAATATGACCAGGCTGGAACTTTTGCTCAGGTTGAAACGGAAAAAGGTAAAGATGGTTAAAAACAGCGAGATTGAAGTTATAGATGGAGACAAGGCAGTTTTAAAATCAGGAGAGAGAATAGAAGGAGTAAGCCGGGTGATATTTGCTTGTGGTTATAAGCCTGGTAATATTATTGAGAATGAAGTTGATGAACTCCTTAAAATTTATGTTATAGGTGATGCTAAAAAACCAAGAGATATAGCTTCAGCTCTTTATGAAGCCGATTTTTTGGTATATGATTTATATAGCTATGTAAATAAAGAGAACTGGGAATAGGAGTGTAGATATGCTGCAGATTTCTTTACCGGGAAGAGATAAAACTTTAGAAATTAAGAATTTGTTGTTAGATTTGAATGGTACTTTAGCTGTAAACGGGGTTTTAATTCCAGGGGTTAAAGAAAGGATAGATGCCCTTAAAAGCAAAATTTCCATATATTTGCTTACCGCAGATACCTTTGGCAGTGGAAAAAGAGTAGCTGAAGAGCTGGGAATTGAAGTATTTAAAGTGGGAGAAATAGGCGGAAGACAGGACAAGCTCGACTTTTTGAAGTCCTTAGGAAGCGATAAGACAGCAGCAATAGGAAATGGATATAATGATGTTTTGATGCTTAAAGAGGCCGCTCTTTCTATCGCTGTTATAGAGGGGGAAGGTTGTGCAGTAGAAGTTTTGCTTAATGCGGATATAGCTGTCAATAATATAAATGACGCTTTGGATCTTTTGATAAATCCGGTTCGCATAGTTGCTACATTGAGATCCTGAAAAGAAAGAACCCAAAAAAAAAACAAAAAGGAGATTTGACTTGTAAGTTAAGAAGGTTTTATTTAAAATTGAGTTAAAATAAAAAATATCATGGCGAAAAGTTAAAAATTGCTGGCCAATATTAAAGAGAATGAGATTTCAGCTTTAATAAGCCAGCTCCTGAAAGGTTTTTTCAGGGGCTGGCTTGTGTTTATTTAGAGCTGTAAAAGGGATGTTTAAGAATTTAAGGTTTATTTATTTTATAAGTCGAATTATTAACATAATTTTAACATTAATAAAATTTGTTAATGTATTATAATTAGTTACAAAAAAACCTGTATAATAACAAAAAGGGAATTTTTTTATTAAAAATTTTAGTCATTGAAATGTAGCGAGACAATTTTTGATTTTGTATTTTATTAAAAGGTTTACAATAGAGATAGGTTTAACAAAAACGACGCTGAATTTGTAAAAGGAAGGAGAGTATTTCATGGAAGCAGTTACGAGGATTGGCCCACTTACTGAAGATGACCGCAGGTTAATTGAAAAGCTGGAAAAGGAAGCAGGCACTGATATTAATCTTTGTTATCAGTGCGGCAAGTGTTCTGCAGGTTGTCCGGTCAGCTTTGCAATGGACTACACTCCCCGGCAGGTAATAAGGCTTTTACAGCTAGGACTGATTGATGAGGCTTTAGGTGCAGAGAGCATATGGATATGTGCTACTTGCGAGACCTGTTCGGAGCGGTGCCCGCGAGGAGTAGATATAGCATCTTTAATGGATACACTGCGCAGGGAAGCTTTAAGACGTGGAAAAGTTGCAGATAAGAAGGTAGCTTTATTTAATAAAGCCTTTTTAAATACAGTGAAGAAATATGGACGGTCTTATGAGGCTGGAATTTTACTTTATCATAACCTTTCTACCCGGCAATTTTTTAAAGATGCTGAACTCGGTTTACCCATGATGAAGCGTGGTAAAGCAAGTCCTTTTCCAGAAAAGATTAAAGGAAGGGATGAAATGGCCAAAATTTTTGCCAGGGCTTTAGAGGCAGGGAGGGAATAAAAGATGAAGCTCGCATATTATCCGGGATGTTCATTGGATGGTAGTGCAGTTGAATATGGACTTTCTACCGAAAGGGTTGCCCGAATATTAGGGGTTGAACTGAAGGAGATAGATGACTGGAACTGCTGTGGAGCTACTGCCGGACATAATACGGACAAGCTTTTGTCCTTGGCTTTGCCGGCAAGGAACTTGGCTTTGGCTGAAAAAGAAGGACTCGATGTTTTAGCTCCATGTGCTGCCTGTTATAACCGGTTTAAAGCAACTGAACATGCGGTGAGGGAAGATGCAGGATTAAAAGCCAGGATAGAATATATTATCGATATGTCTTACAGTGCAAGCAACAATACGATTTCGGTTTTGGAATGGATTAAAAGGCTGGGAATAGATAACCTCAAAGCTAAAGTTACCAATTCTTTAAAAGGAATGAAGGCTGCCTGTTATTATGGATGTTTGCTGGTGCGTCCGTCAAGCCATACCGGGTTTGATGATCCGGAAAATCCACAGAGTATGGATGAAATAATAAAAGCATTAGGAGCTGAAACGGTCGATTGGGCTTATAAAACGGAATGTTGTGGGGCTGCTTTGGCTACTTCCCGTCCGGAGATAGGCGGGAAAATGATATATGAAATTTTGCAGAATGTTAAAGAGGCGGGAGCAGAATGTATAGTTACTGCCTGTCCTTTGTGCATGATGAATCTGGATATGAGGCAGGGGCAGGTGGAAAAAAGGTTTAGCCAAGGGTTTAATATACCGGTTTATTATGTGACTGAGCTTGTTGCGGTTGCCTGTGGAGATGACCCCAAAACGGTAGGCATCCATAAACATTTTGTAGAAGCTGTTTCCTATCTTAAAGGATTACCAGCTAAAGCAAAGGCTATGGAAGAAGAAGAGGCCAAAGCTAAACCTGCTGCTAAAACTAAAAGAGCTGAAGGGGAAAAACCATCTGATAATTCAGAAGACATACAGAAAAAAATCGATGCTATCCTGAAAGGATTGGAGAAAAATCCGGAAAAAGTAGTATCTAAACTGATAGAAGATGGAGAGAAAGTTAATATTCTGGCAGATGTAATAAAAAATGATGAAAAGAAACGGGTTAAGCTGGCTGAGGTAATGGCTCAGGATAAAGAAAAAGCCATCAAGGTAGCAGAAGCTTTAATAGTCGGAGAGATGAAAAAGCGGGAGAAATCATCGAATTAGAAGCGATAGCTTGTCTTAAGGAGGGAAAAGGAGAATGAAAAAAAGGGTTGGGGTTTTTGTTTGCGACTGTGGGACTAACATTGCCTCAGTAGTTGATACTGAAGAGGTTGCCAAATATGCGGCAGATTTGCCAGGGGTAGTCTTTTCAACTACTTATAAGTATATGTGTTCTGACCCCGGGCAGGAAATGGTCAAGAAGGCTATAAAGGAACATGGCCTGGAGCAGGTAGTGGTTGCATCCTGTTCCCCGCGTATGCATGAAAAGACCTTTCGCAAAGCGGTAGAACAGGGCGGAATAAATGGATACCTTTTTGAAATGGTTAATATTCGGGAACAGGATTCCTGGGTTCATCACGATCGCAAAGAAGCCACCAAAAAAGCTAAAGACTTGGTAAGAATGGCGGTAAGCAAGGTTTTGCGCAATAAACCTCTTAATATTTCCCATATACCCATAACTAAAAAAGCCTTGGTAATAGGTGGAGGAATTGCCGGAATGCAGGCTGCTTTAGACATAGCCGAGGCAGGTTATCCGGTTGTTTTGGTGGAAAAGGAAGCTACTATCGGCGGTAAAATGACTCAGCTTGACAAGACTTTCCCGACTATGGACTGTGCAGCCTGAATAGCTACTCCGAAGATGGTTGCTGTGGCACAGCACCCTAATATTGAAATTATTACTTATGCGGAAGTAACCGATGTTGCAGGGTATATCGGCAATTTTAAGGTAACGATTAAAAAGAAGCCTAAGTATGTAGATTGGGATTTATGCACCGGATGTGGCACCTGTATAGAAAAATGCCCGACTAAAAAAGTTCCTGATCCCTTTGAATTGGGTTTAGGTTTAACTACTGCCATTCGCAAGGTTTATCCTCAGGCAGTGCCGGGCAAGGTTTTTATTGATGCAGAGCACTGTCGGAAACTTAAGGAAGATAAATGCGGAGTATGTGAAAAGATTTGTCCTACTAAAGCTATCCGATTTGATGATAAAGAAGAATATATTACTGTTGATGTTGGAGCTATTGTAATGGCTACCGGATATGATCTTTTCAAATGGGAAGAAGTTTACGGAGAATATGGCTATGGCAAGTATCCAGATGTAATAACAAGCCTGCAGTTTGAACGTTTGTCCAGCGCAGGAGGACCGACCGGAGGTAAGATAAAACGTCCTTCGGATGGTAAGGAACCAAAGCGGGTAGCTTTCATCAAGTGTGTAGGCTCCAGGGATGATACAAAAGGTAAAGGATATTGTTCGCGTGCCTGCTGTATGTATACTGCTAAACATGCTTATCAGGTAAAGGACAAGATTCCGGACAGTGAAGCTTATGTTTTCTATATGGATGTGCGGACGGCTGGTAAAAATTATGAAGAATTTTATCAGCGTTCGCTAAATGCAGGAGCTAAATATATACGCGGAAGGGTAAGCAAGATTTATCAGCGTGGTGAAAGCTTGGTCTTAAAGGCAGAAGACTCGCTTTTAGGACGTCCTATTGAAGTTGAAGTTGATTTGGTAGTTTTGGCTACTGCTATGGTTCCTTCTGAAGGAGCTCAGGAATTGGCCAAGATAATAGGTTTTTCAGTAGATAAAGACGGTTTTTATCAGGAAGCTCATCCTAAATTGCAACCTGTAGAAACTTTTGCTGCCGGGGTATATTTGGCAGGTGCCTGTCAGGGTCCTAAAGATATACCGGATACAGTAGCCCAGGCCAGCGGTGCGGCAGCAAAGGTATGCGGACTCTTTGCCCATGATATGCTGGCTACTGAACCTATGGTTTCAGAAGTCGATATAAGCAAGTGTTCGGGCTGCGGATTCTGTGTTCCGATTTGTCCGTATAAGGCTATTTCTCTGGTAGAGATAACTGAAAGAGGACATCACGGACCAGTAAAAAGACAGGTAGCCCAGGTGAACGGAAGCCTGTGTCAGGGATGTGGAGCCTGTGTACCTGCATGTCGAACGGCTGCACTTAATTTGAAAGGGTTTACTGATGAGCAATTAGTAGCGGAGGTGGATGCGCTGTGTCTATAGATAATAATAGCTGGGAACCGAAAATAATAGTTTTTGCCTGCAACTGGTGCACCTATGCGGCGGCCGACCTGGCTGGGCTTAATCACCTGGAATATCCGGCGCAGATCCGGATTATAAGAACACCATGTTCAGGACGCATGGATCCTATGCTGGTTTTAAGAGCTTTTAACCGGGGAGCAGATGGAGTGCTTCTCTCCGGATGACACCCGGGCGAATGCCACTATGGTAGTGGCAATTATTATAATCGTCGCCGGCATACGGTGATGAAAAGCCTCATGGAGTATTTCGGGATAGAACCGGAAAGATATCAGACAGCGTGGATTTCGGGAGCAGAAGGGATTAAATTTAGGGATACCATGGAAAAGCTGGTTAATGATGTTTTAAAATTAGGACCTAACAGAAAGCTGAGGGATGTAAGATGAAGGAAATAACTGCCAAGATTCAAGAAACTGCAGCCCGGCTCCTTGAAAGCGGTCAGGTAGATATCTTTATTGGATGGCAGAAGGGTGAATTTGAATATAATACTAAACCGTTTTTTGCCCATAATGTTGAAGAGGCAAAAAATCTGGTTTTTGATGAGTATTCTATTCATAATTTAAGCAACTATCTCTTAAAATTTCGGGATGGTCATGAAAAAATAGGCATCGTAGTGAAGGGCTGTGATTCTAGAGGTATTGTTCGCCTTTTGCAGGATAACCAGTTTAAAAGGGATCGTTTGTATATAGTGGGTGTCCCCTGCCCTGGCATGAAGGATCCTCTTAAGCGGATGTATGAGGATTCTGGTTTTGCGGTAAAGAAGCCGGCTGATTCTGAAATGGCTGAAAAATGCCGCCACTGCATTCAGCCTAATCCGGTTATATATGATGAACTTATTGGCGAAGAAAAACCCCCTTTGCTTAAAGGGGAAAGATTTAAAGAAATAAAGGAATTAGAGGCTAAATCTTATGATGAAAGATATGCTTTTTTTGAAAAGGTTTTATCTACCTGTATTCGCTGTTATGCATGCAGACAGGTTTGTGTTGCCTGTAACTGCCGCACCTGTATCTTTGATGAAACCAAGCCGCAGTGGGTAGGCAGGGAAACTAACGTAAGTGATAATATGATGTATCACGTTGTGCGAGCTTCCCATATGGCGGGAAGGTGCATAGAATGCGGAGAATGTGAGAGGGTATGTCCGGTTGATATTCCGCTTATGCTTATTAACCGCAAGCTTATAAAAGATGTAGCTGAATTTTTCGGGCCTTATGAAGCAGGAATTGTATATGAAGAGGGTGCTAAACCGCCGCTCAGCATGTACAAAGAAGATGATCCGGATGATTTTATATAAGGAGTGATCGGGATGAAGGTTTTTAAAAAAGGCAGGTTGGAAAAAATTTTGGATAAGTTATCTGAGTCGGCTGAAGTTTATGTACCTATGATGCGCGGTGCCCAATCGGGATTTTTTGATTACAAAACTTATAACCCGGACTTTGATGAACTGGTTTTGGAGGCTTTAAATGTTCTTAGACCTCCTAAAGAAGTAGTTTTTCCGCAAACAGAAAAGATGTACAGCTTTAAGCAGGAGGGACAGGATGTAATAATTGATAAAGTCTATGAGGATGAAAATCCGCGTATTATTTTTGGTATAAGGGCGTGTGATTTAAAGGCTATTGAATATTTAGATGAGGTTTTCTTGACCTGTGGTTATGAAGATGCTTTTTACAAAAAAAGACGGGAAAATACGGTTTTTATCGCTAATGCCTGTTATACTCCGGGAAAAAACTGTTTTTGTGAATCGATGGGTGTAAATCCTGTTGAGCCAGAATTAGCTGATATAGTTTTACGCGAATATAGTGATGAAGGTTATGTATGGGAAGTAAAGACTGAAAAAGGCGAAAATATTACCAGGCTGATAAGTGATTTGCTGGAAGATAAAGAAGTTCAGCTTCCTGAATTGAAGAAGTTTGTGATTAAGGTAGACTATGATGGAGTAGCTGAGAAACTTAAAGGTTTATTTGAGCATCCCATGTGGGATAGACTTTCTGAGCCGTGTCAGACATGTGGTATATGCACTTATATTTGTCCGACCTGCCATTGCTTTGATATTCAAGTTAAGGCCTGGGGTGATGAAGGTTATCGTTTCCGCTGCTGGGATTCCTGCATGTATAGGGAATATACCCAGATGGCAGGAGGGCATAATCCGCGTGAAACAGCTAAAGAAAGGTTTAGAAACCGTTTTCTGCATAAACTTGAGTTTTTTTATGAGCGCTACGGTAAGCCGCTTTGCACCGGATGCGGCAGATGTGTCTTTGTTTGTCCATCGGGGGTAAGTATTGTAAAAATTATTGAGGAGATTAAGGGGGCATAGAATGTGCATAAGTGTAATTGTGAAAATCCTTTAGTTCCGGAAATTGTTGAAGTAATTGATATAATTGATGAAACTCCCGATGTGAAGACTTTCAAGGTAAGTAAAATAGGTGGCGGGGTGCCTTTTGATGTTATGCCGGGACAATTGGCGATGGTTTCGCTGGTGCCGGTAGGTGAAGGTATGTTTTCAGTTTCCTGGCAGGAAGACAATGATCATCTTCAGTTTGCCATAAAAAGAGTAGGTTTGATGACTGATGAGCTGCACCGTATTGAAGTAGGACAGAAGCTGGGAGTCAGAGGGCCTTATGGCAATGGTTTTCCGGTAGAAGCATGTAAAGGCAAAAACATGCTTTTTATAGGGGGAGGAATAGGGCTTGCACCTCTGCGCTCATTTATTAAGTATTGCTTTAAACATCGTGAGGACTATGGGAAAATAACTATAATCTACGGCAGCCGCAGTTATGCTGATTTATGTTTTAAGGATGAGCTTTTTGACAAATGGCCGAAAGAGAAAGAGACTGAAGTTTATGTAACCATTGATAAGCCTGAAGAAGGCTGGGATGGACATGTAGGTTTTGTTCCTTCGTATCTGGAAGAATTAAATATAAGTCCTGAGAATACTATTGCTGTAACCTGCGGTCCGCCAGTAATGATAAAATTTGTTTTGGAAGTTCTTGAAAAAATGGGCTATACCGATGACCAGGTTATAACTACCTTAGAGATGCGAATGAAATGCGGTATTGGTAAATGCGGACGGTGTAATATAGGAAGTGAATATATCTGTCTTGATGGGCCGGTATTTACTTTAGCCCAGCTAAAACAGCTTCCTCCCGAGTGGTAAAAAATAAAAAAAAAGGGGACATTTGTCCTCTTTTTTTATTTTAGAAATGCTTCTAATTTTAAAAAATGGAACCGCCAAAAACCCAACCCAAATAAAAAATTCCGATTATAGCTATGATATGCCATATCCACCAGCCGGCACGCAGGAAGTTGAAAGTTCCCAGATCATATCCGGTTTCAGTTTTGTCAAACTTTATGTTGTCATTATTGTTTTCACCGTTCACAGGAAACCCTCCTTTTTTTACATATCAGTATTTACTTACCTGTTATTACTATTTCCAGAAAGTCTGGTTTTATGTATAAATTAAAAAAGTTTGACAATTATATTTAAATCCTTACAATATAGGTAGTTGTTTAATATGCACAATAATGTGCACACACAAAGGAGGAGCATGATGACGGTTAAACATGATGAACTGCTTAATCCAACTTTAGCTAAAATACTTAAGGCTTTTAAGTTGGATAAAGATTATGTTCATGGAGAAGGCAATTATCTTGCTGATAGAGAAGGCAGAAAATATTTAGATTTTATTGCCCAGTATGGAGCTGTGCCTTTTGGATATAATCCTGATTTTGTATGGGAAGCGTTGGAAAGGGTGAGAAAAAATAAAATACCAAGCCTTACCCAGCCTTCTTTGCCTGGAGAAGCATTAATGCTGGCTAAAAAGCTTATGGAATTGTCCCCTGGAGATTTGACCTACTCGACCTTTTGCCAGAGTGGAGCAGAAGCGGTAGAAGCAGCTATAAAGCTGGCACGTTCGGCTACCGGCAAAAAGATAATAGTTTCTACTATAAAGAGCTTTCACGGTAAGACTTTAGGAGCCCTTTCAGCTACCGGACGGGAAGTTTATCAGACACCTTTCGGAGCGCCGATCCCAGGCTTTATGCATGTGCCATATAACGATATTGAAGCTTTAGAAGAGATGTTTATCAAGCATGAAGGTGATATAGCCGGTTTTATTGTAGAGCCTGTTCAGGGAGAAGGAGGAATGGTTCCTGCCCGGCCGGGGTATTTGAAAAAGGCACAGGAGCTTTGCCGCAAATATGGTATAGTTTTTATTGTAGATGAGATTCAAACCGGATTGGGACGCACCGGTAGCCTTTTTGCTTGTGAAGAGGAAGGTATTGAACCTGATGTTATGCTTTTGGCTAAAGCTTTGGGAGGAGGTTTAGTTCCTTTAGGAGTATGCTTGAGCTCGCCTAGGGTATATAATGACGATTTTGGCTCTCTGCACAGTTCTACTTTTGCCAATAACAACCTTACCTGTGCGGTGGGAAGTGCGGTATTAGATGAGCTTATAAAAGATGACCGAAAATTTATTCGCGAAGTAAAGGAAAAAGGCGATTATCTCCTGAAAAGAGCTCATGATTTGGGAAACCGCTATTCTGATATTATAAAAGAAGTGCGCGGAAAAGGGCTTATGGTAGGTATAGAGTTTTATGAGTTAAACGATTGCGGTTCTTTTGATATGGCATATCTTACTGATGTTAAGGGGTTTACCGCACTTTTGGCCGGTTTTCTTCTTAATGTATATAATATAAGATTGGCGCCGTTTTTGAATAATCCTATGACTTTGAGGCTAGAACCGCCTTTAACTATAACTTATGAGGAAATAGATTATGTTATGGAAGCTTTGGAGATTGTCTGCGAAATATTGAGCAAAAAAGATTATGCTAAGCTTTATCGTTACTTGTTGGGAGACTATTCAAAGCCTGGAGTAATAGATGATTATCGTTCGGTAAGCCGAAAGATAAGGGGTTCGGCACTTAAGGAAGGAGAAAAGCCGACAGAGAAATTTGCTTTTGTAATCCATTATCCCGGGCCGGAAGATGTGGTAATCAATAATCCTTCATTTAAGACATTCAGCCGGGATGAAATTATGAAGTTTATGGATTGGCAGACTTTTGATGATGAACCTGGGATAGTTTGTTATATGCCCGCTATAAGATCAAAAACCGGAAAAATTGCAGAAGGGTGGCTTATTGGAATACCTTATGGCGGAAGACAGATTATGAGCTTGCCGCGTGAGGTTACGGTTAAGGCGGTGCAAAAGGCGGTTGATTTAGGAAGGGATTTAGGTGCTAAAATTGTAGGATTAGGAGCTTTATCTTCGGTAGTAACCCGGGGAGGAAGGTCAGTTCAGGGCCGGGGAGTGGCAATTACCAGTGGGAATAGCTTTACTACCATAATGGCTTTAGAAGCGTTATTTTCAGGGGCTAAAAAGATGCATATTGATGTTTCTAGAGCACATGGAGCAGTGGTAGGAGCAACCGGTTCGATAGGCAGGGCTTGTGCCCTTATTATGTCAGAAGAAATGAGATATATAACTTTGCTGGGCAATCCACAGCATCCTACCAGCAGCAAAAACCGGCTTAACTCTCTTATAGAAGATATGTTCAGTTATGCCTGGGAAAGAAGAAACAGAGGAGAGATAAAAGGACTCAGCGCATGGCTTGATGAAATAATGGAGATTTTAGAAAGAAAAGGCGATGAAAGGGCAAAATGGTTAAAAACGAGAATAGAGAATGAAGAAGTAAATATAGAAGTGTTGAATGAATTGTGTGTTTATCTGGGAGTCAGTTTGCCTGTGACAACCAGTTTGGATGCAGAATCAACTTTGCCGAAATGCGATCTGATTGTAGCGGCCAGCAATTCTCCGGAATATCTTGTTTATTCACACCACTTAAAGCCGGGGGCGGTGGTATGTGATGTGGCAAGGCCGGCTGATGTTGCTCCCGAAGTTTTAGAAGAAAGAAATGATGTTTTGATTTTAGAGGGCGGACTTGTGGAATATCCTGAACCGGTAGTATTCGGTCCTAATTTTGGATACCGGGACGGAGTAAGTTTGGCTTGCCTCTCTGAAACGGTTTTACTTGCTTTAGAAGGTGACTATAATGATTACAGCATCGGAACTAAACTTTCTTTGGATACTGTAGCTTATCTACGCCATTTAGGCGAAAAGCACGGTTTTAAACTGGCCGGGCTGGTTATGGGGGGAAAAGAAATAACAGATGAAGATATAGAAGAAATTTATCGAAATTCGCTGCGCATGAAAAAGGCCTATAGTATTTAACCGTGAAAACTGAGAAAAAGGTAAAGTCTTAAACAGGCTTTACCTTTTTTTGATGGTGATGTAAGCTATAAAAAAAATGGGAAAAGATTATAACAGGGGGTAGAAGGATGGAATTACAGACTATAACTATTCGTAAGGATGGCAAGTGGTATTTTGGGCAAGCAGAGATGTTCAGACGCAATATATTAAATATTTTAGCCAGCCATATAAAGAGAGATGAAGAGGGAAATTACTATATAGAAATGGGACAGGAAAGAAATCCGCTAATAGTGGAAGATGTTCCTTTTTATGCGGTAGGAATAACCGAAGATGAGAATGGTAGGTTTAAACTGATTTTTCATGATCTGCAGGAGATGATTTTGGATAAAGAAATGAAAATCAGCTTTAAAGGAGATGTCCCTTATATAAGTTTCAAGTGGGAAGGGGATACCCGCTTGAGCCGAGGTGTATACTGGAAATTAAGCGACTATTTTGATTTCAGGGGAGATGAAGTTTATATAGTTCCCCCAGGGATAAAAAAACAGAAAGAGGGGTAAAAAAAGTGGCTTTGAGGATAATTACAGATACTTCATGCGATTTGCCTGATGAGGAATTGAAGAAATACGGCATAAAAATGGTTCCTTTAAAAGTAACTTTTGCCAATGGGGAAAACTATCTCGACCGTTTTGAACTTTCTCCTGATGTTTTTGTAGAAAAAATGCGAAAATTTAAAACCCTTCCTAAAACATCTGCACCTGACCCTAAGACTTTGATGGAATATTTTGAAAAAGGACTTAAGGAGGCAGGAGAAGTAATTTTTGTAAGTATATCTTCAGGCCTTAGCAGCACTTATCATACTGCTTGTCTTGCTAAAAAAATGATTGACAGCAATAAAATAAAAATTTTTGACAGTTTAACTGCTTCTTTAGGGACTGGAATAATGGCAGTTAAGGCAGCTCAGATGGCGGCTAAAGGCATAGGCTTGGAAGGGATAATAAAAAGGTTAAATGAAATAAGGAAGGAAAGAGAAGTAATTTTTACGCTTGATACCCTGGAAAATGTGGTGAAAGGCGGCAGGCTTAGCAAACTAGAAGGATTAGCGGCTGATTTTTTGCATATAAAGCCTATTTTAAGGGGAAATGAGAAAGGAGTTCCCGAGATAGTGGAAAAGGTAAGGGGAAGAAAAAGGGCTATCAAGAGAATAGTTGATATGACTGAAGAAATAGCAGGAAATAAAATGAGTGAAAAAATAGTGGGGATAAGCCATGTCAATTGTTTAGAAGAGGCTAAACTGCTGGCTTCAGAAATAAAAAACCGCTTTAATCCCGCACAGATTATAATATCAGATATGAGCGCTACAGTGGGAACTTATGCGGGAGAAGGCGGTTTGATGATAAATTTTTAACTCTTCTACAACCTACCTATATGAGGTGGACGAAATTTACTTTCATCGATAGTCAGAGCATATTCGATTTCTTTTAACATTTTATCTTTTTTATCGGGAATTTTGCCGTGAACATTCCAGTAATTGGAGACATGGTCGCTTAAAACCATGCTTCCCTTACATTCTAAGTTTTCAATGAATTGATAGACCTCCCTCAAAGCTTCATGAGGGCTTAAGAGTTTAAATTTGCCTTTTGTGTAATCATCATAAAGAGGGGTAAAAGGCACCGGAATATAGGTGCGGAGCCTTATAAATTCGGGACTGAAAGCATTTAAGGTTTTAGCACTGTTTACTGCATGTTCATGGCTTAAATCTTTTCCCCCTATGCCGACTAAATAATATTCGCTTACTTCTATACCGGCTGATTTAAGTTTTAATCCTGCCCTTATAATCTGCTCGGATGTAGTTCCTTTGCGTATTTTTTCTAAAACAGTATTGTCTCCGCTTTCCATACCGGTGTGAACTCGGGTTAAACCGGCCTGGTGTAAAGCCTTAAGCTCCTGTTCGCTTTTTTTATCTACAAAACGGGCAGAACCATAGACGGTTATGCGTTTGAGACGGGAAAATAATTCATGGGCATAGCTGAATATTTCAATTAATTGTTCGGTTTTCATTACTATTGTATTGCCGTCAGGAAAAAAGATGGATTCTACAATATCACCATAATATTGACGGGCGGAGAGCAGATCTTCTTTAATTTCTTCTACCGGTCGAACCCGAAATTTAGTGTTTTTATACATTGCACAGAAAGTACATTTGTTGTGAGGACAGCCTATGGTAGCCTGAATTAGAAGGCTGCCCGCTTCGCTGGGAGGTCTATAAACAGTGCCTTCATAACGCATTTTAAATTCCTCCTTTTTAAGTTAGGATAGCAGATGAGCTTTTAGGTTTAAAGGGATTTTACGGTGAAATAATCAGAAAAATAGTTGTAAAAAAGTTGTTTTGCTTGGAAATAAATTATATCATATTAAAAAATAAAAAAAGAACAATATGACGAAATATAATAAAAATTGCGAATTTTATGCAGGGGTTATTTTTTTATGATAAAAGTCTTGATTGTAGATGATGACCAGCGTGAACGCATAGTTCTAAGGTATGTTTTGGAACAGCTTAATGATGTGGAAATAGTTGGAGAAGCTGTACATGGCCTGGAGGCTTTGCTTCTTTGTCAAGAAAAAAAAGTAGATTTGGTTTTTTTGGATATAACTATGCCTGAAATGGGAGGTATGGAAACGGCCGTTAAGCTTAAATCTTTAAAAGATCCGCCTTTGTTTGCTTTTGTTACGGCAAAGAGGGAAATGGCAGTAGAGGCTTATGAGCTTGGAGCCCTGGATTATATAGTAAAGCCTATTGAACAAAACCGAATTCGCAAGACTATTGATCGCGCAAAATACCAGATAGCCCATAAGGATGTTATCAACGAGCTGGTTAGAAATAGATTGAAAGAACGAATAGATTTTATGCTGGAGAGGTATAAAGATCATGAGGTTTATGCCAACAAGCTCCCTATAAGGGAAAAGGGTAAAATAACCCTTATACCGCAAGGAGATATAATTTACTGTGAGAGCCAGGGTAGAAAGGCGTATATATTTACAAAAAAACAAGCTTATTTGAGTAATTATACTTTAGGAGAACTCGAGGAGAAACTCGACGGTGCCTATTTTTTTAGGGCTCATCAGGCTTTTATTGTTAATCTGAATTATGTTAAGGAAATTGTTAGTTTTGGCGAGGGATCTTATGTATTAAAGCTGGAGGACAGTGATAAAAATATTATACTGAGTCGGGCCAGGGCCAAAATTTTAAGGCAGAGGATGGGAATACAATGATTTGTATACATGGTCATAAATATACTGCTAAACCTGCAAATTATACTGTATTTTCTGCTAAACAGGCAGAAAATATAAAAAAAGTAAAAGATGCTCTTTTGTTATTGTTTTTGTTATGAATAGAAGGGAGCAGCGGTTTTTATGCCCCCTTTTTTGTTTTACAGCAGCTTATGGCATAATTTTGTTACTAAAATAACAAGGTAGGGCAAAATATCCTTTATTGCCGACCGATTATTACCAAAATAGAGAAAAAAATCACAAAATGCTATATAGTAAAAAAAGAAAAATAGGGGCGGAAGATGTTGGTTAAAGGAGGATAGGGAAAATATAATATTGACTTGGATTAGTTTTAAATTATAGGGTTTTGCTAAAATAGAACAAAACTTACAACCCTATAAGAACTGGAAGCTCTTCGAGGGGGGAATGCCTGATGATACCATTTTACCGGTTGGAAAGATATGAAGGGAATGAAGCTTTGTTCGACATGGTTTTAATGTCGATAGTTTCAACTTATGCCGGGGTGCCCTTGCATATTCATGCTGAGGGACTCAGGGGAACGGGGAAAACCACTATAATGCGTGCAGCCAGGGATATACTGCCCAACATCACTCGTATTAAAGGATGTATTTATAATTGTGATCCCCAAGATCCACATTGTCCCCAGCATAAAAATATGTCAGAAGAAGAAATCGCTGCGATCGGGACGGAAGAAATACCTATGCCTTTTCTGGAAATTTCTCATTCCGCCAAGGTTGGTACGGTTGCCGGAAGCATTGATTTAAGCCAGCTTACTGATCCTGCTCATCCAGAAGCCCGGCTTTTACCGGGACTTATTCCCCAGGCTCATCGCGGGATAATTTTTGTTGATGAGATAAACCGCCTTGCCGATACTTCGCCGGAGATAACGGATATACTTCTGGATGTTATGGGAAATAAGCCGGGCCATATTCAGATAGAAGAAGCCGGGCTTCCGATTGTGGAGATTCCGGTAAGCGTTTCCGTATGGGCAGCTTCTAATCCTGATGAAGAACCGGGACCGTTGGAAGAGATAAGAAGGCAGCTTTCTGACCGCTTTGATATGGTTTGCTATATGGGGCGTCCGAATTCGGCTGATATACTGGCTAATATTTTAAGGGAAAATTCACATTGCGGAAGATTTAAAAAGAATAATAAAGAACAAAAAGTTGCTGACTCTGATGCGGTGCAGAATGACAAATATAGGCAAAATATAATAAAGTGGGCGGAAATATACATGAAAACCGACTTACCGGATTTTTTGCGCAATTTTATTGCCCGGCTTTACATTAAACATAATCTGGAAAGCATACGCGCAATTGAAGCTATGCAGCAGGGGGCTGTTCTGCACAGTATTATAAAAGGCCGCAATAATCCGGTTATAAATGATGTTACTTATATGATACCTTTGGTTCTCAAGCATCGGATTGATGGAGATGCCCTGGTAAGGCTTATGAATGAGGTTGATGCCCGGGGGGTCCGAGATGGGATTCTGAATTTTAAAGGGCGTAAAAACCGGAAAAAGGCGGAAGAAATTGATAATGATTACTTTCAGCATACAGCCAGGCCTTTGAAGGATATGGAGCGAAGTGAGCTTATAAATACGGAAAAGACCTTAACCCCGAGCGATTTTTAAAGGGGGGCTTTGAATGCCGGAGAATGTCCATATAGATAATGCTACTTCTGTCGGCAATTATTTAAGCCTTTATCTGGGACAAAATCAGGGAGTAAGGCTGGGAGAAAGCGTAGTTGTAAGCCGCAAGGCTCATGCCCGTATGCCGGAAAAAAAGATTAAAGGACAGATAAAAATTTTGACTAACCGGGATGCTGGAAAAACTTATTTGGATTTTGTAGATGAAGACCAGGTAGTTCATATTGATGTATACCATAAGCCGGGGGAAATTTATCCTGATGATGTTGCACGGGCAATTTACCACGGCATATGTAATTACTTTTTGACCCGGGATCCCCAGCTTAAATATGCGGAAGATGAGCTTTACAGGATGGTATCGGCTTATAACCATAAGATATATATCGTAACTAATCAGGGAAAAGGGCTTTTGTATGATCTCCTGCAGGAAAATATAAGTCCTTTTATGGTCGGAGAGGAAGGTTATGACCATGTCCATATTCTGGCTAGATTTAACCGGGATGAGTATTATTTGGTATATGTCATAGCCGAAGCAGTAGAAGAGGTAATAATTGCCTCTGAGGTTAAGCTGGCCAAGGTAAGAAACATAGTTCATGGAACCCAAAAGCAGAAAGAAGACAGTTTTTCCGGATATATAAAACTGCCCTGGAAAAAATTGAAGGGGCAGAATGCTTCTGCTTTACCGGAAAAAGAAAATGTGAATCAGCTTATAGTAAAGCTGGCGGAGAAGTTTGGCGGAGTAGAGGAAATTGAAGAATTTATGGAATCATATTCTACTAATATTTTTAAACGCAAAGGAATGGACCAGCAAAAGAAAAAATGGGGCGATGTAGAGCATTATGTGGAACAGCTGGAGGAGTTGGGGATTTTAAAAGATACTCCGGCGGGGAAGATTTTAACCCGTAAAGGGAAGGAGCTTAAAGAATATGTTATTAACCACAAATGTGAACTGGAAACGGAAATTAGGAGGAGCATCCGCAAAATGCCTTCTGGAGGCAGCGGAAGATTTATCAGGCTGGGCAGTGCTGACTTTAAAAGTCATCGTATTGAATATATTAACCGAAACAAAACGATAAATAATATCAGAAACTGGTCAGGGGATTTGGCAGTACCGGAAAGTATCGTGCAGGCTAAAAAGAACGGGTTTTTAAGGGGCGACGAACATTTTACCATAAAAAAAGAGGATTTGCATTATTATCAGAAAAGAAATTATATTCCCGTAAATGTCTGTTTGCTTTTAGACAGTTCAGGGAGTATGGCGGGAGAAAAAAGGCAGGCTGCCTGTTATTTGGCTCAGCATTTGCTTTTGACCGGAAAAGATAAGGTTGCGGTGGTTGCTTTCCAGGAAAAAAGCAGTCGGGTAGTGGTGCCGTTTACCCGCAAGGAAAGTGAACTTAAGAAAGGATTATTTACGATTAATCCGGCTGGTTTAACCCCTATGGCGCATGGGATAATAAAGGCTTTGAAACTTATAGAAGAAAGCCGGATTAAAAACCCGCTTTTAGTATTAATCACTGATGGTTTGCCTAATGTGCCTTTGTGGACTATGGATGCCAAGGCAGATACTTTAAGGGCTGCTGCTATGATAGCAGATAAGAATATAAGATTTGTATGCATAGGGGTAGAGTCTAACCGGTATTTTTTAGAGAAAGTGGCTGAAAAAGCAGAAGGGATATTGTATTTTGTAAATGATCTCAACCGGGATAATTTGATAAATATAGTCAGACATGAAAAAAAGGCTATTTTAGCAGGAAAAAATATGGCCTGATAAATTAAATGTGTATCATAAATGTCTGTTGTAAGTTTTTTCTATTGACATAGTTCAATAAAAGGGTATACAATATACGATAATAAAATAACGTTGTGTGTTTAGACAACCTGTAGTTTGCTTTAATAACTCCTCCTTCATGAAGGGCACCGTACGGTGCCTCTTTTTTATTTTGGCAGGAATATTTTGAGAATCCTTTTAGTATTTTTATATAAGGAATATAAAAGGAGGATTTTAGTATATGAGGAAATTTATATTTATAATAGGATTGGCTGTTTTAGCTATATGTCTTATAAGCGGGGGATGTTCATATAAAGGAGAAGAAAGTGTAAAAACTTTGCAGGAGCTTATAAAAACCTCATCAAAAGATTATAAAGGTGATATTTTAGAAAAGCTTAAACAGAAAACAGAAGATAATGAACTTAAGTATGAGGGTGAAAAAAAGAGTCAGGAGGTTGAAGATAAAGATAAAGAATACATACAGGTTGAGCTTTATTTTGGCAAAGAAGATGGCAGCGGTTTGGTAGCAGAGATGCGTGATATAGAAAGAAGAGAAGGCATTGCACGTTTAACCGTAGGGGAGCTTATAAAAGGACCGGATAATCCGAAGTACGTCAAAGTTTTTCCGGAAGGAAGCCAGCTTTTAGATATAAATGTAAAGCCAAACGGTATTTGTATAGTAGATTTAAACTCAGAAGTTGCCAGAGTTAAAAGTGCTAAAGAAGAAAAACTTATGGTGTATGCATTGGTTAATACCTTAGCTCAATTTCCCACTATTGACAAAGTTAAAATAAGGATAGAAGGAAAGGAAACTGATACTATTGCCGGCTATGTTAAATGGCCGGAGTTTATAAAACCGGATTATGATTTTTAAGGATGCTCCCTTTATGGGAGTATTTTTGTATATAAAAGAATAAGTTTATATAGAATATATTTAGCAAAAATGATAAATTATTTATTGAATTGCTTATTTTTTGGTTTATTTTTACTTTTCTGCAGATAATTTTGCCGTAGTTTTTTATTTTTTGTGTTATAAAAATAAAAGAGGTGTTTTTTGGGTGGATAAATTAAAGCCCATAGGGATTTTTGATTCAGGAATTGGAGGACTTACCGTAGTAAAAACCCTCATAGAGAAATTGCCGCAAGAGAGTTTTATTTATTTTGGGGACACAGCTCACTTGCCTTATGGGGATAAAACTAGAGATCAGCTGTTCGGTTATGCTTACAGTATCATAGATTTTATGAGAAAAAAACATGTTAAAGCTATAATAGTAGCCTGTGGCACTCATTCGGCAGTAACATTACCAAGCATAACAGAGGAATATGATTTTCCTATTTTAGGAGTGGTTAAAGCGGGGGCAAAGTCGGCTGCCAGATTAACCCGCAATGGGAAAATAGGGGTTATTGCTACGCAGGCGACGGTTAACAGCTTAGCTTATACTAAGAATATAAAAGAAATTAACTGTCATCTGGATATATATGAAGTTGCTTGTCCCCGTTTTGTGCCTTTAATCGAAGCAGGTAGATTGGAAGGAGAGGAGACAAGAAAAGCAGTAGAAGAATATATAAGCCCTCTTCTTCGAAGAAATATTGATACTTTAGTTTTGGGCTGTACCCATTACCCGTTTTTGACTCCTGTTATACGGGAGTTTATAGGTGATAAAATAATCTTAGTTGATCCCGCCTGGGAAACAGTTGAAGAGATGAAAGATATTTTAAAAGGCCAGGATCTTTTGAGTGATTCTGGGATTTTACCTGAACATAAGTTTTATGTGAGCGGTGATGACAGTTCTTTTTATGAGGTGGGGAAAAGGCTTATCGGAGATGTAATTGACAGAGTAGAGAGAATAAATTTAGATTGAGGTAGATATTATGGGGAAAATAGGTTTTACTACAACTATACCGGTGGAAGTTATTATAGCTGCCGGCAAACAGCCGGTAGATTTGAATAATATATTTATCACTTCGAAAGAAGCTGGAAAAATGGTAGAATTGGCTGAAGAAGCCGGATACCCGCGTAATACTTGCGGTTGGATAAAAGGGCTTTATGCCGTATCTCAAGAAAATGATCTGGAAGCAGTTGTAGCTGTGATGCAGGGCGACTGCAGCAATACGCAGGCACTTATGGAGACTTTGCAGCTTAAAGGGATTAAGATAATCCCTTTTGCCTTTCCTTTTGAAAGGGATAAGGAAATGCTCAAATTTAATATAGAAAGATTGATGGATTATTTTGAGGTAAACTATTCCGAGGTTATGCGGGTAAAAAAAGAATTAGATGAGATACGGAAATTATGCCATAAGATTGATGAAATGACCTGGAAGGATAATTTGGTAAGCAGTTTTGAAAACCACTATTATCTGGTCTCTTCCAGCGATTTTAACGGAAGTCCGGCCAACTACCAGGAAGATTTGGAGAGGTTTATTAAAGAGGCAAAAAAAAGAAAACCTTACGATGATAAAATGCTTCGTTTGGCTTATATTGGAGTTCCTCCCATATTTACTGATTTTTATCAGGCATTAGAGGAGATGGGGGCCAGGGTAGTATACAATGAAGTCCAACGTCAGTTTTCTATGCCTTTTTCTTCAGAAGATATATTTGAACAGTATCTTAAATACACTTATCCTTATGGGGCTTTTGCCAGGCTTGATGATATATTGGAACAAATATCCTTAAGGAGGGTAGACGGGGTTATTCATTACACTCAGACTTTTTGTTTCAGGCAGATTGAAGATTTGATTTACCGCGAAAAGATTAAGATCCCATTTCTGACTTTGGAAGGGGACAAGCCTGGAAAACTTGATGCCCGCAGCCGTATGCGTTTAGAGGCTTTTATAAATATGCTTAAAAGGTGAGGTTATGATTGGTATAGATTTAGGGTCGAGAACGGTAAAAATTGTGCAGATGAAGGATAATGAAATAATTAAAAGTGAAGTTTATGATACTATTCAGTTTTATCGGCGTTATGCCGGTAAAGGTGAAAGAAACCTTAAGGTTGATGTTCAGGAATTGGGATTTGTTGAAGATAAGATTATAGCAACCGGCTATGGCAAAGTGACGATTCAGATTGATGGTGCAGAACATATTCCTGAAATTCAGGCTCATGTCAAAGGAGCTATATGGCAAACAGGATTTTCTGATTTTACCCTTATTGACATAGGAGGGCAGGATACCAAGGTTATAAAAATACGGGATAAAAAGGCGGTAGATTTTATGACTAATGACCGCTGTGCCGCCAGTTCGGGCAGATATATGGAAAACATGGCATGGGTTTTAGATATAAGCCTTGAGGAATTATCATCTTACAGTGAAAATCCAGTTGAGTTGAGCTCAACCTGTGCTATTTTTGGAGAAACGGAGATTATAGGCAAAATTGTAGAAGGTTATTCTACCGCTCAATTGGCCGCAGGGGTTAACTATGCACTTTATCGGCGATTTGCTTCTTATTTGAAAAAGTTAGGCAGCGATATCCTGGTCTTTTCAGGAGGAGGGGCTTACAATTCCGCTTTGCTTGACATAGTGAGACGGGAAACTAAGGTTCATGTGGAAAGGCTTTTTTATCCTCAAATTAATGGAGCTATCGGCTGCTGTGTATATGGAGATGAAAAATCATGTGGTTAACAGTTATAGGACACTGGGCACCTTATCCTAAAACAGGTGAGGCCACCTCGGGCTATTTGTTGGAAACTGAAGAAACCCGCATTTTACTGGATTGTGGACATGGGGTTTTTTCATGTCTGGGAAATTATGTAGATTATAATATCTTAGATGCAGTTTTTATAAGCCATTTTCATCCTGACCATTATGTTGATCTGTATGCTTTAAGACATGCTTTAAGAGGGGCTTTTATGCTGAAAAAGCGGGAAGAAAAGCTTAAACTTTTTATTCCAGAAAAACCGGAGAGAGAATATGAATACTTTAAAGGAGCTCCTGAGTTTGAAGTTATAGAAATAAAAAACAGAATGAAAGTAGAAGTAAAAGATATAAATCTTGAGTTTGTTGAAATGAAACATGCTTTGCCATCTTATGGCTTAAAGGTTTCATTTAAGGAAAAAGCACTTTTTTATACGGGAGATACTGCGTTTTTTACGGATTTTTATAGAGAAGGTGAAAAGGTTCAGCTTTTATTGGCGGAGTGTTGCCTTTATAAGAATGAAGGTATGTATGCCAAACGGGCAGGACATATGACAACTCATGATGCAGGACGGATGGCTGAGGTTTTAAGAGCAGATAAACTGGTAGCTACTCATTTCTGGCCGGGATATGATATAGATAGGCTCAGAGCTGAGATACTGGAGGTCCATAAGGGAGAACTGATTATGGCAAAGGCCGGATTAAAAATAAAGGTTTAATGTTAAGGAGGGGCTATGCGGGAGATTAAGGCGGAAGAAATCAGGGATATTATAGCTGAAGCGGTTATTAATGCAAATATAAGGCTGCCTGAAGATATAAAAGAGGCTTTAAAGAAGGCTAGAATGAATGAAACTGAAAAGAGGGCACAGAAGATTTTAGATATAATACTTAAAAATGCTGATATGGCTTTAAGTGAAAGGATGCCTTTGTGCCAAGATACCGGTATGGTAGTAGTTGAGTTGAAAATTGGCCAAAATGTGCATATAACAGGCAAAAGCCTGGAAGAGGCCGTAAACGAAGGAATAAGGGAAGGATACCGGAAAGGATACTTCCGCAATTCGGTAGTATATGATCCCCTGATCAGAAGAAATACAGGGGATAATACTCCGGGAATAGTTCATATTGAAGTGGTTCCGGGGGAAAATGTTGAAATAAATGTATTTCCCAAAGGTGCCGGAAGTGAAAATATGGGAAGACTTGCTATGCTTAAGCCGTCTGATGGGATAGAAGGAGTAAAAAAATTCGTATTAAATACGGTCAAAGAGGCTGGGGCTAATCCCTGCCCTCCGGTTATAGTAGGAGTGGGAATAGGCGGAAATATGGAAAAGGCAGCATATCTTGCCAAAAAAGCCTTGATGCGTCCATTAGATGAAAGAAATCGCCGGGAAGATATTGCAAAATTAGAAGAAGAACTCCTGGAAATGATTAACGCCTTGGGGATTGGTCCTCAGGGGCTGGGTGGGAAAACTACTGCATTGGCTGTGAACATAGAGGTTTATCCTACCCATATTGCTAGCCTGCCGGTAGCAGTTAATTTAGGCTGTCATGCTACCAGAAGGGTGAAAATTATACTTTAGGAGTGAAAAAAGTTGAAAGTATTGAGAGCACCGGTGACAGATGAGGATATAAAAAATCTTAAGGCAGGAGAAGAGGTACTGGTGGAAGGGACTGTTTATGCAGCCCGGGATGCTGCCCATAAGAGAATGAAAGAAACGCTGGAAAAAGGAGAGAAATTGCCATTTGATCCTGAAGGGCAGATTATTTATTATGTAGGGCCGTGTCCAGCTCCGCCCGGCAAAATAATAGGTTCTGCCGGGCCTACTACCAGCGGCAGGATGGATTCTTATACTCCTCTTCTCTTAAGCAAAGGCCTGAAGGTAATGATAGGCAAGGGAAAACGCTCTTTAGAAGTAGTAGAAGCTATGAAAAAATACGGGGCAGTTTATCTGGCGGCAGTTGGAGGAGCCGGAGTTTATCTGGCTCATAAGATAAAGGGGGTAGAAACTGTTGCCTATGATGATTTAGGGCCGGAGGCTTTGCGCAAGTTTGAAGTAGAACATTTTCCCTGTATTGTAGCTATAGATGCTGAAGGTAATAATATTTATGAAAGGAAATAGCAAATATTAATTTGCTAAATAAAAGGTGGAGGTTTTTTTATGCAGAGGCCTAGCAATCGTGCAGCAGATAAAATGCGTCCAGTAAAAATTATTCCGGGTTATGTGAAGCATCCTGACGGGTCGGTTTTGATTGAAGTAGGGGATACCCGGGTTTTGTGTTCAGCTTTTCATGAAGAAAAGGTTCCGCCTTTTTTAAAAGGTACCGGCACCGGATGGGTTACCGCCGAATATTCTCTTTTGCCTGCTTCAACCATTACCAGAACTCCGCGTGAGGTAAGCAAAGGCAAAATAAGCGGAAGAACTTCGGAGATTCAAAGGCTCATTGGCCGGGCTTTAAGGGGGATTGTTGATCTTAATCTTTTGGGAGAAAGGACTATATGGATTGACTGTGATGTTATTCAGGCTGATGGAGGGACCCGGACTGCTTCAATAACCGGGGGGTTTGTAGCTTTATTTTTAGCCTTGCAGAAGCTTAAGG
Source organism: Thermosyntropha sp. (assembly GCF_017656155.1). GTDB lineage: Bacteria > Bacillota > Syntrophomonadia > Syntrophomonadales > Syntrophomonadaceae > Thermosyntropha. The sequence goes on along the minus strand of NZ_JACDOH010000011.1, from coordinate 34,774 downwards.
AAAATGGAGTTATTGAAAAAATGCCTTTAAAGGATTATGTTGCTGCTGTAAGCGTAGGGCTCTATGAAGGTGTGCCGATTTTAGATTTAGAATATGTAGAAGACTCTAATGCAGAAGTGGACATGAATGTGGTAATGACTGGATCAGGCCAATTCGTAGAAGTTCAGGGAACCGGCGAAGGACGTCCGTTTAGCCGGAATGAGCTTGATTCTCTTTTAGATTTGGCGGCTAAAGGCATTTATCAGCTTATAGATTTACAAAAAGAAATCGTAGGAGAGATTAAATATGAAAACCCTGTTGATAGCGACGAGAAATCAGAAGAAGAAGCGTGAGCTTCAAAATATATTAACTGATTTAGATATTAAGGTTATTACTTTAGAAGAAATAGATATTGACGTGCCGGAAATTGAAGAAGACGGGGAGACTTTTGAGGAAAATGCGATAAAAAAAGCTAGAGTAACCGCAGATTTTACCGGATATGTGTGTTTGGCTGATGACTCAGGGCTGATGGTAGATGCCTTGGAAGGAAAGCCGGGGGTTTATTCAGCGCGTTTTGCTGGGGAGAAGGCGACTGATGAGGAAAACAATCAAAAGCTGTTAACTTTTATGCAGGGGATTGAAGAAGAAAAAAGAACTGCCAAGTTTGTATGTGTTATAGCAATCTGCACTCCGAGAGGAGAAGTGCGGACGGTTAAGGGTGAGTGTAAAGGGAAAATAGCCTTGGAACCTAGGGGCGATAAGGGTTTTGGTTACGATCCATTGTTTATACCAGATGGATTTGATTTAACTTTTGCTGAGCTTCCCGAAGAAGTGAAAAACAAAATAAGCCATCGCGGGCGAGCACTGCGCGAAATAGTTCCGGTTATAAGAGGATTGATGAGTAGGTATGAGTAGGTTTAAGAAGATTGATTTTACTAAAATTGCTGTTTTAGGTGATACACATAGTGATATAGAAAAAGCAGAAAAGGTTTTCATTGAAGAAGGGGTAGAATATTTTCTGTTTACTGGCGATTATTACAGTGATGCAGTGAAGCTGTCAAAAAAGCTTAATATAGGATTTACTGGGGTTATAGGGAACTGCGACCTGGCTTTTCAAAGTGCTATAGGGTTTCCTGAAGAGGAGTTTTTGCTTATAGGAGATAAAAAGGTTTATATGGTTCACGGTCATCAATACCGGGTTAAAGAAAACCTTAATGTCCTGTATTACCGCGCATTAGAAGTAGAGGCAGATGTGGTAATTTTTGGACATACCCATATACCGGTCTGTGAAGAGATAAACCAAATCTGGTTTCTGAATCCCGGCAGTCCGACTAAACCTAGAAATAAAAATTGTGGCACATGGGGGTTAATTTATAAAGAGAGTGATAATTTAAAAATAAAATTATTATATTTATAATATAAAAAATAGAAATAATGTTGTGAAAATTTTAACTTATCAAAGGCTTGTCAAGTATTATAATAATTTTGTATAATCTCTCCAAAAGATGTAAAGGGAAAGTCAAGCTTAATGTTTATTATTTATATTTTCCCTGAAAAGAAAATATTTCGGATGAAGGATATGAGAGAGGATTTTGCGCAAGCAAAATCGCCGAAGAGGCAAGCCTTTGATAGGCATAATCGAAGGTGTAACTTTCAGGCAAAAGGATCATATCCTGACGAAACCCTGAAGAAGTGTTTCGACAGGGAAGAAAATGCCTCATTTTCTTCCCTGTTTTTATTTTAGGTATATTTCAGACGGAAGGCTATGCTGTATATCAGTTTTTTAAAGGGGAAAGCTAAAATAAAGTGTTTAAGGGGGCAGGCAGTAAAAATGAATGCATTATATAATGTTCAAAAGGCTAACATCCTTTATGGAAAGGCTATAAGGGATCAGATTTTAAAGGAAGTCTCTGAAGAAATAAGTGAGCTTAAAGAGCAGAATGTTTCCCCTTTCCTTATGACTGTTGAAGTAGGAAATGATCCGGCAACTGCAGTTTACAAGGAATCACAGCGAAAGCTGGCCTCTCAAATAGGTATTAATTACGAAACAATCGAACTTTCAAAAAATACTTCCCAGGAAAGACTTTTGAAAACTATAGACAGGATAAACCGCGATCCGGTAATAAATGGTCTTATGGTTCATATGCCTCTGCCTGAACATATTGATGCCCGCAAGGTGCAGTGGAGTATAAACAGCATGAAAGATGTAGAGGGAGTTACCCCTTATAACATGGGCAAGCTTTTTTTAGGTGCAGAAGCACTTTACCCATGTACAGCTGAAGCTATAATGGCCCTCATAAGATCAACAGGGGTTGAGATTAAAGGAAAGGAAGTAACTGTAGTAGGCAGCAGTTCGATTGTAGGGAAGCCGGTAGCGACCATGCTTTTGAAGGAAGAAGCTACTGTTTCTATATGCCACTATGCGACTTCCCAGCGGGGAATGCTGGAACATCATGTGCGTAATGCGGAGATTCTGGTAGTAGCAGCTGGAGTTCCCAACCTTATTCCGGGAGATTGGATAAGAGAAGGTGCAGTAGTAATTGATGCTGGTATAAACCGGGTAGGGAAAGATATAGTAGGTGATGTTGATTTTGAAGGAGCAGTAAAGAAAGCCAGCTATATTACTCCTGTTCCGGGAGGGGTAGGAGCTGTTACCGTAGCTTATCTTATGAAAAACACGGTTACTGCACTTAAAAGGCAGCTAGAGGCTAGGCATGGTTAAAATAAAATGATTAAGGAGGTATACATTTATGGCACTTAAACGAACTCCGCTTTTTCCCATGCACGAAAAGTATGGGGGAAAATTGGTTGATTTTGGCGGGTGGGAGCTTTCTGTTCAGTTTAGCGGAATTATAAAAGAACATCACATGGTAAGACAAAAAGCAGGGCTTTTTGATGTTTCCCACATGGGTGAGATTGAAGTAAAAGGGGAAAAAGCTGAAGATTTTGTGCAGTATCTGGTAACAAATGATGCTAAAAAGCTTAATAACGGACAGGTTATGTATTCCCTTATGTGTTACGAGGATGGGGGAATAGTTGATGATCTCCTGGTTTATAAGTATAATCCTCAGCACTTTTTCCTGGTAGTTAATGCTGCCAATACGGAGAAAGATTTTACCTGGATTAAGGAACATGCTTTCCCAGGAGTAGAAGTAAAAAATGTTTCAGATGATTATGCTCAATTGGCTCTACAGGGACCTAAAGCACAGGAGATTTTGCAGAAGCTTACTGATACTGACCTTGACACCATCGAGTTTTTCTGGTTTAAACCTGATGTAAAAGTTGCAGGAGTAAGTTGTTTAGTTTCCCGTACTGGTTATACCGGAGAAGATGGTTTTGAAATTTATATATCACCAAATGGGGCAGTGCATGTGTGGGAAGAAATAATTAAGGCAGGAGGTGAGGATGTAGTACCGGTTGGTTTAGGGGCAAGGGATACTTTAAGATTTGAAGCTAAGCTACCGCTTTATGGACAGGAAATAGACAAAGATATTACTCCTTTAGAAGCAGGTTTAGGTTATTTTGTGAAGCTTAAATCAGAGGATGATTTTATTGGTAAAAAGGCTTTATTAAAGCAGAAAGAAGAGGGATTAAAACGCATTTTGGTAGAGTTTAAAATGGTAGACAAAGGCATACCGCGCCACGGCTATGAGGTTTATAAAAATGGTGAGAAGATAGGTCATGTTACTACCGGAGCCCATTCGCCTACTTTAGATAAGGCGATTGGTTTAGCTTTGATTAAAAAAGAGTACAGTGAAGAAGGAACGGAAATCGAAGTAATGATTCGCAATAAGCCTGTTACAGCTAGAGTAATGAAAAATTCTTTTTATAAAAAACAGACTAAAAATAAAAAATAAATGGAGGGATAAATAATGCGGGTAGAAAGCGGATTGCTCTATACTCAAAATCATGAATGGTTAAAGGTAGAAGGAGATAAGGCTTATATTGGAATAACCGATTATGCTCAAGAACATTTAGGAGATATTGTTTTTGTTGAGCTTCCAGAAGTAGATGCTGAATTTGATGCAGAAGATTCTATTGCTGTAGTTGAATCTGTAAAAGCAGTTTCTTCAGTATATACACCGGTAGGCTGCACTATCGTGGAAGTAAATGAAGAACTAGAAAGTTCTCCGGAACTTTTAAACGAAGATTGCTATACCAACTGGATTGCTGTTGTTGAGATAACCGATAAAAGCGGCCTTGACGAACTTATGAATGCAGAAGAATATGAAGCATTTTGCGCTGAACAGGAATAAACAGTATTGAGTAAAGGAGGAGAGATAATGCGGTATACTCCTAATCCTCCTGCTGTAGCAGAGGAGATGCTTAAGAGCATCGGATTAAACAGCTTTGAAGATTTATTTGCGGATATTCCCCAAGAAGTAAGATTAAATCGTGAACTTGATCTGCCTGAAGGTTTAAGCGAAATAGAAGTAAAACGACATCTTTTAGAAAAAGCACGCCGCAATATAACGGTAGATGAATATCCCTGCTTTTTGGGAGCAGGTGCTTATGACCATTTTGTTCCGGCTGCAGTTGATCAAATTCTTTTGAGATCTGAGTTTTATACGGCTTATACCCCTTACCAGCCGGAAATCAGCCAGGGAATATTACAGTCTATCTTTGAATACCAGACGATGATATGTAAACTTACCGGGCTCGACGTTTCAAATGCTTCTATGTATGATGGGGGGACAGCTTTAGCAGAAGCATGTCAGGTAGCAGTTTCCAGCAAAGCCAAAAAGATTATTGTTCCTGATAATATTCATCCCGAAAATTTAAGGATATTAAAAACATATGCTTTGTCAGGGCGTTTTGCAATAGAAGTAATACCGGGCAAAGATGGCATTATAGATATTGAAGCTATGAAAAAAGCTATCGGAAAGGGGACAGCTGCAGTTGTTATCCAACAGCCGAATTTCTATGGGATAATAGAACAGGGGATTGAAGAATTGGCTGAGGCTGTCCACCAAAATAAAGGCCTTCTCATAATGAGTGTTGATCCTATTTCCCTTGCCATTCTTAAATCTCCAGCCGAATATGGAGCTGATATTGCAGTTGGGGACGGGCAGGTATTAGGAAATAATCTCAGCTTTGGTGGTCCTTACTTAGGATTTTTTGCAGCCAGTGAAAAGCTTTTGCGCAAGATTCCCGGACGCATTGTAGGGCAATCGGTAGATAGTGAAGGGAAAAAGGCATTTGTCCTTACCCTGCAGGCCAGAGAACAGCATATCAGAAGAGAAAAGGCAAGTTCTAATATATGTTCCAACCAGGCTTTATGTGCCTTAGCGGCAGCTATTTACTTGAGTCTTATTGGACCAGAAGGATTAAGACAGATTGCCCTTCGGTCACATCAGATGGCAGTCTATGCCAAAAATGAGCTCGAGAAAAAGGGGCTTACTCTTAAATATAAACAGCCATTTTTCCGGGAATTTGCAGTAAAAATGGATAATCCCTCCACAATGAATAAAAAACTTCTAGAAAATGGGATTATAGGCGGTTTTGAACTCGATGATGCCATGATGTTAGCCTTTACTGAGAAGCGAACCAGAGCAGAAATTGATAAGCTGGTAAATGTGTTAGGAGGGGAAAAATAATGAGTAAACTTATATTCGAAAAACATGTTCCTTTTAGCAACTCTTTCAGCCTTCCCCCCTGTGAAGTACCTGAAGTAGTGGAAATACCTGAAGCGCTGCAGCGTAAGGAAAAATTAAGTTTGCCAGAAGTAAGCGAAGTAGAAACAATCCGCCATTTCACGGAATTATCCCGCAAGGCATATGGGGTTGACAGCGGTTTTTATCCTTTAGGTTCATGTACTATGAAATATAATCCTAAAATAGACGAGTGGGCTGCCCGTCTCCCCGGCTTTGCCAATATTCATCCTTATCAGCCGGAGGAGACGGTTCAGGGTGCGTTGGAGCTCATGTATGAAATGGAAAAAATGTGCTGTGAGATTGCCGGAATGGACAGATTTACCCTGCAGCCGGCTGCCGGTGCTCATGGTGAAATGACCGGTGTGATGATAATTAAGGCTTACCACAAAAAACGCGGTGATGAAAAACGCACTAAAATTTTAGTGCCCGACTCTGCTCACGGAACTAACCCGGCGACCGCCAATGTGGTTGGATATGATGTAGTAGAAGTAAAATCAAATGACCGCGGTTTGGTTGATATTGAGGATTTAAAGGCTAAAATGAGCGATGAAGTAGCTGGGTTGATGCTTACTAATCCTAATACTTTGGGCTTATTTGAAGAAGAGATTGTTAAAATAGCTTCTATTGTTCATGAAGGCGGAGGATTGCTTTACTATGACGGAGCTAACCTCAATGCGATAATGGGAGTATGTCGTCCGGGAGATATGGGATTTGATATTGTTCACTTAAATTTGCATAAGACTTTTGGAACTCCTCACGGAGGAGGAGGGCCGGGTTCCGGTCCGGTAGGGGTAAAGGCTTTCTTAGCTGAATTTTTACCGGTACCTGTTGTAGAGAAAAAAGGGGATAAATATGTATTAGATTATGACCGCCCGGAATCAATTGGAAAAGTAAAAAATTTCTATGGTAATTTTGGAGTGGTGGTCAAGGCTTATACCTATATTAAATCGCTGGGCAGAGATGGTTTGAAAGATGTAGCTTATAATGCGGTACTTAACGCCAACTATTTGCGCCACCATTTGAGCCAGTATTATAATGTCCCCTATAATCGCCTATGTAAGCATGAGTTTATAGCTAATTCTAAGTTCCAGCATGATAAAAACGGCATAACTACTATGGATATAGCAAAGCGGCTTTTAGATTATGGTTATCATCCTCCTACAGTTTATTTCCCGCTCATAGTGCATGAGGCTATAATGATTGAACCTACAGAAACTGAAACTAAAGAAAGGCTTGATGATTTTATTAAAGCTATGGCTGATATTGCCCGGGAAGCAGAAGAAGAACCGGAAAAAGTTAAAAATGCTCCTCACACTACAGTAGTAAAAAGAATTGATGAAGTAGGGGCTGCGCGTAACCCGATAGTTAAATGGGAGGAAGAGTGATGAGAGACTTGGTAGTTATAGGTGGGGGTCCGGGTGGCTATGTAGCTGCCATCCGGGCTGCCCAGCTAGGCATGAATGTAGCTTTAGTGGAAAAAGATGAAGTAGGTGGCACCTGTTTAAATCGAGGCTGTATACCTACCAAGGCATATTTTCAGAATGCCAAGGCAGTTTGGACAATAAAAAAGGCAGAAGATTTTAATATTGAAGTCGGCAGTTTTTCTTTTAATATGCAAAAGGCTAAAGAGAGAAAAGATAGTATAGTAAGGAATTTGGTGTCAGGGGTTAAACAGCTTTTAGAGGCTAATAAGGTTGAACTTATAAAAGGAGAAGCAAGCCTTTCTTCATCTGATACGGTTATAGTAAATGATGAAGAAATTAAGGCTAAAAATATACTAATAGCAACTGGTTCTGTTCCTGCCCGGCTTAATATTGAAGGGGCTGACCTTGAGGGGGTTATCACCAGTGATGAAGCGTTAGAACTTACTGAAATTCCCTCAAGGTTTACCATTATTGGCGGGGGAGTTATAGGGCTTGAGTTTGCCTGCATATTCAGTGCTTTTGGGAGCAAAGTTACAGTAATTGAATATATGCCGAATATTTTACCCACATTAGATAAGGAAATCAGCAAACGGACAGGGGTATTTCTTAAAAAGCAAAATATCGACGTTTATACAAATGCAGCAGTAACTAAAATAGAAAAAGAAGATAAAAACCTTTTAGTTTATGTACAGGGTAAAAAAGGTGATATAATAATAGAGTCAGATATGGTTTTAATGTCTACGGGAAGAAAACCTTGCACAGAAGGGCTTAATCTTGATAAAGTAGGAATAGAGACTGAACGCGATTTTATAAAAGTTGATGAGAATTATCAAACCAGCGTTAAGGGCATATATGCCATAGGAGATGTAATTGGCGGTCAGATGCTAGCTCATAAGGCATCTGAAGAAGGAATTGTTGCCGTAGAGAAAATGGTAGGAATAAACGCTTCAGTTCATTATCATGCTGTGCCTGGCTGCATATTTACTTTCCCTGAAATTGCTACTGTTGGTATTAGTGAAGAGGAAGCAGCTGCTCAGGGTATATCATATAAAGTAGGAAAATTCCAATTTGCCGCCAATGGCAAGGCTATGACTATGGGCGAAGCAGAAGGGTTAGTAAAGGTTATTGCTGATGAAAATGATGTTATTATTGGTCTGCATATCATAGGGCCTCATGCCAGTGATTTGATTTTAGAAGGGACTATGATGGTCAAGAACAGAATGAAGGTAAAAGAGGTTATAGGAACTATTCATCCTCATCCTACTTTAGGCGAAGCCATAATGGAAGCAGTTCTGGATATTAACGGCGAAGCTATACATTTAGCTCCGCGTAAAAGTAAAAAATAATCAATAAAATATTAAGGGAGGAGTTATCCATATGATGGACAAGGTTATTGCTGCGTATATCGAAGAAGAACTAGAAAGACAGAGAAATGGTCTGGAAATGATTGCTTCTGAGAATTTTGCCAGCATGGAAGTAATCAAGACTATGGGTTCTATTCTTACCAACAAATATGCAGAAGGATATCCAGGAAAGAGGTATTATGGAGGCTGTTTTGTCGTTGATAAAATAGAGCAGCTGGCAATTGACCGTGCCAAAGAGCTTTTTAAGGCAGAACATGCCAACGTTCAGCCTCATAGCGGAGCTAATGCCAACCTGGCTGTATTTTTAGCTATTATGAATCCTGGAGATACTTTTTTAGGTATGGATTTGACCAATGGTGGACATTTAACCCATGGTTCTCCGGTTAATATTTCTGGTAAGTATTTCAATGTTGTATCATATGGAGTAAATGAAGAAGGCTTTATTGATTATGATGATGTAGAAGAAAAGGCCTTAAAATATAAACCTAAGATGATTCTGGCAGGTTCTTCTGCTTATCCCAGAACTATAGATTTCAAAAGATTTAGAGAGATTGCAGATAAAGTAGGAGCTTATCTCATGGTAGATATGGCTCATATTGCTGGACTTGTTGCAGCAGGAGTGCATCCTTCTCCAGTTGAATATGCCGACTTTGTAACTTCAACTACCCACAAGACTTTAAGAGGACCTAGAGGCGGACTTATTCTCTGTAAAGAAAAATATGCCAAAGATATAAACAAGGCTGTTTTTCCGGGAACCCAGGGCGGTCCGTTGGAACATATTATTGCAGCTAAAGCAGTATGTTTCTATGAAGCAATGCAGCCTTCATTCGTAGAATATCAAAAACAGGTGGTTAAAAATGCTTCTGTTTTAGCTAATGCCCTGATGGAAAAGGGATTTAAGATTGTTTCCGGAGGAACAGATAATCACTTATTCCTTATTGACCTGACCAATATCGAAGATATGACTGGTAAGAAAGCTGAAAAGCTGTTAGAAGAAGTAGGCATAACTGTAAACAAGAATACTATACCTGGAGAAACCCGCAGTCCTTTTGTTACCAGCGGTATAAGGGTAGGTACTCCGGCTCTTACTACAAGGGGTATGAAAGAAGAAGAAATGCTTATTATTGCTGACCTCTTCTATAAAACACTGTTTGAAGAAGGAAAACATGTAGATTATATCAAAGAACAGGTAAACGTTTTGTGCAAGAAGTTCCCCTTATATGCTTAGTTTAATTTTATTATAAGGTTTATAACCAAAAGACCGGTATTTATATACTGGTCTTTTTTACTAAATTTAAGGAGGAGTAAGATGATAAAAATAAATAACACTTCAACTGATCCTTACTTCAATATGGCTTTAGATGAGTATGTAACTAAGAACATTACTTCGGAGACCATTTTTTATTTTTATCAAAACCGTCCTACCGTTGTAGTGGGAAGAAATCAAAACACCTTTGAAGAAGTCAATCTTGACTTTGTTAAAGAAAGAGGAATTGAAGTGGTGAGACGTATATCAGGGGGAGGGGCAGTCTATCATGATTTTGGCAATTTAAATTTTACCTTTGTGGCTGATGCTGCTGATGACGTAGGTTTTGATTTTACAAGGTTTACCCGTCCTGTGATAAAGGCTCTGGATAAAATAGGTATAAAGGCTGAGCATACCGGTCGAAATGATATAACTATCGAAGGTAAAAAGTTTTCCGGCAATGCCCAGTTCCGCTACAAAAACCGGGTTATGCATCATGGAACGATTTTATTTGATGTAAATATTGAAGATATGGTAGCGGCGCTTAATGTAAGCCCTGACAAGATTATTTCTAAAGGAGTCCAATCGGTGAGAAGCCGGGTAACGAATATCAGTGAACATTTAAAATCACCTATTTCTTTAGAAGAATTTAAAGAGATTTTAACTCAGACTATCTTGGAAGAAGAGGATTTTAACCAGGAATATAATTTGACGGAAAAGGATTTAAAGGCTATAAATGAGCTTAGAGATAATAAGTTTAAAACCTGGGAATGGGTTTATGGCTTTTCACCTGCCTTTAATGTTCAGAAAAAAATGCGTTTCGACTGGGGCAGCATAGACATAAGGCTTAATGTAGATAAAGGGACTATTAAGAGCTGCAAAATATTTGGCGATTTTTTTGCCAGCCGGGATATTGAAGATTTAGAGAAAAGCCTTACCGGAATTTTGTATCGGGAGGAAGATATTAAGGAGTATCTTGATAGGATTAATATTACCGACTATATACCGAGATGTTCTGAAGAAGATTTTATGAAGCTGCTTTTTAAATAACATTAAAGGGAGATGACCACATTGCAGCTTGAACATGTAAAGGGCAACACTTATTATATAAATTTTCCCAGCATAATTGGGGTATATATTTTCCCGGATGAAACTTGCCTTTTGATTGACAGCGGGGCAAGCTCTGCCTTTGCCAGTAAGGCTCACAAACTTTTAAGAAGCAAAAATCTGAAAGTAGTAGCTATATTTAATACCCATGCCCATGCTGACCACAGCGGGGGAAACAGTTATTTCCAAAAGGAGTCCAATTGTGATATTTATGCTACCTCTTTTGAAGCTGCTTTTATGGAAAATTCGCTTTTAGGACCGTATTGTTTATGGACGGCAAGCCCGGTAAATATGTTGCGCAATAAATTTCTTATGCCTGAAGCGAGCGTTATTAATCATAAAATTAAGCCGGGGAGAATCTTTATAAATGATGAGATTTTTGAAGTAGTAGATTTGCCAGGTCATTCTATGGAACATGTGGGTATAGTAACCCCTGATGAAGTTTTTTTCAGCGGTGATAGTTTAATATCTTTACACAACCTAGAAAAATTTCCGTTTTTATATATGGCAGATGTTGAGAAACATATAAGGACTTTAGAAAAATTAAAGGATTTTGATTATCCTTATACCGTTTTTTCCCACGGTGGGCTTATGTCTGATGTAAAGAATGTAGTAGTTGAAAACAGAAAGGTGTTAAAGCATATTTTGACTTTAATAGAAGATTACATAAAGACAGAAAAAAGCCGGGAAGAGATAGTAAGCCATGTTATAAAGGAGATGAATCTGCCTGATAACCGCAACCAGTACATACTTATCGCCGGGACGATATCTGCTTATCTTTCTTATCTTTGCAATACTAAAAAAGCCCGAATATTTACAGATGATAATAATTTAAAGGTGATTTTGTCAGATAAGTAGTTTTATAGTTTTGTATACTTTTTGTATAAATTAACAGATATATTGCGAAAAAGATTTTTTTAAAGTATATTTTAGCAGGGAGCCTGTTAATCCCCAATAAATATTAAGGAAAAAGAGGGATGATAAGTGGGAAGAATACCGGATTATGTAGGAGTTTCAGCTTTTGGTATTAAAATGGGGGTTGTTGTACCGGGAAGTGATATTGCAGGCATGGTTTGTGAAGCATTAGCTAAATGTGATGCTGATGGCTTATTGGACGATGGAGATACTGCCTGCATAACTGAATCCGTTGTGGCTAGAGCACAGAATAATTATGTAACAGTTGAAGATATTGCCATTCAGGTGAGAGAAAAACTTAATATTACCCCGGAAAGCAAGGTGGGAGTAATATTTCCAATATTAAGCCGTAATCGTTTTTCTCTTATTTTAAAGGGTATTGCAGCAGCAGTTCCTAAGGGAGAGGTAATTGTTCAGCTTTCTTATCCGGCTGATGAGGTGGGAAATCAGATATTACCTTATGATTTTGCTGAGAAGTTGGGAAAGCATGAAGGAGATATTATAACTTTAGAGGAAATAGGAAATGATAGATTTTTACATCCTATTACCCAGGTGGATTACATCGAACTTTATGAAAAGGTTATAACAGGAGAAGGGGCTAAAGCTACTATATTTTTATGCAATGATCCATTGGCGGTTATGAAGTATAATCCAGATGGTGTTGTAGTGGCTAATATTCATGTTCGCCACCGCACAGCGCAAAAATTTAAAGATAAGGGATATAATTGCATAACTTTACAGAATATATGCAATGAGGGTGAAGCTTGGTCAGAATGGGGCCTTTTGGGCAGCAACCTTTCTTCCGGAGATAAATTGAAACTTGCTCCCAGGGAAGCAGATAAAGTCGCAGATGAGGTTAAGGCATGGGTAAGGCAGAACCTGGGGAAAGATATAGAAGTGATAATTTATGGTGATGGGGCTTATCGTGATCCATCTACGGGAATCTATGAACTTGCTGATCCTCAGCCTGCTTTTGGTATGACCAAAGGGTTGCGCGGTAAGTATCGCGAGGGACTCAAGTATAAGTATCTGGTAGATAAAATGATCGAAGAAGGAGTAGATAGAGAAAAGATAGAGGAAGAACTTAATGCTATGAAAAAAGATACTTATGAAAGGAACTCTTTTGAGACTGAAGGAACTACACCTAGAAAAGTAGAGGATTTGATGGCAAGTTTGGCTGATTTGGTAAGCGGTTCAGCAGATGCCGGGACTCCTTTGATATTAATTAAAGGATTTTTAGGATAAACTAATGTAAAAACCAGGGATAAAAAAGATTTCCCTGGTTTTTTTATATTTGTTGTTGATGTAATATTTTCTCGAATTAAAATAAAATAAGAAATATACGCATTTATTTTTCTTTTAAATCCCTTGTTTATGCAGGAAATAGCAAATAACTGTCGAAAGTTATTATGGTAATTTAAAGAAAGGGATTGGCTATGCTGGAATATTTTTTGGGAGTATTTTTAGTCTTTATACCTATTTCGACAGTTATGTTTTATATTTTGAAAAAAAATGGTTTACCACTGAAAGCCAGTATCGGGGTTATAACAATAGCATTTCTGGTTATAGTGACTTTTCCTATAAGTGCTGTGCGAATTGGGACAATTGCGGCAGCGATAATTTATTGCTTGATTTTGATGGGATTAAGTTTTTATATCTTGCACTCACAATTAGATTATTCTCTGAATGCAGACAAATTTAGCTCTAATTCGACTGGTTTAGAAACAGTGTGGAATGAAAAGTTGAAACAGGAAACAGAGGCGGCTGTTGTTTCGGAAGAATCCTGGTTACAGAATTTCAGGTTGGAGAAAGATGAACTTGATGAAATAATTTTAGAAAGTAATCCAGATATTAATGATAACATAGCTATTGATGATTCAGATGACATAAAGGCTGATTTCATGGAAGAGAATAGAAATGAAAAAAAAATTGTTTTCTTTGATGAAGATGAGGCCTTGATTGATAAATTTGAAGAAGAAATCATAAGCGGTGAATCGATTTTTTCAGGTGAAGAGAAGGTTGAAACAATTGAAGAATCCAACCTGGAGGAAAAGGATGTTTTATCTGCATCAGAAATGGACATTGAAAGTGAAAAAGATGCAGATTCGGAGCTGCCTTCAGATGATGAAAAAATTAAGGTTTTAGAAATGATTGACAGAGGGTTTGTTGCTAAGTCGAGCTATGAGCTTAACCAGGCTTTTGAATATTTTTATACCGCCTGGCTTTTAACGGGAGATTTGGAATTAAAATACATGCTTACCCTGGAGCTGGCAGAAACTGCAAAGATTTTAGGTTTATATAGCCGGGCTGAGGAAATCCTTGTAGAATTTATTAATGAAGTTTCAGATATTAATAAGTTAATGAAACAAGAAGCAGAGCGCAAGCTTGTGCTTATACGATTTATAAGGTCGGAAATTCAAAGGCTGAAGTTGGAAGAGATGCCTTTCTCTAAACTGCCCAGATGGCTTAAGATAAAGGTAGAAGAAAAAAAAGAAAGGCTTTATATATAAGAGAGGAAGGGAGCAAGTGAAATGAAAAAGAGCCAGGAAATTATTGGACTGCCTGTTTTTTCAATTATTGATGGCGCTAAGATCGGACAGGTAAAAGATCTGGTAATTAATCCTGAAGAAGGTAAGGTTGATTTTATTCTGGTAGGCAACAGCAGCTGGTATGAAGGGGCAAAGGTTTTACCTTTTAAAGATGTAGTTGGAATAGGTGAACATGCAGTTACTACTGAGAGTCAATCTATGCTTTTATCAGTAGATGAATCAGAGGATGCCAAAAATCTTTTAAGCAGAAATATTCAAATCAAAGGCACCCGGGTTTTAACTAATAAGGGTAATCTTATTGGAGTTATAAGTGAGTTTGAGGTAGATGGCGATACCGGTAAACTTGCCAGGCTGGAGTATAAGACAGCTCAGGATGAGATGAAGTTAGAAGTAATTGAGGCCGAGGATGTTTTAACTTACGGCAGCGAAGTAGTGGTTGTAAGGGAAAAAGGCTTTGAGTATGCAAAGAAGGTTGTTCAGCCTGAAGATATATCCCGTGATGAAGATCAGGAAACTGTCAGTGAGGGGGCAGCATTTTTTAAAGAAAGGCAAAAGGTTTTCCTTTTAGGGAAAAAGGTAATTCAGGATATTAAAGACGGCAAAGGAGAAGTATTGATTCCTGAAGGAACAGTAGTTACTGAAGAAGTTATAGCTTTAGCTGAAGCTAACGACAGATTTGTAGAATTATCACAATGCGTAAAATAGTTCTATTTTGATTTGGGGAGAATAAAAGAAATGAAACCGCATACCAGAAAAGCAGCCATTTTAACTTTTATAGTTTTGTTAATGGTTTCAATAAATTTGTATTTGACTGAAGTGTTTTTATCATGCCGGGATAAAAAGGTATATCCATCTAGTTTAGTTTTAGCTGGAGTTCCTTTATCCGGGCTTAGCCGTGAGGAAGCCGAAAAGGTTTGGGCTAATAGAGCAGAAAAAGTATGGGGAAACAGCATAATTTTGAAGTTTCCCGAAGGGGTTTATAAAATTCCTTTGGAGGATTGGGGAATTGAATATAATGTTCCTTTGAGCCTTAACAAAGCAGATAGGTTGGTGCAAAATGAAGATGAGGATTTTTTACACCACATAAAAATAAGAGGAAGCAAACAGGAGGTTACTCCTGTTTTTAAATGGGATAAAAAAAAATTACAGCTACAGGTGATAAGGCTTGTTTTAAAAGAATGCAGGCAGAAAAGTCCGGCAGATGCAAGATTGGATTATGATAAAAACGGAGAATTGAGACTGAAAGCTGAAGAATGCGGTTGTAAAGTGGATGCTTTAGCAACCTGCCGAAAAATTACAGAAAACCTGGAAAAAGGAAGCCTTGAAGAAATTGAAGCAGAAGTTCTGAAAATCCCGCCTGGTGTAAAGGTGAAGGATATAAATAAAATCAGTGACCTGCTTAATATTGAAATTGCAAGAGGAGAAGGAACATATTCTTCTTTTTGTGAGCTTGTGGAACTGTTGGATGGGAAGGTTGTTATGCCCGGAGATGTCTGGGATGTGGAAAAAGCAATATCTTCTGTCAAGGTTTCAAGGTATGTTTTGCCTGGTGATAAAGATGAACTGAAAAAGGTTATAGTAAACTCTTGGCAGGGAGCAGGTATGGAGGCTAAAGGGAGCAAACTGGTAAATAACGGAAAATATCCAGCTGGGATAACGATAGACATAGAAGGAGATAATATATTAGCGGCCAGAGTATGGGGAATAAATGCTGAAAGTAAAAAAAAAGTGGCGGTAGTGATGGAAAAAAAAATTGTTAATCCAGAGGTTAAGTTGAAGGTAGATTCAAAGCTTGCTCCCGGAGAACGCAGGGTAAAATCAGGGAAAGAAGGAGAAGTTATATCCTATTATAAAGAGGTTGTGGTGGATGATAAGGTTGTTTCAAGAGAGTTTTTGTGGCAGGTAGTAAAGGAGGCTAAACCTACCACGGTCTACTATGGTTCAGGGACTGATTTTGTTAAATAGTTAACTCTGGGGGGATAAAGGTGAATATTGATTATTTAATTGAGCAGATTTTTTTATATCCCCGTCCTTTTGTTCTTACTGGGGCAGGGATATCTACGGAAAGCGGAATACCCGATTTCAGAGGAAGCGGTGGTTTGTGGGAAAAAGTTGATCCTATGGAAACCTTTTCTGCCTGGGCTTTTAAAGATCATCCGGAAAGGTTGTATCAGCATGCCCGGGAGGTTTTTGGCTTTATACTTAAGGCTCAGCCTAATGCAGGACACAAAGTTCTGGGAGAATGGCAAAGAAAGCGGATTATAGGACCGATAGTTACCCAGAATATAGATAACCTGCATCAAAAGGGCGGGGCTTTTTTTGTATATGAAGTACATGGGCATGTAAGGACTGCTACCTGCAGCCGCTGTCATAAAACAACGAAAAATATGGAGAGTATTATAAGGGATTTAGAAAAGGGGATAAAGGTTCCTCTCTGTTCCTGCGGAGGGGTGTTAAAGCCTGATGTAATACTTTTCGGAGATGCCATGCCTTATGATTATATGTATTCGGTTAAGATGGCTGACATTTATAGTGCTTTGCCGCAAATGATTATTGTAGTAGGTTCCAGCCTTGCGGTATCGCCTATTAATAGTTTGCCTTTATCTTTTGATAAGTTTAGTATTATAAATAATTCTCCTACTATGCTCGACAGACAGGCGGATATTATAATTAATGGTTTGACCGGTGAGGTTTTGTCTGAGATGCATAGAAAAATTTTAAGTTTAAATGGGGGGCAGGAGCTGAAACCATTGCCTGCTGGATTTATTCCGGGAAGACTTTTTAATATTGTAGCTGAATTTTACCGCAACAGCCTTAAGACAGCTAAAACAGGAGAATATCAAAAAATAGTAAAATTTGATATATCTCTTCTGGAAAATTTATTTTCCTTCTATATAAAAGAAGGAAGACAGCAGGAATTAGAGTATTATTTGGTAGAAACTTATTTGAGTGAAATAGAAAAAATTAAGCAAGAATTAGGCAAGAATTTTAGGTTTCTAAAACCTGACAACAGCTATCTTTTAAAATATTTATACAAACTGTTAGAGAGCTTGAATAAAGCAGTTTTTGCCTATGCTAGACAGCATAATGCCAGTGAGAAAGTTTTAGAAGAACTGGTTATGCAGTTTTTGGGAACGGCTGGATTATACGAATATTTAAAGAATTTAGCTAAAGATAAAAGGAAAGATGGTGTATCTTCTATGGTAGATGCTGTGGAAAAATTTGCTTATGCTAGAGGGTTAGCTATTAATAGAGAGTTGGCCTTAAAAGATTTTTAATTATGATGTCTTCTGGTTTATGTTATAATAAACTGTAGTTTGACTTGAGGAGGAGAACTATGGAAGAACTTTTCAGACAGGTTAAAGATGAAATAATGCGCACTTTATTATGGCTTTTGATTGCTTGCGGTGCGGGAATTTTGGTGTATTATATGTTTTTGGCTTAGAAGATTGACAAAGGGGATAAGTTGCAACTTATCCCCTTTTGTTTTATGAGATTGCCTGTTTATATGAACAAAAATATTTGACAAATGGATTATTATGGGTATATACTACAAATGAGATACGGTATAGGGGTATAGGGGTGAGCTGATTATGGATGAAATGCGGCAGAATTTAATTACACGTCTTAAAAAGATTGAAGGTCAGGTAAGGGGGGTTCAACGTATGATCGAAGAGGAAGCTGACTGTGGAGAGATATTGAACCAGATAGCTGCTATAAAGTCGGCCGTAAGCAGTGTAGGTATATTGATTTTTGAAAATCATGCCCATGAGTGTATTTATCAGGCAGTTCAGGAAGAAAATAAGGAAGATAGTTTCAAAGAAGTTATAAAGCTTTTAAGCAAATTAATAAAATAAGGAGGAGATAGTATGTCGGCTGTATTAAATCTGGATAAGGCAAGCTTTGAAAAGGAAGTTTTAAATGCTAAAGTGCCTGTTTTAGTGGACTTCTGGGCTGCATGGTGCGGACCTTGCAAGATGCTTGGACCTATTGTAGATGCGGTGGCTGAAGAAAATCAGGGAAGGATTGTAGTGGGAAAGGTAAATGTTGATGAAAACCGGGATTTAGCTGTTCAGTTTGGTATAAGAGGTGTTCCCACGCTGATATTTTTTAAAGATGGGAAGGAGATAAAAAGGGTAGTAGGGGTTCAAAGCAAAGCGCAGCTACAGAAGTTAATTGATGAAGTAGTGGGTTAAATAAAAAAGGGCATTTTCTCAAAAGAGAGAAGATGCCCTTTTTAGCTTTTTATTTTGGATAGGAAAGAAAAAATTTTTGCTTCATAGCCTTTTTCAGAAGGGATGTAAAATTGATGATCTTTTATCTCATCAGGCAGATACTGCTGCTCAACATATCCGCCGTAGTCATGTGGATACTTATAACCTGTCCCTTTTCCTAAAAGTTCGCGTGCTCTGCTGTGATCAGCAGAAGCTAGATGGGAAGGCACTTTTATTTTTTTCATTTTCTTTACTGTATTTATTGCTTCGTTTATAGCGAGATAGCTGCGGTTGCTTTTAGGGGCGGTTGCCAGATAAATAGCAGCTTCGGCCAGGGGAATTCTGGCTTCTGGCATACCAACGAATTCTACGGCTTTGGCAGCTGCTGCAGCTATGACAAGTGCTTGTGGATCGGCAAGGCCGATATCTTCAGCTGCATGAATAATAAGGCGGCGCGCAATGAATTTAGGGTCTTCTCCTCCTTCTAGCATAACCGCCAGCCAGAAAACAGCTGCATCCGGATCTGAACCGCGTATGCTTTTAATAAATGCTGAGATGGTATCATAATGGTAATCTCCTGTTTTATCGTATTTTATAAAGGGAGCAGGTGTAACTTTATTTATTATTTTTTCGGTTAAAGTTTCTCCGGGCTTTAAATAGGAATTTACTGCGGCTTCCAGGATGTTAAGCGCCATGCGTCCGTCTCCTTTTGCTATTTGGACTATCCGGGCTAAAGCTTCTTTTTCGATGGTGATGTTAAGATGGCCCAAACCCTTTTTTTTATCGGTAAGAGCTTTTATAATGATAGCGTGTATTTCTTCTTCGTTTAAAGGTTCAAGGATATAAAGTTTGAGCCGCGATAAAAGCGCGTTGTTCAGTTCATAAAGCGGGTTTTCTGTAGTAGCACCTATTAATATGAGGGTGCCATCTTCTATAAAGGGCAGGAGCACATCCTGCTGACTTTTGTTAAAACGATGGATTTCATCTAAAAAAAGAATAGTTTTTTGGTTATAGTATTTAAGCCGATCTTTGGCATCAAAGGCAATTTTTTTTATATCACTTACCCCGGCAGTTACTGCCTGCACCTTTTCAAAATGGCTCTTGGTTATTTTTGCGATTATGCTGGCAATTGAAGTTTTTCCGGTGCCGGGCGGTCCGTAAAGGACAAAAGAGTGAAGGTTATCTTTTTCTATGGCCTGCCTGAGTACCGAATTTTTTCCCAATATATGCTTCTGGCCTATTATTTCGTCCAAGGTTTTCGGACGCATGCGGTAGGCCAGAGGAACATTTTTAAGGTTATTTTGCTGATTGAAAGAAAAGAGATCCATGTTTTTCCTCCCTTAAAGGGTGTATTAAACTGGAGTAATTATAAAATAATTTTGAATAAATAGCTAGTTTTATTGATAAGTGAGGGAGATATGATTATGAAGGTTGCAATTTTGATGAGCGGCGGGGTTGACAGTACGGTTGCAGCCTGCCTGCTGAAAGATGAAGGCTTTGAAGTTATGGGACTTACAATGGTCAACTGGGATATTTCGGTGGGGGAAAAAGCCAAAAAAGCTGCTGAATATATTGGCATTGAACATAAAATAGTAGATATGAAAAAAATCTTTGCGGAAAAAGTTGTTGATTATTTTTGTCGCTCTTATGAAATGGGCGAAACTCCTAATCCCTGTGTTGAATGCAACAAATATATAAAGTTTGGAACTCTCCTTGATATTGCACTTGAATCAGGTTGTGACAAGGTAGCAACTGGACATTATGCCCGGATAGAATATAATCCTGAGAGGCAGAGGTATCTTTTGCGCAAAGGAGAAGATAAATCTAAAGATCAGAGTTATTTTTTATACGGACTAAAACAAAAGCAGCTTGAACGTATTTTATTTCCTTTAGGAAATTTAACCAAAAGCAAGGTAAGGGAGATTGCCAGGGAATATAATTTACCGGTAGCAGAAAGTAAAGAGAGCCAGGAAATTTGTTTTATTGAGGGTGATTACCGGGAGTTTTTAACGGACAGAGTAGACTTGAAGCCGGGGGATTTTGTAGATTTGGAAGGCAGGGTTATCGGAAAGCATAAAGGAATTCCTTTTTATACGGTAGGACAAAGAAAAGGTCTGGGTTTAAGCATGGGGAAACCGGTTTATGTGGTGAAGATAGATTCTGAAGATAACAGAATTGTTGTAGATGAGGAAAGGCATCTTTTCAAGAAAGGTTTATATGCTAAAGAACCTAATTTTATAATGTTTGACAAACTTGAAGGAAATATGGAGGTTGAGGCTAAAGTTCGTTACCGGGCAGCTTTGGCACCTGCAGTAGTATCCATGGAGGGTGAGAGGTTGAAGGTAGAGTTTAAAGAGACGCAGCGGGCGATTACCAGAGGACAATCGGTAGTTTTATACCGGGGAGAATATGTGGTTGGTGGAGGGATAATTGACGAAGTCATGCAGCTTGCGTAAAAGCAGGCTGTTTTTTGTTTTGAATACATTTTTTCTTAAAAAATGCGAAATATAAACAAAAAAGGAGAAGGTAAGGTGAAAATTAAAGAAATCTGCGGATTGCCGGTTTTTTACAAAAAAGGAATTAAAATTTTAGGCACTGTAGAGAAGGTAGTTATTGGAGATAATTATGAGGTTTCTTATATAGTAATACAAACTGATAAAAAAAACCGCTATATGATAGAAAAAGGGGATTTTATATTAACTTCAGAGGCAGTGGTGATTGATAACTTAAAAAGTATTAAATCTTATATTTGTGGGGAAGAATTATCTATATATGACAAGAAAATAGGAGATGCAGTTTTTGACGAGGAAGGCAAGGAGCTAGGAGTAGTAAGTGATTTTATAATTTCTCCCGAAAATGGCAAGGTTCAGGAAGTAGAGATTTCTGCCGGGATTTTGTCTGATTTTTTGCAGGGGCGTTTTAAACTGCCTATTAGTAAAGTAGTTTTTAAGAACAAAAAGAGCATGATGGTGAAGGAAGGGGGCAAAGATTAGTGGTTGTTAAGTGTCCGGTGTGTAAAGGGACACAGGTAGGCAAGGTGGGGAGTGACCAGTATTATTGCTGGAATTGTTTTTTGGAGTTTAATTATAACAGGGGAAGGGTTAATCTTTATCAGGTGGAAGAGGATGGAAGCCTTTTGGAGATAGAAAAAACTGAGCTTTTATAAGGGAGGCATTTTATATATGAGAAGTTATTTTAACGGCGTGCTTTTAGGGGCTATCTTGGGTGCAGCTGCAGCTGTATATTTACAGGAACGTAAAACCGGGGATATGTTGAATGAATATAAAGGCAAAGCCAGAAGGACAAGAAGGGTTTTAAACCTGATATAAAGGCAGGGAAAAGAGTGAGAATCAATATTAAAATATGGCAAAGATATATAATTTTTATCATGGTGGCTTTGGCCACTATTTATTTTTTATATCTGGTAAGAGATGTATTGATAAGTTTCGCCCTGGGAGCTTTACTGGCTTACCTTCTTTTTCGTCCGGTTCAGTTTATTGAAAACCGGGGAATAAAGAGGGTATGGGCAATTTTAATTATATATATCGTATTTATCTTTATAATTTCCTTATTCCTTTATTTTGCTGTTCCCGGCATAGTTAAAGAATTGACTTATCTTACAAAGATTTTGCCTAAATATGCAGAGGAAACCCATGAGCTGGTGCAAAAAATCGATAGTATAGATATGCCTTATAAACTAAAACGGGTCTTCTGGGAAAATGTAAAACAGTTAGAAGATTTTATATACAGAGGAATAAACGGTTTAATACATGGTGTTTACAGTTTGCTCGGCAGTATACTTGCTTTGGTGTTTTCTCCTATTTTAGCATTTTACCTTATGATGGATTGGGAAAAAATAAGGGATAATTTTTTAAGTCTCTTTTCCCCTCCTGTTCGGTTAGAGATCAGCCGCCTTTTTCAGGAAATAGACGAGGTCTTAATAAAGTTTATTAAAGGATATCTTATTGTGGCCTTTATTGTAGGATTATTAACCGGAACAGCTGCTTATTTTATGGGAGTGAAATTTCCTCTTTTACTGGGAATCTTGGCAGGAATCACCAACCTTATTCCTTTTTTTGGAGCTTTTTTAGGAGGAATACCAGCTGTTTTGGTAGCTTTGTCTGATTCTTTTCGTCTGGGTGTATATATGGCCTTAAGCATAATTGTTATTCAGCAGTTGGAAAGCAATTTTATAACTCCCAACATTGTAGGGAACAGACTAGGTTTACATCCTCTGGTGGTAGTATTTGCACTTTTAGCTGGTGGAAGTTTATGGGGGATATGGGGTATGCTTGTAGCAGTTCCTTTTACGGCAGTTTTGCGTGTAATTTCAGGCTGGTTTTATGGTAAAATCATAAAATAGGTTTATAGTTTACGGGTGTTTTGTTGACACAATTCTTTATATAAAAGAAAATAAAGAAGTAAAGTTTTCAGGCTGAAGAGGGAGGCTTAAAACGTGTTAACCAGTAATGATATAAGAAAGATGTTTTTAGATTATTTTAAGGAAAAAGGACATACAGTAGTTGCCAGTTCATCACTGGTGCCAGCAGATGACCCGACACTGCTTTTTTCCAATGCAGGTATGAATCAGTTTAAGGATGTTTTTTTAGGTTTGGATAAGCGCCCTTATACCAAGGCGACTACTGCTCAGAAATGTGTACGGGCTGGGGGAAAACACAATGATTTAGATACAGTAGGAAGAACTCCGAGGCATCACACTTTTTTTGAGATGCTTGGTAATTTTTCTTTTGGAGATTATTTTAAGAGAGAAGCTATAAGTTATGCATGGGAATTTTTAACTTCCAGGCTTGGTTTACATAAAGAAAAATTGTGGATTACCATTTATGAAAATGATGATGAGTCTTTCAGGTTGTGGCAGGAAATAGCAGGAATAGATCCTGACCGTATTGTTCGTATGGGAGAAAAGGATAATTTCTGGAGCATGGGAGAAACCGGACCATGTGGTCCTTGCAGTGAAATTATGTATGACCGGGGAAAAGAATACGCATGTTCGGAAAACTGCGGAGTAGGAATTTGTGACTGTGATCGTTGGCTTGAAATATGGAACCTGGTATTTATGCAGTATAACCGGGATGAAGAAGGTAATTTAACCCCTCTGCCAAGACCAAGTATTGATACAGGTATGGGGCTTGAGAGAATAACTGCAGTTATGCAGGGGGTAGAAAGCAACTATGATACAGATCTTTTTATTCCTTT
This sequence comes from Thermosyntropha sp., assembly GCF_017656155.1. GTDB lineage: Bacteria > Bacillota > Syntrophomonadia > Syntrophomonadales > Syntrophomonadaceae > Thermosyntropha. Next base: position 11,105 of record NZ_JACDOH010000011.1, on the reverse strand, counting down.
AATAAAACAGGTAGAGGAAATGACTGGTCGTCCATATGACCGGGGGGAAGCCGGATTTCCGTTTAGGGTTATTGCCGATCACAGCCGTGCCTGCACTTTTTTGATTGCTGATGGAGTTTTGCCTAGTAATGATGGACGCGGCTATGTCCTGCGCCGCATACTGCGCCGTGCAGTTAGATTTGGCAGATTTTTGGGAATAGAAGAGCCGTTCCTTTATAAAATGGTGGCAACCGTAGCTGATATTATGAAAGATGCTTATCCAGAGCTTTTAGAGAAAAAAGATTTTATTGAACAGGTTATCAAGATGGAAGAAGAGAGATTTTTTGTCACCTTGAATGAAGGAATTAAAAAAGTAGAAGAAATTATTGACAAGGCTCGCGGTGAGGGAAGAAGAATAATTACTGGTGAAGAGGCTTTTATGCTTTACGATACTTATGGTTTTCCTATGGATCTTACGGAAGACATGGCTGAAGAAAATGGTTTTACGGTAGATCGGGAAGGGTTTACCCGTATGATGGAAGAACAAAAAGAGAGGGCACGCAGAGCTAATAAAGTAGAAGGTGCTTTTGCACAGGAAGTTTTAATAACAGAGCTTTTATCAGGCTTTGAGAAAACTATTTTTACTGGATACGAGAAGTTAGAGGATGAATCAGAATTAATTGCTTTGATAAAAGATGGAAGCCTGAGAGAACGGGTAGAAGATGACGAAGTTCTTGTAGTTGTCCGAAATACTCCGTTTTATGCAGAAAGCGGAGGACAGGTGGCTGACAAAGGAATTATTGAAGGAGATAAAGGCTATCTGATAGTCCATGATGTCCGTAAAATGGGAGGTTTTATTGTTCATTTTGGACAGGTAAAAGGTCTTTTATGCCGTTCAGAAAAGGTAGCATTAAAGGTAGACAAGGATAAAAGAATTGATACTGCCCGCAATCATACAGCTACTCATCTTTTGCATAAAGCTTTGCGTATGGTCTTAGGAGAACATGCCCAACAGAAAGGTTCGCTGGTAGAACCGGAGAGACTGCGTTTTGATTTTTCTCATTTGTCATCTTTAACTGAAGAAGAGCTTCGGGATATTGAATATATTGTAAATGAGGCAATATGGCAGATGTTCCCCGTTGTTGTTGAAGAAACCAGTCTGGAAGAAGCTAAAAAGATGGGGGCAATTGCTTTATTCGGTGAGAAATATGGCGAAGAAGTCCGAGTAGTCAAAGCTGGAGATTTTAGTATGGAGCTTTGCGGGGGAACCCATGTTGATAATACTGGCAGAATTGGGATGTTTAAGATTTTAAGTGAGGGCAGTATAGGATCTGGACTACGCAGAATTGAGGCGGTTACAGGAAGATATGTTTTAAATCATCTGAACCAACTGGAAAAAGAAATGAGTTATGCTGCGACTTTATTGAGGACGACCCCACATAATATTACGGAAAAGATAGAATCCTTGAGCCGTTCATTAAAGGAAAAGGAAAAAGAGTTAGAACAGCTTAAGGTCAAGTTGTCCAAGGCTTCTAGTGAAGATTTATTGAGCCAGGCATATGAATTTAATGGAGTTAATGTTTTAGTAGCCCGCACTGAAAGCGAAGATGTAAATCTTTTACGGCAAAATGCGGAAATGTTGAGGGATAAACTTAAAAGTGGCATAGTTCTTTTAGGTTCAGTTATAGGAGATAAGGTTTCTCTGGTCTGTTTTGTAAGTAAAGACTTGGTTGATAAAGGAGTTCATGCCGGGAAGATAGTAGGAGCAGCAGCTAAAGTAGCAGGAGGCGGCGGTGGTGGCCGTCCGGATATGGCACAGGCTGGAGGAAAAGAACCTGCTAAATTAGATGAGGCACTTAAAACAGCTAGGGATTTAATAGAAAATACTTTAGCATCATAAAATAAAGTTTTTAGTTATTGGTGACGAATGTGTCAGGGGAAGGGGAGGTGTAGTCTATGGGACGCTTTGATGAAACGGTGAGCTTTAAGCTGCATAAAGATGGAGAAGATAAGGTAAGGACCGTGTTAAAAGCAGTTTATGAAGCCTTGGAGGAAAAGGGCTACAATCCTATAAATCAGCTTATTGGCTATATGATATCAGGTGATCCTGCATATATAACCAGTCATAATAATGCCCGTAGCCTTATATGCAAAATTGAGCGGGATGAAATATTGGAGGTGCTTCTGCGAAATTATTTGCAGGAAAAATAAAACCTCATGCTATAAGCATGAGGTTTTTATATCCCCAAAGAGATAAAAAGGAGTGCTTAAAATAATGCGTATTATGGGACTTGATGTGGGAGAAAAGAGAATTGGGGTTGCCTTGAGTGACTTGATGAAGTGGACGGCACAGGGACATTCAGTAATTGAAAGAAAAAGTTTATCTGAAGATTTGCAAAAAATAAAAGAGATATGTGATGAAAATGAAGTGGAAGAGATAGTTGTGGGTTTACCGAGGAATATGAATGGAACCTTTGGTTTTAAGGCTGAAGAAATTAGAGAGTTTAGCGAAAAACTGGAAGCACATACCAAGATTAAAGTAAAACATTGGGATGAGCGGCTTTCTACGGTAAGTGCCCAGCGGGTTTTACTAGAAGCAGATGTTTCACGCCGAAAAAGAAGAGAAGTGATAGATAAACTGGCTGCAGTAAATATTTTACAGAATTATCTCGACAGGCTTAACAGGTAGAGACGGATATTTAAATGCTTAAGTTTGACAAATTAGATGTAAAATAATACAATGACTTTAGTTTTTGAAAAGAGGTGACTTCATGAGTAACGAAGAATTTTTTGAAGAAGAATTTCCTGTGCTGGTATTAGTCGATGAAGAAGGAGTAGAACATGAATTTGAACTTTTAGCTGAGCTTGAAATCGATGATGAAACTTACCGCGTATTAATACCTTTATTTGGGGAAGAAGATTCAGAGGAAGTAGAGGTAGTAATACTTAAGGTGGTTTATGATGAAGAAGGCAATGAATTCCTCAGTGATATAGAAGATGATGAGGAATGGGAAAAAGTTGCCGATGCCTGGCAGGAGTTGGTAGAAAGCGAAGAACTGTAACATGAAGCCCGGGGTTTTCCCGGGTTTTTGCTTCATTTTTTGGAATAATTTTTTTATAACTTGCACCAAGTATATTATATAATGAAACTGTTACCAAATTTTCTTGGGGGACTGTAAGTTGACGGGGAAAGTAAAAAGGGTAGCATTATTTGTTCTGGTAACTATTTCGGGAATAATAGCAGCGGCAGTTTTATATTTTTATAATGTTTTCTATCACAGTGATGTATTTTTGCCAGGAGTACATATCGCAAATCTTTCTGTGACGGGACTTACTCCAGAGGAAGCGGAAGAGAAGCTGAATGATTATTTGAAAAATGTTTTTAATACGAATGTGGTCTTTACTTATGATAATTATACATATGTTTGTAAATTGTCAGATCTTACAAATTTGATTAACATACATGAAGTTGTAGAAAATGCTTTTGAGAAGGAAAAAAATCGCAGTATTCAATCTAAAATACTCAATATGGATGGGTCTAAAAAAATAAATTATCCGATACCTATACCTTACAATACCTTAATTTTACAAGAGCTTGAGAAAGAATGGGAAAAAAATATAGGTATTCCATATCAGGATGCCAGGTTAGAATTTAATGCGGGAAAAGGTTTGATAATAATTCCTGAAAAAGAAGGCTTGAAAGTTGATGCTGAAGCTACCCTGGCAGAGCTTCCTAAAACATTGGAGGGAGTAAGAGATAATATAAGTATTCCGCTGATAGTTAAGAAGGTGATACCTGAAGTAAAGGCAGAAGACCTTAGAAATATAGGAAAGTTAGCCTCTTATACGACCTGGTATGATTCATCTCTGATTGATAGAAGTCATAATCTTTCTATGGCAGCTAAAGCGATAAACGGCAGTGTAGTAAGACCGGGAGAGGTATTTTCATTTAATAGTGTAGTGGGAGAAAGAACTTTTGCTGCTGGTTACCGGGATGCATTAGTAATTATAGGAGGAAAATTTACTCCCGGGGTAGGCGGAGGAATTTGTCAGGTTTCTTCAACTCTTTATAATGCAGTTTTGCTGGCAGGACTTCCTGTGGTAGAGCGCCATAACCACACTTTGGCGGTAGCCTATGTTCCTTTAGGTTTTGATGCTACAGTAGCTTATGGATTGCAGGATTTTAAGTTTAAAAATAATACTGACAGTCCTCTCTATATCATAACTGAAGTAGGGGCGGGAAAACTTACTGTTAGTATATACGGCAATTTAAACTACCGTCAGCATGTAAAAACAAGTCATGTTATAGATAAAGTTATGGATTTTTCAGAAATAAGAGAGTTTAAACCTGAATTAAGGCCGGGAGAAGAAAAAATTGAAACCAAAGGTAATCCCGGATATATTGTAAGAAGTTTTCGTTCTTTTTATGATGACAAAGGCACCCTTATTAAGACAGAAATGCTGGCTAGAGATGTATATGCGCCTCTTAATCGTCTGATTTATGTAGGACCTGAATTGGAAATAAATGCGCCTGGAGAAAAAGATAAAGAAACTATAACTGATATGGATTCTTCTGTCTTATCACAAGATATCCCTGGGCAAGAAGATGACGCCCCTGGGAATAACCTACCTGATCAGAGTGAAAATAACAATGGTTCTTCAAACAGAGGGGAAGAACAGGAAGTTGATGCCCCTTCATTGGATAATTCTCAAATATAAAAAGTTGGACTAGGTGAGAGAAATGAGTGAAATTTCAAAAGTGATGAAACAAGTAAGTCCTAAAAAGGGAACTTTGATTTTAATTTTAGCTGTTTTGTTGACAGGGTGTATTTCAGGCTACTTTTATTGGCTTAAACTTCAGTATATGCCTGTTGATCTGAATGACAAGAGATATATAGATATTTATATACCTGAAAACAGTACAGCGCGTGATATAGCAAAGATTTTATCTGATAATAATCTTATACGCAGTGAAAAAGCTTTTCTTTATTACTGCAAAAAGACAGGATATGATGCAAAGCTTCAGGCAGGTCATTTTAGGTTTAGCCGCAGTCAATCCTTGAAGGAAATTGTTCAGGATATTGCAGAAGGTAAGACAGTATTTATTTCCTTTACCGTTCCGGAAGGTTATACGGTGGAACAGATTGGTCAGCTTTTGGCTGAAAAGGGAATATGCAGAAAAGAAGACTGGGATGAAGCAGTAAGAAAAGAGTATAATTATGAATTCTTAAAAGATGTTCCGCAGGGAGTGAAGAATCCTTTGGAAGGGTTTCTTTTTCCTGATACATATCAGGTAGATGAAAATGTAACTGCGGAAAAAATTGTTGATTTGATGCTTGCAAATTTTGATAAGGTTTTCAGGGAGAATTTTGCTTCCGAGCTGGAAAACCACAGTATATATGAAATAATTACCATAGCTTCTATGATTGAAAGGGAAGCAGCTATTCCGGAAGAAAGGAAAAGAATTTCTGGAGTTATAGCCAATAGACTGAAAAAAGGTATGCCTTTGCAGGTAGATGCTACTGTTTTGTATGCCTTAGGAAAGCATAAAGAAGTGGTGACTCGCAAAGATTTAAAAATCGACTCTCCATACAATACCTATAAAATAAGCGGGCTACCGATCGGGCCTATTGCCTGTCCCGGGAAAGAGGCTATAAGAGCGGCTTTGAATCCGGAAAAGCATGATTATCTTTATTATGTAGCGCGTGGTGATGGCAGCCACTATTTTTCAAAAACCCATGAGGAGCATTTGCAGGCGATTAAGCGGTATCAGAAACCATGAAAGCATTATAGTTAAGAGGTTGGTGTTAAAAGTGAAAAAACCGGAACTGGTTCTTCCGGCTGGAGATCTGGAAAAATTAAAGACTGCCGTAATTTTTGGAGCAGATGCGATATATATAGGCGGCAAAAATTTCAGCTTAAGGGCTTATGCCGGGAATTTTGCCATGCCGGAAATTAAAGAAGGTTTGGATTTTGCCCATTTTCACAATAAAAAAGTTTATGTTACGGTAAATATCTTAGCTCACAATGATGATCTCAAAGAGTTGCCTGCTTATCTTGAAAAATTGGCTGAACTTAAAGTAGATGGTATGATAATTTCTGATCTCGGGGTATTGAGAATAGCCAACAAGTATGCGCCTTCTGTTCCTAAAACTATAAGTACTCAGGCTAATGTTACCAATTATGAGTCTGCACTTTTATATAAAGAATTAGGAGCGAAGCGGATCGTTTTGGCAAGAGAGCTTAATTTAAGAGAAATAGAGGAGATAAAAAATAAAGCAGAAGTGGAAGTCGAGATTTTTGTCCATGGAGCCATGTGTGTTTCATATTCGGGCAGATGCCTTTTGTCTTATTATATGACAGGAAGAAGTGCTAACAGGGGTGAGTGTGCCCATCCCTGCCGTTATAAATATGTTTTAGAGGAAGAAAAGAGGCCTGGACAGTATTTTCCCATTGAAGAAGATGAGAGAGGGACATATATATTAAATTCACGTGATTTGTGTCTCTTGGAATATATTCCCAGGCTTATTGATATTGGGATAGATGCGTTTAAGGTAGAAGGCAGGATGAAGAGTCCGCTTTATATAGCAAGTGTCGCCTCAGTTTATAAGAAGGCTATCGAAAGGTATCTTGAAACGGGAACCGCATATGACCAGGCAGAACTTGAAGAGTGGATGAAAGAGCTATGTAAAACAGCGACCCGCCCGTTTACTAACGGTTTTATAGAAGGAGAATCTCCTTTGCTTCAGGATATTAATAAAACGGTGGTAGAAAATCGGGCATCATTTTGTGGTATAGTTGTAGGCTATGATAAGGAAAATAATCTGGTGAAAGTTGAGCAAAGGGGAAATTTTGGATGTGGGGATAATTTAGAGTTATTGCTTCCGGATGGGAAAGTATATTCTATAAAGCTGAATGCGCTTTATGATGAAAATATGGAAAATATTGAAAGAGCCAGACATGCTAAACAAATAGTCTTTTTTGAAACTGATTTTGTCGTGCCGGTTAATTCTATTTTGAGAAAGGTTGAGGAAGATGATTAAGGGAGATATTTATGCCCGTATAGCCCCTGAAAATATTGATAAGATTACGAGGCTTATTGAAGCTTATGAAAATTTAGGTATTGTTTCTACTGCTGACAGAAAAAACGGTTTGATAGTTATAAGAGGAACTCCGGATACCTGTGAAGATTTAAAAGAAATACTCTTAAACCTGCCTTTTACATTAGAAATTGTGGATGAAAAATAGAATAAAAACCCCCTTTTAAAGCTAACTATAACCCTAGGAGCTTTAAAGGGGGGTTTTTGTGCGCAAAACACGGATTTATCGTATTTTTATTTTGATGTGTATTTTTTTGTTTGTTTTCATGGGGTTGCTTTTTAGGATTGCTTATTGTCAGTTGTTTAAAGGATATCAGCTTGCAGCAGAGGCTAATGCAATGCGCAGCAGGCAGATAGAGCTTAAGGAATATAAAAGAGGGGAGATATTTGACCGTAATTTTTTGCCTCTTACCAGTATTCAATCTGTTAAAGCATTATACTGTTTGCCTGCTGAGATAATAAAAAATTATCCTTCAGAAAATAAATCTGAAGCTATTTCGGAGATTGCTGCTTTTTTGGCCAGTAATATAAGGGATAAAGACTATGAAGAAATATATGGAAAGTTGTATAGAGGACTTAAAGAAAAAGTTCCTTTTGTATGTATAGCTGCTGATTTATCGGAAGAAGAAATGAGGAGAATTAATTCGTATGCACCTTCAGGCATAGTGGTGGCTCCTTTAATAAAAAGGTACAGGGATGACGGATTTTGCTGTCATGTGCTGGGGTTTGCCAGTATGTCTGAAAATAAAGGATTAAGCGGGATTGAGTACGTTTATAATGATGTTTTGACCTCTTACCCTTTTTCAGAAGAATTGGTATCAGTATTAGATGCCAGGGGACAGGCTATACAGGGGCTTATGTTCAAGGTTAAAAGAGAAGAAAATAAAAATAAAGCGGGGGTTGTTCTTACAATCGATAAAAGGGTTCAACAGATAGCCGAAGAAATCGCAGATAAAAAGGTAAAAAAAGGTGCAGTAGTAGTTATGGATGTTAATAGCAAAGAGATATTAGCTCTGGTAAGCCGCCCCAAGTACAATTCATATGAGATAGGAAAAATAAAAAATGACAATGAAAACAGTCCTCTTATTAACAGAGCTCTAGCTCCTTATCATCCCGGGTCAATGTTCAAGATATTGATTGCAGCGGCAGCATTAGAGTATAAGACGGTTTCTGCCAAAGATAAATTTTACTGCAGTGGAGAATACAGATTTAGTGGGGGTAAGAGTATATCCTGCTGGAAAAAGGAAGGACATAAATTAATATCATTCGCAGATGCTTTTGCAAACTCGTGTAATTCTGCATTTATTGAAGTTGCTCTGCAGTTAGGACGGGATAAAATTATAAATTTTGCCCAGCAGGTACATCTGCCGGAAGAAAGGATAATCGGTTATAAAACTGAAGATAATTCTTATATAAAAATAGATTGGGCAGATATGGCAGTTGCCAATGCTGCTTTAGGACAGCAGGGGGTAATGCTTTCACCTGTCCAGATAGCTTCTCTTATTTCTACAATAGCTGATGATGGCTATTTTGCACCTCCAGTTTTAGTCAAGTATTGGATAGATAAAAAGGGGATAAAACATTTAGTTTATTCTGAAGGAAAAAAGAGGGTGATGAAGGAGGAAACTGCGAAAGAGATCAGACATATGATGAGGTTGGTAGTAACTAAAGGAACTGGTAAAAACGCAGAGCCTATAACTATAAAAGCGGCCGGAAAAACAGCTACCAGCCAAACAGGAAGATACAAAAATTATGGGGAAGAAATTGTCAACACATGGTTTGGGGGTTTTTTTCCGCTTCATAATCCACGCTTTGCGATTGTAGTTTTGGTAGAGGAAGGAGAATCAGGGGCTGTATCTGCTGCACCGGTATTTAAGGAGATAGCAGAAGCAATGCTTAAATTTTTTTGAATTTTTTAAGGTATTTATTTAAGAAAAAAGTAAAAATATAGAGGGAATTTGAACTTACTGTCGAATTATACCAAGGTTTGTGGGTATGAAATAGGAAGGAGGATTTTAACATGAACAATGTAACAGTTTTAGATAACCCGATAGGCGGTAATTGCATTAGAGCTTTGCGTGATAAAAATACTGAAACTTCTGATTTTCGCAGGGCTTTGCGAACATTGGGCTATCTTTTAGCAGTAGAAACCTGCAAAAAACTTGAGACTAAAGAAGATAAGGTATTAACTCCCCTGGAAGTAGAAGCAGTTTGCACCTATGTAGACGACAGCCGGATTCTTTTAGTGCCTGTTCTTAGAGCAGGTTTAGGTCTGGTGGATAGCTTTTTGACTTTTTTGCCTTCAGCGCGTGTTGCCCATGTAGGAATGTACCGCGACCATGAAACTTTAGAAGCCAAACCTTATCTTAATAATGTCCCGGCCAACAATGGAGGGATTGATCGGGTTATAGTCCTCGATCCTATGCTGGCAACAGGCAACAGCGGGGTTAAGGCCCTGGAGTTTATTGTAGAAAAAGGGTATATGCCGGAACAAATAATATATGTATGTGCTTTTTCAGCCAGACCGGGGCTCGAACAGATTCAAAATAAGTTTCCGGGAGTTGAGATTGTAACAGCGGTGATTGATCCAATTTTAAATGAAAAAGGTTATATCGTTCCGGGTCTAGGTGATGCGGGAGATCGTTTGTATTTAGATTAGATAGGCATGTATCTATAATTTGGAGGGATTTGTAGTGGCGAAAAGAGGAATAGGAGTAAAGGAGAAGCTGCCTTTATTGCATACTTTGCCTTTAAGCTTACAACATCTGTTTGCGATGTTTGGAGCTACGGTTTTAGTTCCTATAATATTTGAAGTAGATCCAGCTACTATACTTTTGTTTAATGGGATAGGGACTTTAATTTATATATTTATATGTCAGGGTAAGATTCCGGCTTACCTTGGTTCCAGTTTTGCTTTTATCTCTCCAGTTTTAATGGTTTTACCTCAATATGGATATGGCGCTGCATTAAGCGGTTTTATTGTTGTAGGACTAGTTTTTGTTTTGGTAGGGCTTATAATAAAAGCAGTTGGAACTAAATGGATTGATATAGTTTTCCCTCCTGCCGCGATGGGTGCTATTGTAGCTGTTATAGGACTTGAATTGGCTCCCGTAGCTGCACAGATGGCAGGCTTTATTCCTCCGGGCGGAGTAGATCCTGCCAATTGGAGCCCTGATTCTAATATGATTATAGTCTCTGTTTTTACTTTGGCAGTTACTGTATTTGGGACAGTCTTGTTTCGGGGATTTTTGGCTATAATTCCTATTTTAGTTGGTATACTGGCTGGTTATGCCCTTTCATTTTTTATGGGAATGGTAGATGTAACTCCTATTTTAGAAGCCCCGTGGTTTAGTTTGCCTACTTTGTACAAGCCTGAATTTAATCCGGCTGCCATAGCAATAATTTTACCTGCGTCTCTTGTTGTAATAGCTGAACATATCGGCCATCTTTTTGTTACTCAGAATATTGTAGGCACTGATATGATAGAAGATCCGGGTTTGCATCGTTCAATTATAGGCAATGGGTTATCTACCATGCTTTCCGGTTTCTTTGGTTCTACTCCTAATACCACCTATGGCGAAAATATAGGCGTTTTAGCTATAAGCAAGGTTTACAGCACCTGGGTGATCGGAGGGGCAGCTGTTATTGCCATTTTACTTTCTTTTGTTGGAAAGCTGGCTATGGCTATTCGCGTAATACCAAGTCCGGTTATGGGAGGAGTATCTCTTTTACTTTTTGGTATTATTGCTGCTTCAGGAATAAGAATGCTGGTTGAGGCTGATGTTGATTACAATAAACCGCGCAACCTAATATTAACTTCTGTTGTGTTGATTATTGGTATAAGCGGGATAAGTGTGAAGTTGGGAGCGATTGCTTTGAAAGGCATGGGGCTTGCGACAGTTATAGCTATAATTTTAAGCTTATGTTTTGCTTTGCTGGATGCAGCGGGTTTAACTTCTGAGGACTAATTTATAAAGGTTCTACAATAAATGTTGGGGTAGGAGGAAAATAAAAAGCATTGGGTCG
>NZ_JACDOH010000010.1 GCF_017656155.1 Thermosyntropha sp. | reverse complement strand
CGACCCAATGCTTTTTATTTTCCTCCTACCCCAACATTTATTGTAGAACCTTTATTTTTTTAAAGGAAAATCATAGCTTAAAGGGTTATTTAATATAAATATTTTAATACCTCATAGCTTAAGGCAGGGACAGCAAATGGATCGAGAACTTACTATATGGACACCTGTTATCATGTGCAAACTTGATGAAGCACGTTATCTGGTTTTAGAAAGAAGTTATGAAATTAAGTCTGCCTTCAGTCGGATAGAATATTTAAAATCACGATTGAAGGAATGTAAAGCAGAAATACAGGGAAGGAACCTGGAGGTTCTTATAGTAATTGATATTTTGTCCTTGGGAGAAGAGAATTCAGGCAAGATTGGACTTAAGACCTGGGAAGAAAAAATAAATGACCAAATTCCTCTAAGTGAAATGGGATATTATGATAAGCTGGACAGCAGAGAGGTTGAATGTCATGTTAAAGTCCTGAGGATTCCTGTACAGGGCGGAATAGAGAATGGAGAATTAAAGGTTATAGTAGAGGTTGAATACTCAGCTTTTATAACCTCCTATCAGGAAGTATATCTCAATATCGGGCAGGATATGAGCAATATAAATTACGGTTTAGAAGAAGCTGAGAAGGTCCTTAAAGAAAAGATGGCCAAAATAGAAGGGGAAAATCACCTTTTGCGCCAGAAGCTGTTTTTATATGAACAGGATATCTTGAGTTTAAAAAAAGGAATAAAAAAAGCAGAAAAAAGAAATCTGGAGTTGCGATCTGAACTTAATTATTATAAGAGCCTCCTGCTGCAAAACCGCCCGGATATATCGACATCTGATACTTCTCTAAATTTAGGCCGCCGCATTAAAAAGCTTTTTTCTGCGGAACAATAGAAACATTTTTGCCATATTATAGTATATAACCTGTGAAATTAATAGAGGGAGTTATTTTGCGACTGCTTTTTGTTAATGTTGCTCCTCTGATTAAATACGGGATCGGGGCAGCTTTTGCCGATTTAGGCCATGAGGTGAAAATGGTTTTTTTAGATCGAGAGGATTCTCTTTTACCTCACATAAAAGAATTTAAGCCGGATTATATTTTTAATGATGGCGGTATTAACCGAATGCATAAATTATTTCCGCTGCTTGAAGAACTTAATATTCCTCATATGTATTGGGCGATTGAAGACCCGGTAGCCTTCGATTATTTATCCCTTTCTTATGCTGAAAAATCTTCGCATGTCTTTACCCCGTGTATAGAAAGTATAGAACAATATAAAAAACACGGAATTGATGCTTATCTGTTAATGTTTGGCTGTCATCCTTCGTTTCACCGTCAGGGAGAAAAGAAAAAAGAATTCGCCCATGATATTATTTTTATCGGCAACAATTATGATTATCATCCTGCCCGGCTAAAAGGTATAAGCGATATTATAAAGGCTTTAGTGGATAATAACTATGATATAAAAATATACGGCAACGAATGGTGGCTGGATACTTCACGACCTTATTATATAACTCCCGAATATTATGGAGGGATAATGCCTTACGAGAAACTTCCTTCAGCCTGTGCGAGTGCCAAAATAGTTATCGGTCTTCATTCGGTAGATAATTCTCGGACTATGATGAGTATGCGCACTTTTGAAGTTTTGGGATGCGGTGGGTTTTATCTTACCCAGTGGACTCCCGCCGTTGAGAATTTTTTTAAAAATCACTATCATCTGGTATGGACTAAAAGCTCAGAAGAGACTTTTTCTTTGGTGAATTGGTATCTGAATCATCCGGAAGAAAGGGAAAAAATTGCCCGCCGGGGACAAGAGGAGGTTTATAGAAAACATAACTATCATGTACGTATTCTGGAAGTTTTGAGCCAGACCGGATGGTAGGAAGGCACCTATTTAGGGTTAAAAGCATATGATAATAAGACCGCTTTTGAGAAATCGAAGGGTAGGGGGATATTTAATGGCCGATATCAGTTGTATATTGTACCCGCCAACTTTAGATTACTATTATCTAGTGCAGAGACCGCAGCAGCTAATGCAAAGCTTTGCCAGGCTTGGAATAACTTCTTTTTATTTAAACAATCCAAGTCCGCAGAGTCAGGCAGTTCGAGGCATAGATAATGTAATGCCTAACCTGTATTTGTTTAACAATGTTAATCCTGAACCATATTTGAAAAAAGTAAGACCGGTAGTATATTACACTTCAGCTGCTCAAGCCGATTTAATATGGCGGTACAATCCAAGTTTAGTCATTTTTGACAGTGTGGATGAACCGAGTGATGAATTTGCTCCCTGGCTTCCTTATTATGAAAAGGCAGTTAAAACAGCCGATATAGTTCTAACTACTTCGGATAAACTTTATTCAAAAGCGCGGGAGATTAATCCTTCCACTTATCTGATACCTAATGGGTGCGATTTTGAACATTTTTCCAGGACTGATTTGCCTGTTCCACAGGATATAGCTGGTATACCAAGACCGATTATAGGTTATATTGGAGTAATAGCCAGCTGGCTGGATTTAGAGCTCATTGAGAAGCTGGCAAATGCTTTTCCAAAATGTAATATAGTTATGTTAGGACCTCTCTATAATGTCACCCAGGTTCCTGAGCGTCCCAATATCCACTGGCTGGGCTATAAGGATTATAATGATCTGCCTGCGTATGCCCAGATGTTTGATGTGGGTATAGTCCCGTTCAAGGTTACCGGTATGGTGGAGGCAGTAAATCCTATAAAAATGTGGGAGTATATGGCTGTGGGAATGCCTATTGTTTCTGTTTCCATACCTGAAGCTGAAAAATATCCGGAATTAGTTTATACGGCAGCCAATCATGAGGAATTTATAGAAAATGTAATCAAAGCGCTTAATGAGAATGATCTGGAAAAAAGGAGCAGGAGACTTTTGACTGCCCGGGAAAATTCTTGGATATTAAGAGCCCAGGAGATAATAAATATAGTTGAAGCTAAGTTAGCCATGAAGAATGTGGATTTAAAAACTGGTGAAGATGAACTGAATAGTGCGGTATTAAACGAAGAGATGATTAAAGCTCCTCCTCATAATGAAAATTATTTTACCGGCGCAGTTTATGAGTTAACTGGTGCTTTTAGTAAATTTAAAGTAGGACGCAGGTTGGCAATAGACCTTAGGAGCTTAAAACACATTTTTAAAGGTAAAAGAAAAACTGGTTTTAAAGTGTCCGATATTAAGATAAATATAATAAGTTGTCCATCCTTCTGTTTTAAAACGGGGCGGGGTTAGATAATGTCTAGAGCAAAAGTAATGATAGGATGCCCGGTGCGCAACCGGGCCTGGATTTTGCCAGAGTATCTTAAAGCTCTGGAAAATTTGGATTATCCTCATGAATATAGAGAATATTGTTTTATAATTAACAATTCTACTGACAGGACAGAGCAGATTTTACAGGAGTTTGCTGTTACCTCCCTTTCTAAGGTTAAATTAATCGTATGCAATTTAGAAAAACCGAGAGGGCATAGGAGAGGGGAATACAGCTTTAAGCATTTGTCCTATTTGCGCAATCTTTTACTTGAGCATTTCATGAATTCTGACTGTCTTTATCTTTTTTCCGTAGATAGCGACATTATCGTTCCACCTAATGCCTTAGCTACTTTGATTGAAGATGGATATGATATAGTTTCTGCTCTGGTAGGCAATGGGCATTATTTGGGAGATGATCAGGTTTTTAACATATTACGGGAACAGACTCCCGGCAGATATGTGCATATAAAGGAATTTCCGCAAAATAAGCCGTTTCCGGTAGATTGCACGGGGGCGGCTTATTTAATTCACAGGCGGGTGATAAAAGAATATAAAGTAAGATATTCGGCAGAAAGAGGGGCAGAGGATATAGGATTTTGCGAAAAGGCGCGCCTTCAGGGGATAAAAGTATATTGTGATCCCAGGGTAAGGTGTCTTCATATTATGCAGGAAAAATAAAAATTATTTTTCATTAAAGTAACACTTTGTTTTCGGATTTCATAGTATATCCTAGAAATTCAACTTAAAGCTATTAGAAAAAACTGCGTAAAGCAGAAAGGAAGATAATGAGGAGGGGAAAGTACATGAGTCGTGAAGGGCTTAAATGTGAATTTCCGGAAGGTTGTATGCTTGATCTTTGGGCAAGAGTTATAAAGGCTAAGTATGTGGCAAGACAAGTGCAGATTTTAGACACCAGCTTTTGCGTGCCGGAAGAACAGGTTGGCGGGAAAGTATGTGGAGTTGAAGACATCAAGGTAAAGGTTATTAATGCAACATCAGAGATCTTATTCCATCGTGTAAGGCTGGTAGTAGACTATGAAGTAATAATGTTTGTCCTTGTAGATGGCGAATATCAGATTATAACCGTAAGTGACAGATATGAACAAAATATTGATTTACAGGAGTTTGATCCTCCCTTGACCTTGGAGGAATTCAGGGAAGAAATTGAACAGTCTGAAGTTATCCTAAAGAACTGGGCATTTGATTTTGAAATTAAAGGCAACTGCGAAGACCCCAGCAATCCCTGCAATCTTACCACTCCAATAGTTGGAACCTGCATAGGACTTAAAGTATATGTCGATATAATTAATAAATTGGGCAAAATGCATGATGTAATAGTATATGGAGAAATTGAACCTGAAGATTATATTATCAAATAAAGGGGGGATAGGTTTGTGCCCGGCAAATAATGCCGGGCAATTATTAATAACAAGGTAAAGGAGGCGAAAGTTTGCCAACAATAAAAATAAGCCGGGAACAAAAAAACAACATGCGAATGAATTTGGAAGAAGTTGTAGGTATGCATAAAGAGCTGGAAAAGAAAATTTCGGTATTCAGTGAACATACAGAACCTGAAGAATACCGCAAATTTTGGCAGGAGCTTTTAGAAAATAACCGAAGTACCGTGCGAAAAATAACCAATTTTATGGTCAGAAAGTGCAACCGCTGAATTTAGAGCTTAAGGCAGGTGCCTTAAAAGATAGGGGAAAAGGAGAAAATGAAAAAACTGGGCGTAGCCCTAGGGGGAGGCGGCCTTAAAGGCTTGGCCCATATAGGAGTATTGCAGATTTTACATGAAAATAATATTCCGGTTTCTTTTATTTCCGGAACCAGCGCTGGTAGCATAATAGCTGCACTTTTTGCTGTCGGAATGTCGCCTTATGCCATGGAAAAATTAGTTTTGGGACTTAAGGCGGGAGATTATGTAGATTATGATTTGGCCGGGTTTTTTAAGTATATTTTTTCTCTTTACATTCCGGGATATAAGGTGCCTTTAAAAGGTTTTATAAAGGGTAAACGGATTGAAAGGATGATATATAAATTAACTGGCGGGAAAAAGCTTAATGATGTGCTTGTGCCTATAGCTATAATTGCCTGTGATATAGATACCGGCAGAGAAATTATCTTTACCAATCAGGAAATAGAGGGTTTAGATAAAAATACGATTATAGTGCGGGATGCTTACTTAAGTGAGGCTGTAAGAGCAAGCATTTCAATTCCTGTAACCTTTGTTCCGGCAAGATTTAAGGATATGCAGCTGGTAGATGGAGGGATTAAAGAGATAATTCCGGCTGAAGCTGTAAGCAAGATGGGAGCTGAATATGTTTTATCGGTAAATTTAGGTTGGACGGTTTATAACAGGCAGGTTAAGAATCTTGACGAAATAGTAAAGAGGACTTTAAGCATTTTAATATATGAAACCTCTGGAGACACTCTGGATTATTATTCTGATTTAATCCTTTCTCCTCCAGTTCCAGAAGTGAATTTAAAAGCTATAGAAAAAGCTTATGAGATAATTCGCATAGGAAGAAAATCCATGAAAAAGAGCCTTGACGATCTTAAAAAGGGACTTAACAGCTAAAGGAGGGAACAGAAAAAGTCTCATTTACATATAATATTCACAAAGCATCGATTTAGCCGGGGGATATAGGCAGAGGGGAGGTTAAAATGGCCACGGATAAATTTGAACATGCTACTTTTTACTTGACTAAAAAACAGGTTGAGGATATAAAGCGCATAGCTAGAGAAAAACAGATTTCGCGCAGTGCACTTGTACGAATGATAATAAGAGAATATATAAACCATGAGGAGAATGATAAAAATAAATAATAAAAAAAGGCGGTGAAGCCGCCTTTTTAATTTGGTACGGTTCCGAAATTTAAAACTATTTCATCTTCGAAATACTTTTTAATTTGGGGACGGTTCTGAAGTTTAAAAGTATTTCATTTTCGAAATAATTTTTAACCGATTACCTCAAGTTAAAATTGACTTTAGGTTATAGAAATATTATAATATTAGTGCACTAGATAAATAGTGCATTAAGGAGGTAGACGGATGGATTTTGATTCGGGAAGGCCTATATATATGCAGATTATTGAGGATTTCAAAAAGAGGATGATTAGAGGAGAACTTACAAAAGGGGATAAGATTCCTTCCCAACGGGAATATGCGCAGAGTGCCCACATTAATCCTAATACAGTCCAGCGGGCTTATAGGGAGATGGAGTATATGGGCTTGGTAGAAACGATAAGGGGACAAGGGACTTTTGTAAGTGTAAGTGATGAAACGATTGTAAAGCTTAAAAAGGAAATGGTGGAAAGGTTAGTTGTTGATTTTATATCAGATATGAAGGAATTAGGTTTTACTTTTAAAGAAATAGAAGAGATGATAAAGGAGATGCTTGAAAAGGGAGGATTTTTTAATGATAGAGTTTAATCAGGTGGTAAAAAGATATGGAAAAGTTACTGCATTAGACGGGGTTACAGTGACTTTTCCAAAAGGGAAAATAATAGGCCTTTTTGGACCCAACGGAGCGGGCAAGTCTACCAGCCTTAAAATGATAGCTGGTCTTAGCCGCCCGCAGAGTGGAACGGTTGTGGTCGATGGGAAAAATCCGCAGGAGGTTAAGGATAAAATAGCATACCTTCCTGAAATTGACTATTTGTATCCCTGGATGACAGTTAAGAAGGCAGCTGATTTTGTAAAAACATTTTACAGTGACTGGGATGATGATAAGTATAAAGAATTGTTGGCTTTTTTGAATTTAGGCGAAGATATGAAAATAAACAAGATATCCAAAGGGCAAAGGGCTAAAGTTAAACTTCTCTTAGCTACCTCTAGAAAAGCTCCGTATCTTTTACTGGATGAGCCGCTTTCAGGGATTGATATTTTGACCCGGGAAGAAATAATAAATACCCTTATCCGCGATTACCGCGAGGGAGAGCAGACAATAATAATTTCCACCCATGAAATAGCAGAAGTAGAAAACCTGGTGGAAGAGGTGATTTTTATTGCTAGAGGTAGAATTCTGCTTAAGCAGAATGCGGAAGAATTGAGATTGAATGAAGGGAAGTCTTTAACAGAAATGATGAAGGAGTTGTTTAGAGATGCCAATTAATAAGCTTAGTGTGCTTGTGAATTTATATAAAAAAGAAATGAGACAGCTTTCTTTAGATATTGCATTTACCCTGGGTGCAGTTTTGGTGAGTGTTATTATAATAATAACCTCTGATAAATCACCAGCGGCTGTCCTTCCTTTTATTATGGTGGCAGGATTGGCTGGACTTATACCGGTAGTATCTTCTATTAGGATTTTGAGCGGGGAATGGAACAATAATACTATTTATCTTATGCTTTCTCTGCCAATAAAAGGACAGATGGTGCTGGGGGCCAAGCTTTTAGCTTTAATTACCCATTATATAATTGGAACAGGGACAGTTATAATAAGCAGCATTTTGCTTATGTTTTTTTGGATTCCGGATTTTACAGCAATAATAACCAGTCGTTTTGGTTATGTTCCATGGGATTGGTTTTTAGGGGTTTACATTTTAACAGTGGCACTCTTTGTATTTATAGCCAGTTTAAGTTTTTTGGCACAGGTTTTAGGGCATTTGTTTTCTAGGTTTACTGGCTGGGCTATTACAATTATATTTATCTTTTTATGGTGGCTTATCAGTAAATTTAATCACTGGATGGGAAATTTTTTCTCGGTATGGCAATTTGATTTTGAACCTGCTATGACGGCGGCTAATTTGTTATCCTGGTCTATTTTCGGTACTTTAGTTGAAGCATTAATAGTTTTTGCGATTGCAGTTATAGTATATAACCGAAAAATAGAGATATAAGCGGGATTTTTCCCGCTTATATTATGGCTATAACCGTTAAAATTTATTTCGAATGGAAATACTTTTAAACTTCGGAACCGTCCCCAAATTGAAATCTGCTTCGATTCGAAATAGATTTAAAATCGAGAACCGTCCCCAGGTCACAGGTTAAAAAGTTAGTCTTGGAGCATGCGGGCAGCAAAGTCGATTTCTAAACCTAAGAGGGCACCGCTGAAAAAGAGCTTGTGGAAGAAGTCGTAGTGCCTTTTTTTGGTTAAAAGTCCTTTTATGTTGAGTTCTCCAGTAATAAAAGGCTCAATATGTTCTTTATAAAAGGCATCAAAAATTTTTCCCGGCATTTTGCGAACTCCGATGTTATATTGTTTCATAACCTTGTCAGTCCTTAGGATACGGCTGGCCCATTCTTTTTCGACTTTAGTCATATCAATTTTTGCAAAACCTTTTTCCCGGGCAGGTTCGGCTACCAGGAAGAGGTGAACCATAAGTCCTAAAGCTGCCGTTTGTTCCAGCTTAAGGCGAACAGCCGCTTTTTTTTCATCAGATAAAGGTTTGTCTTTTTTTCTTTTGAGGTATCTGACCGGATAGCACATATAAAGCTTTACTTGTTTAAATTCATCTTGTTCAGCATCATCCATAAGCACGTCTATATAGTTGTTAAAAATTTTTTCGGTTTTGAGGCATACTGCTTGGACTGTCTGACGCAGTTTCATATATTTTTCGGTGAAAAAGAAGTTTTTAGGATTAGTGACTTTTTGGCACATTTCTTGATAGATTACTTCCATTGCTTCGAATTTTTCGTTAAATTGCATTTCTCATTTCCTTTCTACAAGTTTTAGTTTGATGATATGAGTTTCAAGGGTTTTTGCTTTTTTTATAATTAACAATAAAATTATTAAGCAGCTGATGTCCGCATTCCGACAAGATGGATTCCGGATGGAACTGGACTCCTTCTATAGGTAGGGTTTTATGGCGGATGGCCATAATTTCTCCTTCTTCAGTTTTGGCTGTTACTGTAAGATCTGGCGGAACAGTCCCCGGGTCTATCACCAGTGAATGATAGCGGACCACCGTCAAGGGATTGGGCAGATCTTTGAAAACCCCATTTTCATCATGGTAAACGGGGGAAGTTTTGCCATGCATTTGCCGCCAGTTTACGATAATTTTAGCTCCAAAGACCTGAGCAATGGCCTGATGCCCCAAACATATGCCGAGAATAGGGATTTTCCCTGCAAAATGTCTTATAGCATCGAGGCTTATCCCGGATTCATCAGGAGTGCAAGGACCTGGAGAAATGAATATATAATCAGGATTGAGTTTTTTGATTTCTTCAATGTTTATTTCATCATTACGACTTACAGTTACTTCCTGATTAAGCTCCTGTAGATATTGAACCAGGTTGTAGGTAAATGAATCATAATTGTCAATCATGAGGATCATAAAAAATTTTCCCTCCTTCACTACTTGTAAGATACTATAAAAAACAATATAATTGTAGTGAAAATTAAAGAAAGTATCAATGGACGCTAATAGCTGGGATGCGAACCAGCACATACTTAGTATGTGCTGGTTTTTATTTTGTAGAGCTTTTTAAAAAGGAGGAATATTTTTGTATATCTATAAGCTTAACTTTAAACAAGATTTATGGCGGCTTTATGCCGGTCTTAAAAGTAAAAACAGCGTTTTTTTAGACAGCAGTCTTAAAGGAGAAGATGTCAGCCGTTATTCTATTATGGGTTATAAGCCCCGGATGATGATGAGAAGTAAAGGAGAGGTTATAGAATACAGGGATAAAAAAGGCTGGCATAAAGTAAAAGGGAATCCACTGGCTTTCTTAGATAAGATTTTGGCTTCCGGGCGGGAATATGAGGCGAAAAATTGCCCATTTCCTTTTTGTGGAGGGTTGATAGGCTATATTTCTTATGATATGAAAAATATGATTGAAAGGCTGCCGGCAAAAAATCAGGATGAAATCGGGGTCTATGACCAGTACTGGGGAGTTTATGATACCTTTGTAGTTCAGGATCATGCCGATGAAAGCCTTTATCTGGTAAGCTATGACAGGGAAGAGGCTAAGGAAGCCGCTGAAGAATTGGAATATTTGGCTTTCAGCCGGGAAAATCCTTTTGCCGAAGGTGCTTATATCGGCGAATTTAAGTCTAACTTTTCGCGCGATGAATATATAGATGCGGTGCAAAAGGTGCGATGGTATATAAGGCAGGGGGATATTTACCAGGTAAATTTAAGCCAGCGCTTTAAATTTGAAGTTAAAGGCAACACTCGCTATATTTATGATGTTATAAGAAGAATAAGTCCGGCTCCATTTGCCGCTTTTTTAGGCTATGAGGAGTTTGATGTTCTTTCTATATCTCCGGAGAGGTTTATTCTGGTAGAAGGAGATTATATAGAAACCAGACCTATAAAAGGAACCCGGCCTAGGGGAAGAAATCCGAAAGAAGATCAGGCTTTAAGGGAGGAGCTGGCAAACAGCATAAAAGACAAGGCTGAACTTCTGATGATAGTTGATTTAGAGCGCAACGACTTAGGGCGTATAAGCCGTCCGGGAACCGTCCGGGTGCCAGAGCTTTTCCGAATAAAGGATTATGCTACAATATTCCATTTAGATTCCATTGTAACCGGAAGGCTGAAGTCGGGGATAACCTATGAAGAAATTATAAGAGCAACTTTCCCGGGGGGTTCTATAACAGGTGCCCCTAAAATAAGGTCTATGGAAATAATCGAGGAGTTGGAACCTGTTTGCCGGGGAGTTTACACCGGATCTATTGGATATATAGATTACCGTGGAAACTGTGACCTTAATATAGCTATAAGGACTGCGGTGATAAAGGACGGATGGGGATATTACCAGGCAGGCGGTGGACTTACCATAGATTCTGATCCTGAAATGGAATATGAAGAGACCTGGCATAAGACTAAATCGCTGGTTTTGACCAGGGAGGAGGTAAATAAGAGTGTTTGTTTGGTTTGATGGGTCGGTAATGCCGGAAAAGGAAGCCTTAATAAACATTAATTCGGAGGCTTTCCGTTACGGACAAGGGTTTTTTACTACTACCAGGATAGAAAAAGGAGTGCCTTTATGGATAGAAGAGCATATAGAAAGGCTTGAAGAATCTTTGGAAAGATTTTCTCTTCCCCTTTTTGTTCCTGAACCTGTTTTAAAGGCAGCCATGGTTTGGCCATTTATGAACGGGGTAAATGAAGGGCTTTTGCGGATAATAGCTTTTAAAGAAGAAAAAAAGACTAAAGTTTATATCAGCGGACAAAGTTTAAGGCTAGAGGAAACAGCCCCGGTTAAAATAGGATTAGCTTCTTTTTCCCGCCACTCCAGCCAGCCTTTATTACAGGTAAAAAACCTTAATTACTGGGAAAATATTTTGGCACATGAAGAAGCTAGTAAAAAAGGATGGTACGATGCTCTTTTTTTGAATGAGAGGAAAGAGGTATGTGAGACTAGCCGATGTAATATTTTCTGGGCCGAAAAAGAAACCCTCTATACTCCACATCCAGATTGCGGACTTCTGCCAGGGATAGCAAGGAAAAAAGTTTTAGGTATAGCGGAAAGGCTTGGTATTGCTGTAAAAACTGGATTTTTTGAAACAGAACATTTGAGAGAAGCAGATGAGGTTTTTTTAACCAACAGTTTAAGAGGTATAGTGTCGGTAAAATGGCTGGAAGAAAAGGAGTATAAGGGCACAGGAGGAATGACCTGTCTGCTTGCAGATGAGTTTAAAAAAGAAATAGATGGTTATATTGAAAAAGCTTCAAAATAAAAAAATATCAGACATCACTCTAACCGTCCAAGTGATGTCTGATTTCGGGGGGGGAATTAGAAAGTGTATATGGTTCACTTGCATGTGGGGAAAAGCCACTGCAAACCCTACACTTGCTATTGTAATTACTTTCACAATAGATGTCAATAAAAAATAAACCATTCTAGTAAAATTTACAATTAGGAATATTTTTAGCTATCATGCGGAAAATTTATGACCAGAATTTTGTTATATTTATATTACGACAAAAACAAAAATTCAAAATATTTTGAATAAGATAAAAAATATCTTCCCCGTTTAAAAATGGTTCAAGTGGAAATACTTTTAATAAGAAAAGAAGGGGGAGATAGAAGTAATGCGCAAAATTATAGGCTTAATATTAGTTTTATTTTTAATCATATTAGGAGCTGAGTTTTTAGGTGATAAAACTGCTCTTTTAGAAGACAGTGTCTTAAGGCTGCATGTTATTGCTAACAGTGACAGCATAGAAGACCAGAGTTTAAAAATAAAAGTGAAAGATGAAATTGTTAAACTTATGCGTGATAGGTTGAAAAATGCATCTAGTGCAGGGGAAGCAGTCAGATTAGCGGAAAAAAGCCAGGAAGATATTAGAAAAGCGGCTGAAGAAGTAATTATTAAAGAGGGTTTTTCTTATCCGGTGGAAGTTTATGTAGATGAATTTGACTTTCCAGTTAAATCATACGGCAATCTGGTTTTTCCAGCTGGAAGGTATGAGGCAGTCCGAGTGGTGATAGGAGAAGGAGAAGGGAAAAATTGGTGGTGTGTGCTTTTCCCACCTTTATGTCTGGTTTCTTCATCAGATAAAGGCTTAAGCTTTGACAGTCCTGAAGAAGCAAGGGTAAGCCTTAAGTGTTTGGAACTTTTGCCTAAAGGGGTAAAGTTTAGTCAGAAAGATAAATAACCTTTTTAAGATAAACATCATTATCCCCCACCGGCAGTGAGAACTCTCTTTTGAGTTCTCACTGCTTTCTTTTTATGCAAAATGCTCTTGTAAAAAGTGGCCCAGAATACTTGCTGGCGGTATTTTCTGAATATGCAGGAGTGGACATCGCTTTTGGGGTTTCTGATTTTTTAGTGCAGGGAATACAGATAATTTTTTTAATTTCCTCATCATGATAAAAAACCTATTTGTAAGTTTGTCTATAAAACTATATAATTTAGAAAAAACAGGGGAAGGGCTTATGAAAGATACAGTAATTATAGAAGCACCTGCTAAGGTAAATCTTTTTTTGAATATAAAAGGGAAAAGAAGCGACGGGTATCATGAAATTGAAACCATCATGCACAAGATAAGCCTTGCGGATAAAGTAGTTATAAGCCGAAATGACCAAGGAATAAAGGTAAGGAGCGATAATCCTTTTATTCCCGAAGGTGAGGACAACCTGGCCTATAAGGCAGCCATGGTTTTTATGGAGGAAACAGGGATAAAAAAGGGTGTTAATATCTACCTTGAGAAAAATATTCCTTTTGAGGCAGGACTAGGAGGAGGCAGCAGTGATGCTGCTGCTGTTTTAAAAGGGATGAACGAGCTTTATAGGTGTGGCATTTCTGATGAAAAGCTTGTAGAGTGGGCGGCAAGGATAGGTTCGGATGTCCCTTTTTTTATTTTGCCGGGAACAGCATTAGCCAGAGGAAGAGGGGAAATTATAACTCCATTTGGTAAAGAAAATTTTCTGAATATTGTGGTAATAAAACCTGAGTTTTCGCTGTCAACCGCCGAAGTTTATCGCAGCTTTAGACTTGCTGAAGTAAAAAAGATTCCAAACCTTGAGGCTTTTCTTGCTGCCTGGGAAGATTGTGATATTATTAGAATAGCAGAAAATATGATTAATGTTTTAGAAGTTCCAGTTTTGAAAATTTATCCTGCTATTGATAAAATTAAGGCGAAACTCGAAGCCAGTGGAGCTTTAAAAGCTTTGATGTCTGGCAGTGGTTCGGCTGTTTTTGGAATTTTTTCGAGCAAAAAGGAAGCAGTGGAGGCTTATAATAGCTTAAGGGGACATTATCCATTAGTAGAACTAGTTTTATCATATAACAGAGGTGATAGGTGATGGAAGAAAGAAGACTTTTACCGGTAAATCTCGATTCTTATAAGCCCCTCCGGGAGTTGGTTTTGGAAGCTATAAGAGAAGCTATAATTAATGGGACTTTGAAACCGCGGGAAAGGCTTATGGAAATCCAGCTGGCTGAAGAGCTGGGGGTATCTAGGACTCCGGTACGTGAAGCCTTGCGCAAGTTGGAGCTAGAGGGATTTATTGTTATGGTTCCCCGCAAAGGAGCTTATGTTGCCGACTTGTCTTTTAAAGATATTACAGATGTTTTTGAAATAAGGGCTGCTTTAGAGGCTTTAGCGGCAGGGTTGGCGGCTGAGCGTATTACAGATGACGAACTTGAGAATATGGAAAGGCTTCTGGTAGAAAAGGCAGAAGCGATTGCTATTAATGATATGAATAAGTTGGTAGAGGTTGATACCAAATTTCATGAGGCTATTTACAAGGCCAGTCGCAACGAAAGGCTGCTTCCTATTATAAATAATCTCAGGGAGCAGATACAAAGATTTAGGACTACCTCTCTTGCCTATCCGGGAAGAATGAAGCAGTCTTTAGAAGAACACCGGGCGATAGTTGAAGCCTTGCAGGCCAGGGATATTCAACTGGCAAGGAATTTAGCCCAGGAGCATATTGAAAATGCAGAAAACAGCATGCTTGAGTCTATAAAGAAAGACGGCTTCCCTATGGCTGATTAATGGAGGTTTATAAGGATGCAGTATGATGCTATTATACTTGCTGGTGGGGAGAGCAGCAGTGAGCTTAAGAAAATGGCGCCTTATGACAATGAAGCACTTATTATAATAGGCAATTATCCTATGATCTATTATGTATATAAGGCTTTAAGAACCTCTCCTTTTATAAGGCGGGTTGTCATAAGCGGGCCTGAAGAGGCTTTAAAAAATATTTTTATAAATGAAGAAGATCTTTATTTTGCTCCCCCTGGTTCTAATGCAGTAGAAAGTTTCAAGAACGGAGTGGATGTTCTTAAGAAAGAAGGAATAACGGAAAAGGTTTTGATTTTGCCTACTGATATTCCTTTTATTACTGCAGAAGCGATTAATGATTTTATAGCAAAGGCAGAAAAGACGGGAGCCGATTTTTGCTATCCGGTAACGGAAAAAAAAGTTAATGAAGATAGATTCCCCGGAGTTAAGCGAACTTATGTGAATTTGAAGGAAGGGACATTTACCGGAGGGAATCTTTTCTTGCTCAGAGTGAATGTAGTTGACCAGGTTTTAGATATGGCAGAAAAATTAGTGGCCAGAAGAAAGAATCCTTTAGCAATGGCAAGACTTTTTGGTTTAAATCTTCTTTTTGCTTATTTTGCAGGAAAACTTAGCATAGAAGCGGCTGAAAAAAGATTTAACAAGGTTATGGGAATAAAGGCAAAGGCTATTATTTCTCCTTATGCAGAAGTAGGAGTAGATGTAGATAAACCGAGTGATCTTAAATTGGCTCAAGAATATCTGGCAGAGGTGGTTTTCTAGTTTTTGACTGACTACAGAAAAGGCTTAAGCTTTTTCTGTAGTTTTATGTTTATAAGGGATTAGGAGTAGAAATAATAAGCTAATATACAGATAAAAACAGATTATGCATTTTCTAATTCCTGATAAAAAGTTATAATTACGAAGTGGTTTTTATTGAAAAAACATTAATATTTTTATTGACATATAATAAAGAGGATTTTAAAAAAGGAGCGTTTGGGAGTGAAGTATTCAGGGGTTGTTCTGGCGGCAGGCAAAGGGGTAAGGATGAAATCGGATCTGCCTAAAGTAGTGCATAAAGTGGCAGGAAAGCCTATGGTGGTTTATGTAGTGGAGGCCCTTAAAGGAGCGGGTATTGATGACATTACTGTGGTGGTAGGACATAAGAGAGAAATGGTAGAGGAAGTTTTAAAACCTTTCGGAGTAAAGTTTGCCTTGCAGGAAGAGCAGATGGGAACGGGGCATGCTTTGCTTCAGGCCAAAGATAAGGTTGATATGGAAAGCAATCTGGTAGTTTTAGCTGGAGATACACCTCTTCTAGAGGCTGATACCATTAAAAACCTTATTTCCTTTCATACTGAAGGAGGGGCAACAGCAACTGTCCTGTCGACAGCTCTAGATGAGCCATATGGTTATGGGCGTATCGTCCGGGATGAAAATGCCAATCTTTTGAAGATAGTGGAAGAAAAAGATGCCAGTCCGGAAGAAAAAAAGATTCGGGAGATTAACTCCGGGATATACTGTTTTAAGGCAAAAGAAGTTTTTGATACCCTCCTTAAATTAAATACATCAAATGCGCAGGGGGAATATTATCTTACGGATGTTTTTGCCATCCTCAGGGAGGAAGGCAGGACAGTAAAGGTTTTAAAGGCTGAAAACAGTGAAGAGATATATGGAATAAACGATAAGATTCAGCTTTCCTATGCGGAGAAGATAATGCGCCAACGTAAAAATAAGAGGCTTATGCAGGAAGGCGTTATTATTGTTGATCCTGATTCGACATTTATAGATGGTCAGGTTAAAATAGGTAGGGATACTGTTATCATGCCTTGGACTTTTATAGAAGGAGAGACAGTCATCGGGAAAAGATGTGAAATTGGACCTTTAACCCGCATAACATCTTCGCGAATCGGAAATGATGTAGTTGTTGAAAATTCGCGTATAAAAGAAGCGGAAATAAAAGATAAATGCATTATCGGGCCTTTTGCTTATCTTCGACCAGGCACGGTGCTTAATGAAGAAGTGAAAATTGGAGACTTTGTCGAAGTTAAAAAATCGATAATAGGAAAAAAGAGCAAGATCCCTCACTTGAGCTATGTAGGAGATGCTTTATTAGGAGAAGAAGTGAATATTGGTGCAGGGACAATTACCTGCAACTACGATGGAGTAAATAAGCATCAGACAATTATTGAGGATAAAGCCTTTATTGGCAGCAATACCAATTTGGTGGCTCCAGTCAGGATAGGAGAGAATGCCGTAACCGGTGCAGGTTCCACTATTACACGGGATGTGCCGGCTGATGCTCTTGCTGTGGAGCGTGCTGAGCAAAGGCTTGTTAAAGGCTGGAGCAAGAGAAAGAATAAAAAAGAATAGCAGGAGGTAATTTGTACATGAAAGCATCCAGATGGAGGATGAAGCTTTTTACGGGAAACGCTAATCCGGCATTAGTTGAAGAAATTGCTGCTTATCTTGGAATTCCGGTAGGCAATGCCAATGTTTCCCGCTTTGCTGATGGAGAAATAAGCTGTGTAGTTGATGAGAGCGTCCGTGGGGTAGATGTCTTTGTAGTGCAGCCTACCTGCCCGCCGGTAAATGAACATTTGATGGAGCTTTTGGTTATGATTGATGCTTTTAAAAGAGCTTCAGCAGCCCGAATCAATGCAGTAATACCTTATTACGGATATGCCCGACAGGATCGCAAAACTAGAGCCAGGGATCCTATTACTGCAAAACTGGTTGCCAATCTTATTTCTATAGCTGGAGCCCACCGGGTAGTGGCAGTTGACCTGCATGCCAATCAGATTCAGGGCTTTTTTGATATACCAGTTGACCATCTTCCGGGAGTGCCTACTATTGCTGAATATTTTAAAAGTAAAAACATAGAAAATCCGGTAGTCCTTTCTCCTGACGTGGGAGGAGTTACTAGGGCACGCGATTTGGCAGCCAGACTGGGAGCTCCTCTGGCCATAATCGATAAAAGAAGACCTGCTCCCAATGTTTCAGAGGTAATGAATGTTATTGGTGATGTAGAAGGAAAGTCTGTTATAATAATTGATGATATAATAGATACTGCAGGGACCTTGTGTTCAGCCGCCAAGGTTATGAAGGAAAAAGGAGCCGTGGAAATTTACGGATGCTGTACTCATGCGCTGTTTTCAGGCCCGGCAGTGGAAAGAATGGCTGAAGCCCCGTTTAAAGAAATCGTAATCACCAATACTATTCCTCTTAAGGAAGAAAAAAGGCTCCCCAATATGGTAGTGCTTTCAGTGGCACCTTTAATTGGAGAAGCTATTTTACGCATTCATGAAGATCTTTCAGTAAGTAAGCTTTTTGAGTCCTAAAGGTTTTTGGACATGCCTGTCTTTTGTTGTTATAATTTACTAATAATGGGTAAAATGTTATAATGTCAAATAATATTGAAAGGGAGTGATGTTATGGCATTAGCCCAAAGCATCAAAGGACAGAGGCGTGAACTGGGAACCAAGGGGAAACTCAATCAGCTAAAAAAAAGGGGATATATACCAGGAATAGTTTATGGCAAAAATCAGGAACCGGTACCTATTGTCGTGGAGGCAGGGCATTTACAAAAGGTTTTCCACACCTATGGGGTAAGAGGGTTATTTTCTCTAGAACTGGAAGGAGAAGCCAAACCTATTACGGTTTTGTTGCGTGAAGTGCAAAAAAATCCTGTAAAACAAAATATAACCCATCTTGACTTTTTTGCGATAGATTTAACAGAAGAGATAACCAGCGAAGTGCCTATCTATATTGAAGGGGAAGAAGCAGTCCTCAAAAAGGGTGGTATTTTACAGTTGGGGGTCAAAGAAGTAGAAATAGAATGTCTGCCTGAAAACCTTCCTGAACATATTGTCTGTGATATATCGTCATTAGAAATAGGTGATCATCTAACGGTAGGAGATCTTAAAGCCCCCGAAGGGGTAAGGATAATAAGTGATCCTGAATCAATAGTAGTGACTATACTTGCCCCGAAGAAGACTGATGAAGAAACCGGGGAAGAAACTGAAGCTGAAGCTGCAACTGAATAAAATGATCTCCCGGCAGATTTGCCGGGGTTTTTGTGTTTAGGAATTATTATGTCTAGGGAGAAGAGATATTATGAAGATTATAGCAGGTTTAGGAAATCCAGGAGCTAAATATAAAAATACCAGGCATAATGTTGGGTTTATGGTGGTAGACGAACTGGCTGCACGTTTTGGAGTGGAGAAAGAAGAATGTAAATATGATGGGATTATAGGTCATATAAGGATAGGGGATGAGAAGGTTTTACTCTTAAAGCCCCTTACTTATATGAATTTGAGCGGAAGGGCAGTTGCTCCTTTAGTTCGTTTTTATAAGCTTGAATTAAAAGATCTTCTGGTTATATATGACGATATGGATCTGCCGTTGGGTAGCCTGCGCATTAGAACCAAGGGAAGTGCAGGAGGACATAAAGGAGTATCCTCTATAATTGAATCTTTGAATAGCCGGGAGTTTCCACGCATTCGTTTGGGAATAGGGAGACCGGAGAGTGATACTATCGACTGGGTATTGGGGAAATTTACCCTTGAGGAAGAACCGATTATCAGAGAAACTGTAGAAAAAGCGGCAGATGCGGCAGAATGTTGGGTTTTAGAAGGAATAGAAAAGGCTATGAATAAGTATAATTAAAAAAAGTATATTTGCCTCTTTTGCAGGGGAAAAATATTAGAAAAAGCAAAAGGGGCAGGGAAGATGAAAATTTATCATATTTGTGAGATATGTGATAGGGTATTTAATATATCATCAACAGGAACTACCGGGGAAAAGACTGTTGAAATATATGATATATGTCCAGAATGCAAGGGGGAAATGAATTGGAGAGATGATGAACTTATTTTTAAGCCTTATAAGCATTAATCGCTTAAGGTGAAAAAGGAAACAGCTCTTTTAAGAGCTGTTTCCTGAACGGAGGGTTTAGATTTGGCACAGGAGTTCTGGGATAAAATTTTAGGGACTTTGGCTCTTGAAGAAAATGTAATTTTAAGCGGGCTTTCTGGCACTGCCAAAGGCTTTTTTTTGGGCAACTTGCTTAATAAAATAGGAGGCAAGCTCCTTGTTTTAACCGAAAATGAGGAAAAAGCCCATGATTTATCCCGTGATATAGTTGGTTTTACCGGGAAAGAACGGGTCTTCATGTTTCCGGGAAGAAATCTGGTTTTTATCAAGGAAAATTATTCTTTAGCTGAAATACAGAGGATTTGCACTTTACATGACCTGCTTTGTCATCCCCGCCGGCATACAATAATTGTAGCTACGGCTGATGCCTTTTTGCATCCGATAATTTCTCCCTTAAAAATGCGCGATAAAACCCTGGTTTTAAAGGCAGAAAAAGAATATATGATTGAAGATATTATAAGAAAATTAACAGATACTGGATATATAAGGGTTGCTACGGTAAAAAATCGGGGGGAATTTGCGCTGCGAGGGGGGATTTTAGATATTTATCCCTTAAATGAAAAAGATCCCTGCCGGATTGAGTTTTTTGGAGATGTGGCAGAATCTATCCGCTATTTTGATGTAGAAACCCAGAGGTCAGGAAAGAAAACAGGAGAAATCCATATAATTCCTGCTGATGAATTTTGCGATGAAGAGTTAAGAGCGTTTTTGTTTGATTATATAAATAATGCTGTTGTTTTCATAGATGAACCTTTTGCTTTTTACCAGGCTTTAGAAAAGGCCGGGCGCAGATATAAGGAGTTTTTAAAAGAGGTTAAAAAGGAAGGCAAAAATATAAGGGAACTGCCGATGGTAGGCAAAGCAGATATAGATAAATATCTGGAGAAAAGAGGAGTAATTTATCATTCTTTTTTCCCAGGTAATATAATAGGTATGAAAGCTGTTTTTATGGAGCATATATCCCAGAAAGAAATGGAGCCTTTTTATGCTGATTATAATGTTATGTTTTCCCGCATAGCTGAATGGCAGAAGAAGGGATATCAGGTAGAAATAGCGATCAAAAATGGAAAATTAAAAAATCTCTTGCTGAAAGAGTTCCTAGACCATAATATAGGCGGGGTAATTTTCAGAGAAAGTGATATAGAAAGGGGCTTTGTAAGCTCCACTTTTAAACGGGCGATAATCGGAGAAAAGGATATTTTTAAAAAACGGATGCAGGATAAAAAAAGAAAAAGCAAGTCTTCTAAAAGGGAAGAGAATATTATTTTAGAAGACTTAAAGCCGGGAGATTATGTGGTGCATGAAAACCACGGAATAGGAATATTCCGCGGGGTAACCCGGGTGGAAGTGGATAATGTCACCCGTGAATATATCCTTTTAGAATATGCGGCGGGAGATAAGCTTTATCTGCCTTTGGAAAAAGTTGACAAACTTTATAAATACAATAGCTTGGGGGAAAAAGAACCGCGTTTAAGCAAACTGGGAGGAAGCGAGTGGGAGCGTACCCGCCGTAAAGTAGCTGAAGCAGTCAAAGAAATGGCAGAAGAGCTTATTAAAATATATGCCGCCCGGGAAGCAGAACAGGGATATGCTTTTTCTCCTGATACCCCCTGGCAAAAAGAATTTGAGGATCTTTTTCCTTATGAAGAAACCCCGGATCAGCTCAAAGCGATTGAAGAAGTTAAGCGGGATATGGAAAGTAGGCGGCCTATGGACAGATTGATATGCGGTGATGTAGGTTATGGCAAAACGGAAGTTGCCATGCGGGCAGCTTTTAAAGCTGTAATGGACGGAAAACAGGTAGCAGTCTTAGTTCCTACCACGGTTTTAGCCGAGCAGCATTATCAGACTTTTATATCCCGCTTTGAAGGTTTTCCGGTAGTTATAGAGTCTTTAAGCCGCTTTCGAAGCGGAAGGGAACAAAAAAGAATTATTAAGGATTTGGAAAAAGGGGTAGTAGATTTAGTTATAGGAACCCATCGCCTTTTGTCGACTGATGTTAAGTTTAAGGACTTAGGCCTCCTTATAATAGATGAAGAGCACCGGTTTGGAGTAAGGCAAAAAGAAAAAATAAGGGCTTTTAAGAAAACCGTGGATGTTTTAAGCCTTTCTGCCACCCCTATACCCAGGAGCCTTAACATGGCATTAACCGGCCTTAAAGATTTAAGTGTTATTGAAACTCCCCCTAAGGGGAGGTATCCGGTTACCACCTATGTAATGGAATATAATGAGGAAATCATAAAAGAGGCAGTTCAGTTTGAAATCGAGCGGGGAGGTCAGGTATTTTTCGTCCACAACCGGATAGAAGATATTTATAAAGTAAAAGAGGAGCTTAATAAACTTTTACCGGAGGTTAAGATTGCGGTCGGACATGGGAAAATGGATGAAAATGAACTTTCTGAAGTTATAATGGATTTTTTAAAAGGCGAATATAACCTTTTTCTTTGCACTACTATTATAGAGTCAGGTCTCGATATGCCCAATGTGAACACTATTATAGTCGATGAAGCGGATAAAATGGGATTAGCGCAGCTTTATCAGCTGAGAGGCAGGGTAGGAAGGTCAAACCGCTTGGCTTATGCTTATCTTATGTATCGTCCTTATAAGGTCTTAACCGAAGAAGCACAAAAGAGACTTAATGCAATCCGGGAATTTAATGAACTCGGAGCCGGTATGAAAATAGCCTTAAGGGATTTGGAAATCAGAGGAGCCGGCAATATATTAGGACCTGAACAGCACGGGCATATTTATGCGGTTGGTTTTGACCTTTACTGTCGTCTCTTAGAGGAAGAGGTGGCTAAACTTAAAGGAAGGGATTTTAAGGAAGAAGAACCTGTCAAGATAGATGTAGATATGGATTATTATATTCCTGATGACTATATACCTGATTTGGGGACTAAAATGCGAATTTACCGGAGAATTTTACTGGCGTCTGATTTAAAAGAACTTGAAGATATAAAGGCGGAGCTTTTAGACAGGTTTGGCCCTTTTCCGCTACCGGTAGAAAACTTTTTGCAGATCGCTTTCCTGCGTATTATGGCACAGAATAAGGATATTAAGTATTTAAGGCGTAAAGGGTCAATGGTTGAAATAAGCCTGGGTAAAGAATTGCCACCTGATTTAAATTTATCTAAAAAAGAGGTAAAAATATACCGGTTAAACAACAGGACTATTCAGCTTCAGCTCAACCATCCAGCAGGGTTAAAGGGGCTAGAGGAAGTTTTAAATATTATTTAGCTGTTTTTGACATTTCCGGGCTGTAATCTAAAGGATTACGGCTTTTTCTTTGTTTGATTTTAGCTGCAGCTAATATAATGGTGGGATAAAGGAGTTGTATAATGATATTGTGGAAATGAGCGGCAAAAGACTCAACCGCTAAAAATTCTACGCTTGAAGGGAACATAATCAGGGGAAAAACGGCAATGGCAAGACCAGCCGGGATAATTAAAGTTTTGTGGCTTCTAAGGGAGAATAAGTCTTTTAAAGCCAGTACCAGGCTCTGATAAGACAATAAGACAGCCATAAAGTTAGTTATTGACCACATGATGAAGAAGAACAGCTCTACCCGCTGAAAAGTAGAAAAACGGATGAGAAGCAGAACCTCATATAGGGGAAATTTGGTTGTCTGCATTAAATCTTCCCATAACACGGTGGTTGCTAATATGCTGCGGAGGACAAAAAGGATAACTCCTATAAAAAACCATATATAAATAATTTTTGATTTTTGTTTAAGATCATTTACCGCTGGAAGGAGCATAGCCATAAGGATTATTTCTCCATAAGGCCAGTTAGCTGCAAATAAACCTCCAACTAGGACAGCTTTGATATTGGATAAGACAGGAGTCAGGCTTTTTATTTCAGCTATAGTAAAAAAAGGTATAGCTATAGCTGGAATAACCAATGCCAGAACAATCCAAATCAGGATTTCACTCAGACGGGATAGACTGTTTAAGCCGTTGTAAATAACGTAAGCAATAGTAAGGACTATGAAAGTATTAAGGAGTGAGTCGGATAGCCCAGGAAAAATAATGAGCAGAAAAGTGGTCATGTTATAGAGATACAAAACAGCTATGAAAAATATTAACCATGTGTATATAATCCCCAGGATAAAACCAAGAGGTTTACCGAGAACCTGAGTGCTTATTTTTATTATGCTCATGCCTGGAAATATTTTTTGGAGGATTATTATAACAGACAATACATAGAGACCTGCTAAAGATGCTATTATGGTTGCCAGCCAGGTATCGCGGCCAGCAATTCCTTCGGGAACGAAAATAAAAGCACTTCCTAATATGAGCATTAAGAGTAGGATTCCAAATTGTCTGCTGTTAATTGTATTTTCCTGCATAAATTTATTCTCCTATTTCATTCCCATGATTTTCATAAAAATATCTCCTATTGGTTTTATAAAAAAAAGTATTCGGTTGGGATTGGGAAGAAAGTGGGTATTAAGATAAAGCTCTAAAGCGTAAGCAAAAGAAATAAGCAAAAGAAAAAGAGAAACTGCAAGTTCTTTTATCATTTTTTCTTGCCATATATGTTTTATCTCCAGAATGACAAAAATAAGCATAAACAAAATGGAAAACCAGAACAATTTTTGCTGCCTCCCGGTTATATTTGAGGGGTATAAACCTTATGAGTAAGATAAGTGTCTTTTATTTTGACTTTTACTTCTACTTCCCATTTTATAAGGGGATAGATTTGCTGCCAGTTATCTTCCAGTTTTTCCCATTCTTCTGGCATATAGCGGTATATAGCTTGGCCAAATCCCAGTATGTCTCCATTGAGTTTCTGTGATTTCTTTATACAGGAAGTAATGTCTTTTTTTATCGCTGCTTCAGCAGCTTTTTCTACCAGACCGATTTTTTCCGGGGTGAGTATTTCCTGCTCGGCCTGGATGCCAAAAATGTTAACATAAAGGTCAGCTTTAACTTTGATAATTACCTTATTGTCTTTTTTAAGTGGTTTTATGCTGTTTTTTAATTTCCTGATTTCTAAATCTATATATTCATTTTTGTGGTTGAAAGGGAATTTTATACTGATTATCCCACCACTCTTGTTCGGTGTTTTTATAAGCCTATATCCTCTGCTTTCCATCTCATTGAGGCTTCCGACCATTTTTCTTCCGCTGAATACTGCCATGCCTTTAATGGTAAGTATATTATTCCCTTTTATATCCTTAGTTATTACTACCTGGGGAACTGCCGGATCTATTCCCGGAGTATCAAGCTGTGAGAAAAATTGATACATATTAATTTTTCTATAAGAGCCTAAATTTTTTTCCTGAAAATTGAGAATTCTTAAGATGCCCCGGGAAGAACATAAGGAAAGGGGGCAGGTGCTGTTAAGTATTTCTTCAGGTGTATTATCAGGACTTACCAGAACAGCTATATCATGTCTTAAATTCCGGTTGCGACTTATAAAATCCATAAGAAAAGACAGATCTTTTCGGGCCAAGTTTCCGCCGATTATAAAAATATCGGCATGTGACCACAGCGGAACCCGGGGCAGTGCAAGCATAACCCGGCGGGCAGCCTCAGTTATGGAGTTCCCCTTAGTTGATAAGATTTCCACCTGCTGGGTAAAAATCGTAGTTTTTTGCGGATTTACCGGTTTATTAAGCTGAACCGTAAATTCAATACGATTATCCGGGGTAAGGGTAGCACCTACTCCGGCGCAGACTGCGGTCTGGATAGTTTCCAACCGGTTATAGCATCCGCTTTCCGTAAAGAGAAAGAACAGTATAAAGATGATAAGTTTTAGTTTTTTTTTCATGAGTGCCTCCGTCTGCAAGGTCATTTTCCAGATGCTAAAAGACTGAGCAAAGGGCTTAAAGGATTAAAGTTAAGACTTCCTTTAAATTGGATAAAGCTCAGATAAATTCCTATTCCAAAAAGAACTATAAAAACTAAGAGTTCTTTATAAAACCTGTTTTTTAACAGAGCCGGCACTTCAAGAGCCAGAATAATAACATATAAGAGAATAAGCAGAGCTGAAAGCATCTTTAAATCGCTCCCCGGCAAGCTTTATTTGCGAAACACGAAAGATTTATCGGTAAGATAAGTGCGCCTGAGCTTAAAGGATACTTTTATTTCGCTTTTGACTGAAGGGAAGATTTCAAGCCAGTCTTTTTTTATCTCTTTCCAGAAAGATGGAGAGCTGTTTTCTACTAATTTTCCCCATCCAAAAACATCACACTTGAGATCTTTTGCTTTTTTTATAGATTTTTGCATTTTACGTTTAAGTTCTTCTGCCGTGGCCTTTTCGATATTATCTACCTGTTTTATATTCAGCAGATTTTCGGTAGAATTTTGTTCATAGAAATTGCCCTCACTGTCTATGGTTAGTTTTATCAAAATTTTCCCATCCTTTATTTCTGCTTTTGCTTTAGTTTGGATGTTTAAAAGTTCAATTACCATCAGATTCTGGGGATTTAGAGGAGAAGGAACATTTATTATGCCTCCTCTTTTAAGTCCAGGGAGAAGGAAGCGGTAACCTTGGCTTTCTTCTTCAGTGAAGCTTCCTACCATTTTAGTTCCCAGAAATACGGCGGAACCTTCCAAAGAAAGAAGTCCTTTGCCTTTTTTATTTATTATTGTAAATTGGGGAACCACGGGTTCGATCCCCATAGTTGAAGCTTTTTTTATAAAATCACCCAGTGATACAGCGGTATATATTCCTAAGGTTTTTTCCTGCATTTGAAGTATGTTGACAATAGCCTGTGCTGGAAAAGGTTCTAAAGGAGATTTTGCCTGCATAATCTCTTCTGGAGATGTCTTGCGGGCTATTATAAGAAAACTGTTTTTTCTTATATTGGGATTGCGCGCGATAGTGTCAATGAGAAAACTTATATCTTTTTTGGCCAAATCTTCGCTTACTATAATGGTATTGGTATAAGTCCATAAAGGAATGCGCGGTAAGGTAAGAGACATTTTGCGGGCGGCTTCCACCATAGATTTTCCGGTTTCTGAAATGACGATAAACTGCGGTTCGCTGCTTGAACTTCCGCTTTCTTCGGGAGCAGATGGCTTAGCGACCTGTGCGCTTATTTTTATCTGTTCATTTTCTTCATCAATGCCTATACTTAAAACAGCAGCTGTATGGCTTATATCCCGAATTTGGCATCCGGGAAGGAGAAAAAGGAGAATGAAGACTAAAAGGCCCAGCTTTTTTTGAAACATTATTTACTGCCTCCTTTATCTTTATCCGGTGGGTTCTGGCGCCTTTGGTTTTTCATGCCTTCTATGAAAGGACGGGTTATATTTTTATACCAGGGACGCCTTACAATTACATCTGTCATCTGTTCTCTATTAAAAGGAGCTAAAGGAGAAAGATAAGGGAGTCCAAAGCTGGACAGTGACGCCATACGGGTAAGCATAAGGATTAAACCTATCATAATACCTAAAAAGCCGAGGACACTGCTGGCAAAAAGAAAGCCAAAACGGGCAATACGGTTTATTATACCGGCAT
The DNA here is from genome assembly GCF_017656155.1 of Thermosyntropha sp. Classification (GTDB taxonomy): domain Bacteria; phylum Bacillota; class Syntrophomonadia; order Syntrophomonadales; family Syntrophomonadaceae; genus Thermosyntropha. Next base: position 70,627 of record NZ_JACDOH010000010.1, on the reverse strand, counting down.
TGTAGGCCGGGGTAACAAATGAAGCTATTCCGGTGGCGGCTACTATTACCACCATAGGGGTAGAAACTAGTCCGGCCCGGACTGCTGCATCTCCAATTATGAGGGCTCCCACTATACTTACGGCTGGTCCTACTGCCCTGGGGAGTCGTAAGCCTGCTTCCCTTAATAGTTCAAAGGTAATCTCAAGAAGAACGGCTTCCACAAAAGCAGGGAAAGGAACCCCCTGTCTGGTAGCGGCTATAGTAAGATAAAGTGCGGTGGGAATCATTTCCTGATGATAAGTTATTACCGCTACATATAAAGAAGGCAATAGAAGAGAAATCCAGAATGCCGCAAAGCGCAGAAACCGAAAAAGAGAAGCCGGGATATAATTATCGTAATAATCTTCAGGCGATAACCAGAATTGAGGAAAAGAAACAGGCAGGATTAATGCCATCGGAGAACCGTCGACCAGGACAGCAATTCTTCCTTCCAGAAGATTTGCTGCTACCCGGTCGGGTTTTTCCGTATGTTCTACCTGAGAGAATATAGTATTTTTTTCATTGACAATAAATTCTTCGAGGATGGCAGAGTCTAAAACCCCGTCGATATCAATTTTATTCAGCCTTTGCTTAACCTCCGCCACCAAGCTGTCAGGTGCGACCCCTTTTATATAGCAGAGAACCACATCAGTTTTAGTTAACCTTCCCAGAACCATGGCTTCTATTTTGAAATTGCCGGTTTTAATCCGGCGGCGAAGAAGTGCGGTGTTAAAGCGCAAAGTTTCGCAAAAACCTTCTTTAGGACCGAATATTACTACTTCGTTTTCAGGGGTTTGTATTGCCCTTGACTGCCAGGAGCGGGTTCCGGCCGATAAAGCCTTATCACAGCCGTTTATCAAAAGAACGGTGTCTCCTGAACTTATATGATGCACGATTTCGCCTAAAGTATTTAAAGTTTTGACTTCTGCTGCTGCTAAAATTCTATTTTTAATCCGAGAAAAGACGCCGGATGTATTGAGGATTTTTATTTCAGGTTTATTGACCATGCCTATTTCTAAAAGCAGAGGTTTTAAAATGTTTTCTTCGATTTCTTTACGGTCAGTAAGGCCGTCAAAATATAGAACCAGGGCTTTGTGTTCATCATTGGTGCCGAAGGTGAATTCGCGGAAAACAGCATCAGAACAGCTTTCAAGGATTTTCTTCAGCTTTTCGCTATTTTCACGGACAGAAAAAGATACTTTATCATCTATAAAATCATGTGGGGTTAAAGCTGCAGATGAATTTTTTTTGCTTATATAGCGCATATTTTACCCCCATAAATAACCGATAATTTTCTGACAGGATATAGTTTAAGCTTATCTTCATGTATTTATACAGATTATTAAAAGTTGATGTTTTTACAGTTCTCCTGATCAAGTTCGGGATAAGGTTTAAAAAGGGTGATAAGGAAAAGAAGAAAAGGGATTAAAAAGAAGAAAATAGAAAGCAAAAAGGGGATAATATATATTATCAGTATATTAATTTCCAGAATATTACTGGCCATCTTAATAGCTAGAACAGCGATTATGAGGGAGGAGGGGGCAGCTATAAAGCGATAGTCTCTCAGATTAAAAACATATTGAGTCGTAATGCAGAACATAAACCATAAAAAGGTAGAGGTGCCAAATATCCCGATAATCCAGAGGCCAATAAAGATGGCATCCAGATTAGTCAAAAAATCAGCAATATTAATAATCCTGACTACGGCGAAAGTGGGAAAGGTGAAAAGACTGGCTGTTGTTCCTCCGAAAATAAGAATGGCAGCAACTGTAATAGCTGTTATCAATATGATGTAAGTAAACAAAACCTTTATCATTATTTTCAAGGCATCGTTTTTATCCGGAATAAAAAAACCTAAAAAAAGTATGGTTGCAAGTTTTAAAATTTCGGTAGATAGCATAAAAACAGCACGCATAAAAGAAGTCCAATTCATATAGGCAAAAGGCAGGAGGTTTTTAATGTCGATATTTTGAAAAAAACCTAAAAACACTATGGAAAAAGAAAAACCGACCCCTAAGATGACTATAATTTCACACATGCGCGCAAAGTTTTCTAATCCTGTTTTTATGGCAATATACCCACATAAGAGTAGCAGGCCTAAAAATATACTTATAGGTGTTTGAGGCAAAACGTTGGTTTCGATAAAATCTACGAAAAGGCGAAGGGAAAAACTGGTTAAGAGCAAAAAAATTAAAATATACAAGAAGCCTATTACCTTTCCGACCTTTTCACCCAGGTGTTCACCCAGTATAAAAGGAAAAGGAAGGGTACTTTTTTTAAGGATGTGATTCAACATGAAGATTATCAATATGCCCGGGACGGCAGTGGCCAGAACTGCCAGATAAGCATTATTGAAAAGAAGATCAATAGCAAATTTGCCTACCTGTAAAAAAGCTACGGCAAGAGAAAAAATAAGCAGCATAGAGTAAACCTGAAAATTACTTAGCCTTATCATCTTATTCCACCTTATCTTTTTATTTCCAACCATATTTTGACCAAAAAAACCACCTCTATACCTTTTTAACCTGATGACAGTTATAAAAGCCAAAACTATTTCGATTCGAAACAGATTTTAAATTGGGGACGGTTCTCGATTTTAAAACAATTTCGATTCGAAATAATTTCAAATTATTTTCATTAAAAAACAATTGCGAAATTAAAAATAAAATACAGGCTTGTGCAATTTTGAACATGAAAAATGTGTCAAACCTTGATTTTTAGAGGTTGTTTTTTTGTAGCATAATGGCAAAAAGTGAATAAAAGGGTATTTTCAGTTATATACTATGATTGAGAAAAAAAACAACTTTTTCAATTTTTTTTTAAAGGAGGGATAAATGTAAATTGAAAGCAACAGGAATTGTCCGCCGGATTGATGATTTGGGGCGAGTAGTTATACCTAAAGAAATACGCAGGACTTTACGCATCCGTGAAGGGGACCCTTTAGAGATTTTTGTTGATCGGGAAGGTGAAGTCATATTAAAGAAATATTCCCCCATAGGTGAGCTAGGAGATTTTGCCAAGGAATATGCTGATTCACTGTCTGAAACTACTGGACATATAGCGATAATTGCAGATAGAGATGTAGTGATAGCGGTAGCAGGAGCCAATAAACGCGAGTTCATGGGTAAACCCATCGGTAAGGCAGTGGAAAAGGCTTTGGAAGAGCGACGCACAATGTTGATGAAGGTGATAGAATCTCCTGATGATGAAAATGTTCATATAATAGAGACTGATGACCGAGAATATACGATAAAGTCGCAGGTAATAGCTCCTATAATATCCCAGGGAGATCCTATAGGTGCCGTTATTATAGTGAGCAAAGAGGCTGGGGTAAAAATGGGAGAGTTAGAGGTTAAATTAGCGGAAACGGCTGCCGGATTTTTATCAAAGCAGATGGAACAATAAATATCAATACCAAATTGACAAAGAGCGGTCTTATATGAAAGATCGCTTTTTTGTTGTAAAGAGGTTTTAAATCTTATTTAAACGATAAGTCTGTGCTATAATAATCCTCATGGGAAAAAGAGGAGGATAAACATGGAAAAGGGGCAGACCTTTATTAAAGGGGCACTTATATTAAGCATTGCAGGAGCTATAAGCAAAGTTTTAGGAGCGGTCTACCGGATTCCTCTGGCCCGGATGATAGGGGCAGAAGGAATTGGGCTTTATCAAATGGCTTATCCTATATATACTACTATTCTGGCGTTAGCGACAGCTGGGGTTCCGGTTGCTATTTCCATAATGGTGGCTGAAAAGGAGACCGAAGGATACAGTGGAGACAGTATCAAAATACTCAGAGTATCGCTGGTTATTCTGTTTTTTATAGGTCTTTTGCTTTCCTTTATTGTGATGGAGTCAGCCGGGATATTAGCTGATTATGTGTTGAAAAATCCCCGGGCCTATTATCCAATTTTAGCTGTGGCCCCAGCCATATTTTTTGCTGCTCTTATGTCTGTTTTCCGCGGGTTTTTTCAGGGACATCAGTCTATGGTTCCCACCGCTGTTTCTCAGGTGGTAGAACAGCTTTTTCGGGTTACTGCAGTCCTTGTTTTGGCTTATATTTTTGTAGATAAAGGAATAGAATATGCTGCAGCTGGTGCTACTTTTGGCGCCGTAATAGGCGGGATAGCGGGACTCGCAGTTTTAATCTTTTATTACCTGAACTTTACTAAAAAAAATAGATCAGAATCAATAAAGCTCTGTTATTCTGGGGAAAGATCAATAAGTTTGGGAAAAGAAATGATAAAACTTGCCATTCCGGTGTCGGTAGGTGCGGTTGTTCTTCCGCTGGTGCAGATGCTTGATGCCGTGATTGTTCCTGGTCGTCTTATTGCACTTGGTTATACGGTCTCCCAGGCTACTGCCCTTTATGGTCATTTATCTGGTATGGCAGCAGTCCTTATAAGTTTGCCTACTATTTTTACTATATCCATTGCTACCAGTATGGTTCCGGCTATTTCTGAAGCCAAGACTAAAAATGATATAGGCTTGCTTGTTGAAAGATTGAACTATGGCTTTAGAGGCGGAATGCTTATTTCTTTTCCTGCCGCGGCCGGCCTGTTTATTCTAGCTTTTCCTATATGCGACTTGCTCTATGGTGCACCTGAAGCCGGAGTACCTTTGGAACCTCTGGCTTTTTCCGCTATTATGCTGGCAGCTTTCCAAATATCAAGTGCCGGTTTGCAGGGAATAGGAATGCCCAAAATTGCTATGCGCAATTTGATAATCACCGGTATGTTTAAAGTTATTTTCAATTACACCTTGACGAGCATTCCCTTTCTCAATATAAAAGGTGCAGCTATCGGCACGGTTTTAGCCTTTTTTATAGGTTCTATACTTAATTTAATTTATCTTAAAAGGTTTACCGGTATTAAATATGAGACTAAAAGGCTTGTTAAAATACTGCTGGCAAGCATCGTAATGGCAGCAGCCGTTCGAGCTTCTTATCAGTATATGGTAACTATTGACATAAGATCTCATCTGGCTACTTTAGCTGCAATAGTTATAGGAATAGGAGTTTATGGAATTTTACTTATTTTAGTAAAGGAACTTGATATGACAATCTTGAAAAAAATTATCAGAGATGCTTAAGCTATCTTTGAAACAGAGGGGAAGGCTTATGGGAAGAAATGGTGAAGCAATAGAAGAATTGATTGAAGTCATGGAAAGGCTCCTGGGTGAAAATGGGTGTCCCTGGGATAAGGAGCAGACCCACCAAAGTCTTATGCGTTATCTTTTAGAAGAAACTTATGAAGTTATGGAGGCAGTTAAAGAAAATGATATGAATAAACTTGAAGAAGAGCTGGGGGATTTACTGCTACAGGTAGTTTTCCATGCAGCTTTGGCTGAGAAGGAAGGATACTTTGATTTTGCTGATGTAGCAAACCGGATAAAGGAAAAGATGATTTTCCGGCATCCCCATGTTTTTGGAGAGATTAACCTTGAAACCGCAGATGATGTGGTGAATGTATGGGAAGGATTCAAAAAAAAAGAAGGGAAAAAATATATTTTGGAAGGAATTCCAACTATGCTTCCCGCACTCCTTCGTGCATATAAAGTACAGGAGAAGGCTGCTAGGGTGGGTTTTGATTGGCCTGATGTAGAAGGGGCTTTAGAGAAGTTTAAAGAAGAAATAGATGAACTGAAACATGCTGATGATGAGGAAAGTTTAAAAGAAGAGATGGGAGATATTTTATTTGCCTTGGTTAATATTGCCCGCATGAAAGGTATAAACCCGGAGGAGGCTTTGCAGGTTACAAATGATAAGTTTGTACGCCGTTTTAATTATGTAGAAGAACAGGTTAAAGAAAGCGGCAGGGATTTTACTTCTTTTACCCTTGAAGAGCTTGATTATTTTTGGGAAAAAGCTAAAAAAAGAGGTTTATAGGGAAATAGAAAGAAGGAAAAAAGTAAAAGACGGCGAATAACCATAATATACCACATAATCGTGAGGAGGGATACCTTGAATAAAGCAGACTTAGTAAACAAAGTAGCGCTCGAAGCGGGTATGACCAAAAAAGATGCTGAAAAATTTATCAACGCTTTCTTTGCAACAGTAGAAGAAACCCTTAAAGCCGGAGAAAAGATTCAATTGATAGGCTTCGGAACCTTTGAAGTCCGGGAAAGAAAAGCCCGCAAGGGAAGAAATCCACAGACTGGAGAAGAGATTGAAATCCCTGCTGCCCGGATGCCGGCATTCAAGCCGGGGAAAATCCTTAAGGATGCGGTTGTTTAGATAATGAGACTGGACAAATTCCTTAAGGTATCCAGGATAATAAAAAGGCGTACATTAGCAAAAGAGTTTGCTGAAAACGAACGGGTTCTTATAAACGGCCGCCTGGCCAAGCCTTCTTCAGAGGTGAAAAAAGGGGATGTAATAACCTTGATAGCGGGCGGTAAGGAAATGGCTTTTGAGGTTCTTGATGTTCGCGAGAATGTTAAGGCTAACGAGGCCAAAAATTTATACAGAATAATTGAATGAAAAAGGGACAGAGAGGGTTTTCTCCTGCCCCTTTTTTTATCGTTTAGTCTATGCCTTCGCCAAATTCGCTCGCATTACGGTATTTGGAAGCATCATCAATATAATAGGCTTCAGGGTCAAAATATGATACCTTGAGCATATTTTTTCCTTTTGCACCTGTTATTGAAGGACCATACATAATGGCAAAGCCAAAGGATTCATCAAAGGATCTGAAAGCGATGGAATAATTCTCATTTCCGTATACAGCCATAGGATTTATCAATAAAAATTTATTGTCATGAGGCTTTATAGTGATGTTATCTGCTTTAAATACAGCCCCTCTTTGTTTTTTTATGACTACATTAAATTGCCCTTCCAAGGGAAAGGAAGCATAAAGTATTCCTGCCTGTTTTTCGGTTTTTATCCCTTGTAAGATCTGTTTTGCTTTTTCAGGGAGAATGAGTTCCCCTGACTTAAGCCCGCTTATTATTTTCCTTTCGCCCTTTATGTAGTCATAGAGCATGGCTATTGCACGGTGAACTCCATTTTTACCGTTTTCGTATATGTCATTTAGTATTTCTCCATTGTTCAGTTTATTGTTGAGTATTGTTTCTAATAAGAGAACATTTACATCATAGTATTCATTAAATGCTTCCATTTTGGCATAAGCATATTTAATTTCGTGCATTACCCGGTTTAGATTCATAAAAACAGCTCCTTTTTCAGATTCCCCATAAAATATTACCATATTGTGAGTATTATCTCCAGCTTCATCTTTCTATAAAAACTATAGGTCAGATAAACTTTATTTTTTGTCATAAGTTCAGGTTTTATGAGCATATTCTTTTTAAGAATAGTTTTTGGGTGGTAAAAGGTAAAGGGGATAAGGAGGAGAAAAAATGGCTGAGCATAGTATGATTTTGACTGACCGCAAATGTATGGAATTAACAGGGATAAAAAATGTGAATACTTTTGATGAAGAAGAGATAATTTTAGATAGCAGTATGGGGCTTATTTTTATTACAGGCAAGGGTATGCATATAACCATGCTTAATTTGGATGAAGGAAAGGTTGAAATTGAAGGAGAATTTGAAAGTTTCCAGTATAAGCCATCAGGGGCGGATTTTAAGACTAAAAGTAAAAATATTATAGAACGCCTTCTTAAATAAAAACTGTTGATATGTAGATAATCTGTGGATAAGTTGTAAATCATATCCCCAACCTTTTATGAGGAGGGATTTTTTTGTCTGGCCTGTTTATGCAGATTAGGACCTTTTTTTTTACTTTAGTTGCAGGCATATTTGTCGGGTTTATTTTTCACTTTTATCAAATGGTTATTACTAGGGGAAGAGTAGGAAAGTTTCTGCTTTATATCCTGGATTTTTTCCTGTGGATAATTATGCTTGGCCTTATGTTTTGGCTGATGTTTTTTATAAATGGTGGAGAAATAAGGGTTTATGTTCTTTTAGCTTTACTCATCGGTATTGTAGTATATTTAAACTATTTTTCAGAAAAGTTTAAGGGATTTGTAGGACGGAGTGCAGATATTACTGTGAATATTTTAGCAAGATGCTGGAGCATAGTAAAAAAACCCGGGATTAAAATAAAAAATCTTTTTAAGGGATTAAAAAAACCGCCTAAGAATGAGGAATAAAAAATTATTTTTAAAAGCAGGAATTTTTAGCTTAAGCCAGAAACGATTAGATAATAATAAAATTGTCCACAATATGTGGAAAAAATGTGGATAGAGTGTTGAATGTATGAAGATAGAAATACGCGGAGTAGAAAAGTTAAGCTTCCGGGAAAGACAGGTGGTTGCATTAAAAGAGATGGGGCGGAGCAATGCCGAGATAGCAAAAATATTAGGCATAAATGCAAGTACAGTAGCCACTTTGTACAATCGTGCCCGTACTAAAGGATATGAAGTCGTAATAATTCTTCCCGGAGATACTTTGGGTGTTTTTGATGGAGGACAAGCAGATGAAGAATAAAAGCAAAAGTTTGGCTTTAAAAAAAATATTGATAATTGCCTTATGCTTTTTTTTGCTTTTCCCTGTTGGCAGCAGGGTAAAGACAGTATGGAAACTTAATGAAAGGAAGAAAGAATTAGAAGCTATAAAAGCAGAGCTTGTTACAGAAAACAAGAGGCTTAAGGAAGAATATGAAAAGGCTAGATCCCTGGAAAATATTGAACGGATTGCCCGGGAAAAGCTAGGGATGGTTAAAGAAGGAGAAAAACCTCTGGTAGAAGTAGTTATAGATGAATAATTTTAATACTTGGTAGTTGACTACTATCTGAGCATTTTATATTATTAACTTATACTACATTTAGGGGGAACTTATTTTATATGCCGACTGAACAAACTAATATTGTTCCTGGCAGCATTTTGGAAGGTAAAGTCCAGGGGATTACAAGTTTTGGAGCTTTTATAGAACTGCCAGGAGGCGCTGTTGGACTGGTTCACATTTCAGAAATTGCTGACACCTATGTAAATGATGTCAAGGATTTTGTCCGGGAAGGTGATATTGTAAAGGTTAAAGTTTTGAATGTTGCCGGAAAAAAGATAGGGCTTTCTATTAAACAGGCAGCAGAAAAAGAGCAGAGAAGTGTTTCGGAGAAGCCTAAAATGATGGTTAAATCATCTCAGAACAGAAGCAATGTGGAAACCTTGGATGAGAAGATTGCCAAATTTCTTAAGGAAAGTGATGAAAGGATGCAGCCTTTGAGGCTTAAGAATGACTCTAGGAGGCGAAACAGGCATTATAATAAATAGATGAGAAAACACCCTTTTTATAGGGTGTTTTTTAATTGGAGAAATAAGGGGGAACTTTATGCGCTGTGCTGCCATAGATTTAGGAACTAATTCATGCCGCCTGCTTATAGCGGAAATAAAAGATGGGAAATTATTTTCTGTTTTAAGAGATTTACAGACTACCCGTTTGGGAGAAAATTTAATTCAAACGGGAAAGATAAGCAAAGCAGCAATAGACCGAACCTGTGTTGCTTTAAACAGCTTTAAAAAAGCCATTGAAGACAATAATGTAGCAAGTTATCGGGCGATAGCAACAAGTGCAGTAAGAGAAGCTGAAAATCAAAAAGAATTTATAGATACTGTATTAAATAAGTGTGGTATTAAGGTTGAAGTTATAACCGGAGAAAAAGAAGCATTCTTAAGTTATTTAGGGGTTGAGAAAGGTTTAAAACTGCAGAATAAGCCAATGGTTGTAGATTTAGGGGGGGGGAGCACCGAGTTTATATTGGGAAAAGATTTTATGATTTCTCTTCCCCTCGGTGCGGTGCGGGCTACGGAAGCCGATATGAACCGGAAAGAGATGAGGGATATTTTAAAGCCGCTTATAGATTCAGGAATAAATTTTAAACCGCATCCTTTGGTATGTGTCGGGGGAACTGCCACTACCCTGGTTGCAATAAAACTTAAACTTAAAGAATATTCCTATTCTTTAGTGCATGGACAGCTTTTAACTTATGAAGATATTGCTGAAATATACGAGCTTTTAGCCTCTCTGCCCCTTGAAGAGCGTAAAAAGCTGCCTGGTTTACAGCCGGCCAGAGCAGATATTATCCCTAAAGGGGTTTTAGCAGTTTTAGTTATTATGGAAATTTTGAATAAGGATAAAATAGTAGTAAGCGAATCAGACTTGATGGAAGGAATAATATGGGAAATGGCGAATTAGCCTGTCTTTTTTTAGTTAAGAGAGGCAAAATGTGTTTATATTATTCAAGATTTGTCCGAATTTTTTTGGAATAAAAATAAATCCCTCCTTAATATTTACAATTTTTACCACATATTATTGTTATAATAAGGCTCAAGACCTGAAATAGGAGGGATAACAGTATGTTGGACAGATTAGAAGTTTATCCTTACCAGCGAATAGCGGAACCTTCCCCCTGGGGACGTCGCACAAAAAACCGGGAGAAGAAGGCATTAAGGAGGCAGGTTAGAGAGTCGTTTTTTACTGGAGAAGCATTAAGGGGGGGGAACTGGGCCGAGATTTTTACTAGATTTTTTACCACCGGTAATTTATTGCTGGCAGCAGGGGTTTTTCTTATGGCGCGTGCCTTTATACTAGAGGAAATAATGCCATTTGTTTTTGCTTTTGCTGCTGTTTTCAGCCGCTACCGTAAAGAACAAGCAATAGTCTTGGGGTTTTTGGGATGTATAGGTTTTGCTACTGTTTTAGATGGAGTTTTTCTCGGCACCAATATTTTAGCTTTGCTTCTCCTTTTAGGTATAATAAATTATTTGGTTATTCCACAGGATAAGCTGTGGTGGTCTTTGCCGGCTTTGACCGCCGCTGTGCTTTTTACGATAAAAAGCCTTTTGAATATGGCCTTGGGATTTTCCTTTTATCAGGAAATGGTAATAGTCTTTGAAGCCATGATTACCGGTATACTTACTTTTATATTTATGGTGGCTGATGAAACTGTAAGGCAGAAAAAAGAGCTTGCCAATTTTACTTTTGAGGATATATGTGCCTTTTTAGTTTTGTGCATAGGAATAGTTATGGGGCTTGAGGAAATAAGTATTGCTGGCATGAGCGTAGGAGCAGTTATCTGCCGTTTAGGAATTTTAATTGCCGCCTTTATATGGGGAAGCGGTGTAGCAACTATGGTAGGGGTTATGACCGGAATAATACCTTCAATATCTTCAAGTGTTTTTGCTCCTACTTTGGGAATGTATGCAGTTTCAGGATTATTAGCCGGGCTTTTCAGGAATTTTGGTCGTTTAGGGATAATAATCGGTTTTATGCTGGGAACATTGGCTCTTTCTATGTTTGTCCCCCAGACCCAGGCTACGATCTTAGGTTTATGGGAAACGGGGATTGCCTGTATTATCTTTTTCATGCTTCCTTCTTCCATTAGGGAAAAGATGCCGGTTAAAAGTTTGGGAGGCATAAATGCAGTTTTTAGTTCAAAAGAAACAGAAATAGCAGATATCAAGATAAAAGAAGCTGCTAAAGAAAAAATAGAAGAACTCGCAGCAGTTTTTGAGGAAATCGGAAGCAGTTTTGCATACGGAAATGATTTGCGACGTTACAACAACCAGCAGGCTTATCTGAATTACCTGTATGATCAAATAGCCAATGGTTTTTGTCGCAGCTGCTCACGCTGTGACTCATGCTGGGGAATAGATTCTAAATCGACTTCGGAAGAGCTTTTAGATATATTTGCGCTTATCGAAGCTAAAGGAGAGATTTTATACGAAGAACTGCCCGTAGAATTCAGACGCAGGTGTATTTACGGCCGTGAGATGCTTACGACTGTCCATTACTTATTTGAAACCTTGCGTCTTAATGAATACTGGATTGCAAAACTGGGAGAATCGCGTGAAGTTGTTTCCAAACAGCTTAAAGAGGCTGGCAATATAATCCGCAATTTAGCTGATGAATTTGAAATAAAAACGGTGGTAGATTGGGAATTGAAAAAGCATTTGCAAAAAGAGAGCAAAAAATTGGGACTTAGTGTTATAAATGTGACTCCGGTAAAGATTGGCGATAAAAAGCTGAAAATCAATGTAGTTGCTGATGCATGCAAGAGCGGAGAAGAATGTGAAGTAAACCTGTCATCTGCTATTTCTTCAATAGTAGGGGAAAAAATGGAGGTCTGTTCTAAAAAATGTCCGCGCATTACTGGAAAGGGAAGATGTGAATTTACGCTTACTCCTAGCCATACATATAAAGTGGTAAGCGGTGCTGCCCAGCTTGGAAAAGAAAGTATCTGTGGAGATACTTTTACTTTGGCCACTTTGGAAGAGGGTAAAGAAGTAGTAATTTTAAGTGATGGCATGGGAGTAGGAGAAAAGGCTTATGCAGAAAGCCAGATAGCAGTACGCCTCTTAGAAAGCCTTATAAACAGCGGGTTTAGCAAAGAAACAGCTTTAAAAACAGTTAATTCTATAATGCTTTTGCGTTCCAAATCTGAATCTTTTGCTACTTTAGATATAGCTATGATTGATTTATATACAGCAGAAGTTGATTTTATAAAAACCGGCAGTGCTCCCTCTTTTATAAAGCGGGGAAGGAAGGTGGAGATAATAGAAGCAGACAATCTGCCGGTGGGTATAATGGATGAAATAGAAGTAAGCAGCCAGACAGCAGCTTTATGCCCGTATGATATTTTGGTAATGGTGAGTGATGGTATTTTAGAGGCTTCAGGTGATATTATAGAGGGGGAGAAATGGCTTAAAGAACTTTTAGCCAAAACAGACTGCAGTGATCCTCAAAAATTGGCGGAGATTATATTAAATCGTGCCTTAACAATTTGCGAGGGTAAGCCATTAGATGATATGACAGTGATATGTGCTTATATTGATCTAAACTTCCCGCACTGATTTTAATTCAGTTTTTTAATCTGGGGACGGTTCTGAAATTAAAAAGTATTTCGACTCGAAATAGTTTTAAACTCGAGAACCGTCCCCAATTTAAAAGGTATTTCGTTTCGGAATGTTTTTGTGTTTGAAGATCGTCCCGAAAGGGGAATTTTATGCTGGAAAAAGTATCCAAATTTATAATTGAAGAAAAACTTATTTTACCCGAAGAAAAAGTGGTTTTAGGGCTTTCCGGCGGGCCGGATTCTATGGCCTTGTTGCATGTTTTGAAAGGGCTTGAGGAAAGGCTTAATTTTTCTTTGTTTGCTGCCCATTTGAACCACGGAATAAGGAAAGAGGCGGATGATGAAGCGAGATTTGTAGAGGATTATTGCCGTGAGATGGGGGTTCCTGTTTATATCCGGCGGGTAGATATAAAAAAGATTGCGCAAACTAGCCGCAAAACCCTGGAAGAAGCCGGGAGGGAGGAAAGATACCGCTTTTTCCGGGAGATTAAAGAGCAAATCGGCACCGGACGCATTGCTACTGCTCATCATCAAGATGATTTGGCAGAAACGGTGCTCCATCATATGATAAGAGGAACGGGAATCAGAGGCTTACGGGGGATTATGCCGGTTAACGGAGATGTTATACGGCCTTTTTTATGTGTGAGCAAATCGGAAATCTTGGATTATCTTGAAGAAAACAAGATCCCCTACTGTATTGATGTCAGCAATTATGAGAAAACTTATACCCGCAACAGAATAAGGAATGAACTTATTCCTTATCTTGAGAATAATTTTAACCCTCGCATCAGGGAAAGCTTAGGTCAGCTGGCCGATATAGCCCGGATAGAGAATGATTTTTTGGAAAGGGAGACGGAAAACAACTGGGATAAAGTTTTAAAATGTTGGGAAGACAACAGAATAGTTTTGGATATTTCTTTTTTGAATAACCTGCATTTAGCCTTGAAAAGGCGGATAATAATGAAGGCTTTGCGGGAAATAAGGAGCGGGAGTGAAGAAAATATTAATATAAAGGATGTCCAAAGTGTGATAGGTTTGCTTTCTAAAGCTGGGTCTTCCAAAGTAATACATTTGAGCGGAGATGTGAAGGTAAACAAATCTTATGAAGAATTAATCTTTATGGTCGGAAATCAACCGGTGATAAGCTATTGTTATGAGGCTTTTATTCCGGGAGAAGTTTATATTCCTGAGCTAAAGCAGGCTTATAAACTGGAGGTTGTAAGCCTTGAGGAAGCGTCAAAAATTTCGGCAGAGGCCAAGCTGGATTATGGTAAAATCAGATTTCCCATTTTTATCCGCAGCCGGCAAAAAGGCGATGTTTTTCGGCCGGCAGGGCTTAAGGGCAGCAAAAAAATTAAGGATTTTTTTATTGATGAAAAAATCCCGGTCAATGAGAGAGATAAAATTCCTCTGATAGCTTCTTATGATGAAATTTATGCTATACTAGGTATAAGGGTATCGGAAATCTGTGCAATAACTTCAGGAACAGAAAAGGTTCTGGTTATAAAAAAGAACGATAATGAAGAAAATAGTTAAGAAATAGAAAAAAGATTGGCAGTAATTGCAAAGAAGAGGCAGGTATGCTACAATATGACGGAAATTTTCATTATGATGGTTAAAGGAGAGGAAATGTTTTGGATAAGGCACTCAAGAATATAGCAATATATGTCCTAATAGTTTTACTGGCTCTTTTTGCTATGAAAATGTATCCGACCCAGGAACAGCAGGCTAAGGAGCTAACCGAGGTAGAATTTATAAAGCTTGTTCAGCAGAATAAGGTAGCGACTGCTGAAGTACAAATAGATGACAATATCTACAAGATTTCCGGAACCTTGAAGGATAAGACCAGATATACGGTCACTACCTCCAAGGAAAGCGGCATTATTCCTCTTCTTCTCGAAAAAAAGGTAGACTATGACAGTGATCCTGTCCCGCCGCCTCCCTGGTGGATGTCTCTTTTGAGCACTTTGTTGCCCATAATATTGTTGATAGCTTTTCTCATTTTTATCATGAATCAAACCCAGGGCGGGGGCAACCGGGTTATGCAGTTCGGACGCAGCCGGGCGCGTATGCTTGGCAGTGAAGATGTCAAGGTTACTTTTAAAGATGTGGCCGGCGCAGATGAAGCCAAGGAAGAACTGCAGGAGGTTGTGGAATTTCTTAAGAATCCCCACAAGTTTACCCGCATGGGAGCTAAGATACCTAAAGGGGTTTTGCTGTTTGGGGCTCCGGGAACCGGTAAGACCTTGATGGCTAAAGCGGTAGCCGGTGAGGCGGGCGTTCCTTTCTTTTCCATAAGCGGTTCTGACTTTGTGGAAATGTTTGTTGGGGTAGGAGCAGCCCGGGTTAGGGATCTTTTTGAACAGGCCAAGAAAAATGCACCCTGTATAGTTTTTATTGATGAAATAGATGCGGTAGGCCGCCAGCGCGGAGCAGGCTTGGGCGGAGGACATGATGAAAGGGAACAGACTTTAAATCAGCTTCTGGTCGAAATGGATGGTTTCAGTACCAGTGAAGGGATTATCGTAATGGCTTCTACCAACCGTCCTGATATTTTGGACCCGGCCCTCTTAAGGCCGGGACGGTTTGACAGGCATATACTTATTGATCGTCCGGATGTAAAAGGAAGAGAAGCTATATTAACGGTACATGTTCGAAATAAACCTTTAGCTGATGATGTTAATCTGGAAGTTTTGGCCAAAAGGACTCCGGGCTTTACCGGGGCAGATCTGGCTAATATGGTAAACGAAGCTGCCCTTTTAGCTGCCCGCAGGAATAAGAACAAAATCGGGATGGAGGAATTGGAAGAGGCGATAGAAAGGGTAATCGCCGGACCGGAAAAGAAATCCCGGGTAATTTCGGAGAAGGAAAAGAAATTGGTGGCTTATCACGAGGCAGGTCATGCACTGGTAAGCTATTTCCTACCCAATACGGACAAATTGCATAAAATCTCCATTATACCAAGGGGAAGAGCCGGTGGCTATACGTTACTCTTACCGGAAGAAGACCGCAATTATATTACTAAATCATATCTTTTAGATGAAGTAGCTACCCTTTTAGGAGGCAGGGTGGCTGAACAGCTGGTTTTGAAAGATATAAGCACAGGGGCTCAGAATGATTTAGAAAGAGCCAGCAGCATTGTGCGCAAAATGATAACAGAATACGGAATGTCAGAGGAATTAGGGCCTTTAACCTTTGGACAGAAGAGCGAGGAAGTCTTTTTAGGTCGTGATATTTCGCAGCAACGCAATTATTCCGATGCGATTGCTTATGCCATAGATAAAGAAGCGAGTGCTATTATGGAAAGCTGCTACAAGAAGGCAGAAAATATCCTCGTTGAACATATGGATAAACTTCATAGAATTGCGGCAAAACTTATGGAAGTTGAAACTATGGAAGCTGATGAATTTGAAAAAATCATCAAAGGTGAAGAAAATCTTGGAGAAGATGAAGGTCCTGGAGATGAAACGCAGGAAGCCGTAAAAGATAATGAATAATTTTTAAGATGTGGAATAAAAAGAATCAAGCAGTTTGGCGCTGACCATTTATTATAAGGTCAGCGTTATTTATAATAAAGAAGGTTAAAGCAAAATAGAGAAACAGGAGGAGTAGAAATGGAAAGAACATTCATCATGGTAAAGCCTGACGGAGTTCAAAGAGGGTTGGTAGGAGAAATAATAACCCGCATTGAAAAAAAGGGCTTTAAGATTGCCGGCCTTAAAATGCTTAAAATTGATGAAGATTTAGCGAGGAAACATTATGCTGAACATGTAGAAAAGCCATTTTTCCCTGAACTTTTGGAATTTATAACTTCTGGTCCGGTAGTTGCTATGGTAGTTGAAGGTGATGGTGCTATATCAGCTATGCGAGCGATGATGGGCAAGACTAATCCTAAAGAAGCTTTGCCGGGGACTATTCGGGGGGACTTTGGAATATGTATGTCCCAGAATGTAATTCACGGTTCTGATTCCCCTGAAGCAGCAGCTAGGGAGATAGGTTTATTCTTTAAAGATGCAGAAATTTTAGATTATGAAAGGGCTTTAGACAGGTGGATTTTTTAATTTACGCAGCCGGGCAGATGCCCGGCTGTTTGTCAGATTAGTTCTGCGAGGTGGTTTATTTTTTTCCCAGAGGATAAAAATAAAATTAGGGTGAAGGATTTTTGCAGATATGGTTTAATATAATATATTACCCTTTGGAAAAAAATATTTATGAGGTGAATGCGTTGAAGAGAATAGAATTATTGCTTAATGATTCGGTATTCAACAGCCATATGCAGCGTAATGCGGAAATGGAAATAGAACCACAGTTTTGCAAGCATGACATTTATCATCATATAGATGTAGCACGCATCGCATATATTCTGGTTTTAGAACATAACGACCTTAATTATTTTGTAAAGGAAGCGGAGCTTGGCGGAAAACTGGCGGCCAAGGAGGTTATATATGCGGCAGGGCTTTTGCATGATATAGCAAAATGGAAGGAATATGAATACGGTGCTGATCATGCTGCACTTGGGGCCCGCATAGCCAGGGACATACTACCACGGGTATTTTTTAACCCCCATGAAGTTGATATAATATGTCAGGCAGTATACGAACACCGCAATATAAGCCGAGATATGAGTTTTTTGGGGGAAAGAATACATCGTGCGGATAATCTTTCCCGGGTATGCACTAAATGTCCTCAGCGCGGAATATGTCCAAAAGTTAATAGTAAGGAAATTACAGTAACCAATTTTGAATATTGATTAACTAACTGAAGCAATAAAAAGAAGCAAAGGGGTAGTTGAATTGCAGGGACACCATGCTATATTAATAAAAAACAGGGATGAAGCAAGAAGATTTTTAGAAGACATAGGGGTAGACCGGGCAGGGTATGCATATATGGAACCTAAAGCGGTTTTCCACTGTATAAAGCTTAAAAATATTCCTTGCCGCTCGGCTAATATAATAAAGCAGGAAATGCTTTCTAAAGGCGGAGAAGCTGCGGTAAAACGCGATGCTTTATCCAGCGTGGGACACACAGACGTCCTTCTTATGGGAACTTTAAAACATTACCGGCTTCTTATAAAAAAATTAAAAGCTCAGCCTTTTGGTTTAAAACAATTAGCCGAAGAGATTGAAGAGATTTTAGAGGGTTTAGAACCCCGTGAGTTTACCATGGAGCTTAACGGGGGCAAAACGCTGGATTTCGGAAAAAGAACTATCATTATGGGAATATTAAATGTTACTCCGGATTCTTTTTCTGATGGAGGAAAGTATATAGACCCTAAGGCAGCGGTAGAAAGAGCCTTGCAGATGAAAGAAGAAGGAGCAGATATAATTGACATTGGAGGAGCCTCTTCCCGTCCCAACTCTGTTATGGCATCAGAGGAAGAAGAGCTTCAAAGGGTTATTCCTGTTCTAAAGGAACTGGTTAAAGAAGACCTTATAATTTCAATAGATACTTTTCGGGCGAGGGTAGCTAGAGAATGTTTGGAATTGGGTGCCCATATTATAAACGATATCGGAAGATTTCAGTTAGATCCTGGCCTTTTGCCGGTTCTGGTAGAGTATAATGCACCGGTGATAATCATGCATAACCGTATGCAGATGAGGCAGGGCGAGCCTTACGAGGATTTGATTTCAGATATTGTTTTGGAGTTTAAGGAATCTATACAACAGGCAGAAGAAGCTGGTTTGAGTCGGAATAAAATAATAATAGATCCCGGCATTGGGTTTGGCAAAACAGTTGAAGAAAACAGGATTATTGTAAAAAGGCTGTGGGAGTTCAAGAGTTTAGGGCGGCCTATTCTTCTGGGGGCTTCCCGCAAATCGTTTATAGGAAAAACCTTAAACCTTGAAGTCCACGAGCGACTGGAAGGAAGTTTGGCGGTAGCAGTTATGGGGATTATGAACGGAGCTGATATATTGAGGGTACATGATGTAAAAGAAACGAAGCGGGCAGCTTTGATGACCGATGCGGTGGTGCGGGAAAATGGATAAGATCATAGCTAAAGGTTTAACCTTTACTGCTTGCCATGGGGTTTTTCCCGAGGAAAAGATAAACCCACAGAGATTTAAGCTGGATGTTATTATGTATAGAGATTTAGGTTTGGCTGGAAAAAATGATGATTTGAAACTGACTGTAAGCTATGATGAAGTTTATTGCACAGTAAAAGAAATAGTGGAAGGCAAATCTTTTGACTTGATTGAGGCATTAGCCGAGAAGGTGGCTGAAGAGGTTTTAAACCGTTTTCCCTTGGAGGCGGTAGAAGTAACGGTTTATAAACCTGATGCACCAGTTAAAGGCGATTTTGACTACTTTGCAGTGCAGATTTATCGCCAAAAATCTGAATTAGCAAAAAATTAAGAAAATAATTTTTTATTATAATATGCAAGAAAAAAATATTTTTTCTTAAAATAAATCTATATGCTAAATTAAAGGAAGCGTTTATAATATGAAAAAAAGAGTTTACTTAGGGTTAGGAACCAACTTGGGCAATAAAAAGGGAAATTTAGAAAATGCCATAAAAAACATACAGGAAATAGAAGGCATAGAATTAACCGGAATTTCTTCGCTTTATGCTACTGCACCGTGGGGAAAAACTGATCAGGAGGAGTTTTTAAATCAGGTAATTGAGATTGAGACTGATATTCCTCCGCTTGATTTGTTAAAAAAGCTGCAGGAAATAGAAATTAAAATGGGCCGGGAGCGCAAGGAAAAGTGGGGCCCTAGAAATATAGATATCGATATTCTTTTGTATGGGGAAGAAGTGATGGATTTTGAGGAACTTAAGGTTCCTCATCCCTACATGCGTGAGAGGTTGTTTGTCTTGGTGCCCCTTATTGAAATCAGACCGGAGTTGGTGTTTCCTGATGATGGGGCAAAAATTGGGGAGGTGTTGGCTAAGGCGTTGACGATTGAAAAGATGGAGGATATAAGGAAAATTTAATATTCTCCCGCGGGACGACCTATTTTAAGCATTCCGCTTGTATTTTAAGAGAAACGAGACGGTAAAATGCGTTTTAAAACAGGGTCCAGCCTGTTTTATGTCAGGGGGGGTAGATTATGCGTAAGACTATCGGAATTATTGGAGCGGGAGTGGTAGGGACAGCGGTTGGGGTTGTTTTAAGCGAGAAAGGCTATGAGGTTACGGGTGTTTATGATATAAAACCCGAAGCTACATGGCAGCTTGCTGAAAGAACCGGATGTATAACCCTGACTTCTCCGGAAGAAGTTTCCCGTTTATCAGATGTTCTTTTTATAACTACTTCGGATTCGGCAATAAAAGGGGTAGTAGATCGTTTAGCTGATTCGCGGGCTTTTTATGAAGAACAGATTGTCCTGCATATGAGCGGAGCCCAGTCTTCAGAAATTTTAGATCGGGCTAAGGTTTTTGGATCGCGAGTCCTATCTGTTCATCCTATTCAGTCATTTGCCAGTCCCGACCGGGCTATCGAAATATTACCTGGTTCGGTATTCAGCATAGAGGGGGACAAGGATGCTTATGATGTGGCGGTAGATATCGTGGAAGCAATGCATGGAGAGTATTTTTTCATAAGCCGCGAAGCAAAACCTTTATACCATGCAGGAGCCTGTGTAGTTTCCAATTATCTGGTTACTCTGGTTGATTTCGGGGTAAAGCTTTTAGAAACTACAGGAATACCAAAAAATATGGCTGTCAAAGCTTTAATGCCCTTAATAAATGGAACTGTAAACAACATAGAAAAGATTGGAATACCTAAAGCACTTACCGGACCTATTGCAAGAGGAGATGTTTCCACGGTTTTAAGACATCTCAGCTGTATGGAAGAAGCCTTGCCTTCAGAGCTGATGAAACTGTATAGCCTTTTAGGAATGTTTACTGCTCATATTGCCTTAGAAAAAGGAAGTATTGATGAAGAAATATTGGAAGAGTTCAGACATCTTTTCAAAAAAGAGCTTATGCGGGCAGTATCCACTAGTTAGAATCTATGCTGGATGATGATTTTTACCAGCATAGTGTAAAGGAGTGGATAATATGGGAAAGGTAACTACGGCAACATTGAAAGCTAAGAAGGAAAAAGGCGAGAAAATTACCATGCTGACTTCTTATGATTATGCTACTGCGGCTATGGTGGATGAAGCTGGAATAGATATGATTCTGGTAGGGGATTCGCTCGGAATGGTAGTCCTGGGATATGAAAACACCTTATCGGTTACTATGGAAGATATGCTCCATCATACCCGGGCGGTGAGCAGGGCGGTAAAAAATGTTATGGTAGTAGGTGATATGCCTTTTCTTTCCTATCATATTTCCAGGGAGGAAGCAGTGCGCAATGCAGGACGGTTTATACAGGAGGCAGGAGCGCATGCGGTTAAACTGGAAGGGGGAAAAGAAAGGGTTGGGACAATAAAGGCTATTTTAGATGCTCAAATTCCGGTAATGGGACATATCGGTCTTACTCCCCAGTCGGTAAACCAGCTGGGAGGTTTCAAGGTTCAGGGAAAAGATTTAGAAACAGCCAGAATGCTTATTGAGGATGCAAAAGCTTTGGAAAAGGCCGGAGTTTTTTCTATAGTTTTGGAATGCGTACCGACTCCTTTGGCTAAAAAGATTACCGAAGAAGTTTCTGTACCAACTATCGGTATAGGAGCAGGACCTTACTGTGATGGACAGGTTTTAGTGATAAATGACATGCTGGGAATGTTTAAAGGACATATACCTAAATTTGTAAAAAAATATGCCAACCTTGAACCTGTTATCAGGGAGGCACTGCTTAATTATAAGGCAGAAGTAGAAGCCGGGGTTTTTCCGGGGAAAGAACACAGTTTTAATATGAGTGATGATGTTTTGGAAAAACTATATTAAAATCGGGGAAAAACGCATGAAGGTAGTAAAAAACATAAGTGAAATACAAAGGATATGTCTTGACTATAAAAGGGCGGGCAAAATTATAGGACTTGTTCCTACCATGGGGTATTTGCACGAAGGGCACCTGTCTTTAGTCAGGGAAGCCAAAAAAAGATGCGACACAGTTATAGTGAGTATTTTTGTAAACCCTATCCAGTTCGGGAAAGGGGAAGATTATGACATATATCCCCGCGATTTGGGGCGGGATATTGAGCTGTTAACCGAGGAAAAGGCAGATATACTATTTGCCCCATCGGTTAGGGAAATGTATCCTGAAGGATACAGCACTTTTGTTGAAGTTGAGGGAGAAATAACTTCTAAAATGTGTGGTGCTTCGCGTCCCGGACATTTCAGGGGAGTAACCACGGTAGTGAGCAAGCTTTTTAATATCTGCCTGCCTGATTATGCTTTTTTTGGGCAGAAAGATGCCCAGCAGGTTACAATAATTGAGAAGATGGCAAGGGAGCTCAATTTCCCGATAGAGATAGTGAGGGTTCCTATTGTCCGGGAAGAAGATGGACTGGCTATGAGTTCGCGCAATGTTTATCTTGCCCCGGAAGAAAGAAGGGAAGCCTTAGTTTTATATCAGTCTTTACAGCATGCTTTAAAGCTTATAAAATCAGGTGAGAGGGATGTCCCCCGTATAAAACGGGAGATGGAAGAAATGATAAAATCAAGGCCGCGGGCAGAGATTGACTATATTGAGATAGTAAGGGCTGAAGATTTGGCTTACATTGATAAAATTGAAGGGAGAGTTCTTGTTGCCCTGGCGGTCAGGATAGGGAAGACCAGGCTTATAGACAACCTGTTGGTGGAGGTGTAAAAAATGTTTCGATATATGCTGAAATCAAAAATTCACCGGGCGGTAGTTACTGATGCTGACCTTAACTATGTTGGCAGTATAACTATTGACCCGATATTGATGGAAGCAGCAGATATTCTACCCAATGAGAAGGTTGCAGTGGTAAATAACAACAACGGAGCCCGGTTTGAAACATATGTTATAGAGGGAGAACGGGGTTCAGGGACTATCTGTCTTAACGGAGCGGCTGCCCGTTTAGTGCAGAAAGGAGATATAGTTATAATTCTTACTTATGCAGTAGTAGATGATAAAGAATGCAAAGAATATAAGCCTAAACTGGTTTATGTAAATGAAAAGAACCAGATTGAGAAAGTTTGTCTAGGAAATTATGAATAGGAGGCAGAAATTTTAATGACAAGTGACCTGGTTAAATATATAGCGGCAAGAAAAAAAGAACTGAATGCAGTAATTCTGGCTCACTATTATCAATTGCCGGAAATACAGGATAATGCGGATTTTGTAGGAGATTCCCTGCAGCTTGCCCGTAAAGCGGCCGAAACTGATGCAGAGGTTATAGTTTGCTGCGGGGTTCATTTTATGGCAGAAAGTGCCAAGATTTTGAATCCTTCCAAAACGGTGCTTATTCCAGAGGTGAAAGCCGGTTGCCCTATGGCTGATATGGTAACGGCTGATAAGCTTCGAAAGATGAAGGAAAAGCATAAAGATGCTAGAGTTGTATGTTATGTAAACTCTTCAGCCGAAGTAAAGGCTGAAAGCGACATATGCTGCACATCTTCCAATGCGGTTCAGGTAGTAAACTCTATTCCAGAAGGGACTGAGATAATATTTGTGCCTGACCGGAATTTAGGAGCATATGTTGCAGGGCAGACAGGAAGAAAAATCATATTGTGGGAAGGATTTTGTCCTGTTCATGATGTAGTAACCTCAGAAGAGATTGAAGAACAGAAGAAAAAACATCCTGAGGCTAAAATAGTGGTACACCCCGAATGTCCGCCCGAGGTTACGGCTATGGCTGATGCGGTAAGATCTACTGCCGGCATTTTAAAATATGTTAAGGAGAGCAAGGATAGAGAATTTATTATTGGGACTGAAGAAGGATTTTTATATACCTTAACTAAAAACTGTCCTGATAAGACATTTTATCTGGCCAGGAATAATTTTATCTGCCATGATATGAAAACAATAACCTTAGAAAATTTAGCCTTGGCTCTAGAAAAAAGACAGTATGAAGTTGAAATTTCGGAAGACATAAGGAAAAAGGCGAGTCATGCTTTAGAGAGAATGATTGCATTAGGGTAAGGATGGATTATGGATATATTAAGGTATATAAGCGGATGGACAAAAGAGACTCCAGTTGTGAAAACTGATTTTCTTATTATCGGCGGAGGAATTGCCGGGCTTTTTACTGCGCTTAAAGCGGCTTCTCATGGAGAAGTTACTGTGCTTATAAAAAAGAGCATATATGAATCAAATACCGGCTTGGCTCAGGGGGGAATTGCGGCGGCAGTCCATGAAGAAGATTCCCCTTTTTTACATCTAGAAGATACTTTAGAGGCCGGAGCCGGTTTATGCAATATAGAAGCAGTTGATGTTTTAGTCCGGGAAGGGCCGGAGCGGGTAAAAGAGCTTATTGATATGGGCGCTACTTTTGATATGAAAGATGGCAGCATATCGCTGACCAGGGAAGGTGCACACAGCAAACCGCGCATCCTGCATGCGGCTGATGCAACTGGGGAGGCTATTCGCAGCGCTTTGGCCGAGAAATGTCAGGAAAATCCGGATATAAAAATAAAAGAGAATGTTTTTCTCATAGATATACTTACTGATGCTGGTTTTAAAGAGGTTTACGGAGCATTAGTATATGACCTTAATTTAAAACAGAACATAATATACTTAGCCAGAGCTGTGGTAATAGCTACGGGAGGAGTCGGGCAGCTTTACAAATATACAACTAATCCCGGGGTGGCAACAGGTGACGGAATGGCAGCCGCTTTTCGGGCCGGCTGTCGACTTGGCGACCTGGAATTTATTCAGTTTCATCCTACCGTCATGTTCAGCCGCGATACCCAGCGATTTCTTATATCCGAGGCAGTTCGGGGAGAAGGAGGCGTTCTTTACAACTGTAAAGGTGAAGCTTTTATGAAAAAATATCATCCCTTAAAAGATTTGGCTCCCCGCGATATAGTAGCCCGGGCTATTTTAAGCGAAATGATGGCGGAGAGCAGCGAATATGTCTATTTAGATATGCGCTCTATTCCGGATGTAAAAAACCGTTTTCCCAACATATATCGGACTTTAAAAGAAAAAGGTATAGATTTGGAAAAAGAAAGGGTGCCGGTTTCTCCGGCTGCCCATTATGTTATGGGAGGAATAGTCACTGATACCATGGGACAAACCGGCATATCTGGCTTATATGCCTGTGGGGAAACTGCTTGCACGGGAGTGCACGGAGCCAACCGATTGGCCAGCAATTCACTTTTGGAAGGAATTGTATTTGGCCACCGTATTATAGATAATGCCGAGGAAATTATGTATCGCAGACACGTCAAGCCGGAAGAGATAGTTGCAGCTATAAACGATGATTTAGTTTTGAAGCCGGCTAAAAGAGGAATTGAACCTTCTGAAGCTAAAAAAGCCTTGCAGAACATAATGTGGGAAAATGTAGGGATAATAAGGAACGAAAGAGGACTTAAAGATGCCCATCGTAAGGTAGAGGAGCTGTGGCAAAAACTTACCATGGGAGATAATATAGTAGAATATTACGAAACTGTAAACCTTTTGACCATTGCCCATATAGTGATATTAGCCGCCCTGTGGCGCAAAGAAAGTCGCGGCGGACACTACCGCAGCGATTATCCGAACCGTGACGACATAAAATGGCTCAAACATACCACTTTCACCAACTGCTAATTTTAACTTGGGGACGGTTCCGAAATTAAAAAGTATTTCATATTCGAAATAGTTTTTAACTTGAAAACCGTCCCCAAATTAAAAAGAATTTCGTTTCGAAATAAAATGTTTTTTAAAATAAGGGAGGATTTGAGGTGAATCATTTGTGGCTGGAGGACCTCATAAAACGGGCGTTAGAGGAAGATATAGGACATGGCGACATAACTACGGAAAGTTTGATTTCAGATGAACACCAGTCTTGTGGAGAATTTATTGCGAAAACAGACGGGATTTTAGCTGGAATCGAAGTTTGTCGAGCGGTTTTCAGCTATTTAGATAAAAATATAGTTTTTGAAGGCTTGAAGCAGGATGGAGATTTTATTGCTAAAGGAGATGTAATTGCGCGGGTCAGGGGAAAGACTAGAACACTTTTGACCGGGGAAAGGTTGGCATTAAATTTTCTGCAGCGTTTATCAGGTATAGCTACTAAGACTTATAGGATGGCGGAAATAATAAGGTATTACAAAGCTGTTTTGGTAGATACCCGAAAGACTACTCCGGGACTCAGGTTTTTGGAAAAGTATGCGGTAACCGTAGGGGGAGGCTGTAATCACCGGTTTGGCCTTTATGACGGGGTTATGATAAAAGATAATCACATCAAGGCAGCGGGAGGAATTCAAAAGGCGGTTACTGAAGTTCGCCGCAAGGTGCCTCATACCGTGAAAATTGAGGTGGAAGTAGAAAATTTGGAACAGCTTGAAGAAGCTTTGGCTGCTCAGGCGGATATTATAATGCTGGATAATATGAGCCTGGATATGATGAGACAGGCGGTTGAGATGGCAAAAGGAAAGGCTCTCCTAGAAGCTTCCGGAGGGATCACTGAGGATAATATTCTGGAAGTAGCCAAAACCGGGGTAGATTTTATATCGTGCGGGGCTATAACCCATTCGGCCGCAAGCTTGGATATAAGCTTTAATCTTATGCTTTAGGCTTTGTTTTAGCTCCAAGCTTAAAACCTTTATATAAATTTTATTATTGGCGGGTTGAAAACCCGCACTTTTTTTAGGAGGAAATGTTTAAATTTATGAATCTATGTATACAGCATTCCGGTATAATTGCGGATAAAATGTTGACATAGCAAAGGGACATTGTTAACCTAATATTGCTGTTTAGTTAACAAATGTGAAGGGAGAGGTTAACAGTGAAGATTTCAACTAGAGAACTGGTAATGGCAGCTTTGTTTACTGCCCTCATGTGTGTAGTTACTATTCTGGTGCGGGTTTTTCAGCCGGTAGTGATTATTCCTTTTAGTCTGCAGCCATTTATTATGCTGCTTGCGGCCTGTATTTTAAGTCCTAATGCCGCTTTTTTAAGCATGTTGGCTTATATGCTTTTAGGTCTCATAGGTATGCCGGTTTTTTCTTCTCCTCCATATGGCGGAATTGCCTATGTTCTTAAGCCGAGTTTTGGATTTATCTTAGCTTTTCCCGCAGCGGCTTGGGTGCAGTCTAAACTTATTCGCCGCACGAATTTGACAAACTTTTTAGCTGCAGGCATAATCGGGGTAGCAATCTTGTATATAATAGGACTTCCCTATATGTATGTTATCCTTAATCTGTATATGGGCAAAGCTCTAAATGTAATGCAGGTATTGAAGATTGGCTTTTTTCCTTTTATAACCTTTGATCTCTTAAAAGTAGTTGTAGCAGCATTTTTGGCTGTCGAATTAAGCAGGAGAATGGATTTAAAGAGAGAATTTGATAATGAATAAATGAAAGGACGCGAGTAGGAGCTTATTTGAGAGGGGAAGTGAGGGTATGGCTAATTCAATTACCGACGTAAAAGGGATTACTGTGGGATCGGTGGAGGATCTGGATGCTTTGACAGGTTGCACTGTTATATTGACCGGGAGGGAAGGAGCCGTATGCGGAGTTGATGTTAGAGGTTCTGCACCTGGCACCCGGGAAACTGATTTGCTGTCTCCGCTTAATGCGGTGGAAAGAGTACATGCTGTGCTTTTAGCCGGTGGCAGCGCATTTGGTCTGGATGCAGCCTGTGGTGTTATGGAATATTTGGAAGAAGAGGAAATTGGGCATAAGACCAGTACGGCGATAGTCCCCATAGTGCCGGCAGCTGTTTTGTATGATTTGGGGGTGGGAAATCCTAAAGTCCGTCCTGACCGAAAAATGGGCTATTTAGCCTGCAAAAAGGCGGGAAAAGAAGTCCGCGAAGGGAATGTTGGGGCAGGGACGGGGGCGACGATTGGCAAGCTCAGGGGCTATGTCAACAGCACCAAAGGAGGAATGGGCACCTGGTCGATTACTTTAAACAATGGGCTTACGGTAGGAGCCATAGTTGCGGTAAATGCCTTTGGCGATGTCTTTGACCCGGAAAAAGGAAGAATTGTGGCCGGAGTCAGGGATGATAACGGGGTTATAGTCGGCAGCTGTCGGACTTTTCAAGCTTTAAGCGGGATAAAGGTAGAGGGGGAAGTTTTAACTAATACTACCATTGCGGTGGTTGCCTGCAATGCCAAATTTAATAAAATCCAGGCCAATAAAATGGCCCAGATGGCACATAACGGACTTGCCAAGGTTATAAGGCCAGTGCATACTAACTATGATGGGGATACGGTATTTGCTTTAGCGACCGGTGAAGTGGAAGCAGATGTAAATATAGCCGGATATTTAGCGGCAGAAGCCTTAGCCAGGGCGGTTTTGCGGGCAGTTTATGCCGCTGAGACGGTGAAAGGAATAAAATCCTGGCGGGATTGAAGATGGAGGGGAAGGTATGATTTTGGTTTTTGATATAGGCAATACCAACATGGTTATAGGAGTTTATGAAGGCGAAAAACTGCTTACCCACTGGCGCCTTAGGACTGATACCTTGCGGACGGCTGATGAATATGGAATGCTTATAATGGCGCTTTTTGAACACAGCCATCTTAAGATGAGCCAGATAAGCGCAGTGGTAATATCTTCTGTGGTTCCCACCTTGATGATGGAAATGGATATTATGTGCCGCAAATATTTTTCCTGTAAGCCTTTGATAGTAGAACCGGGGATAAAGACCGGGCTGGCCATTAAATATGAAAATCCGCGGGAAGTCGGAGCCGACCGGGTTGTAAATGCGGTGGCTGCTTATCATAAATATGGCGGCCCCCTTATTATAATAGATTTTGGTACTGCAACTACTTTTTGTGCGGTTAGCGAGAAGGCAGAATATCTTGGAGGAGCAATTGCTCCCGGGATAAGGATATCGATGGAAGCATTGGTGGCCAGGGCAGCCAAGCTGCCACGTGTTGAATTGGTTAAGCCTAAACAGGTAATAGCCCGCAATACTGTGGCAAGTATGCAGGCAGGAATAATTTATGGTTTTGTAGGACAGGTTGAAGGCATTGTTAAGCGAATGAAGGAAGAGCTGAAAGGAAATCCTAAAGTAATAGCTACCGGCGGGCTGGCTACTGTCATTGCCAAAGAGACGAAAATGATTGATGTAATTGATGAGTTTCTGACTTTGGATGGACTCAGATTAATCTATGAATTAAACAGGGGGTAAAATGTTTAAAATTGGTAAAGTGGAAATAAAAAACCGGGTAGTATCGGCACCTTTAGCAGGAGTCACCGATAAAGCATTCCGTATAGTCATCAAATCCTTCGGCTGCGGTCTGGTTTTTACTGAAATGATAAGTGATATGGGGCTTTTTTACGAACAGGCAAAAACCAAGGAGATCGCAGATATATCCGGGGAAGAAAAGCCGATTGCCGTGCAGATATTTGGCTCTGATCCGGAGTATATGGCTAAAGCCGCTTTAAAAGTTGAGAATATGGGAGCAGACATTATTGATATAAATATGGGCTGTCCAGCTCCTAAAATTGTAAAAAATGGGGAAGGAGCCGCTTTAATGCTTGATCTTCCCCGGGCACGCAGGATAATAAGAGAAGTGATTTCGGTGGTCCAAGTTCCGGTTACCGTAAAGATGAGGCGAGGATGGGACGAAAATAACATTAACTATCTGGAGTTAGGAGCTATAGCTGAAGAAGAAGGGGCTTCAGCCGTAACCCTGCACGGAAGAACCCGAAACCAGTTTTACTCAGGAAAGGCTGACTGGGAAAGCATAAAGATGCTTAAAAAACATTTATCAGTCCCGGTCATAGGAAATGGAGACATATGGAAGGCGGAAGATGCCTTAAGGATGCTTGAATCTACCGGCTGTGACGCGGTTATGATAGGAAGGGGAGCGATGGGAAACCCCTTTATTTTTCGTGAAGCCGTAGAACTCATTGAAAATGGAAGGGTAATTCCTCCTCCTTCATGGGAAGAAAAAGTAGAGGTTGCCATAAAACATTTGGAACTGGCCTGCTATTTTAAAGGAGAGGCCGTGGCAGTGCGGGAGATGCGCAAGCACCTGGCCTGGTATATAAAAGGCATGCGGGGGGCAGCTAAAATAAGAGAAGAAATAAACCGGCTCACCTCTAAAGAGGAGATAATAAATTTACTTAAATCTCTGACTTAAGACAGCAAAAAGTTTAGGCTGTCTTTTTTATTGCCTTTAGACCTGCTTGCCAAGTTTTTTTGAAGATGCTAAAATAATTGGAAAACAATTTGTGAACAATTTTGTGCGCAACAGGTTGCAAAGCTGATTTGCTTGGTGTACAGCGAAAGGTGGAGGTGAAGGGGTGGATTTTTACCGGATTCAGGATAAGATTATAAGTTGGCAGAAGATCGAAAAGGTTTTGCAGAAGGCTTTGCTCATGCGTTCTAAAGGTTTATCCCAACAGGAAGTGGCTGAAAAACTTAATATTGACCGTACTTTTATTTCCCGCTTGGAAAGTATCGGCGAACTGCGCAAGGGGCAGTCGATTGCCTGTGTAGGTTTTCCTGTTAAAAACAAGGAAGAGATTGAGAATATTTTAAGGCGGGAAGGTGTAGATCATATTCTGCTTATGACCGAGGAGGAAAGGCAGAATTTTATTAAAGAGCGCAGCGGGCGGGAGCTTTTGAATGAGCTTATGGATTTAATTGCCAGATTTCGCAGCTTTGATGTGGTTATATGCATTGGTTCAGATGAGCGGATAAAATTGATGGAAGGAGTTTTGACCGGGCAGGTTATTTCAGTTGAAATAGGAACCTCACCTATTACTGAAGACAAGTGGGTAGACCCGCAGGAAATTGAAAAGATTTTACGGATGTTGAAAAATGCCCGCTGACGATATAGAAAACAGTTTTTAAGTTAAAAAGGAGGCAAATGAATAATGAAGCATATATTGAGCGTAAGTTTGGGTTCTTCAAAGAGAGACCATGCCTTTGAAACAGAGTTTATGGGTGAAAGTTTCCGAATTGAAAGGATAGGAACTGATGGGGATTTTGCCAAGGCTATAAGCCTTATTGAAGAGAACGACGGCAAGGTTGATGCCTTTGGCATGGGAGGAATTGACCTTTATGTCTATATTGCTGGCAAGAGATATACTATAAAGGATGCTAAGCGTTTGGTGGCAGCAGCTAAGAAAACCCCCATAGTAGACGGCAGCGGACTTAAGAATACCCTGGAACGCAAGTGTATTCTTGAGATCCAGGAAAAAGGAATTGTTGACCTTAGAGGGAAAAATGTCCTGATGGTATGTGCGGTTGACCGTTTCGGCATGGCAGAAGCCTTTGAACAGGTAGGAGCCAGGCTTACTTTGGGAGATTTTATCTACACGGTGGGGATTCCGCTACCTCTTCATTCGCTTAAAACCCTGCGCATTGTAGGAAGCATAGCTGCACCTTTTGTAGTTAGACTTCCTTTTGATAAAATTTATCCTACAGGGGATAAACAGAATGACATAATTCCTAAACACTCTAAATATTATTATAAAGCAGATGTTTTAGCCGGAGATTTTAACTATATCCGTCGCTATCTTCCGGAAAGGCTGAGCGGACAGATAGTAATAACTAATACTACTACCCGGGATGACATGAAGCTCTTAAAGGAGAGGGGAATAAGCAAGGTTATTACAACTACTCCTGATATGGGCGGAAGGTCTTTCGGGACTAATGTAATTGAAGCCTTAATGGTTACCTTGATGAAGAAGCCTTTAGATCAGATTGCCCCGGAGGATTATTATGCCATGTTAAGGGAGCTCGATTTGAAACCGGGAGTAGTTGATTTGGAGAGATTTGATGCTTAAATTGGATTTTGCTTTTTTCAGTTTAAATGAAAAAGATAAAAGAGGAATTGTCTATCAAAAGTTTTTCTTGGATAGACTGACTCCTCTTTTTTTTTCACCCCGGTTAGAAAGGCTGTTATACCTGCCGTATATTGACAAGAAGGGCTGCACTGTAAAATTAGTATTAGGAAGGCAAAATTTTAAAATTTTGGCTCCGATAAAGAGACATGAAATAATAGATAAAGCTATAAATATTATAAGTGAATATGAGTTAAATATACTTGCAGTTGACCGGAGATTTAAGCCAGAACTTCTTGAATTATCCGATAATTTTCCGCTCACCTTTGGGGATAATTTTATAAAAGCCTTAGCTTTGAAAATGACCGAGGATTATCTTTCCCATAAAGAAGTAAATCGTTTGATTATTGTAGGGAAGAATAATTACCAGGCTGAATTTATTGAAGAATTTTTGAAATATGGGGTGCCTGTTTCACTCCAGAATACATGTCCAGAAGAAAATGAGGTTTTAGCCTATAAATTTTTTTATGAGAAAGGGTATACTTTAAGCTCCAGCTATATAAACCCCGATAATTGGGAAAAAGGGGATTTAATTCTGTTTTTTGACAGTGTGGCACGGGATTTTAGAATAAAATCGCCCGGAATTTATGCTTTGGAATACGGCAATAATACAACCGAACTGGTTCCCGATATAGAAGAGGAGTTAAGGCGAAACGGCATCAATACCTGCCTGTCCTGCCTGGCCCCGGTTTTTGAGGCATGTCTTTTAAAATTGGCAGGAATTTTGCCTTCTAATGGAGAAGAAAACCTGGAATCTGGGATGGGGAAGCTATTTGTAAAACTTAAAGAATTAGGGGAGAGAGTAGGTTTATGGGATATATTTCTTGACAAGGCTATATGAGGTCTATATAATACCATAAAGATATTGAAGTAAAAATATGACTGCAGGCAGCTGCAGCTTATATTTATATATAGGTGGACGTGAAGCGAGCGGGGGACTCGCTTTTATAAATTATTAACGATGGGAGCGATTAGATGGCAGAGGGAAAAGAAGTTATCTTAACCAAAGAAGGGCTTAAAAAGTTGGAGGATGAGCTTGAGTATTTAAAATCAGTAAAGAGGGAAGAGGTTGCAGAAAGAATAAAACAAGCTATTGCCTTCGGTGATATTTCCGAAAATTCAGAGTATGAAGATGCCAAAAATGAACAGGCATTTATTGAAGGCAGAATAGCAAGTTTGGAAAAAACCTTGAAAAATGCCAGACTGATTGAAGACAGCGATATTGCAGTAGGGACAGTAAGTTTGGGCTCTAGGGTGACTTTGAGAGATTTGGAACGTGGAAGGGAGTTTACGGTTACCATAGTAGCTTCCGTAGAATCTAAAATTAAAGATGGCAAAATATCAGATGAATCTCCCGTAGGAAGAGCAGTTATAGGCAAGAAAAAAGGAGATATAGTAGAAGTTGAAGCTCCGGCAGGAATCATAAAATATGAAATATTAAATGTAGAAAGATAAAATGATATTATGTTATCATAATAACTGCGATTATAAATTTTAAGTTTAAGGAAGTGTGTAAGGTGGCAGAACATGATTTTACCCAGGAAGAGCTTACCGTTGAAGATATAAATGAACTTAAAAAGGTGCGCCTTGAAAAATTAAATGAACTCAAAGCGGCGGGAATTGATCCTTTTGGCGTCCGTTTTGAGCGGACAGCGGGAGCAGCCCTTATTAAAAACAACTATAGCGAGTATGAAGGCAAAACGGTGAAGATTGCCGGACGTATTATGTCCAAACGGCTGCACGGTAAAGCAGGATTTGCCAATATGCAGGATATGAGCGGAAATATTCAGCTTTATTTCCGCCAGGATGATGTAGGAAAAGAAAAATACGAGCTTTTCAAAAAGATGGATATAGGGGATATTTTAGGAGTAGAAGGGGAAGTATTTACTACCAAAAAAGGCGAAATCAGCATTCATGTGCGCGATTTTACCTATCTTGCCAAATCTTTAAACCCCCTGCCGGAAAAGTGGCATGGGCTTAAAGATGTTGAGCTTAGATACCGTCAGCGTTATGTGGATTTGATAGTAAATCCGGAAGTAAAAGAAGTATTTATAAAAAGAAGCCAAATAATAAAGGAGATACGCCGCTATTTAGATGAAAGAGGTTTTTTAGAAGTAGAAACACCGATGATGCACCCGATTGCCGGAGGAGCGGCTGCGCGTCCTTTTATTACTTATCACAATGCTTTAGATATGCAGCTTTACCTGCGTATTGCCCCTGAGCTTTATTTGAAGCGCCTTATCGTTGGAGGTCTGGAAAAAGTTTATGAAATAAATCGAAACTTCCGCAATGAAGGGATTTCTACCAAACATAATCCGGAATTTACCATGCTTGAGCTTTATCAGGCTTATGCGGACTATACTGACAT
Organism: Thermosyntropha sp.; assembly: GCF_017656155.1. Lineage (GTDB taxonomy): Bacteria > Bacillota > Syntrophomonadia > Syntrophomonadales > Syntrophomonadaceae > Thermosyntropha. Next base: position 36,607 of record NZ_JACDOH010000010.1, on the reverse strand, counting down.
GATGGCTTTGACTGAAGATTTGGTTTCTACGGTTATGTATAAGGTAAACGGAACTATGATTGCCGAGTTTGAAGGGGAGAAAATAGATTTTACCCCGCCGTGGACCAGGATGACTATGCTGGAAGCCATTGAAAAATATGCCGGGGTAGATTTCAATAAGATTAAAACGGATGAAGAAGCCCGGAAAGCAGCGGCTGACCTTAAGATAAAAGTGGAGCCGAATGCCACCCGCGGAGAAATCATAAACGAGGTGTTTGAAGCGTTTGTTGAAGAAAAGCTTATTCAGCCGACTTTTATTTACGGACATCCGGTGGAAATATCTCCCCTGGCCAAACGGAATAAGGATAATCCTGAATTTACCGACCGGTTTGAAGTTTTCATAATGGCCAGGGAAATTGCCAATGCTTTCTCCGAGCTCAACGATCCGATTGACCAGAAAGAAAGATTTTTGAAACAGATGGAAAAAAGGGCGGGCGGAGATGCAGAAGCCCATATGATGGATGAAGACTATATAAATGCTTTGGAATACGGAATGCCGCCTACCGGAGGTTTGGGAATAGGAATTGACCGGCTGGTTATGCTGATGACCGGATCGCCGTCTATTCGCGATGTAATCCTCTTTCCCACCCTTCGTCCCCGCTAAAAATGAAGCTTATGCGATATTAAGGCAGGATAAGGAGAAGTTTTACTCCTGTCCTGTTTTTTTTATGTGGAAAAACTTAAGTTGCTCCTTTGATGATTTTGCTATATCATACAAAAGAATAAACCTTGAGGTTGAGAAAGATGAGAAATAATAAGCCTAAAGCAGGTTTGGCCTTTTATTTAGGGATAATAGTTTTTTTCTATTTCGGCTTTGACCTTATTATAAACCGTTATCCTTGGCAGGAAACCTTATTGAAAGGGGTTATTGCCCTTTCAGGCCTGTTTTTACCTGGGATAATAAAAATGAAAAGAGATAAATAAAGTGGACAGGGGAGTTTTTTAAGGATATGCGAGTTGTGCTTTCAGGATATTACGGATTTGACAATGCGGGAGATGAAGCATTGCTTTCAGCAATAACTTCATCTTTAAAGACCAGACATCCGGAGATAGATTTTGTGGTTTTTTCAGGTAACCCGCAGCGGACTTCTCTTCTGCATGGGATTTCTGCTGTTTACTATATGAATCCTTTTAAAGTGATAAAAGAGCTCAAAAGAGCTGATTTATTGATAAGCGGAGGCGGCAGCATATTTCAGGATGTAACCAGCCTGCGCTCTTTCTTGTATTACCTGAGTATAGTAGCTTTAGCCAAAATCTTGGGCTGTCCGGTTATGTTCTATGCCCAGGGTATAGGACCGCTAAACCGGAAGATAAGCCGCTTTATGATGCGGTTTATCGCTGAAAAAGTAGATATTATAACCTTAAGGGATGAAGAATCAGGCAGATTTCTGCGAAGTTTGGGGGTAAAGAGGGATTATAAGGTTACCGCTGATCCAGTTTTCAGCTTAAAACCTGATGTAAAGATAGGAGAGGATTTGCTCTTTGAAATAAAAGATAATGTTGATATGCCGGTTGTAGGAGTATCAGTAAGGCCCTGGAGTGACCTGGCTGGCTACGAAAAACCTTTGGCAGAAGCCCTGGATTATTTAATGGAAAAAGGCTATAAAATAGTTTTTATGCCGTTATCTTATCCTGAAGATGCCAGGGAAGCGAGAAAGATTGCCGATTTGATGAACCATAGACCTTACATTATTGACCGTCCTTTGAGCAGCAGGGAACATCTGGCTTTGATTTCCAGGCTTCATTTTGTTATAGGTATGCGGCTGCATTCCCTGATTTTTGCTGCGATAAGCAGGGTTCCGTTTGCCGGAATTTCCTATGATCCTAAAGTAGAAGCATTTCTGAAACAATTTGATTTAACTCCTCTGAACATGAAAAATCCAAAAATAAGAGAAGAGCTGAAAAGCCTATTGGAAGACCCGACTTTAAGGAGAAAAATTGACGAAAAAACCGAAGAGTTAACAAAAAAAGCGGAAGAGAATGTCGCTTTGGCACTTACTCTGCTTTAAAAACGGGTATCTTTGCTATTTTGCAGGAAGGGATTTGTTATGAACAAAAGTGAACAGACCGGTAAAAATTTCATAGGGGTTTCCTTGATTATATTTTTTTCAAAAATGTTGGGTTTTGTGCGGGATATAGTTTTTGCATCTGTATTTGGAACGAGTATTTTAACTGATGTTTTTCAGACTATATTCAGCCTGCCTGCCCTTTTCTTTTCCGGGGTAGGCACAGCTTTATCATCAATAAACATACCCAACCTTACTTACTATATAAACCATGCCGGCATAGAGGAACGCAATCGCTATATCTCTTATCTGTATGCCCGCATAACTTTTTGGGGAACATTGGTGTCAATAGCCGGGATTATTTTGGCGCCTTTTTTAGCCCGTATTATTGCTCCGGGAATAGAAGGGAAGGCTGCCCAGATTGCAGTTATAACCACCCGCATTATGATGCCAACTTTTCTTTTTGTCACACTTACCTTTGTTACCGCAGGCGTCCTGCAGGTACACGGCCGTTTTCTATGGGCAGCAGCCATAAGCATACCTTTTAATCTGCTTATTATCGCGGCTTTGCTCCTGAAAGGAGCCGATGTAGTCTTTCTAAGCTATGTAACTACCGCCGGTTGGCTTTTACAGTTCCTGATTCAGCTGCCGGCTATAATCAAGGAGAAATACAGGTTTTCTTTTAAAAGGAGCCAATATCCGGCTTTCAATGCAGAAGGCCTTTTAGGAAAGCTTTTGCCGGTGCTTTTGGGCAACTCCCTTTTAGCTTTATGCCTTATTGTGGATCGCTCCTTTGCTACCCATTTAAAAGAAGGGACTACATCTGCTTTAAGTTTTGGGGGGAACCTTTTTATTACCGTAACCAGCATATTTATAGTAGCTATGGCAAGTGTAGCCTTTCCCCGCCTTTCCCGCTACTGCATAGACAAGGATTACCGGAATATAACTTTTTTTCTAGAAAATATATTTAAAGTTTTAACATTTATACTGGTTCCTTATCTAATATATGTAGTAATATATCATCATGAAATAATAACTTTAATATATGAGCGGGGGGCATTTACCCGGGAATCTACGGGTATGACCTCTTCTGCGTTCCTTTTTTACAGCTTTGCAGTGGTAGGTTATGTCAGCCAGGAGATATTCAACCGGGTGTATTATGCTCTGAAGAAGTTTACGGTTCCTATGAAAATAAGCGTTATATGCCTGGCCTTGAATGTCCTTCTGGATCTTGTTTTGCTTGAGAAGGGAATAATTGCCATAAGCCTTTCTACGGCATTCAGTCTCACCGGCTATGCCTTGATTATGGGGATAATGGTAAGGAAAGAAGTAGGCACTTATCTAAGGTCTGATTTTGCCCGTTTTAGCGTGAAATTGCTTTTGCCGATGGGGCTTATGTTGGCAGTTATAGTCTTTTTCAAATATCTCGGTTTTTCCGACATTATATTCGGATTTATTCTGCCCTTGATCATAAGCGGTTTTGCTTATGTAGGGACAGCTTATTTTATGGGCATTATAAGAGAACTAAACTTGAGGGAGGCAGCCTAAAATGAAGCTTTCACCGAAAAAAGTCTTGTGGATTTTACTCTTGATTACTCTGATTCTTTCTTCTTCAGGCATAATTCTGCGGATGACTAATGAAAGCCGGAATAAGAATATAATCACTATGGTTGACTACCGGGAGTTTAAAAAAGCTGCCGATATGGCAGATTATGACATTAACCAGGTTTTATCACGGCTTAAGCTGGCTAAAGTAGAATATGTGGCAGTGAAAGAGACATCTCTTACCGATTTGGAATACAGGGGAGATATAAAGCTATGCTCCTTTGGGGAATTAAAAGGAGAAGCAGGCGTAGATGATCCAGTTTTATATGCAGAAATAGCCCGCCTGGAGGAAAAAGAAAAAATAAGTCCGGCTGCTTTGACTGCAGTAACCGGCGATCCGGCTGTTGCCCGTTTTTTGGATAAAGGATTAAGCCAGCGGTTTGCCCCTGGTGAGCTTGTTAAATTTAAATCGGGAGACAAACACGGTTTTATTATAAACACTGAGATACAAAAACCGCCTAAGACGGCTACAAAAGCTTATCCCCGCGATGTCCTGGTCGGCTTTGAGAAGGATGTTTTAGATCAGCTTAAAGAAGCAGGTTTTAAGATTGTGCTGGTTCCCGGAAACAGCACCGGGTCGCGGATTTCCTATATAAAAGAATATGAGAAATTGATAGATGAGTATGGGGTTAAATATATACTCTTCAATGGAGAAGTATCAGGAAGTCCTGATAAATTAAAAATCATTGAAGAGATTATAGAGAAAAAGGGAATCACTGTAGCTATAATTGAAACCTCCAGCCAGCTCGGATTTCTGCCCCAGAACGGGCTGGACAAAGTAATAAGAGATACCGGCTATCCTGTTAACCGCCTTTACTCCAGCCGCAATGACGAATATTTAAAAGATATAAATGAACGCTATTACCGCTGGGTAAGGGCAGTTGTTGACCGGGGAATACGTTTCCTTTTTGTGGTTCCGTTTGAAGATGACAAGCTGACTTATTCAGAAAATATAGATAACACCATAAGGGTAATCGGAGAGTTTCACCAGACAATGGCTGAAAAAGGATTTATTTTAGGAGAGCCTTTAAACCGCTTATCTCCGAAAATGCCGGGAGAGTTTCATTATTTTATGGTATCATTAAGCATTTTATGGGTAGCAATGCTTTATTTAGCCTACTTATGCCGCCCTAAAAAGATTTTCTGGTGGCTTATGGCGGGAATTGGAATACTGGTTCTCTTCGGAATAAATATTGTGCTTAAAGCCGATTTCTCCAAGCTTTATGCCTTGGCAGCGGCTATAATCTATCCCTCTTTTTCCAGTTTGCTTTTGCTCCTTTATCTTAAGAAAAGCCGGAACCAAAACTTACCCTTGCAGTTTACAGTTTCTTTGGCGATTATCCTGGGAGTAAATGCTTTAGGTATGTACACGGTGGGGACCAGTTTGTCGGATATAAGGTATATCATGAACATCGAGTATTTCCGAGGGGTAAAACTGGCGTTTGTTTTCCCGCTTATTATGTTTATCGTCAATTATGTAGCAGTTTTCAAAGGCGAAAAAAGTGCAGTGGAATATGTCCTGCAGTTTTTACGCGAAGAACCTAACTACCTTATACTCTTCTTCCTGGGATTAGCCTTTATAGGCATCTATTATTATGTGGCACGCAGCGGACATACCGGTGAAGTCAAGGTATCTTCACTGGAGATAAGGATCCGGGAAATATTGGAGACTATTTTCCTGGCTCGGCCGCGGTTTAAAGAGATAATAATCGGCTATCCCTCACTTATGTTGATGATTTATCTTTATCAGAAGTATAAGAAAGATTGGCTTTTATTCATTTTTGGCCTGGGCACGGTTATAGGCAGCATATCTATGGTAAACAGCTTCTGTCATGTATTTACTGCGGTGACGATTTCTGCAAATCGCACTTTAAACGGACTATTAGTCGGCGTAATAATTGGCTTTATAGCCCTGGCAGGAGTTATAATAATAGAAAAGATTTATCGGGTTACTGTCAGGAAAAGTATTCCATATATTCCAGAATAAAAAACCGAAAAGATAAGAAAGATTTGAAAGAGACGGGCGTATAAATCGGTAAAGGCACTTAAAAGATATGTTTTTTTCTTCAACAAATGGATGAGTTCCCCATATAGACAAGCTTTAGCCTTGGTGCTAGAATTATGCTAGTATTTTATGAGTTGGGGAGATGTTAACTTTATGTTTAATGATATATATATAATGTTCATCATTGCGACATTTGTAATCGCATTTACGGTGGTGCCTTTAAGTATAAAGCTGGCTTTTGCGGTAGGTGCCGTTGACAGGCCTGATCCTCGCAAGGTTCATGCCCACACTATGCCACGTTTGGGTGGGGTAGGAATATTTACAGCTTTTATGCTGGGGATTTTGTTCATGCAAGATTTACCCTTTGCCTTCCGGGGGATAATTTATGGAGGAATTATAATATTTTTAGTAGGCATACTGGATGATATGTATCAGCTTTCTGCCTGGATAAAGCTGATAGGCCAGATAGCAGCTGCTGCGATGGCAGTTTACTGCGGGATAACTGTGGACTTTGTTACCAATCCCTTTGACGGTCTTTTAAACCTCGGAGTATTAAGTGTTCCGGTTACCCTTCTCTGGATAATCGGGATTACCAATGCTATAAATCTGATTGACGGTTTAGATGGCTTGGCAGGAGGGGTTTCCCTTATTGCTGCGCTTTCACTGGGAATTATTGCCCTTTTGAAAGGCAATATGCCGGTATTTTATGTATCATTGCTTTTAGTTGCGGCAATATCAGGATTTCTGCCGTACAATTTCCATCCTGCCCGAACTTTTATGGGAGATGGAGGATCCAACTTTTTAGGCTTTGTTTTAGCCTGTTTGGCAGTTATGGGTACGGCTAAAGGGGCTACGGCTATATCTCTTTTCCTGCCCATAGTAATACTGGGGATACCTATTTTTGACACTTGTTTTGCCATTATAAGGAGAGTTAACAAAGGAACTCCTATATTTAAGCCGGACAAAGAACACCTGCATCATCGTTTGATGGCGTTGGGGCTAAGCCATAGAAAATGCGTTCTGGTTATATACGGAATAAGCGGTGTTTTTGCATCTGTTGCTGTTCTCCTGAGCTTTACCAGCAGTCCCAGGGCTTTATGGGCATTGGGAGCCCTGTTGATTTTAGTCATATTTGCGGCTGATAAAATCGGTCTTTTAAGAGGAGATACAGCTGCCGCTCCGGCTCTTAAGTCGGGAGAGGCGCATCGTTTTAATGGATAAGGAGTAGGAGAATTATGGGGAAAATTAAGGGATATTTCATCTTTGCACTTATAACCGGTTTAGTTTTTGGTGCTTTTTTCGGTGCCGGTGTTTTTCTGACTAAACATATTGCTCCGGCAGCGAAAGAGGTTAAATCTGGAGAAGAAAGAGAAGAAGTAAATATAAAAGACGGGCACCGGACTAATATATTAGTTTTAGGCATAGACAAAAGGCCGGGTGAAACCAATGCCCGTTCTGATACCATGATGCTGGTTTCCATCGATCCCAAGCTGGATAAAGCAGTAGTTTTGTCAATTCCGCGGGATACCAGGGTAGAAATAAAAGGAAGCCCAATAGATAAAATATGTGCCGCCAACATTGTCGGAGGACCCCGCTATGCAGTAAGAACTGTTGAAAAGCTTTTAGATGTTAATATAGACTACTACGTAAGTGTAGATTTTAACGGCTTTAAGGAAATAATAGATACTTTGGGAGGAGTTACCATTGATGTTCCCCAGCGCATGTATAAACCGAGTGAAGATATAGATTTACAGCCGGGGCTACAGAGGCTGAACGGGCGGCAGGCTTTAGCCTTTGTCCGCTTTAGGGGTTATATCCAGGGTGATATTGCCCGCACCCAGATGCAGCAGCAGTTTATCAGGGCATTAGCTGATGAGGTTTTAAAACCGAAAACCATTGCTAAACTTCCCAGTTTAGTAAAGCAGCTCAACAAATATGTAGAAACCGACATGGGTTTAACGGATATGATCAAAATGGCGAGCTGGGCGCCGGGATTTAGCGCTGATTCCATTATAACCCAGACCTTGCCCGGCTATTTTTATGATGAATACAACGCAGATGGAATTATGGTTGCCAGTTATTGGATAGCAGATAAAAAGCAGACCGCCGGTATACTGGATAAACTTTTTGCGGGGGAAACTTTAGAGGTGGTAAGTGCACCTCCGGCCGGGTTTTATGCTTCTTCTCCTGCAGGCAAGCTGGCTGATCGAAACTCTTCTGAAAGCCAGAATGAAACAGTTCCAGAGGTAAAACAAAGTCCGGAAGAGCAGCGGCAAAACCTTCCCAGCCCGGGACATGGGATTGACATCCAGCCTTCATATACGCCGCAATTTACCGGAAGCGAAGGCTACCTTTAACATTTCTAATCGAAACAGTTTTTAATTTGGGGACGGTTCTCAAGTTAAAAACTATTTCGAATATGAAATACTTTTTAATTTCGGAACCGTCCCCAAGTTTAAAGGTATTTTGTATTCGAAATAATTTTAGGAGAACCGTCCGAAGTTTAAAAAGGGGGCTATTAGAAAAAAGTGCTTTTTAATTCTTATGTATATATTTTTGCTTTTTTGCCGGCAGCATTTGCCGGATATTTTTTGCTCGCCCAGAAACAGACAAGATTGGCCAGAGCCTGGCTGATTTTAGCTTCTCTTTTCTTTTACAGCTATTGGAATATTAAATATCTGCCGTTAATACTTGTTTCTCTGGGGGTAAACTATTTTCTGGGCAGGAGAATAGGGGATAAAGCCCAGGAGGATGAAGCTGAAGCTAAAACCCTGCTTATTTTAGGTCTTGTGTTCAATATTGGCCTTTTAGGATATTTTAAATATGCAGATTTTTTTATTTCAAACATTAATTATCTGTTTGGGGCAAAGCTGCCTATGCTTCATATAGTGCTTCCCCTGGCCATAAGCTTTTTTACTTTTCAACAGATTGCCTACATAGTAGATGCTTACCGGGGGGAAGCTAAAGAATATGACCTTTTAAACTATGCCCTTTTTATAACCTTTTTTCCCCAGCTTATCGCCGGGCCGATTGTTCATCATAAGGAAATGATGCCCCAGTTTATGGATGAGAGGAATAAATATATAAACTTTGAAAATATGGCCAGGGGCCTTTTTATCTTCAGTATCGGCCTTTTTAAAAAAGTCATGATAGCTGATACCTTTGCTTACTGGGCCAACTGGGGATTTGACGGCACTTACCAGCTTACTTTCTTTGAGGCCTGGATTACTTCCTTATCCTATACTTTTCAGCTTTATTTTGATTTTAGTGGCTATACCGATATGGCTATCGGGGCGGCTTTATTATTCAATATAAAACTGCCGGTAAATTTTAATTCCCCTTATAAAGCTTTAAATATTCAGGATTTCTGGCGCAGATGGCATATGACCTTAAGCCGGTTTTTGAGAGATTATATTTATATTCCGTTAGGTGGAAACCGCAAAGGCGAGCTTTTAACTTACCGTAATCTTATGATAACTTTTCTTATCGGAGGTCTTTGGCATGGAGCCGGCTGGAACTTTGTATTCTGGGGATTTTTGCACGGATTAGCCCTTATAATCCACCGGTTATGGAAAAAAACCGGAATAAGAATGCCAAACATTTTAGCCTGGTTTATAACTTTCAACTTTGTAAATGCAGCTTGGGTATTTTTCAGGGCTAAAACCTGGCATGATGCTATAAAAGTCTTGCGGGGAATGATAGGATTAAACGGGGTAGTCCTTCCTGTCAATCTGGAAGGGAAAATAGTTTTTTTGGATAAACTTCCTTACCCCTATGGGAGTTTTACCCTGCAGAACACCATGGAAGCTTCCTTGTATATCCTGTTAGCCCTGATAGTAGTTTTAACCTGCCGCAATTCGGTAGAACTGAAAGACCGGTTTAAACCTAACCTGGCTTATGCACTGATAATAGGCTTCCTGGCTTTTGTGAGCATAATTCATCTTACCAATGTTACCCAGTTTCTTTATTTCAACTTCTAGTGAAACAGGGGACGGGTCTTTGTTTCACAGATTATTCTATAAATCCTGTTATAATATCAAGCACTTCTTCCAGGATGTCGGGGGGCACTTTTTCGACAAAGGCAGCATGGCGGGCATATATGTCTAATGATTTTATTTGCTCGCACATAATAACCCCGGTAGTTTTATTGCGGCTATCAAGCGGCACATGAAGTGGAACCCCTTTTTTAGTATTAGTTATTGGACAAACCAGAGCTAATTTGGTAAAGCGATTAAATGTTTTATTGCTGATAACCAGGGCGGGCCTCCTGCCTTTTTGTTCATGACCTGTTTGCGGGTTGAAATCCAGTATTATAATGTCTCCTGGTTCTGGTGTGTAAACCATTACCATATCTCATTCCCTTCAGGTCTGCCGGTATCCCATTCACTGCACTTATAGTTCCCCTGGGATTCAGCTATCCTTTCCTCCAGGGTTTTATGTTTTTTGGCAGGAAGGATAAATAGACCGCCGTCTTTAATTTTTATTTCTACTTTATCATTTTCCTTCAGGCCAACAGCTTGCAGGATGGATTTCGGAAGTCTTATTCCCTGGCTGTTGCCCCATTTTTGAATATGAGTAAACATATAATCACCTTTGTCTTTAAGTATATACTTAGTATATACTTGGTTTATACAGTTGTCAAAGAGTAAAATAGGGGAGACAGGAACCAGGGGTACAATTTTCTATTTCACTATATGTTAAAAAAGGAGGATTTGTTTTTAGATGAACTATAAATCCTGGTTTTTCAGCACCCTGTTTTTTATTTTGCTTTTCCTTTGCCTGCTGGGGTTTTTTAACTGGTATATCGATCCTTTGTGGTGTTTTAATCACAGCCATTCTTATAATCAAGTGCAGATGCCTTTTGATGAAAGGCAGCAGAAGACTAATTATGTAACATTTCATTCCTTTGATTATAATGCCTTAATCCTCGGCAGTAGCCGGGTTACTTATATAGACCAGCATGATTTTACCGGGATGAAGGCTTACAATTATGGTGTGAGCAACATGCTTCTTGAAGAATACTATGACTATGTCGAGTATGCCAAAAAAAAGCGGGGACGCCGTTTTGATTATATAATAATAGGGCTTGATTTTTGGACTACCAATAAAAACAAGAGCTTGCCTTCTCCAATTGAAAAACCTTCTTTTTATATAAAAAAAGCCAACAGTTTTGGTTATCGCTATAAAATGCTTTTTTCACATGACACTTACCAGTTTGCCCTTAAAAATTTTAAAGCTGCCCAAAACGGCACGCCCGTTAATTTTGCCTATGACCGAAATAATGTAAAGACCCTGCTCCCAGTTACTCCTGAGGAGAGAGAGATTAAAATAGCGAGGACGGTAAACACCTACCGGGAAAAAATTTATCGCGACTATGAATATATGCCGGTAAAAGAGATACTCCTTCGCCTAAAAAAGGCTAACCCTGATACTAAATTTATAGTATTCACTACCCCGGAATCCCTTCCGCTCATGCAGCTTATAGAGGAAGAAGGGCTTACGCCTTATTATGAGAGGTGGCTTTATGATTGTGTCGAGGTTTTTGGGGAAGTCTATCACTTTATGTATCCCAACTCTGTTACCTGTAATCTTGAAAACTACTATGATGCCAGCCATTTTTATCCTCATATCGGAACTATGATGGCTCATAAAATGCTGGGGATAGAAGATGAAACTATACCGGCTGATTTTGGGGTGAAGCTGGATAAAAATAATCTGGATGAGAAGCTGAAGGAAGTAGGATTCAGGTAAAGCTATTTTTATCAGCGAAGAAGGAAAAAAGGTTTAAAAGTAAAATAATTACAATTAGATTTATAAAAAAAGAAAGGCTGGTTTTTATATGGTAAAGGCAGAAGTTATAAAAAAGAGGCTAGAGAAGATTTATGTTTGTTTGGTTAAAATTCAGAAATATCAACATCTTTCTTGGGATGAATTTTTACAAAATGACGTGGCACAGGATGTGGTAGAGTACAATTTATTTAATGTGATAAATATGATGACCGACATTGCTTTGCATATTGTAGCAGATAACAGGTTAGGCAATGCTGACAGCATGACGGAAGCTTTCGAGATCTTGTATAATCATAAATATATATCGAAGAATGATTTAAAAACTTATAAAAATATGATTGGGCTTAGAAACATTCTGGCTCATGAGTATGTTAACCTGGACAAAAAAATTATATATGATGTTATGAAAAAATAAGTTGAAAGATTTTGAAAAATTTATTTTTTTAGTACATAAAAACTTTTTGTAATCTGTCAGGAGCTATATTCCTCTGCTTACTCTAAAATGAAAGCCAGGTGTTAGAGTGGATAATATTATTTTGGAAAAAATTAACGAATACCTTAAGAAACAGAAAAACATAATATTTGCCTATATTTTTGGCTCTTTTGTGCAAGGAAAACGCTACAATGATATAGATGTAGCTGTTTTTTTGCAGAACAAAGAGATTGAGCCTATGTCTTATTTGGAATTGAAAAGGGAACTTGCTGACATAGCTGGGACGGATGTTGATGTGGTTATACTTAATGAAGCATCCCCTCTTTTAAAGCGGGAAGTGATAAAAAACGGAGTACTAATTTTAGAGCGAGATAAAGAAAAGAGAGTAGATTTTGTTGTTCAATCAGTTTTTGAGTATGAAGATATGAAGAGGTATTATGAGATGAGCTATGAGACAGTTATTGAGAGGGTAAAGGAGAGTTTGGGAGAGGATTAGTGTTTTAGCGGGGGGAGGGAGAAAATGGATTATGATTACAAGCTGTTTCGGGATCCTATTCATGGTTTTATTTATGTAAGTCCGGAAGAATTGCGGATAATAGATTCTCGGCCTTTTCAGCGGCTGCGGCGAATACGACAATTGGCACTAACTAATCTTGTATATCATGGAGCTGAGCATACCAGGTTTGCTCATTCTTTAGGGGTTATGCATCTGGTTTCGCGTGTTTTTGATATTATAACTAGTAAGAACAATATTTTTTCTGAACCTCAAAAAGCCTGGTACAAACAGATACTAAGGTTGATTGGTTTAATTCATGATTTGGGACATGCCCCTTTTTCTCATGGTTCAGAAGATGTACTGCCAGCAGGTCTAAAACATGAAGATTTTACGGAAAAAATTGTTTGTGAAACGGAAATAGCCGAATATATAAATAATATTGGCGTAAAATTTTGCCAAAAATTTGGCAGTCAATTTAATATTACTAAGGCGCATATCCGCAAGAAGTTGGGGAATATCTGGAGTGGGATGATAATAGGGTGTGGGAATATATAAAAAGAGACGCAGTGAGTAATGAGTATGCTGACTGTATTTTTAACCGGAAAATTATGCCGGTTATATATGAAACACCTACTTATTTTGCTGACAAGAATTTAAAAAGCATTTACAATATTTTAAGAAAAGATCTTGCAAGAGAGTTTGGAGAAGATAAACTTTTGTTTGATTCTCCAGATAAGGTAATTCACAAAATACCTCAGCATTATAAGTTGGATGATGAAAAGGCAATTCCGGTTTGGGTGCCATACGGACGGAATTTGTCAACTATTATAGAAGAGTCTTTGCTAATACGAAATATGGCGGAAAATATTGATCTGAGACGAATTTATGTTAAGGAAGATATTGCAGGTAAAGCTAAAGAATTTATAAAAGAGAGAATTAGGGATATGGAAGATTGATCAAAAGGGGGTAAATAAAGTGGGTAATTACATAGAAGGCAAGTTAGTCAAGATAATGGAGAAAATCACCAGGAAGGTTGAAAGCCCTGGGAAAAAAGTAGTTCAAAAACTTGTATATCTGATACAGAGAAAAGGTGTTAATTTAGGCTTTGATTATGCTATTCACTATTATGGCCCTTATAGTTCTGAATTAGATGATTTTTTGTACAGTTTAAAAATAAAAGGCATACTGGATATAGTACCGGATGGAAACAAGCATCGTATTGATTTTATAGGAGATGAATACGGGGAATATGAAGAGGAAGAATTAAAAATTTCAGCAGTTGAAGAAACATTGATTGAAGAAGTGCTAGAGTATTTTGGCAACAAGAGTGGACGTGAATTAGAATTAATAACTACGGTTGATTTTGTAAAAAGAAAACTAGGTAAGAATAAATGTCTGGCAAACAGAGATGTTATAGAAGCAGTACAAAAAATCAAGAGTGATAAATTTTCTGCAGATGAAATAGAAAGGGCGATATATGTTTTGGAAAAACATATAAATTAGTTTAATAAAAGTATATATTCTATAGATTGGGCAGCTATATTTTAAAGAATAGACTGCTTTATTTTTTTTAAATTCAGGTGAAAGCAAATTCTTCATTTTCGCTTATATATTATATATAAAATGAAGAAACATTTTGCCGAAAAATGAGCAGGATATATCCCATTAAATGTCGAAAAAGTCAAACTGAAGCAATGACGAGAAAAATTGTGATTATAATAAAGGGGAGATATAATTTGAATTTTAGCCTTATTCGCAGCCCGAAAAAAATATATCTGGCATTAACCTTGTTTTTATTCATCATAACTTCCTTAACCATAGCCTTTCCCCTTCCTGCCCTGGCCGGCAAGGCTAAGGTAGCAGAAGGGGTTGTAAATATCCGTTCCGGACCAGGTACTAACTATGATATTATCGGCAACCTTTACCGGGGAACAGAAGTAGAAACCGGTCAGACCTTGAACGGCTGGACGGAAATCCAGTTTAAAAACCTGAGCGGGTGGATAAGAAACGACCTTCTTGAGGATTTAACCGCACAAACAGCGATGTTCAAAATCAAGACTGAAGTTGCCAATCTGCGCACCGGGCCGGGAACTAATTTTGCTCTGGCTGGGCAGGCTAAAAAAGGAGATGTTTTTGCCGTAATAGAAGAAAAAGACGGCTGGGTCAAAATAAAAACCTCATCAGGGACAACTGCTTATGTGGCAGCTTTTCTGGGCGAGAAAATTGAGGGAAGCGGGGGATTTTTCCCTCCTCCTTCTAACCAGGTAAATCCTGAAACCCCCTCCAACTTTCCCTCCCGTGGCAATGAAGGCGCGGTTAAGGTTTATCTGGATGGCAGTCTGTTGAGTTTTGAAGTTCCGCCGGTAATCGAAAACGGCCGCACCCTGGTGCCTTTAAGGGCTATATTTGAGGCTATGGGAGCCACAGTTGACTGGAACGCAGTCGACAGAACGGTTACAGCCGTGCGGGGGAATATTACGGTGGTTCTTAAGATAGGTTCGACAAAGCCTACCGTCAATGGACAGACATGGAATTTGGATGTCCCTGCCAAAATTGTGAATAACAGAACCCTTGCGCCGCTTCGCTTTGTCGGCGAAGCTTTCGGAGGCAAGGTGGAATGGGATGGTCAAACCAGGACGGTAAAAATAACTTCTGTGCCGGCAGGAGACAATAACAGCGGGCAGATTCCTTCCTTTGTTCAGACTACTTCACTTACCAACCTGCGCACCGGAGCAGGCATCAGTTTCGATATAGCTGAACAGGTGCCGGCAGGTGAAAAAATAGCGGTTTTAGCTGAAACTAACGGCTGGTATCAGGTAAGCCGGGGAGGAAGAATTGCGTGGGTAGCAGGCTGGGTAGTAGAACCCATTTGGAACGACAGCAACAGTGGTGATAACAGCAGCATAAGCCCGGCTCCCCTGCCGGATGAGGATAGCCCTGAAAATACTGATGAAATAAACCAGCCTGAAGAAAAACCGATGCCTGAACCAGAACCGGAACCTATCAAAGCTGATGAAATAAGGCTTTCTCGCCTGCGAGATGAGAAGGGCATAACAGTAAAAATAGAGTGCGGAAGCAAGGCTGATCCTGAAATAAACAAAACTGGCAGCAGCATAACCTATGAATTTGAGGGCTTTAAGCTTAAAGGTTTGAACTACATAAAAGAGCCGGTTGGAACCGATTTGTTCAAGGTTAAGGGGATAAATGAAGAAAACGGGGTAGTAATAAGAGCAGAAGTTCCCTATGGAATAGAATATCAGACTTTGGTTGAAGATGAAGGTAAAACTCATGTGATATATATACCAAACTTTATAATGGATGTAAGTAAAAAATCTTTTGGCAGCTTAGGGGAAAGGGTGGTGATAACTACCCTTACTGTAGCTGAATATGGACGCCGGATAAATGGAGATAAAATAGAACTCCAGCTTAAGAATGTGAAATTAGGAAAAGCGTCGGAGAATTACAGGTTTAGCGGACGCGTTATAGAAAGGGTAACCCTGGAGGAAGACGAAACAGGGGTATTAGCCGTAATATATACGACAGGGATAGGAGCTTCCAGCACCGGTAGAAGCGGGGATGGTAATATATTAAATATTATGATCCAGAGCAAAGAAAGTGTGCCGGTACGTAATGAAAACCTAATCGTAATTGATCCGGGACATGGCGGAAGAGAAACCGGGGCTATAAGCAATAGCGGTTATAAGGAAAAAATACCTAATCTGGAAATCGCTTTAGAGGTTGGGCGCCTTTTGAGGCAGAAGGGGTTTGATGTCGAATATACCCGGATTGATGACAGCTTCGTAGGTTTGGAGGAACGGGCAGCGATAGCCAATAAACTTAATGCTGCCGTGTTTGTAAGTATTCACAACAACTCGAGCACCAACCCGGAAGCAGCCGGAACCGAAACTTATTTCTACGCCCCGGCCGACAGACCGGATTTGTTCATCCAGAAAGATGACAGAGAAGACCTGGCAACATATGTGCAGGAAGAGCTGGTTAGAAAACTTATGCGCACCAACCGGGGAGTAAAACAAGCTAATTTTTCGGTTCTGCGCAATACCAAAATGCCTTCAATACTCTGTGAGGTAGCCTTTTTGAGCAATGCGGAAGAAGAAATGCTCCTTAAATCAGACAGCTTCAAAATGCGGGCTGCAAAAGCTATAGCTGACGGAATCGAGCGTTACATGCACTCCCGCCGCTAAAATTTATTACGAACCGAAACACCTTTTAATTTGGGGACGGTTCTCGAATTAAAATCTATTTCGATTCGTAATAATTTTAAAACAGAAGCAGACGAATCAGGAGAAAGATAAATTTAAGCCCTGATTTCTTTATCTGGTGCAGAAGGCTTCTGTGTGAAATTGAATTTAATCAAATAATAAAAAAGGAGTAGAGTTTCCCTACTCCTTTTTTATTTATGCATTTTTATGAGATTGAAGGATATATTTGAAAAACAGTTAGACTTTATTTTTCTTCCTCTTTTTTGTAGTATTCCACAATATATTTGTCTAAAAGCTGACTCAACTCGAGCAGGATATCCGGGTGTGCCTTTGCTTTATCCGCTTCGTTGAGCATCCGACGCAGCACTTCGATTTTTTCTTCTACCTTCACGATTATTTTCCCCCTTAAAAGCAACTTATTTGGCTAAATTCTTCATTTGCAACCATTATTTTATACTAAACATATGCTTATGGCAAACAAAAAATATTAGCAAAAGGCAAGTTTTCGTCTGGCCGGTGTTTTAATACCCTAGATACAGTAAGGAGTGGAGCAGCATGAAATTGAACAACAAAGAGATAGGACAGCGGATAAGAGAGGCCAGAGAAAGACTTAATCTGACGAGACATGAGTTGGCGGAAATAGTGGAAATATCAGATTATTATATGGGACAGATTGAAAGAGGCGAAAGGCAGATGAGCCTTCCCCTTTTAGCAAAGCTGGTTGAATGTCTGCATTTATCGGCTGATTATGTTTTATGGGGGAAAAAAACTGAAAATGAAACCGACTTTTATTTTTTTACAAAGGCGGAGGAAAAAGCAGGGGATTATTTTACCTGTGGAATAGACCGGGAAATTGTTGAACTGCTGGGCAGCTGTTCTATTAGAGAAAAGGAGCTTATTTTAAAGCTTTTGAAAACTTTGCTGCCATATTTGCGGTGAAAAATATGGTATATTAAAACTGATAAATATCTTTAGAGAAAAAATTTTTTATAGATTACTTCAAAATGTCTGGGACAGGGAAACGTTTAAGGAGGAATTTTGAATGAGCAAAAATTTATTCAAATTCGACATTAAAACTGAGAAAGCCCAGCAGATGATAGATATTACCCATCTTTTAAGACAGGCGATAGAACAGTCGGAAATAAGGGAAGGAATTGCGGTAGTTTACTGTCCTCATACCACCGCCGGACTTACGATAAATGAAAACGGCGATCCTGATGTGGTAAGAGATATAATTGAAGCTTTAAACCGAGTGTTCCCGGTAAACGCCAGCTACCGTCATTTTGAAGGAAATTCCCATGCCCACATTAAATCTTCCCTGGTAGGGGTAGAAAAAAACATAATTATAAGTGAAGGAAAGCCTGTATTAGGAACATGGCAGAGCCTTTACTTTTGCGAATTTGACGGGCCCAGAAGAAGAAATTTATTCATTAAAATTATTGAGATGAAATAGAATTAAGAGGGAGTGTACCTGAATTTTTAATGTTTTGACTGGGAGGGGGATTATGCAGGTATTTTACAACGGGGTTTTTATTTCATGTGATGAGAAGGATTCGGTTTACAGTTATATGGTGGAAGATAAGGGAAAAATCGTGTTTCTAGGCAATGAACTGCCGGAGATTTACCGTAGGGTGCCGGATAAGATTGATCTACAGGGGAAAGCGGTTACCCCTGCCTATGCCGATACCCATATCCACTTTGGAAGTTTTGCCCTTTTCCATTTCGGCTTAAACTTTACCCGGGCTCGAAACCTTGCCGATATAGAAAAAATAACAGCTGCCTATATTAAAGACCATCCCAAAGAACAATTTCTTTTCGGATTTGGCATTTCTAAGCATACCATAGAGGAAAAAAGGGATCTTACCCGGCACGATTTGGATATGATGACAGATACTCCTATGCTTATTGTAAAATATGACGGACATGCAGCTCTTGCCAATACTGCTCTCATTAAACTCTTCCAGCCTGAAGTCCGAGAAAGTCCCGGATTTGACGAAAAGAGCGGCTGGCTTTATCTCGATTCCTATTATCAGGGAGTTAATTTTGTCTCTTCTTTTGTGAAACCTTTGAGCCTTCTAAACAGCCTCATCAAAGCATCCAATTATATGGCACGCCAGGGGATAAACCTCATTCATGCTGCCGAAGGCAACGGCTTTAAAAATGATGCCGATTTTGATGCGGTAAGACGCATAACCCGGGCTTTTCCCCAACATTTTCGACTTTTCTTTCAAACCATGGATGTTGCCAAAGTTAAAAAGAGAAAGCTTAATCGCCTGGGAGGTTGTTTTGTCACTGCTTTAGACGGCTGTTTTGGTTCAGAAGATGCCGCCCTTCTTGAACCTTATTCTAATAATCCGGAAAATAAAGGCAAGCTTTTCTATTCCCAAAAAGAGGTAAACGATTTTATGTGCCAGGCTAACAGGGAGAACTTGCAGATTGCAGTTCATGCCATAGGAGATGCGGCTTTTGAGCAGGCAGTTACCGGTTTTGAAACTGCCTTTAAAGATTTTCCGCGCGATGATCACCGGCATATAATAATCCATGCTGACCTGGTGCCGTCCCACCTTTTAGAAAAAGCAGGAAAACTCGGATTATGCTTTGCGGTTCAGCCTTCATTTCTATACTGGGAACAGGAGCCGGCATCTTATCTGGAGGAAATATTAGGGGATAGAGCACAAAGGCTTATTCCTCTGCGGGATATGCTGCAGAGCGGAGTTGTGATAGCCGGAGGGTCAGATGCTCCCTGCACCATGCCTCATCCATGGGAAGGGATAAGTGCAGCCGTAAACCATCCTAATGCAGGTCAGCGGCTTACCTTGCGGGAGGCTTTAAAGATGTACACATCTTGGGCTGCCTGTTTAAGCTTTGATGAGAATAGATTAGGAGCCCTTAAAACAGGATATAAGGCTGATTTTGTGGTGCTCAACCAAAATCCGTTTGCCGTTCCTGAGGAAAAGTTGTCAGCCGTAAAGCCGGAGCAGGTATACTTTGCCGGTCAGCTTTTTGACGGGGTGAAGGTTAATCTTTTTGATATTGTGTTTAAAATGCTGGCGGGAAAAGGGGAGAAGTGAATCAGGGGAAATGTAGAAGGTTTTGGCAAATTGAAATTAGAATTTAAATCTGTTGTTAAAAGGAGAGATCTTAGTTGTTAGAGATATGGGGAAAAAGTTTAATAACGGCAGGGGGGTTGCTTCTTATTTTAGCGGTTGTTTATTTTTGTTGGTTAAGAGGTAAGATTTATCAACTTAAAGTCATAGAAAAACTAAAAAATGGTGCTGTGAGGAAATATGTCCATTTGCATTAGGTATAGTTGTGGGATTTATACTTTTAGGATACTAAAAAATTATTTTGTTAAAAGAGCTTTGCGCTTAAAAAACTAAGAACATCTCTGTTCGGTGTGCCGAAGAAGGAGATTATTTGGTTGAACCTCCCTTATTTTAAAAGAAGCTGCGAACAGGAATAAGGGAGTGTCCAACCGTCTGCAGGTTTCGTTAAATGAGGCACATGTATTTGGGATAAAACCCAAAAAATACTTCTTTTCCTTCTGTCAGGTTCAGCTGAGAATAATGATTGTGAGTAAGATAAGAAGTAAAAATATACCCTTGGCTTTCTATATCAATCTGCATATAGACCCCGTTATTTATGAAGTTTATTATCCTGCCTTTAAAACAGTAGGCATCTTTTACAGGTTTATCGCTGATAAAGATGTTCTCCGGTCTGATTCCAAGATAGCCAGCCTTGCTTTCAAGCTCCAGAGGAAAGGTATTTTTTATGTCTTCGATTTTAAACAAGTTTTTCATGCCTACGAAATCAGCTACAAAAAGCGACTTGGGATGGCAGAAAATCTCTTCAACCGAGCCGGTTTGCAGGATGTTTCCTCCTTTTATTATTCCCACCCTGTCAGCTAAATAATAGGCTTCCCGAAAATTATGGGTAACCATAATGGTGGTGGTTTTTAAAGTCTGATGCAGTTTTTTCATCTTATATTCTATAGTTTCCTTTATACCTGCATCAAGCGCCGAAAGGGGCTCATCCAGCAGGAGAACATCCGGGTCGGTAATTAAAGCCCTGGCCAAAGCCACCCGCTGTTTTTCTCCCCCGCTTAAAAACAGCGGATATCTGTCAAGGATATGTTCAATTTTTAACAGGTTTACTAAGAGTTCAAAGTTTTCCTGATATTTCAGCTTATTCCCATCTTGCTGAAACCTTAGTCCATAGGTGATATTATCTTTTACCTTCATATGGGGAAAAAGCGCATAGTCCTGGTAACATATTGCTATTTTGCGTTTTTCCGGTTTCTTGTCGGTTACATCCTTGCCGCTTATAATTATTTTTCCCTTGTTTAAAGGTTTTAGACCGGCAATAGCCTCTAAAAGGACGGTTTTACCACTTCCGGTAGGGCCTAATAGAACGAAAAATTCACCTGTATTGATGGTAAGATTAATGCTGTTAAGCCTAAAATTGCCCGCTTTTAGGGAAAGGTCCTTTACTTCGATCAAAAAATTTCCTCCTTCCTGCCGGAAGCAATTATTCTTAAGATTATAAAGATAATCAATGAAATTATAATCAATATTGCTGTTACCGGAACGGCATATATCATGCCATAACAGGTAAACCTTTCATAGATCAGGGTAGGGGCTATCATAGGGTGGTAAGCCAGAATAATTACTGCCCCAAACTCGCTTATAGCCCGGGCCCAGGTAAGAATCATTCCTCCTAAAATATCTCTCCAGGATAGAGAAAAAGTAATCAGGAAAAAGGTCTGGGCATGGGTTGCTCCCAGGGTTCGGGATACGTTTTCCAAACGCGGTGAAACCCATTTGAACGATTCTTTGGCCGTGTTAATCAAAAAGGGCATGCTGACAAAGGTCATGGCAATGACTATAGCTGCGATTGTTCCCAAGACTTCTATGCCCAAATTGGTCAGCATACGCCCAAACCAGCAGCGCGGACTTAAGACGGTTAAAAGGCATATGCCGGCCACGGTATGAGGGATTACTATCGGGACATCGATAATGCTTTCTATCAGGCTTTTTCCTTTAAAATCTTTTCGAGCCAGAAAATAGGCAAAGGGGACTCCCAGCAAAAATGAAATAAAAGTGGTTATAGCGGCTGCTCCCATGCTTATATATATAGACTGTAAAACTTCCCTGTCCTGCAGTGCTTCCAGGATAAGAGCCGGCTTAGTCAGGGAAAAGGTATTGATTATCGGGTACGTGATGAATAGAAGGATAATTGCACCGGTAAATAGTGATATTACAAACAGGAGCTCGGTTTTTTTATTCAGCATTTTTATCCTCCCCGGCATGTTAAATTTCTTATATAAAAGGAAAAGAGGCAACAAGCGGCCGGCTTGCTGCCGTATATTACCTGAAAATAGGAGCAGCTATTTTAAAAGGACAGGTTTAAGTTCTTCCGACAGGTTTTCTTCACCGGTAACCGTGACTTTGTCGAGAACGGGCTGCCCGTTGTCTTGAAGTATTTTAAGTCCCTGTTCTTTGTTAAAGAAGAACTTTAAGAACTCAACGGCCAGTTCTTTGTTTTCGCCTGTAGTCGGCATGGTAAGACTGTAAACAATAGGTTCGCCAACCTTAGTTATGATTTGTCCCGGTTCCGCACCATTAAGGTCGATAGAAGCGTTTTTATAAAATTCGCTGTGATTTACCGAACTTAAATTTATTTCTTCCGGCAACTCTATCCATTTAAATTTGGGATTTTTTAAAGCATGTTGCCGGGTAACCGATTCATATTCAAAAGCATAGTCTAAAGCTCCGCTTTCCAGCAGGGAGATAAGCTCAACCGATTTGGGACGGATATTGTTTGCCGGACAGGAGTTGCTCAGGCGTTCAAACAAACCATCCTGTTTATAGTATTTTTCCGCTAACTGCCATACCAGAACGGTTCTATACCCGCATGGATCAATATTAGGTTCGCTGTGCCCGTAATTTACGCCTTTTCTGAGCAGCACCTCATACCAGTTGTCAGAGTTAATTTCGTCCGCATATTTGCTGTTGTCAGTATACATAATGACCATGGAATTTTTACCAAACCAGGCATTCCATTTGGCATAATCCGGTATCAAAAGATTGTCGATGACGGTATAATCAGCCGATACTAAAATATCCACCTTGTCTCCAAGTTCGGCAACCTGGCGGGCAATCTTGCGGCTTCCCCCCGCGGTTCTTTTAATATCTACATTGGGATGCAGGGCTTCAAATTTTCTTTCCAGTTCTGCAAAGGGAATAGTAAGACTGCCGGCATGATAAATGATGAGTTCACCTTTAAGATCTTTGGAGTTTTCATTTTCTGCAGGTTTTTTATCACTCTGGTCTGCTCCACAGCCGCCCAGGGTGAATATTAAAAAGACCAGCATAAGAACAGCTACAAACCAATTTTTTTTAAACATTGTCAAAGAAACCTCCTTACGAATTTATTGGTGTAGTTTAGTTACTTTTTAATTTTTTCCCACCCCCAACCTGATATTGATTTACCGGAATACCAAAACGGGCAATGCCTGGCTCTCCTTTATCCTGTAAATTAAAAAAGACACGGTCTGCCGTGTCTAAAAAGATCTAAGCTCCAGCTTATCGCTTGAGCTTGTTAACCATCTTCTTTCCAAACACGGGAGGCTAGACAATTTCTCATCTAACCCATCGGCTGCAAATCATGGGCATAAGCCTTTAGATTCCACAGCTCGAAGATGTTTTATGTAATTTTTATATTTAAATTTTAGCAAAGAAATTGGGTTTTTTCTATCTTTTCGAGAGCAAAGTTTAATTGGCAAAAACCTGGTATAATATTACAAAATATTAAATTAACGGAGGAGTCCCGTGGATTACATAAAAAACCCGCATGACAGATACTTCAAAGAAAACATAGAAGGAGCAGTAAAAATATTTCTTGAATTCATGCGGATAATCTTTCACCCTGATAAAGAGGTATTTAAAATCGAACTTGCCAAAAACTTAACCGATAACCTGATTTATTTCAGATAAGCAGGAATTTACGGTAAAAATGTAGAAAAAAATTTAGGCTGTTAAACTTAGACGAAAAAGGTAGGATTTCCGAGTTTATCTAATTGACAAGTTAAAAAACATAGTGTTACTCTAAAACAGATGTAAAAGTGAGGAAAAGGATGGTGTAGGGTGGATAGAAACGAAAATTATCAGAATAATGAATATGACTACGAGGAGATAGATTTAAAAGAGATATTTAATGTGCTAAAAAAATGGCGCAAAACCATCGTGGGTGTAACCATAGGAGCCATGCTTTTAAGTGGAATAATCAGCTGGTTTATAATGAAGCCGGTTTATGAGGCGAAAGTGGTTCTAACTTCACCTGGATATCGCCAGATGGCGGTATATGAAAATGAAAAATACATACTGCGGGAAGAAGAGAATGTTGAAGATGACATAAGAAAAATTCAAGACAGGGCAGTTGAACTATATATTCCCCAGATAAGTGTTTCACAATACCCTGAAATAGCCTGCAGCAGCTATATTTTAAATAAAGTTATTGACAGGCTTAACCTTGATTGGACATATCATCAGCTGTCCGAAAAGATTACTGCAGAAAAGGATAAAGACAGCGGTTTTGTCGTCATAAAGGTGCAGGATAATGATCCGAAGCAGGCAGCCCTTATTGCCAATACAATAGCGGAAGAATTAAGCCTTTATGTGAAAGGAAAAGAGGCTGAGGGGATGAAGCAGAGTTTTAATGTGCTTGATAAACAACTTGAGGCTGCCAGGCAGGAACTGGATCAGGCAGTTAAGCAATTAAAAGATTATAAGATTAACAACAGCTCTTCAGGAACCCGGGCAGAAGAAATAACTTATGAACTTGATGAGCAAAAGCTCCTGGCTGAAATGGAGCGCAAAAAAGATGCTGTGGATCTTCTGGAAGCTAAGAAAATGGAATTAAAAATAAAGGAAGCATTTGTAAAAGACCAGGAACGGGTGCTTGTCTTATCCCCGGCCGTAGTGCCGGAAGAGCCGGTTAAGCCGAAAAAAATGCTCAATCTTGCAATTGCCGGAGTATTGGGGCTTATGGTGTCAATTTTCGGCGTATTTTTAGCTGAATACCTGCGGGAAGATGGTGAGAACGCGTAATCGTTCTGCGGGAAATAAAATCCCTCCGGCAGCCAAAAAGAACAGGGAGAAGGAGAAACCTTATGGCAAAGAAAACCTCTGCCAAAAAAACAAAAAAAACTGAAGAAAAAACCAGCATCTATCAGCGATATCTTCCTTTGATATGCTTCGTTGCCCTGTGCATTTTGATATTTTACCCTCCCTTTGTCCGCGGGCTTTTCTTTAAAGAGGACGTGTTCCTTTATCATGTCTTCACTGCGGCAGTTTTTATTCTGGTATGGATAGATAAAATAATGCGCAGGGATTATTCCTTTATGAAAACTCCCCTGGACTGGGCAGTCCTGGCTTATGCCGGAGCTTATCTCATTGCCGTTATCGGGGCAGTTCATCCGGGAGAGGCTTTTTATGGTTTTCTGAGAGCACTTAATTATTTTGTAATCTTCTGGCTTGTGAGCCAACTGGTGAAAGACTGCAAAAGATATGAGACAGTGCTTCAGGTGATGCTGGCAGCCGGTGTAGGGGTTGCGGTGATAGGAATACTGGCAGTAGCCGGTTACTCTCACTATCCGGGTGCGGCTATAAATGGGATTCTCTACTCCACTTTACAGTACAGCAACAGCACGGCTGCTTACCTGGCAGCGGTAAGCATAATAAGCCTTACCCTTTTTTTAACCGCTGAAGGCCGTTTGCAAAAGGTTATATACCTTTTATCAGCATTTATCCTTATATTTGCCGTTTTAGGCACCCTCTCCAAAGGAGCCTGGCTTATATTCATTATAGGGGCCCTTATGCTCCTTATAGGGATTTCAGGGGTATACGAGAAACTCAAGCTTATATACATATTCCTCCTTGTTTTTGCGGCAGCAGCCTTTGCCTATAACGGCTTTGCCGGTTCTATTACCGCAGAAGGTGCAAATCTGAGTTATCTTTTCCCTGGGATAATCATAACTGCTGCCGGCTACTTTGTCCTGGAAGGAACAGCTTTCCTTAAAGAGAAGAAAGGGGCTAAAACAGCTTCTGCCATCCTGCTTATAATATTGCTTTTCGGCATGGGGGGAGGATTTTTTGCTTTAGGTCAAACCGAATCTGGCACAGCTTATTTAAATCAGCGTATAGTGCAGGAAATAAAACAATTGACCGATTTTGAAAACAACAGCTACATCAGCCGCGCGGACTTCTGGCGCTGGGGGCTTGAGATAGTCAAAGATTATCCTGTAAATGGGGTGGGAGCCGGAGGCTGGAATGCGCTTTACCACCAGTATCAGGATTACCTTATCTGGACTACCGAAGCGCACAACCATTTTGTGCAGGTGTGGGTGGAAGCCGGCACTTTGGGGCTGATAAGCTTTTTATCCATGTGGTTTTTGCTCATCACTGCAGTTTACCGGCTTTTAAAATTGCCCGGATACAAAAAAAACAGGCATTCAGTCATGATGTGGGGAGTATTTTCGACTGCCACGGCAATCGGCATGCATGCTTTTATAGATTTCACCCTTTCCCTGGGGGCTGTTGCCATTATGCTCTGGACTCTTTTTGCCCTTATAAATGCAGAAGCCCAAAAGCAGGACATATGGCAGCTTAAAACAGAACCTAGGTTTTTTATAAACCTTGCTGCTGCAGCGGTTATTGTGCTTCTTTTCTTAACCTGCGGGCTTAGTTACCGTGCAGCCCATGTTTATGCGGTAAGAGGAGCGGAAAACCTCAAGCTGATGAGCGAAGCCAAAGAACCGACCGAACGGAACGATTACTACCGGAAGGCCTTGCAATATTACGAAAAAGCTGCCGCCTTAAACGATTTGAGCGGGGAATATAAGGCAGACCTGGCCTATATTTATGCTTTGCGCTACAACACATTGCGAGAAATGAAAGGGCAGGAAAATGTGGCTTCCTTTGCCCTTGAACAAACTAAGCGAACTATAGACGAAGCAGCTAAACTTAAAAAATATGACCCAAAGGTAAGATCATCACTGCTTAATACAGCTTCCATGACCGGAAATCTGGAGCTTATGCTTGCACAGGCCGAGGGAATTTTACATTCCAACCCTTTAGATATAAATGTTTATGAATCTAACCTTAAGGTGCTGGCAGCAGCCATGAATTATTATGAAAAGAACAAATCGCAAGCAGATGTGAAGAAAACAGCGCGGAAAATGGAAGAGGTTTATAATCTCTATCTGAGTAAAAAAGCAGGTATTAACCCCGGACGCAGATGGGACGGGCCTGTTTTCAATTTGAACAGCCGGAGCTTAAATTATGTGGCCAAAGCTTATTTTATGTCGGGAAAATATGAAGATGCCAAAAATCTTCTGGCAGCGTCGTTTGAAAACCTGCTCCTTGCGGAGTTTTCCGATCCTGATTTTAAAAATACCTTTAAGGAAGATGAAAACTGGAAGCTAACTTCAATAAAAGATTCCGGAGCAGAAGACGGATATGCCTTAAAAATTCGGGCTGAGAAAGATTTGACCGGCTGGCCCCTTGTCCTGAATCTGGCCGGCAAAGTTCCGGTTTATCCGGGAACCGAATATATATTGGATGTCCGCTACAAAGTGTTAAAATATAAATTGAATCCGAACGCTGACAGCAGAGCGACTATAGGCATATGGGGATGGATAACCGGTTCTGACGGTTCTTCTCAGAATGTAAGCTTTGCTTTTTATAATCATGAGGCAGAAACTGATGCGGAATGGAAAACAGCCCGGCAGAGCCTCAAAATCCCGGACGGCTTTGAAACCCGCAGGCTCTATATCGGAACGGGAAGCATCGGAAAAGGATCAGAATTCCTTATCGATTATGTCCGGCTTTATCCGGTTTTAAACCAGAATACCGACCCCGCAATTTTAGAAAATGCGGCATATTATGCGGCGGCTTTGTATAAAACCGGGAAGGTGAAAGAAGCGGAGAAGATAGCGAAAAGGCTTAAAGATTCAGGGGATAGTTATTATCAAGAGTATGTCAACCTCGTTAACTTTACCCCATTAAACTAAATCTTAAAGCAGGAAGAAAAAGTTGGAGAAGAATAAACAGTTTTTAATGTCTGTTGTTCATTTACAGTTGGTAGGAGGAAGGGGAAAAGATGGTTTCTTCAAAACCCAAACGCGACGGAGGTTTTTTAAACTTATTTCAGTTCACGGCTTATGTTTTTTTTGTAATTTTAGGATTTTATTTAGCTTTTTTGGTACGGTTTGATATGAATCCGGCATTAGAAAACATACAGCCATTTTATGATTGTATATCTTATATCATATTATCTTCTCTGGTTGTATTTTACATATACGACATTGTTTCAATAAGTAAGGAGTCTCTATATGAAAATGCTTTGACAGTTATTATTGCTTTGTTTTTAATAGATATTTTTACAGTAGCTATAGTATTTTTCGCCAGAGGATTTGCTTTCCCGCGAAGTGTTTTTATATTAGGTTTTATTATTCAATTTGCTTTGATATTATTTCTTAAAATGTTGATAATTTACATAGTAGAAAAAAACAAAAAAGAAAAACATATATTATTAATTGTTTCAGATGACCAAAAAACCAACTTAATAAATGAAAATTTTTTAAGAAAAAAGATTAAAAATAACTATATTAAATGTATTTATAGTTCGCCAAATAACGATATAAACAAATTAATTGATGATGTAGAGGAAGTTTATATTGATAGTAAAATACCAAAGGAAGAAAAAATGGAATTGCTCGAATATTGCTTATTGAATAATAAGGTTACATATGTTATACCGGGTATTTTTGAAATTTCCCTGGCAAATGCAGAGATCACTCAAGTTAATGATATACTGCTTTTAAAGTTTGAACAACTGGGATTGTCTTTTGAGCAGAAAATTGTAAAAAGGTTGATGGATATACTTATTTCTCTAATTGCATTGGTAGTTACTTTGCCTTTGATGTTGCTTATTTCACTGATTATTAAATTATATGATGGTGGTTCTGTATTTTATAAACAGGAAAGAGTAACTGAAAATAATAAGGTGTTTGAATTGTATAAATTTAGAACTATGATAGTAGATGCAGAAAAATATACTGGGCCCGTATTAGCAACAGAAAACGATCCGCGCATAACTCCAGTAGGTAGATTCCTCAGGGCTACACGGCTAGATGAATTACCACAATTTATAAATGTTTTAAAAGGAGATATGAGTGTTGTAGGTCCGAGACCGGAACGACCATGTTTTGTTGAAAAATTTAATGATGAGATTGAAGAATTTAAATATAGAACTTTTGTTAAGGCAGGGATAACTGGTTTAGCTCAGGTTTTGGGAAGGTATTCTACCGATCCTGCAAACAAAGCTAAGTTTGATTTATTATACATAAAAAATTATTCTTTGCTTCTTGATATAAAAATTATATTCAATACCCTTAAAATCATCTTTATGAAAGAAAGCGCAGCAGGTGTTAAGGGAGATGAAAATGGGGAGAACTTAAAGAAAGATATCCTAAAAGACCTTGATATATGTAGTTATGCTGAAATTGCTGCTATGAAAGAGAAATAGGATGTTTCGAAGTATTAGAAATGGGGTCAATATATGAATAAAAGAGTATTGTTTACAGCTACGGTTGACAGTCACATACTGCATTTTCATCTTCCCTATATAAAGTGGTTTAAAGAGCAGGGGTTTGAAGTCCATGTAGCCAGCAGAGGGGGGGGGGAAATCCCTTTTGCTGATGTCAAACATGAAATACTTTTTGAAAGATCTCCTTTCAAACTTCCCAATATAAAAGCCTACAGACAGCTTAAAAAAATTATTGAAGAGAACGATTATACATTGATTCACTGTCATACTCCGGTAGGTGGGGTTTTAACCAGGCTTGCAGCAAGAAATGCCAGAAAAAAAGGAACCAAAGTTTTGTATACCGCACATGGCTTTCACTTTTTCAAAGGGGCGCCCTTGAGGAATTGGCTGCTGTATTATCCGCTTGAAAAATGGCTTGCCAGGTATACCGAATGTCTCATTACCATAAATGAAGAGGATTATCAAAGGGCAATTAAAGGAAATTTTAAGGCAGGAACAATAAAAAAAGTCGATGGGGTAGGAATAGACCTTACCCGTTTTAAACCGGTAGAGGAAGGAGAGAAGAATAATTTACGGCAGAAATATGGCTATAAAGAAAATGATTTTATTCTTATATGTGTTGGAGAATTAAATGCTAATAAACATCAGGACTTATTAATAAAAGCAGTTAAAGTTTTAAAATATAGAATACCGGAAGTAAAACTTCTACTGGTAGGAACGGGGAAATTAGAAAATAAATACAAGAGAATGGCTAAAAAACTGGGCGTAGAAGAGCATGTTCATTTTTTAGGTTATAGAAACGATGTTCCCGACCTTATGGCGATTGCTGATGCAGCGTTATCCGCCTCTAAGCGCGAAGGCTTGCCGGTTAATATCATGGAAGCCATGGCAACCGGACTTCCCCTTGTAGTTACTGATTGCCGGGGGAGCAGAGATTTGGTTGAGGATGGAGAAAATGGGTTTGTGGTAGGTGTTGATGATGTAAGAGGTATAGCGGAAGCAGTGGAAAAGATTTATTGGTCAGAGGAAATAAAAGAGAAATTTAGAGCGAATAATCTTGAGAAAATTAAGAGCTATTCTTTAAACATAATTAAAAAAGAGATGGTGGGAGTTTATATGACATGCTTATGATGCACTTAAAAAAGGAACAGATTGTTGAGGAATAATCAAGAAAAGAGTTTTTTGTTTTGAGTTTAACTCGGCTGATGTATGTTATTATGGGATTAATTTTTTATTCTTTTTACAGTAACTTAGACAAAAACAAGATTTAGATGAGTTTGTTTTAAGTAAAAAATCAGGAAGTGAGTTCTAAAAATGAAAATTCTTCATGTTATCAATAATCTAGGTTCGGGTGGAGCTGAAAAACTTATAGAAGAAAGCGTGCCTTTAATTAATACTTATCCCAAAATAGAAGCAGAAGTTCTATTATTGACATCTTATAATAGTGTTTTTTTAGAAAATTTGAAATCAAAAGGAGTAAGAGTTGAAGCTTTGAATTTGGGAAGTATATATAATCCTTTGAATATATTTAAAATAAAAGAGAAAATAGAAAAAAATAAATATGATATAGTTCATGCTCATTTATTTCCTACGCAGTATTGGGTTGCGATATCTAAAATGCTTATAAAATCAAAGAAAATTAAATTTATAACTACAGAACATAGTACAAGCAATAGGAGGCGCAGAAAGGTTTATTTTTTGTTAATTGATAGATATGTTTATTCACAATACGATTGCATTATATCAATTTCAAATAGCACTCAAGATAATCTTATAAATTGGATAAATCCCCCACAAGAAGAAAGAACAAAATATAAAGTAATAGAAAATGGAATTAACCTTGATAGATTTATTAATGCTATTCCCTATCAAAAGAGAGAAATAAAGCAGGAGTTTTCTGAAAAGACAAAGCTGCTTTGTATGGTGGGGAGTTTTACAGAACAGAAGGATCAGCAAACTCTAATAAAAGCCATGGAAAAACTTCCAAACAGTGTACATTTATTATTATTGGGTGAAGGACCATTGCAAGAAGAAAAAAAAATGTTGGTCTCTAAAATGGGGCTTGAAAAAAGAATACATTTTTTAGGTTTTCGGAATGATGTTGAAAGAATACTTAAAACTGTAGATATTGTTATTTTATCATCAAATTGGGAAGGGTTCGGTTTAGCAGCATTGGAAGGGATGGCAGCAGGAAAACCGGTAATTGGGTCAAATGTACCAGGATTAAGAGATGTTATTGGAGATCAAGATTTGCTTTTTGAAGTAGGTAATGAATTTGATCTGGCAAATAAGATAATTAATTTACTAAATAATGAAGAAATGTATTTTCAAAAAGCTAAACAAATGCAAAGAAGAAGTGAAAATTATGATATAAAGAATATGGTGGATAAATATGTTGAACAATATTTTGAGTTATATAACTTAATAAATTAGACATATAAGAGTGAAATGAAGGTCACCATTAATTAAAGGATAGACAAGAAAATATTTGCCTAGGTGATGTTATTGTGAATATTAAAAAGGATTTTATTTGTAGTAATAAAAGTTGGAGGATAAATGTAAAAAATATTAATATTATGTTTCTAGGATTTTTCTTGATTATGTGTTTTTTTACATTATCTAACATTAGGAATATAAAATATTTGGGCATAAGTTGTATAGTATTACTTGGAGTTATGAGTGCTTTTATATTTTTTTGGTTTTTAATTACTACTAGGACTATTTTGAAAAAATTAATTTTAATCGAAGCTGCTTTTTTAGGAATAACATTTGTTTTTTTTGTAGGGTTAGTTAATGGTGATATTAATTTATATGCAATATCAAGATTTTTACAATTTTTACTTGTTTTTACTTTCTTCAACTTTGCATTGATAGTAAGATGGGATGATCAGAAAATAAAAGTTTTGGCATATTATAGTGGGATATTTATTATTATTAATTTTGTTTATTGGTATATATGTGGAACCCCTTATCCTTTTAAGTCATTTACATTAAACTATAATAGTTTAGGATCAATAAGTTTAATTTTAATTTTCTTTATATTTGCTGTTTATAAAAGAAATAATGGTTTATGGTTAAAATCACTTTTCTTTTTTTTGTTGGTTTTTGATATTTTGCTTTGTTTATCTTCGCAATCGCGTGCCAGTTTACTAGCAATAATAGTTTTTTTAGTATTATATAAATTATGGAATATTTTAATTTGTAATAAAAAATTATATTATTTATGTTTTTTTTTTGGTAATTGTCTTTAATTTCCTTTTCATATATTTATATTCTTGGAATCAAAATTTTTTGATTAGTATATACAATGATTATATATTTCAATTTACTGGTAAACCTTTGTTTACAGGTCGAGAATTATTGTGGAAACAGATAATGGATAAAATAATAGAAAGTCCCTTTTTTGGTTATGGGTTAGGGATTAGCATGACAGAGTTAATAGGAATTAATATTTCAGAACATAATTTATTTTTTGCTACGGCATTAAGGATTGGATTAATAGGATTGTTTATTCTTTTGCTTCTATTTTTTGTTTTTTGGAATTTTTTTTGGATGGGTCGATTTAACCATTATGTAAAATTAACTGCATGCTTTTTCATCGCTTTTATTGTATATCAGAACTTCGAAATAAGTTTATTTAGTGATAATATGGCTGTAGCAATGTGGTTTTGGCTGATTATGGGTATAGGAGTTTCCAATGTGATTGATAAAATAGAAAAAAAAGATATATGAATATTTTGAGGATTTTGCATAATTCAATTTCTACAATAATTAGCGCCGTTACAATATTATATATAGTGATTTAATCATCAATAAGCCACTATATATTGAATTGATTTGCTCAAAAAAATCAATTATGCAAAACTCTCTTTTTATTAAATTTGTTTATATTTTTTGATAAATTAGAAAAACCTGTGTGAGATATAACTGCTAAAATAAAAATAACAAAAACTGCTAAATAAAAATGAACAATATTTACCACAATATTTCTTCCCCTTATGATTAAACTGAAAAACAAATCATAAGGGAGAAGAAGAAATGAAATAGCAGAAAGGTGGCATATGTATCTAAAAATAAAAAGACTTACTGAATTAGGCTTAAACCTATCGCAGATAGATAGACATCTGGATATTTCAAGAAATACAGTTTATAAATACAGAAATTCTGAGCCAGACAAATTAGAGAAAATTATAACTCAATGGGGGAAGAGAGAGAAAAAACTTGACTATTTCTGTAAAGAAATCTTATCCTAGCTCAAAGAATATCTGGATCTCTCCTCATCTCAGATAATAGACTGGTTAATAGAAAGATATCCTGACTTAAATGTTTGCGAAAGTACAGTGAAGAATTATGTATCCAAAATAAAAAAGGAGCATAATATACCAAAAAAAAACAAACAAAAGACGGTATGGAGTTGTAGAAGATCTTCCCTCAGGTTATCAGATATAGGTAGATTTTGGGCAGGTGAAGCTTTACTACATAACCTTCTTTTATTATATTCCCGCTATAAATATGTAGCCTGGTTGGATATGCCTTTTATCACTCTCGATATTATAAAAAGACATGAATAAGCTTTTGTTTACTTTGGAAGTATGCTTAAAGAAATAGTTTATGACTAGGCTCATCTAATTTTAGTTATACCTTTAGATAAGATAAATTTAAGCAAAATCAAAGCCAAGCCTGAATTAAGAGACATCAAAGTCTATCAGTAAATCCTGAATGGGGGTATGGGATGTTGATAATAAACAGTGAGTTAAAACAGCAGATGAAGTAAGTTTTATTCAGATGGATACCTTAATCAACCTTTTTAAGATTTGGGAGATAAGCAGAAATAGTAGAAGAGCAAGAATGAAAAAGCTTTTTGCTTCTGACCTGGTGATACTTGA
This sequence comes from Thermosyntropha sp., assembly GCF_017656155.1. GTDB lineage: Bacteria > Bacillota > Syntrophomonadia > Syntrophomonadales > Syntrophomonadaceae > Thermosyntropha. Next base: position 2,518 of record NZ_JACDOH010000010.1, on the reverse strand, counting down.
TGACTTAATGTTTATGGCTATGGAACATGCGGAAGCTAATATGTTTTTTCGATTAATCAATCGCTTCTACGGTCAAAACTCACTTATCATCATGTCTAACAAAGGGACAGAAGGCTGGTGGAACTGCTAGGGGATCCAGCTATTATAATTGCTATGACCGCATAATACATAAAAGGGAGGTGATTTATTTAAATGCTGATAGCTTCAGAATTAAACATCGCCAAACCATTTTTGGTAATAATCAGGCGCTTAAAATCATTTAGTATTTTTTGTTTAGAAATACTTGACGGTTATACTGAGATTAGAGCATACTGGAGCAGCGGTAGGAAAACAATGCTCAAGCATTTAAAGAACGAACGAGAGAAAATCTATAGATCGGGAAAGAATGCTATAAAAATTCCGGTAATGAATTCATTAAGACATATGAATAGATGAACAATGTGGGAATATTAAACCGCGGTAAAGTTATACTCATGTTCAGATGTCTGAGAAATATTCAAAATGGGATTTTTTATCTGTAGACAAAAAAAGAATGGACTAAAAAGTTCTACAAAAAGTTACTACTGTTGAGTTACGCAAAAAACTTGACAGACTCCCAAAGAGGTGAAAAAATTGAATTTTTTGTTCTTATTAAATGGGGCACCATACATAAGTGAATATTTGGGATTTTTATCAAAAGAATTAGAATTATTAGGACATAATATTATAATATATATAAATTCTGAGTTTGCTAAGAAAAAATATTTAAGATATTATTCATCATGTGCTAAAGTTTATGAAAGAAATAAAATTAGATGTGATGCATATGATAATAGTTTATTACACGATTTGACTTGGAAAATGCTTTATGAAAGTTGGGATCGAAAAAAAGATTTAAAAATTTTCAATGATTTGAATTATTCGCTTGAAAGCATAAAAAAGACTTTTACAGATTTATTCTACATAATTCAGAATGAAGATCCCGATGTAATAATTAACGAAATGCCAGCAAATTTGTTAACAGAAATTGCTTATTATTTGGCTAATACTAATAATATAAAGTATTTTGGATTAATACAGTCTAGAATACCTAATAGAATTGATATTATGGACAAGAAATATAAAAATTCCAAGTTAAGCTCATATAATTTGAAAAATTTGATGTTAACGGATCAAGAAAAAGAATATTATTTAAAAATTAATGATAAATTTATTAACCACGAATTTAAGCCAGGTTACTTAAAAGCCCCTGTTAATAATATACACAATACAAATTTGCTATTTTATTATCTGCCAAAATTAAAAAAAGTCAGAGATTATTTATTTTTGGGAAGAATTATATCAAAAAACAAATATGTTTTAGATTATGAAACTAGGGTCAATATTAATTTTGTGCATTCTGTTAAAAAAAATACAGTTAGAAAACTAAAAAAAAATAATTACAAAAAATATTTGGATTCACCTAGTGTTTTAAAAGACAAAAAATATTTTTTATTTCCCTTACATTTGCAACCAGAGGCTTCTACTTCAGGACAAGCAATGTTTTTTTCAGATTTGATATCTACTATTAAATATATAGCTTTTTCTTTGCCAATTCCTTATATTTTAGCAGTAAAGGAACATCCATCTGCTGTTGGTACAAGAGATTCATATTTTTATAAAGAAATAAAGAGAATCCCAAATGTAATTTTTTTAGATCCTTTTTTAAATAATAAAGAATTAATTGATAATTCTGTTGGAATTATAACTTTAACTAGCACTTTAGGGTTGGAAGCTGCTTTAATTGGTAAGCCAGTTATTGTTATGGGGGAAGTTTTTTATGATTTTCATCCTAATTGTTATAAAGTGAATTCTTATGATGAAATAACTTATTTAATCCAAAATGGGCTAAATACTTTAAGAGAAGAAGAATTAAAAACAATTAATGCGAAGTTTTGGAAAATGTATGATAGCATAACTATAAAAGGTGATTTGATTGAAGGTTTTTTTGAGAGGAATGAGGTCTATAAATTTTTAAATTTTGTTGAAAGGGGCTTTTGATAAGATTTTTGATTAGTAACTTTGTATATTTCAGAAATGAGTTAAACATTAAGGTTACTTGTATTTTGCGTCGGAAAATTTCCATAAGTGAGGTTTAATATTAAAAAATCTAATAAACATTAAAATAGAGTTTTGGAGAGAATATCTGTTTTTTTATGGTATAAAAGTGGAGAAGGTGATTAAATGCTCAACAATAAAACAATTCTCATAACCGGCGGGACCGGTTCATTTGGCAGAAAATTCTGCGAAATAGTTTTAAATAAATATCCTGATATAAAAAAACTCATAGTATTCAGCCGGGATGAGCTGAAGCAGTTTGAAATGGCACAGGAGTTTAAACATCATCCTAAACTGAGGTTTTTCATAGGTGATGTCAGGGACAAAGACCGGCTTTACCGGGCAATGGATGGAGTAGATTATGTAGTCCATGCTGCAGCCTTAAAGCAGGTACCGGCAGCAGAATACAACCCAATTGAAGCCATAAAGACTAACATAGGCG
>NZ_JACDOH010000009.1 GCF_017656155.1 Thermosyntropha sp. | reverse complement strand
CTCCGGCTTCTTCTGCAATCTTGGCCTGTTCCGGAGTAGTTACATCCATGATAACTCCACCCTTAAGCATCTGGGCTAATCCTGCTTTCACCGTAAAGGTTCCTTTTTCTTTCATGATTTATCCTCCCATGCAATTCTTCCATTAAAATCTTATTCTATAATTTTATATCAAAATATAATTATAGCTAAAGTATTATTTAAAATGGAGGTCATAAAAAAATATTATTTTATTCTTTCTCAACTTTGAATCGAGCCAGGCTGGTTACTTTATCTCCGCTTTCAAGTCTCATCAGCAAAACCCCTCTTGAATAGCGTTTCTGAACTGATATGTCTTCAGTTTCCAACCGAATTATGTGTCCTTCTTCTGTTAAGATTACCATTTCTTCTCCCTCTGATACTATTTTAAATGCAACTAAATTTCCGTTTCTTTCTGAAATATCAATAGACTTAATCCCTTTTCCTCCCCGGTTTTGGATCCTGAATTCGCTTAATTCGGTTCGTTTGCCATATCCTTTTTCCGTAACAAAGAGGGCATAACCATTTTCTCGATATTTATCTATTCCTACTACATAATCATCTTTAGAAAGATTAATTGCTTTTACTCCTGCTGCTGTCCTTCCCATCTGCCTTACCTGTTCTTCTCCAAAGACTATAGAAAAACCCCGGGCAGTTGCTATCATAACCTTTTCTTCTTCTTTTACCCTGACTACTCCTACAAGTTCATCATCATCGTGAAGACTTATAGCAATAAGACCGTTTTTCCTTATATTAGTAAGTGCAGAAAGAGAAAGCTTTTTGATTATTCCTTTTTTAGTCACCATCAGCAGGCTGTTAACACTGTTAAAGTCCTTAACTGCTACAATCGTAGTTACCCTTTCTTCACTTTTTATGTCGATATAGTTTATAAGCGGCATACCTTTAGCCTGTCTGGAAGATTCCTGAAGCTGATAAGCTTTGCAGGAAAAAACCCGACCTTTATTGGTAAAAAACAAAATATCATTAAGCACACTGGTAACTATAACATGGCTGGAAAAGTCCTCAGTGCGTGTATTTGCAGCAGTTACTCCTTTTCCGCCTCTTTTTTGCGCTTTATAAGCATCTAATGGCTGTCTTTTTATATACCCACGGCTGCTTAAAGTTATTACAACTTCACTGTCTTCAATAAGGTCTTCAATGTTATAATTACTGGTTTCATAGCATATTTCTGTTCTTCGCTCATCTCCGTATTTTTCCTTTATATCATCTAAATCTTCTTTGATTATAGCTGCTACCCTCTCCGGACGCGCCAAGATATCTTCATAATCAGAGATCTTTTCTTTAAGTCCATTATATTCCTCCTCCAGCTTACTTCTCTCTAAGTTGGTAAGCTGCACCAAACGCATATCGAGGATGGCATTAGCCTGCACTTCAGTAAAACCGAACCTTGAAGTAAGTTTAATTCGGGCATCTTCTCTATCTCTGCTGCCTCTTATTATTTCAATAATTTCGTCAAGATAATCTAAAGCCTTAAGCAGACCTTCAACTATATGCAGGCGCTCCAATGCCTTATTCAAATCATACCTGGTTCTTCTTTCGATTACTTCCCGGCGGTGTTCAATATAATGTTCAATTATCCCTTTAAGGTTGAGTATCTGAGGCTGTCCATTTTTAAGACCTAACATAATGATGCCGAAGCTTTCTTCCATCTGGGTATGTTTAAAAAGCTTGTTTATTATTACATTTACATTGGCATCTTTTTTAACCTCAATGACTATCCGAATACCTTGGCGATTAGATTCATCTCTTAAATCTACAATCCCATCAATCTTTTTATCTCTTACCAGTTCAGCTATTCTTTCTACCAGTCTTGCTTTATTAACCTGATAAGGAATCTCAGTTACAACAATAGCATTTTTGCCGCCCCTTCTTTCTTCTATCGTATAACGGGCCCTTATTTTTATACTTCCCCTGCCGGTGCGGTAAGCCTCCTCTATTCCTTTATCTCCCATAATGATACCAGCAGTTGGGAAATCAGGTCCTTTTATTTTTTTCATTATCTCATCAACAGAAACATCAGGATTATCAATAACCAGCTTTATTCCTTCCACTACTTCAGATAGGTTATGTGGAGGTATGTTGGTAGCCATTCCCACCGCTATACCTGAAGAACCGTTTATAAGAAGGTTAGGAATTCTGGCCGGCAGCACTTGAGGCTCCAGACGGGATTCGTCATAATTAGGCCTCCAGTCCACTGTATCTTTTTCAATATCTTTAAGCATCTCTAAGGCGATTTTTGACATCCGGCTTTCCGTATAGCGCATGGCTGCCGCCGAATCACCGTCAATAGAACCAAAGTTACCGTGGCCGTCTATAAGAGGATAGCGCATAACAAAATCCTGCGCCATCTTAACCATAGTTTCATATATTGCAGCATCACCGTGCGGATGGTATTTCCCCATAACTTCACCAACTATGTTGGCCGATTTTTTATGAGGCTTGTCATGGGTCATACCCTGGTCGTAAAGGGCATAAAGAATACGACGATGCACCGGTTTTAAACCATCCCTGAAATCCGGAATAGCTCGGGATACTATAACACTCATGGAATATTCCAGAAAAGATTTTTTTACCTCTTTTTCTATATCAACTGTTATAACTTTTTCAAACAAATTTTCCTGCGGCAAACAAATTCACCACCTTTTAAATATCAAGGTTAGTCACATATCTGGCATTAGCCTGTATAAACTCACGCCTCGGTTCAACATTTTCACCCATTAAATCTGAAAATATCCTATCTGCTTCAACAGCATCTTCAATGGTAACCTTAAGGACAATTCTCTTTTCCGGATTCATGGTAGTTTCCCATAACTGCTCGGGATCCATTTCTCCCAACCCTTTATATCTTTGAATAGACCACTTTTTATCAGTATTTTTCAAAAACTCCTGCATTTCTTCATCAGAATGAAAATAATGAATTTCATTTCCCCTCTTGACTCCATAAAGCGGAGGCTGGGCTATATATATATATCCTTCTTTTATAAGTTCACGCATGTATCGGTAGAAGAAAGTAAGAAGAAGCACCCTTATATGGGAACCGTCAACATCAGCATCAGTCATAATAAAAATCTTATGATACCGTGCTTTTTTAATGTCAAAATCATCTGCTATTCCCGTTCCAATCGCAGTAATAAGGGATTTTATTTCTTCATTTGATAAAACCTTATCCAACCGGGATTTCTGAACATTAAGAATCTTACCTCTCAAGGGAAGTATAGCCTGACAGTCGCGATCTCTCCCCTGTTTAGCAGAACCTCCTGCAGAATCTCCCTCTACAATAAAAAGTTCGCTTTCAGCCGGATTTTTGTTGCTGCAGTCAGCCAGTTTGCCCGGAAGTGAAGTAGCTTCCAGAGCACTCTTGCGCCGTGTAAGTTCGCGGGCTTTTTTTGCAGCTTCCCTGGCTCTGCGGGCAGAAACTGCTTTTTCTATAATCCTTTTGGCAATAGACGGGTTCTGATTAAGGTAGTCTTCAATATTTTCATATACCGTATTTTCAACAATAGTCCGGACATTGGTATTTCCCAGCTTAGTCTTGGTCTGCCCTTCAAACTGCGGTTCCTTTACAAGAACCAAGATTACAGCAACTATCCCTTCCCTTATATCTTCTCCAGCAAGGTTGGCCTCATTTTCTTTTAATATTCCGTTTTTTCGGGCATAGTCGTTTATAACCCGGGTAAGCCCATTTTTAAAACCCAGCTCATGGGTTCCGCCTTCCTCGGTTCGTATATTATTGGCAAAAGAATATATATTATCGCTATATCCGGTATTATACTGAACAGCAACTTTTACGTATACCTCTTCCCTTTTATCTTCAAAATATAAAGGATCCGGCTGCAGAACCTCTTTATTTCTATTAAGATGGCAGACAAAGTCCTTTAGTCCGTTCGTATAGTTAAATTCCTTTACAAATCCTTCCCTTTCATCAATAAATTCTATTTTGACTCCGCGATTTAAAAATGCCAGCTCCCTCAGACGCTGCATGATTATATCTTTGTCAAAAACAGTTTCTTCAAAAATAGTTTCATCAGGCCAGAAGGTGATAATAGTGCCTGTATCTTCAGCTTTCCCTGTTTCATGGACCTCATTTAAAGGTTTTCCTTTTTCGTAGTCCTGCTCATAAACCTTGCCATTTCTTTTTACTTTCACCTTCATGCGGCGGGAAAGGGCATTGACTACTGAAAGACCTACTCCATGCAGTCCACCGGATGTGCTGTAATTATTGCCACTAAACTTACCTCCGGAATGAAGGGTAGTCATAATTACTTCCAGAGCAGAAATACCCATCATCGGGTGAATATCTACCGGTATTCCCCGTCCATTATCCATTACTGTTACACTGTTGTCTTTATGAATAACAACTTTGATATAATCGCAGTGTCCGTCTACCGACTCGTCTATGCTGTTGTCTACAATTTCAAAGACCAGGTGATGTAATCCTTTGGGACCGGTAGACCCTATATACATACCTGGCCTTTTTCTTACCGCTTCTAAACCTTCTAAAACCTGAATATCGGAAGCAGTATAGGTATTGTCATTTTTGGCCAAATTTTAAACCTCCTTATTGTAGTTGGCTATTCGTTTATAAAGGGTGGTAGAAGATATAGGTGAAATATAAACATTGTCATTACATATAACCAGGGATTTGCTTTTTTTACCTTCTGCGATATTTATCAGCTTCTTGTCAATACACGCTGTTTCTATGACATCGTCCAATTCTTCAGAAACAGGAGGCTCAATATTTATTATGGCTATAATATCCCGGGTAGATATTATGTAGTTATTCCCAAGATGTACATACATTATGACTGCCCCTTTCGCGTGATGCTCCCATTTTCTATATAAAATAAATTAGCTTTTTCGAAAATATTTTCCTCAGCCTTTACCGAAGTCAGGAAAGTTTGAAAATCTGATTTTTCTAAATATCTTAATAAAAGGATTTTTCTTTCCTGATCGAGTTCTGACAAAACTTCATCGAGCAAGAAAACAGGAAAAAAACCTTTTACTTTATAGAAAGCGTGTATTTCCGCCAGTTTTAAAGCGATGACCATATTTCTCTGCTGTCCTTGAGAGGCAAAAGAACGAGCCAGTTTATTATCATAGTAAAAATTAATATCGTCAAGATGAGGTCCTATTAAGGTTGTTTTTCTTATTATTTCCTTCTCTTTTATTTTTTTAAGTTCAATATCAAATTTTTCCTTAAGAACAGCAGTATTTATCTTATCATTTTCAATCGGAAAAGAAAGCGCATATTTTATTTTTATTTTGGATTCATCCTGGTTTATTTCTTGAAAAATTTCAGCAGCAGTTTTTTCTAAAATATTTATAAAATTGATGCGGTGGAGAATAATCTGAGTTCCGTTTTCTACAAGTATCTGATTGAGAATAGAAAAGGCTTTACTTTCGCTCTGTCCTTTTTTTAGTAAAAAATTTCTTTTTTTTATAATTTTTCCATATTCTTCTATAAAATATGCGTACTCGTTTGATAACTGTTTGAGAATAGAATCAATAAAATTTCTTCTCTTTACTGGCGAACCTTTAATCAGATAAAGGTCGTCAGGGGTGAAAAGCACCACTTTAGGGCAGTAAGGGTGTTTTTTAGAAGCTTTTTTTCGGTTTATATATACCTCTTTTTTTTTGTTTTTTTGATACTTTAATTCTATTTCGAATTCTCTGTAGTCTATATTGTATTCAGCCCTGATTCTGAATCCTTCTCTGTCATAGTTTATAAGATGATTGTAGTTGCTGGTGCGAAAAGAATTTTGCATGCTTAGAATATACAGTGCTTCTAAAATATTAGTTTTGCCCTGCCCGTTGTTTCCAATGAAAATATTGAAATTCGATATTTCGCCTTTGGGCAGATATATTTCTTTTATATTGCGGAAATCGTTTATTTTAAAGGTTTCTATTTTCAATTTTCTGATTCTCGCTCCCTTTTAGTTGGCGGTTCTTAAAGGTACTATAACATAAAAATAATTGTCTTTTTCAGGATTAGTTACTAAAGCTGGACTTAACGGACCGGAAAATTTTATGTTAATTTTTTCTCCTTCTGAAGCATATATCTTGGCAATATCCAGGAGGTAATTGGTATTGAATGATATTTTAAAATCAGTTTCACCTTCTATTTCTATGTTTTCGATAATTTCAACTATTTCCCCCATGATTTCAGAATAAGTCTTGAAGGTCACCTCATTTTGATTGAAGGACATTTGAACATACTGAATTTTAAGCTTGTCGTCAGTAGGCATTGTTTTTGCCCTTTCCAGAGTAGTGGCCAGCTGATAGGCATTTATCTTGACTTCGGTTTTAAAACTATCAGGAATAACCTGGTCATAGTCGGGATATTGTCCTTCAATCAGTCTTGAAAGAAGTATAAAATCGGGTTTGCTGAATACTACGTTGTTACCGCTTAATGATATGTGAAAGGGCTCGTCAGTGTCTTCGACTACCCTCAATATTTCGTTAACTGTTCGGGTAGGAATGACAAAATTGAACGGTTCTAAATCTTTTTCAGGCATCATATACGTATAGTAAGTCAGCCTGTGAGTGTCAGACGCAATTATTTTTAAAACTCCTCCTGGCAGTATGTCAAAAAGTACTCCGGTAAATACCTGGCGAAAATGATTTGAAGCAGCGGCAAAAGCAGTTTTTTTAAGTCCTTCTTTAAGTATTTTTTGAGGAAGAGAAAATTTTTCTTTAATTTCCTGTAGAGGAAGATCAGGGTATTCCTGGTCGTTATAGATATTAATATGTCCGGTAGAGCGTCCGTAGGTTATGTCCAGCTTGGCCGTTTCGGGATTTAGCTGAACAGTAATGGTTGAATCAGGCAAAAGTTTTATAAAGTCAGCAAAATAGTGGGCATTGACCAAAACCCTTCCTTCTTCAATTATTTCAACTTCTTTGGTTGATGTTTTTATTCCTATTTCCATGTCGGTAGCAGTCATAGTAAGTCCTTTTGCTTGATCTGCCTCTATAAGGAGGCCTGATAAAGCAGGGATAGTGTTTTTATTTGATGCTGCACGATGAACGAGGGTGGTAAGTGCAGACAGTTCTCCTTTTTCGATAATGAACTTCATTTTTTAACCTCCGCTCTTTTTTACTTATTTCTTATAAGAACTGTAGCAGTAATAGTAATAGGCAAACTTAATATGTGGATAATGGGCTTTATGTCCCTTTGTCTCTGCTTTTTTGCTTTTTGATAACTTTGTTGATAACTGATTTTAAGCGGTGTAATTAGGGTCAATTTTTTTACAGAGTTCATTTATGGTTTTTTTGAGTTCCGGGCTGTTTATTATGTCTTTTTCTACTTTTTCGTTGGCATGTAAAACGGTTGTATGGTCGCGGCCACCGAACTGCTCACCTATCTGAGGATAGGATGCATCGGTAAGCTTTCGACACAGATACATAGCTATCTGTCTTGGGTAGACCAATTGTTTGTTGCGTTTTTTAGATAAAAGTTCGCTTACCTGTATCCCGTAGTATTCGGCTACTGCTTTTTGAATATTTTCAATAGTTATTTTTTTAGGTCTGGGAGCGGGAAGAATATCTTTTAATGCTTCTACCGCTGTATCCATGTTTACAGGTTTATTGTTGAGAGTGGCGTAAGCCACCAGTCTTATAAGGGCTCCTTCCAATTCTCGTATGTTTGAATCTATATAATTGGCGATATAGTCTAAAACATCGTAGGGAATATCTAAATTTTCTGTCTGCGCTTTTTTGCGCAGAATAGCTATACGGGTTTCTAAATCAGGCGGCTGTATATCAGTTATAAGTCCCCATTCAAAACGAGAGCGAAGCCGATCTTCTAAAGTAGGAATACTTCTTGGAGGACGGTCGCTTGATATTACCAGTTGTTTATTTGCTTCGTAAAGTGAATTGAATGTATGGAAAAATTCCTCCTGGGTTCGCTCTTTGCCTGCTAGAAACTGAATATCATCTATAAGGAGGACATCTATATTGCGATATTTTTGTCTGAATCCTGATGTATTGTCATCTTTAATAGACATTATAAGTTCATTTGTAAACTGTTCTGATGAGACATACATAACAGATGTTCCCGGATATTTGGCCAGTATATGATGTCCTATTGCCTGCATTAAGTGAGTTTTGCCTAGACCAACTCCACCGTAAATAAAAAGAGGATTATAGGCCTTAGCAGGACTTTCTCCTACTGCATAACAGGCTGCATGTGCAAAACGATTACTGTTTCCTACGACGAAAGAATCAAAGGTGTATTTAGGATTAAGATTACATTTGGGATTTTCCTTTTCTATTATATTGTCAGTGGTAAGCACCAGGCTTATGTTTTGTCCGGTAAGGGAGCGGAGTTTATTTTCAATCAGTTCAGAGTATTTAAGTTCAATCCATTCTTTGGTTAAGGTGTTGGGAACATTTATATATAACTGGTTGTTTTTTAACCCGATAAACTTTGCCATTGTAAACCATATATCAAAGCTGATTTCACCGATTTCTCCTTTTATTACTTCTAAAACCTTGTTCCATATCTGTCTGTAATCATCAGTAGTATAAGACATTTTTCCGCCCTCCTGTTAATATGTGCAAAATAAAAATCTACCTGTTGAAATAAAGTTGTGGATATCTTGACAAGTTTCAATAATATAAGAAAATCATGTGAAAAACAACTGTGTTTTTTGTTGATAATTTATGTAACATAATAATGATACCAAATCAGTTCTAAAAATAGAAGTATTTAGAAAGGCCTATAAGCTTGACATCTTGCCTCAGCAATAAATATAATGATATAGTATTGGAAAAATTAAGGGAGGCGGCGTAGAGATGAAGAGAACTTATCAACCTAAAAACCGGCAAAGAAAAAAAGAGCATGGTTTTAGAAAGAGAATGTCTACTAAAAATGGCAGAAAGATATTAGCCAATCGTAGAAGAAAAGGAAGAAAAAGATTATCTGCATAGGTCGTTTGGACGACCTTTTATTTTACTTATTAAAAAATACGGGTAAAATAATTTATATACAATAGTTAAAAATGAAAAAGAAAAAATTCTAATATCTGGAAGGTATTTTATGTTAAAGAGAGAATTTAGAATAAGCAAAGCCGGAGATTATAAAAGGGTTTATGAAAATGGGCAGAGATTTTCGGGAAAATATGTAATAATATATATTAAGGAAAACGGATTAGGTTATAATCGGTTTGGATTTGTAGCCAGTAAGAAAATAGGCAGCGCAGTGGTTAGAAACAAATTGAAAAGACAGCTCAGGGCAATTATAAATAATGAAAAAAATAATCTGAAAGGGAACTTCGATGTGGTTATAGTATGTCGCCGTAATGTAGATGGATGTACTTTTTCTATTTTGTATAAAGATGTTATGAAAATTTTGAAGAAGGCTGGTTTAGGTTGAAGAGATTGATAGTTTTTTTGATAAAGATATACCAAAAAGCTACCCTGTTTAAAAAACCTTCGTGCCGTTTTTATCCTTCCTGTTCAAATTATGCCATAGAAGCAGTAGAAAAATACGGAGCAATAAAAGGAGGATGGTTAGCTTTTAGGCGAATTTTAAGATGTCATCCTTTTAATCCAGGAGGGTATGATCCCGTACCTTAGAAAGTGGTATATAAGAACATTTTTGTTCAGCTAATAAGGAGGTGACTACCTGCTATCGCATATAAAACGATATGCAGGGTAAATTTTGTGGCAGTCTTTTGTGCACTGGTTTACTAACTTTATTGAGTTCATGTATGGAGTAACTATAAAAATCGGTTTGCCGAACTATGGTTTGGCTATTATTTTAATGACCATAGTTATTAAGCTCGTTCTTTTTCCTCTTACCCAGAAACAGCTTAAATCTATGCGGGCTATGCAGGAACTGCAGCCAAAACTTAAATACATACAGGAAAAATATCAGGACGATCCGCAAAAGATGCAAGCTAAGGTTATGGAACTTTACAAAGAACATGGAGTTAATCCATTTGGAGGATGTTTGCCGCTTTTAATCCAGATGCCTATTTTTATTGCTTTTTATCAGTCGCTGTATAATTTTAAATTTACCGTAGCGGAACATGCTGCTTTTTTAGGTATTCCAAATATAAGTCAGACAGCATGGTATTTAATCACCCATGGCGATCCGGTAGCTGTATATCTTCCTATTTTGGCTGGGTTGACTACCTATATACAGCAAAGGGTTTCTATGATTAATACTGATGATCCGACCCAAAAATCTATGCTCTATTTTATGCCGCTTTTTATGGCATGGATTGCAACTACCCTTCCGGCAGGATTACCTATATACTGGATAATGTTTAATATCCTGGGCATTTTGCAGCAGCTTTATGTTAATAAGTCGAGCCAGAAAACTGCTCTTAATGTGAGGGAAAAATAAGCTGTTTTTTAGTTTGTTGTTTGAAGAGCACGAAGGAAATTAAAGCAGGGGGGAAAAGGAGGAAATATACAGATATGGAAATCCAGACCGTGAAAAAAAGGGGCAAAACGATTGATGAGGCTGTAAAGGCGGCTTTGGATGAACTGAAATGTGATATTGATGATGTTAAAGTGGAAGTTTTAGAAGAGCCCAGCAAAGGATTGTTTGGATTAGTAAAAAAACCGGCTTTGGTAAGAGTAACTTTAAAGGAAAAACCGGAAAAGGAAGTAGCAGAAATAGTGGAAAATCTGCTTAAAAAAATGAATATTGACTGTAAAATTGAAAAGGTTGAATATAGTGATGATGTGGTCAGAATTAATTTATCCGGCCAGGATATGGGGCTCATTATAGGACATAAAGGAGAAACTTTGGATGCACTGCAGTTTATTGTGGCCTTGATGGCGAATAAAAAGCGGGAGGATAAGATAAGGGTTGTTATTGATGTAGAAAATTACCGCAAAAAGAAAGAAGAATCATTGGAAGCTCTTGCTTTAAGATTGTCTGATAAAGTTAAAAAGACTAAAAAGCAAATAGTAATGAGGCCTATGAGCTCCCAGGAAAGACGAATTATCCATACTGTTTTGCAAGGTGACCCTCTTATCACAACTTATTCCATGGGAGATGAACCTAATCGTAAAGTGGTAATTGCTTTAAAAAAATAACTTTGAATTTTAAAGACCCTGCGGGGTCTTTTTTATGTATTAAAATTTTTTTTGTCCAAACTCTCTTTATCACTTTTTGCATAAGTTTAGGTGTAAAAGAAAGTCTATTCTGGTATTATACATAATGCATATAAAAAAATTTTTAAAAGTGGTGTTGGATTATGTTATTTAATGATGATATTGCAGCTATTGCCACTCCGCCGGGAGAAGGAGGAATAGCGATTATAAGGCTCAGCGGCAGCAGTGTTATTGAAAAAGTAAGCCGTATTTTTAAGCCTTATAACCCTGAGGTTGATATAAAAAATAAACCAGGATATACAATGACCTTAGGCTGGATTTTAGATGACAAAGGTGAGTATATTGATGAAGTCCTGGTGTCTATTATGCGCGCTCCTAAAAGCTATACCGGAGAAGATGTGGTGGAAATAAATTGCCACGGCGGGATTTTGCCAGCACGTAAATGTTTAGAAGAAGTTCTTAATCATGGTATAAGGCTGGCTGAACCCGGAGAATTTACCCGTCGGGCTTTTTTAAATGGAAGAATGGATATGAGCCAGGTAGAAGCTGTAATTGAGATAATAAGGGCTAAAAGTGAAAAAAGCATGAAATTGGCTTTAAAACAGCTTAAGGGAGAAAAAAAGGAAGATTTCAACCGTTTGGAGGATATTTTAACCTCAATAAATGCTGCTATTGAGGCCAGCATAGATTTCCCTGACGAGGTTGATGAACCTGATTATGCTGGACTGGAAGAAAATATAAAAATAGTTTTAGATGAAGTTAATAAGTTTATCGAGGCAGCCCGAAGGGGCGAAGTATATCGTGAAGGGATTAAAATTGTTATTTCTGGAAAGCCAAACGTAGGAAAATCAAGCCTTTTAAACCTCCTTTTGCGCAAAGATAAAGCGATAGTTACTGATATACCAGGCACTACCCGGGATATAGTAGAGGATTATCTGAATATAAACGGTATACCGGTAAAGATAATGGATACCGCAGGAATAAGGGAAACCGATGATATAGTTGAAAGAATAGGAGTTGAAAAATCTGGACAGGCAATAAAAGAAGCAGATTTAGTTATTTTCCTGCTAGATGTGGCCTCCGGCATTACGGAGGAGGATATAAGAATTTATCAAGGTTTAAATAAAGAGAAGGTAATTGTTTTAGTAAACAAAGAAGATTTGGCAGAAAAAAATATAAGTGAAGAAGAAATTAAAAAACTGTTTGGCGGAGTCCGGGTTATCAGGGGATCTGTTAAGGAAAAAACCGGTCTTGATGAACTTATTTCAGCTATAACCGAAATGGTATTAGAGGGAAAAACCGATTATGACGGTGAAGAATTGATATTCAACCTGCGCCAGCAAAAGGCTTTAGAAAAGGCACGAGAACATCTGATTTCGGTTCTGGATAGTTTAGGCCAGGTTCCGCTTGACTGCACAGCAGTTGATGTTAGGGGGGCTTTAGAGGCTTTAGGTGAAATTACCGGAAAGAATATAAAAGAAGAAATCATAAATAGAATCTTTCAGGACTTTTGCATTGGCAAGTAGTCGAAAAAAACTGTAAAAAGGCTTGAACTTTGTGGTTTTACTTAAAAGAAGGGGGATTTTATGATTACCTATAACGCAGGAAATTATGATGTGGTAGTAATAGGAGGGGGACATGCCGGCTGTGAAGCAGCTTTAGCTTCTGCCCGTATGGGATGTAAAACCCTTTTAGTTACTTTAAGCATGGAAAATATCGCTTTAATGCCGTGTAATCCTTCTATCGGAGGACCAGCCAAATCTCAGCTGGTTCGGGAAATTGATGCCTTAGGGGGAGAAATGGCTAAAAATATAGATAAATCTCATATCCAGATGAGAATGATAAATACTGGCAAAGGGCCGGCAGTCCAGGCTTTAAGAGCACAGGCGGATAAATATGAATATTATCGGGAAATGCTTAAAACCCTTTTAAGCCAAGAGAATTTAGATGTCAAAATGGCTGAAGTAGAAAGGATTGAAACCGTAAATAAAAGAGTTACCGGGATAGTAACCAGAACCGGAGCTAAATTTGGCTGTAAGGCTATAGTAATAACCTCGGGAACTTATCTTAAAGGACGCATTATTATAGGTGATTTGGCATTTGATGGAGGTCCTAACGGACAATTTCCAGCCGTTAAACTTTCTGATTCTTTAAGGGATTTAGGTTTAGCTTTAGGCCGCTTTAAAACCGGAACTCCGCCTCGTATCGACAGGAAAAGTGTGGATTTTTCAAAAATGATTGAACAGCCGGGTGATGAAAGGCCTTTGCGGTTTTCTTATATAAGCCCGAGGGTTAAAAGACCTCAGCTTTCTTGCTGGCTTACACATAGCAATAAAAGGACGCATCAGATTGTAATGGACAACCTCGACAGGTCACCACTGTTTACTGGACTTATCAAAGGGCGTGGACCTAGATATTGTCCCTCTTTTGAAGATAAGGTGGTACGTTTTTCTGATAAAAAATCTCATCAGATTTTCATCGAGCCGGAAGGGCGTTCAACGGATGAAATGTATGTGCAGGGCATGAATACGAGTTTGCCGGAAGATGTCCAGCTTAAAGTCTTGCGCAGTATTCCCGGACTTGAAAATGTCCGCATGATAAGAACAGGTTATGCCATTGAATATGATTATGTTATCCCTTCCCAGTTGAAACCAACTTTAGAGACTAAAGAAATAGAAAATTTGTTTACTGCCGGGCAGATTAACGGAACTTCTGGATATGAAGAAGCTGCTGGTCAGGGGCTTATTGCCGGGATTAATGCAGCTCTTAAGGTTAAAGAAAAAGAACCCTTGATTTTAAAAAGAAGCGAAGCTTATATAGGGGTAATGATTGACGATTTAGTTACTGGCGATATAGATGAACCTTACCGGCTTTTGACTTCCCGGGCTGAATACCGGCTTATTTTAAGGCAGGATAATGCTGATCTGCGTTTAACCGAAATAGGACGGAAAATAGGGCTGGTTAATGATTACCGCTGGAGAATATTTTGTGAAAAGAAAGAGATTCTGGAAAAAGAAATAGAAAGACTTAAAGAAACTACTTTTACCCCTGCCGATGAAGAAATGGCAGAATTTTTAACAGGAAAGGATACTGCTCCTTTGAGAGACCGGGTAAGTCTTTGGGAAATATTAAAAAGGCCGGAGATAAAAATAAAAGACCTGGTAGAAGAAGGTTTAGTGGATGACAATGATCTAGATATTTTAGAACAGCTGGAAATACAGTCCAAGTATGAAGGCTATATAAAGAAACAGGAAGAACAGATTAAGAAGTTTGAAAAAATGGAAAACCGGGCTATACCTGAAGATATAGATTATTCTGAGGTATTTGGCCTGTCTAATGAGGCAGTCCAGAAGCTTAATGAAATAAGGCCGGTATCTATCGGGCAGGCTTCACGCATTTCGGGAGTTAATCCGGCCGACATAAATGTTTTATTAATTTTTTTAGAAAAAAAAAGAAGGAAGTAAGAGATTAATATGGAATATATTGTAATTAAATACAAGGACTTACTTTTACAGGAAAATGAAAAACATAATCTTGTAAGCAGAAGGGTGAACAAAGAAGATTTAGACCAGCATATTAAAGATTCTTTAGCAATTTTGGATTTTGTATCTTTAGCTGGCAACGGGGTTGATATTGGCAGCGGAGCAGGTTTTCCCGGGCTTATTTTGGCTATGCACCGCAGGGAAACATTTTTTACGCTTATTGAATCTGATTTAAAAAAGAGCAGCTTTTTACAAAGGGTAAAAGAAGAATGTAGGATTATCAATGTTGAAGTTTTAAGGGATAGAGCGGAGAATGTGGGAAGAAATTTGGATTTTCGCGAAAAATTTGATTTTTGCACCAGCCGGGCAGTAGCTTCCATGAATGTAATGATTGAATATGCCCTTCCTCTGCTTAAAAAGGGTGGAAAAGCATATATGTGGAAAGGTCCCTCTTTTGAAGAGGAGATAAGAGATGCTGAAAATGCCCTGAAAATTTTGGGGGGCAGGGTTGATAATATTTATTCTTATTCTTTATCAGAAGAAAAAAAGCGCTACATAGTGGTAATTGAAAAAACAGGAAAAACCCCGGAAAAGTATCCGCGCAGAACAGGTATGCCGTCTAAAAGGCCTTTATAAGAGGGGGGATTTTATGCTTTATCAAAAAATTAATAAAATGTGGGGGAAAATAAGCGATGAAAGCGTGATTTATGTGCCGTTGTCCCGGATTATAAGAAGTCCATTCCATCCTCGAAGAAACTTTGATAAAGAAGGAATTTATGAACTGGCACAGTCTATTCGCCTTTATGGTGTAATTGAGCCGGTAATATTAAGACAAGAGGGAGATTTTTATCAGCTTATAGCAGGAGAACGAAGGTACCAGGCCTGTCTTTTATTAGGACTTTCTGAGATACCGGCTATAGTCAAAGATATAGATGATGAAAAAGCAGCCCTCATTCCCCTGATTGAAAACCTGCAGAAAAAGAGCCTTAATTTTTTTGAAGAAGCTGATGCTTACAGGATGCTTTGTGATGTTTTTGGATTATCCAGAGATGATATAGTGCGTAAAACTGGCAGTAGCAAGTCAGTAATAGCAGATAAGCTTTTATTGGCAAATTTTTCTCCTGAAGTCCGAAATAAGATTATAAGTTCCGGGCTTAATGAGGATTATGCGCAGATTCTTTTAAAGGTAAATTCTCCCCGGGTGCAGATTGAGATTATTGACCGGATATGTGAAAAAGGCCTTACGTTAAGAGAGGCAGAAAGACTTGTTGATAAAATATCTGAAAATAAGCTTCTTTTAGAAGACAAAGGACATAATACAGAAAAAAATGTTTCCATGGTTATAAGAGATGCGCGTATTTTTCTAAATACCATAAAAGAGACGGTTAAGAGGGCAAAACAGACCGGGATTAACATATATATGGAAGAAAATAATGATGAGGAAAGCTATGAATTGGTTATAAGGGTTGCTAAAAAGCGCCCCTTTTTAAGGCAGATTTTAAGTTCATGAAAAAACGGGGGAAATTCCCCCATTTTTTTATGAACCAGGCATTTTGGTAAATACCCGTCTTGGATCTACTTCATTGCGCAGGATTTCTAATACTTCATCCCTGGGAGGCTCTATAAAAGGAACTTCACCTTCAGGAACCAGAAGTTCAAATCCGGTGCAAGCCTGGGCAATTTCAACTGACATGCCGGGGTTTAAAGCTTTGATACGCATGCGTTTGGTTACAGGTTCAAAATCATATATGCCTACTTGAGTGACAACTGCTATGGGACCTCCTAGAAGACCAGCTTTTTCCCGGGAATCCCCTCCGTCGAGATAGCCGGGGGTAGTTATAAAGTCAACCTTGGCCGGGAAGCGGTCAGGTGTTTGAAGTCCTACTAAAACTGATTTCTGGGTAAGAGAGCCTATGTCATTGCCACCGCCGCTACCGGGAAGGATTGCTTTTAAGTTTTCATAGGAGCCGATTACTGAGGTATTTACATTGCCATACATATCAATTTGGGCTCCTCCTTGGAAAGCAATGTCTACGTATCCTATGGCGCATTGTCCGAAAGATATGGCCATTTCTAAGGTCATAGGCGATTTGCGGTAGGTAAAAGGACAGCCAACTGACCAGGGCATTTCGCCTTCTAGTGGATCCTGGCCGCCGCTTTCGTATACCATGGTTATATTAGGGGCATGAGTTTTTTTGGCAAGTATTGCTCCTACCATAGGCAGACCTGTGCCGATATATACTATTTGATTATCTTCAATCATAAGTGAAATATTATATGCAAGCATTTCCAGAGGATTAGCCGGTGCTACTTTACTCATTATATCCCTCCTTTAGTCCCATTTTGGAATTACTTCCTGATAGTCAAAGCTTACCAGTGAATCGTCAATATTAGCCTGAGCAGCCTCCATAAGGCGGGTTGCATGGTTTATAAATCTTATGCCGCCGAGTTTTTCTATGAATTCGAATTGGTCTTTAGTTTCATATATCCAGTATCGCATTACATCCTGAACATTTTCTTCTTTGGGAGTTCCAATCCTTACAAGCCATTCCCACCATTCACGGGCCCAGTAATAACATCCGGGACAGCAGCCGGGAAGTGCGCCGTAGGGAAGTTCAACTACCGCATCTACGTACCAAAATGGAATACAGGCATTTCCTAGTTCCCTTATACTCATTTCGGGGACTATTTTTTCGGCAGTTATTATTACCTTGCGACAGGCAGCGGCAAGTGCGATATCGTTGATGGCAGGGCCTTCAATTACTGCATTGCCGTAGCGGTCGGCTTTTTGGACATGAATTATGCATACATCGGGAAAAAGTGCGGGAATGATTACTACAGGTTCGCTTTTGTCCAAACCTACCGGATTTTCTATAACCTTAACATATGGATTATATTTGAGCATATCTGAACCTAAAAGCTGTTTGGAACCTATAAAAGGTGCTCCCAGCTGTGCAGCTTTAAAGCCTAATGCCATGCTGCCGTGGCTCCAGATAGAAAGGATTTCTGCTTTTTTCGTTTTGATATTGCGGGCAAAGTTTTTGTCGTTACCGCGCATTTCTACGCCTATATATGAAAGATGTATCGCGTAGACACAGTTGGCTGTCATCAGATAGGAAGTGTTTGACATTGGGGAGCCTATGCTTACCATATTCTTTTTGCCTTGGCGTATTATCTCAAAATATGCTTGAATAGGTGATCTGACATAGGAAAAGCCTGTTTCGGCCAGAATATCTCCATCCTGGACAAACCGATCAATAGCTTCTCCCAGTGACATGCGTTTGTCTTTTTTTACGCGGCTTTTGCTGAGATGGTATTCGCGGGCTCCCTTAAAGTCTACCAAACGGTCAAATTGTTCTTGAGTTGCATACATAAATTCCATCTACCCAACCTCCTTATATGTATTTCTTTTAAAAAATTACAAGAGTTGAAAAAAATCACCCCCGCCTGACAGTAAAGTATTAATAGCAAAATAGATACTAAGACACATAATTATTACAAAATAATAATATTTCGTGATAATTATATTATAAAGGCATAACAATTACAGCACAATAGTTAATAGGTAATATTTTGAAAATAAAAATCAATAAAAAAACCCGGCTTTAAAGCCGGGTTTTTTTATTGAGGCGGGAAACTTATGAACATTTTTTGCGTGTCTACTTCATTGCGTAGGATTTCCAATACATCAAGAGGAGGAGTTTCTGTTACCGGGATTTCTCCTTCGGGAACTAAAAGCTCAAAGCCGGTGCAGGCCTGGGCAATTTCTATGGTTATTCCAGGATGTAGGCTTTTAATGCGCATGCGTTTAGTTACCGGTTCAAAGTCATATACTCCCAGCTGAGTTATTACTGCTACCGGGCCGTTTCCTAAAAGGCCGGCTTCTTTGCGGGAGTTTCCTCCGTATAAATGTCCCGGGCTGGTTATAAAGTCCAGTTTGACCGGGAACTTTTCCGGGGTTTGCAGTCCTACTATTATGGTATTTTCAGTAAGCGATATAAGGTCATTGCCGCCGCCGCTGCCGGTCAGGCGAGCTTTAGGATTTAAAAAGTCATTCCCTATTATATGGGTGTTGAGATTGCCGTACATGTCAATCTGAGCAGCTCCCTGGAAAGCAACATCAACATAGCCGTTGGCAGCCTGTGCAAATGA
Source organism: Thermosyntropha sp. (assembly GCF_017656155.1). GTDB lineage: Bacteria > Bacillota > Syntrophomonadia > Syntrophomonadales > Syntrophomonadaceae > Thermosyntropha. Next base: position 80,924 of record NZ_JACDOH010000009.1, on the reverse strand, counting down.
TAGTGGCATTTCCATTGTTATAGGAGATTTTCTCCAGGTAACCGGGTCAGCTACTGACCACGGCATAGATCCTTCTATCGGATCTTGTCCACCGCTTTCATATACCAGAGTGATATTTGGTGCATGGGTTTTCTTGGCGAGTATTGCTCCTACCATTGGGAGACCTGTTCCTACATATACAATCTGTTTATCCTGGATATTTTTTGATACCACATAAGCCAGCATTTCCAAAGGGTTTGCAGGTGCTACTGACATATTATACCCCCCTTTTTTATTCTTCATCCCATTTTGGAATTACGCTTTGGTAGCTTAAATCTATTCCGTCATCTTCATTTATGCCATTTAAAGCCCTTTCAATCACCTGGTGCTTGTTAAGCCAGCGTATTCCGCCCAATTTTTCTATGAAGTCAAACTGATCTTTACAGTCAAATACCCAGTAATCCCAGAAACTGTCACGATATTTGTCATCTTTGCCGGATAAGGCGATTCTGATTCCCCATTCCCAGAATTCACGGGCCCAATAATAATAGCCGGGGCAGTTGCCGGGAACTGCTCCATAAGGCAGATGAACTACTGCATCGACAAACATAAATGGTATAACATTAGTGTTGGTAGTATTGCGAAGATCTGATTCAGGGACTATTTCTTCAGCGGTTATTATAACTTTTCGTGCTGCTACTGCTAATGCAATGTCATTTACTGCCGGGCCGTAGATGCGGGCATTACCGTATTTATCTGCCCACTGGACATGGATAAATACTACATCCGGATAAAGTGCGGGAATAAGGCATACCGGGTCTTTATCTTTTTTGAAAGGATTTTCTACAACTTTTACATAAGGATTATATTTTATTATATCGCTGCCTAAGAGTGATTTTGAGGCGATATAAGGAGCTCCCATCTGGGCAGCTTTAAAGCCTAATCCCATTGAACCGTGGCTCCATTCGGAAAGGATTTTTACTTTTTTTTCTTTTACTGCTTTGCTGTAGCTGCGGTCGGTTCCCCGCATTTCTGCTCCTAGATAAGAATTGTGTGAATAAGAAAAAGTCCCGTAGGGTATTCCATAGCTGTGATTAGTGTTGGGTGATCCTATTCCCTGTAAATCTTTTTTTCCCTGGCGCATTACTTCAAAAAGTGCCTGCAGAGGAGTGCGAACATAGCTAAACCCGCTGTCCGCATAAATGTCCCCGTCTTTGACAAACTCCTGGACTGCTTCTTTCAGCGATATTCTTTTGTCAACTTTGCCTCGCTCTTTTTTAAGGTGAGCTTGGCGGGCTGATTCTCCATCGATAAGGCGGTCTAAAATACTGGGATCATCAATCTGCAGGTTTTTTAGTGCTTCCTGGTTGTACTCAAAATTGGTTGTCATATTAATCCCCCTTACCCTCTCCAGATTTTTTTAGTGGAAGAGTGATAAAAAACTAGTAGTGTAATATTACTTGTATTGTGAGCCAAATAGTGTCATGAAAGTGTAATAAAAAAACTAAAATAAGTTACTTTGACATGATTATAATACAAAAACATATTTTATTACAAAAAGAATTAAAAAAAAATAATTCTGTATTTTTGAATTTTTTATATTTTGTCAGATTTTAAAAAATGAAAATAAATATATGTATTGAATACTAACCTTTTTACAAGGACAGGATGTTTCACGTGAAACATTTTTAAATTTTGATTACAATAAATATGGTTTAAGGCAGGTTTTTTATTATATATCAAGAAATTTACTATGGAGTCTTCAGAAAGGAGCTTAAAGATGGGGATGATAATAGCTGTAGCCAACCAAAAGGGAGGGGTGGGCAAGACTACTACGGCAATAAATCTGAGTGCCTGTATTGCCAGAATGGGATATAAAGTTCTTATTCTTGATCTCGACCCTCAGGGCAATGCTACCAGTGGTCTGGGAATCAACCGAAAGAAGGTCAAGAACTGCCTGTATAATGTCCTTATAGGGGAAATTGAACCTTATAAAGTTAAATTAGAAACCAGAATTAACAATCTGGAAATTTTACCTTCTACTATCCAATTGGCAGGAGCAGAAGTAGAACTGGCTTTTCATGAGCACAGGGAGAGTGCTTTAAAAATGGGTATAGATGTTTTGAAAGATGAATATGATTATATTTTTATTGATTGTCCACCATCTCTAGGATTGCTCACAGTTAATGCCTTAAATGCAGCTGATTCAGTTATAATTCCGTTGCAATGTGAATACTACGCTTTAGAAGGATTGAGCCAGCTTATGGAAACAATAAAACTGGTGCAAAAACGTCTGAATTCCAGGCTTAAAATCGAGGGGATTGTTTTTACTATGTTTGATGGCAGGACAAATCTTTCCATCCAGGTAGTAGACGAAGTAAAAAAACACTTTAAAAAGGAAATCTACCGAACCATTATTCCCCGCAGTGTCCGCTTGAGCGAAGCTCCTAGCCATGGACAGCCGATTATAGTTTATGATCCCCGCTCTAGAGGTGCTGAAGCATACCAAGAATTAGCACAGGAGGTGATTGAGCGTGTCCAGAAAAGAAAGAGGATTAGGTAGAGGTTTAGATGCTCTTTTTACTGAAAATTTATCAAATGATTCTGAAAAAGAAAAGGTTATGGAAATTGATATAGATTTAATTTTTCCGCGTGCTGACCAGCCCCGTAAGCTGTTTGATGAGGAAAGCCTGGCTGAATTAGCTTCATCTGTAAAGGAAAATGGAGTTTTACAGCCGGTAATACTCCGTAAAAAAGATGATACTTATGAAATCATTGCCGGTGAGCGCAGATTCAGGGCGGCAAAGATGGCAGGACTTAAAACGATACCTTCCCTGATTATGGAAACCGATGATGAAAAAGCGGCACAGATTGCACTTATCGAAAACCTGCAGAGGGATGATTTAACACCGATAGAAGAGGCAAGATCATTTAAGCAAATGATTGAAAGATTTGGCTATACCCAGGAAGAACTGGCAGAAAAACTGGGCAAAAGCCGTAGCTATATTGCCAATACCATGCGACTCCTTAATCTGCCGGAAAAAATCATAGAACTTTTGGAAAAAGGCAAATTGACCGCAGGACATGCCCGTGCTTTATTAGCTCTTGAGAACCCGGAAGAACAGCTTAAAACAGCCGAAGAAATTTTAAAAAACAGTTTAACGGTCAGAGAAGCGGAGAAAAAAGTGCAGACTCGTAAAAAAAATTCGTCGGTTTCAAAAGAACCTGAAATTGCCGACTTGGAGGAAAAGCTACAGAATTATCTGGGGACTAAGGCTAAAATAAGCAGAACCCGGCGGGGAGGCAAGATTGAGATTACCTATTACAGTGAGGATGATTTACAGAGGATATTGGAAATGTGGGGAATTATTGAATAGGGTAACCTTTGAAAGGTGGAGGGTTTATGGAATAGATAATTGTTTTGCCATTTTTGGCTTTTGCCCTGTTGGCGGGGATTGGCTTTTTACCCCGTTATCTTGTTTATCGCAATTCTGCCTATCAAAAAGAAACGGGGAACGGTTTTTGGACAACTGTTTTGGATAAAGGCAGATACGGAGAATTTTTATCTTTTGTTTATCTTGAAAAGCTGCCTGATCATAAGAAAATTTTGGCCAACGTCTACCTTCCCAAAGAAGGTAAGGAAGAAACGACTGAAATTGATTTAATAATGATAGCGGAAACCGGTATATATGTTATTGAATCCAAAAATTACAGCGGATTTATTTATGGAAATGAAAAAAATAAGTATTGGCTTCAGGTTTTGGGGAAAAGTCAGAAAAATCGCTTTTTTAATCCCATATGGCAGAATAAAGCTCATATAAGTGCACTAAAAAATACTCTGCCTGATATTCAGGATGAAGCATATATTTCTTATATAGTTTTTAGCGAGCGTTGCACATTGAAGGATATAAAATTCTTTTCTTCAAATGTAGAAGTTGTGCCGAGGCAGTTATTAAGAAAAAGAGTCGCAGAAAATATGAAAAAACGGCCAACTTATTTTACTGTTGAGCAGATTGATGAAATATACTCTGTGCTCAAGAGATTCAGCAGGGTTGATGCAGCAGTAAAAGAAAAACATATTGCCGATATTGAAAAGAAAAAGGCAGAAATCAGATAGCAAATAAAAGCGGGGAGAAAATTTCCCCGCTTTGTAATGTTTCACGTGAAACATTTTTGTCTAAATCGGAAGCAAAGTGAAACAATAATAAGGAACTGGTGTATTAATAGCTAAGCAAATTCAAAAGGGATAAACCTGGTATAATTGGCTTTATTTACCCTGCGCTTGTGGAGTTCTTCATAATTGTCCCCATGCTGTGCCAGTTCACATATATGAAGAACTTTGTTTTCATCGGTAAAATAGAAAATCCTCTCTTTAGTATTTCCAGTGGGGTAAATAAAGCAGTCGGTGGTAGGTTCCTGCCGGGCACAGGCACTGCGTACCTGTTCTAGATTAAGCTTTTTAATGAGGCGGGAAAATATTTCCTGCCGGGTTGAATCCAGATTTTTAAAGTAGCGCAGGGCTTTTTCCGATATCATAACTTTCTTGGCTTTTTCCTTCAAATGGCAGAAGGCCTGGTAGTAGACTTCACCAGCCGGGGATAAAGTTATATAGCCTTCACTATCCTCGTGAAGGAACATATTGATCTCATGAGGACGTCCTTTTAAGCGGTTTAGAACCTTTTCTTTACGCCGAAATTCTTGGGCGATCCAATCAAAAAAATCCTCATGGGCGATAAAAAGGGACGGATCCCAGTTTACAGGGAGGGGAGGCATTTCGATAATATCCTGAAAGAGTTCATGAATATAGTAGACAGGTACCTGAAAGATAAGCCCGACTAAGGTAGCATAAGCAATTTCGGCTTTAAAGCCGCCTGTTGCGTTAATTACTGGCTGTATTGACATACGGCGGCTTATACGGATTTCATCAGTAAGGGCAGAGATAAGGGAACGGAGCCCGTGCAGGGCAAAGGAGTTGTGGGTATAAGTAAGCCCCTTTATTTCACGGGATTTGACGCTGAATCCCCTGTCAGCATAGTAGCGGCATAGAGCATCTGCACATAAATAGCCTTCCTCTGTCTGGGAGTGAAGAAAGAGAATATGATCTTTTTCCTGCAGTATATGGCTTAAAGAATTAGTTTCTGCGCCGGCAGTTTTTTCCCCTTTGTGCTTTATGAAATCCGAAAGAGCCGATGCAGATGACGTTTTCCAATGAGAACGACTGGCGTTGTTTATTAGTGAAGTTCCAACTGTACACAAAATTTTGCGCATTTATTAACCTCCTTACAAAATTATAAAAGAAAATTTGTCCAGCTCTTTTTCTAAACACGTATCGTTCTGTATTAAAAATCGGGCCAGACATTCCTGAACCATTGATTTAAATTTTTGATAGCTTTCTTTTCTTATAAAACTGAAGCCGTGGGCAAATATGGTATTATTCCTGATTTCGCTTTGACCGCTCAATGCACGGAGATCAAGATTAGAAGTAAGAGGGTCGTTTAAGACTTTCAGCAGGATATAGCCCTGCATCAGGGAAATTTGCAGGGGTAGTTCAGAAGGCTGGCGCAGACCTAAGCGCCTGTACTCTTCAGTAAATAGAGCCAGGAGCTCGCTTTCAGCGACCGGCAGTTTACTGTAGTCGGGGTGGGCAGTATCCAGACCGTAATTTAAAAGCAGTGTAAACTGTGAAACCATTTCCAATATGCGATAAAGCAAGAGGGCAGCCATGTCCAGCTTTCCTTGTTTTTCCCGGCGCAGAGCGTTAGTGTAAATGGTCATAAGCAGAGCGATTGCAAGTTTCCGATCTTTGAAAATTTCCACATTTTTGTTCTGATTCAAAATCTGCAGTTTTTGCAGAAAAGCGTGTTGTTGAACCAAGATAGGCAGGTTGCGTGTAAAAACGGATTGTGGATATTCACTGCTGTATTGGGTAATTTTTGAAAGTAGTTTTTGCATGGAAAGAAAGGCCTGTTTAAGTTCCAGGTTATCCCATGCTTCATATGCGGAAAGGAGAAGATAATAGAGTTCGAATTCGCGCGGGTCAGGGACTTTGTCCAGCAGTTCATTATAGATTAGAGCGGCACTGCGGTAGTTGTATTCAAAAGCCAGGCTTTTGGCCTTTTCTGCTTCCAGGTCGCCGAATACGGCTAGAGGATGTTCAACTTTTACCATAATTTCCGAACCGGGGCGGGGACGGCGGAATTTATCAATATAAGTGCCGGGTTCATTGCCGATATAAAAAAAATCTTTTATTCCCAAGACAGTTCCGGCCAGAAGGGAGCCTATGGACATGCTCTTGGTTCCACCAGTAAAGTCAACTGCCGCTTTTTGCGGAGATTTGCCAGTAAAATACTCCTTAATGGCTTTGTAGACTTCTAGTGCGTTATTGCTGTCTTTGATTTCCCGGCTTATTATACTTGATGGACGTAGATCAGCATAATGATAAATGAAATCAAGGTATTTGCGGGTTTCAGGGGAATAGAGTATAAAAAATTCATCAGATGAAAGGACAGACATGCTGTGCACCAATGCCTGCCAAGAATTGCCCAGGGGCATGATAACTGAGTCATATAGGTAGTTTGGATTGTGATAGCTGGCTTTAAATTTTTTTAGAGAAAGGGGTAGAATTTCCCGAGTGTAAAATTCATTCACTTCGTTTGGAGAAGTCAGATTGAGCCAAAAGGAGATTTTTTCTTGTAAAGTATTTTCGAGATCAACTGTCCATGCCATAATTTTCCCTCCAGGTTTTAGTATACAGGTTCGTCTTAAAAAAATAAAATTCCTGCTGCCCGGTAAAAAAAGAAGAGATCCCTTTAATGTTTCACGTGAAACATCAAAGGGATTTTTTATTTTTCCGTCCCCTTACGGGGTTATTTTTTTGAAATGCTTCTGGAGGAAAATCCAGAATTGGTGGCTGAGTTATCAGCGTTTCCGTCCCCTTACGGGGTTATTTTTTTGAAATGAAAAAGAAAAAATTGCTACAGATGCAGTGTTATACGAAGGGTTTCCGTCCCCTTACGGGGTTATTTTTTTGAAATTTTTAAAAACACTAATCTCCCGGAAGTCTTCCGGGAGAAATAGTTTCCGTCCCCTTACGGGGTTATTTTTTTGAAATATTCTCATGATTCTCTGATTCCTGAATTTCTGATTGTTTCCGTCCCCTTACGGGGTTATTTTTTTGAAATTATCTAGAGAGGACAAGCTAAGGCTGGCTTTTCAGGAACAAGTTTCCGTCCCCTTACGGGGTTATTTTTTTGAAATTTAATGCCTTATTTTCGCCATTCCCGCCTTTGGTCGCCTGTTTCCGTCCCCTTACGGGGTTATTTTTTTGAAATCTGGAAATATGACGGGGCAACAAACACGAAAGAATTGGTTTCCGTCCCCTTACGGGGTTATTTTTTTGAAATTCATGCGTCTTGGGATAATGGTCAGACTTGGCAGGTTTCCGTCCCCTTACGGGGTTATTTTTTTGAAATGTAGAAATATGGGGATTCAGTTATTGCCACCAAGTGTAAATCGTTTCCGTCCCCTTACGGGGTTATTTTTTTGAAATCAGGGGCTTACTAGGCGCGAAATTCATATGCTGGCAGTTTCCGTCCCCTTACGGGGTTATTTTTTTGAAATCCATCTGTGGAACCGTCCGAATTAAATCCGCTCCTGAGTTTCCGTCCCCTTACGGGGTTATTTTTTTGAAATCCTGTCTTCTGTATGCTACACGGGATGCAGGCTAAAAACCAATTTTGCGGGTGAGAAATCAAATTTATACAATATCAGATTCATACTACACAGAAAAAACAGCTAAAATCCCTATCTCCCCAGAGCGGGGGAGATTTTTGTATAGGGTATAGCTTCAATACGTAAATTATACCACATTTTATTTATAAGCCAAGGAAAATAAGATTAGAATATGAGAAAATCATCATTGGCAGTAGGACCAAGGTTACCCCAGGTTTTTACTTCACTGAATCCAGTCAGTTTATAAACGCGCAGGTAGTCATTTTCATCGTATTCTATTTTATCAAGACGCATGATCAGCTTATCATACTGTTTTTGATTAAGCCATGCCTCAAATGCGCTTTTTTGCACCCTTACACCGAAGTTGGAAAGCATTTTTGCCAGGCGGTTCCGCTTTTTGTCCTCTGAAATATCATAGATTATCAGCACCAGGAATTCACTGTTTTTTTGGGTGATAGAGCTGTTTTCATCCCAATTGAAGGTTTCCACGAAATTCATCCTCCAAAAAACTATCGGATAATTACAGGTTTATATATGGTATAGTCTCCAGTTTCGAGTGCTTTTACTAAAAGGTCTACCTGGTGATTTATGGCCTGGCGGAAATTGCAGGGGTTATTTCCGTCGAGATATCTGTTTTCAATTTTTAGTTTTTGGGCAAATTTTTCAATGAACAGCGGGGATTTCGCTTTTTTTAAATAGATCCCTCCATTTGAAGCGGGGGGAGAAAAGTCATCTAATGTGATTATTCTGTGGTTTATAAGATTCAAAACTAAAGAATCGACAATGATCGGACGCCATTCTTCCATAAGATCGGAGGCTAATGCCGGATGGCTACGGTGAACCTGATGTAAGAAGCCTAAATACGGATGAAGGCTTTTATTGGTAACCGATGTGTATATTTCATATAAAAGAAGGGTATAGCCAAAACTCAGCAGGGAGTTAAAAGGGTCGCGCGGTGGCTGCTTACTGCGCCCGCAGAAGTAAAAATCCTCTTTTATCAGATAGGAAAGGGCTTCAAAGTAAAGGCGGGAAGCATAGCCTTCTATACCATTCAGCTGATTTGGCGAGTCGGCAGTTGGAATTTTTTTGAGCATGTTTTGCATGAGCTTGATATTTTTTACCACTTCCTGTTTTTCTTTCCCCCGGTTGTATCGGCGCAAAAGCACAATAGAATTATGAACTTTGCCGGTTATGAAGGATTTGGTTATATTAAGACTGAAGACGGGATCCTGAGCAGCTTTGAAATGTTTTAGCTGTCTATCCATGTTGAAATGTGAAGTAGATTCTGCCCGCCCAAAGTATTCTCCGGTTGAAGACAGAAATGTTACCGGTATTCCTCGAACCAAAAGGGAGCGCAAACAAGGGGTTGTTATGTGGGTACCGGAAAAGAGGACTACTGCTTCCAGTTTTTCAAGAGGGATTTTGTGTTTGACAGTCCCTTCTTTGGTTATACAGCAGTATCCTTCATTTTTTTTTAATTCGAGTCCAGCTTCGTTAACATATAGAATCACAGTTCATCACCTTTTTGAGTAGATGTTTTGCGTATTTTTATGCCTCCCATGCCCAGGGAGGTTTTAATGCCTAAACCGCAAAATTCGGCATAGGCAAAAAGCATGTTTATAAGTGAAGTCATAGGGGATGAACCCCGGGAAATCAGGGTAAAGGTACCGCAAAATGCCGGAATTTTAACTTTTTCCAGGGAAAAGTATCTGGTTTCCAGCTTGTAGCTGGTCAGGCGACTGACGGCAGACAGTTCTTCTATGAGTTTGGGATCTTCAAGAGATATTCTGTCGGCAAACAGATTCCAGCGGTTGATGAGGTTTTGGTAGATAAGGGAGACAAAGGGAAAAATCTGATATTCGTTTTGGGAGCGGAAGGCGGTTGGGGTAACAAGGGTTAAAATCTGTTTTTTATTAGGGTTTTTTTCCACATAATAGATGTCGGCCAGTTCTTTATATGAGGTAAAGCTTTTGGTCAGAACTGTCTGCTCAATTTTGTATGCTTGTTTTTTATGCTTGATTTCTATATATTCGGGATAGTTCTCGGCTAAAGGCATAGTTATATGTTCGAAGCTCTCCCGGTTTAGGGTAGAAATGTGCCATATGGCCTGTTCCTTTTTCCGCTCCAGGTACTGGCTGAAAGGTTTAAGTTCAGGCTGGTGAAGTTTTTCAGCATAGTTTTTGTCCAGGTTTTCCATAAGCCAGCCGTGCAGGAGGCTTCCCATCTGAGGATAGGGCAGCTCTCCGTTTTCTGCTGGGGATAAGTGTATTTCCAGGTGGGCAAGCATCATCAGATTTTTACCTCCTCAAGCAGTTCTAAACGGCACATGCCGGTTACATAGTGTTTCCCTTCGTAGAAAGCCAGTTTTAAAGTGCGGGGAGAGGTCTTTTTATCCAACACTAAATGTTGGTGTTTGGGAAAGCTTTTTTCTAAGATGCTGCGCGTGATATTCAAACTATTAGAAGAAATGTGGTAGATCAAGGTTTTGTGATTAAATCCGGTTTGTCCTCCCAAAACCAAATTTGGCTTGATTTCGGCATCGTATGAATAAAAATAGTTTATGTTTTCTTCTTTTGCCAGAGGATGAAATACTTTTTCTCCGCACAGAGCAGGAATGTTCTGTTCCTGGATTTGAATTGCCCTGTTAATCAGAGTTAACGGATCTTTCATGCCGCTTTTGCCTAGAAGGTCGTGGTTTAAGGTAAGCAGAAACTCAGCTTCTGTTCCTGGTTTGAGGTATTCGATGTATAGAGGCAGTTTTTTGAGATGTTTTCCGTTTTTTTTATATGTGGACAGCCGGAGGCTGCGGGTTATGAAAAGATCCTCGTTTTTTAAAGGAAAACTGTCGCTGATCATGATGCCTCTAAAAGCATCAGCAAGACTGTTGTTAACTTTTTTTTCGAATTTTATTTGTGGGGTTTGGCTGTTGATAAAATTATTCATCTTTGATAATTGTTGATTTATATTTTTTTCTTTTTCTTTTATTATTTTTTTATCTTTTTTTTTGTTTTGGTTTTTCATGTATTTAACATAATCGGTAAAGTAATCAATAAAATTATATTCCAAAGAATCCCAATATTTTTTTAAATTTTGATCTTTGGTCATTTGGCTTTTTATAAATTCTCCTATTATCAGGCTGCGCAGGGATCCTTTTATACTGCTCCCCGGTATGTAAGGTTTTTTAAGCCCGTTTTTGATGAAACAGGAAATGTCATTGAGGTCATTCAAGTCCTGATCTTTTTCTATTTTTATCTGGTAGGATGATATTAGGCTGAAATTTTTGAGACCGTTTCTGGTCAGCCATTTGCTTAAGTGAAGATTGTTGAAGTTAGATTTTTTATCGGAACTGTTGGTTTGGACATAATGGGCATATTCATCCAAGAGTTTTTTGGTAAAAAGGAATTTTATAAATTTTGCTTCATCCAGTATATAGACTACTGAAGCCTTTTCGTCAAATATATAGTTAGTGCGGGAAAGGTTAGATTCATTTCCTCCGCCGATGAATAAGGGAGTAAGAACTTTAAGCTTCATGCGGTAAGATTTATTAGGCACGGTAGTCAACCCCTAACATCATGGATTTGCCGTAGCGGTAAACGGGATGCTTTCCTTCGATGGAAACATCTACAATGTCCCCTTCAATCCGGGATTTGAAGGTGGAGCCGCTGTCAAGCATAATTAAAGGCCGTCTTTTTACGAAAAAATCATTATTGTAGTCAACAGATTGAACAAAGCCTTCTCTTCTTACCAGGTTGTAGGTTGCTCGGCTGTCGTTTACAATGGGCAGCTCATCTTTTTTTGGATAGACGAGGGATAAACTCAGATAAAAGCTGGCTTTTTGATTTAAAAGAAGATCAGTTAAGAGCCCGTCGTTGTTATCGTCGATTATGCAGTCAGGTTCCAATATATATTCGCTGTCTTCCATTTCAAAATGGCCGAAGCCGGAAGTCCTTTTACCCCCCAAACCGGAATAGCCGAGTGAGATGATGAGTTTTCGGTAAAGATCGAGCTGTTCTTCTTCTTTTATCCCCAGTATGAAGTAAAGACCGCTGTCAGGGGCAAATTGGAATGTTCCGACATAATAGGGCCGGGGCTTTTCCTGTCCGTTTAATGCTACCCTGACGCGCAGGTTGCGAGCTCCGAATTCGGCTTCCCATATATCCCCCTCCGGGAAATTTGCTCTTTTTCCTGTTATATAGTCCAGGTAGTCGTATAGGCCGCATATGGGGATATAGGTTAGTTTTTTTATTTTTTTGCGGTTTTTCAGGTCCCTTCCGCCTGCTCCTTCCGACAGCAAGGGGCGGGGGATATATAGGGTATCTTTTTTGTAAGGCATAAGGTCGGAGAGCAAAAGTTCCCCTTTTTGAGCTGATTTTACTAAAAAATCTACTCCTTCATTTCCGAAAAGGCTGAAGGCTTCGCAGCACAAAGCGGAAAAGAGGGTGTCGGAATGGCAGGTCATTTCCGCCCGCTCTAAGCCCAGTCCCGGAATGTCAGAGCCGAAGTGAACTGGGGTGGTAAATTTGAGTTTGAAAAAACAGTAGAACATTTTTTATCTCTCCTTAGGTCTCATTATTTAGCAGTTTTTCCAGGTCATCTGTTTTAAGGCTTACGTCATCGCCGGTTGTAATTGTTTCCAGAGAGAAGTTTTCCAGCTTTATGCGTCCATTGCCGCGGCTTCCTCCGCCCCCCAAATAGTCGTATTCCAGAAGCTTAAGGCCTTTTTTTATGTTTGCAAAGTCTTCTTCCAGTTCATTTTCATTTTCGACATTATAGATGAGTATAAAGTCAAACTCGGCCCCTGCCGGCACCCTTTCCATCTGCCGGGGAGCGGCTATTCCGGTTACCCGGTTTATGGTGTTTTCGAATTTTATTTCTGTGAGGAGAAGGTCAGTTTCCAGACTTTTAATTTTTTCTACGCTTTCCCTTTTCATGAAGAGGTCAGGAAACTGCAGGCGGGAAGCAATAAGATTTTGCTCTTTTTCGCTTCCTTTATTTCCGCCGAAAAGCCTTTTTAGCTCATAAGGTTCACGGGAGATTTCAAGGTGCGGCCCCCCTTCAAAGCTGCGGGCAAGCAGGTTTCTCATTTTGCCTTTTACCGAACTGCCAGGGATTATGGGTTCTTTGCTCAGCGGATCTCTTACTATAATGCTGTCAACCGCCCCAATACTGGAGAATTCATTAGAGCCCCCTATATGCAGCCCGGTAAGCAGAATAAGGTCAGCCTTTATAATTATTTTCCCGATAAGTTTTTGCATATAGCTGTGGTTCATCAGTCTTTGCCTCCTTCATATTTATGATAGGCTACTATGGCTTCTACCAGACGGCAGAATTTTTCAAACTCTGCCGCTTTATCGCCGATTTTTTCAATATGGGGGGTAATGTCTTTTAAAAAGATGTCGGCTTTGCTGTTTTTTCCCTGGCGCCCTGCCTGATAGGCCAGTTTTACCTTTAAAAACTGGACTTCCTGCACCAGGTGGGGAGGGAGCAGGTCAGGCTTTTTCCCGTTTTTGGTTATTTCTCCCATTTTGTAGAGCTCATATTTGTTTTCCAAACGGGTTACAGCAGCTAAAAATTTGCGGATTTGAGAAGTGGTAAGTTTGATTTCACCCTTCTTGTTTTTCATGTTTTCTACTATTCGTTTGGCTTCTTCGATGAGATCAGGGGTTTCCTGACAGGTTCTGGTCATCTGCTTCATCCTCCTTTTCTTTGCGGTTTAAGTATATAAAAAGGGTTAGGGCGGTTATGAGCTGGCGCCGGTCTTTATCGGAAGATGCCCACATATACAGTTTTTTCCTTAATGTTTCATATGCTGCCCTGGTTTCCTCTGGAGCACTTGCAGGAGGCTCTAGCCGTGCCAGATTATAGGCCAGGCGGGCCAGGTTTATTCTTTCCCGGTCATCGCCCAGATTTCGCAAAAGGTTCAGCCAGCGGTAGCAAAGGCTCATACCGGCCTTTATCATACCGGGAGGGGCGGTTTTATCCTCCATGTAAAGGGTTTCAGCAAGGAAGCGGTATTTTTCGCTGAGGACTTTGTCCCTGAATTCGTCCCAGGGGTAGACATGGGGAAAGATTTCTTTTGCTTCTTTGTCATATTCCATGCCGAATAAAGCCAGGCTGTTTTTTTCACCCGGGGAGGTTTTGTTTTTCTTGGCTTCCTTTTCCAGATCACCTGTAAAGGCTGCCATCTGGGATATGGGAAAACCGGGACGAAACAGGCCTATACCGGCGGAAAAGGTTAATCGCCCCATGGTGTAGTGTTCAAATGCTTCTCTTAAATCCAGGGCAAAGTCTATTATCTCATTCCAAGCACCGACGATGAAGAGATCGTCACCCCCGGAATATACCAAAGCCAGATTTTTGTCTGCCCGGCTTTCAGGAGTAAGGTAGATGCGGTTTTTATTTCGTTCTTTCCTGCGACATATATGGTTTATATAGTATTTGAAAAACATCGACATCTGGCGCGATAAGGCGGCAGAGCGGCTTAGGCTCAGGTATTTGTAAGGATCGCTTTTTTCGTCTCCCTGCTTGAATCCTTCGGCGAAAACGAGTCCCAGGTTATCGACATCAGCCCTTAAAACCCCCAGCCTTTTTATACCGCAGCTGGCTTTAGCCAGCTCGTTGAAATCTATGTAGCCTTCTTCTTTTAACTCAGGTTCACGGCTGTAGTTGCCGGCCCACAGATTGGTAGAGTAGCCTACCCCGGTGTAAAGCCTGTTGATAGAATAGAGCCTTTTGATGTTATCCGGGTTTTTGGCAAGTTCCTCCCTGGTTTGTGTTTCACTCAGAAATGAAAGATAGAGATTTTCTCCGCTGATTCCCGGGATTTCCAGGGTATTGGACGCGTTTTTCTCGGAGTGGCTGCGGGTAACTGCGATGATTATATTATCTTTTTCAGTGCCTAATTTGCCCCCTATATTGCGCAGGGCAAGACAGTTTTTGCAAATAATGCTTCCGGGATTGAACGGGTCTTCGATGAGGTCTGTGCTGGATGTTCTGCATATGGTACATTCGCGCCGGCAGTCCAGGCTGTTTTCCCGGGGAAAGATTATTTTTTCTAAAAGGGGGCCGGAAAAGCGGCGCATTTTGCCCTGATTGGCCTTTAAGGCCAGGTCTTCATAGGCTTTTTTAAGCAGGTTTTCCCCGTCTGTACCTTGTTTGCCTGACAGGGTATAGGCGCTTACCGGCACGGAGCTTATTTCCAGGTAAAGAGCGGTGGAATAGCGTTTAAAGAGCCACCAGTTTATGTTTTCACGGGCCAGGTTGAGCATGGCTGCCGTTTTTTCTGTGTTGGGAAGGAGGAGCCGGAAATGGCCGCCTCCGCTGTATAGAAGGTTGGCTCGGGAAAGGTTTAGGGCGCTTAATATTTCGTCTGCTATGTGTTCACAGATAAGGTCAAGATAAAACGAGCGCGCCCGCAGTGATTTTAGGGCTCCTTTTGATGAAATGGTGTATATGAAATCCTGAATGCCCGATATGTCGCCTAAAACGAGCAGGAAAACCTCTTCTTTTCGGAACTGTTCATAGTTTTTGAAGAAAATGGTTTTATAATCTGTTTCATTTTTTTCATCAAGATAGAGGAACAGGGATGAAGCCACAGCCGCAGTTATTTTGGAGTGGTCGAAAAGGGATATATCAGGGATTTCCTTTAAATAAGTGCTTGAAGGGATAAAGCTTGCTGTAGCTTCTAAGAGTTTAAGCACCGAGTTGGGATTTTCCAGTTGATAGTCTATTTTTTTCAGGTTTTCTTCGAGATGGCTTTTAATGCGGCTGTAGTCTCCTTTGGTCAGATTTGTCCTATTTTCTTCAGGGAAAGGTATATTGTCTTCTACGCGCAGGGTAGAAGCAGGATATTTCCCTTTTTGTCCCGTTTTTCTTCCCCAGATCAGGTTAAATACGGATTCTAGCGGGGTGTAATGTTCAAATACTTGTTCTGTACTGCTTTCTTCATCATCACGCCGGTCAAGGGCAGAGGCTATGTTGTCAGCCTCATATACCAGGTAAACAGGATGTGAAGAAGGGAGGTTTTGTTTCTTAAGGCCGCTTTTGTGGTGAAAGCGCACTATTTGCAGTACAGTATCTTTGTCAGGTATTTTTATATTTTCATTAGACAAGAATTCTTTTCCCGTTTCCGCATGGGATATACTGCTGCCTTCTGCCCGATAGACTATTTTACCGATATCGTGGAGAAGGGCGCCTAAGGTTATGGTATGAAGTTTATTCGACATGCCTCTGTTCTCCTTTATGGCATATTTTACCGAATTATTTCGCTTTTTTTGTTTTTTTTCCTGCTCAGGTGTAGAAAAAAACAGGAAGTCATAATAAGGTGCAAAAAGGAAGAAGGATAGCGGACGAATACGGGATTTTAGCAGATTTTGAGGCCGAAGAGGAAGTTATATATTTCAAAAAAGCCATAGTCTTCCGGTCTTATGCTGGATAGGTCCTCGCCGTAGAAATAGAGAAGGTCAGCATAGGAAGCGAAATATGCGTTGGTAAGGTTATTTATGTCGATAATCCCTTTTTTCAGTGGGTAGATGCTACTCTGGCTGGCCATAGGAATTCTCCGGTATAAATAATTTAATCATAAAATTCTCTGCAAATATGAAAAATCCTGCCAGAATAAGAGGATTTTTCTTTGCAAAGATGATTGTGGCTGAAAATAAAGTCGTTAGGGAGCTAAAGGAATATGCATGAAAGAGGAAAAAATAAAAAAATAGAAAAGGGTTGATAAAAATGAGGAAAAAAGTAAATAATTTATTAGGCTTTTAAGTTTGAAGAAACTGATTGGAAAAAGGTTAAAAACTGCAGATTTTTATTTATTTCTGGAAGTGATTTTTAAAATGAGGAAAGTAAAGCTGAATTGGAAGCGAAAGCGGAAGAAAAAAACAGAGTATATGACAGTGCTTTTTATTCCACCCACTGGAGAAAAGGCAAAAAAGTTTAATGTTTCGGATTTTTTTATTAAAGGAGCAGCAGCAGCCCTGGCCTTGATAGTATTGATCAGCCTTACTTTTGCCGGGCTTTATTTTAACAGCCAGTATCAGGTAAAACAGGTAAATAAGCTGAAAACAGAAAATGAAGAAAAAGAAGAAACTATAAAGATACTTAATGAAGAGATAAAGGAGATTGAAGAACAGAAAGAGGAAATTGCCCGCAAACAGGAAGAGATTAAAAAGCTTATGGGCATAACTGATAGCACAGGGGAGATGAAGAATCCTTCCCGGGGAGGAAAGGGACGAAGGGATATAGCATTAGAAAATGAGGAAGGGAAAGATGCTTTAGAGAAGCTGCAAGAGATAAAGACTTATCTTAACCGGGAAGAACAGAGGCTTGATGAGATGCTGGCAAAGGCTCAAAACAATCAGGATTATTTCAGGGCAGTTCCGAATCAGTGGCCGGTAAAAGGAGAGATAACTTCACCTTTCGGCTGGCGCGAATCTCCTTTTGGCGGTAGGAAACGGACTTTCCATGAAGGGATAGATATAGCCAATAATGTTGGAGAAACTATAGTTGCTGCTGCTGACGGGAAGGTAACTTTCGCCGGGTGGCGTGCAGTTTATGGTAAAACGGTGGAAATAGAGCACAGATACGGATTTGTCACTATCTACGGGCATAATTCTGTTCTTTTGGTTGAAAAGGGGGATGAGGTTAAGAAGGGACAGCCGATTGCACGGCTTGGCAATACAGGCAGAAGTACGGGACCGCATCTGCATTTTACGGTGAAGAAATATGGGAAACTGGTAGATCCCCTGGTATATCTGCCATAGTTAATTTCATAGGTTAGGGAGTGGTTATATGCTTAGAGGAAAAAAGGAAGCGGTTTATGGAGATATCGATACTTTTATTTCCGATAAAATGGAAGTAAAAGGGGAGCTTAATTCTAAAGGATCAATTCGGATTGACGGCAGGGTGGAAGGCAAGGTTGAGGCAAGTGGAGATGTAGTTTTAGGGGAAAAAGGGCATATAAAGGGAGAGATAAAGGCTAAGAATATAATTATTGCCGGCAGGATGGACGGCAATGTTCATGCAGGCGGGCGGCTTGAAATATCGCCTTCTGGGAATGTAAACGGCGATGTAGCCTGTTCTGTTTTGGTGGTTGAAGAAGGCGGAGTTTTAAACGGAATGGCTAAAATGAACCAGACTGAAGAGAAGGAAAACAAAAGGGAAAGAAAAAATAAGGAGGGTTAGGACTCCTTATTTTTTTGCACCTGTTTTTTGACAAGGCGGGAGTGAAAAAGAAAAAGGCCTTTAGCTATGGTGTCAGCCATGCGATAAACGGTGTAAAGCCGCGTGTTTTGCAGAACCATATGTTCAAGGAAACCGCCGGTGTTTACCACTCCGGATATATGAAAATCTCCCACTTCTGGCAGTTCTTTTTTCAGTGCAGTCCCCGGTTTTAAGGCGCCTTTGCGAACATTTATATATCCTATTCGGTCGCTGTTTCCGAGACAGGCATCAACAGCTATAAGCAGCGGATGGGAATATTTTTCTTTTATATCTTCTAATGTTTTTATAAGGTTGACTGCATGAACCGGTTCTTCTAAGGTGCCGTATATGAAAGCGGAAGGAACATAGGTTTTAAGTTTGGTTCCGGTGAGAGGACCTAAACAGTCGCCGGTTGCCCGATCAGTTCCTATACAGATATATATTATTTCCCGAGAAAAAATATCCTGAGTTTCCATTAAAAGTTGATAAATTGCATCTTCAATTTTACTAAAACAGAGAGGTTCATCATAATGATATGAATAGCTGAAGTTTTGCACCGGTTGAATTAAAGACATAAAAAACCTCCATGCTGAATTTATTGCATATTATTGCCAGAATTAGAGGCTTTTATGCCTGTTTTTTATGAGAGGGGATGAAGGATATAAAGCGGAGCCTGCTGGTAGTTATAGGATATTTGGGGGCGATAATTGGAGCCGGATTTGCTTCCGGGCAGGAAATAGTCCAGTTTTTTGTGGTTTATGGAAATTATGGTTTAAAAGGGGCTGTTCTGTCTGGGGCGTTTTTTGCGATATTTGGGATGATGCTTTTTTATATTGCACATCTTAAGGGGATAAGTAATTACCAGGCGATGCTTGCTTATATATTGGGGAGCAAACTAGGAATGATAGCAGATTTTATGTTGGCTATATTTCTTTTTTTGGGAACATCTACTATGTTGGCAGCCAGTGGAGCAGTTTTTTATGAACATCTTTATTTATCAAAAAATCTGGGGATTTTTTTGGCATGTTTTCTGGTGATATTTTTTCTTATAATGGGAAGAAAAGGCCTCTTTATGTCTTATAATATTCTGGTACCAGTTAAGATTCTGCTTCTTTTGGCTATTTCAGGATATGCTGCGTTTGGTATTGAAGCTCGCCCGGTTGAAGCTTATACTGCCTTTATGTTTCCGCAAAATATGAAATTTTGGTTTTTGTCAAGCCTTCTCTATGTAGCTTATAATTTTGCCCTGGCTCTGGTCGTTCTTACTGAGTATCAGACAGTTACTTCATTTCATACCGGCATATTAGGGGCAGGACTGGGAGGAATCGTTCTGGGGGTTTTAATTATTTTCACCTATGATGCCTTGGGCCGATTTTTACCTTCGGTTATGTTTTATGAAGTGCCTATGCTTTATGTGAGCGGAAATATAAGCCGGACGGTAAAATATGTGTATACTGCTGTTTTATGGGTGGGTATACTTACAACAGCCATAGCCAATGTCTATGGCTTTGCCCAGAGGTTTGCCCATTTTTCGGGAATTAGCTATCAGATTTGTTTGGTTTTATGCATTGCTTTGGCACTTCCCCTGTCTTTGCAGAGTTTTTCTTCACTTGTAGGGGTGGTTTATCCTCTTTTTGGACTTCTTGGGATGGTGATTTTGTTTGCGCTTGCTTATAAGACGATAAAAGACATAGCGGAACAAATATACTATAATATTAGGAAGTAAAAAACAGGAGGTAAATGATGGTTAATCTAAAAAAAATCCCGCCAGTAGATGAGATTTTGCAGTATGAAGAGGTAAAAGATTTTTTTAAGATTTATAATCGGGAATTTGTAGTTTCTGCCGTGCGCAAAGCATTGGGAAATATAAGAAACTGGCTTAAATCGACAACGGAAGAAATGGAAAAAGATGAGATAGTGCGAAATATTGTCCGGGAAATCGGAGAGGTCGTAAATTCGGATGCAAGCGGGACTCTTTGCAAGGTTATAAACGGCACCGGAGTAGTCTTGCATACTAATATGGGACGGGCACCTTTAGGAAAATGGGCATTGGATTATATGAAAGAAATGGCGGTAAATTACAACAATTTGGAGTTTGACCTGGAAAAGGGAGAGAGGGGAAGCCGTTATTTTCATGTTGAGGAACTTTTAAGAAAGATAACTGGAGCGGAGGCAGCTTTGGTAGTCAATAACAACGCTGCTGCTGTTCTTTTGGGACTTAATACCCTGGCTGCCGGAAGGGAAGTTATAGTTTCCCGGGGACAGCTGGTGGAGATAGGCGGGGCTTTCCGCATTCCGGAGGTTATGAAGCTGAGCGGTGCTAAGCTCGTAGAGGTAGGAACAACCAACAAGACCTATATCAGGGATTTTGAAGAATCTATAAATGAAAATACCGCCCTTCTTTTTGCTGCCCATACTTCCAATTATAAAATTGTAGGCTTCAGTAAAGAGGTTGAGCTGAGCGAGTTGGTAGAACTGGGAAGAAAAAGAAACCTGCCGGTTATGCAGGATTTGGGAAGCGGCATACTGTGTGACCTTTCTGAATGGGGGCTCAAGGATGAACCCACAGTACAGAAGTGTGCAGCTTCCGGAGCGGATATTATTACCTTCAGCGGTGATAAGCTTTTGGGAGGCCCCCAGGCCGGCATAATTGTAGGAAAAAGAGAATATGTAGAGGCTATGAAAAAGAATCAGCTTACCCGTGCTTTACGGGTAGACAAACTGACTATTTCCGCTTTGGAAGGCACCCTGCTTGAATATCTTTGCGGAAATCCTTATGAAAATATTCCCGTTATAAATATGCTCACTTTAAGCCGGGAAGAGCTGAAAAAGAGGGCTGAAAAACTTCAAATGATACTTAAAGAAAAAGTGGGAAATTTTCTTTCCATAGATAAAATAGAAATCGTAGAAGTGGAAGACATGGTAGGAGGAGGTGCATATCCGGCTACCTTTATCCCCGGATACGGGGTTGAAATCTCCTTTAACGGGGTTAAAACGGAAGCTTTGTCTTATATTATGCGCCGGGGCAATCCCGCTTTTGTAAGCCGGATTCAGGAAGATAAAATTCTTATAAGTGTCCGGACTCTTTTTGAAGAAGATTACCTTTTAATTGTTGATATTTTAAAACAAGCCTTAAGAAAATAATTTTAACTTTGGGACTATAATCGGGGACGGTTCTCGAGTTTAAAAATGTTTCGAAACGAAATACTTTTAGATTTCGGAACCGTCCCCAAGTGAAAAAAGGAGGATGGAGTTTGAAGAGGGTTATAATTGGAACTGCCGGGCATATTGACCATGGTAAGACTACCCTGGTTAAGGCGCTTACCGGAATAAATACGGACAGGCTTAAAGAGGAGCAAAAAAGAGGTATATCTATTGAGCTTGGCTTTGCTCCTTTTGTGCTGCCGAGCGGGCAAAAAGCTGCTATTGTTGATGTTCCGGGGCATGAGCGTTTTATTAAACATATGCTGGCTGGAGCCTTCGGCATAGATATGGTTTTGTTTGTAATAGCGGCTGATGAGGGAATAATGCCGCAAACCCGCGAACATATGGATATTATAGAGCTTTTGGGGGTTAAGAAGGGCATTGTCGTTTTGACTAAAAAGGATATGGTGGATGAGGAGTGGCTTCTTTTAGTAGAGGAAGAAGTGAGGGAATATGTAGATAAAACTATTCTTAAAGGAGCTCCTATTGTCTGTGTTTCTTCGGTTACCCGGGAAGGGCTTGATGAGCTGCTTATGGAAATAGAAAAGGTGGCTTCTGAGGTTGAAGAAAAGCCTGCATTCGGACATGCCAGACTGCCTATTGACCGGGTTTTCAGTATGCCGGGATTTGGCACGGTGGTTACCGGAACTTTATGGTCCGGACAGTTTAATGTAGGAGATACGGTGGAGCTTTTGCCATCGGGCCGCCAGCTTAAAATACGCAATATGCAGGTGCATGGCGAAAAGGTAAATACGGCTTATGCCGGGCAGAGGGTGGCAGTTAATCTTCAGGGGATAGAAGTATCAGATATTAAAAGGGGGGACTGGCTGGCAACTCCAGGCTATCTTCAGCCGAGTTACCGGGTTGATGCAAAGCTCAGGCTTATAAATTCTACCAACAGGGTTTTGAAAAACTGGAACCGGATTCATTTCCATCTGGGAACTGATGAAGTTTTGGGACGGGTAGTCCTCCTTAACTGTGATGAGCTTAAAGCAGGAGAAGAGACTTATGTCCAGATAGTTATGGAAGAGCCGGTAGTATGCCATAAAGGGGATCCGTTTGTTATCCGCTATTATTCTCCGGTTACCACTATCGGTGGTGGTATTATAATCGATGCTAATGCTGCAAAGCAAAAGAGATTTCGTGAAGATGTTTTGCAGGAACTGGCAATGAAAGAGGAAGGCAGTCCAGGGGAAATGCTGCTTTATGAGCTGGAAAATAATCCTTTGCAGATTTTTTCTGCAAATGAACTAGCTAAAAAGACAGGCGGATTAAGTGAAGATGTTATCCAGGAATTGGAAAAATTAAAATTTGCCGAGAAGGTTGTCGAAATAAGCCCGAAGATATATATTAGTAATTATGGATTAAAGGTTATTGAAGAAAAAATTCTAGAAAACCTTAAAGTTTATCACCGTAAATATCCTCTCCGCCAGGGATATCCCAAGGAAGATATGCGCAGCCGCTTTTTCAGCAATATTAACGGCAAGGTTTTTAATCAGATTTTAAAGATATATGAGGATAAGGGAAGTATAGAAGTTAAAAATAATCAGCTTATGCTTAAGGGGCATGTACCGGCTCCTTCGGAAAAAGAGGCAGCAATTATTGAAAAAATTAAGGCGGAAATGAGGAAAAATTTGTTTATGCCGCCTGATATATCGGAAATAAAGGATAAGTTCAATTTGAGCGATGAACAGGTAGAAGAAATAATTTCGTATTTACTTGAAGAAGGTTTTCTTATTAAAGTAAGTTCTGATATGATTTTTACGGCGGAGGCTGTAGAAAAAGGAAAAGAGATTTTGAGCGAATATTTTTCCCGCGAAAAGGAGCTTACTTTAGCAACTGCGCGTGATTTATTTAAAACTACTCGCAAGTATACACTTCCTTTGGTAGAATATTATGATAGGATTCGTTTCACCAGAAGGATAGGAGATGTGCGCGTAAAGCTGTAAACTGCAGAATGGGATGAGCAGGAGGATTTGTAAAGTGGCTAAAATCGGAATTCCCCGTACCTTAGCGTATTTTCTTTATTTTCCGTTCTGGAATGCTTTTTTTATGGAATTAGGACATGAGGTTATAGTTTCACCTCCTACTACTAAAGCGGTATTGGATCGCGGGGTAGAAGAGGCGGTAAATGATGCCTGTATTCCAATAAAGATATATCATGGACATGTAGCTAAACTTATTGACAAGGTGGATTTTATTTTTTCTCCAAGGTTGGTGAGCCTTCGCAAGCATGGGGATTTTGGGACGGAGACCTTTTGTCCCAAGTTTTTGGGGCTGCCTGATATGATAAGGGTTTCGATGGACAGGCTGCCTCCTGTAATCGATACCCGAATTGACCTTAAAGCCGGAAAAGATGAACTTTTAAACGTTTGCAAGGAGACTGCCTTTTTTTTAGGGATGACCGCTGAGAAAGTGATTTTTAATGCTTATAAGAAGGCCTTGAAGAAGCAAGAGGAATACCAGAAGATTTTAAAGGAAGGGATTTTGCCTCCTTTAGCCCTGGATATACTGGAAGGGAGGAAAAAGAGGAAAGAAATTCCACGTATAGAACCTGAATTAAATATTGCGGTAGTAGGCTATCCTTATGTAATATATGATCCGTATGTAAATGTGGGACTTTTAAAGTTTTTGGAACAGGAAAAGGTGAAGGTTTACACCCAGGATATGCTCAGCAATAAGGAGCTTAACGGCCAAAAAAAATATATACCTAAAAGCCTGTTCTGGTATTTTTCAAACCGGGCAGTGTATGGCGGTTTATATTATATGAAACGAAAAGATATCGATGGAATAATTCATGTAACTGCTTTTGCATGTGGACCCGACTCTATGGTAGACCGGCTTTTAGAGATTGAAAGCCACAGGCACGGCAAGCCTTATCTGGCAGTTATGGTTGATGAACACAGCGGGGAAGCAGGAGTAAGGACGCGCATAGAGGCTTTTGTCGATATGCTGCGCTATCGGAGGGGGTAAAGCATGAAAATAAGTTTTCCTCATATGGGACATTCTTATATCGCTTTTAAGTGGCTGGTGGAACATTTGGGACATGAGTGTATTGTTCCCCCTGAGCCTAGCAAACGAACCTTAGATTTGGGAGTAAGATATGCTCCGGAGTTTGCCTGTATACCTTTTAAGATTTTGATGGGGACTTATCTTGAGGTGGCGGAAAAAGGAGCGGAAGTTATTATAACTTCCGGGGGAATGGGGCCCTGCAGGGCTGGATATTACTGGGTAATGCATCAGTATATTTTGAATGAACTGGGCAGGAATGTAGAGATAATAGCTTTTGAGCCCCCCCTCTGCGACCTGAAGGATTTCTGGAAGAAGCTTCACCGTTTGAGGGTCAGCGGAGGACTTTCGGTTAAGGCTTTTATAGAGGTTATAAAGACTACCTGGGAAAAGATTAAGGCTATTGATGATATTGAGATGAGGTCCCATGAAGTAAGGCCGTATGAGATTAACCGGGGGGATACTACCCGGGCTTTGTGGAAGGCTTTGGATATGCTGGATAAGGCAAATTCCGTAAAGGAAATTGAAGAAGCACGCCGTGAAGGGCTTGAGGTCATAAATAAGGTTCCCCGGGATTTAAGCCGTAATCCTTTGAAAGTAGGGATAATAGGAGAAATTTATGTGGTCTTAGAACCGGCAGCCAACCATTATATACAGATAATGCTGGGCGAAATGGGTGTGCAGACTGATCGTTCCATATACCTTACTTCTTATACCAGGAAAAACACGATTTATAATCTGGAAGGCGATGTTTTTGCCATAGCCCGTCCCTATATTAAGGAAGCGCCTATCGGGGGACATGGGGTAAACAGTATAGGCGAAACCATCCTTTTTGCCAAACACGGATTTGACGGTGTTGTTCAACTGGCTCCTTTTGCCTGTATTCCGGAAATTGTGGCCAAGAGTATTTTGCCTAAGGTAAGCAAGGATTATGATATACCTGTGCTTACACTGTTTATAGATGAACAAACTGGAAAGGCCGGGGTTCAGACTAGATTAGAAGCGTTTATAGACCTTTTGGAAAAACGCAGGGAAAGTCGCAAGCGGGAGAGGTTAGTAGTATGAAAACAGGTTATTTAGGAGTAGATGTAGGTTCAGTAAGTACCAATATAGTGGTAATAGATGAAAAGGGCGAAGTTTTATCAGCCAGGTATCTTAGAACGAACGGCAAGCCGATTGAAACGGTGCAGGGAGGTTTGTTTTCGGTAGGAGAAGAAATCGGAAACAAAGTTGAGATTGCCGGGGTTGGAACTACGGGAAGTGCCCGCTATCTTATCAGCATGATTGTGGGGGCTGATATTGTAAAAAACGAGATTACCGCCCATGCGGTAGCAGCTTCAGCAGTAGTAGAAGGAGTGCAGACTATCATTGAAATAGGCGGGCAGGATTCGAAAATTATAATCCTGCGCAACGGGATAGTGACTGACTTTGCCATGAATACAGTATGCGCGGCCGGAACCGGCTCTTTTTTAGACCAGCAGGCCAACCGCCTGTGCATACCGATCGAAGAATTTGGGGATTATGCTTTAAAAGCTAAAAATCCTGTGCGTATTGCCGGAAGATGCGCAGTTTTTGCCGAATCAGACATGATACATAAGCAGCAGTTGGGATATAATACAGAAGATATTATTGCTGGCTTGTGTGAAGCCCTGGTGCGCAACTACATGAATAATGTGGGAAAAGGAAAAGAAATTTTGCCCCCGGTTGTCTTTCAGGGAGGAGTAGCAGCCAATCGGGGATTGGTAGCTGCTTTCAACAAGTATTTGGGGGTTGAGGTTATTGTTCCAAAGGAACACGGGGTTATGGGGGCAATCGGGGCAGCCCTTTTAGCCCGGGAAGCAGTTAAGAAAACAGGGAAGACCAATTTTAAAGGTTTCAATATAAAGGAAATAAATTTCAAGACCGACAGTTTTGAATGTAACGGCTGTTCTAATGCCTGCGAGGTAGTGCAGTTCTATGAAAATGGCGAACTGATTGCCCGCTGGGGAGACCGCTGCGGCAAGTGGGAAATGAGTACGCGATAAATGATTTCACGGCTTTCCCGTGATAAGATAAAAAATAAAAAGGAGGAAGATATATGAGAATCAGCAGGAAGGTAGTTTTGGTAGTTTTGATGCTTTTCATGTTCGGCATAGTTGCCGGATGCGGAGGAAAGGCTGGCGGTGGAGAAGAAATACTTGTAGGCATAAACGCCGAACTTTCCGGAGCGGTTGCCAGCTATGGCACTAATGCACGCGATGGTGCAATGTTGGCTATTGAGCAGATTAATGCTGAAGGTGGAGTATTAGGCAAAAAGATTAATGCGATTGAAAGGGATAACAAATCACAGGCTGATGAGGCTATGAGCGTAAGTGCCGATCTGGTAGGAAAAGGTATTGTTGCTCAAATCGGACCACTTACCAGCGGAAATGTTCAGGGATGTACCCTTGTAATGATGGACAATAAGATTCCGCTCATTGCACCGGCAGCTACTGCAGTTAATGTGACAGTCAATGAAAAAGGTGAAACTTTGGATTATATTTTCCGGGTATGTTTTATCGATCCTTTTCAGGGAACTTTAATGGCTCAATTTGCCTATGAAAACCTGGGAGCCAAAACTGCAGTCATTCTGAAGGATGCTTCCAGCGACTACGGCAAAGGATTGGCTGAATACTTCAAGAAGACCTTTACTGAAAAAGGCGGCAAAATCCTGGCTGAAGAAGGATTTGTCAAGGGAGACCGCGATTTTAGAGCTACTTTAACCAAGATAAGGGGATTAAATCCTGACTTTATCTATGTTCCAGGTTATTATGAAGAGGTAGCTCCTCTCATCAAACAGGCCCGTGAATTGGGAATAACTGCGCCGATGGGCGGAGGAGACGGCTGGGATTCTCCCGACATGATCGAAGTTGCGGGGAAAGCCAATCTCAATAATACGTACTTTACCAATCATTATTCTGTCCAAGACCAAAATCCGAAAGTGCAGAAATTTGTAAAAGCTTATAAAGAAAAGTATAATAAAGAACCGGATGCGTTTGCCGCTTTGGCATATGATGCCGTGCAGCTTTTGGCTCAGGCTATAAAGGATGCTAACAGCACAAATCCGGAAGATATAAAGAATGCTTTAGAAAACATCAAGGATTTTGAAGGTGTAACAGGTAGGATGAGCATTGATGAGCAGCATAACCCGGTTAAGGCAGGGGTTATCATTGAATTTAAAGATGGAAAACAGGTAATGAACACCAGAATTGAACCTAAATAAGTAGGGGGAGGGGGTTGCCCCCTCTCTTTACGGGACCACTGATAGGAGGAAGTGGGGATATTGCTGGAATTAATGCAACAAATAGTTAACGGTTTATCTTTAGGAGCGATATATGCCTTAATTGCCTTGGGATATACCATGATTTACGGTATTATAAAACTTATAAATTTTGCCCACGGCGATGTTATGATGGTAGGGGCTTATATAGGATTTTTTTCGGTAAGCCTCCTGGGGACTAATATCATGGTTGCTATGATTTTTGCCATGATTGCTTGTGCCCTTTTAGGGGTGATTATAGAAAAAGTAGCTTATAAGCCTTTGCGCCGGGCGACCCGAATAGCTGCCCTTATCACAGCTATAGGCGTATCTTTGTTTTTAGAATATACCACCATATTTTTATTGACTCCACAGCAGAGGATTTTCCCGCAAGGGGCTTTTCCTGTACATGATTACAACTTTTTAGGGCTTTCCGTTTCCAATAAGGATATTTTTATTTTTATTTCGGCGATTGTGCTTATGATAATCCTTCAGTTTATAGTTAAGAATACCAAGACAGGAAAGGCGATGCGGGCAGTATCAGAAGATAAGGATGCTGCTGTTTTAATGGGCATAAATGTAGATAATACTATATCTATGACCTTTGCTTTAGGTTCTGCCCTGGCTGCTGCTGCAGGTGTTATGATAGGTGTTTATTACAACACAATAAACCCTTTGATGGGAATACTTCCCGGACTTAAGGCATTTGTTGCTGCTGTTTTAGGTGGAATAGGCATAATACCTGGAGCGATGGTTGGTGGCTTTATTTTGGGAATTTTGGAAACTTTGGTAAGCGGATATGGCAATAGCCTTTACCGCGATGCAGTTGCTTTTGGTGTACTCATTCTGATACTTTTAATTAAGCCTACCGGTATATTCGGCAAGAATACCGGCGAAAAAGTGTAGGTGGATATGATGAAGATGTTAGAAACAAGATGGGGAAAATTCATTATTGAAGTTGTGGCTTTGGCAGTTATTTTTACTTTAGTTCAGTATTTTATTACTGCCGGAATATTCAATCAGTATCATCAGATAACTTTGACTTCAATGTGTATAAATATAATTTTGGCGGTGAGCCTTAATCTGATTAACGGTTTTACCGGGCAGCTTTCTTTGGGACATGCAGGTTTCATGGCGGTAGGCGCTTATGTTTCTGTAGTCCTGACTAAATTTATGGGTATGCCTTTTATTGTTGGGATAATAGCTGGATGCCTTGGAGCAGCTCTGGCTGGATTTGTAATCGGAGTACCTACGCTCAGGCTTAAAGGAGACTATTTGGCTATTGCTACCCTGGGTTTTGGCGAAATAATACGGGTAATTTTGCAGAATATCGACTATGTAGGAGGACCAGCCGGAGTGGTAGGAATCCCTAAGCTTACCAGCTGGGGTTGGCTTTTTGCCGGGGTGGTTGTTACCATTTTTGTTATTCAGAATTTGATCAATTCCAGTTATGGAAGGGCTATAATATCAGTAAGAGAAGATGAAATTGCCTCAGAGGTTATGGGGGTTAATACTACCAACTACAAGGTTTTGGCTTTTGTGGTAGGGGCCTTTTTTGCTGGTTTTGCAGGAGTTTTGTATGCTCATTATTTCTATATCATAAAACCGGAAACTTTTAATTTCTTAAAGTCATTTGATGTTCTGGTAATGGTGGTTTTAGGCGGATTGGGAAGCACTACCGGAGCAGTGATTGCGGCGGTTTTTGTAACTTTGCTTACTGCTGTTCTGCAGGCGTTTCCAGCCGTAAGAATGATAATATATGCCCTTATACTTATACTCATTATGATTTATCGTCCCCAGGGACTTATGGGAAATAAGGAACTTTCCGTAAAAATCTTGGGCAGGATTTGGAGTGGAAAAGATGGCTCTTTTGAAGATAAATAATTTATGCAAGTCTTTCGGCGGTTTAAGCGCAGTTTTAAATTTTAATATGGAGATACGGGAAAATGAGCTTATAGGCCTTATTGGGCCTAATGGAGCAGGAAAAACTACGGTATTTAATTTGATCACCGGCGTATATAAGCCGGATGAAGGGGAAATTATTTTTAAAGGGGAAAATATCGGCGGACTCCCCCCTTATGCTATATGTAAAAAGGGGATTGCCAGGACTTTTCAGAATATCAGGCTTTTTAATAATCTTACTGTTTTAGAAAATGTAAAAATCGCTTTGCATAAAGATGTTCCGTACAGCTTGCCGGCAGCTGTTGTAAGATTTGGTTCTTTTTATAAAGGGGAAGCAAAGATAGAGGAAGAAGCTTTGAAATGGCTTTCTTTATTTAATTTAGATTACAAAAAGGATGAAATTGCTTCTAACCTGCCTTATGGTGAACAGAGAAGGCTGGAGATTGCCAGGGCATTAGCTACTCATCCTACGCTTTTGATTCTAGATGAGCCGGCAGCCGGCATGAATCCGAATGAAACTTTAGAATTGATGGAACTTATCCGCCGCCTGCGGGATGAGTTTGGCCTGTCAATTTTGCTTATTGAACATGACATGTCATTAGTTATGGGAGTTTGTGAGCGCATATATGTGCTTGATTATGGACAGGTTATAGCGGAAGGAAAACCGGAAGAAATCCGCAATAATAAGCGGGTAATTGAAGCTTATCTGGGAGAGGAGGTATAAAGGTGCTTAAAGTAAATGAAATAGATGTATATTATGGTGCGATTCATGCTCTAAAAAAATTATCGTTTGAAGTAGAACAGGGCAGTATAGTGACTTTAATAGGCGCCAATGGTGCTGGCAAAACGACTACCCTCAAGACTATATCCGGCCTCCTGCGTCCCAGAAGTGGCAGCATAATTTACAAGGGAACTGATATTACCCGCATTGCGCCGGCCAAAATCGTGGAAATGGGCATATCCCAGGTTCCGGAAGGAAGGCGCGTATTTGCAGCCATGACAGTTTTAGAAAACCTGGAGATGGGGGCTTACCTCAGAAAAGACAAAAAAGAGATTGCCCGGGATTTAGATGAGGTATTTGACCGTTTTCCCCGTCTAAAAGAAAGAAGGAAACAGTTGGCCGGGACTTTAAGCGGAGGAGAACAGCAGATGCTTGCCATTGGCCGGGCTTTGATGGCGAGACCGTCTTTGCTTTTAATGGATGAGCCTTCTATGGGTCTTGCTCCTTTGCTGGTAAAAGAAATTTTTGAAATTATTAAAGATATAAACAGTAAAGGGACAACGATACTTTTGGTTGAGCAAAATGCACATATGGCCTTATCTATTGCAGATAAAGCTTATGTGATTGAAACTGGCGAAATAGTTCTGCAAGGGCAGGCAGGTGAATTGATGAAGAGTGAAGAAGTTAAAAAGGCGTATTTAGGCGGTTAATGTTGATACCGCCTTTATTGTGGTACAAAAGGCTTATGCCAGGGATATCCTGAGGAGGGATTGTTATGAAAGTAAAAGATAAAATGAACAGCCGGGTTGTAACAGTCGAAATATCAAGCAGTGTAAACGAGGCTTTTCGCCTGATGAAGGAAAATAATGTCCGGCGTCTTCCAGTCATGGATCACGGCAGGCTGGTTGGGATAATAACTTTGAGCGATTTAAATCATGCCATGCCTTCAGCTGCTACTTCGCTCAGCATCCATGAGCTTAATTATATTTTAGCCAAGACTACAATAGGTGATATTCTTCCTAAAAAGCAAAGATTGATTACCGTGGATGCTGATAACTATATTGAAACAGCAGCAAGGCTGATGCGGGATAATAAGATAAGCGGGCTTCCGGTAGTTGAAGATGGGAAACTGGTAGGGATAATAACGGAAACAGATATTTTTGATTCATTAATCCAGATATTAGGGGTAACCAGGCCCCATACGCGAATAGATTTGTTTATAGAAGATAAACCTGGAGTTTTAGCTGATATAACCAGGGTTTTCGGCGATCGGAAGATAAACATACTTAATACCGTAGTCTATTTTGATGAAAGAAGAAATTTACACAAGGCTATCATAAGAGTAGAGGAGCTGAATTGCCAGGAGGCTGTCAAGGAACTGGAAGAAAAAGGATATAAAATCGAATCGGTTCTGGTTCGTTCTGAGGTTTAGCAAAAGCTGTATTTGACAAGTATAATTAAACGTTATATACTCATATGCGGAAGCGGATCGGTCCTGGTGGGCCGCCTGGACTTCAAATCCAGTCGTGCGGCGGTGGTCCCGGCGCAGGTGAGTTCGATTCTCACACGCTTCCGCCAGAGTAGAAAAAACGAAGGACAGTTTGATACTGTCCTTTTATTTTTATGTGATTTTTTGTTTAAAAAGAACTTAAAGCAGGGATATTTTTATTTGGATTTTAGAAAAATCTTCTTATTATTTTTGATAAGCTTTCCGGCAACAGCTAGCCCTGCTATGGCACCTAATATAATTAAGGCAAGTTTTATATCCCGGGTGTTAAAAAGGCATATACCGAGACCGGTATAAAGTATAGCCGTTGGGATTTTACCTATGGCTGAAGAGAAGAAAAAAGTCCAGAACGGCACGCCGCCGACGGCAGCTGCTACATTGATTACCGGAGTTGGGATTACAGGTATTACCCGGGCTAAAACTATACTCCAGAAAGCCATGCTTTGATCCATCTCACGCAGGTCGTAGCCGAAACGAACTTTTACCTGTTCAATTACCCAATCGGCTCCTAGATAGCGACTTATCCAATAAGCTATACAGGCTCCTACTAAAGCACCAGACCAGGCTAATAAGAATCCAGTTTTAAAACCGAAAAGAATGCCCCCGGCAGAGGCCAGTATAATATAAGGGAAAACAGGCAGTGCTGCCTGAACTGTAAAAAGCATAAAGGCAATTAAAGGTGCCCACATGCCGAAGTTTTTCATATAAGAAGTTACAGCAGCCATATCTTTAAGGGTTGTGATCGTTTCCATATTTTTCACCTCTCAAGTGTCAGTGCAGAATTATTATATCATTTTTTTCCACATGGGGTGGATGCTATTTTTGCTTAGATAAAAAAATGAAAAAGCAAAAATTTTTTAAAAGGGTATTTATTTTTTTTATTTTATGTATTATACTTATAAGTAATAAAATGATTTTATGAACAATATAAAGCAGAATATATATTCGGGGGAGAGGGAATGTGTAAAATAAGGAGCCTTCAAGGCTCCTTATTTATTTTGGCATTTTTGTGCTATAATTTAAAAGGATATTAATTCCAGAATGTTAATCGGGTTGCAGAACTTAAGGGCAACTTATAAGGTGAAATTATGGAGTTTAATATAATTGATTATTTTATATGTGGGATAGCAGTTTTAAGTTTGATATCAGGATTCAGACAGGGATTTATAAAGGCTTTAGGCGGAATAATAGGGATAGTGGCCGGTTTTATTCTGGCTTTAACCTATTATGACAACCTGGCTTTTTATCTGGAGGATTACTATGGAATAATCACCCTTTTAGCCGACTTTTTGCGAGAAAGGTTTCCTTTTGCTAGTTTTCCCGTTGCTCAAGGTTTTATGGTAAATCCGGATTTGTTACGGCTGGGGTCAGGAGACATAGCGTATTTCTTAGCTGCTTTTTTTGTTTTAGGGTTATCTTTTCTTTTGCTTTTTTTAGTTTTGAGTAAGATGGTGCAGTTTATCTGGAATCTTTTGGATCAGGTTTTTATGGTTGGAATTTTGAGCTGGTTAAACCGTTTATCAGGCATGATAGTAGTCCTTATTAAAAATATGATTATTATTTCTGTAATTCTGGGAATATTTTTTCCCTGGCTGAAAGCGGGGGCTGATATAGGGGTTCCTGAGCTTATTGTATTGAAAGAATATATAAATGATTCTTTTCTTGCCAATAAAATGCTGACACTTTTTGAAAATATAAAAAGCATGATTGTTTTTAAGGTATAATAAACCAGCCTGGCTGGGAAATATAAACTGAATATAAAATTTTAAGGAGGTAAAATCATGGCTGAAACGAGCAGAAATATATGGGAAGAAATCAGCGATACGGAGATAAGCGTTATTGATGGGTTTAGTAAAGGATATGTGGATTTTTTAAATCAGGCTAAAACTGAGCGGGAGACAGTGTCTTTTATACTTAATGAAGCCCAAAAGGCAGGGTTCTGTGATCTTAAAGAAGTTAAAGAAATAAAATGCGGACAGAAGCTGTTTTGGACAGGGAAAAATAAAATTGCCGGGCTTATGATTGTAGGAGAAAAGCCTTTAAGTGAAGGAATGAATATGGTTGTATCACATATTGATGCTCCGCGCATAGATTTAAAGCCTAATCCTTTATATGAATCGGATAATATGGCATTTTTTAAAACCCATTATTACGGAGGTATAAAAAAATACCAGTGGCTCAGCATTCCTCTAGCTTTGCACGGAGTGGTGATTAAGAAAGACGGACGGGTTGTAAATATTAATATAGGCGAAAAAGAGGAAGATCCGGTTTTAACTATAGCTGATTTGCTTCCTCATTTGGCCAAAGAGCAAATGGAAAAGAAAATGGGGGAAGCGGTAAAAGGGGAAGATTTAAATGCTCTGATAGGCAGCAGACCATTTAAAGGAGAAGAAAAAAATAAAGTAAAGGCTTATATAAAAAACTTGCTTAAGACCAGGTATGATATTGATGAGGATGATTTTACCAGTGCGGAGCTGCAGTTGGTTCCAGCCTTTAAAGCTAAAGAAGTTGGGTTTGATCAAAGCATGATCGGAGGCTATGGCCAGGATGACCGGGTCAGTGCATATACTTCCCTTAAAGCGATTTTGGAGGTGGAAAAACCTGAACGAACTGCTTTATGCCTCTTTGTTGATAAGGAGGAAATAGGCAGTACAGGTAATACCGGCTTGCAGTCCCTTATTATTGAAAATTTAACTGCTTTTCTTCTGCACAGGAGTGGAAATGACAGCTATTATATGGTAAGAAAAGCCTTGGCTGATTCTTATGCACTTTCGGCTGATGTAAATGCGGCAGTTGATCCCAATTATCCGGAGGTATTTGAAAAAATGAACTGCAGTTTTCTGTCAGGCGGGGTAGTTTTGACTAAATATACAGGTTCGAGAGGAAAAGCGGAATCTAATGATGCCAATCCTGAGTTTTTAGCTAAAGTAAGAGGCCTTTTTGATGATAACCAGGTTTTATGGCAGGTAGGCGAGTTGGGGAAGGTAGATATAGGCGGCGGAGGAACCGTGGCTCAATATATGGCATACTACGGCATGGAAGTTGTCGACTGTGGGGTGGCTGTTTTAGGGATGCATTCTCCTTTTGAAGTGGTTAGCAAGGCAGATGTTTACATGGCTTATAAAGGATATAAAGCATTTATGCAGTCATTTAGAGGATAATGTATATTTTTTCGGAAAGGGGTGAGGATATGGAAAAAGTAAGATTAACCCAGATGGTTCGAGCGGCTGGCTGAGCTGCCAAGATAGGTCCGGGGACCTTGGAAAAGATTCTTGGTGATTTTGAGCTCCCGTATCATCCCGACCTTCTGGTGGGATTGGATACCCGGGATGATGCAGGGGTTTTTAAGATAAGCGAGGAAATTGCCTTGATACAAACCATGGATTTTTTTACTCCTATGGTAGATGATCCATATGTTTTTGGACAGGTGGCGGCAGCTAATGCGATTAATGATGTCTATGCCATGGGAGGAAAGCCTTTGCTGGCTATGAACCTCGTATGTTTTCCTCAGTGTGCTGATCTTTATGTTTTAAAGGAAATACTGAGGGGTGGTCTGGATAAAATAAAGGAAGCCGGGGCTCTTTTAGTTGGAGGACACACGGTTGATGATAATGAGCCTAAATACGGCTTATCGGTAACGGGGATAGTGCATCCGGATAAGATAATTGGCAATTCCGGAGCTAAACCGGGGGATATTTTATTTTTGACCAAACCTTTGGGCAATGGTGTTATTGCTACTGCAATTAAAGCGGATATGGTCTCTAAAGAAGCTTATGAAGAAGCAGTTTACTGGATGACTATGCTTAATAAAGAAGCATGTGAAGCTATGATAGAGGCGGAGGTTCATGCGGCTACGGATATTACCGGTTTTGGGCTTATCGGACATCTGTATGAGATGGCTTCCGGCAGCGATGTGAAGGTGGAGATCTATTCAAGCAAGGTTGGATTTATGCAGGAGACATTAGATCATGCCCGGATGGGTTTAATACCCGGGGGAGCGTATACTAACCGGGATTATCTTATAGATAAAGTAAATATAAACCCTGGCGTAGATTCTATAGTAGCAGATCTCCTTTTTTCTCCGGAAACGGCCGGAGGGCTTTTAATAGCAGTAAGTGAAGAAAAAGCAGAAAAGCTTGTAAAAGGATTGAAAAATCGAAAATGTGCATTTTTCGAAATAGGGAAGGTTACTGGTTCAGGATATGATAAAATAGAGATATTGCTTTAAAAACGGAATGGGGAGGAAAAGAAAGAGCGTGCAGCGCAAAGAGTTTAAACTGGGTGATATTGTTCGTATGAGAAAAAAACACCCTTGTGGGAGTTATACCTGGCAGGTTATAAGGGTAGGGGCTGATGTGAAAATCAAGTGCCAGGGATGTGGACGCATAGTAATGCTGCCTCGTCTGGAATTTGAGAGAAAAATGATCAGGGTAGAAGAAGAAAGTTAACCATTTTTTTATAAAGGGCATATATTAGTTATAAAAGAGCCGTTGTATGGAAGGTGAGGCAGATGAAAACTCCTGAAGGCCAGTTTTTTAGCAAAGGTGATCTGGTAAGGGTTAAAGATATGTCACCTGGTGAGAGATTCTGTATAATAGGTTTTAAAAAGAACATTGAAGGAGAAACTATAGCAGTGCTCAAAGCTTTGTTTAATGAAACTTATATTATTGAAAAACCGGTATCGCTGCTTGAAAGCCTCCTCATAAAAGGAAAGCTTTAAGATAGAGGATAAAAAACTTGCACTACTTGTAAAATACTGATATACTGTCCTATGAATTCCCTGCTCCGTTTTAAAACGGGGCCTTTACCTGTTTGCCAAAAAACAGGTGTAGACCGTAGGGAGGAGGTGTAGAGTGTGCGCGAATATGAAATTATGTTTATTATGAAACCTGACTTGACTGATGAACAAATTGCCGAGTCCAAAGAAAGGCTCAAAAAGATTATTGCCGATTTTGGCGGTGAGTTCATCGGTGAGGATGAAGGATGGGGCAGAAAACGTCTGGCTTATGAAATTGAGAACTACAATGAAGGCATTTATTCTGTATGGAATTTTAAAGGTAAGCCGGAAACTGCCCAGGAATTGGACAGGGTTATCAAACTGTCAGATCGTTTCCTGCGTCACATGATTTTGCGCAAAGATGAGAAGTAGGGTTTTGTTATAAGCAGGGGGGAGTATAAATGTTAAACCGCATTATTTTAATTGGTCGTCTTACCCGTGACCCTGAGCTGAAATATACTCAGAACGGATTGGCAGTATGCCGGTTTACTCTGGCAGTAAATCGCAAGTTTAATAAAGATGAAACTGATTTTATCGATATAGTGGTCTGGCGCGGTCTGGCAGAAAATTGTGCTACCTATCTCAATAAAGGACAGATGGCGGCCGTTGAGGGTAGATTGCAGGTCAGGACATATGAGGGTCAAGACGGAATTAAACGAAAAGCGGTGGAAGTTATAGCAGATGATGTGCGTTTTTTGGGTAAAAGCGGAGCATCCGCTGCTGCGTCTTCCTTTGCTTCTGCTGGAAGCGATGATACCTGGAGTGATGTGGGAAGCGAAATAAGTTTAGATGATATTGATATAGTTGATAAGAGCGAAGAGGATGAGGTTCCTTTTTAACCTTGAAATGAGGAGGGACAGGTTTTGAAAAAAGAAAAGCGCAAAAAGAAAAAACAGTGCAGCTTCTGCGCTGATAAGATTGATGTTATAGATTATAAGGATGTGCCCAGGCTTCGCCGTTATATTACAGAAAGAGGGAAGATACTCCCCCGCAGAATTAACGGAAACTGTGCGCGTCACCAGCGTCAATTGACAAGAGCTATAAAAAGAGCACGCGTAATGGCTCTTCTGCCTTTTACAGCAGAATAAAGAGCAAAGCCCTCATATTGAGGGCTGTTTTGTATTTTGGCAGAAACGGACGGGTGTAAGCAGAGGCTTTTAGATCTGGAGGGTATCTGAAGTGGCAAATCGAGTTCGTAATTTTATGGTTTTTTTGATAATTTCCTGTGCAGCTGTCCTTTTAGTGGCAGCAGTTCCAGTGTTCACTTTTTTTTGGGCGATAATCTGGGGGGCTATTTTTATACTAAGTGCTCTTTACATTGAAAAAAAACAGCTATTTGTTGTATTTATTTTAAATATACTCATATTATATTTAACTGTAGGGATTGCAGATTTGGCATTTTTTATGGCCACAGTTGGAGCAGCAGTTCTTGTAATGGCTTATATGACAAAAGAACACAAGGGATACTATAAAATACAAAAATATGGATTTTTTACGGTCGCTTTAAGCGTTTCTTTGTTTTTAGGTTTTTTATACTTGAGCTCTGGTGATATAGGAATAAAGGATGTAGAAAATGATTTCAAGGTGTATTTAGAGAAGAGTTTGCGGACGTATGAGGAAAGCGGTTTTTTTGATTTATATGAAAAAGAGGGGATAACCAGGGAAAAAATAGAAAAAGATTTCCTTAAAATATCTAAAGAAGTTGCCCGTCATCTGCCTGCTTTTTACTTCTTGCAGGCTATAATGGTCGTTTTTTTCTCTTTGCTTTTAGCTTCATTGACGAGCATGAAGCGGGGCATGGAAGGCCTTGAAAAAAAGCCGTTTGCCGAAGAAATTATGCCCTGGCAGTTGGTGTGGCTGGTTATTTTAGGTCTTATTATGATCCTTACCGGAGAAAAGGATGGTTCAACAGCTTATTTGTATTATGCCGGGTCAAATGTTCTGGCGGTTATGTTTCCGATAACCATTTATTATGGAACTGCAGCATTAGCTTACCGTTTGCAGAATATGTCAGCATCTTCACGCCGCTGGTTTATTGTTTTTATAATTATAATGACTCTGCTATTTTCTCTGTCCGTTTTAGTTTTTTTGGGCTTGGTGGGAATTTTTGATAGTTTGCTTGACTACCGAAAAATAAATAAATCGGAGGAGGATTTGCGATGAAGGTAATATTAACTCAGGATATAAAACAATTGGGGCGTGCTGGTGATAT
The DNA here is from genome assembly GCF_017656155.1 of Thermosyntropha sp. Classification (GTDB taxonomy): domain Bacteria; phylum Bacillota; class Syntrophomonadia; order Syntrophomonadales; family Syntrophomonadaceae; genus Thermosyntropha. Next base: position 42,402 of record NZ_JACDOH010000009.1, on the reverse strand, counting down.
AAAAGAGGTTTCTGATGGATATGCCCGCAACTATCTTATTCCTAAAGGACTTGCAGTGGAAGCAACTGCGGGGAAGATTAAAGAGGTAGAAGAGAAGAAAAAGAGTCAGGAAAGGCAAAAAATGAAGGAACTGGAGCAGGCTAAAGAGTTACAGAAAAAGTTGAATGGAAAGGAAATTACTATAAAAGCCAAAACAGGAGATAATGACCGGTTATTTGGAGCAGTAACTCCCAAAGAGATAGCAGAAGCAATAAATAAGGAGTTTAAAGTTAGTATAGATAAAAAAAAGATAGAAATTGGAGAACCTATAAAACATCTGGGAGAATATAATTTAAAAATAAAAATATATCCGGGAGTCCAGGCAGAAATTAAGGTTAAGGTAGTAAAAGGGTAAATAATTAACTTCCCAGTTTGACACCCTGGGATAGTTTTGTTAATATTAGTTTGCAATTTTATAGGATTAAGCCAGGAGGTGGCCCTGTATGGCAGTAGTGCTGGTAGGTGCACAGTGGGGAGATGAAGGTAAGGGAAAGATAACTGATTTTTTGGCCGAGGAGGCAGATTGTGTAGTAAGGTATCAAGGTGGAAGCAATGCCGGACATACGGTAGAGGTAATGCATGAAAAATTTATGCTCCATCTCATACCTTCTGGCATTTTATATAGAGATACCCTTTGTATTATTGGCAATGGAGTAGTTTTAGATATGGAAAAGCTTTTAGACGAAATTGAAGAATTGGAAAAAAGGGGAGTAGACACTTCCAACCTGCGTATAAGCTATCGTGCCCCTTTAGTTTTGCCATATCATAAGAAAATGGATGAACTGGAAGATCGTTATAAACGGATAGGGACAACTAAAAGGGGAATAGGTCCGGCCTATGCAGATAAGATTAATCGGGCCGGATTTCGTATAGTGGACTTAATAGAAGGCGGTTCCTTTTTTGAGGAAAGATTTAAAGCGCAGGTAGAATATAAAAATAGGATAATAAAAGAAATTTATGGAGAAGAAGGTTTTGATGCTGATGAAATGCTGGCAAAAATAAAGGGAGAAGCCGCAAAGCTTGAAAAATATTTGGCCGATACTTCGCTTTTAATATATCAGGCTATCAAGGATAAAAAAAAGGTTTTGTTTGAAGGGGCTCAAGGGACTTTACTGGATATAGATCATGGAACTTATCCTTATGTTACTTCTTCCAATCCTACTGCGGGCGGAGCCTGCACTGGTTCAGGGATAGGCCCCACCTCTATAAAAAAGGTGGTTGGGATTGCCAAGGCTTATACTACTCGGGTGGGGGAAGGACCGTTTCCTACTGAGCTTACGGATGAGGCAGGAGAAATTTTAAGGCAGAGAGGGGCCGAATTCGGCACTACCACCGGAAGGGCTAGACGCTGCGGCTGGTTTGATGCGGTGATTTTGCGCTATGCAGTACGGGTAAATGGAATTACTGATTTAGCTATTACCAAGATGGACGTTTTAGATGATTTTGATGTGGTTAAAATATGCACAGGTTATAAGTATAAAGATAAAATACTCACAGAATTTCCGGAAAGTATTAATGTGCTTAAAGAATGCGAGCCGGTATATATTGAACTTCCGGGATGGAAAGAGGATATAAGCTCGGTTACTTCATTTGAAGACCTGCCTTTAAATGCTCAGAGATATATAGAAAAAATAGAAGAGCTAACTGGCATAAAAACCGCTTTAGTGGCAGTGGGGCCCAAACGGGATCAAACTATTATAAAAGAAGAAATCTTTTGCTGATAGATAATGTTAAAATTTTTTGTAAATAGACTTGAAATATTTTAAAGCTTTTGTTAATATATTTCTGCGACTATGCGGAGCTGTGGTGTAGCGGTTAACATGCCGGCCTGTCACGCCGGAGATCGCGGGTTCAATTCCCGTCAGCTCCGCCATTATTTATTGTAGGTAATCACGCAGGTGCGGGAGTAGCTCAGAGGTAGAGCACCGGCTTCCCAAGCCGGGTGTCGCGGGTTCGAATCCCGTTTCCCGCTCCATTAAATTAAATAGATAGAATGTTGTGCGGTTCGGATGAATATATTTATTAAAAGCTTTTATTTAAAGAAGGGAGAGGTAGGCTTGAAGAACAAGCATCTTTTTACAGTAGTTACTCCTTTTCTCAAGAGGGAAGCAGATAAGATAAACTGCCGGGAATGTGCAACTTCGTGCCAATCCGCATGTAAAACTTCTTGCACAGTAGGAAATCAGATTTGCAGAAACCAGAAATAAATGACATATGAATACATAAGAGGGGTCTAACCCCCTTTTTTTATGTTTTTATCAGGAAAATCTTTAAACCTTATAGGGAGAGGAAGAAAATGAACGAATTGAAAGGATATAACTTCAAGGCAGATGTCCATTTATATGAATTTGACGGTGTAAAGATTTTTTTAGATGTCAACAGCGGCGCAGTCCATCTTTTAGATGATCTGGCTTTTATGTTTCTGTCCAACTTGGTAGATGCTGACGGCGATTTTTCTAAAGCAGTCTATATGACTAGCCTGAGGTATCCTATAGAGGAAGTTAAGGAAGTTGAAGAAGAGATTAAGGAAGCAGTTAAACAAAAAACTCTTTTCACTTCTAGAGAAAAGATAGATTTGGACTTAAATTCTATGAGAATAAAGGCATTATGCCTTAACGTGGCTCATGTCTGCAATATGAAATGCCGGTATTGCTTTGCAGGGCAGGGAAACTTTGGAGGGAAACCGAGCTTGATGAGCAAAGATACCGGGAAGAAAGCTTTGGACTTTTTGGTTCAAAGAAGCGGAAATATACGGAACCTGGAAGTAGATTTTTTTGGCGGGGAGCCTTTGCTTAATTTCGAGGTGGTAAAAAGCCTGATTGCATATGGCCGTGAATTAGAGAAGAAAACAGGGAAGAAATTCAACTTTACTTTGACTACCAATGCAGTCCTGTTAAATGAAAAAATTCTTGATTATTTAGTAGATGAAAACATAAGCCTTATTTTGAGTTTGGATGGGCGCAAGGAAACAAATGACAGGAACAGAATTCTAAATAATGGGCAAGGAACTTACGACCTTATTGTTCCCCATATAAAGATGACAAAAGCAAAAAAACCCATAAGTTTTTATGTGCGGGGAACTTTTACCCGTGATAACCTGGATTTTGTTTCTGATGTGAAACATATAGTAGATTTAGGTATAGATGCCCTTTCTTTGGAGCCGGCAGTAGGAGAAAATGAGGATGAATTTGCGATAAAAAAAGAAGACCTGCCGCAGGTGTTAAAGGAATATGAAAACCTTACCCGGCTTTTGTGGGAATATTATGAGAGAGGAAAAGAGATTCTCTTTTTCCATTACAACCTCAATCTTATGGGGGGACCTTGTATTGCCAAAAGGATTACTGGATGTGGAGCCGGGTTTGAATATTTAGCTGTAACCCCTGAGGGCGATATTTACCCGTGTCACCAGTTTATCGGAGATGACTGTTATTATATGGGTAATGTATGGACAGGTGAGCTGAGAGAAGAAATAAAAGCCGTTTTTGCCCAGAATAATTTAAATAACAAGGAGGAGTGCCTTGACTGCTGGGCTCGCTATTTCTGTGGTGGAGGGTGTCATGCCAATAATTTGAAGCGCAATTGCGATATGAAGAAGCCGGATGAGATATCCTGCACTATGCACAGAAAGAGGATTGAAGGGGCTATTTATTTAGATATAATGAAGCGTTTGCAAAAAAATAATCCTTTAGCAGGAATTTAATAAAATTTGTAGAATTAACTCAAAGGCAAAGCCTAATTTTGAAAATGGAGAGTTTTGTATGAAGGAATATATGTGTAAGAAGTGGGAGGAAATACACCAGGATAAGCCTTTGTTCATATCGTTGGTATCGCTTTTAACTTTAGCAGTCATTTTTATTGTGTGGGGATTTGTGATTAATACCCCTGCTTATTCCGTATATGCTGATGGGAAAGAAGTATGCAAGGTAAAAAAGGTGAAAGAAGTTGAGCAGATTTTAGCCGAAATAAAAGAAGAAAAAGAAGGACAGTATAAAACAGAGACTGCATTGATTACTAAATTTGAATTTTGCCGAACTTTTGCTTCGAAGGATCAGGTTCTTGCGGAGCACAGCCTTAAAAAGCAGCTTGAAAAGATAGCCCTTTTTAATGTGAAAGGTGCGGCAATAGTTGTAAACGGGAATCCGCAGGTGTTTTTAGCAAGCCGGAAAGAGGCTGAAAGGGTATTAAGCCGCATTAAAGAAGAAGGTAAGGATTTGGAAGAGGGAGAAAAGCTCTTGGAACTTGCTTTTGAAGAAAATGTGACGATAAAAGAAGAGCTTGTTCCTGCCAATAAGATTGTTTCTCCTGATGAAGCTTATATGCTGATCAAAACCGGGACAGAAAGTCCCGAAAAATACATAGTTAAAGAGGGCGATTCCCTTTGGCTTATTGCCCGCCGAAATAATATGTATGTTGATGACATAATGCGGGCCAATAACCTCAAATCAGAGTATTTACAGCCGGGAGATGAGCTTATTCTGGTTAAAAGCAAGCCCCTGATAAATGTAATTGCAAGGGTTGAAGGAGAAAAAATAGAAGAGATACCTTATGAGACCAAGATAGTTATTGATAAAAATGTTCCTTACAGTGTGAGAGTAAAGCAGAAAGGACAAAATGGGGAGAAGAAAGTAGTATATGTTGCTGTTAAAAAGAATGGAGTTACCCAAGATCGGGAAATAAAACAAGAAACTATTATAAAAAAAGCAGTTGATAAAATAGTAGTAAAAGGAACTAAGGTTATAGTAGCTTCCCGTGGAAGCAGCACCGTAAGGGCTGGAAAACTTATATGGCCTGTTTATGGCACTATTACGAGCCCATTTGGGGCTAGAGGAGGCAGGCATACAGGCGTTGATATTGCTGCCCGCACCGGTACGCCAATAAAGGCTGCTGATTCCGGAACAGTTATTTTTGCTGGATGGCAGGGAGGCTACGGCAAGTTTGTTATAGTTGACCACGGCAACGGAATAGTTACCCGTTATGCACATTGCAACAAGATATATGTTTCTACCGGACAGAGAGTAAACCGGGGAGATGTTATAGCTTCAGTAGGGTCGACTGGAAACAGCACGGGTCCGCATCTCCATTTTGAAACTTTAGTTTACGGGTCTTTTCGTAATCCGCTTAATTTTTTGCGCTGAGGATCGTAGAAGCCCTGGTTTTTGACCGGGGCTTTTATTGTATTATAACTAAAAATGTGGGGAGGAGTTTTTATGGATTATGATGTTGTAATTATAGGGGGAGGGCCGGCCGGACTTACAGCTGCGATTTATACCTGCCGTGCAAATCTTAAAACTTTAGTCTTAGTCGGAGAAGTTTTGGGAGGAAATGCAGCCTTGACCGATAGAATTGATAATTATCCCGGATTCCCGGAAGGGATTGAGGGACCTGACCTTATGGGCAGGTTCCGCAGGCAGGCTGAAAATTTTGGCGCTGAGATAAAGATGGAAGAGGTAGTGCGAATAGAAGATTTAGGAAGCTTAAAAAAGATTGTTGCCGAGACTGGGGAGTATGTTTGTAGAGCAGTTATACTTGCTATGGGAGCAAAAAGAAGAAAGCTTAATGTAAAGGGTGAAGAGGAATTTTTAGGTCGAGGTGTGTCATATTGTGCTACTTGTGATGGAGCTTTCTTTGGCAAGTCCCCGGTTGCCATAGTAGGGGGCGGAGATTCAGCGGTAAAAGAGGCCCTTTATATGGCTGATATTGCTTCTAAGGTATATATAATAAACTGGATGGAAGAGTTTACGGCTAACCAGAAAGACCTTAAGAAGGCTTATGATAATGATAAGATTGAAATTAAAGTAAATAAAGAGGTAACAGCCGTAAATGGAGATAGCTTGCTTACCAGCGTAACTATAAAAGATGTTTTGACCGGTGAAGAGGAAATACTTCCGGTTGAAGGGCTTTTTATAAGTATTGGGCTTACTGCCGCCTCAGATTTTGTTAAAGGTTTAGTGGAAACCGATGAAGATGGCTATGTAATAACTGATGAAAATATGCATACATCTATACCAGGTATTTTTGCCGCCGGCGACATCCGAAGCAAAAAGTGGAGACAGGTGGCGAATGCCGTGGGGGATGGAGCTATGGCAGGAATATCCGTTACTGAATATTTGAAGGAATAGAACCACTATTTGCTTTTCCCCTCCTTTTTTGTTTGATAGTATAATTATTTCTTAGGAGGGAGGGGAGAGAGATGATTAGTTTTTTAAAACCTTTTGCAGGCGGGAAATATTCCCTGATCATTGTTTTTTTGTTGTTGACAGCAATTCTGATCTGGGGAGTTAGAAATAATCAGTTTATTTTAAGGGTTGCAGTAAATCAGGAAATAGCTTTAAAGACCCATGATTTTAAAGAGATTCAAACAGAACATTATACAATAAAATATGCTGAAAAAAGTGAAGGTTCAATAAATCTAATAGTTGAATCAGCAGAAGAGGCCTATGATAAGGTTTGTGCATGGTTTGGGAGAGAACCCTCTTATAAGGCGACAATAATAGTTTATCCAGATGCAGTTAGTTTGGCAGAAAGCTTTGGCTGGGATAAAGATGAAAAAGCCATGGGGGTTTACTGGGCAGGCTCGATAAGGGTGCTATCCCCTGAAGTATGGCTTGGACATGAGGAAATGGAAGAAAGATTTAAAAAAGAAGGTCCTATGGTGCATGAATTTGCCCATTTAATGGTAGATGAAATTACCAATGGAAATTATAACCGCTGGTTTACAGAAGGGATTGCGCAATATGTGGAGAAAAAGATAACAGGATTTGAGTTTTCTTCACCTTTTAAAAAAGGGGATAAGGCAAGATATTATAAATTGTCAGAATTAAGCCGCGATTTTGATGGTTTAAAGCAGGATATTGCCTATTACCAGTCTTTAAAGATAGTGGACTATATAGCTTATAATTACGGAGAAGAAGGAATATTTCGCATTTTGCAGAAACTTGGCAAGGGATATAATTTAAACCGGGCGATTGAAGAATCCCTGGGTGTAAAATATCAGGAATTTGAGCAGAAGATTTATCAAGAATTGCTAAAAAACTAGGGCGAGAGGTGTAAAATTTGGAAAATGTATTGATTGTAGAAGGAGGAACACCATTACGAGGAAGTGTCCGGGTTAGTGGAGCTAAGAATGCTGGTTTAGTTCTGATGGTAGCCAGTATATTAGCTGAAGGGGAAACTATTTTAGATAACATGCCACGTATACGGGATGTAGAAGTAATGATCCAGATATTGAATGAAATCGGGGTAGAAGCGAAGTGGAATGAAAACAGCCTGTCTATATATTCCCCATCCGGAAAGATTAAAACTAAGACTTCTTATGAACTGACTAGAAAACTGAGGGCATCTAATTTATTTTTAGGGAGTCTTTTAGGAAGAGAAAAAGAAGCAGTTATTTCATTACCAGGGGGATGTGATATTGGTTCACGCCCGATGGATTTGCATTTAAAGGGGGTACAGGCTTTAGGGGCGGAGGTTCAAATTGAGCACGGATATATTTATGCCCGGGTTAAAGATCCAAAGGGAAATAATGTTTATCTTGATTTCCCCAGTGTAGGCGCAACCGAGAACATCATGATGATAGCAGTTAAAACTCCCGGGACTACGATAATAGAAAATGCAGCTAAAGAGCCGGAAATCGTTGATTTAGCCAATTTTCTAAGTTCTATGGGGGCTAAAATACGCGGAGCAGGGACTGATGTAATAAAGATAGAAGGGGTAGAAGAATTAAAGCCAGTTCGCTATGCAATTATTCCCGATCGAATTGAAGCTGGTACTTTTATGGTTGCAGCAGCTATTTCTGGCGGGGAAATCATGGTGGAAAATGTTATACCCACCCATATTTATCCTATAATTGCCAAACTGCAGGAAACAGGGGCGATAGTTAAGGAAACTGAATCTGGGATATTGGTAAAGTCAAGAGAAAAAATTCGCCCTGTTGATATAAAAACTCTGCCCTATCCTGGTTTTCCGACTGACATGCAGTCGCAGATGATGGCTTTGCTTTGTCTGGCAGAGGGCTCCAGCGTAATAGTGGAAAATGTATTTGAAAATCGTTTCCAGGTAGTAGATGAGCTTAAGAGGATGGGAGCAAGTATAAAAGTAGAAGGACATACAGCGGTGGTGGAAGGAGTTAAAAAGCTGTATGGAGCTACGGTAAAAGCTACGGATTTACGTGCAGGAGCTGCTTTGATATTGGCCGGATTAGCTGCTGAAGGACAAACTACGATTGAAGATGCAATTCATATATTCCGCGGCTATGAGAATATAGAACAGAAGTTTAATTCATTAGGAGCTAAAATAAAAGTTTATTGATCCTAAAAAAGGGACAGACCTTTAATTGATATATTCAATTAAGGGGACTGTCTTTATTTTTATATTAAAGAATATAATTTCCTTCCTCGCAAAAAATAAGAATAGCTTTAAGCCTTTGATGTGAGGAGGAATATGGTGAAAAAAGAAACTGTTAAAGGGGCTTTTTTATTTGTCATCTGCTTTTTTTTAGGATTGGGAACCTTTGCTGCTATAAATCATTATTTACAGCCTTTTAGCAAACCTATAGCAGGAGAAGAGGCACCTTTTACAGACGGGAAGATAAGTGATGTGGCAGAGTTGGTAAGCCCTTCTATTGTAGGAATCACCAGCTTTAAACAGGAGAGCAATGTTTTTAATCACCGCACTGTGGAGAGTACCGGATCAGGTGTTATTTTAGACCATGAAGGTTATATTGTGACCAACCACCATGTCATAAGAGGTGCGGAAAAAATAATTGTAACCTTGGCTGATGGAAATGAAGAAGAGGCTAAAGTAATTGGAACTGATCCGCGCACCGACTTAGCCCTTATTAAAGTAAAAGTGGATAATCATGTAACTCCTATAATTTTTGGGGATTCAGAAAAAATTAAAGTAGGAGAACAGGTGATAGCAATAGGCAACCCATTAGGCCTTCGCTTTGCCCGTTCAGTTACAGCAGGGGTGGTGAGCGGTCTTAACCGCCTTTTAACTACAGAGGAAGGCTTTCCCTTCCGCCTGATTCAAACTGATGCGGCCATAAATCCAGGAAACAGCGGAGGAGCGCTGGTAAATTTAAAAGGACAGCTTATAGGGATAAATACTGTAAAAATAGCTGCTGAAGGATTTGAAGGTATGGGCTTTTCCATTCCTTCCAATCAGGTTAAAAGGGTGGCTGAAGAACTGAAAAAATATGGGGAAGTTAGAAGAGCAGTTATTGGTATAAGGATCTTGGCAGATGTTTCTAGCGATGCTGCTGAATTTTTCCGGCTTCCTACCGAATGCGGGGTTGCAGTTGATCCTGTACCGGGGGGACCAGCCTTTAAAGCAGGCATAAAGAAATATGATATAATAACCAAAGTGGACGGAGAAAAAATTGAAAGCGGATTGGATTTGCAGGAAAGAATATCTCGCAAAAATCCGGGTGATACAGTGGAAGTTGAATTTATAAGAATACCTGCTGATAAAAACGCTAAAATACAGCTTCATACAGTTACAGTTACCTTATCCGAATAAACTATTTCGAACCGAAACAGTTTTCAATTTGGGGACGGTTCTAAAATTTAAAAGTATTTCGAATCGAAATGGATTTAAAATCGAGAACCGTCCCCAAGTTAAAAAATGAATTGGGGATGGTTTTTTGAAATACCGCATAATATCCGTAGGAAAAATAAAAGAACCTTTTTATGCTGAAGGGGTAAAAGAGTATGCAAAAAGGCTTACACCTTATTGCAGTTTGGATATAGTTGAAGGTTTAGAGGAGAAAATAAGCCCGAAGGCTAAGGAAAGCGAGATAGAAAAGGTCTTAGAAAAAGAGGGAGAAAAGATATTAAACCTTTTAGGTGAAGACGATTATGTAATAGTTTTAGATGTGACAGGGAAACAGATGAGTTCGGAAGAACTGGCACAGTTTATTAAAGAAGTTTCATTTTCGGGCAAGGGGCGTGTAAGTTTTATAATCGGCGGCTCTAATGGCTTAGCGCAAAAGGTAAAAAAGCGCGGGGATTATGTTTTATCTTTTTCCCGCCTCACTTTTCCCCATCAAATGGCTGTTCTTATTTTAGCTGAGCAGTTGTACCGGAGTTTTAAGATTATAAAAGGTGAGCCGTATCATAAGTAAAGCCTTTTTTTTATTTATCTGTATATTTGCCAAAACCTGAAAGGTTAAATTCTGAGAAAGGTATGGCAATTTTTTCGGCAAGCTTTGTCCCTGATTTGCCGTTTTTTTATAAAGTGGTTGTAGTTTATTTTTAAAGAAAATTCCGGATAATCTTTGAAAGTGTTCAGTATTTAAGAATTAATTATATTTGAATTAGCTGCTTTTTATTATGATTATGCTGGTTAACTGAAATTTGCCTGTTAGTGCTTAGATAATTACATATTTTCTTCCAAACACGCTGTGTTTCGAGAAATTCGTTGTAATGTTTTTGGACATTTTGGTGGTAAAGGTCTAATTCTTTAATTATGTTCATGAAGTCTTCTGTTCCGAAATAAGCACAAATTTTGGGCAACGTTATTTCTAATTGCTTCCTAATTCGCTTAATTTTTTCATTATATACATTCTGCTGAGTGATATACAAGAGAAGTGGTTTGTATCTTATCCATCCGACACAGGCACGGTAGAAACGGTTTATAATTCTTTTGGAATCGGCTTTAATGTATTTAAGATTGATAGGCAGAACACCATCGAGTAAATGATTATAAGTGGAAAAGCCATCATGAAATGTATAACATGGCACCCGTAAAACCTTATGTTTGCTGAGGCAGGTGCTCAAAAAGGTGTCTTCGCCGCGGGCACCTGGCGGATTATAAAAGGGTTTGACTTTTTTGGGGTCGGTTAAGTTAATGCAAAGGTTTCCCCCGGAAATAAATTTACAATGGTTTACTTCTTCTACCTCTTTTACAATATTGGTGGTTAGCACCGTTGTATCGGCATATGTAACACCGCCGTTGTTCATTACAGTTCGTATTGAATCCCAGTTTATGATGTCGTTGCTTATGGCTTCTATAAATCTCCGAAAATCGTCTTCTGTTAAGATATTATTGAATTCGATGTAGGGAATAGGAGAGATATATCCACAGTGGTATCCGTGGGTAATATCAGTCTGTCTGATATGCTTTAGATGAGTTTTTAGAACGTGCTGACCGCTCCATATAGCGATAGGCCCTGTTTTTGTCACTGCCATAGGATATTCGTCATCATCTAGAAAAATGAGATAGTCAATATTGTTTTTAATTGCAGTATAGAGGATTGCGTTGCGTTGAAATGCATATCCGGTTCCAAAGAAACGAGATTCGTTTTCTTTAATCACATTTTCTTTTACCAAGTGGGCAAGTTCAAGTTTCATTTTATTTTCATCTATGAAATAAACTTTGTCGATCAGCTCGAGTAGCTCCTGTTTTATTTCTGTGTAATCGCTTGGTTTGGTATTTGTATATTTTAAATCGTAAGCGACTAAAACGTTTAAATGGACCCCCTCTTTTTCAGCTAACCCGGATTCTTTCCAGTTGTATATATAGGTTTTTAGAACATTTTGGAAGGTCTTGCGACCTGTAGCGAAACCTATTCCGACTTTGATATCCCTGTGCTTAGACATCATACCCTCTCCTCCTTGTTTGTTTATAAACTAGTATAATTCAATAAAGTTTCCTGCTTTTTACTCCGGGAGCAGGTAGATATTATGTATATTTATTCAGTTTTTCAGCTATTAATAACAGGAAAAACGGCAAAGGATGGATAGTGAAGGGTTTGTTATTACATCTATCTTTTCTAATTCTGAAAATAGAGGATATGAATTTTACTAAAAATTATGTTGCGGTTTGAATGAAAAAATTTGTTTAAATAGATTTTCCATTTTTTATTCCAAATGATACCTCTCCCCCGTCTATGGTAATATTATACATTTAAGCTTGGGAACTATCAATAGGTTGTAATTTTGAAAAAAGAAGGTTGGCTTAAAGCATTGTGAAAAGATGGATGTTAAGCTGGACAGTAGGGCTGCTTTTCAGATTGGACTATAATGATTCAGTCTAAGCTTAATAAGGGAAAATCATAAAATGACGGGTGAAAATTAAGCAATAGAAGAATGAAGGAATATCACCAGGGAGATAAATACTCCCTGGTCAGACCGTAGACAAATTCCTATTTTGTAGTAAAGAATCCCTATAGAACCTAGTAATTTAGCTGGTTTTAGAAATTCATTTTACTAAAAAAGAGCTTTTTTCGACAGCCTGACACAGCAGAATTTTATCTGCTGTGTGAAAGTTTGAGGTAATAAATATAAGAAGAAAATAATAAACCAAAAGATTAGGGCTAAAGAAACTAGAGTCTTTAGCCCTAATGAGTAATTTGTTAACCGCAGCTGGGACAGGTAGAACAGCCTCCGCCATTTTCTACCTGTTTGTCAGGTGTAATTGTGAGTTTTATGACTTCGCCGGAACGGAAAGATTTTATGGTGAATCCGCCGAAGAGATCAACCAGCTCAGGTTCAACTACGAATTTAATGCCGTCTATTACCTCGCTAACATCGCCTTCTTTTGATCCATCCAGGACCAATATGAACGACATGCCGCCTCAGCCTACCTGGGCATCAATACGCAGTGTATCAGTATCTATATTTTGCCGTTTTAAAAGGGTCTTGATGTCCTCAATGGCTGAGTTTTCTGCTTTTATAACCATGTTTTTACCACCTTTCTTTGTTTAGTGAGGATTATACCCCCTAAGGGTAGTATATATTAATATTTATTATTTAGCAAGCAAACATTTAATAAATAAAATAAAGTTATAAAAATAATAACTTGTTTATCAGTACTTTTTGCTCGGGTTAAGCCGGGTTTTTATTTTGACTCTTCCACAGTTTTGCTGAAAGTATAAGGATGGATTTGGGCAGCTGAAGGCGGTTTTTTGACACTCTCGCGGAAGTTTTACCATATATTGCAAACAGGGGGATAAATATGGAGCGCAACTGGTTTTTTGAATCTGCACTTCCGCGGATATGGATGCTGGCAGCTATGCTGCTTGTTGCCTTTTTGCTCTGGGTAATAAACGAAAACTACAAGGCGATAGAGGATATTTATGTTTATCGGATAACTCCGCTGAAAATGATTATTCAAATGCAAAAGGCAGTCTCCGATCTTAATGCCAATGCACAGGATTTAACAGCAGAACAAAGCCCTGTAGACAAAAAATACCGACTGCAGCGAATTGACCGCAGTATAAACCAGATGCAGAACATTTTAGAAGAAGCAGAAAATCTTTCTAAAAGCGAGCAGGGGAAAAGGCTTTTTTCTGAACTTAAGGAACTTTGCAGTGCTAATATAGTTTTAGGTAAGGAAGTTATGGCATTGGCGGCACAGGGTAAATATGAAAAGGTTAAAGAGATACAAAAGTATATGGCAGAAAATACTGCTAATATTTTGGTGATTTTGGATAAGCTGGTTTTAGTTATTGAAATAAGAGCAGCGGAAAAAATGGCAGATAATAAAATACTTACCTTAACTTCGCAAATAAGTTCCTTTTTAGGTTTACTGCTCCTGCTTATAGCCCGAACGGCAGGCGGAAAAAATATTTCATTAAAGGATATTGGAGCCATGATGAAGACATCAGGGAAAGAAACTGTTAATAAAGAATAGAAAAAGAAAGAAGAAGAATTAATAGCTAAATAAGAATTTATTTATAATAGATTATCCTTATCTTATTATATATAGTCTAATTCTGCAGATTATTACAAAATGTTTTTTTATCGACTTAGCGTAAAATTACCTTGGGAAAAATAACATAAAAAACAAAAAGAGAATCTTCCCTTTGAAAAAATAGGAATTACAACAAAAAACTAACCATCAAAGGAGAAGAAACTCTTATGAAAGCTATTATACAAGAAATCACAGAAATAATCAGGGAAAAATTTTCGGAGGAGTTACAGAAACTTTTTACAGAAGTAAGAGATATATCTGAATTCATAATGGCTACCAAAACAATGCTAGATGGGATATGGGTGAAGCTTGTAGCCGAGGAGATGGAGCGCCTTGGATAAAAAACGACTTGGGCTGGATCAAAGGCAGTATTTATGTGCTGGATCGTTATCATCTATCAAAATATGTGACACAAGCAACAGCGCATATGGCAGACATTACCCCTATTATGTGGAAGCATATTAATAATGGTGATAAAAAGAAAGTGAAAGAACTTTTTTCTGCAATCATTAGCGCAACCGAAACGGAGACAAAGAAAAAAGCTGTTCAAGAGGCAAAAAAATACATACTTAAGAACTGGGATGGCATAAGAAATCAGTATAAGTCAGACTACATAGGATGTAGCGCTGAGGGGCATGTTAGCCATATTTTATCAGCAAGATTAAGCTCAAGACCACTAGGATGGTGTAAAACAGGAGTAGACCAAATGGCTAGATTAAGAGCCTTTGAAGCTAATGGTGGTGTAGTGTATGATCTGTTATTAGCTAAAAAAAGAAGGCGCTTAGAAAAGCAAGAAATCTAAAAATGGATCAGGAAATCTTAAAGAAGAGAAACCTGGTTGCAACAGATGAAACCTTTGGTAACCTAACAATCTTAAATATAGGTAAGAAAACAACAACTTCACAATTTTTAAGATCAATTAGAACTGCTTAGTCATTAAAGGGGATATTCTATTTTTTTAAAACCCAAAGTATCTTGACGCGATCTTTTATCGAGGAAGGTTTTTGTTTTATTTCAGCATGTTTTAACATTAGGTTCTGAAATAGATGTTGGAGTGGGAGAAAAATAAAAAGCATTTAGTCGAATACCAACAGAGGGCAAACTACACTTGTAAAAGGAAATATTCTTTCAAATGCCAGATTAACTTTATTAAATACAATGTTTTTGGTTATAGAAAATTTTCAAGATTTCGATGTATTGTTCTGCTGATCTGACTATTAGCAGAGAACTTTTTAATAAAGTCGTCTTTATACTAACTTGATATTGAATATTTTAGAGATCAGATAAATGAATTTATTTTTAAAATATTTTTTGTTATATTTTAGAAAAGGCTATATATTTTTGGAGGGAATGTAGTGGAAAAAAGGACTTTACTGGAATTGTTAGAATGGGATAGAGAGGATAAACTTGCTCTGCCTAATTTTCAAAGGGATTATGTTTGGAAAGAAGAGAATATAAAGCAGTTGATTGCTTCTTTTTTAGTTAAATCACATATCGGCACTTTTTTATTAGTGGAAGGCAAAAAAGGGGATTTTGCTTCCCGTCGTTTATGCTTTCCTAGATTGGAGTATGAACCGAAGGAGCAATGCTATTATCTTTTAGATGGACAGCAAAGATTGTCTACTTTAAGAGTGGTATTTGACGATATTTTTAAGTTTGAAAGAAGAGATTGGAAAGAAAATTGGGAGAATACATACAAAAAATTAAGGACTAGATGGTTTTTGAGGATTAAGCCTGATTTGGAAAAAGGAGAAGAAGATATTTTTGGGTGGGATAATTTAAATTTTTATGATTTATCAAAGTTCGAACCCCAGGATGTGATAGATTTTGTTGAATACAAGTCGATCAAAAAGACTAGGGAAACCGACAGTTGGTATCATCCTGCCCGCTTTTCCGGGGTAGAAACAGAAAATATCAATGAGATATTGCTTGAAATAGCTCGTGAGGCAGTTGGGTATAAGTATTTGGTTCCTTTATATACCCTTTATGAAGATTCAATTAATGATACTAACGAATCTCTTTTATATTGGGCATTAGATGATATAGCTAGCAGAAGGGTGAAGGAATTGCAGGCCGAGGTGAAAGACGGTAAGAAAGACATAGTAGAAATTTTGAAAATAGTTGACCCTAAAATAAAAGAATATGTTACAAACAATGAAAATGAAAAGATTGAAAAGGCATGGCTGCGTTTGCAAACTCGGTGGGTTGAAGCAGTAAAAAATTATCTGCGTTCTTTATTAAGGCAAGAGATATTTGTAATAATCTTGAATGATTTACAGAAAGCTGTTTCGATATTTGAGAATATAAATAAAGGTGGAACTCCTTTGAGTGTTTATGATTTGGTTGTAGCTAAAGCGGCAAAAAATAACGGATTAGCGGCTAGTAGGGTGAAAACAGCAGATGATGATTTTGAAGAAGATGAAGATATTTTAAAAAGTTCTTTAACCAACCGAATAATAAATTATCTTAAAGAAGATTTTGAATTGTCTGAGGCAGTTCGAGAAGGAATAAGTATAGCTGGGTATGAGGATTATTGTAAATGGAATGCTGCGAAAATGATGAATGTAGTCAGTGAAGATAATACCTTGAGCAAAGTAATACAAAATCAGTATTTGAATCTTCTTTCCATAACAGTTAACTGTGGAGAAGATATAAGCAGAGTAAAGGTTGAATATATCAAGAAAGCTAGTATATTAAGGTTAAGTGGGGAGCAGATTAACAAAAATACTGAATATATTATAAAATCACTAGCTAGAGCTTTAGCTTTTCTCCATTTCCGTTGCGGTATTTTTAATATAAATGAAATGCCTTATGAACTTATGTTTATTCCTATTGCTTTTTATTTGGGTAATGATAGCAATTGGGAGGATATCAAGGTTATAAGAAGGCTTGAATATTGGTATTGGGTTTCCCTGTTTGGAGGAGCATACCGCGAAAATCAGAATTTTCGGGTGATAGAAGATCTAAAAAATTTAAATCAATTTTTGCATATATTTAGCATTGATGCTGATGACAGCTATTTAAAAAGCACATATGAAAAAGTTCTTAATTATCAGGGATATTCTAGTCGTGAAGTTTTAATGCGTAGGGAGGAAAAGACTCCTGTTCCGGGAGCAGTCGAGAAAGCTATTCTTCAGTATATTTTAAGTAAGGAACCGCATGATTGGAATAAAGGAGGAACAGTTAGATTAGGGCCCTGGATGGCCGTTTCTGAAGATTTACATATGCATCATATTATACCTTTAGGAAGTGTTACCAAAATAGGAGAAAGCGCGGATAAGCTGAGAAAAGATAAAAGTCATATTTTAAACAGTCCGCTTAACAAAACCTATATTACTAAATCTGCCAATAATAGGATAAAGAACAAATCAATAGATGATTATTATAAAGAATTTGAAGAAGTTAAATTTTATGAGCACTTTGTGCCTCCAATTAAAGGATATAATGATAAGAAGAGTATGAATTTTTATAAAGCTTTTCTTGAAGAGAGATTTAATCTACTGCAAAACGAATTGAAAAGTGAACTGGCTTTTCTCATTGCATAGATGTTGTGCTGCTATTCCTGTGCTTTTTAAAGACCAGATTTTATAGGGAGGGTAATTTTTTGTGGTGCAAAAACTGCCATACAGAAGTATACGGAGATGTTTGTGTTTTTTGCGGAGGACAGGTTGAGCAGGAGGTACCGACTGAGATCTTTTGGTGTGATAGATGTAAAGTGCCGATTGTGTACAGAGCTAATGATGTTAAGAAAAATTACTGTTCATTATGTTCTGCACCTGTGAGATATTTAGCTGCAGATATAAGACCGGTTTTCCCTGAAGAAAGGCTTTGGCTGGAAATACTTTTGGAAAAACCTTTTGCATATATAGAAAATTCAGTATGGTGTTCAGAAAACAGGTATTATATTGACGGCAAACCTAAAATTGTAAGAAGAAATATGTTTAAAAAATTTCCCTATGAATACATAGCTGAACAATTAGAGTTGAATCAGGGACAGAATACTTATTATTATTTCGAGCTTTTTAAAGAAAGATGGACAGAAGCAAATCGCGAACATTTAAACAGTTTAAAAGAAGAGGCTGTTTATTTTATAAATTCAGCTGCAGCAGCTTATCCGCCTACCAATATAGTTGTTTCATTTTCAGGAGGGAAAGACTCTACTGTGGTATCCGATTTGGTGGTAAAGGCTTTGACCAATCCTTTTCTGGTGCATATTTTTTGTGATACAACTTTGGAATTGCCGCAAACCTTAGAGTATGTGCAGAGATTTAAAAAAGATAATCCGCAGGTAATATTTAAGACGGCCAAAAATAAAGAACAGAATTTTTATGAAGTTTGTCGTGAAATAGGTCCTCCTGCCCGTATGCTGCGCTGGTGCTGTTCTATGTTCAAAACCGGACCGATCAATAGGATATTTAATAATTTGTATCGGGATGAAAAAGTATTAACCTTTTACGGAATTCGCAGATCAGAGTCGGCAAGCAGAAGCAAATATAACCGTATTGAAGGAGATTCTGAGTATTTAAAGATTCGCAAGCAAACCGTAGCTTCTCCGATATTTTTTTGGAAAGATATAGATGTTTGGCTGTATATATTAGCTGAGGGTTTAGATTTTAATGATGCCTACCGCTTAGGTTATGAAAGGGTAGGATGCTGGTGCTGTCCAAATAACAATGAAAGGGCGCAGTTTTTATCTAATATTTATATGCCGGAAAAGGCCAAAGAATGGCGGGATTTTTTGATTAATTTTGCTCGGGAAATTGGCAAAACGGATGCGGAAGAATATGTCGATTCTGGGAACTGGAAAGCGCGTCAGGGAGGAAGAGGACTTAAGGCGGCTAGAGATGTAAAGATTAAGTTCAGCAGCTGCACCAATGAAGAAAATGCCAGGATATATCAGCTGAATAAGCCGATAACAGAAAATTTTATAACTTTATTTTATCCTTTTGGCAAGGTTGCTGAGGAATTAGGGCGCAGATTGATTAATGAAATAATAATATTGGATATAAATTCTAAAGTTCCTATTATTTCTATTCAGCCTTTAGAACAGAATGGGCAAAGGAATGCAGTAAAAATAAAAACTATGAATGTTAAGGATCATGAAGATCTGCAGAGAATGATAAGCTATCAGATCCGCAAGTATAATGCGTGCAGAGAATGTCTTAAATGTGAAGCACTATGCCAGTTCGGTGCCATTTCCGTTACTAAAAATCAGGGATATTTTATAAATGAGGAAAAATGCAGAAGATGCCGCATGTGTGTTACTGCTAAGTATTTGGACGGCGGCTGTCTTATGTCTAAATATCTCTATTTAAGGCAGGAATAATTTTAAAAGGAGATTGAAGCAAAGTGAGTAGTTATAAATTCAGGGGGCATGAAACTTTTTTTATCCGCAAAGGTTGGCTTTATAAGGGTTTGAAAAATGTTAAAGAAAGACCGGATGTATTTGTGAGCAAAAGCCAAAATCCTATGGATATTTTAGGAATAGGAGCTAATATGGTAAAATCTTTGCGCTACTGGATGCAGGCAGTAGGACTGACGAAAGAAAAGGCTGCTGGGGTTAGAACTCAGCAGCCGACTAGATTAGGGGATATTATTTGGCAGTATGATCCTTGTATGCAGGAAACGGGAACTTTGTGTCTTTTACATTATAAGCTGGCAACTAATAAGGAAGGAGCTACTTCCTGGTATTACTTTTTTAATGAATTTAAGCTTAAGAGCTTTAAAAAGGAGGATTTTATAACTGCTTTAAGCAATTATGTTAAGTTGGAGATTGGCCAGGAGATTGCGGGAAGTTCTTTAGAGAGTGATTTTGAATGCATCATAAATACTTATTTGTCTAAAAGCAGGATAAATGCAGAAAAAATAGATCCGGAGAATAATATTGACTGTCCTTTCAGGGAGTTAGGGCTTATTAGTTTGGCTGATAAAAAAGAAAAGATTTATAAAAAAGAAATACCGGCTAAAGAAGTTTTGCCTCCTTTAATAGTTTTAGCGGTAATTTTAACTCAAGCAGGCACCCAAAGAGAAATCGAAATAAAAAAGCTGCTCAATGAACCTGGAAGTGTGGGAAGAATTTTTAATTTGGATATTGTAACTTTAAACCATTACCTATTTGCTTTAGAAAAAATGGGCTATATTAAGGTGATCAGAACCGCAGGGCTAGATTTGGTGAAAATTTTAAGTGAGCTTGATTTTTATGGATGTATTGAAGCATATTATCAAGATATAACTGGTAATAGTAATGACTAGCTTATTTAGTATCATGTAAGTGGGGTAGAAAAGCGATGAGTAAAAGTATATTAGAAAAAGCCGTAAAAACCTTAGAAGGTTTTCAGTATTCGGTCAACATTGCTTATGATTTAGATGATATTGCGAAAATAAAAGATTTTATCCCTACTGTAGCTTTGGTTGAACTTTTGGAAAGTATTTTTTTAAGCACTTATTACATAAATTCTAACCAAAGAGCTAGGATATTAGTAGGGCCGTATGGAAAAGGCAAATCGCATTTGATTTTGGTTTTATTAGCTCTACTGTCCAAAAAAGATTTAAGTATTTTTGAGGATTTATTAAAAGAAATAGCTGAATATAATCAGGAGTTTGCTGCTTTTTTAAGGGGTTATATAGAAAGTGAAAAAAGATTTTTGCCGGTAATTGTCCAGGGCAGTTATCATGACTTATCACAAGCCCTTTTGCTTGCTCTGCAGAATGCTCTGCGCCGAGAAGGGCTTAATGATATAGTTTTAAAAACTAATTATAGTGCGGCCTTAGAAATGATTGAAAAGTGGAGAACCGAATATCCTGAGACTTATCAAAAGTTTTTAGAGGACATAGGAGAATCAGCTGCCGAGTTCATACGAAGATTGTCTGTTTTTGACAAAAAGGCATATAAACAGTTTGTAGATATATATCCGTCTTTAACGGCCGGGAGCATTTTTAATCCTCCCTTGGGTTTTGATGTGATAGATGTATATGAAGAAGTAGGGGAGCAGCTTATTTCTTATGGTTATGAAGGCATTTATATAGTCTATGATGAATTTGGCAAATATTTAGAAGATAATATCAGCCGGATTTCTGCGGAAGAGATGAAACTTCTTCAGGATTTAGCGGAAAAGTGCAACCGAAGCCGGGAGAATCAGCTACACTTGCTGCTTATAACCCATAAGGACATTGCCAACTATATAGATAAATTGCCTAAAGCCAAGGTCGACACCTGGAGGGCTATTACTGAAAGATTTAAGCATGAGGAAATTAAAGACGATTTTTACGAAACTTATAAAGTTATCTCCAAAGTGATAAAACATGAACCAGGTTTTTTCGATGAGTTTTGGTTGACAAAAAAGGAAAAAATTACAGAAGTGGTAAGTTCAGTAAAAGAAATGCAGGTTTTTTTAGAAATGGATGAAACTGCTTTGCAGGAGATGGTTTACAGGCTTTATCCTCTTCATCCTGTTTCTGCTTTTGTTTTAGTGGGTTTAACCAATAAAATAGCTCAAAATGAGCGGACTTTGTTTAGTTTTTTATCTGCTGATGAAAAAAATACTTTGCCTTATTTTCTGAAGACAGCAGAAGGTGATTTCCCTCTAATTACTCCCGATTATGTTTATGATTATTTTGAACCTTTGATTAAAAAAGAGATATATACCAGCGAAATATTCAGGAAGTTTTCAGCAGCCCAGAGAATACTGAACCAGTTAGAAAAAAATTCCTTAGAAGCCCAAATTGTCAAAACTATAACTTTGATAAACCTGGTCGACAGATTTGATCGGCTTTCTCCTACGGCGGAAGTTATTATAAATATATTTAAAGAAAAAGTTAGTGATCCTAGAGAAATTGCGACAGCTTTATCTAGGCTGCAGGAAGGGTATAGGGTTGTTTATGTCAGAAAAAGCGATGGATATTTGGTGTTAAAAAATCCGGCAGTGGCAGGTTCAGTAAAAAATGAAATCGTCGACATGGTAGAAAAAGTAAAAGGAAGCTATAGAGTCAGAGATGTTTTGAATGAAGCCTTGAGTGAAAATTATTTTTATCCGGTAAAGCATAACAATGACAAGCAGATAGTTCGGTATTTTGATTTTGTTTTTTTAGAAGGGAAGGAATTATTAAGCTGTAAGGATTGGGAGAAAAAAATAGCTGATGTAAGAGGAAGCGGAGTTGTATATGGAATTATCCCTAAAGATGAAGATGAACTTGCAGCTGTTCATGATTTTTTGTGTTTAAGCAGGGTAAAACACAAAAGAATAGTTTTTATTGTTCCGCGGGAATTTTATGATATAGAAGCGGTAGCTTTTGAATATAAAGCTGTAGATATTCTGCAAAAGGAAACAGCGGATGATTTAGAACTTAAAGAGGAATATGATTTTTACAGAGAAGATTTGGAAAAAGCGATAAAAGGATTTATTAATATTTATTTTTATCCTGAGCATCAAAAAGCTTATTACTATTATTGTGGTGAAAAGAAAAATATTTACACTAGGGCTCAGTTCTATGATCATTTGTCTCGTATCTGCGATGATATTTATAAATATACTCCCATTATAAATAATGAAGTAGTAAATAAGGACGTTATTTCACCGGTAGCTTTTAAGAGCCGGACTAAAGTGGTAAAAGCTCTTTTAAAAGACAGGTTGGAATTTAATTTGGGATTAAAAGGTAATGGTTTGGAAGTTTTTATAATGCGCACTACTCTGATGAATTTAGGAATTTTGCATAATGAAGACGGACAAACTTTTTTGAAATTGGAAAATATTGAAGAAGATAATCTGCAAAAGGTTTTAGAACTTATAAAAGGGTTTTTTATAAGCAGCAGTGCAGATAATCCTAAGAATTTTCGGGAATTGTATGATAAATTGACTTCTCCCGATTTTGGAATAGGCTTAAAAAAAGGAGTAATACCTATTTATATAGCAGCAGTTCTCCATTTTTTCAGAAGATATGCGGTAATAACCAAAAATGGGAAAGAACTGGAGATAACGGCAGATTTGCTGAACAACATAAATGAAAATCCGCAAGAATACTGGTTTTACTTGGAAGAATGGAGCGAAAGCAAGGAGAGGTATATATTAGGGTTAGAAGCTGTTTTTGCCAGCTATATAAATGAATTAGAAAAGGAATATGGAAATTTTTCTTATATATTGAAAGGGATGCAGAGGTGGTTTGTATCCCTGCCACTTTATGCCAAGAAAATGGAAAAGATTTATATGGGAGAAGGAAAGTTTGTTCCTGTAGATAAAAGACATTTAAAATTTGTAAATGAAATTCGCAAGCCGGAAATTAACCCGCGGGAATTTTTGTTTGGCAAAACTTATAAAATACTAGGTGTGCACGACACAGAACCTGAAAAAATAATAGAAGAAATAAGAAAAATCAAGGATTTGTTAGATAATGCCAAGCAAGATTTGGCAGTTAAATTAACTCACGATATGAGAAAGATTTTTGCAGGGCAAAAGCAGGATAAAAGCTTGGTTTCAGTATTAAAAGACTGGCATGAAGGTTTAGATGTTTATACCCAAAATCATTTATTCAGCAGTAATGAAGACAGAATTTTAAAAATTATAAAAGAGTATGAAGGGGATGATGAGCTTTTAACAGAGATGATTGCGAAAAATCTTGTAGGGCTTAGGATAGAAGAATGGAATAGTGAAACTGTAATAAGCTTTTTAGATGCGGCAAAAAAGTTTAAAGAAAAGGTAGAGGAGCAGGATGAAAAATATAAGAAAAAAGCAGTTCCCTGTCTGAAAAGCAGATACAAAATCTGCTTTATAGATGAGTCAGGAAAGGAAGAAGTAAGGATTTTCAATAAAACTGATTACAGTCAAATAGGCAGGCTTCTTTACAATGAGATTATTTCATCCCTAGAAGATTTTGGAACTTCCCTCAGCCAGGATGAAAAAAGACAGATTTTAGTAGAAATTTTAGAAAAGCTTTGTTGAATTTTATCTTATTGGAGTTGAAATTATGCCTTATTTTGATAATGCGGCTACTACTTTCCCTAAACCGGAAGCAGTTTATGCTTTTATGGATGCCTTTTACCGACAGTATGGGGTAAATGTAGGCAGGGGGCAGTATAGGTTGGCTGACGAAGCAGCTAAATTGGTTGAAGAAACTAGAGAAATGCTGCTCAGCCTGTTTAATTGTTCCCAGTTAGGAGAGGCAGTTTTTATGCCTTCAGCTACTATTGCCCTCAACCTTATTTTGCATGGAATTATTTGTCAAAAGGGAATTAATGTTTATGTTTCTCCTTTTGAACATAATGCGGTAATGCGAGTTTTATACCATTTGCAGAAGATATACAGTATAAACATTGAGATCCTTAAAGTGGATCGTGCTAGTATGTGTTATGATTTGGAATCTATACATAATCAGATGACGGAAAAGAAGCCAGATGTGGTAATCATAAGCCATGCCAGCAATGTATGCGGACTTATTGCTCCGGTAGAAGAAATATTCAGTTTTTCTAAAAAAATGGGGGCAGTTAATGTTTTAGATATGGCGCAGACAGCCGGACTTTTGTCAATTGATTTGAGCCGTATTGAAGCTGATTTTGCAGTTTTTGCCGGGCACAAAACTTTATATGCTCCTTTTGGGGCAGCCGGATTTATCGTAAAAAACAGCATTAAGCTGCCTCCTCCTTTTTTCTACGGAGGAACCGGAGTTGACTCGGCTAATTTGGATATGCCTGATACAGTTCCCGAAAGATATGAAGCAGGTAGTTTAAATATTACAGCTATCGCGGGTCTTAATGCAGCTTTGAAATGGATAAATGATGTAGGGCTTGATAATATAAGGCTTAAAGAAAGCGAAAACTTTAAAAAGCTAAAAGGTTTATTGCAAAAATATGGCAACATAGATATTATAGGATTGGGAAATATAGAAAATCATGTCGGGATTATATCCTGTGTTTTTAAAGAATACAGCAGTGATGAGATAGGGAGAATTTTATCTAAGTTTGATATTGCAGTTAGAACCGGTTTGCACTGTGCCCCTAAAGCCCATCAGTTTTTGGGGACTTACCCGGCCGGAACGATGCGCTTTAGTGTAGGTTATTTTAACTGTGAGGAAGATTTTTCAGCTTTAGATGAAGCACTAGAGTATATTTATGATAATTATTAAGTATTTAATAGAAGTTTTGGGGGCGGTAAGATGAGCTTTAAAGAGCTTAATATAAAGAAAGAGTACCGCACTTTGCAAAATAATATAGTAAGAGATTTTTATATCCCTGTACTGAACACTTCGGTTTTTTATAAAAGAGCAGTAGGCTATTTTTCTTCTACTGCTTTTGACTTATTTAGAAGAAGATGAGCTGGAATTATACCGCAGACTTTCGCGGGAGATAGCTAAATGTTATACAAAAGATAAAGAAGGCAGCTCCAAATTGGATGAAAAAGGGTAAAGACTTCTGATAAAACGAGGGCGTTTGGTAGCAGGATCTAGGAAGAAGATTGAAAAGCTAGAAAAGATAATGCAGAGTTATCGGGATAAAACCCACATGTTAGTTTACTGCGGAGCTGCAAGTTTATACAGGTATGATTTTTATGAGCATGATTACGAAGAGGAAGAAAGACAAATTGAAGCAGTTATCAATTTGCTAGGTAATAAACTGAATATGAAAGTAGCAAAATTTACGGCGCAGGAGTCTATTGAAGAAAGAATGGTTTTAGAAGAAAAGTTTGCTGAAGGACGTGATTTGCAAGCTTTAGTTGCTATAAGGTGTTTAGATGAGGGAGTAAATATTCCTGCTATAAGGACAGCTTTTATTTTATCAAGTACTACTAATCCTAAAGAATATATCCAAAGGCGGGGCAGGGTTTTACGCTTAGCTGAAGGGAAGGATTTTGCAGGAATATATGATTTTATAACTTTGCCGCGTGATCTTAGTCAGGTTCCCTTTTTAGGGGAGGAAGAAAGAAAACAGGATACAAGTCTAGTTAAAAAAGAACTAGAGCGCGCGGAAGAATTTGGGCGGCTAGCAATTAATAGAGTTGTAACTGACATGCTGATCGAGGAAATTATGGATATTTACAAAATTTTAATTTGGAACTGTTAACTTAAAATGATGAAAAAACTCACGCAATCATAGAAAACCAGCGATTATGTTTAAATTTTGGTGTAAAACCAGCTGCGAAAGAGTTAACTCTAGCACAGCCACACCAAGGGCATTTAATGTTAAGGTGTTTATGTCGATTTGCTTCAGGGACAAATTGAGTACGGCATTTTTTACAGCAATATTTTTGACGACCTTTATAATCGCGGCCGTATTTCCAAAGAGAATTACTTGAACACTTAGGACAGGATAAGTTACCCATTTTCGTAGAACCTCCTTTGTTTATGTTTGGGGGTGAAGCTGGTAACTTACACCAACAGCATAAACACTGGGGTTCTACGATTGCAAATATGATTTAAGTTAACAGAACTACATTAAAACAGGGAGTGAAAAAACAGAAGAGGATAAAGAAGAGAGCCCCTTCAGCTCTTCAGCTAAGCAGCCGGTTTAAAGCTGATTAGGTAATCTAAAACTTGATTATGCCAATTAGGAGAAGGGATATTATGTTAAAGGCTTAAACCCTTCTCCTAATACTTCGTGGATGTTTTGCACGGTGATAAAGGCATCAGGGTCGGTTTTTTTGATGAAATCCCGCAATTTTACGAATTCTTGCCTTTTAAGTACAGTCATGATTACTTCTTTTTCTTCGCCGGTAAATGCTCCTTCTGCTTTATAAACCGTAGCTCCGCGGCCTAGTTGGACTGTTATAAAGTTTTTGACTTCTTTGCTTTTAGGGGTAATGACTATTACCTGTTTGCTTATAGTTATTCCTTCTACTACATAATCTACTATAAAGCCGTAGAGGATTACGCCTAAAAGGGCATAAAGGCCTTTTTGCAGTCCAAAAACATAGGTGGCAGCCAAGGTTATAATAAAATCTACCAGAAGCAGCCCTTTGCCTATATCCAGGTGATAAAATTGATAAATTATGCGCGCAACTATATCGGTGCCGCCGCTAGAAGCATTCTGATTAAAGAGTATGGCAAGGCCGATACTGGATATTAAAACTCCGAAAAAAAGCTGGATAATAAGATCTTCTAAAAGAGGAGCACTTAAGGGATAAATTTTTTCTAATAGCCATATTATAACCGGGATAGTGATGCTGCAGTATACAGTTTTAAAACCATAGACAGACCCGATAGTTATAAATCCTAAGATTAAAAGGAGTATGCTCAAAGTCAAAATTATTCCTCCTAAAGGAAGAAAAGGGAGGAATTTATTTATAACTAAAGCCAGCCCGCTTATGCCGCCAGCAGCGATGTTATTAGGGGCAAGAAAAAAGTAAAATCCGCAGGCGTCCAAGAGAGCTCCTAGATTTAGAAGAATAAAAGATTTGATTTTATTTCCCATAACAGTTTTCCCCGCATTGTATTTATAGTTTAGTTTATGAAAAATGTAATTTTATATTAGTTTTGGTTAAAGCTAATTAAAAGTATAATTTATTTGAGCTTTATCTGCAAAAGTTTAAGGGAAGGGGATAATATGCAGGGGAAAAAAGATATATCTGATTATAGCTTGGAGGAATTTTTCAGGATTTTAGATAAACATCTTGTGGAAGATGATAAACCTTCAGTTTTTTTGGAGAGGGAGGATGTAAAAAAGTTTTTTAGGGAAAGGGAGCCTTTTAAACATCTTTATGCCCTGCGAGAAATAGAACAGTCTACGCTTTATCATCCTGAAGGGAGTGTATGGAATCATACCCTTTTGGTAGTGGATGAAGCAGCAAAACGCCGGGATTTAAGCAAAAACCCCCGGGTTTTTATGTGGGCAGCCCTTTTGCATGATTTGGGGAAGCTAAAAACAACAGAGGTGAGAAAAGGCAAGATTACCGCATATGATCATGATAAAATAGGGGCTTATATGGCAGAAGAATTTTTACAGAAGCTTAATTGTGATGAGGTGTTTATCAGGGAAGTAGTAAAGTTGGTCAGATGGCATATGCAGGTTTTGTTTGTGGTGAAAGGGTTGCCGTTTGCGGAGGTTGAAAGGATGATGCAAGAAATAAATGAAAATGAAGTTGCACTTTTAGCCATCTGTGACCGTTTGGGCAGGGGAGAACTTACTGAAGAGATAAAAGATAAGGAGGAAAATGATGTTCGAAAGTTTTTGGAGGTTTGCCGAAAGATAAAAAGCGGAGAAAAGCCTGAAGTTGCCAAAGAAAGAAGAATAAAGTAATATAATTTTATTGGTGGATTAATTTAAAAAGGTGGGAGCTTGTATTTTAATCAGTTTAAAAGGAGGAACAGGATGAGCAGGCAGGAGGAAGAAAGACTGAACGCGGAAGGTATTTTAAATGATAATGAAAGAGAAGAAGAAGGAGTTAATTTTATTGAAGAAATTATAAGGGAAGATTTGAAAAACGGAAAAAATGATGGCCGGGTGCATACCCGCTTTCCCCCGGAACCAAATGGATATCTACATATAGGACATGCCAAGGCTATATGTATTGATTTTGGCATGGCTGAGAAATACGGAGGGCTTTGCAATCTGCGTTTTGACGATACTAATCCGACCAAAGAAGATACTGAATATGTAGAGTCGATAAAAAGAGATATAAGATGGTTAGGTTTTGACTGGGGGGATCGGCTTTATTATGCTTCTGACTATTTTGACAAGATGTATGAATATGCGGTTCAGCTTATAAAAAAAGGCAAGGCTTATGTTTGCGATTTAAGCGCTGAAGAGATAAAAGAATACCGGGGAACCTTGACTGAGCCTGGCAAGGAAAGTCCCTACCGGAACAGGAGTGTGGAAGAAAACCTGGATTTATTTGAACGGATGAAGAATGGAGAGTTTCCAGAAGGATCCAAGGTCTTGAGAGCCAAAATAGATATGGCTTCTGGCAATATTAATATGCGTGATCCGGTGCTTTACCGTATTCAGTATGCTACCCACCACCGAACTGGAGATAAGTGGTGCATATATCCTATGTATGATTATGCCCATCCGATAGAGGATGCTTTAGAGGGAATCACCCATTCGCTTTGTACTTTGGAATTTGCCGACCACCGTCCGCTTTATGAATGGGTTTTAGATAATGTTGATTATTCCAAAGATGCTAAAGGAAGGCCGCGGCAGATTGAGTTTGCCCGCCTAAACCTTACTTACACGGTGATGAGCAAAAGAAAGCTTAAGACTTTGGTGGAAGAAGGCTATGTAAGAGGGTGGGATGACCCGCGCATGCCTACTATTTCGGGACTTCGCCGCCGCGGATATACACCTGAAGCCATACGCGATTTCTGTGAGCGGATAGGGGTTGCCAGAAGAGACAGCATAGTGGATATTGCCCTTTTAGAGCACTGTGTTCGGGATGATTTAAATAAAAGGGCACCCAGAGCCATGGTAGTGTTAAATCCGCTTAAAGTGGTGATAAAAAATTATCCGGAAGGTCAGGTTGAATGGCTGGAAACGGAAAATAACCCGGAAATGCCGGAAATGGGGGTAAGGAAGATTCCATTTTCCCGGGAAATTTATATTGAAAGGGAAGACTTTATGGAAGACCCTCCTAAAAAGTTTTTCCGTTTAAAGCCAGGAGGGGAAGTGCGGCTTAAAAGTGCATATATCATAAGATGTGAAGAAGTGGTAAAGGATCCTGAAACGGGTGAAATTATTGAACTTATCTGCACTTATGACCCTGAGTCCAAGAGCGGAGGAGCCAATGCCGGGAGGAAAGTTAAAGGGACTTTGCACTGGGTAGATGCTGCCCATGCTGTTCCATGTGAAGTAAGGCTTTATGAACGTCTTTTCACCGTGCCTGATCCGGATAATGACGAAGATGGGCGCAGTTTTACAGAAAAAATAAATCCCGACTCGCTTAAGGTTTTAACCGGCTGTTTAGCCGAGATTAACCTTAAAGGGGCTAAAACAGAAGACCGCTTCCAGTTTCTGCGCCACGGTTATTTCTGTGTTGACCCTGATTCAACTGAAGAGATTTTGGTTTTTAACCGCATTGTAAGTTTGAAAGATACTTGGGCAAAGATGAAGAATAAAGCGTAAATATCTCCAGCCTTTAAGGCTGGTTTTTTCTTTTTCTGTTTGTGATTAAATTAACTTGTTTTGATTACAGAAAACGACATAATTATAAAGTTTGTTAGAATAAAATTAAAACAGTCGGGCGGTCGGGCGACCGAGAGGAGGATACTGGATGAAAGAGGAAGAAGCAAAATTTGTGGAAGGTAATCGAGAAAAGATTTTGGATGCAGCCACCCGTCTGGTTATGGAAAAAGGGGTAAAGGGAACTAGCCTTGCCGATATAGCCCGGGAAGCCGGCATAAGCAAAGGGACTCTTTTTTATTATTTTCCTTCCAAAGATGAACTCATATATGAGCTTACGGTGAAACATTTTGATCAGATGCTTAAAGGTTTTTTGGACAGAATAAGCTATGTGGAAGGAGAAAATCCGGAAGAAGTGATCCGGGAAGGTCTTATGCTCATTTTAAATGCAGAAAAAAGAGATAAGTTAAACCTTTATCTTTTACAGGAGGCTTTTATGGGCAATGAAATTTTAAAAAAACGCTTCCGGGATACTTATGCCGGATACCGCCAGATAATGCAGACCTTTTTAGCCAGAATTGCAGGGCGAAAAAGCGAGAGCGATTGGGAAGTTGAAGCAGTAGTGTTGGTAGCACTTGCTGATGGGCTTATTATTCAGTGGCTTATGCATCCGGAAATAGTCGATGTTAAAAAAATTGCCCGACTGATAGTTCAGGGCTTTTTAAAGGGCTAATAAAAGGATTTTTACATGAGGAGGGTTTAGGATGGCAGAAATAATGGAGTATGGTATGTTTATTGATGGACAGTGGGCGCCGGGCGACAGCGGAGAAATGATGGAAGTTATCAATCCGGCCACAAGAGAAGTGGTAGCCAGGGTTCCGCGGGGGAATAAAAATGATGTGGATAAGGCTTTGGCTTCAGCCCGGGCTGCTTTTGAATCAGGGGTATGGGCTGGTAAAAAGCCGGAAGAGAGGGCAGAAATTCTTTTTAATGCTGCTCTTTTGATAGTGGCTAATAAGGAGCGCCTTTCTTATCTGGAATCTTTAACTTCAGGAGGGACTATAAGGCGAACCAGCACGGTTGATGTAGCTTCAGTAGCAGCTTCTCTTGCTATTTCAGCTGCTCTTATAAAAGAAATGCCCAAGGTGGAACATGCTATGTGCCCCCCCTGGATTGCTCCTATGCACAGCTACACAAAGCGAGAGCCTATCGGGGTATGTGCGGGGATAACTCCATGGAATTTCCCTATGATTCTTGCTGCTTATAAATTCGCCCCTGCCCTGGCTATGGGGAACAGTATAGTTATGAAACCGGCCAGTATAACACCGGTAACTACTCTGGAGCTGGCTAAAATCCTTCATGATGCCGGAGTGCCTGCCGGGGTGTTTAATGTGGTGACCGGGCCGGGTTCCAGCATGGGGAATTATCTGGCCGGACATCCGGAAGTTGATAAAATAGCTTTTACCGGTTCTACTGCAGTAGGAAGAAGGATTGCCGAACAGGCAGCTAAGGGTATAAAGCGGGTTACCCTGGAATTAGGAGGCAAATCGCCCCTTATTGTCTTAGATGATGCTGATTTAGACGTTGCCTGTAATATGACCCTTTTTGCCTTTCTTTTCCATTCCGGACAGGTATGTGAGTCAGGCACCCGCCTTATTGTTCCGCGCAAGCTGCACGATCAACTGGTTGATAAACTTATAGCCAAGATAAAGAAGCTGACCATTGGCAACCAGCTGGATATAGGAACTGATTTAGGGCCTATTGCTTCCCTTGACCAGCTTAATACTATAAAAGAATATGTAAAGATAGGGCTGGAAGAAGGGGCGGAGATTGCTTATGGAGGAAATGTCCTGACCGGAGGCATTTATGACAACGGATTTTTCTTTGAGCCTACTATTTTTGTAAACTGCAACAACTCTATGCGCCAAGTCCGGGAAGAGATTTTTGGGCCGGTACAGTGTGTAATTCCTTATGACGATTTGGATGAAGCGGTTGCTATTGCCAACGACAGCCCATATGGGTTGGGGGGAGGAGTCTGCAGCCGTGATGTAGCCAAGGCACAGAAGGTAGCAGGGCGTATGCGCACGGGCACGGTGTGGATTAACACTTGGCATGTTTTGAGGCCGGATGTTCCTTTCGGTGGCTATAAAGAAAGCGGATATGGAAGGGAAAATTGGTATCATGCCTTGATGGCTTACAGTGAAGTTAAACATATATGCCAGGATTTAACTCCTGATGCAGATGACAAGATTATGTTCAACCTGATAGGTCTTAATAAATAGAGGGGAGGAGAGCTTATGGGAACACCTAAATATTTTGTATGGGATTTCAGGACTATAGTGGAAGTAGGTTCAGGATGCCGCACTTTTGCTCCCCAGAGGTTTATGGAAATGGGAGCAAAGCGGGTAGCTCTTGTTACTGACAAAGGACTTGTAAAAGCGGGAATAGCCGATCAGATTAAGGAAATGTTTGAAGTCCAGGGAGAGCCGAAATTGGTAGGAATATATGATGATATAGAGCAGGATGCGGTTATGCGGGTGATCAATGATTGTGCCAGCTGGTGCCGGGTGAATGCAGTTGACGGACTTTTAGGAGTAGGAGGAGGAAGTGTTTTAGATTCAGTAAAAGGGGTAAAGCTCATGCTGGGAATGGGAGCTACCGATATAAAAGAGCTTATGCCCGGAAATGTTGGCCCTTATATAAGGCCTTTAGGAAAACCGTTAAATATCCCTAATGTTTCCATACCTACCACTGCTGGAACCGGTTCGGAGGTGTCTCCTATTGCGGTAATATATAATGAAGAACAGAAGGTTAAAGGAGATCTTTTGCATCCATATATTGCGGCAGACTATGCCCTTTTAGATCCGGATTTGACCGTAGGGCTTCCTCCCCATATGACGGCATGTACCGGTTTTGATGCTTTAGGTCATGCAGTGGAAGGACTTACTTCTCCCGGTTCTAACCCTATGATTGACAGCCTTTCAATTCAGGCGATAAGGCTCATATTGAAATATCTACCGGTTGCAGTAAATGAAGGAGCAAACTTGGAAGCCCGAACCTGTATGCTGATTGCCAGCAATATTGCTATTATGGGCTTTGCCATGTCGGGGATGTTTTATCCGGTACACAATGTAGCCCATGCTTTAGGAGGGCAGCTCAGAATCCCGCATGGGCAGGCAGTTGGAGTAGCTCTGCCGTCAGTTATGCAGCATTATCCTGCTCATTTTGCTCGCAAAGCTAAAGATTTGGCTTTTGCTTTTGGTATATATGATGATAAAGATGACTTAAGCCTGGTGGCTATGGTCAGGGAAAAGGTCTTAAAACTTATGGAAGAGTGTCATTTTAAACCTTATTTTGATATAATAGACATAAAATTTGATGATAACCTTTTGGAAAGCCTGTTCTGGGCAGTAAAACTTGACCCCAGCGGTATAGCTTACCCATTGCCGGAAGAAAGCGTAAGACCTATTTTAAGAGAGTGCTTTTCTTGCAAATAAAGAGGCGGGGACGGCTTAAAAATTTTGGGCCGTCCCTGTTTTATGAAAAAAGTACATGACAAAACTATTTTTTTTATATATAATCGTATTTAACTAAAATTGAATAGGAAAAACTTCTTATCAAGAGAGGTTGAGGGACGGGCCCGATGACACCCGGCAACAGCTGGTTTATCCAGAAATGTGCCAATTCCTGCAGGAATTTTTTCCTGAGAGATGAGAAGTAGACGGATTATATGCCGCTTCTTGTCTTTGAGGAAGCGGTTTTTATTTTAAGAACAGGAGGAATGAGAAATGTCAAAAGAGTGGAAATTTCAGACGAAAGCAGTACAGGCAGGATATGAACCTAAACCGGGGGAACCCAGGATTTTACCTATATATGAAAGCACAACCTTCTATTATGACAGTGTTGATTATGTTGCCAGGCTTTTTGACCTTAAAGAGGAAGGGCATATGTACAGCCGGATAAGCAATCCTACTTTAGAGGCATTTGAAAAGAAAATAGCTGCTTTAGAAGGGGGAGTTGGTGCTTTGGCTACTTCCTCCGGACAGGCAGCTACCATGGTATCTCTGGTTAATGTAGCCAATGCCGGGGAACATATTGTGGCAGCAAGCACTTTATATGGGGGAACTTATACCCTGCTTTCAGTTACCTTTAAAAAACTGGGAATTGAAGTTTCTTTCGTCCATCCGGATGCCGAAGAAGATGAAATAAAGGCAGCTTTCAGACCTGATACTAAAGCCCTTTTTGCCGAAACTATAGGTAATCCCGGACTTAATGTCCTGGATTTTGAAAAATTCAGCAGGATTGCCCATGACATGGGAGTTCCCTTGATTATCGACAATTCTTTTGCTACCCCTTATCTCTGCCGCCCGTTTGAGCATGGAGCCGACATAGTCATGCATTCTACCACCAAATATATAGACGGGCAGGCAAGAAGTGTGGGAGGGGTTGTGGTTGACAGCGGAAAATTTCCCTGGGATAATGGGAAGTTTCCCAGTTTTACCGAACCTGACCCGGCTTATCATGGAATAAGATATGTGGAGTCTTTCGGCAATGCAGCTTATATAACCAAGGCCAGGGTTCAGTTTATGCGTGATATAGGGCTTACAATGAGTCCTTTCACCGCATTTCTCTTGCACATGAGTTTGGAGACTTTATCGCTGCGCATGGAAAAACACAGCCAGAATGCTTTGGCTTTAGCTCGTTATCTCAAGAATAACGAAAAGGTGGCGTGGGTAAATTATCCGGGATTAGAGGACAGCCCTTATTATGATTTAGCTCAGAAGTATCTACCTTTAGGCTGTGGGGGGATGTTAACCTTTGGGCTTAAAGGCGGACTCAAGGAAGGGAAAAAGTTTATGGAGAATTTGAAACTGGCTTCCCTGGTGGTGCATTTGGGAGATACCAGAACTTCAGTGCTTCATCCGGCCAGCATGACCCACCGTCAGCTTACGGAAGAAGAACAGAGGAGTGCCGGAGTGACGCCGGATTTAATCCGGGTATCAGTTGGAATTGAAGATATTGATGATATTATTAATGATTTTGACCAAGCTATAAATAAGGCGGTTTAGACATATTAATGGTAATACCAGCAGTGGGAGGAAGTGATGATATATGCCGATTATTATCCCGGAAAATCTGCCGGCCGGAGATATATTAGCGGAAGAAAATATATTTGTCATGAATGAATACCGGGCTTTGCATCAGGACATAAGACCATTAAAAATTGCTATTTTAAATCTTATGCCTATAAAGAGCGTAACCGAAACCCAGCTTTTGAGGATGCTGTCCAATTTTCCTTTGCAGATTGAAATAGACCTTTTGACTACGGAAACTTATCAATCCAAGCATACTCCGACCGAATACCTGAAGACTTTTTACAAGACATTCAGTGATATTAAACATGTTAAATATGACGGTATGATAATAACCGGAGCTCCGGTTGAAAAGATGCGCTTTGGAGATGTAGCGTACTGGAAAGAGTTGAAAGAGATAATGGATTATACAGTTAAAAATGTAACTTCCACTTTCCACATATGCTGGGCTGCCCAAGCGGCATTATATCACCATTACGGTATTCATAACTATCTTTTGCCGGAAAAGATGTTCGGGGTTTTCAAACATAGGATAAACAACCGCCGGTGTGAGCTGATGCGGGGTTTGGATGATGAAGTTTTTATCCCTCATTCCCGCCACACCGAAGTGCACCGGGAAGAAATTGAGAAGGTGCCGGAATTAGAAATCCTTTTGGAATCTGATGAAGCCGGGGTGGCCCTGGTTATGAGCAAAGATGGCAGACAGATTTTTGCCATGGGTCATTCCGAGTATGATGCATATACTTTAAAAGAAGAGTATGAAAGAGATCTTAGAAAGGGTGAGCGGATAAATATTCCGCGCAACTATTTCATCGACGATAATCCCGAAAAGGATGTAATTGTCCGCTGGCGCAGCCACGGAAGCCTTATTTTTACCAACTGGCTCAACTATTATGTATATCAGATTACTCCCTATGATCTTTATGCGGAAGAATAAAAAAAACCGCCTGCGATTTCGCAGGCGGTTTTTTTATGCTTAGATTTTTTCTATTTCATAAACCATGTCATCTAGAATATATATGTTAATCAGGTCATCTTCTTTTAAATCCCGGTAAGTTAAGATTTGGCTTCCTTTGTGGACATAACAGGAAGAAACCAGGTCATAGCGGGTGTAGGTATAGTAAGAGCTCCTTTTTACCAAAAGTTCGGTATTGTTGTCAGTAATTTCGGCGAACCTGGTCTGTACTTTTTTCATGAGGTATAATGTCATACTTCCATCTGAGTTTTCCTGCACTTTTATCCTGTCGCCAACATGCAGATAGCGTAGACTGTAATAACTTTTACCGCTGTCTATTATTTTAGAACTGCGGTTAAAGGATAACCGGGTTGTTTTTCCTTCAAAGGTTGCAATAGTAATAGTTCCGCTGTAAGTGTCAATATCGGTTATCTGTCCGGCTAAAGGTGTAGAGAGTTCGATTTTAACCACTTTAAATCCCATATAAGTTACTTTTACGGTGTTGCCTTTTTTAAAGTCGCTGAAGCGCGGATAGCTGATACCCGGTATGATGATTTCCGGATTATCTTCATCATAGATATAGGTATAATCCCCATCTCCTGTGGTGACTTTAAGGGAGTCGCTGTATACCGAGAGTATTTCATAGGTAAAGATTCGTTTTACTTTAATTTCGGTTACTAATTCTTCATCAGTTACTTTAAATTCAATTTCATCGCCAGGTTTTAAATCCCTAAGTTCGGCTCTGGTAATATCCTCGATTTGTATATCGGCAGATGTTGAAACTTTATAGGTGTTCAGGTTGCCGTTATTGTCCTTTATTGAAATAAGGCTGCGGTCAGTATTTACCGATATTACAGTGCCGTTTACATTGTTGCTGTTTTCTATGTAGATGATTTTATCGCCTAAAAGCTCAATCCTTATTTTCATGTCTTTTTTGACATCGCTTAAGTAAGCAGTTTTCCCATCGATTTTTATATCGGCTAATCTGCTTACTTCATATGTTATCAGGTCTTCGTCACTGTCTTTAAGAACCAGAGTGCGGCTGGGGACATCTACTGCTACGACTGTGCCGCTTAAGCTGGTGTTTATAGTGCGGTTAGTAACGGTTATAGAGGTTATGACCCCGTTTTCTACGACAGCTTCGATATTGTCATTTTGGACTATATCCGATAAAATCGGTGATTTTATGCCGTTTATGACCAGTTTAACCTGAGGTGAAACCGGGAAAGTCTGAATTTTTTTATCCGCAGTTTCGATAAGAATTATCTTGCGATCATAGAGGTTTTCAACGACACTGCCTTTGATGGTCAGGTTTTGCTGGGCTTTGATAAGCTTTATTTTGCTTATGATATTGTTTTCTGTGGTTATTTTTATTTCATCACCTGGCATAAGGTCATTTACTGAAGCAAAACGAACTCCGTCAATTTCTACTTCGGTTAAAGGTGAATATTTATAGGCATTGTAGATACTGCCGTTTTTGATAATTATGAGCTGTTTGTTTTTGTCTATCTCTACTATTATTCCAGTGTCGATAAGGTTGTCCTGACCGGTTAATACAGTTATTTCCACAACCTGTCCGGTTGAATCCAGGCTGAGTTCAACTTCTGCATTTTCTGGTATGAGGGAAAAATCCAGGCTGTTTCCCCGGCTGTCATTGCAGGGGGTGCCAACAGCTATAGTTTTGGTATAGAGATTGTTTTCTTCGTCTTCAATGACTAAAAGCCGAGATTCAGGTTTTATTTTTATAACTTTGCCGTAAAGAGAGATAAGAGAAGGGGCTTCTTCTGATATTTCTATGAGTTTTACCTGTCCGTTTTTGACGATTATATTAGCTTTGGAGCCAGCTTTGACAGAAGATACAGGAATAAGACTGCCGTTTTGGTCAAATGCCAGAACTGAGCTTGATAAAGGCCAGATTTTAGTTCCGCTTTCGGCGGCAAAGGTTATTTTGTTGCTGCCTATATTTATGATTTTACCGCTGAAGGAGCTGGCAAGCTTCATGTATTTTTCGCATTTACTGAGCATGACCACACTCTGAGCCCGGGTAACTATTGCATTGGGCTTGAAGGTTTTGTCTGCAAATCCAGCAATGATTTCGTAGTTTACCGCAGCATTTATGTAACCCCTGTATCTTGTGGGAATAGAAATATCATCGTTGAAGCCGGAATGTTGATTAGCATAAAGGGCAGCTTCGCTATCTTTGCCAATCATGCGGATCATAAGCTGGGTCATCCAGGCCCGGGTAGCCAGAGAGTTTGCGTAAAATGTTTTTTCAGAAGGGACTATAAGTCCTTTATCTACTGCAAAGAGCAGTTCTTTTTTTGCTTTGGCCAGTGCCCAGTCAGGCACTGTCCAAGGCAGAGTTCGGCTTGCATCAATCCGGGCAATTTCACTTTCTGCTTCCATATTGCGGACAGCCATTAGAACAGCTTCCAGTTGGGTTACAGCATTGTCCGGCTTAAAGGTTCTGTCCTGATAACCTGCGACTACTTCCCGGCTGTTCATTTTTACAATATACTTAAAGGCCCAGTGGGAAGAAGGAACATCTTTATAAGGGCTTGATACAGAAGCATAAGCCCTGCTGTTTGAGAGGGGAAACAGGAAAGATGTCAAAATCAGGGCGGAGACTAGCAAGATGCTTAATGCATTAAGGATTGTTTTTTTCATTTTTTTATCTCTCCTTTTTTGTTTTGTTGGCGTGAATAGCTTTTGTTTCATAACCTATAATTTCTTCGATATTTGCCCATAATTTTCCTGCCGATAAACTTGATTTTATTGATTAATACGCTATGTTTTAAAGGATACTTTCAGTTGAAAGGAGAAGAATAAGGTATAAAAAACTCCGTTTACGGAAACAGTCAAAGTAGAGTGTTCGTGATTAAAGGCGGGGGTTTTATGGTTAGAGGAAAAATAAAATTATTTTTAACGATTTTTATTATGGTAATAGTTTATGCACTTATAATATCGGGAATCAGGGTTGCCTCCACGCGGGAGAAAAGCCCATTATCGGGAATGGCTGTAAAAGAACAGCAGGATTTAGTAGTTGAAAAGAAAAGAGAAATGGAAGAGCGAGAAAAAGCGGAAAACGAAAAATATATCAGACAAAAGATTAGTATGCTGGCTGATAAATATATAGGAAATACAGGATATGAAGTTTATATTGGAGTTTATAATTTAGATAAAAGGATTTATGCCGGATATAATGATGATATTCCTTTTTATCCAGCCAGCCTTACCAAGCCTTTGTATATGGCAGCTTTTTTGAAAAAGGCTGAAAAAGAGGGATTTAGTCTGGATCAAAAGTATATTTTGAAAGAAGAGGATAAATATGTAGGAAGAGAAAAGGTGGAAGGAACCGGAATTTTACAGGGTGAGAGCCCGGGAGAAACATATACCTATAATGAACTTTTATATTTTATGATGTGTTACAGCGATAATGTAGCTGCCAATATTATTTTAGAAAGAACAGGATTTAACGAGGTGAACCGGTATTGTTTTGAAAACGGGTTGAAATTAACCCATATATATAGGAAATATTATGAAATGAGTGATGACAAGCCGTCCAATCAAACTACAGCGAGGGATTTGACGATTTTTTTGGCCGGTCTGGTAGAGGATGCAGATAAAGGAGATGAGGTTTTACTAAGTATTTTAAAGCTTATGCAGAAAAATACTGATAAAAATCGGATTCCCAGATATCTAAGTCCCGAACTAACGATTGCCAATAAAACCGGTACGGTCCCCCGATTAGTAGGCGATATGGCTGTGATTTATTTTCCAGATCGGGCTCCTTTTGTTTTGACGATTATAGTATGTTCTAAAGATAAAAAGGAAATAAATTTAGCCCAGGCGGAAGAAATTATAGCCTGTATTGCCCGGGATCTTTTAAAATGAAGGGGATGGTGGAGAAGATGTATGTGGTATATGGGAGGATGGAGCTTTTTCTGCCTTACTGTCGGTCGCTTAAAGATAAGCGTAAAATAATAAACAGCATTGCAGACAGGATAAGAAAAAGGTTTAATATATCAATTTTAGAGGTGGATTATCATGACCTGTGGCAGAGGACGGCTTTAGGGTTTGCTGCAGCAGCTTCAAGGGAAAGAGAAGCAGATTTTTTAGCTTCGATAGTTCGGGAAACAGCAGAGAATGCGGATGCTTCTTTGGAGATTACGGGATTTATGGTAGAAGTAATACCATATGGCAGATGAGTGATAAAAAAAAGACGGTTCTTCTTATCCTTAAAAGATGGAAGAACCGCTTCTTTTAATTTCAGCCTACTTTACTGCAGTCTCCTGAACAATTGCTGCATTCTTTTTGAGACTGGACTTCCTGCCACAGCCGGTCGGCATTTACTGCCCATTTCTGAGATATTTCAATGCACTTATCGGTAAGGACTTCAACCGGTTCTAAGTCCATGAGCTGTGTGGAACGAGCACCAGATTGCTGAACCATTTCCCTGAGCTGGTGTGGGTTGTCTAAGAGCGGACAGGGCCTTAAATGATTTTCGTTGAACGGCTGTCTTGACTGATACTGCCGGAAAAGATCACATTTAAGGGCATCTAAAAGGCTTACATCTTTTATGTTAACATTGGAGTAGTGTATAAAAGCACATGGTTCTACATCTCCGTTTGCATTTATGTGCAGATATTTGCGTCCTCCGGCAATACACCCTTCCGTAAACTCTCCGTCGTTCCAGAAGTCCATCAGGAAAATAGGTTTGGTTTCACGGAATTCCCTTACCCGATAGAACATCCATTCTCTCTGTTCGGGAGAAGCTAAAAGTTCAAGTTTTGCGTCCTTGCCTAAAGGTATATAGGTAAAGTACCAGCCGAATATACAGCCTTTTTCAATCATCAAATCGATATATTCATCCGAGCCTACGGCAGTGGTATTCTGGCTGTGGTAGCAGGTGGAAAAACCAAAAGGAACTCCATATTTTTTTAGTATATCCATAGTTTCCATAACTTTGCGGAAAGTTCCTTTGCCGCGACGCATATCAGTTTCTTCTTCAAAGCCTTCCACGCTTATAGCCAGCGAAAAATTGCCTAATTTTTGCATTTCGCGGGCAAAATCTTCATCGACTAAGGTTCCGTTGGTGAAAGACAGGAACATGCAGTCATTATGTTTACGTGCCAGTTTTAAAAGGTCTTTTTTTCTGATTAAAGGCTCGCCTCCTGAATATATATACATGTAGATGCCTAATTCTTTACCTTCTTCAATTATGCGGTTCAAGGTTTCATAATCTAAGGAAGAGGTTTTTTCATATTCGGCAGCCCAGCATCCAATGCATTTTAAGTTGCAGGCGGCAGTAGGATCCATTAAAATAGCCCAAGGGATACTGCATCCATGTTTAGCTCCTATTTTTTCAGCCAAAGGCATACCGGCCAGACCTGAATTTACCACAAAGTTTTCCAAAAGCTTTTTCCGAACGTGCGGATCCAGTTCAACAAAGAGACGTTCTACAAATGTGCGCCAGTTGTTTTCAGGTTCATTGAGGATACGGCGGAAATTGCGGGCATATTCTTTATGGTTTTCTTTTACCGCCAGTTTTTCTCCCCAGTTTATAAGTTTGTTCAAGTTTTGCATAGGGTTTTTTTCTACATAGTTTAGACCTTCCCTGAGGACTACAGTGCTTACCAACTGTTTGGCAGATTTCAAGGTAAATCCCCCTTTCCTGTTTGACTGGGAATGAATTACGGATGTTATTTATTTCGTGCAGGTATAAGAACCGTGCGTAATGTATTTAATGAAGGATTAGGTTTCCCAGCTTAATGTTTTTTGTTTTTGATATTCTCTGAGTTTTTCAATATCCTGTCTGCAAGCTTCGATCTTATCCAGTTCTTTTTCAATCAGTTCGTTCAATAAAGGATATTTATTGAGGATAGGATTATTAATTCTATAATAAACCCACTGTGCTTTTTTTTCCTGAGTTATGAGACCGGCAGCCTTAAGTTTACTTAAATGCTTTGAGACATTAGATTGGGTTAAGCCTAAAATGTTTTCAATTTCTCCTACACTTAGATTACCTTCACGCAGAAGATTAAATATCCGGATCCGACTCTTGTCTCCTAAGGTTCTTAAAACCTGCACGATTTCCAAGTAACCTGTCCCCCTTTTCATATATTACTGTTTGTTCATATACTAAATCTGGATAAATTATTTGTCAAGAGAAAAAACAAAACTTTATTTTATGGAGATATACCTCATTTTATGAAGGGACACCTCGAAACAGCGGAAATTTTTTCTTTGATAAGAGAGAAAATATTTCCGACTGTTTTTTGAGCGACGAGGAAAAATTTCCTCGATAGCCATAAAGAAACTGGATTTAATCAAATTTCACAGATGTTTTTAATTTTTGGCATACTTTTTGCTTGTTATAAAGGACAGTAAAGTATATAAAAGGAGGGAAGAATTAAAGAACATCTTAAAATCCAGCTTTGGAAAATTTTAAGGCTGGTTTTGTTTTTATTTGGGGTAAATCTTTACAATTTCAAATAGATAGGGAGGAATGATAATGGCAGAAGATATTAAGCTTAATATCAAAGACCTCAAATTAGTATCGGAGAGGCAGAAGCTGGTAGATG
>NZ_JACDOH010000008.1 GCF_017656155.1 Thermosyntropha sp. | reverse complement strand
CGCCTATGTTAGTCTTTATGGCTTCAATTGGGTTGTATTCTGCTGCCGGTACCTGTTTTAAGGCTGCAGCATGGACTACATAGTCTACTCCGTCCATCGCTCTATAAAGTCTGTCTTTATCTCTGACATCTCCTATGAAAAATCTCAGTTTGGGATGATAATTAAATTCTTTTGCCATTTCAAACTGCTTCAGCTCATCCCGGCTGAATACTATGAGTTTTTTTATGTCAGGATATTTATTTAAAACTATTTCGCAGAATTTTCTGCCGAATGAACCGGTTCCCCCAGTTATTAATACTGTTTTACCATCAAACATATATATTTCACCTCAAAAAATTATCCTTTTTATATATTAATTTAACCGTTTCCTTAAAGCATCTTTTTTTATTATCAATATCTAAAACTTCAGGCAACTCATCTATAAGTTCTTTCAAGCTAATATGCCTGCAACCTTTTATAAAAGCCCCCCCTTGAGTAGCATTTATAAAAGTAACTTGACCATGTTTAGTTACATAATTTTCTATCCATTTTTTATATATAAATAAGTTCCTTGAAGTTTTTATTTTTCCTTTAAGAAAATAATCATCCACTTCAAGCAAATCGTAAGAAAATTCATTATTAAATTGTACAAAATTATGAGTTTCAGGATGATGAGTCATATTATTGCTATAAGCTAAATCTTGCCCAATAAAACAAATAGGATTGCCTCCAAGCTTAACCATCCAATCAAGTAATGCGGTTGCAACCGAACCACCTGTTTCAATAAGCTTCATTCTCATCTCAGCCGCTAATTCTTCCGCACTATCAAATCCCCTTTGCAGCAACATTATCTTTGGTCCAGGATATGCATCTATTACCATAGGGGCAACAGTGCCAAAATAAAAAAGAGGAATATCCGACAAAATCTTATTTTCAACATCTATAAACTGTTCATACAATTTCTCAGAAGGGTCAGTTATCATCACCATATCAGGAATAATACCTTCTATAAGCAAAGGTTTTAAGGCAGTTCCTACACATCCTATAAAAAACTTATTTTGAAGAAGTTTTAATATCTCAAGATTTTTGGATAAAGAAGGCCCTGCTGATGCCAAAATCATAGGCACATTATACAATATGTTATTTAAACGTTGTGTATAATCTAGCCGGGCTTTTATTTTATTTATGGAAAAATTATTATTTAACTGTTTTTCAGATGATATAAAGGAATTGATGTTTATGCGATATATCTGCAACAAAACTTTCATTTCTTCCAGATGCTCTGGAATAAGACTTAAAGACGGATTATAAACAAGTAAATAGCTATTTTCTTTGTCAAGGTCTTTCCAATGATCAATAATATATTTTTTATCTTCATTTACAAAAACAGCTACTCTTTTATTTTTTAAAATATCTTCTATCAAATTATTGGATTTAATAAAATCAAAAAACTGCTGGTTCCATTCCCACACTATAATATCCTGCTTCGTATTTTCGGTATGCTTCAATAATTCTCTTATATGGTATCCGCAACCTAATCCATATACTATAATCCTTCTGCAATCCTTTAGTTTATTAATATGATTTTTTATAAATCGTTCTGCTTCTCTTACCGGATTATAAAGACTATGAAGCCAGTATACTTTATTACCATCCTTAACCGCGCATGTAATGTCTCCGGATTTCGCCTTTTCTAATGTAAAAAACATATTTTTCTTCACACATCCTGTATCCTCATTTTGAAGTCAGTAATAGTGTTCAAGTAGTCGCTTAGCACTTCTTTTATTTCATATTCTAAAATATCAGCTAGCAATACATAATCCTGGTTTAGCATGGCTTCTTCAAAACATTTCAATTTATCATTCAATAATTCCAGCTCTATTTCGGTCAGATATTGAGAACCTAAAGATTTTATAGTATCTATAGCCTCTACAGTCCACATTATTCCTTCAATA
This sequence comes from Thermosyntropha sp., assembly GCF_017656155.1. Taxonomy (GTDB): domain Bacteria; phylum Bacillota; class Syntrophomonadia; order Syntrophomonadales; family Syntrophomonadaceae; genus Thermosyntropha. The sequence goes on along the minus strand of NZ_JACDOH010000008.1, from coordinate 99,818 downwards.
TAATCTTTTAAAATTAGAAATGCCTTTCCTTCATTTCCAGATTGGATATTTTCTGCCATATCAGAAGAAGCATTAATAAGTTTTGGCACATAATTTTCAAGGGATTCCAAAAGTTCCAATAATTCTTTCTTCATTTTACCACTCCATTAATTTGATCTGACAATATTCGTAGCACATTCTCCGTCATATTGTACAAAGTTTCATAGAAAAAATAATTTTCTTTAGCTATAAATTTATCATCTTCTATTTTTTCTGGGATATAAGAATAATTAAACTTGATTAATAAAGGCTGGCGTATAAAAAACAAAAAAATATCTTTATCCTCTATTTCTTTCAGTTCTTCATCAATTTTCTCCATCTTCTTAAGAAGTTTTTCTATCTTTTTTATTTCTCTACTTTCAACAGCTTCAAGCAACTTGGCTGCTGTTTTTTTCCCATTTAATGTTAACATTTTCAGGTGTTCCAATCTGTAAACTATTTCCAAAACATTTTCTTTAAGTTCTGCATCCCTGCAAAAATGATGCTCAGATAATATTTCTTTTATCTGTCCGGCAATATCACTTTCAGCTTTGCAGTAATTTTCTATAAAATCAGCAAATTTTATAGGTATCATACCTTTTATTTTAGCACCTTTTAAGGTGGCATTATATACCTGCCGATCTTTGTTACAAATCAAATAATTTTCAAACCAGTTTTTCATATCTAAATATACATAATCAGTCCACAGCTTACTGCCATCATTGGCTTCAATTTCAATCAATTCTCTCCCTTTTTCCTTAAACTCCTCCAATGACTTTCGATTTATATTTCCTTCCGCATGAGAATATCCATCTGTATATCCTAGATCCTGCCCGATAAAACAAACCGGTCCGTTTGAAACCTGCAGCGCAATATCCAAAGCTACATTAGCCACGGACAAACCTGCAACAACTGTTCCTGTTTCAAAACCTAATAACTCATTATACCAATTGGACAAATCCTTATGATAAAATTGAAATACTACCTTAGGCCCCTTATATTCTTCCAAAATTTTATAATGAATTTCAGGTGAATAAAAAAGCGGCACATCGTCATAATCAAGCTGCTTAAAATGCCGGTAATTTTGCATTCCTCCATCAATTGATACAATTATATGGGGTTTAATTCCATTCTTTTTTAATGTAGTGACTGCTGAGCCAGCCGCAATTATTACAGCCTTATTATACAAAGATTTTAAGAAAGGCAGTTCAGAAGTAAGCGAAGGCCCTGCCGAAACAATCACTACCGGACAGCTGAATCTTTGTTTAAAAAGAAGATACGGGCACGATTTAGCAGCTATAAACATATTGCGCAAATAATTGTTCTGCCACTGGGCAGCAAAAAATTTTACCGTATTTATATTAATCTGCTCAAATCGTATAATATCCTCAAATATTTTAACGGCTTCATTTGTTTGATGAGTAAAAATTCTCAAATATACCGGTGATATATAAAGCTTATAATCTGTTATCAAACCACCCCGTAAGACATCTAAAAAAACCTGTCTAGAAGCCATATTATTATCAGTACAACAAAATATCACTCTTTCATCTTTTAAAATTTGATTTATATTCCCATCCTGCACAGCCATATCAAATATCTCTTTTACCGGTTCAACCAGAAGCAGCCTCTCATTTTCTTTCATTTTAGAAAGCAAAGCCTTAGCTTGATAGCCTAAACCTATTCCTATCAGAATAAAAAGTTTTTTCCCTTCTTCATAAAATGAAACAGCCCATTTTTCCGCTTCAGCCTCAGGATTGTAACGGCTGTGGATATAAAACTGCTGAGAACCTTCTATAAATTTCAAGGTAGGTATACCTGCCCTGGATGGTTCCACTCGCAGCTTTAATTCATACCCTTCATTTGCTGTCTCTTGATTCTTCATATCGCTCATAAACTACCCCTCACATATAAATCAGAAGTCAGGATCAAATGAACCTGACTTCTGAAGCAAAACTTATTTTCTATTATTTTAGCGTAAGAGCTGCAGAACTGTCTGCGGAACCTGGTTAGCCTGTGCCAGCATAGCTGTTGCTGCCTGCTGCAGGATATTGTTCTTGGTAAATGCCATCATCTCTTTCGCCATATCTACATCTCTGATGCGTGATTCTGCTGCTTGCAAGTTTTCTGCTCCGGTATCTAAATTCCTGATAGTGTGTTCAAGGCGGTTTTGTACAGCTCCCAATTTAGACCGCATCGCAGAAACTGTTTCTATTGCAGCATCTATATTAGTAATTGCAGTAGCTGCTGCTCCATTAGATGAAACAGTATAAGCACCAGCACTTAAACCCAGTGCAGTAGCAGTCATGGTTGCTAAAGTAAGTGCTATTACTTGCCCTGAATTAGCTCCTACCTGGAAATTATATGTTCCATTCGTAGCTATCAATTTTTGCGTATTGAACTCAGTTTCATTAGCTATGCGAGTTATTTCTGAAGCTAATTGAGTTAACTCATCGCTAATTGCAGTGCGGTCAGCAGTAACATTAGTATCATTAGCTGCCTGAACTGCAAGCTCTCTCATTCTCTGCAGAATAGCATGGGTTTCATTTAATGCACCTTCTGCAGTTTGAATTAAGGATATAGCATCCTGAGCATTTCTGGATGCCTGCTGCAGTCCTCTGATTTGTCCCCGCATTTTTTCAGAAATGGAAAGACCTGCCGCATCGTCTCCAGCTCTGTTAATACGATAGCCAGAGGAAAGTTTTTCAATAGATTTTTGAGTCATCATGTTATTGATAGCCAACTGCCTGTGAGTGTTCATGGCCATTAAGTTGTGGTTAATTATCATTAAAACCAACCTCCTTGTTTTTTTTACGGCAGGAGTCCCTTCCCGCCAATTTTTTTGGAACATAACTCCCGGGATGTTATGTCCTTCTGTTTTATTTTATCGCATAAAAGAAGATAAACTTTAGAGTTTTTTTAGATTTTTTTAATCAAAATTCGTCAAGTTCGACCTATTAAGCTGCAAATATTATAAAATTAAAAACAGTTATTTAAAACTTCTATAATATTTGTTTTTTCAAAATGCAACCGCTGTCCACTGGATATAATCAAAGTATTCACTTTACAATCTCAGACTGCCGAATTATTTCAAATACTCCTTCAGTAAATTAACAGAAAAAACTCAACCGCCCGGCTAAATCCCCAAATTTCCTATCAAAATTAAAATTCCTGTCGGCAAAATGACTAAGTATTCTATTAAGCTGCCTGTGCGAACCAATGGTAGTGCCAGATTAATCGGGATCGGCCAGAACACTCTTACCCCTGCAGGATTTAAGATATCAAGGAGTATATGGCTGAGGTATCCTATCAACACCCCCAAAAGTATGTCATGTGGCAAAAAAGTGCAGAAAAAGTGTATGACAATGAGTATCCAGACGGAATGAAAAAGGTTTCTATGTCCGACGGTCTTTTGAATTACGTAAGATACCGGCCTTACAAGCCGGCCTATGGTTGATTGGCAACTATCTATATCCGGCAGCAGGGCAGCTATTCCTGCTGCGAATGCTGCCGGCCAGGATATAAAACTTCCCAGTGCCAGACCTGTTACAAAATGAGTTCTTCCCATCATACTGTTTTCCTCCTGTAGTGATTTCTGGACTGAATTTTCTGCTTTAATTGCTGTAAACAGGAAATGATTAAAATTCTCTGCAAATAAAAAAATCCCGACTCATCGGGATTTTATATTTTTATTCATGGTGGGTCGTACAGGATTCGAACCTGTGACTTCTTCCGCGTCAAGGAAGCACTCTCCCACTGAGTTAACGACCCGCTTCTCTTTGCTCATATATTATACCTGGGATAGAAAACAAAATCAAGACCTCTGTCTTTGCATTTTTCAATAAATAAATCCCCTTCTTTTTGAATATATATCTAAAAACAAAACAAGGAGAAAGTTATGATTATATATATAAGGAAAAAAACAGCCCTTTTTATGTTTTCTTCCCTTTTAATCCTGGGGTTTTCCTTAGGAGCCTTTCGCCTTGCAGTTCATCCCAACATGGAAAACTGGAAAAAGCAGCGGATAGTCATAACCGGTATAGAAACTAACGAAAAAGTTATTGCCCTTACTTTTGACGATGGGCCCGATACAGAAAACACTTCCCTTATCCTGGATATTTTAAAAAAACACGATGCAAAAGCTACTTTTTTTGTCTTAGGGCAAAGGGCGAAAAAATATCCAAATCTCATAAAGAGAATGGCGGAGGATGGACATGAAGTAGGCAACCACAGTTTTTCCCATCCTGACTTCAACCATAAAGACAGGAAATCTATCAGAGAAGAAATAGTCAAAACTAATCAGATTATACTCCGTTTAACCGGGAAGAAACCGCTTTTTTTCCGTCCCCCGGGAGGTTATCTTTCCTATGAGATGGTTGACCTGGTGATGAAGGAAAATATGATTATAGGCTACTGGAGCTATATCCAGGATCCTAAAGACTGGCAGGGAAGAAAGGGAGAAGATATAGCTGCTTACATCATAAACCACATCAAGCCGGGGCAGATAATCATACTGCATGATGGGGTACCAAACGGAGTGGAAACTGCACGGGCACTCGATATTTTTATCCCCAAGCTTAAAAAGGAAGGCTATCGTTTTGTGACCATGACCGAGCTTATAAAAGCAGAAAAAAGTAATAATGCTCTCCCTTAAGCATAAATTTTTAAAAAGATCTAAAAGGGGGAAGGAAAAGTTGCCCAGGATTTTTGGGTTTTATTATCTGCAGGCGAAGGGAAAAATCGCCCTTGTACTTGTGTTATCCGCGGTTGTTCTAATAAGCAGTGTTTTAGGGGTGCAGGCATACAACCGGCAAAAACCTATTTATGAGATAAGGACAGATAAAAAGATCGTGGCTCTGACATTTGACATAAGCTGGGGCAATACTACTCCGGAACCGGTTTTAGACATTTTAAAGAAACACAAAATAAAATGCACTTTCTTTTTATCCGGTCCTTGGGTTAAGCAGTATCCCGACATAGCAATGCGCATAAAAACAGACGGACATGAAATCGCAAGTCACGGACACCGGCATATTAATTTGAGCAACTTAAGCAAAGCGGAAATAAAAGAAGAGGTAATGAATGCACATAATGCCATTAAAGAAGCAACCGGGGTTGACGCCAGGCTTATCCGCACTCCTAACGGGGATTACAGCAATCATGTAATAGATGCTATTCATGAATGCAATTATGAGGCTATACAGTGGGGAACCGATTCTTTAGACTGGATGAATCCAGGGGTAGACACCATAATTGAGCGGGTAACCAAAAAGGCGCATCCGGGGGACATTATTCTCATGCACGCCAGCGACAGCTGCAAGCAGACTACCGATGCCCTTCCTATTATTATAAAGGAACTGAAAAAACAGGGCTATAAGTTTGTCACAGTATCAGAGCTTTTAAAAGAAGCGAAATCTGAGCAGGATAAAATAAATTAACGAAAACTAAAACAGCCATTCAAGGAATCCTTAAAATGGCTGTTTTTTTATTCATCTTCTTCAGTTTCATCGAACTCTTCCTCGATATGTTCGAGTCCGATGTCCCGCAAGATCTCATCAATCAGCCTGTAGTCCATTCCTTTCCCCCCTTTCCCACGGTGTATTTTATTCATACTACCACCATTATATGACTGAAATGTAAACTGTGTTTTAAAAGAGGGTAAGAAATGAACAAAATTTTATTTTACTCCGTGTAATCCCTATTATATACAACCCGGGGAATTTTATCAAGGGGCTCTAAAGGCGGAATATCTTTTTCTTCTCCTACCGCTCCCAGCTGTTTAAATTTGCGGGCAGATACAAGAACCCGGCTTTCAAAAGAGCCGACGGTTTTGTTAAAGGCATCTACCGTTTTATCCAAACCTTTTCTCAGATCAAGCAAGTATTCGGTCATAGTGTTAAGCCGCTGGTAAAGCTCTTTTCCGAGATTGCTCATCTCCTTGGCATTGTTTGCAATCTTTTCCTGCCTCCATCCGTAGGCAACCGCCCGCAAAAGTGCAATAAGGGTAGTCGGGGTTGCCAGAACTACATTTTGCTCTGCCCCGTATTCAATAAGGGAAGGATCAGCTTCCAGAGCAGCGCTTAAAAAAACTTCTCCGGGGATAAAGAGAACTACAAATTCCGGGGTTTCGGCAAGGTTTGCATAGTATTCCTTCCGGCTGAGTTGATTGATGTGGTTTTTTATATGTTCAGCATGGAGCTTTATTTTTTCTTCCCTTTCCTCTTCCGTCTTGGCTTCTATAGCTTGTAAATAAGCTTCCAGAGGAGTTTTGCTGTCTACTACTATCTTGCGTCCGCTCGGAAGCATTATGAGCATGTCAGGCCTCAGCCTTCCCTTTTCTGAGGTTAAGGTTTCCTGCTCCATAAAATCGCAGTATTCCAGCATACCTGCCAGTTCTACTACCCGTTTTAGCTGGATTTCTCCCCATCTTCCGCGAACCTGGGGTCTGCGCAGTGCACTTACCAGATTAGAAGTTTCTTCTTCCAGCTTCAGCTGGGTTTCTGCCATTTTCTTTACCTGTTCCATAAGACCGGCATAAGCACCTGCCCTCTCTTTTTCTAAAAGGTTTATCTTTTCATCGACTTTGTTCAAAGCTTCTTTAAGCGGGGATACCAGCTCTTTTATACTGTTCTGCCTCATTTCCAGGTCGGTTTTAGCTCCTTCCTGGTATTTTTCCAGAATACTTTTTGCCAGTTCCAGAAAAGACTGGTTGTTGCTCTTTAAAGCTTCGGCAGACAAGGCCTTAAAGGCATCCGAAAGTTTTTCCTGTGCTTCTTCCAAAAGCTTCACTTTTTCGATAAAATTTTTGTTTTCTTCTTCCAGTCTGACTTTTAAGGCAGTATTTTCGGTTTTAAGGATGGTGTTTTCATCCCCCAGGCTTTTAAGCTGATTTTCCGCCTTTTCCAGCAGAGATTTGAGGTTTAAAATCTGTTCTTCCCTGCTTTTAAGCTTTTCCCTTTCCTTTTCCAAATTCCCCTTAAGGGACAGATATCCTGCTATAAAACCGGCTATTATGCCTGTCAGAAGAAAATTTATATTCACCAGTTCAAAATGCATTTTATCTACCTTCCTTTTTCCGGAAAACATAATATTTTAAACCAGCAGTTCGTGCATTTTTCGCTTTTCTCTGGATAAAGGCTTACCGTTTTAACACTTTCTATTTCACTTCCATCTCTTACTTCGACTAGTTCCCCCGTTTTAAGATAAAAGATAAATTTGGTTATCTCTTTGCCCGGCATGATTTTTTCTACCGCCTTGCCATAGGCAGCAAGCTGGACATCATAAACTTCTCTTTTCTGCCCGGTTTTAAGATCAATTATGCAAGCCTTACGGTCATCTATCCCCAGTCCATCAATAAAGCCCCGTAAAATACAGTTTTCATCCAGCTTCATCAAAAACGGCACTTCCCGCAAATAAGCATAGTTTTCCCTTATCGCTCTTACCTCTTCATTAGCCAGGTAATTCTCAAAGAGTTTTAAGGCTTCTTTTTTATCTTCTTCGGTCAAGTCCTCATAGGCAGCTGTTATTTTTTCTGCTGTTTCAAGGCTGTCAGTCTTTTCCGCCAAATAATGAACGATATTGCCTAAGCTGGTTGAGGAAAGTCCTTTTTCTTCTTTTAACACTGCCAGGTTTATCTTTTCCTGATAAACCAAATAGGCGCTCTGCGGACAGTAATCGTATTCTGCCATGCGAGTGGGGGAAAGATAGTCAAAGTGTAAAGTTATAAAATCTTTATTTGAAACTGCTTTTATCGGCAAAGCCGGCTTTATCAAAGGTTGCTGGCCGGAAGCAGTCTTTGTAAGCTGTGGAATATCAAAGATATCTTCCACATATATTTCAAAATAATCGTTTGCCAGTATTCCTGTTTCACTATCCCCGTAAGTCATAGAGAGAAAATCAAGCCAGCTGGCAGGGTCTTTATCTTCCCCCGGAATGGACAGGGTTCCATCATCCCTGAATTTGCCAATTCCTGTAAGTATCAAAAGGTCGCGGGAGCGAGTCAAGGCTACATAAAGAAGCCTTTTGTACTCTGACAGGCTGTCCCTCTTTTCCTCCAGTTCCGCCCTCTTGCGGGTGCTTTGTTTCCTTTCTTCCCGGCTGGTTTCATCAGAGCTGAGCTTCAGAAAAACGCCATCTTCATCCCGCACCAGTATATTCTGCCTCAGGTCATCTTCGTTAAATCCCCTTTCCAGCTCTGGAACTATGACCACCGGGAATTCCAAACCCTTGGACTGGTGGACGGTCATCAGCTTTACCCGGTTTTCCCCTTCAAGCTCTGCCGATGCCTGTTTTTCCTTAATCTCCCTGTTCTTAGCTTCCTCAACATAATCCAAAAAATCCTTTAAACTGATAATCCCTTTTTCCTCCAGGTTAAAGGCTATATCTACCAGCTTGTTTATGTTGGCTGTTTTTTGTGCGGTTCCCGAATATCTCAAAGGGACAAAAGCCCCTTTAGTCTTTTCCCACAAGAGCCTTATAAGTTCTGCCGGAGCAAGACGGTTTTTAAGCTTTTCTGCCCAGGATAACACCTCTTCTGCCCAGATGAGCTTTTGCTTTTCTTCTTCATTAAGAGGCAGTCCTTCTATTTTTTGGAGGCTTTCCCTCAGAGTCAAACCTTGCCCTCGGTTTTTCAAAAGCCACAAGGTTTCGTTTTCCACCCGGAAGAAAAAAGAGCGCAGAGCTCCCACCAGGGCTATTTCATCTTCCCTGTCGCAAACTGCCTGTAAGAGCTTAAGCATAGCTTCCACTTCTTCTGCAATGAAAAAATCGCGGCTTCCTACTACATGGCAGGGTATCCCGTAATCCTTAAATATGCGTGCAAATATGTGCATATTGGCAGTGGTGCGGAAAAGCAGAGTAATGTCGCCATAACTGATATTCCGCATCACCCCGCTTTTTTCATCCCAAATAAGCAGGCTTTTATCATTTGTTATATTATGGATAATCCTGGTGATAAGGTAAGGCTGAATCTCTTCCTTTTTCATTTTTTTATCATCACAAATTCTAGTCAGATATACCATAGTCCGCCTGCCATCTGTAAACTCCCGCTCAGGTAAAAGCGGTTCAAAAGGTATCTTTTCATCTGCCATCACTATCCCGAAAAAATGGTTTATAAATTCTATTATCGGGGATAAGGTGCGGTAGTTTCGGTTTAACCCGGCATTTATACCACTTTCCCCCATTTTTTCTCCTACCCTGCCGAAAAGCTCGACCCTGGCTCCCCGGAAGCGGTATATAGACTGCTTGGGATCGCCTACAGTAAATATGTTCCGCTTGAAGTCATCGCTTAAAAGCCTGAATATTTCAGTCTGCCGGTAGTTGGTATCCTGGAATTCATCAACCATTATAAATTCAAACTGCTTGCGGTATTTTTCAAGTATATCAGGATTATTTAAAAGCATAGACAAGGTCTTTTCTTCTAAATCATCAAATTCCAGAAGGTTTCGCTTTTCCTTCTCCTCCACAATCTGATTTCTTATTTCCAAAGCTAGAGGCAAAAAGACTTTCTCTATAAGAGGAAAGTATTTTAGCTCCCACAAGGTTGCCTTCAGCTCACTAAGACTCTCTCTAAAACTGTTTACACTTTCTTTAACATTTCCTCTGGCATCCAGTCTATATTCCCCTAATTTTTCACAGGCTGCATAAACCTCTGCATCATAGCCAGGATTCGTCTTAATCCTGTCTAATACTGGAAGATACTGAGGGAAAACAGCAGCCAAGTTTTCTATCTTATTCCGGGTAGCTGCCCCTTGCTTAAGCTGTTCGGCTGCTCTTTTCATATCTTCTAGTGATTTTTCCATCTTTTCCACCAAATCAGGCAGGCGGTTTTTTGTCTCAGTATAAGCCATCTCCGTCTTTAGCTGCAGTTCTTCTATTTTAACCCCACGGCTGGATGTTGCAGCCAGAAAATTATAGAGATCGTCTAAAAGCCCTTTTATGCCAAAAAACTTCACATATTTCCTCAGGTAAGGATTATTTTTTTCCAGCATTTCATAGACTGATCTGCGTATTATATCCATCTTAAGCTTATAGGCTTCCACCTCATCTATAAGCCGGAAATGAGGGTCTACTCCGGCTTCTAAGGGATTTTCCCGCAAAAGCCTAGCGCAAATGCTGTGGATAGTGCCGATAAAGGCAAATGCCAATTCTTCCTGCAGCTTGTCTTTTACTTCCGGACGCAGTTTTTCATCTTCTATTATCCTTTTTCTTATCCGGTCCACCATCTCTCCCGCTGCCTTGCGGGTAAAGGTCACCGCCAGGATATTATTAACCCTTACCCCCTGCCAGAGAAGCCTGTAATATCTTTCCACCAGAACCCTGGTCTTGCCGGAACCGGCTCCGGCCGATACCTGCATGGGGTCATCCAGATGGTCAAGAATAAATTGCTGTTCTTCATTGAAAATAAAACTCATCTTATCCCCCCTAGCGGTAAAAACAGATAGATACAAATGCACAGTATTCGCAAGCACGGCTCCATGCCGGATGGGGAAGAGATGGGAAACTTCCCCTGATTATCTCCTCTTTTACCTCAAAGGTCTTTTTTTGTGCACTATTCAGCCAGTTCTGCCATAATTCTTCAGGTATAACTTCTGTTTTGCTTTTTTCCCCTAACAGTTCTTTTCTCCAACCTGCCCGGGGAAAAGCTGTTATTCCAGCACCTTTTAGGTTTATATAGCCGGCTCCGGCTACTTCCCCAAACTTTTTTTCAACTGCCATAATATACAGGGGAAGCTGCAGGCTAGCCAGATCTAGAGCCGCCTTTTTGCCCGGGATACTCCCTCCTGAATTCTTATAATCGTAAATGGCATATGCTGCTTTATCATCCCTGTAAATATCTATGCGGTCGATTATTCCGCTCAATTTTACGGGTTCCTGCTCTTTTTCCTCAAGTTCAAACCGGAATTTCCATTCCATATGGTGAGGCCTGAATTTTCCCCGCTCTATCTCACTCATGATGAGAGAAGTCAACCGTTCTGCCAATTTTTCTTTCTCAATTTCCCATATTGTAGGGTGGATTTTTTCTTCCGGCTTGCTTTTGTCTAACTCTTCCCTAACCTTCTCCCGCACCTCCTTCTCATCCAGCACAGGATAATTTTTCTCTTTCCACCAGGTGAAAACAGAGCACATTATTTCATGCTGCAATCTCCCTAAATACAGAGCTGGAACTTCATCTACGGTCTCTTCTTTCTTCTCCAGTTTAAGTTCATAAGCAAAGAAATACTGCAAGGGACACTTTATATAGCTGTCCAGCTGGCTTACCGTCCAGTCTGCATCACGGTATTTGGCTGCAAGATGCTTTAAAGCTTCCTCTGATACAAATTCCTCCTGCGGCTTGAAAGATTCCCCCTGTCTTATGAAGGATATGAATTCATCAGACATTCCCTCTTTTGCAAGATAGTCAGCTGTTTCTTCCAGATAGTATCCAGATAAAAACGCCAGGCTTTCCTCATAATCAAGCCAGGGTTCGCTTTTTTCCGCTGTCAGCTCATGATGTAAAACATTCTGCAGTGCTGTTATAAAAAAGGAAGGCAGGAGTTCTTCCCCTTCTTCATCACAGAATGGATAAAAAAGGATTATTTTTTCTTCCGCTGCTTTTAATGCCAGATAAAACAGGATTTTCTCCCGCTGGTATATATTACGGGAAGTAGGAAGATAAATCTTTTTCTTTTTCCATAATAATTTGCGCTCCTTATCCCTTATAACCCAGCTTCCTTCCGGTTTTAGGGGAAAAGTCCCCTCATCCATGCCTAATATGATAACAACAGGAAAGCTCAAACCCCTCATGTCCCCGGGAGGCAAAACCTTAATACCGTCTGGTTCCCCGGGGGAATAAACATAAAAGGTATTATTTATGTAAAGTTCCAAACGAGAGAGAAACTCAGATAATGTACATTTTTTATCTTCGGAAAAATCAGCATTCTTTACCTGCTTCAATATTTCGTTAAACTTTTCCAAAGCGCGCAAATCTCGTCCAGCTACCGCAAAACGCTCCTTAAGATTCAGGTTTTCAGAAAGGCAAAGTATATTCTCGATTAGGCGAATTTCCTGCAGAAGCTCCTCTACCTTTTCTGCTATTTCCTGATAAGTCCCGTTTTGCGGAATAAGGCTCAGCCTTTCTAAAACATTTAAGAAATATTCTATATCCTCATCTAATCTATCTTTGAAATTCTCTTTTAATTCTTCCAAAGGCAGTTTTATCTCTGTGTTTTTTCCTATTTTTTCTGCTAATCCTGATGGGAAAATAAAGCTTAGATTATCAAGTTCTGAGAAAAGAAAACTTTCCTCCATCTGGCTGCGGAGTTTTAAAAGGCTGGTTATATTTTTTACCAGCAGGCTGGTAGACAAAGGTCGTTTTACATCTAAAGCCAGGGGAATATCTGCCTTATCGCAAATTCGCCTTAAAATTGGTGCATATTTTTCAGGATAACGGCAGACTATAGCTATATCTTCTATCTTGCCTCCTTTTTTAAAGTGTTCTTTTACAAGCCTTACAGCTCCCCGAACTTCTCCTTCTTTTCCCTGGGCAGTAAAAAGCTCAGTGGAAGGTGAAACCTGCAAAGGATGCTCACTGGTAAAGATATAGCGCGAAATATGGTTTTCCTCTCTAGACATCCAGTTTTCATTTTCCCTGAATTTTGCGATATCAGTCTCCCCTGCCGGCAAAATGTAAAGCTCGCACTCTTTTGCCTTTTCGGCAACTGCCTTTAATATATCTTCCTGCACCCCCGCAAGGTCGAAAAACCAGTCGGCATAAAAATATTTCAGGTTTTTCAGCATATTAATTTTATCTTTCTTGAGCAGTTCAAATACCTTTGCATATTTGTCTTCTGCATCTTCTAATCCGGATTTTAAAAGTTCATCATCATATTTCTTATATATTTCCGCCATCCTTGCAAGATAAGAAAAATCCTCATCTCCACTTATTTCACGCAACTCTTCTGCAGTAATGCCGGCTTTTTTAAGTTCAGATACCGTAGCCAAAATATTTTCGGCAATGCCGTAGCTGTATTGGGGAAGTATTTTTCGCATCAACTCATGCCTGCCTATGTTGCTTATTATGCGCATGGAAATATCTTCTCTCCGCAGGACTTCGTCTATGAATTCGTCAAAGGTGTAGATATTGGGATAAAGCATGCCTTCTACTCCACCTGCTAAAAGCTGCCTTATAAAATAATCTTTAATTTCAAAAGTAGGAAGTATAACCAGATAATCATTCCACCGCTGTTTTTTTATGTAGTCCTTCACCCTTTTTAATGCTTCCTGCATAATAGCTCCCCTTTTAATTTATATCTTTTTTATTTTAACCTCCTGTTATGACATATTAATGTCACTTCAGGGAAAAACTAAAAAATAAAATTCAAAACGAGGTATTAAAATGCTTACACGCGATGGAGTAATTGCCCGCTATATATTTGCCTTCTGCTTTTTCTTTGCCTCCGGAAGCGGAATGGTAACCGGCTGGATCGCTGCTTTTTGCGGAATAATGGGAACAGTAGAGCTTGCTACTGCTCTTATGCAGTATTCCCCTGTTTATGAGGCATATAGTTTATATAAAGCCAAAAAAAGAAAAAAAGTTGCAGAATAAACAACATCACGGATTACACAGACTGCAAGGAGCATAGCCTGCATCTACCGCTTCATCCCTGCTTTCAAACTGTACTTTATTTTCCTCTTTCATTTTAGCCACTCCTTCACAGGAGGGAAGATGAAACTTCTTGCTGTTCTTATTTCCTATGTAAACCTGTTCTTTATCAGGAACCTCTTTTTCATGTCCCCAAAGGCCGCACCCTTCTTCCCTGGCTTTTCTCTCCTCTTCCAAAAAACGGTCGGCATATTTAACGTTAGGGGGAATCGTCAAGACCCGGGCATATCCTTCTTTTATCAAGAGTTCATTTACCATTACATCATCTTTATATACATAAGCTAAAAGCCTTCCATACTTGTCCCTTTCCTGAACATCAAAAACAAGTTTTACTTTCTCCCCTTCTAAAAGATTGCGGGTAAACTCAGATGCCTCCTTGCCGTAAAACTCCACACCCTTTCGCGGGTGCTTGGTCTCCGGAGTATCCACCCCGATCATGCGCACCTTTTCTTCCTTTCCATTATAATCTATAACAATCGTATCTCCATCAATTACCCGCAAAACCTCATATAACTCCTGTCCCTTTTCTCCGCCACAGCCGGCCAAAAACAAAATCAAAGCTAAAACTATTCCCAATCTCAAAAACTTAAACTTCCTCATTCTCCTTCCTCCTTCTATTTCGATTCAAAACAGTTTTTAATTTGGGGACGGTTCTCGATTTAAAAACTATTTCGAATATTAAATACTTTTTAATTTTAGAACCGTCCCCAAGTTTAAAAGTATTTTATGTTCGAAATAATTTTAAAGTCAGCAAAAGCCGTTTTAAATTCAAAAACCCGGCATAACCGGGTTTTTAGAAAAATATTCACTTTTAAAATTACTCCAATTTATCCAGCATCTCTATTACCATATCGAAGAAGTAGCTTATATCTTCTTTGTCATTCACTCCCGCCTTAAAGGCTATTTCTGGAAAACGCCCTTCCCCGCTTACCTTTACATTCACCATATAAGCTGCTTTGCTTAGACTATTTCTCAGGGAATCTTCAAATTCAACCTCTTCTAAATCGTTTTCTTCGTCATCCTCCCAGTCGTCATCGATTATTTCAATATCATCAAAATCATCTGCGAATATATCTTCATCTAGATTTATTCCCTCTTCCAGTTTATCAGTCCCATCCTCAGCATTATCTATTATCTGATTCACTATCCACATAATGTCGCTCGGATTCATCTCCAGCTCCTTGCTGAGTTGCATTATTTCATTGGCAACCGGGGTAATCTTAAGCAAATCAGAAAGGTTAACCGGATCTCCTTTTCCCCACTTCTTTTTCATAAAAAATCACCTCCGCATCGATTAGCTACAGGATCAAACTGCGTCCTTACTGAATTAAAGGTCTCATAATTGCTGTATGTAATACTGTAGCTGCTGCTCTTTTAAATTGTACTCCTTATACTTTGATTATATGAAACCCAAAGTGTAAATAGCAATGAAAATAATGCAAATTAAATTTATCCCATTATGAGATTAAACTATACCACTTATTCCTATTTATTGCAACTATTAAAAATTATTTATCTTTCCTTTTTTACCCTTTCTACCTCAGGACGCACTATTTCCCTAAGTCCACGGCCATATTTTTCTATATATTCTTCTAAATCACGCGTATTTAAAGAGGGATCGTGGCGTCCTACCCTTATACTCAAGCATTTATTTGCTTGAAGATAAAAAATAAACTCAGCTTTAAATTCTTCCCCTCCAACTTTGAAATAAACATCCCCTGCCGCCTTGTTAAAGTCAATAAGCCGGAAATTCTCGATCCTACTTAACTCCACTTCCCATCCCCCCGGTAAAATAAATTTGGCTAGGCTGGTTTTTCAAAGGTTAATATTTTTTCAAGATTTCGCCACAGAATTTATAAATTCCTTTTTGAAAATCATATTCTTTTCGTATATTCCGCTAAAAATCAGTAAAATTCGACTATGCATTTTGTTTATGGAAATACATGTTAGCATGAATAAAATACTTTTTCCCCTTCAAATTCTTCAACTAATCCTCTGCTAGCCAGAAATTTAAGGTGAGAAACTGCTTCTCCCAGAGCAAACCACTTCTGCGGAACCGGGAAATCATTCCACTCAAGAGTTATATCCCACTTCATCTTAGAAGCAACAGTATAAGCATCCATAGTTTTTCCTTTCAATATTCTCAGAACTTCCCAACATCTTTTGTCATGATGCTGTTTAAGCTCATCAATACGCTTTCGGCAATCAGTTATTACATCCCGATGCCCCGGAAGTACCAGATCAACTTCTAAAGCAGCAATTTTATCCAAGCTCTGCAGATAATCTTCTAAAGGATTAAAGGTATTAAACCATTTTGAAATATTAGGAGTTATTTTATCTAGTATATGATCTCCTGAAATAAGTATTTTTTCGCGGGACTCATAAAGGCATATATGACCGGGGGTATGCCCTGGAGTCTCTATACACACAAAAAAATATTCTCCTATGTTTAGAGTATCTCCCTCTCTGACAGGGATAAAATCAATAGTGTGCGATGTTTTATATTTTTTTCCAGGCAGGTATTCAGTTATGTCTTCTTCAGCAGGAAAACCGTATTTAACTGTTTCCTGCAAAATTTCATACCACCGTTCCTTGTTTAAAGAAGCATTAATTATTCCCGCATCGTAACTGCTGCAATAGACTTTAGAAAAAGCACTCGCCAAGCTTGACACAAGCCCGGAATGATCAGCATGCATATGGGTTACAAATATGTCAGTTTTATTAAGATCAATTTTCAGCTCATCAAGCCCCTTCTTCATGGCATCTAAACATTCAGGACGGTTAAAACCAGTATCAACAATCATATTGCGTTCTTTTCCTTTTATCACATAAGAATTCAACGCTTTTAAGGGAGTAAAAGGAAGAGGTATTTCCAGTTTATATAAATTATCTTTTATCTTTTCCACCACAAATAATCTCTCCTCAAAATATAATTTTATAAAAATATATCATAATTTCAGGAAATTAGCACACAAAAAAACGGGGAGTTACCCGTTTTTAAGTTTAAAACTTTATGATCCCCAGTCCGTTAAGCATGATAATCAAGATAGCAATCGGAGTTATATAGCGAACAATCAGTGAAAACAGCCTGATCATGTTTTCCTGCTCTATAGCTCCTCTATTTGACAATTCTTCTTGTATATCTTTATATCTTATTTTCCAGCCCGTATAAACAGCAATAATAAGCCCTCCTAAAGGCATTAATATATTGGACGCAGTAAAGTCGAATAAGTCAAAGAAATTTTTACCCAGTATAAGAACATGGCTTAAAATACTTCCAGAAAGGGTTGCAAGACTGCCCACAGATGCAATAACCAGCACAGTAACTATTACTGCCGTATTCCGTTTCAATCCCCATTCTTCATGCATAAAAGCAACCGGCACCTCAAGCATTGAAATCATCGCCCCAATAGTTGCAATAAAAGCCAGGACGAAAAACAGAACTAAAAAAACCTGTCCCAAAGGCATGGAATTGAAAACCATAGGGATGGTAAAGAATAAAAGCGGTGGCCCGCTTGCCGGTTCAAACCCAAAAGCAAACACTGCAGGAAAAACAGCCATCCCTGCCATAAGTGAAACTACGGTATCAGCAATAACTACCCGTCCTGCCGTTGCAAGCATATTATCTTCATCCTGCATGTAACTTCCATAGGTAAGCATAGTTCCCATGCCTATAGAAAGCTTAAAAAAAGAAAGCCCCATGGCAATCAGAACAACCATACCGGTGACCTTTGAAAAGTCAGGATTAAAGAGAAAGCTAAGCCCTTCTTTAGCTCCCGGCAAAGTCAACGCCCTTATATCACATATAAGAAGAAGAACAAAGAGAAGAGGCAAAAGGGTCTTGGTAATGCGTTCTATCCCTTTTTGCACCCCTGCCATTATTATAAGGCTTATAAGGGCAAAAACTGCAAGTTGCCATAAAACCGCGCTTACTGGGTTCGCCGTAACTTTTTCAAACACTGCAACAGCTCCATTAGCATCAATTCCCGACAAACTTCCGGATAAGGCCTTAAAAATATAAGCCAATATCCATCCGACTACGGTAGTATAAAAAGCTAAAATTAAAATACTGGACAAAACTCCCATCCACCCAACTAAAAACCAAGGTTTTTTAGGTTCCAGCTTTTTAAAAGCACCTATTGCATTGCTTCTTGTTTTGCGACCAATAATAAACTCGGCCAGCATTACCGGTAAACCGATAAAAACTACACAAAAAAGATAAATAAATAAAAAAGCGGCTCCACCGTTCTCCCCGGTTAAAGCCGGAAACTTCCATATATTCCCTAATCCTATTGCTGATCCCAGTGTAGCTGCTATCGTCCCTAAGCTGGAAGTAAACGTTTCCCGGGGCTTATAATTCATTTTGTTCCCGTTTGCAGTCATTTTTTACCTCCATATTGTCAAAATAAAAATTGAAGCTTGTCATAAATACAAGAAAATTGTAAGTTTTTTCTACCCGTTTGGCAATACATAGGAGGGAAAAAATTCTGGAAATTTTGATAAATAAAAACTAGGAGCCTAATTCCTATGCGCTTTTGACATCCAAACCAAACAATGCAATTATAAAAATACCCCTTTGTAGTTTAAATGGTTTATATTTTATCTAAAATTTTCCAAAGTGGTTTTTTATGGTAAAATTTACTAAAATAATTAACAAATTATGGGGGTGATTAAATAGATTCATGGTATAGCATAATTGATAGCGGAAGAACATTAGCCTGCTCTGCCGTAGGAAATCTTAAATATTATTTACTTATAAATGGTACTCTGAAATTATTTGAATCAACCGATACTTACTATCATGAGTTCTATCTTCAATAAAAATATTTAAAAATATATATCCAATCCTCGCATCCGAAAAACCTTTAACAAATAATTGGAGTTATTAAATAATAAAAATAAGTCTAAGGAGCGAAAATACAAAATGAATATCGATTTAACAAGTTTTTCAGTAGTATCTTTTAATTTTATGGTTTTGATTTTAATAGTAGTCCTAATCATTGGTCTTATTCGTTTTTTCAGTAATTTAAACAAAATAATTAACAATAACAACCTTCTTTTAAAAGAAATTTTAGAAGAATTGAAGAAAAAACAAAAATAATGTTCATACCAATATCAAAAATTCCCTCCTGCTTTTACAATATTAAATACAAATCAAATTGAACACCATCCCTGGCTGAATTTCTTTTACATCTGAAGGAATCTCAACCAGGCAGTTGTAATGTAAAAGAGATTTAATCATGCCGGGCTTTTGTCCCGGCAAAATTTTTACCCTCGGCTCATCGGCAAAGTAGAAGTAGCCCCTCAAAAACCTCCGGCTTCCTTTTTTAGATAGAGAAAAAGAGTTTTCAGCCTTAGCCTTAATTTTGGAAAGTGAAAAAGGTTTTCCCTGGCAAACGCGCAAAAAAGGAGCTGCCAAAAGGTGAAATCCTACCGCACAGGCAGCAGGATTGCCGGAAAGAGAAAGAAATAACAAATCACCAAATAAAACTGCTCCATTATGTCCTCCCGGCTGTATCCTCACCCCGCTAAAGAGGATTTTTCCGCCTGCTTTTTCCATAAATAAAGCCAGTTCCCTATTTTTGCCACCAAAGGTAGCTCCTGTTGCTATGACTATATCTGCTTCTTTCCTAAACCGTTCCAGCATCTTTTCCAGCTCAGGCCAGGTTTTATTTCCGGCATGTTCAATAAAAATCACTTCTCCTCCTTCATTTTCTACCAGGGCAGCCAAAAGGTAGCTGTTGCTGTCGATTATAGTATTTTGCGGGGAAGATATATAAGGATTAAGGGTGATTATAGCTGCTTTAGGCCTGGCATAAACCTTCACCTCTTTATATCCATAAGCAGCCAAAAGGCTTATACGGCCAGGGCTTAACACTTCGCCCCGGCTGATAAGCTTTTCTCCTTTTTTAAAATCTTCTCCCGGCATTTTTATAAAGCTGTAAGGTTTCACCTTTTTTTTAAGCCTTATAAAATTCCCTTTTATCTCTACATCTTCCAGGGGAACTACTGCTTCACTATTATCCGGCAGTTTCTGCCCGGTTTCTACCGGCAAAGCCCAATCTTTTGGTAAATAATCTGGACATTCAGCAGCACCTGCTATTTTATACAAGCCTCCTTCACCCTTAATCTCTGCTATAGCAAAGCCATCCTGAGCTGCCTGTTTGGAGGTAGGCAGGCCATCTGGTGCATATATATCTTCATAGGCCGTTCGCCCTAAAGCTTTATAGAGCGATATTTTCTCACTCTTTCCAGCTATGGCATTCTTATATATCAAATCTTGGGCTTCTTCCAGGCTTATGTTAAACATGGCTTTCGCCTTCCTGAAGCGGTTCTACCCGGCAGGGAACATAACGGTGAAGAGGAGTTCCTGCCCAGGAATCACGGTGCGTATTCTTGGTAAGCCGGTTTACATTAACTCCATAGACCTTGCCTTCATATTCCAGGCCAAAACCATGCGGGATTATTACCTGCCCTTTCCTTACTTCATCACTTATTTCCAGTTCAATAATTTCTTCCCCGGCTTCAGTTATTACCTTTACCATCTGTCCATCACTCAGCCCCAAAGCTTTGGCATCTTCCGGGTGCATTGCCAAAGCGCAAGCCCTTTTTTCTTTAAGCCATTCCGGATTGCGCATAAGGGTATTGGCATTAACGGAAGTATGCCGTCCGGCATTTAATATAAAAGGATACCTGGGATCTGGCTTTAAAGCTTCTTCTTCTGATTCCGGAGTAATGCTTTTAATCCACTCTTCCAGCTCCGGTATAAATACATTTATTTTTTTATCCTCCGTCTTGAGCTGGGAAAAATTGTCTTCCGGGTCTAGTTTTCCAATAAATAAGCCTTCCCGGTGTTTTAATATAGCTTCAAAAATCTCATCACCCTGCCAGGGCCCTTCACTAAATCCCATCCTGGCTGCTGCTTTCTTAAACTCCGAAGTAGTTCCCTGCAAAATCCCCCATAAAGCAGCCAGATTAGCCGAACCTAAAACTTCGCCCAGGGTTTTAGCCAGGATAAAGGGCATCATAGAAGCTGCCCGGGGATTTTCTTTTACATATTTCAGCAAAGCGACAGCAAATTCTTTTCTATCCTTATGCGCTGCCTCATAAAGATAATCTGGAATATCTGGTATAAAACCCATTTCCTCCACCAGTTTAACAAAAATCTGGCTTATTTCCAGAGGCTCCCCTTCCGGCTCTATTATCGGTGAGCGCATGTTAAAATATATCTCCGGATAAGTCCAGGGGAAAAAGGTGCTGTCCCATGATTCATATCCCGAACGGGAAGGCAGAACATAATGAGAAAGTTTGGCAGTTTCCGTCATGTTGAGTTCCATGGTTACCAAAAGATCAAGCCGTTTAAAGGCTTCTTCATATGCAGTCGTATCAGCATAGGAGCGCAACGGGTTAGACTGGGTAACTATGACAGCTCTAAGCCTTTCTTCCTTATTGCTTAAAATTTCTTCCGGCATGACATTGGGAGGAAAAGTTCCCATGATGAGAGGCATATTAGTCTCGACAGTCCGCCAATTTTTAGGATCCCTTTCATCAGTATGGGAGCCTAAAGGCATAAGATAACCTGGTATTACATTCCCCCCCGGAACACAAAGCCTGCCACAGATAGCAGGCAATATCACTTCCAGAAGATAAGAAGCAGCCGTGCTGTGCCTATTCATTAAAACCCCTAAATCCCTATGCAGGCAAGACTTGCGGGTAGCAAAAAGATAAGCTACTTCCTTTACCTGTTTATAATCAAGCTGGCATACTTTTACTGCTTTTTCAACATCAAAGTTTTCAAACCAGCCGACAATTTTTTCAAAACCGCTCACATGCTTTTCAATATAATCCTGGTTATGCCAGTTTTCAGCCAGGATAATCGCAATCATAGCTTTTATGAGCAGAGCATCTGTCCCCGGCCTTATCGGCAGATGAATGTCGGCAATAGCAGCCGTTTCCGAACGGCGGGGGTCGACGACTACCAGTATCTTATCCGGATCTTTTGCCATCTCCTTTAATACAATAGGAGCCCTTACCATCTGGTGGCTTTTCATGCCATTCCAGCCTACCGCCAGAAGCATATCAGCATTATGATGATCAGATATAGTAGCCAAATACTGTTTTCCCAGCGCCCTTCCCTGCACCCAGAAAGAACCTGTAAGCTCTTGCCCTAAGGCACTGTAATAATTTTGCGAACCTAAACTCCTTAGAAACCTCATGCCAAAAGCAGCTTCAAAATGACACCCCTGGCCTCCTCCGCCCATGTAGGCAATCGCTCTTGGCCCATACTGGCCTACGATCTCTCTTATCTTATCCGCAATTTCTTTTATAGCCTGCTCCCAGGAAACAGGGACAAAATCATCTCCCACCTTCTTTAACGGATATTGGAGACGCTGACTGGTATGCTGATAATAGGCAATATTTAACCCCTTATTGCATATATATCCCTTACTTCTAGGATTGTCCCTATCTCCCCTCACTTTTACAATCCGGTTGTTTTCCACCTTAACCTCCAGCCCACAATTCTGAGCACACAAAACACAGGTCGTCTTATACCATTTACACATAATAAGTTCCCCCCTCTCTTTTTCCTTGGAGTCTATACAACACAGAACAATTTTATTTTATTATAGGAAATTTAAATTATAAGGTAAAATTTTTTTGTCTAAAAATCATTTCGAAACTAAAATACTTTTAAAATTCAGAACCGTCCCCAAGTTAAAATCTGTTTCGATTCGTAATAGTTTTTAATTTCGGGACGGTTCTCGAGTTAAAAGGTATTTCGATTCGGAATAATTAGGTGGTTTGCAAAAAAATAGAGTAAAGTTTATACTGGTTAAGGATTTTTTCGGAATTTTTTTAAAAAAATAAAGTAAAAGGAGTTGACTACATTGCCCAATATCAAGCTTAATCTTGAAGAAATTGAAGCTATGCTTTACTTCTGGACAGCTACGGTTGAGCGAGAAAAAGTGCATGAATCTTATCTTGATGAAATTGCAAAGATGCCTGGCTTAAGCGCCTGTTATGACGAGGAGTTTAATGCTGAGTCGGTGCGCAAAGTGTTAAGCGCCATAACCAACCGTGAGCTGCTTTCTCAGAAAACGAAAAAAGAAGGGCGTTTCTGGAATAACAACATGTGGATGACTGAAGATTTGGAATATACCAATATGATGATTAACCCCCTCAAAAAGCTTAATTTGGATGATATAGCCGAAGAGATTAAAAACAACGCAAACAGCAACAAATACGAACAGATAGAAGTCCTCTTTTCTCCCCTGCATTTTGATGAATATATTATTAAAGATAACAAGCTTATAATAAACTTTTTCCGGGTAAGACCGGATGATATGGACGAAAATAAAGCTACAATAGAAGGCAAAGAAATAAAAGAATATATAAAAGAAAAACTCTTGGAACTTCTAGCCAACTAAAAATTTTAACCGGTGAAAATTTAATCTTCACCGGCTGTTTTTATCTACCTAATACACCTTGCTTTGTCTTTTTAGCTTCCAGATGATATAAAATATCGATTTCTCTTTTTATAACCGGAGCAATTATTAATATAGAAATAAGGTCACTTAAGGGGAAAGAAAGCCATATGCCCAGCAGTTTATCATTCATAAATACCGGAATCAATAAAATTAGAGGAACAAAAATCAATCCCTGTCTTAAAAGGGCTATAGTTACAGCAGTTTTAGCCCGTCCTAAAGCCTGAAATATGGTAGTTCCTATCATCTGAATCCCAATAAAAGGAATCATAAGCAATGTCAACCGCAGAGCAGCAGTTCCATTTTTAATAAGCTCTGCATCTTTTGAAAACAAAGACATGATAAAAGCCGGAAATAATTCAACCAGCAAAGTTCCTATACCAGCAAGTAAAGATGAATAAAACAATCCTAATTTTATAGTCTTTATAACTCTTCTATACTGTTTGGCTCCATAGTTATAACCGATAAGCGGCCTCATTCCCTGAGTTATTCCTGATACCGGCATACCCAGAAACATAATGACTTTGTAAATCACCCCATAAACTGCAACCGCTAAATCTCCGCCATAAAATCCCAAAACATGATTGCTGACTATACAGGATAAAGACCGGGTTCCTCCGATAACAAAAGAAGCAAATCCGACCGTAATAGTTTCCCAGAAAATTTCCCGGTCAAACCTTAAATATTCAGGGCTTATTTTTATAATTGTTTTTTTGCTGTTTAAATAATAAATTAAATATAAAAGCGAGCAAAATTTAGCAATAACGGTAGCTAATGCTGCCCCTTTTACTCCCATCGAAAGAGGAAAAATAAAGACATAATCTAAAATAATATTTACTGCAAAACCTATTATCATGCAAATCATAGCATCAAGGGCATTCCCTTCACCCCGCATAAGGCTGTTGGAGGAAGTACAGAGGGGATAATAAAGGGTGCCTATAAACATGATACGGGCATAATCCACCGCAAAAGGCATAATAGTAGAACTTGCCCCAAAAAAACGCAAGACAGGCTCGGTAAAAGTAATTCCTACTGTCACAAAAATTATGCCTAAAATCCCAGAATATAAAAAAGAATTACCAGCAATATAGTTCATTTTTTCCAGATTTTTAGCCCCCATGGAACGGGACATATAGGAAGCTGCTCCTATTCCAATCATTTGAGCAAAAGCAAAAACTAAAAGCTGGATAGGTAAATAGATAGCTACTGCCGCAATGCCTAAAGTTCCAACTCCCTGCCCGATAAATACGGTGTCAACTATGTTATACATGGCATTAACCAGCATAGCAATTGTACCGGGAATGGACAGGCTTATTAATGTCCTGCCAATACTGCTTTTTTCAAGCATCTGCATATTATCGTGCATGAACTTTTCCATCCTCTTGTTTGGTATATTGCTTCGACAATTTTTATGTTTATTCTACATTCATTATAACAGCTCATAGTGCATCAGTTCAGTTTACTTTTGCTAAATTTATATGCAGAAGAATTTTGGTTACTTCTAATTGTTTTCAAAACAGCAAGATACCTCCTTATTTTTTCCAAAATTTAATCAAGGCATATATGCTGACCAAAGTCCAGGTTCCCTCCAAAAGCAAAAATCCCCACTGAGCTTCTATTGCAGCTATCAATGCCAGTATACCTGCTCCAAAAAAATTCATAAAATTATATAAATGGCTTTCATTAGATATTTTCCCCAACTGCAACAAAGCAAAGGCAGCCAAAACCAATACGGCCCCAAATACGGATATTATCTGTATCATACTCCTCTTCCTTCCTACATTAATTGCTTATTCCAGTTCTAAGTCTGCTTGTTTAAGCTCCTGTAAAATAAGATCGCAAATTACCTTATTACCTGCTGCCAGCGAAACCCCGCGTTTATCAAGATAGACCGCCTTTCCCCCAGCTTCTTCCACCAACAAGGCTCCTGCCGCCACATCCCACAAATTAAGGTTAATTTCCCAGTAGCCGTCGAATATTCCTGCTGCCACACATGCTAAATCATAAGCTGCCGAACCTAATCTTCTTATCCCGCGAACTTTGGGCATAATCCGGTTAAAATATTTAAGATTATTGTCGGGATTTATCGCCCTGTCATAAGGAAAACCAGTCGCCAGAACTGATTCTCTAAGCGCGTTTTTACCACTTACCCTTATTCTTCGTTCATTGAGATAAGCTCCTTCTCCCTTGAGCGCAGTAAACATCTGCCCCATTCCTGCAGAATAAATTAACCCCAGTACGGTTTCTTTTCTATACTGCAGGGCAATAGAGATTGCAAAAATGGGAAGGCCTTGGGCATAATTAGTTGTCCCATCTAGGGGATCAATTATCCAGAGATAATCGGAATTTTTAGAATCAATTCCTGCTTCCTCGGATAAAACCGCATGTTCAGGATAAAGGTGCCTTATGTTTTCTAATATCAGCTTTTCGGAGAGATAATCAACTTCGGTTATAAGGTCAATAGAAGTAGATTTAGTCTCTATATTAAGCTGTTTGTGAAAATTTTCAATCTGGATTTTGCCAGCCGCATAAGCCCATTCTTTTGCCTGCTTTAAAGCCTTTTTTAAATCAATCATATTTCAATTTCCTCCCATCACCATGCTGCCATTTTTTATTATAAAATTCGCCTTTTATTTTTCAAATTTTATTGAAAAGTATGTAACATATTCCTTTATGTTCCAGTATTATATAGTGAATTATAGAGAAAGGAGTGATATACATTTGGCTAACTCTTCTACTTCCTTAATATGCTTTACCCCCTGTCAGGATGCTTATATCGCCCAGTATTATCCAAACACTAATTTTGGTTGCATTCCTTACCTTTATACTAATCTATATAAAAGCTCATCTGATGAATACCAAAGTTTAATTCAGTTTAATTTATGCAGCTTAGACTGCAATCAAATTCCTCCTAACAGTCATATAACCTGTGCTAAGCTGTGTTTAAAAATCTATCGCAACGAAGTTCCTAATAAAACCCGGCTTTATGCTTACAGGATAAAACAAGCCTGGGATGAATTTAGTGTTACCTGGGATCATAAACCAGCAGTCGACTATTCTAACCCGGTAGGATATGTAGATGTTTGTTCAGGGTATTTCGGATGGGTAGAAATGGAGATAGATTACAGCCTTGTTCAAAGCTGGTATAACGGATGCTGCCCAAATTACGGTCTCTTATTAAAATGCGATGAACCTTGTAACAGCCTTATCGGTTTTTACAGCCGGGAATTCAGCGATCCTGACTACTGGCCCCGTCTAATGATATACTATTATGTAAACTGCTGCCATAATACTAACAATAACTTTACAGTCTCTTAATTTAAATCTGACTGAATAAATGTTCTCCACAAAATTAAATTTAAACATGCAAAAGGGAAGAAGCATCTAAAATCTTCTTCCCCTTTTTTATTTACTTTTTTCCTTTTGCCAGATAAAAATATTCTCCTATCTCTTTGATGGTTATATCCATGAAACCTGCATTTTCTAATACCTTGCGGATTTCATTCCTGGAAATTCTTTCATCCAAAGGAGGCCCAGAATCAGTCGGTTTTTTCTCCCATTCAATAATACTGATAAAGCCACCTGGTTTTACAACCCTTTTAACTTCATCTATAAAAACCCCTTTATCTTCCACTTCATGAACTACATGGCATAAAAAGGCCATATCTACCTTATTATTATCTATCGGCAGTTTATTTTCATCATTTTTAATTATAACTACATTATCTATACCTTGTTCAGTTATCTTTTCTTGTAAGGTATCAAGCATATCCCGCGATAAATCTAAAGCTAAAATCTGTCCGTTTTCTCCTACTAAACTGGCAGCAGGGATGGTAAAATATCCAATACCACACCCTACATCAGCCATAACCATATCTTTTTTTAAACCTGCCTGCATAAGGATTTTTTCAGGCGGAAGCAAGATTCGTCTTTTAGGATTATCTAACTTATGCTTGTTTTTGCTGTCAAACTTATGTCCCATCTATTCCTCTCCTTTTAAATTTTAACTGTATCTCCCACTCTTACCCATCCTGATTCAATTACTCTGGCAAAAGCCCCTTCCAGAGGCATAACACACTTTCCAACCTGTCTTCTTATAGCACAACCATGGTTGTGGCATTCCTTTCCAATTTGGGTTATTTCAATGACTGCTTCTCCTATCTTAATACGGGTTCCAACTGGTATAGAAAATACATCTATACCTTCTATGGTAATATTTTCGGCAAAATCGCCAAATTCAAGCTGTAAGCCTTGCTTTTTCATTTTTTCGATGCTCGAAAGAGAAAGAAGGCTTATCTGCCGGTGATGATTACCACTGTGGGCATCATTTTCAATCCCATATCCACAAATAAGATAGGCTTCTCCTATATTATGTTTTTTTTCTCCCTTCTTTTCCGAAATATTTACGGCTAAAACCTGGCCTTTTCCCTCTACCACCTTTTTAACCTCCCTCTTCCCTGTAATATATTTAATGGCTATTTCAGCCTTACTTTTTTAAGCCTTAAAGCATTAAGAACCACTGATACAGAGCTTAAAGACATAGCCCCACCGGCTATAATCGGGTTTAAAAATCCGGCCATAGCAAGAGGTATTCCTATAATATTGTATATAAACGCCCAGAACAAGTTTTGTTTAATATTTTTTACCGTAGCCCGGCTCAATTCTATTACCAAAGGCAGCTTGGCTAAGTCTCCTCCAACTAAGATTATCCCTGCGGTTTCCGCTGCTATATCCGTTCCATTGCCCATGGCTATGCCTATATCAGCTGCAACTAAAGCTGGAGCATCATTTATCCCGTCACCCACCATAGCCACAGTCCTTCCCTCAGCAATAAGACTTTTTATCTTGTAAGCCTTTTCTTCTGGCAAGACCTCAGCCATAACCTTATCGATACCTGCTTTTTCTGCTACGGATAAGCAGGTAGCAAGATTGTCCCCACTTATCATCCATACATCTATGCCCATTTTTTTAAGCCTTTTTACAACTTCTGCCGCATTTTCCTTTATTTTATCGGCAACTGCCGCAACGGCTGCCACTTCATTTTCTACTGCCATAATAACCGCAGTTTTGCCTTCTTTTTCATAACCTTCAATAAGCTCTTCTAGACTGCCGGCAGATATGCCTTCTTTCTTCATAAATCTGTAATTGCCAATTACAATATCTTCACCGTCCACTCTAGCCTTTATTCCATGTCCGGGAATTACAGCAAATTCCTGAAAAGATATGTCTGATTCTATATCCGGAGGCAAGTTTATTCCTTTTGCCACTGCCAAACCAACTGGATGGTCGCTTAAAGCTTCCGCCTGTTTAAAAATATTTAAATAGCGGGGCTGGTTCTTAAATTTATCTAAAAAAATGTCTGTAAGATGAGGGGTGCCTTCCGTTATAGTCCCGGTCTTATCCAGAACTACTGTATCAATTTTATGGGCTTTTTCCAGATATTCTCCTCCCCGGATTAAAAAACCCAGATTAGCTGCCCGCCCGCTTCCTACCATGACAGAAACGGGAGTTGCAAGCCCCATAGCACAAGGGCAGGCAATAACCAAAACTGCTGTCATATTCATAAGAGCATGAACCAGATCGCCTTTGTCAAGGAGGAAATACCACATGATAAAGGTAATTAACGCTAATCCCAATACAACAGGAACAAAATAGCCTGCCCCCACATCTGCCAACCTTTGTATAGGGGCTTTAGAGGCCTGGGCTTCTCCTACCATTCTTATAATTCGTGAAAGCATCGAGTCTTTTCCCACATCAAGGGCTCTAACCTTTATAATTCCAAATTTATTTATGCTTCCTCCAATAACTTTATCGCCTACCTTTTTATCTACAGGCAGGCTTTCGCCTGTAAACACAGACTCATCTAAACTAGAATACCCTTCAATGATTTCTCCATCAACCGGTACCCTCTCTCCCGGACGAATTAAAAGAATATCCCCTTTTCTAACCTGTTCATAGGGAACTTCCTCTACCATGCCATTTCTTATAATATTAGCCGTTTTAGGCGTTAATTCCATCAATTTTTTAACTGCTTCCGAAGCCCTAGCCTTCGCAGAAGCTTCCAGATATTTGCCTAAAAGAATCAAGGTTATAAGCATTACACTGACCTCAAAGTATAAAGGCTCTCCCGGCATAAAAAATACGGCTATTAAGCTGTATAAATAAGCAGTAGTAGTCCCTAAAACCACCAGGACATCCATGTTAGCCCCGCCGGATCTCAATGTGTAAAAGGCACCCCGGTAAAAGGAAAAACCTGCAACAAACTGCACCAGAGTAGCTAAAATAATCTGCCATTCTGCCCGCGATAAAAAGTCAGGAAGAGGAAAATCAAATATATGCCCCAGCATTATAGCTAAAAAAGGCATAGAACAAGTTAGAGCAAAAATAAACTGCTTTTTTAATCTGTCTTTTTCTTTATCCTGTTCCTTAAACCATAGATCCTCCATGTTTTCATCAAGATGAGCGTAAGCGCTGTAGCCTAAATTTTCAATAGTTTGAATTAATTCTGATACATCTATTGCTTCTTCATCATATTCAACCATTGCTTGATGAGTAGCTATATTTACTACTGCGTTTTTTACCCCATTTTTTTCTTTTAATTTATTTTCAACCTTGGCAGCACAACCTGCGCAGCTCATTCCTTCGATATTTATATCAAGCCTTTTCAAAATAACGCCTCCATCAATATATTTTATCAAAAAGTTCAGTGCTCAAATATCTTTCCCCCGTATCAGGTATTATAACGGCAATCCTCTTATATGAAGATACACTTTCGGCAATTTTTAAAGCTGCCCATACAGCTGCACCTGCTGAAATACCACATAAAATACCTTCCATTTTTGCCAGATTTCTTGCCGTTTCAAAAGCATGTTCATTTCTTACCTTTATTATTTCATCTATTGTTTCTCTATCTAAAACTTCAGGAATAAAGCCTGCACCTATCCCCTGAATCTTATGATGCCCGGGTTTTTCGCCCGACAGGACAGCCGAATCAGCCGGTTCAACTGCTACAATCTTAAGATGAGGTATCCTTTCTTTGAGATATTTGCCGGCTCCCGTTAAAGTCCCCCCTGTTCCTACCCCAGCTACCAGGTAGTCTAATTTACCTTCAGCATCTTCCAAAATTTCAGCTCCGGTAGTAAGATAATGCATTTTGGGATTAGCCGGGTTACTAAATTGTTCAGGCATAAAATAATCAGGATTTTGACGGCATAATTCTTCAGCCTTTCTTACGGCTCCTGCCATCCCTTCACTTCCTCTGGTCAAAACCACCTCAGCCCCATATGCCTTAAGAAGATTCTGCCTTTCCTTGCTCATCGTTTCAGGCATAACCAGAATCAGCTTATAGCCTCTTACTGCCGCAACCATGGCCAGACCTATGCCGGTATTTCCACTGCTGGCTTCAACTATAACGGATCCCGGCTTAATCTTACCTTTCTTTTCAGCATCATTAATCATGTTTAAAGCAATCCGGTCTTTTATGCTGCCACCCGGATTAAAAAACTCCAATTTAGCTAAAACTTCTGTATTTTTATTCTGATTAAGACGGTTAATTTTAACCAGTGGAGTTCTACCGATTAAATCCGTTATATCTTTTGCTATCATCTCTATGCTCCTTCCTTTGCGAACTTGCGGCGGTAATCTTCAATAGCCTTTCTTAAAGCATCTGCCGCCAGATTGGAACA
Source organism: Thermosyntropha sp. (assembly GCF_017656155.1). Classification (GTDB taxonomy): domain Bacteria; phylum Bacillota; class Syntrophomonadia; order Syntrophomonadales; family Syntrophomonadaceae; genus Thermosyntropha. The sequence goes on along the minus strand of NZ_JACDOH010000008.1, from coordinate 68,988 downwards.
GTGCATTTTAACTGGTGGAAGTCCTCCTAAAGCTTCCGCAACTGATTTATTCGTTATTTTTTCCGCTTCAGCTAAACTTTTTCCTTTAACCAGCTCAGTCAGCATACTACTGGAGGCTATAGCGGCAGCACAACCAAAAGTCTGAAATTTTATATCTTCAATCACATCATTATTTACTTTAATTTCAATATGCATAATATCTCCACAGGAAGCATTGCCTACTTCTCCTACCCCATCAGCATTCGTAATTGTTCCTGTATTACGCGGATTCAAAAAATGTTCCATTACTTTTTCAGAATACATCTTATCTCCCTCCCTGATATAATGGTGAAATTAATCGGAGTTTTTCAACTATAGGAGGTAAAACTTCCAAAAGATACTCAACATCTTCCATCCGATTATCCTTTCCCAAGCTTAAACGCAGGGAACCATGTGCTATTTCATGGGATATACCCATAGCTAAAAGAACATGGGAAGCCTTGAGCGACTTAGAAGAACAGGCTGAGCCGCTAGAAGCCATAATCCCCCGCTGGTCTAGTAAAAGAAGCATGGATTCCCCTTCTATATATTTAAAACACACGCTTACACATCCGGGAATTCGCTCCTCAGGATGACCGGTAAATATTATATCAGGTATCCTTTCTTTAATTCCCTCACGCAAAATTTTTTCTAAATCTTTTATGTGATTTTCCAATTCTGTTCCTCTTTCAATGGTCAGTTCTGCAGCCCTGCCAAATCCTATTATTGCCGGTACATTTTCTGTTCCTGCCCGCATTTTATTTTCCTGGCCTCCACCGGTTAAAAGGCTTTCTATTTTAGTTCCCTTTTTGACATACAGACAGCCTATCCCTTTAGGACCATATAGTTTATGGGCAGAAACTGAAAGCATATCTACTCCCAAGTCTTTCACATCAACTTTTATTTTGCCCGCTGCCTGCACGGCATCAGTATGAAAAAGGCTTCCGTTCTTATGGGCAATTTCTGCTAAAGTTTTAATATCATTAATAGTGCCTACTTCATTGTTGGCATACATGATAGAAACCAGAACTGTCTCCGTTCTTATCGCCTTCTCCAAAGTTTCCGGAAGAACCCTGCCATATTCATCTACCGGTAAAACAGTAACTTCAAATCCTTCTTTTTCCATACGTAAACAGGTATCTAAAACCGCATGATGTTCTGCAGCCGAAGTAATAATGTGGCGTCCTTTCCCGGCATTAGCCTTTGCTCCTCCGATGATAGCCTGATTATTAGCCTCAGTGCCTCCGCTGGTAAAAATAATTTCCTCCGGTGATGCATTTAAAAGCGATGCGACCTTAGCCCTCGCCTCTTCTACTTTTTCCCGAACCTTTCGGGATCTGCTGTAAACAGAAGATGGGTTGTAAAAATTTTCAACTATAAAAGGCTCCATAACCTTATATACTTCAGGATCTAACGGAGTAGTAGCATTATGATCCAGATAAACCGTCCGCATAGTTCTCCTCCTTTTGTAAATTCTTTTCCTCTTTTAGCAGATCTGCCAGCGAATATTTGTCTAAAACTTGATTTATAACATCTCTAACCTCTCTCCAGATTATGCGGGTAACACAAAAGTCAGCCCTAATGCATTCTTCACTTTTCTGGAGGCTTACACATTCCACTGGGGATATTTCTCCTTCTAATGCCCTTATAATTTCCCCCACCGTAATATCTTCCGGCTTTTTTCCCAAGGTATAGCCTCCTTTAGCTCCTTTGCTGCTGTAGACCAGGCCTGCTTTTTTAAGGCTCATCATAATTTGTTCTAAATATCTCTCGGATAAGTCCTGATGTTGTGCAATAGCTGCAATAGAAACTGGTTCATTTTTTTCTGTATGCCTTGCTATATCAAGCATGGCCCTTAAACCATATCTTCCCCGGGTAGAAAGTTTCATTAATATCCTCCTTTACATTCCACACACTACTGGCTTAATCTTATCATCTTATCAAGCGCATTAAATGCCTTTTCTCTTATATCTTCCGGAACCTTTATCACAGTTTCTTCATTTTCCAGCGAGTATAAAATCTTTTCTAAAGTAATGCTTTTCATATTAGGACAAATAAGCTCGTCAACCGCCAGGATAAATTCAGCATCAGGCCTTTTTTGCCTTAAAGCATAAAATATCCCTTCTTCAGTTCCGATTATAAAACTTTTCTTCGGAGAATGGGTGGCATAATTTAAAATCCCGCCCGTACTGCCCGTATAATCCGCCATTTTAACTACCTCAGGGGCACATTCAGGATGAACCAAAACTTCTGCCTGCGGATATTTTTCTTTACAAAACCTTATACTTTCAGTTTTCACTCTGGCATGAACCGGACAAAAAGAAGGATATTTTTCCATATTCCTGCCTATCTTTTTCTCAATAAAATCAGCCAGATTTTTGTCGGGTATAAACAAAATCGGCCTGTTAGGCGGAAGTTTTGAAGCAATTTTTTCTGCATTAGATGAAGTAACGCAAACATCACTTACCGCCTTTACTGAAGCAGGAGTATTAACATAGCTTACAATCAAAGTTTCTGGATTTTCTTCTCTATATTTCTTTATTTCATCTATGTCTACACTATCGGCCATAGGACAGGTAGCCATAGGTTCAGGCGACAAAACAGTTTTTTCAGGGCATAAAATAGCGGCTGTTTCCGCCATAAAATCCACCCCGGCTACTAAAATCTTTTCTTCTTTAGCCTTCTTGGCTGCCAAAGCCATAGCATATGAATCACCGATAAAATCTGCTATTTCCTGGACTTCCGTCCGCTGATAGTAATGAGCAATAATAAAAATCGATTTTTCTTTTTTTATTTTAATAATCTGCTGTTTTATCATGTCATCTCTCTGCATAATTTTCACCTCGGTTTTATTTTTACTTTTTTAATATAACATAATTCCTATTAATTTGGTAGGTATTATCTATTTCATTGATCTAAAAATAAAGGAGGATAAACCAAAGTTTTCCTCCCTTGATTTTAAATTTTTTCGCGCTTTTACCTGTTCTTTCTCCACAAAACTGCAGCTAAAACCGCTGTACCTATAAAAGCTAAACCTAACAGTATTAAATAAACAAGTTTTACTTTATCCTCAGGAATTTGCAAAGACTTGAGATGAAAAGGATTTTTTCCCTCAGAAACATCCGAACTGGCAGTAATATTCATAATTCTTCCTTTTACATTTATCAATACTAATTCATCTTGCATTTTAACCATTTTTTCTGGCTCAGCAAAAATAGAAACAAGATTTTTAAGAGCAGACTCCTCCGGATAAGAAATTAGATAAATTATTCCGGTAGGCTTTCTATCGATTACCTGGCATATAACCCCGTTTTTGATATATTCTCCGGGTATATTGTAGGAATCATTTGATACAAAACGATTTTTACCTCCCTGCCTGAAAGCTATCCCCTTAACCTTCTCTGCCAGACGGGTTACGTCCTTATGGCACGTAATTACAATAAGGTTTTTATCATTCCTATCCAATTCTTCAATTCCTAGACCAACCTTCCATTTTATATTGCTCCCATATACCTGCCCCATGCGCAAAGCTAAAAGGGCAGCCAAAGTAAGTTCTTCATCTCCCGGATTTTCCGGCAGGATTATTGAACAAACCTTGTCTCCGGCCAAATTAAAATTAGGAAAATCCGCCCACCTGGAAACTGCACTGTTTTTCCCAGAAGTTAACACTACCCGGGTATTTTCCTCAATTACTGACCAGGCTACCTCTTCATATCTTTTTGAGCAATCTGCCATTCCTATATCATGATAAAAAGCAAATTCTATGTTCCATAATGATTTGTTAAGTTCATCCCGGGGAATTTCTACCTTTAAAACACCTTTATCCGCATTGCTTCCGTTAAGCTGAACACTCTTTAAGGGCCTTCCGTTAATATAAACCGTAACCGACGAACGCTCAGGATTAAGCAAAGCAGAATGCCTAAAATAAAGTTCTATATAAGACCCGGGGCCTACATTCCATCCGGGAGGCCGCTTTACCGTAATCATTGTACGCTGGTGAAATGCCCCTCCCAAAGTTATTTCCCCATATCCTAAATCCTTCAGGTTTATGCTCCTCTTTTCCCGATCACTGCTCTTATCTTGTTTTTTCCTTATATATTCAGAAACCGTAATTTCATTTTCTTCTGCCTGTCTGATAAAATCTGAACTTACAAAGCTTATTGCCTTATGTAAACCTTCTTCATCATTTCCCCCTATAATAAGGCGATAAAGATTATTTCCCTCAGAGACTAAACTTATATAGCCATAACCCTTTTTTATCCTGTCACTGTTCAAAGCAGAAGAAATAAAAATCTGATTTTGCAACCCTGCTGCTTTATCTGTAATTATTTTTAAGTTTTCAAGATTGCCTCCTCTTAAATCAGCCCCCCAGTCTGCCGCCATTTCAAACATTGCTTCAATATCCCCTTTGCCCGGATTCGAAGGCAAATACCATACGGCATTTACGGGAGACAAGGATAAATTATTCAGGAATGGATAAGGATAGTCATTTAAGCTGGCCGGCTCGTTTAATACATCCAAGTGAATTACTGAGTTATTATGCAAAACAACCCAATTTGCCTTATTATCTACATCCTGGCAGGTTTTTTCTATACTTCTCTGAGTGGTAGTAATCTTTATCTCATTAATACCTTTAACCAGCATATTTGCCGGCACTTTAACCTTTAAAGAAGATGGATATTTCCCTATTTTTTCTATATGCGTGCTAGCTATAGGCTTGCCATTTATACTTACGGTAAGAGAAGAAAGTTCTTTTATAATAGTTTCTGAACAGGAATACGAAAGAATAATCGAAGCTTCTTTAACTGAAAATCCAGGTTTTAGTTCTAACCAGTAATAATATTCGTTTATAGGAGCATTTAAAACAATATCTTCTGCAAACATTTTTATATTGTATACTGTACTGTTATCTGCCAATTCTTCTGCCCTAACCCCATATGGCAAAAACAGTAAACCTAAAAATAATACTATAATAATAAAAGCCATCAATCTGCGCATTATCTCGCCGACCTTTCCGTTTTATACCAGTAAAACCCTTTACCGGTTATTTTATCTTTCAAAGCTATCCATGCTGCCCGAAAAACCAGATAAAGCCAAAGCTGGCAATAAGTAAAATACATCAAGGCAGTAAGCAAAAAGTTTTCAAAGTTTCCTTCCCCTCTTTCCAGGCTCAAAGAAATAAAGGTTTCAATTATGAATAAAATATAAGCCATTATCCATATAATAACAAAAGGCCCTGTTATCGACAACTTAGCTAGTCCAGTAATTCCTAATATAAATATTGCATCAGAAATTATCACAGAAGTGAAAAAAATCGCATAGGTAAAGAAAAAATAAATCACATCCCAGCTTATTTTCCTTTTTAAACTGAAAATCCTGCGTATATAATAAGATATTACCCACATATTGCCGCGCGCCCATCTGGTGCGCTGTTTTAGCCAAACCTTAAGGTTTTCAGGTTCCTGTTCCCAGGTAACTGCTTCCGGAATCCATTTTATATAATAGCCTTCATTATATACTCTTATGGTAAGCTCAGTATCTTCAGTAAGGGCATCAAGCCTCCAGCCCCCAACTTTTTCAAGTATATCCCTTCTTATAATAAAATTGGTTCCCGTTATTGTGGTAAGCCTGAACCAGTAATACCTTCCAGCCTGAACCAGCCATTGAAAACTTATGGTTTCAAGATTTATAAAGCGGGTTAACAGGTTTACATCCCGGTTGCGGGTGCGAAATTTTCCCACTACCGCCCCTAATCTAGGATCAGAAATAATAGTTGATACCAGATAGCGTATAGCCTTTCTTTCCGGAGTATTGTCGGCATCATATACTATTATGTATTCTCCACTAGCTGCCTTAAATCCGTTATTTAAAGCATTTGATTTTCCCTTGGCTCCTAATGGAGGTTTTAAAGTTACAACTTTTAAAAATGAATATTCTTTTTGTTTTTTTTCTAAAATTTCTCCGGTTTTATCAGTCGAACTGTCATTTATTACTATTACTTCCAGCTTATCTTTAGGATAATCACTGCGGCAGATGGCATCTACCGTCCTTCCTATAACCATCTCCTCATTGTGGGCCGGCACTAATACAGTTACAAAAGGCAAATTCCCCACAATATCTTGGTAACTCTTTTCATCTGCTTCTAAAGTTCTTAGAAAACAGCGATAACCGCCATAAGTTAAAAAAACATGATATAAAAGCAAAATCCAGGTAGCACTGAGTGCTATAAGAAAAAGTAGGTCAATTCTTGTTAATTCCTGCATTTTTCAACCCTCTTCATAAAGCCTGTTCCTTTTGCGGCGCAGATTCAAAACTATAATACCGAAAAATAAAACTAAACCTGTTATAAGCAAAGCCAGGGCTGTAATTCCTTTAGCTACAACTTTCGGCCCTTTGTAAAGCGGTTCCTTGTCATCCGGATTTATTGGCGTAATATCCGATTCCCATCTCATTATACCTTTCCCCCCCCATACCCTGAGAGCTTTACCTTTAACCCAAAAATCCTCCTCACCCAAGGAAATAAATTTATAGCCTTCTCTATTAAGAGCTTTAATAAGCTTATCTAAACCTTCAGGGGGAAGAAAGCCATGGTAAAAAACGCATGTTTCCGTATGAGGCAAAATCTTTTGAAATCGTGCCTTTTGTATTATTTTTTCAACTGACATAATATCCTGAGGATCAACATAACCCAATGTTTCAGGATAAACCTTCATGCCATTAAGTCGATAAGAATTAATAACATAAGGAAATTCCAGGCTAGCTTTATAAGTTTCATCACTAAGCTGAATCTGTCCTATATAAGTTGAAAAATAGCGGGATAACTCTCTATAGCTTACGCTGCTCATCGCATAATGGGGAGCCTCAAAAGCTACCGGATATATGCCTGATTTAGCCATTTCATCAAGTCCCTTTTCCAATCGCTGCCTTGTAAAATCCGGTTCTCCCTCCATCGGCTTTTCATCTTTAAGATTCCAAAATTCAAAGCCTTCCCCTGTTTCAGGAGAATAACAGTTTTCATGATAACATCCGTGCATGATTACAAAACCGCCGGTTTCTCTTACCTTTCGCAAAACTTTAACCAGCTTTTTAGCCTGGCTCAAGCCGGTCTCTTTTCCCTTATGTCTGTCAAAAGGAGTAACTGCAACTGCATACGGGATATCATAAGATGCAATAATATCAATCAGATTCGCAAGATTTTCCGGATCAGTCAAAGGAGTTACATCTTCTATACGCAAAAGCACATTGTAACTGGAGGAAACCGAACAAGGCAAAACCCTGTGCAAAATATCGGCTAAGAGTATGTAAAAAGGAAAACCGAAATCAAATTTTCCCAGATAGAAAACATTTTCTCTCTGCCAGGCTAAAGGCAAAGTATCTTTAAGGTTGCTTACACTTGCCAAAACCTTCGCCTCAGTGCCAGGCTGAGACAGATATAAAGGAATGTAAGGGTCAATAGCAACTTCTTCTTTCCCTGCATACAAGCGGACATAATAGTAGCTCTTACCGTAATAAACAAAATCATTCCAACCTTTAAATTTTGCTAGGCCATCTATGTTATCTTCCAGCCATATTACGGCTGGCCTCTCCGCTAGTTCTTTCAACATAGATTCTGGAAGGCTTCTCTGTCGGCTTCCTACATATATCACAACCTGGTAATCCTTTAAAATTCCAGATTTCCAATCTTCAACTGCCAAATCTGAAAATTGAACCTTAAAATGTCCTAAATATTCATAAAGGGCATCCACCAGAGAAAAAACCTGATTATCCTTACGATAAGGCTCCTCATACAGAATAATTACTTCAGTTTCATCCTCTGCTTCTGCTAAAACAGGCGGACAAACAGAGTTCCATATTAACAGAAACAAAATCAAGCTCCCCAAAACCTTACATTTCAGTTTTAGCTTTGCCAATCAGCCCACATCCCTATCCGCATCTTCAAAAGCTTTTGCGTAAAAGGTATAAGCATCAGGAATAGTATCTGAATATTCTGCAATTCCGACAGAAATCCTTAGCTTTATTGTCTTTCTACCTTTTTTTAAATCCACTGTAATCAGTTCCACCAAATTATGCAGCTTTTCTGCTACCACTCTCGCCCCACTTATATTGGTCTCAGGCAGGATAATTCCTATAACATCTGTTTCTAGCATTCCTTTTATATCGATGGATCTTATTACATTATCAATCTGTTCGGATAAGGACTTTATAATGGCATTAGAAATCACTTCCCCATATACCGTCCGCATTTCATTTAAATTGGCAATTTTTATAATTAAAATTGATAAAGGATCTTTAAATCTCCTAGTTCGGTCAATCTCTCTTTCCAGAGCTTCAAAGAAACCGCGCTTATTGAGAAAACCGGTCAAATCATCCTTGGTTAACCTTTCTCTAAGCATTTGCCATTCTCCGCTCTGAAAATATAAAGAAGCTATATACTGGCTCATCTGTCCCGAAAGATAAGCACCTAAAGGCATAATAAAAAGCCACATTATAAGCTCAATCCTAAGCTCGGAAATCTCGCCGGTAACAGCTACCCCGTAAAGAATATAAGAACCGTAGGCAAAAACTAAAATTAATACAAAAACTAAACCACGCAATACTCCATAGTTATAGGCAAAAATCATAGCAATTATTGCCATACCTGCCATTATAAACTGCATAAAATTAATATTATAGCTGGAAGCAAAAACCAAAGTTAAAACTCCCAGCCATATAACCATGATTAAATTAAACCACAGATAATCTTGTCTTTTATTTTCCTTATCTCTTGCTTTCATATATTTACCTCTCTTATCCGCATAGTTTTCAGGGCTTCCAGCTGGTCATAAGCATAAACTGTATTGGCTAGCGAATCTCCAAAGCCACCAGTTAATTTACCTTTTTTTATTCGAAAAGACATCATTTTTTTATAACACAAATCAGCATAATTATAGTCTCCTACCTCCAAAAAAAGCTGGCACGATAAGGCATATACAGCAGTTGACTCTTCTTTTTTTACAGGATTGCCGTCATAATCATAAATATTGTATATATGCCCCTTATCTATTTCCCTCTTTAGAAAAGACAAAAATTTATCAATATCTCCTCCATTATGCAGATAGTGCATATTCGTCAAAATATTTTCCACCATATTTGCAGAGGAAGAATATATATAAGCCTGTTCTTCATAGTTATAAACCTGAGGAAAAAAGCCATAGTCATTTACAGGAGCATTGGAAAGTATCTCTTCCGCTTTTTTTGAGGCATTGTAAAATCTTTTATCATTTTTGGCCAATTCTTTTAAAGTTTCAATATCTATGTAAAAAAGGGAAATTATATCTGCTTTATCAGCACATCTTGCATCATAAAAATCCACCCATTTCCCATCTCTTAAACTAAAGTTATAAAGCGAATCCTTGAGGGTTTTAATATAAAATTCATTTTTCTTGCTCTTCTCGTCCTCTAAAAGAACTTTCAATATCCGAAGCTCATCAAACAAAGCAGTGGCCTTTTGAGGCTTTCCTTTATAAATCTGCCAGGAAAGATACCCCTCTCCTGTTTCAAAATATTTAAAAATAAGTTCTAAGGTTTCTTCTTTTAGCTTTTCATTTCCTGTATAGTCGGCATATTCAAGAAGCTGTCCCATGCTTTCCAAAAGATTAACCTCAACCTGTTTCCCTTTTTCAATCTTTTGGAAAATAAGCCCCCGGTTATCAAGCATATTATCTTTAAGCATGATAACTGCCTGTCTCTCTTCAGGAATTAAACATCTTACCTGGCTAATGAAAATATCTATCCTTCTCTCGTTTTTATAATTCCGGAAAAAGAAAAACAAAAACAGCAGTAAAAATAAAAAAAATGCTAAATAAAACAAATTTTTACGGCGAAATTTTTCGATAATTGCCCCCTCCCGTCTTCAAATTTTATCATAAACCATTATTTCATATCGCAATTAAAATTAAAATAATTCAAAAAAGTCTTTTATTATATTTTTTATTATACATAATATAATGTTTAATCCTATAATGTGATTTTACAACTTTAGGTCTGAATCCATTTTTATATTTCTGAATTATGTTTATAACTGGATAATAAACAAGAGGGTGGTAACTATTTAGACTAATACCTGCCACCTTAACCATTGATAAAAAACCAATAAAAAAAGACGCTTTTTAAGCGTCCGTCTTTTTGAAATATGGTGCCCGAGGCCGGGGTCGAACCGGCACGGTTGTTACCAACCGCGGGATTTTAAGTCCCGTGCGTCTGCCTATTCCGCCACCCGGGCATGTTATTCTTTTCTCTATGGAGGGCGGGACCGGATTCGAACCGGTGAATGGAGATTTTGCAGACCTCAGCGTTAGCCACTTCGCCACCCGCCCCTGCTGAAAAGAAACGAATCTCTGACGCAGGAATTATTATAACAGCTTTTTTCCATTATTGCAAGCAAAACTTGAGGTTTTACTATATATAAAGCACTGAACAGGTATATATCGCAAAATAAAAGCGTTACACAGGTAACGCTTGGCTTTCAATGGAGCGGAAGACGAGATTCGAACTCGCGACCCTCGCCTTGGCAAGGCGATGCTCTACCACTGAGCCACTTCCGCTTATCATGGTGCCTCGGGGCGGAATCGAACCACCGACACGTGGATTTTCAGTCCACTGCTCTACCGACTGAGCTACCGAGGCATATTATATTACAAAAATTATTATAGCTGCCTCACCACAAGTTGTCAACTTTATTTGTAATTATATGGCGGAGCTGACGGGAATTGAACCCGCGATCTCCGGCGTGACAGGCCGGCATGTTAACCGCTACACCACAGCTCCGCAACGATGTTTATTTTATCATCTGTTTTTATAATCGTCAAGCCTTTTCATTATTTTTTATCTTGTTTTAAATCTCATATGCTATACGCGTAAGTTCATCTAACATACTGGTAAGTTCCTGTATACCAGCATTCATTTCCTCTGCCGCTGCAGCCTGTTCCTGAGTCGCCCTGGCAGTAACTTCAGAATTTTTTAAGGCAGAATTTATCTTTTCTTCAATCTGTCTGGTAAGTTCCCTTATTTTCCCGGCGGTTTCTTTAGAGTTCTCTGAAAGTTTGCGAATTTCTGCTGCCACTACTCCAAAGCCTTTTCCGGCATCTCCTGCCCTGGCTGCTTCAATAGCAGCATTAAGCCCCAACATTTTTGTTTCATCAGCAACACTCCTTATGTACTCTAAGATTTTTATAATCTCAGCCGCGATATCTGAAATAGCACTGATTTCCCGGTTGAGCCTTTGCTCACTCTCACTTATTTCCGAAGCTGCAACTGCAGTCTGTTCAATCGCAGCTGCAATCTCCTGCATTCCCTTTTGATAAGTGTCAGCCATCTTGCGCAAATTAAAGGCATTTTCCCGCCTAACAGCCATTCCGTAAACCCCTGCCACTTTACTTTTATCATCATCATCAAAAGCAGGAACTGAAATTACCTTTAAAGGCACACCGTAATAACTCTCATCTATTTCCATAATAACTGGCTGTTTAGTTTGAATAACCTTATCCGCCGGTCCTCCTTTGGCAAACGGTGCACCCACCTTAACAAACGGAACATCAAAATTGGTAGTATCTTTAAAAATAAAATTTTCCAGATCAGTTGCATAAAAAGTTGTGTCTTTCGGAAATAACGGTAAAATCATCTTCACTATCCACGGGAACTCCTCTAAAAATCTGCTTCCCATAATAACATCCCTCCATAACATCAAATCCATTTATACTTACTTTTCGCTTATTTGTGTCTTTTTCCTTTTTTGCTATTAAATTTATTTATAGAAAAATAATTCTATGTCAAGTGATTATCAAGCATCCTTTAAGAAAAATAAAAAATATTATAAAATTAAAAAGTAAATCTATACACTGGGCAATTTATAAAATCTAATATTTTATACAGGAGTTGAATCAGGTGAAATATCTAATCATTGTTCCCGATGGAATGGCAGATTATCCTATACCCGAATTGGGTAATAAAACCCCACTTGAATACGCAAAAACCCCAAATATAGATGGTCTAGCTAAAGAGGCAGTTATTGGTCTGGTAAAAACTATCCCGGAAGGATTTGCACCTGGAAGTGATGTCGCCAATCTTTCAGTGATGGGCTATGACCCTTCAATTTACTATACCGGACGTTCTCCCTTGGAAGCTATAAGCATGGGAGTAAAACTAGAGGAAAGCGACCTCACTCTGCGCTGCAATCTAGTTACCCTTTCCGATGATGAAAATTTAGAAGATAAAATTATGCTTGACTACAGTGCAGGGGAAATATCTTCCGGAGAAGCTAAAGAACTTATCGGCTGTTTACAAAAGGAACTGGGAAGCAGAGAAATAACATTTTATCCGGGAATAAGCTACCGCCACGTCATGGTCTGGAAAAACGCATCAGGCTTGAAACTTAAGCTTACTCCTCCTCATGATATATCTGACCGAAAAATCGATTCATATCTGCCTGAGGGAGATAAGGCGAATATTATTCTTGATTTAATACAAAAAAGTCAGAAAATTCTTAAAAAACACCCGGTAAATAAAAGACGCCGGGAAAAAGGTTTAAAAGAAGCCAACTCCATATGGCTCTGGGGAGAAGGCAGAAAGCCTTCCCTGAACAGCTTCCAGGAAAAATATAATTTGAACGGTTCAGTAGTCGCCGCAGTTGACCTAGTAAAAGGACTAGGGATAGCAGCCGGACTCAGACCTGTCCTAGTTGAAGGAGCTACCGGAAGCATCGAAACCAACTTCAAAGGGAAAGGAGAAGCTGCAATAAATGAACTTAAAAAAGGACAGGATTTTGTTTATCTGCACATTGAATCTCCCGATGAAGCAAGTCATCAGGGAAGCCTTGAAAAGAAGATATGGGCTATTGAGCAGATTGATAAAGAAGTAATAGGACTTATATTATCCGTGATAAACGAATTCGATGATTTAAAAATTATGATTATGCCCGACCATCCTACACCAATATCATTAAAAACACATACCGCGGAGCCGGTGCCTTTTATGATTTATGACAAAAATAATCCGGTTTCAGAAAGTATCAGAACTTATAACGAAAAATACGCCCGTGATGGAATATATTTCTCCAGTGGATATGAGCTTATGGATTATTTTATAAAAGGCGATAAAAAGTAACAGTATATTAATAAATAAGGCAGGGAACAACCCCTGCCTTATTTATTATTCATTGACCCAAAATACTACCGCTTTGTTCCTTATCATTCCAAAGATAACGGCTATTTTATATCCAAAAATCTCAACACGGTTTCCCTCATTTCAGTCTTGTCGCATTTGGTATTGTGAATAACCGGTTTTTTATCTAAATCCTTAATACCAGCAGGAATGGCTAAACCGGTATAAGAAGATAAAAGCTCTAAAACTTCAAATTCATTTTTTTCTTCCATCATATCAGGAGGCAAAACTGCCCGGGCTACACTGCTAGCAAATTTGAAAGGGCTGGCAGTAGATGCAATAACTGCAACCGTATTATCCCCAGAAGCTTTACGGTATTTGTTATAAACATTTACAGCTACTGCAGTATGAGTGTCTAAAAGGTATTTATAATCCTGCCATACCTCCCTGATAGTCCTAATAGTATCTGCATCATTGCAAAAATCAGCCCAGAACAATTCCTGCACTTTTTCACGGGTCAAACTGTCTACTTCATATCTGCCTGTATCTTTTAATCTTTTCATCCAATCCCTGACTTTTTGCGCATCATGTCCGGTAACCTCATATAAAAGCCTTTCTAAATTTGAAGAAATCAGGATATCCATAGATGGCGATATAGTCTTTTCAAACTTCCGGTTGCGGTCGTAAACCCCATTGCGTATAAAGTCAGTCAACACATTATTGGCGTTAGAAGCACATATCAGCCTGTTTATGGGAATACCCATCCTTCTGGTATAAAAGGCAGCCAAAATATTTCCAAAATTTCCGGTAGGAACCACAACATTTATTTTTTCACCTTGTTTTATTACTCCTTTTTTCTGCAAATCTACATAAGCCGCAATATAGTAGACTATCTGAGGTAAAAGTCTACCCCAGTTGATAGAGTTTGCTGATGACATTTTCTTATGGTTAGATGCAAGCAGTTTTCTTATATTTTCATCATTAAATATCTCTTTAACTCCATTTTGAGCATCATCAAAATTGCCTTTAACCGCAGCTACAAAAACATTTCTTCCTTCCTGGGTAATCATCTGCCTTTTTTGTACTTCACTTACCCCTTCATCTGGATAAAAAACTATTATCCGGGTATTTTCTACATCTTTAAAGCCGGCCAACGCCGCCTTGCCTGTATCTCCGGAAGTTGCAACTAAAATTACAATTTCATCAGTTTCGCCGGTAATGCTGGCGCTGGTAGTAAGTAAATAAGGCAGTATCTGCAATGCCATATCTTTAAAAGCACAGGTTGGGCCATGCCACAATTCCTGAATATAAGTCTTATCATCTAGAGGCACCAGGGGTGCAATATCTTCATGATCAAAACTTTCCCAGTTATAAGCTTTATGGACACATTCTTCAATCTGCTTTAGGCTAAAATCAGATAAAAATTGTTTTAAAATATATACTGCCTTTTCCTGATAAGTCAGGTTTTCCATTCCTTTTAAATCTTCACTGGTCAGTTCTGGTATATACTCTGGAACAAACAATCCACCATCCGGGGCTATTCCCAACTTGATAACTTCTGCCCCCTTAAGCCCTTTATATTGACCTCTGCTGCTCTCATACTGCATTATTAATAATCCTCCCTGTTTTAAAACATAATTTTTACACCTAACTCAGTATAATATCTATTTTCAAAAAGATTGCAATAGCTGATAATATATATAATAATGGAAAAGACAGCTTTTGGTAAGCAGATTTTAATCGGGAGGTAAAACATGGGACAGTTTATACTGGCTGTAATAGGGTTTATACTTTTGAAGCTTCTCTGGGATATATATAAAGAGAAAATATCGGAACCCAGAAAAAACAAACCGCAAAAAGGAGGCAAAGTCATTGATGTCAGCGAAGCCTGGATTGATATAAATAACTTGCCTTATACTAAAAAGACAAGCATATTATCTGCTGCAGAAAAAGATGTTTATAATCTGCTCAATAAAACTTTGCCTGCGGATAACTTCAAGATTTTTCCTAAAGTACGCTTGTCCGACTTTATGCAGGTTGATCCACACGTCCAAAATAGCCCCGAATATGTTAAACGAATAAATTCTAAAAGTGTAGACTTTCTCATCTGCCATTTTGAAAGCTTAGAACCTCTTTTTATAGTACAGGTGCATGAAGGCAGCAATGCTAAAAAAGAACAAATTGCTGAAAACTTTCTAGAAAAAGCAGCCAAAACTGCTGGAATACCTGTTTTAACACTTAACTTTCCTCATCTTCCTTCAACCCAAGGCTTAATCCGCAAAATAAAAGAATACGACATAAATATTTGACGGCTAACGCCGACCTAACCTTTTAAGGTCGGCATTTTTTGTTGTCAAAATATTTATTACCGTTATTGATATTTAATGTTTATAATTGTTAAAATAAAAATGCAAGCATTTTTTATTCACTAATAAATCAAGGAGGAACAGCTATGTCATCAACCTTTATGAACACTACCAGAGATCACAAATTTATATTAAAAGAATGGCTGGACATGAATACTGTTTTTAATACTGAACGATTCAAAGACGGCTATTCAGTAGAGGATCTTGATTTTATCCTGGAAAATGCACTTAAAGGCGCTAAAGAAGTGGTTGCCCCTTCAAATGAAGATTCGGATAAAATAGGTGCAAAATTTGAAAATGGCAGGGTAATCACCCCTCAATCCACCAAAGATGCCTACTATTTTATAGTTAACAACGGATTTGCAGCTTCCAATGTAGATCCCGACGACGAATCAGCCCTTCCTTTATCTGTGGTCTGGGCTCTCAACGAATATTTCATAGCAGCCAACCCTTCAATCCAAACCTTATGGCTCGCTAATTCAGGTGCAGCTGGTTTAATAAGGGATTTCGGCAGTAAAGAGCTCAAAAAAACTTATCTCCCCAAAATGTACAGCGGACAATGGTCAGGTACTATGGATTTAACTGAACCTAATGCCGGTTCTGATGTAGGAGATGCAACTACCAAGGCTATCCCTACTGATGAGCCGGGAGTCTATCTCATCAAAGGGACTAAATGTTTCATAAGCGGCGGTGAACAGGATGTAACCGAAAATATAATCCATTTGGTTCTGGCGCGTATAGAAGGGGCTGCTCCCGGTACTAAAGGCTTGTCCCTTTTTGTAGTTCCCAAATATCTGCCTGATGAAAATGGAAATCCCGGAGAATTCAATGATGTTCACTGTGCAGGCATTGAACATAAATTAGGACACCGCGGATCTCCCACCTGTGTGATAAATTTCGGTGAAGAAGGTAAATGTAAAGGCTTCCTTTTAGGAGATCCCCCAGGTGAAGATGGAGCCGGACAGGGCATGGCTCAGATGTTTAAAATGATGAATGAAGAAAGGCTTATGACCGGTTTATCTGCCTGTGCTTTAGCCGCGTCAGCTTATCACAATACAGTTGAATACTGCAGACAGCGCATTCAGGGGCGTCCTACCACTAACCCTAAATCAGGCAGATGCCAAATTATAAAACATGAAGATATAAAGAGAATGCTGATGTTCCAGAAAGCCCATATTGAAGCATTCAGGGCCATGGCAATTCAGACTTTCTGGTGGGCTGATATTGAAAACTACAGTTCTGATCCGGAAATGCGTAAAAAAGCTTCCATATTTCTGGCAGTAAATACTCCTATTGTCAAAGCATACTGTTCAGACATGGCACTGCAATGTATTTCTGAAGCTCTGCAATGCTACGGCGGTTACGGTTTTTCCGAAGAATATCCCATTGCCCAGATTTATAGAGATGCCCGTATATATCCAATATGGGAAGGAACCAACTACATACAGTCAATGGATCTAGTAGGCCGTAAAATGACCATGAAAAATGGCCAGGTTTTCGCTATGTGGCTCGATCACATCCGCCAGTTTGTTGAAGAAACCGGAAATGCACCCGGCTTTGAAAAAGAAATGGCTCTTTATAAAGATGCTTTAGCCAAATATGATGAAATCCTTAAAATCTGGCAGGGACTTTATGCTAAGCCTGGCATGATTCAGCTCTATGCCACCAGAATGCTTCATGCTACAGGCAAACTGTGGGCAGGCAAACTTCTCTTAGAAATGGCATTAATTGCCCAAAAGAAAATTGATGAACTTGGTGAAGATCACTATGACTATAACTTTTATAAAGGCAAAATAGTATCAGCCCGTTTCTTTATAAACAACATCATTCCAGAAATCGGAACCTTCCTCCAGGTTCTGAAAAATGAAGATAGGACCTGTTTAGAAATTGATGATAACATTTTCGGACTCTAAATTTAATATCTGGTGTTGATTAAATAAAAAAGCTTCCAGCTCACATAAGAGCTGGAAGCTTTAATTTTCTTGATTAAATAAAATGGTCGGAGTGACTGGATTTGAACCAGCGACCTCTTGCACCCCAAGCAAGCGCTCTAGCCAAGCTGAGCTACACCCCGACGCAAGGACTATTTTATATCATAATCCCTGTTTCGTCAAGATAATTAAATGGTTTATTCTATTTTGTCGAGCTCGAATTTCTTATGTAAGACTCGAACTGCCTTTTCTAACTCTTTTTCATCTATAACACATGATACTTTAATCTCAGATGTGCTTATCATATGAATGTTGATATTTTCCTCTGCTAAAGCCTCGAACATGTCAGCAGCTACTCCAGGATTAGTCTGCATTCCAGCCCCTACAATAGAAACTTTGGCAACATCATCCGCATAAGAAAAACCAGAAGCAGATATTTCTTTTACAACCTTTTGGACTACTGGGACAGCGCGCTTGAGATCATCTCTTTCTATGGTAAAAGCAATATCATTTCGATTATCGCGCATAGCACTTTGAATAACCATATCAACATTTATATTTTCTTTTGCTAAAGCTTTAAATATTTTCATTGCTATACCAGGAACATCAGGAACATCAAAAAGCGCAAAACGGGCGCAATTTCTATCATCTGCCACTCCACATACAACTCTCTGTTTCTCCATATTTTTTACCTCCGTTACTAAAGTTCCGGGATTAAAATTAAAACTGCTTAAAACTTCAACATCAACCCCATAAAGCATAGCAAACTCAACTGAACGCGACTGTAAAACTCCTGCCCCAAGGCTTGCCATTTCAAGCATTTCTTCATAGGAAATCTGTGAAAGTTTGCGGGCTTCAGGTACTATGCGGGGGTCGGCAGTATAAACTCCGTCTACATCCGTAAAAATAAGACAGCGATCAGCTTTCAATGCTGCAGCAATAGCAACAGCAGTAGTATCCGAACCTCCACGCCCTAATGTAGTTATATCTCCGCAGGGAGAAATACCCTGAAAACCAGCTACTATTACAATACGCCCTTTGGCTAATTCTGCTCTTAGCCTTTCTGTATTAATTTCACTTATTTTGGCTTTGCTGTGTTTATCATCACTCTTTATCCCCGCTTGCCATCCAGTAAGTGATATAGCATCACAATTCATATTTTGCAAAGTCAACGCAAGAAGGGCAGCCGACTGCTGTTCACCGGTAGATAAAAGCATATCCATTTCCCGCGGAGCTAAATTATCCCCGGTTAACTTAGCCAAATCAATCAATTCATCTGTGGTATCTCCCATAGCTGAAACTACTGCTACAACATCATTCCCTTTCTCCTTCATATCTTTAAGGCGCAGAGCAACATTTTTTATTCTTTCTAAAGATGCAACTGAAGTTCCACCAAATTTAGTAACTAATAAGGCCAAAATTTCACACTCCTTGCTGTGTCCAAATTTATCTATAATGTTTTTTCACATATAACTCCATTTTCATATGCCTTGAGATAGAATACATCACTATTTATGCCATGTAAAGCCCAAACATCCTGCATCCTTTTTCCTATGAAATGTTCTCTTTCTAAAGAAAATGCTATAATAGAAGGTCCGGCTCCACTCAATGCAGCCCCTAATGCACCCGCTTTTCTAGCCTCTCTTATTACTTCATCAAAACCCGGAATAAATCGTTTTCTGGCAGTTTGAAAAAGCTCATCAGACATAGCCTTATCTAAAAATTCAAAATCACCATTGTTTAAGCTTAAAGCCAGGAAACAAGCCTTTTGCAAAGCAGAGGTCACCTCTTTTATCCCTACTTTTTCCGGTAAAACTGTGCGCGCTTTTTTGGTCGGAAGAATAAAATCAGGTACTAATGCTATAATTTTCAGTTCACCAGGGAATTTAAGCTTTTTATAATAAACTTCATCTTTATCCACCATGACTGCTGTCAAGCCGCCTACAGCAGCAGGCACCACATTATCGGCATGTCCTTCCAGAAAAACTGCCATATTTATGAGTTCTTTTTCATTAAATCTATTTTTAAGGAGCATATTTCCGGCATAAAGCCCGGCTATTATTGCAGCAGCACTGCTTCCCAACCCTTTACCTACAGGTATGTTGTTTTTTGCATAAAGCTCTATCGGAGGCATCACAGCTCCTGCTTTTGTAAAAACTTTATGCATTGCCTTCAAGATCAAATTAGAATCAGGATTTTGTTTTATATCTGAAGCCCCGTACCCACAGAACTCAATTTTATTTTCGTTTACTGCCGGCTTTATCTTAACTTCAAGCATCAAGTCCAGAGCTAACCCTAAAGTATCAAAACCTGAACCTAAATTGGCAGCAGTAGCCGGCACTTTTACCGTAATCATAGACCCTCCTTACTGTTTATCCAATCCCTCTAACCTTATGATATTATTTATACTGCCTACTGTGTCTAAAGTTTTAACTTCATCCAATGATTTCCGCAAATCTCTTTCTCTAACTTCGTGGGTAATCAAAATAAGTTCAGCCATATCTTCGCCTTCTTTTTGCAAAACAGCAGCAATACTTACATTATTGTTGCCAAAAACCCCAGCAATACCTGCTAATACTCCGGGACGGTCTACCACAGTCATACGGATATAAAATCTTGCTTTCATATCATCAACTTTTAAGACCCTTTTTTCATCATAACAGGTACAGCCTATTCTCCCATTAGACCCACAGCGCATATTACGCACTATTTCAATAATATCGCCAACTACTGCACTGGCAGTAGGCATCTGTCCTGCTCCCTTTCCGTAATGCATTACATCTCCTACCGCATCACCTTTAACAAAAACTGCATTGAAAACATCATTAACACCCGCCAAAGGATGGCTTACAGGAATAAAAGCAGGATTTACCCTTACTTCAACATTACCTTCGTCATCCTGTTTGGCAACGGCTAGAAGTTTTATCACATAGCCCAATTCAGCAGCATAATTTATATCGGCAGGAGTAATCCCGGTTATGCCTTCAACATACACATCATCTAAAGTAATACGGCTGTTAAAAGCAATAGAAGACAAAATCGCAATTTTCCTTGCGGCATCAAGCCCTTCTACATCAGAAGTAGGATCAGCCTCGGCGTATCCTAATTCTTGAGCTTCTTTCAAAACCTGTTCATAGCTTAAACCTTCCCGGGTCATCTTGGTAAGCATATAATTGGTAGTTCCGTTTAAGATACCTATAACTTCTTTTATTCTATTAGCAGCTAAAGACTGTTTCAGGGGATATATGATAGGAATCCCTCCCCCTACACTCGCTTCATAATAAAAATCAACATTATTTTCTTCAGCCGCTTTAAATATCTCCCTACCTTTAACCGCAATAAGGTCTTTATTGGCCGAAACTACATGTTTTCCGCGATTAATCGCTCCAATTACATAGCTAAAGGCAGGTTCGAGGCCACCTATAAGTTCTACCACAATGTCTATTTCTTCATCATTTAAAATATCATCAATATCCTGGGCTATTTTCTCAGCAGGAATACCCAGTTGATAACATTTTTCAACATCGCGTTCCAAAACTTTATGCAAAACTACGGTTTCACCCGCCCGGTTTGCAATAATATCTTTATTCTGTTCTAACAGTTTGACAACTCCTGATCCTACCGTTCCACATCCTAAAAGCCCTATTCTAATCATTTTAAAACCTCCTAATCTCAGCTTCTTCCTACTATTTCTGCCTTTATTACACCATCTATTTTTTGTAAATCCATTAAAAATTCATCAACTGTAACTGTCATCTCTTCAATGCTCAAAGATAATGTTACATAAGCCATCCCATGTAAAGGCAAATTTTGATTTATAGTAAGAACATTAGCTTTAAGTGAGGCAACCAGGTTTAAAACCCCTGACAAAACCCCAGGAACATGGCTTAAAAAAAGAGAAATATTTATTATGCGCATGCTGTCGGCATCAAAAAAAGGCAAAACTCCATCTTTATATTTATAATAAGTACTACGGGCTATCCCTAATCTATTTACTGCATCTAAAACATTTTCCGCTTCACCTTTAGCTAAAATCTCTTTAGCTTTAGCCGTTTTAACAATAGATTCAGGCAGGATATCTTCTCGGACTATGTAATAATTCTTCTTATCTTTCAACATAAAAACCTCACTGTCCGCTATTCATAGATTTTTTTCTTTTTAAAACGGACATTACATATTATAACATCAATAATATGCAAATACAATAAAAAAGTTAAACCCCAGCCTATCATAATGTTTCAGCTGAGGTTTTTAAAACTTTATTTGTTCTTAAATTTTATATTATTATACAAATAAGTCCTCCACTGCCGTCATTTACTATCCGCTGCAGGGTATCCTGCAGTTTCACCTGAGCATTTTCCGGCATACGGTGCAGCTTATTTTGTATACCTTCACGAACTAAATCATGAAGTGACTTGCCAAAAATATTGGACTGCCATATTTTACCAGGATCTTCTTCAAATTCCTCCAATATATATCTTACCAATTCTTCGCACTGGCTTTCAGTTCCGATTATTGGAGTAATTTCTGTTGTAATATCAGCCCTTATAATGTGGAGAGATGGAGCCTTCGCTTTTAGTTTTACGCCAAAACGGCTACCCTGCCTTATAAGTTCAGGCTCCTCTAAGAACATCTCTTCTAATCTGGGGGTTACTACTCCATATCCGGTTTCTCGAACCTCTTTTAAAGCATCTGCCACTTTATCATATTCTTTCTTGGCAATACTCAAATCCTGCATAAGCCTCATAATATCATGAGTTCCTTCAACTGTAAATCCACTTACATCACTCAAACAGCGATAGAACATTTCTTCGGGAACCTCAACATCAATTGAAGCTATCCCGGTTCCTAAATTCATCTCTTTCAAACTTACATAGCTTATGTTTTCAATATCCGAGAGTTTAGAAATCGCTTTTTCAATGTCCTTCACTTTTTGTATCTCGTTTAACACTTCCCTTATTGAGGTTTCCATTTCTTCTCTAAACCAGAAGTCTTCTTTAAGCTCATCCACCCATCCAGGCAGCTTTATGTTTACTTCCTGCACTGGAAATTCATAAAGAACTTCTTCCAAAACAGCATAAATCTCATCAACAGTAATATTAGCTGCATCTATCGGAATTACTGTTACCCCATATTTAACAGTAAGCTCATCAACCAGCTCCAATGTCTCTTTTTTATGTGGATAGAGCGAATTCAAAAGCACAATAAAAGGTTTGTTCAGTTCCTTAAGCTCATTTATTACCCTTTCTTCTGCTTTAATATAATTGTCTCTGGGGATATCACTTATGCTGCCATCAGTTGTTATTACAAACCCGATAGTAGAATGATCAGTTATCACTTTCCTGGTTCCTATTTCGGCTGCCTCCTCGAAGGGAACCTCATAGTCAAACCAGGGAGTTTTTACCATACGAGGTTCATTATCTTCTTCATATCCCAACGCCCCATCAACTGTATAACCCACACAGTCAACCAGCCTGACTTTCAGATTAATTCCGTTGTTTGTGCCTATTTCAATGGCTTCATTAGGTACAAATTTCGGCTCAGTAGTAGTAATTGTTTTACCTGCACCACTTACGGGAAGTTCATCTTTAGCTCTCTCTCTATCATATATATCTTTTATATTAGGAATTACCATCAATTCCATAAATCTTTTAACAAAAGTCGACTTTCCCGTTCTTACAGGGCCCACTACTCCCAAATAAATATCGCCACCAGTTCTTTGCGCAATATCATTTAAAATATTAGTCCCTTCCACTCTGCTTCTCCCTCCCTCGGATTTAGACTCTTAAGGCACCATCCCTCCGAATATATGGATACCCCACAAGCAAATTCAGGCTATAACAGTATAAATATATTTATCAATATTCGGTAATATAACCAGAAAAGAAAAAAAGTGTGGTTTTTATTCACACTTTTTACCATCCTTCTATATCATGGACTATATCTTCTATCTCATGTTTTTTTCGGCGGTTCATTACATTTTCCAGTTCTTCTTCAGGCCTCTTTCCATTATAAAGTATGTTATAACAGGCATGGGTTATGGGCATTTCTATATTCATTTCACAGGCTAGATGATGAACTATTCTGGTAGTATGAACCCCTTCTACTACCATCCCTATCCTCTCCAGGACTTCATCAAGGGAATACCCCCTGGCTATAAGCTCTCCCGCCCTAAGATTACGGGAATATCTGCTTCCACAGGTAACAACTAAATCCCCTATACCGCTTAATCCTGAAAAAGTTCTGGAATCTCCTCCCAATGCTACTCCCATTCGGGTTATCTCGGTTAAACCGCGGGTGATAAGAGCTGCTTTGGTATTGTCTCCATAATTAAGCCCTTGAACGACCCCGGCCGCTAAAGCAATAATATTTTTTAAAGCTCCTCCCAGCTCTACTCCAGCTACATCAGGATTAGTATAAACACGGAAAAATGAAGTCATAAAAGCATCCTGTACATAAAAGGCAGTTTCGCGATTAAATGCAGCCACAGTAACTACTGTAGGAACCTTCCTGGCCACCTCTTCGGCATGACTTGGCCCTGACAACACCGCTAACCGTTTCTTTATCTCTTTGCCCAGGACATCTTCCACCACCTGACTCATGCGCATTCCGGTAGCGGTTTCTATACCTTTGGCAGTAATAACCAGATAGGAGCGGTTTTCCAAGTAATCTGCCATCATTTTCGTTACTTTTCGCACTGCCTGGGCAGGTACTGCTAAAACTATCAAATCCGCATCAGAAAGCGCATAAGACATATCTTTACTTACTTCTATATTGGACGGTAATTTTACTCCGGGAAGAAACCTTTCATTTTCCCTTCTTCTCTCTATAACTTCTACTCCGTCTTCCTTTCTCCCCCATAAGACTACCCTTTCAGCATTAGTACTCAAAAGGATAGCCTGGGCAGTTCCCCAAGAACCTGCACCTATAATGCACACCTTTTTCATCTATTTAAACCTCCCGGCCATACCTGTAAATTTTTAAGCCTTCTGCCCCAATTTCAATTCTTTTCCCTGACGCAACCTCATAATATTTTCGCGATGCTTATATATTACCAAGAAAGCCAGAAAAACACTCAGAATTATATAACTTAGAGGCTGGTCTAAAACTATAGCCATAATAGGAAACATAAAAGCAGCTATAATTGAGCCTAACGAAACATAGCGGGATATAATTACAACCACAATAAAAATAAGCGCTAAAATTCCTAAAATCTTTGGCATAAGAAAAAGAACGACTCCACCAGCAGTAGCTACTCCTTTGCCTCCTTTAAACCTCAAAAAAACTGGATAACAATGTCCAATAACAGCAGCAGCTGCACAAACTGAGGCCCAAACTTCTCCTCCTGCTTTCATACCCAAAAATGCAGCAACAATACCTTTTAAAAGGTCACCAATTAAAGCGGGCAAAGCCGCTTTAATCCCTGCAGTGCGCAAAACATTGGTAGCACCTACATTTCCGCTGCCTTTTTTTCTAATATCCTCTTCACCCCACAACCGGCTGAATATAAAAGAAAAAGGGATTGATCCTATCAAGTAACACAAAACTATCACACCTAAATTCTGCACATTTATCCTCCCCCAATTGAATTTCACATTAAAGGGCATATATATTTCTAAATATACGACAAACCTTTAATCTTCCCTTGCTCTTAGCCTTTTAGTTAAATTCTTTTTTTTCATTCTGTCTGGTTAAAAGCCTTATCGGAGTTCCTTCAAACCCAAAATTTTGGCGCAGGATATTTTCCAAATACCTCAAGTAAGAAAAATGAATAAGCTCAGGATGGTTGGAAAAAAACACAAAAGTAGGCGGAGCAGTTCTCACCTGAGTAGTATAGAAAATCTTTACTTTCTTGCCCCCGCCACCGGGAAGGGGATTTAACATAACTGCTTCATTTATTACCCGGTTAAGCTCAGCCGTAGTAATCCTTCGGTGATGCTGTTCTGCTACAAAATCCACTATCTCCAAAATTTTAAAAATTCTCTGCCTGGTTAACGCAGATACATACAAAATAGGAGAATAAGACAAAAACTTAATTTCATCTCTTATGCTTTTATCATATTGATTCATGGTATGCTCATCTTTAACTACCAAATCCCACTTATTAACTACAACTATGTTAGCTTTAGCCTGTTCATGCACATATCCTGCAATCCTCTTGTCCTGCTCAGTTACACCTTCAACTGCATCAAGCATTATAAGAACCACATCGGCTCTATCCACACTTCGCAAAGCCCTTATCACGCTGTATTTTTCAGTAGCATCTTTAATTTTAGACCTTTTTCTTATACCTGCTGTATCTATAAGAATATAATTACGGCCATTATAAGTAAAAGGAGTATCAATAGCATCCCGTGTAGTGCCAGGCATGTCACTTACAATAACCCTTTTTTCACCGAGCAAAGCATTAACCAGGGATGATTTGCCCACATTGGGACGCCCTACAACCGCAATCTTTATTGCATCATCATCCTCTTCAGGTTCATCAAGAGAAGGAAACTTTGTTACAACCGCATCTAAAAGGTCATTGGTATTCATACCGTGGATGGCAGATACAGGTACAGGATCTCCCAATCCCAGCTGATAAAACTCATAATAATCAAGCTGCTTTGTAAAATTTTCCACTTTATTGGCAGCCAGAACCACCGGTTTTTTCGATTTACGCAACATCTCTGCAACCTGTTCATCCTCTGGAGTAATTCCAATCTGGCTGTCTACAACAAACAAAATAACATCAGCTTCTTCAATAGCAAGTTCAGCCTGCATCTTAACTTCGGCCGCAAATATATCGCCTTCATCAAACCTTATTCCACCAGTATCAATAACAATAAATTCCCGCCCTTCCCATTCGGCAGTATCATAAATCCTATCCCTTGTAATCCCGGGTATATCTTCAACTATTGCTTTTCTTGCGCCTATAAGACGGTTAAACAAAGTAGATTTGCCTACATTAGGTCTACCTACAATAGCCACTACCGGTTTTGCCATAATCGATCCTCCATATTCCTTATTCTACTTCTTCGCAAATCAATCATACAAAATAGTCTCTACCAAAGAAAAGGCACTTCCATCAACCGTATAAATCTCAGCACCAGTTTTATCCTCTATTTCTTTAAGACTTACATCGTCTAAAAGGACATCTTCCCCTTCCTTGCATACTATACGGGGAATAATTACCTTCTTACCTTTATATTTATCACCTAATGCATCAATAATATCACGACCGGTCAAAAGTCCGGTAACTGTAACATATCCTCCGAAAAACTTATTTTCCACCGGAATAAGCTCTAATGATAAACCTTCTATATGGTTAAGCCTTTCCACAATAGGCGTAAGAACTGGAACTCCTGAAAAGCCAGTAACTAAAAACACTTCGCGCGGCTCTATTTTAGATGGCAGATCATGGACAAGTTCTTCAAATTCATCCAATAAAATTCGGGCAAGTCCTATTCCGTTTTCAATCTGACAGTAATCATCATAATACTCTCCTTTGGGAAAAGGTTTTCCTGCCTTTATAAAAAACTCATCTGCCAGATATACCAGCCCAATTCCTAACTCCTCTCGAAATCTTTGCTGATATCTGTCAGTCAAATCAATAATCACTCTCGCTTCTTCAGGTGTAAAAGTTCTAAGAGGCATAAGTTTATCCCTGTATCCGGTAAGCCCTACCGGAACAATTCCTATCGAACAAACTGAAGGATAAAAAGAAGCCAGCTTTTCTATGCTATTTATCAAGACTTCTCCATCATTAATTCCCGGACATAACACTATCTGGGTATGCACTTCTATTCCGGCATCTTTAAGCCTCTTTAAATCAGATATTATATTTTTAGCCTTTGGATTATTAAGCATCTTAGCTCTCAGTTCCGGATCCATGCAGTGTACCGAAACATACAAAGGGCTTAAGCGCATAGACAATATTTTATTCCAGTCCTTTTCCTTCAAGTTAGTAAGAGTGATAAAATTGCCGCAGATAAAAGAATAACGATAATCATCGTCTTTAACATACAAAGTCTTTCTCATTCCAGGAGGCATCTGATCTACAAAGCAGAATATACAGCGATTCTTACATACTTTCATGCGATCAAATACTATGCTGTCAAATATAATTCCCAAATCTTCGTCCCAATCCTTTTCGACATCAATTGTCCATATTTCACCGTTATTTTTCTTTACTTCAAGTTGAACAAACTCGTCCTGAGAATAAAACTTATAATCTAAAATATCATTAACATTCTGTCCATTTATAGTAAGAAGTTCATCTCCCTTTTCCAATCCTATCTCTTCTGCAATACTGTTTTCTATTATTTCAACAATCAAGGCACTCACAACTAAATCTCTCCAAAGCTTTTTGTTCTTAACAATTATCTAATAAAATTCTTCCTTTAGCAAGTTAGTTGCTTCATCAATAATAAAATATTAAGTCAAATAAAAACAAAATAAAAGCCAGGCATCAAGCCCAGCCGTCCAAAATTATTCTATTATTCTATATCAATTCTGCGTCTCTTTTTACCTTCATTTCTCTTGGGAAGTACAATAGAAAGGACTCCATCCTTAAGCTTGGCAGATACCTTTTCTTCATCTACATCTTCTACCAAAAAGGTTCTACTCATAGAGCCAGAGCGTCTTTCTCTGCGGATATAGTTAGCAGTCTCTTCTTTTATTTCTTCATTCTGATTTACAGAAATAGTAAGCCTATCATCCCTGAGTTCAATATTTATCTGTTCCTTGTTTACACCTGGCATTTCAACTTCTACCACATATTCGCTTTCATTTTCCCTTATGTCTGCCTTCATATAGTGGGGCTGATAAAAATTGGGGAAAAAGAAATCGTTGAAAAAGCTTTCCATTACTTCCTGGGGGTCAAAAACCTCAAAACCTCTTCTCCCTAAATCTCCTCTTCTGCGGTTGAACGGTGTTAAACCTCCAAACATTCAACATCCCTCCTTTTATTTGACCTTATTTTTCTTTTTGACTTTATTTGACCTTCTATCTATTAGATACTATCTTTATTAATTCCATGCAATAGCTATAAAGATTGATTTTCGGGAATTTAATCCTTTTAAATGAATTTACATTTTAAAATCTGCATTTTTCTTTTTTTATTTAATGTTTGCATATAAAATAAACTCCATTTTCTAAATCATGTACAACTCCACCTAACACTCGGGCTAAAAGCAAAGCCATCTTTTCTTGTTCTTTTTCATCCTCCGCTAAAAAAACAGGACATCCTCCCCCTGCTACTTTAGTCAGGTCTCTGGTAACAATAGCTAAAATATATTCGGCTATTTTGGTATCCATCAATCCGCCGCCTTTCTTCCGTAAAAACTCTTTAAAGCAGTTCCCTGGGCCGTTTCAATTAGCGGAACATTTCTTATAACCTGTTTAAGTATTTCCCGGTCAGGTTCATTGGGAAGAACAAAAAAAGCTAAATAACCTTTATCTACATGTTTTCTAGCCATAGGGATTACTTCGGTTTCATTTATATCCACCTTGGTTCCTAAAATAGATACTACATCATGAATTATCGCCATGCGCTGACCTGGGTTATGCAAGGTAAGTCGGGCATTATCATCTTTAGGTTTTATTAAAACCCCTATCCCTTCTTCTAAGATTTTTTGTCGGGTGTCAGGAAGACCTACATTCATTATTACCACGTCTTCTACCATTAAAAGGCTTCCTTCAAAATGCAGATCGGCATCTTCAACTTCTGCTATATCTCCTATATATGCACCACGCATAAGACGTATCGATAAATAAATCGAAACTATCCCTGTCAGTATTGCATACTGCCAACCTAAAAGATGGGCTGCCCCACTGGTAATTAAAGCAGTAAGTATAGCCAGGTAATTTCTAGCCTCAAAAACCCTAGCAATTCCCTCAATATAGTCCGTTCCCCGTCTTACCAGTTTAGTTTCTTCCAGCCTGGTCATAGTCTCTCTTTCCATATTTCTTATTTCCCTAAATTGCTGGGCAGCCAGAACGAGGAAAGTCACCGCTGTATAATCCGGTTTTGCTATAGCAGGAACTGCTACTGCCCCTAAACAGGAAGCAATAAACCCTAAAGCCAAATGGGTAAAATATCCATGAGGAAATGCTGGGTAATGTCTGTAATCACTGCGCAGGGTTAAAAGCCTTGATAAAAACCCAGCTAAAACCCCCATAAAAATTACTTCACCATACTTATCCATTACGCTTACCTGCCGACCCTTGATTTAAAAGATAATATCCTCCTACAGCTGCTGCCAAGACTACAATAATACCTATAATAGTACTATAAGCGCTTTTATTTTCTTCCCGATTCTGAGATAAAGGCTTTTGAGCAGGAGGTGCCCCCTGTCCTTCTACCCTTAAAAGAGTAGGCATAATATTAGCAAACTCTTTTATTCCTTCTATTGCATCATTTTTATCATTGGTATGGGCGCCAACTTCTATAAGCATTGCCCTAGGGCTTAAATCCTGGTTATAATCTCCTTTACCTATAAATATTCCATTAGAAAGTCCAGGTTTCTGTTTGTCCATAACCGTTTTAATCCTTTTGGCAAACTCCAGATTAGTTTTGGAATTAGGATTAGATCTTCCTACTACCAGTTTAACCTTGGTAACTTCCTTTCCTTCAACATTAGCCTGATACTGCTGTGGGGGAACTGCATCCCTGTGAACATCAAATATAATTTCCGGATTTTCTTTTAAAAGTTTTATTGCCGTTCTTCTTGAACGACTATAAGCATTAATATCATGAGGATTATGATTGTTTTTGCTGTATTTAACTTCAAAGCCATTTTTTCTAAGTTCACCGACAAAGGCCTCAGCTACATCATAAATACCACCATTTCCTGGTTTACTTTCAGTACCATCAGTTGGCACATATGATTCATCACTATGAGTGCAATATACAGCAATAGTCGGTTTATTTTTTCCACTAACAGTTGGAACTGCCTTTTCAGCTAAAATGTCTCTTTCGGCAGTTTTGTTTTTATCTTTTTCCCAGTTTATTTCAGGCATTTTTTCTTTGCCTTTATATCTACAGCGTGCAGTATGCCCTATAATTTCTACCACTTCATATCTGGAGTTATCTTCACTTATATATTCATCTCCTACATGAACTTTAATAGAAGTTTGATGGATTATATTGTTATGTTCATCAACCAGTGTATAATGCTGCCCTGCTGGGGTTTCCTCATGAGCACACAGCGAAGCTGGATTTAAGGTTAAAATAAAAGCAGAAAGAAAAATTAAAATAAAAAGTTTATTCCTGATTTTCATTATTTTCCCCTCCTCTCTCATTCATAAAGCCTTCTCTTTCCAAAGGCTTAGCAGCCGGCTGTGGTTCTCTTAAATTCTGTATAAGTTCTTCTGGCCTGTCATCGGTATCCGGCCCCCCCTGTATTCTTTCCAAGGTTTCACCTATAATTTCAGCCAATAAAACTGCTAGTATTCCGGCAAAAACCAGAGAATCAAAAGCCCCACCCCCACCAACTGCAACCGTTCCTCTGATATTGTTAGTTACCAGATATACATACTGTCCAATATCAAGGGCTAATACCCCTATTACTGCTGCAAAGAAAGCCCCTCTTCTGGATCTTCCTGCCAGGTATCCAACTATACCTGCAACTATCGGATAAATATATATAGGATCAATAAATATCTGCTCCGGTTCTGCTCCTAAAAATCTAGCCGCCAGGAACAATACCAGGGCAGTTACAGCCGCTGCTACTATAGCTCTTATTTTTTCATAAGCTGTTCCTGCTCCAGCCAGCAGATAAATAGCCAGTATAACAGTTATAATCCCGCCTAAATTAATTGTTACCCTGGA
Organism: Thermosyntropha sp.; assembly: GCF_017656155.1. GTDB lineage: Bacteria > Bacillota > Syntrophomonadia > Syntrophomonadales > Syntrophomonadaceae > Thermosyntropha. The sequence goes on along the minus strand of NZ_JACDOH010000008.1, from coordinate 37,720 downwards.
AGTTAAAGGGACATCAAAGAAGCTACCGATAATAATAGCCGCAATAACTGCTAAAGCGGCTTTGTCACTGAGGCGCATCCGGTCCAAAACCCGGTGAGCAGCTCCAAAATATATCAATATAGACACTGCCACCAGAGCAATCAGCCCAATAGGGAAGTTGGTCATTTATATCATCCTTTCCATTCATATTTTTTTGTAAATATCTTTCCCTGCTGAGCTTTTTTTATGCTTTCATTCCGGCACACCGCAAATTTAAAACTGTGTTTTTTAATACAAATATTTTATATTTGTTTTAAAACTACAAAAACGGGGACTAATACTTCCCCGTTTTCGCATTTTTAAGGTACCGGAAAAACCAGAGCGCTTTTGCCCTGATATTCAGGAGGAATCTGCCCTGTTTTCCAGCCCTTATTGGTAGTCTCGATATAAAAATATTTTACTCCATCTTTTGCAAAGTAGCTTCCATATGCACCAGGACATTCTACCCCTACGGCTGCATGTCCCGGATCGCCTTCAAAAATAAGCAAAGCTGTCTTATAACCCAGCGATTTTAATAAAGCAGCCAAAAGTATAGACTTGTCTTCACAGTCTCCGCCTTCTACCAGAGTTTCGGCCGGATATTTAGGATATTCGCCTTCCTCAAATACATATGGCAGAGCTTCCTGAACAAATGCTGCCACAAATTCTATTCTATCTCTATCATTTGAAGGTGCTTTAACCTTCAGCAATTCTGCCAGCTTTTCAACCAGAGCAAAGTTAATCTGTTCTATAACATAAGGCACATACCCTTCCCGAATAAGTCGCTCCACCTCTTCCTCATAATACCTCTTTAATCTCTGATATTCCTGATTAAGCCTTATTCTCTCCTGATTAAGGCTTGCCATTACCTGATTTAAGGATTGATATTTATACATGGCTTCTTGGGGAGAATCCTCCGGATATATCTTATAATACCAGTACCAGTATTCTATTTGCTGATCAATCTCATTCTCCTTGTGCTTCAGCTTTTCGATTTCTGTCTTGTAATCCTTAACCAACTGCTCATGTAGTCTAAGTTTATCATAGGAATAAGAATATATTGCCTCAGGAATATCAACTTTCCATGTCCATTTGTTTCCGTATCTATCATGCCATGTATATTCTTTGGTTATAAACGCATCATAATTGTTATAAACCGCAGTTTCCAGTGTATCTTCTTCTACGAAATACAGTTCCGAATTTTTCGGGTCATTGTCTTTTACCATAACCGTGATTTTTTTTTCTAACTGGTTCCATTCAACCTGTGCGTCTAAAGCCTCGGCTATCCACCTTACCGGGAGCATCAATCGATTTTTATATATTTCTGGAGCGACATCCATTACAACCTGTTTATCATCAACATATAAAATACGGCTCCCCAGCTTTACCTTTACCCTTTTGTCTTCTGCCTTTAAAAGTGCAGTATTCAAAGCTTGATCCCACAAAATATCTTCGTCCTTAACACCTGCTGCGTAAGCGGCAAACCGCAAAGGCATAAATGTGCGGTTATCTTTGATATAAGGAGCAACATCCATGGAATATCTGACATCGTTAAGCCAAAAATAATTTTTCCCAACATAAAATTCCGCCTGATTTGAACTTACGGAATATACAGGTACAGACAAAAAGAAAATTGTTAAAAAAATAAAAGTTAAGCTGTAAAGAAAGATTTTCTTATACACACCGAAACTCCTTTCCCAGTTAATAGCTGCGAATAGTTCTATAACCTCTGTGACCAGTAAGAAGGATCTATACCTCTAAGCTTCAGCCATTCGCCGGTTTTGCCGGTTATTAAAACCGGTTTTTGTCTTATTTCATCAATATTCCGGGAGCCGGTCATAAGAAAAACAGATTTAAGACGATAAATCATTTCCTCTATTTTTTGGTCCAATTCCTCTGCACCTTTATATAGCAAAATCTTGAGAAATGATCCGGCAATTCCTACTAAATCAGCTCCCATAGCCAAAGCCTTAGCTGTATCTGCTGCAGTTCTTATCCCCCCCGAAGCTATAACCGTAATCGGGAGGTCAAGGCTTAACACCTCAGATAAGCTGCAGGCAGTAGATATCCCCCAACTATCTAGCTCACGGTTAAATAAGCCCCCCCTTTTATCTTCAATAACTATGAAATTAGTTCCCCCCATTCCGCCTATATCAATTATTCTTACCCCTGCTTGGTAAAGGAGAGAGGCGCTTTCCTTTGAAAAACCAAATCCAACTTCTTTAGCTATAACTGGAACCGGACAATTCTCTATAATATAAGCTACATTTTCAATTATCCCCTTAAAACAGCGATCTCCTTCAGGCATAGCCAATTCCTGAGGAACATTAAAATGCAGTTGAACTGCATCAGCCTTTATCATTTCAACTGCTTTCAGAACATCTTGAATAGAGCGATTTGCGCCTACATTGGCAACAATTATCCCTTCGGGGTTAATTTCGCGAACTACACTGAAAGTAGATTTAAGCTGAGGTTCATCTATACTTATAGTTTGAGACCCTACAGCCATGGCCAAGTTGTATTTCCGCGCAATATATGCCAAATCACGGTTTATTTCTTTCGCTCTTTCAGTTCCACCGGTAATGGCATTCAAAATCACCGGCAAATTCAACTTTTTTTCCAAAAAACAGCATGATAAATCAATTTCATCCATATCAAGCTCTGGTATTGAATTGTGCACAAGATAAATCTCCTCAAAACCGCTGGTATTAGGGCCATCTTTCGAGTGAACTGCAATATTAATATGTTCATCCTTTCGCTTGCCTCTTATAATAATAACCTCCCTGCTATTTTTTCTGCCTTGATTAAGTCTTCTTCACAATTTATATTATGAAACATTTCGGTCTTATCCCCAAATCTCTTTAACTCTTCTTCATCTAACGCTAAAGCATTTAACTCCTTGAATAAAAGAGACATTTTAAGCTTCTTATGCTGTAAATTTTCCGTTAATACTGGTAAGCTGCTTTTCCTATAAACTGCTGCCGTCATGTGCAAAAAACCATCAATTTCAGGAACTACCGCATCATATCCGTTTATCCTCTCCAGCATATAATCTATCATTTCCACAGGTATAAAAGGCATATCACAAGCCAAAACAAAAGAAGCATCATGTTTAGCATATGTCAACCCCGAATGTATGCCGCTCATAGGACCCAGTCTTGGATAAATATCTGTATATACAGGAACATTTAAACTGCTGTATAACAAAGGTTCATTGCTTATGATAATAGTTTCATCAAAGTAAGAAAAAAACTTGGATAAAATTATTTCAATTATTTTTTGCCCATTTATCAAGGCAAAAGCCTTATTATTAAAATTCATGCGGGAGCTCTTTCCCCCGGCTAAAATTACCCCCGTTACCTCTTTCATTCCCTTTTCCTCCCGAAAACTACACTTTACTGCTTTTATCTCTGATAAAAAGAGACTGCATAAAGCAGCCTCAGCAAAATTTTAGCCTTTAGTTTTTACAGCCGCTGCAACCTGAGCAACTGGTAGCAGTGCAGGAAGAAGCAGCCGAACCTGGTGCAAAGAAGGATGACAATTGTTTTTCGACCTTATATGAGCCACATTTGGAGCACCTTGCTTTATCTAATTCTTTAAAAGAGAGCAATAAATCAAATTTGTTTCCACATTCTTTGCACTTAAAATCATATACCGGCATTACATCAGCACCTCACCGCAATTTACTTTATTCATTATTTCCCCCCTGTTTTGCAAGATATTCTTCAACTTCTCTGCGGTCAATATCGCTTAATGCCTCTTTAATTGATAAACTTATTCTTTTTTCTTCATTATCAATGCCTAATATTTTAACGCGAACTTTTTCTCCTATTTTAACTACATGTTCCGGTTTTTCTACCCTGTGGTTAGCCATCTGGGAAATATGACAGAGCCCGTCTACTCCCGGTTCAACTTCAATGAAAACCCCAAATGGAGCCATTCTAACAACAGTTCCTTCAATTATATCGCCCGGTTTATATTTTTCTACTACTATCTCCCAGGGATTTTTGAGCAAGGCTTTGCGGCTTAAAGATACCCTTCCTTTTTCAGAATCTACTGCTATAACCTTAACCTCTATTTCATCCCCTTCTTTTAGAACATCAGCAGGATGTTCAATGCGCTTATAATCTAATTCAGATACATGCAAAAGACCTTCAAAACCGTCTAAATCAACGAAAGCCCCATAATCTAAAATACGTTTAACTATCCCTTTTTTTATCTGTCCTTCCGCAATACTATTCCAAAATTCCTGTTTTCTTCTTTCTCTTTCCTGGGCCATAACCTCTTTACGGGAAAGAACTACCTGTGAACCCCGTCTTTTACTGCGGTTAAATTCGATAACCTTAAAGGTAAAAGTTTTTCCTTTATATTCATCCAGATTCTTTACATATCCTTCCTCAACATGTGAAGCAGGCACAAAAGCTACTACCCCTGCATCTACTAAAAGCCCACCTTTAACTACATCAATTACCGTTCCTTCTATCAGACTACCTTTTCGATATGCTTCTTCTAAGTGATCCAGGGCTTTTATAGCATCAACCTTTTTCTTTGACAAAAGAATAGTTCCATCATCATCCCATCTTAACACAAGAACCTCAATGGTATCTCCTACTTTAACTACTTCCCTGGCTGAATTGACTTCTTTTACTGTTAACTCACGTAGTGGGACAACCCCTTCTGACTTTCCTCCTACATCGACCATTACTTCATTATCGCGAACTTCAACTACTACACCTTTTATAATATCCCCGCGTTCCGGGGGGATAAAATCCGCAATTTCCGCTTCAAGCCTGGCGAATGATTCTTCCACCCCTTGTTCCTGTTTGTTGTTTTCCTTATAAGCTGCCATTTTATCCACTACCTCCTTAATTATCCAATCCGGGGTGGAAGCTCCTGCAGTTACACCTACCACAGCAACTCCCTTCAGCCATTCATCCTTAATCTCTGCAGCATTTTGAATTAAATATGTTTTTACCCCGGTATTTTTACACTCTTCAAATAGAGTGTTGGTATTTGAACTGTTCTTATCGCCAATAACTAACATCAAATCTACCTGCTGGCTAAGCCTTACAGCTGCTTCCTGTCTTTGCCTGGTCGCCGAACAGATGGTATTAAAAATCCTTACTTCATATGCTTTAGACAACAAAGCTTCAGCCGCTTTCAAAAATTCAAATTCATCTTTAGTAGTCTGAGATAAAAACCCTATTTTCTTACTTCCTTCAATTTTCTTCGCTTCATCTGTATCGGCAACTACTCGGGCTTTATATTTACACCATCCTAAAATAGCTTGAACCTCAGGATGATTTATATCTCCGAAAATTACAATATCATACCCTTCATTCTCCAACATAGACACCAGGTCATGTATCCTTTTTACCAAGGGACAGGTAGCGTCTTTTATAATTAGACCCTTTTTTCGTGCCTGTTTTACCACCTCCGGCGGAACCCCGTGCGAACGCAGGATGACGCCACTGCCCTCTTCAGCTATATCTTCTATGCTTTCTACCGGCATAATGCCTTTTTCTTTAAAATATTCTACCACCTGACGATTATGAACTAAACTCCCTAAAGTATACCACTTTTCAGGCTTATCCACTGCATCTTCTGCAATTTCAAAAGCTCTTCGGACTCCGGCACAAAAACCCGCCTTATCGGCCAGGCGAATCTGCAAATTTAACACCTCACAACATTTATAATATTCGCAAAAAAAAATATAAATCCTGCTTATTTTTGCAAAAGAAGATTAATTTCATACATAATCTGTTCGCTTACTTCTTTTAACATAAGAGAGTTAATCTTCTGCCCTTTAAATTCTTCTAAAAACATAGGTTTGCCAACCTTTACCTTAAGAGGTTTTAGCCATCCTATCGGCAGTTTGCGATCGGTGCCAATACATGCTACCGGAACAACAGGAACCCCTGTTTTAAGTGCAAGCATAGCAGCTCCGCTTTGTGCTTCCAGATCTTCTCCGGTTTTATTGCGCTGACCTTCGGGAAAAATTCCCAAAATCTGACCTTTTTCTAAGACCTTTAACGCATTTTTTATTGCCGCGCGATCAGCACTACCCCTTTTTACCGGAAACGCATTGAGCATAGTAAGAATTCGCGCTAAAAAACTATTTTCAAAAAGTTCCGCTTTGGCCATAAAATAAATAGGTCTTTTAAAAGATATGGCAACTACGATAGGATCCCAGTTGCTTACATGGTTGGCAACCACAATTGCTGCCCCTTTTTCCGGCAGGTTATGTACATTTTCCATTCTCAAACCTAACAAAGTAAAAAAAGTTCGCATAATAAACCAGGCAAACCTATAAAACATCTCATTTCTCCCCAATTATCTTTAATAATTCTTCTATTACATCTTCTATTCTCATACAGGTAGTATCTATAACAATAGAATCATCCAATATCTTCAAAGCCCCCACTTCACGGCTTGCATCAGCTTTATCTCTCTTTATTATATTTTCTTTTAAATCCTGTAAATCCACATCATATCCTTTATCATCCAGCTCCTTTTTTCTTCTTCTGGCTCTTTCCTCTACACTGGCGGTAATAAAAAATTTATAATCAGCATCAGGAAGAACACATTCACCAATATCTCTTCCATCCATAACTACTGATTTTTTTTCTGCCAATCTCTGCTGCTTTTCTACCATAATTTTTCGAACCGCAGGAAATGATGCTACCCTAGAAACAGCTTCATTTACTTGGGGTGCTCTTATAGCTTCACTTACATCTATGCCATCACAAAAAACCCTCTGTTCCCCATCATGATAAACAAAAGTTATATCGGTATCATGCACAAGACTCGCAAGTTCCTTTTCATTATTTAAATCAACCTTATTTTGCAAAGCCTTCAAGGTAAGAGCTCGATACATAGCTCCAGTATCTATATAAGTAAAACCCAGTCTTTTTGCCAAAATTTTAGCAACCGTGCTCTTGCCAGCTCCTGCCGGTCCATCTATAGCTATTTTCATAAACCATCACCTGCAAATATTCTTTTTCATTTTAGCACAGTCCAATTTTGTATAAAAGATTTTCCTGTTCAAATCACTATGTCATCCAATATATACCAGAATTCCGGAAAAGAAATAGCTACTACTTCAGCATCATCAATGCATGTTTCTCCATCAGCAATTAAACCAGCAACAGCCAGACTCATAGCTATGCGGTGATCATCATGGCTTTCTACACATGTTCCTTTGAGTTTTTCCTTATCACCCTCAATTATAAATCCATCCTCAAGCTCAGTAATATTTACTCCCATTCGCCCGAGTTCTAAAGCTATTGCTTTTATGCGGTCAGTTTCTTTAACCCTCAATTCTTCGGCCCCTCTCACCGCAGAAGTTCCTTCTGCTGCCGCCATAGCCACCGCAATAACCGGAATTTCATCAATAAGACGCGGAATTATCTCCCCTTCTATTTCTATCCCCTTAAGTTCTGAGCTTTTAACCAGGATATCTGCAATTATTTCCCCCCCAGCAGTTTTCTGATTTAAAATCTTTATATCCGCACCCATTTTTTGTAAAACTTCAATAATTCCTGCACGTGTAGGATTTATCCCAACTTCCCTTATTACGAGTTCAGAATTCGGGACTATGCTGGCAGCCACCAGAAAAAAGGCAGCTGATGATATATCAGCAGGTACAATAAATTCCTGTGGTGAAAGTCTCTGTCCCGGAGTTAAAGTTATGGTAAGACCGTCAACCGCTAAATCAGCCCCCATCGCCTTAAGCATCCTTTCCGTATGATCCCTGGATTTGGCAGGTTCTGTCAATATCGTTTTCCCTTCTGCATTAAGTCCTGCCAGTATTAAAGCAGATTTAACCTGGGCACTGGCTACCGGAATATCATATTTTATCCCTTTGAGTCTTTTCCCCTTTACAGCCAGAGGGGGATAGTTGCCTCCATTTCTTCCCCATATTTCTGCCCCCATCAGAGCAAGCGGAGCTATCACCCGTTTCATAGGTCTTTTATTAAGGGAATCATCTCCGGTTAAAACCGTAAAAAAAGGATAAGAAGCACAAAGGCCAGTTAAAAGGCGCATGGTAGTCCCCGAATTGCCACAGTCCAGAACAGTCCCAGGTTCTCTCAGACCATAAAAACCTCTGCCTTTAATTATGACTTCATTTTTACATTCTTCTACATCCACACCTAAACGGCGCATGCAATTTAAGGTAGACAGAGTATCGTTTGCCCGCAAAAAGTTTCTTATTATACTCTCTCCTTCTGCCAAAGCCGAAAAAATAGCAGCCCGATGAGATATAGACTTATCTGCTGCTACTCTTATTTCTCCTTTTATGCCTTTTGATTTTTCTATTGTCTTTCGCAAAACATTTCCTCCTCATCTTACCCATGACTTTATGTTGCAGGACTGTAAAATAGAAACAGCGCGCTCTGCCTCTTCCCTGTTTCTAACCCCGATGCGAATACTTCCTCCATCACCTTCACGAACCCGTAATATCTCAATATCTACAATATTTATATTTTCTTTTCCTAAAATCTCTCCTATTTTTCCTATTATTCCGGGTTTATCCGGGACTATACAAACAAGTTCAGAAAATTCAGGCAAAAGTCCTTTCCGTTTATGCGGTATCTGATCCCTAATCTCCTTGGCACGGCAAAGTTCCGTATATACTGTTTCAGAGTCATCCTCTTCTAATGCTTTCTTTATTTTAAATAAAAATTTAATAAGTTTGTCCAATTTTTGTCCAACATATTTTCGGTTAGAAAAAAGTATATCCTGCCACAGCTCAGGGCTTGAAGAAGCAATACGGGTAGTATCTCTGAACCCCCCTGCTGCCATCATTAAATTATCATCCCTGCCCTCAGTAAGGTTTACCAAGGCAGCAGCTGCTAAATGGGGAACATGGCTTATAGTAGCTACCAGTTCATCATGCAGAGAAGCAGGCATTGTTTTTATTTTTGCCCCCGTAAAGCTTAAAAGTTCTCCAAGCAAATTTACCTGTTCTTCTGGAACATCGGGAGCAGGAGTCAGGACATAAACCGCATTTTCAAAAAGATAACGGTCAATGCCATTTATGCCTTTAATCTCGGAGCCAGCCATAGGATGTCCCCCTATAGCCCATACCCCTTGAGGAAGATTACTGAAAAACTGCATAACTTCTTCTTTGGTGCTTCCAACATCAGTAATGATAGTTCCTTGCCTTACTACATTCCGCAGCTCATTAATTATCAACGGAAAAAAACTTATAGGAGTGCAAAGAAAAATCACATCTGCATTTTTCCCGCCCTCGTCTATACTTTTAAATTCATCGATAACTCCAATTTGTAAAGCTGTTTCAACTGTTTTAATATCAATATCAAAACCAAATATCTTATTAACAAGAGGTGATTCCCTGAGCGCAAGTCCCAGAGAACCACCTATAAGCCCCAGACCTATTATAAAAAGATTTTTTTTCATAATTTCTCATACCTCTTATATATTCTGAAGTGCCTCATGAATAGCCCTGACTTTAGTGACCAGGGATTCAAAATTATCGGGCATTAAAGACTGAGGTCCATCTGATAAAGCTTCGCTTGGATTTTGATGAACCTCAACCATAATCCCATCGGAGCCTGCTCCTACGGCTGCCACAGCCATAGGCTCAACCAGCTCCCACTTGCCGGTGCCATGGCTGGGATCCACAATCACAGGCAGGTGGGTAAGCTGCTTGATTAAAGGCACAGCACTTAAATCCAGGGTATTGCGGGTGTATTTTTCAAAAGTCCGAATACCCCTTTCGCACATTATGACCTGTTCATTGCCTGAAGAAATAATATATTCTGCAGCCATTATCCATTCTTCTATAGTGGAAGAAGGCCCTCTTTTCAAAAGAACCGGCTTACCCGCTTTTCCAAGCTCTCTCAGCAAAAAGAAATTCTGCATATTTCTGGCGCCAACCTGTAAAATATCTGCATACTCAGATACAACTTCAATCATGCGCGGATCCATAACCTCAGTTACTACCGGAAGACCGGTAACCTTACGGGCTTCTGCCAGTATCTCCAGCCCTTCGCGTTCTAGCCCCTGAAAAGAATAAGGTGAAGTGCGTGGCTTAAATGCCCCGCCCCTTAACATATCAGCCCCTGCTTCCTTTACGGCTAACGCCACTTCCATCAGCTTTTCCCGGCCTTCTACCGCACAAGGTCCGGCAATTATAGTAAGGCTTCCATCTCCTATAATTTTATCTCCCACTTTAACTGTCGTAGGTTCAGGTTTAAACTCCCGCGAAGCCATTTTAAAAGGCTGAAGTATAGGAATAACCTTTTCTACTCCGGGCTGGCGCATAAAATACTCCATAATGGCCTGGGTTCTTTCACCAATAGCTCCGATAATAGTCCTTTCTACCCCTTCTGAAAGATGTACCTTGAATCCTTTCTCCTGCAGTTTCTCAGCTACTGCATTAATCTCTTGTTCAGCCGCATTTTTTTTCATTACAATGATCATTTTACTACCTCCTTTTTTTCTGGAGGGTGAGAAAGAGCTAAAAATAAAACCATTGGCAGTAAAAATGGGCACACCAATGGTAACACAGCTCACGCGTATATTCCCACCATCCTACCATACTACAATTTTTTATTTTTAAAACCGTCCTACACTATACTAGGGTAAATTAAATAAGTTAAAAATTCAATAGCTTTTTTAAACTGCATTGCCTATTTTTATTAAAGCCCCGTGAATAAAAATTTAATCTTAATCTGTAAGCCCAAATTTATGAACAAAATTCCGCAGTTTTTCAGCTTCCCCCAGCAAAAACAAAACATCGCCAGGCATGATTAAATCACGGGCGCCGGGATTGGGGACAACCTTATTTTCATGTTGGATAGCAACAACTGTAACTCCGTGTTTCTTTCGCAACTCCAAATCCTCAATTTTTCTTCCGGCAACAAATGAATTAGACGGCACTCTCAGGCTGGTGATTTCCATTCCCATAAAAATCTGCTTATTTTTATCTATCTTTAGATCTGTTTCTGAAAGGCTGCGCAGCATTTCATAACCTTCGCGCCGTACTGTTTCCACATAAGCTTCAATCTCTTCATGGGGAACAAGATATTTAGCCAGTACCCGGGCAAAAATTTCAATAGATGTCTCAAATTCTTCCGGAATAACCTCGTCAGCACCCAGCTCATACAAATCATGCATATCAGCCACAAACCTGGTTCGGACTATGATATAAGCTAATGGGTTTAACTTTCTTACCATATAAGTAACCCTTCGGGTAGCAGCCGAATCAGATATGGCAACAACTACCACCCTGGCCTTTTCCACACTAACATGTTTTAAAACCAGTTCATGAGTAGCATCTCCATAGTATATAGGTTCACCTTTAGCCTTTTCCTGACGGACAGTATCAGCATTTATTTCCAGAATAACATAAGGTATTCCGGCATAGGAAGCTGCCCGGGAAAGGTTCCTGCCATTAAGTCCATAACCGATTATAACCAAATGGTTTTCCTTGTTTATATCTTCATCTATTTCCTCCATTTCCGGTATTGCCCCTTTCAAAAGCTTTTTCGGCAAAGGCAGTTTATAAACTAAACGCGCTACTCTGGGAGCAAAATTCATAAGAAACGGAGTTAACATCATGGTCAATATAGCTGATGAAAGGAAACCCTGATAAAGACTGTCAGTTATAAGTCCATATTTCATACCTACTTGAGCTAGAATAAAAGAAAATTCCCCAATTTGAGCCAAAGCAAATCCTGTTAAAACAGCTATTCTTAAAGGATAACCTAACACAACAGCAGCTAAACCAGCAATTATACTCTTACCTGCGATAAGTAAAAAGGTAAATAACAAGATTACACCTATATGCCCTGCCAAGACATTTATATCCAAAAGCATACCTATAGAAACAAAAAATAAGCTGGTAAAGGTATCTATAAAAGGCATAATATTCGACAAAGCCTGATGGCTGTATTCAGACTCAGAAATAATAAGCCCGGCCAAAAAAGCACCTAAAGCCAACGATAATCCGGCACTGTAAGTAAGCCAGGCTACAAAAAAGCATATGGCTATTATGCTGAACATAAAAAGCTCCCGGCTCTGGGTGCGGGTAATCTGATATAAAAGAGGCGGAACTACATAAAGAGAAAGTATCAATACCAGAATAATTATGCCAACTGCTTTAAGCAAAATCAGAGAAAGAGGCTCAGAGGCTCCTCCACCTTCTCCCAGCAAAGGTGTAAAAAGCATCATAAGAACTACAATTATATCCTGATAAATAAGTATCCCTAAAGCAGTCTTTCCATGGGGAGCATTTATTTCTACCCTTTCGGTAAGCTGTTTTAAGACAATAGCAGTACTACTTAATGAAACTAAAAAACCTAAAAAAACAGCGTTGTTTGCTTGTATTCCCATAAAACTAGCCAATAAAAAAGTAAACAGAATAGTTAAACCTACCTGAATACTGCCACCTAATAAAATAGTCTTCTTAATACTGGCGAGATTTTTAAAAGAAAATTCAAGGCCTATACTGAAGAGAAGCATAATAACCCCAATTTCCGCTACTACATGAACATGCTCGGACGATTCTACCAGACCTAATCCGTAAGGCCCAACTAAAACACCCGTAAGCAAAAAACCGACTATAGACGGAATCTTGAGACGGTGGCATAAAAAAAGCACTCCCACCGCTAAAACAAAAATAACTACAATTTCTCTTAAAATTTCAAACTCCATACCTCTCCCCCACAACCATTCTCCCTTATTCCAAGACATAAAAAGCTCAAATAATTTTCTTATTTTCCAGACTGGAAAGTTTTTTTACTTTTTCCATCAGATTGGCAAAACTATTAAGATCAAGCGATTGTTTGCCATCAGATAAAGCCTTTTCTGGATCTTGATGCACCTCAACCATTATACCATCTGCCCCTGCTGCTATGGCTGCTTTAGCCACTGGAGTTACCAGTTCCCATTTGCCGGTAGCATGGCTAGGATCAACAATAACTGGAAGATGAGAAAGATTTTTTACTAAGGCAACTGCCCCCATATCCAGAGTATTACGGGTATAATGTTCAAAAGTCCTGATTCCCCGTTCGCAGAGAATAACTTTTCCATTGCCGCCATTTAAAATATATTCCGCTGCTAAAAGCCATTCTTCAATAGTCGCTGATAAACCTCTCTTAAGCAAGACCGGCTTGTCCACTTTGCCCAGCTCGTCTAAAAGCGCAAAATTCTGCATATTTCGGCTTCCAACCTGTAAAACATCTATCATGTCATATAAAATATCCAAATCTCTTATATCCATAATCTCCGTTACGAGAGGAAGCCCTGTTTGCTTCTTGGCTTCAACCATTATATCCAAACCTTCCTTACCCAATCCCCGAAAAGAATAAGGAGACGTACGCGGCTTAAAAAGCCCTCCCCTTAACATATGCACCCCTATATTTTTAAGAAACTTAGCAGTCTCAAGATATCCTTCCCAGCTTTCTACTGCACAAGGACCGGCAATAACCGTGCAGTAGCCTTCACCTATAAAAACAGGTTTAAAATCTGATTTTATTTCAATTATCGTATTCTGATCCTTAAATTCCTTAGATGCCAATTTAAACGGCCGCATAAACTTTCCTCCATAAAAACATAAAAAATAAATCCTTTAATTATATTGCCCAATATTGCCCAATTTTAAAGCCAGTATCTCTTTGCTGACCTTAAAACAGGTGTTCTTACTCTATTAGTATAATACAATAAAATGGTATATAATTAGTAAAAAAAATCTGTTTATTTATAGATTCCAATAATTGAGGAAGGGACATATGTCAAAGCTCAATGTTGCTGTATGTCAAATGAAAGTAGAAAATGACAAAGAAAAAAATCTTAAAAAAGCAGAAAAAATGATAGCTGAAGCGGCAAAAAAAGGAAGCGAACTGGTTGTATTACCGGAGATTTTCAATGCACCCTATCAAACAGATATTCTCCCACAATATGCAGAAGTTTATCCCGGTCCTACCACCTCATTTTTAAAAAACCAGGCACAAAAAAATCAGATTTACCTGGTGGGAGGATCTATTCCGGAAAAAGATAGAAAAGGCAGGATATACAACAGCAGTTTTACCTTTGACGACAGAGGGGAACTGAAAGGAATATATCGCAAAGTCCATCTTTTTGATGTAGATATTCCCGGCAAAATAACTTTCAAAGAATCAAATATTTTTACCTCTGGTAATAAACTCAGCATAATTTCACATCCTAAAGCAGCTTTTACCGTTATAATATGTTATGACTGTCGTTTTCCAGAATGGGCAAAATTAGCCGCTTTAAAAGGAGCCCAGATACTGATTATACCTGCCGCTTTCAGCCTTAAAACCGGGGCTGCCCACTTTGAACTCTTGATGCGAACCCGAGCAGTAGACAATCAGGTTTATGTAATTGCCGCTTCCCCAGCCCGTAATCCTGAAGCTTCTTTCCAGGTATGGGGACATTCCATGATAGTCAATCCCTGGGGAGAAATAATCGCTGAAGCAGGCAGTGAGGAAGAAATAATTTATGCTGAACTCGATCTTTCATTGGTCGATAAAATACGAGAAGAACTGCCGCTTCTTAAACAGTTTAGACATGATGTATATGAAACAATATATAAAAAATAAATCGTTTTAAGGAGGAAAAAAAATGAAATCCTACACCGAATATTTGTGGTTTAACACAGCCAAAAGAAGAGAATATATTCGCATAACTGATAAAGTGCGTGAAGCCTGCAAAAAAAGCGGAATAAAGGAAGGTTTTATACTGGTAAGCGCTATGCATATAAGTGCAGGAGTATTTGTAAATGATAATGAAAGCGGAATCCTTCAGGATATAGATAACATGCTCGAACAAATCGCCCCATTTGGTCCAGACTATAACCACCACCGCACCGGTGAAGACAATGGAGATGCACATCTTAAAAGCATCCTCGTTCATCATCAAATTATCGTCCCGGTAACTGACGGCGATTTAGACTTAGGCCCCTGGCAGGAAATATTCTACGCCGAATTTGACGGCAGAAGGCGCAAGAGGGTTATTATCAAGGTTATAGGGGAATAAGGTTCGAAATTAACTGCTTAAATCCTGCCTTAACTTTTTAGCTTCTCTGAGATAAATATGTCTTATTTCTTCTTGGCTTTTTTCGGTATTAATATGTACCAGAACCCGTATACATTTAGGAAGGGCACCGGGAACCTCTATCTCCTGAAAGCACAATAAAGGCACTTTATCCCATCCTATCATGCGAGCAGCCTGGGCAGGAAAAATAGAACGCACATCAGAAGTTACTGTGAATAAAATACTGGCAATATCTTCTACTGCAAATTCATTTTCTTCTTTAATTTTAAACAATAACTCTTTAGTAGCCTCCAGAACTTCCTGAGGCGTATCTTCTTTTACTGTTATGGCACCTCTAATTCCTCTTACCTTCAATCTTATCAGCCTCTCACCTTAATAAATATTTCATGAAACAGCCCTGTGGCCTAATCCAATTGCTACTTCATCTAAATGCAAAAGGCCAATGCCTAAAAATATTGCCACACTTACATGGTCTTTATGTCTGGCAATTCCGATTTTCCCCCCTACGTTAAGTCCCAATGCCTTTGGCATAAGCTGGGCTATTGCTTCCCTTGCTGCTCCTGCTACTGCACCTTCTTCTGCATGAGTATCTTTTATTACTCCTTCTCTCTTGGCTGCTACCACCGACCTTTCTACAATTTTTCCCACTGAAGTTATAAATTCCCCTCCATAATCTACCGCTACTGCTTTTACTCCATAATTGCTGAAAAGTTCTTCCTTTAATATATTTTCTTCCTGACGGGTAGCGGTTAAAGCCATTTTTATAGCTGAACTTGCTACTACCTTGCTTCCCACTTCCATAATCTACCCCACCTTAAAAATTCAGTTTTTTCATTTCATTTTACCATAACTTCGCCAATCATTACCATACCGCCATCCTGTCCCCCGTTTGAACAATATACTGTTCCTTTTTCAGGATAAGCCAAATTATCTGAAACTTCTGTTATCTTAAATTCAAGCGGGATATCATAGGCAGTAGAATCAATTTCCACTACATCCCCTGCCATAACCTTAAGCCGTACTTCCCGGTTTTTAAAGCTTTCCACTTCCTTATTATTAACTAAAACAACTGCTTTAGGCAAGCTGGAGTATTTATCCGCAGAGATAACTAAAAATGCATAGGGGGGTTTTATACTTAAATCTTCATCTGCATATGAATCTATTTTGTTAACCGGATATTCAATTTTTTGACCCTCCAATCGCTCTCCCCAACTTAAATATAAGCGAAAAGGTTCTTCAGTCATAAGCCCCTGTACTGCTACTATAATTAAAACGGTTATTACAATAATACGAATCAATATCTTTTCTACCAGATTAACAAATTTTTTCAAACTCCTCCACCTCAAAGATAAGCTTCTCCTCTATATTATGCCCAGAGGCTGAAGTTTATCACTTTTAAATAAAAAAGCCCCTTGCACTTTTGGTGCAAAAGGCATATCCTTTATTATCAACAAATAAATTACCAGTGCCTGCGGGCATATTCAATTCCCGCTAAAAATGCCTCTTTATTCTTTTGAATAATTTCTTCCTTTTTCCCTTTAAATATAACATCAAAATACTCTAAGGTTCTTTCAACTTCCACTACCTGAGTTTTTTCCATATAAGCTCCTAATAATATCATATTAGCTCCCCGCGGATTTCCCAGTTCATCTGCCAGTTTGTTTACCGGGATTTTGAGTATTTTCAAATCATCCCTTTCAGGTTCACGATCTACCAGAGAAGAATTTACAACCAAGGTGCCATTTGGCTTTATCTTATTTTCAAATTTATCAAGAGAAGGTCGGTTTAAAATAACTGCCATCAAAGGGTTTTCAGTTACAGGAGAACTTATTTCCTCATCTGATATAGTAACTAGGCAATTAGCTGTGCCTCCGCGCATTTCAGCTCCATATGAAGGTACCCATGATACATGTTTACCTGCACTTAAAGCTGCATGGGTTAAAAACTGACCCATAGACAAGACCCCTTGCCCCCCAAATCCGGCAAATAAAACCTGTTTTTCTGCCATCCTTCCATTCCTCCTTATTCCTTAACCTTGAACTCTCCTAACGGGAAATAAGGAATCATTTCCCTTTCTACTCTTTCTAAAGCTTCAATCGGATTCATTCCCCAGTTGGTTGGACAGGTAGATAAAATCTCTACCATCGAAAAACCTTTTTTCTCCATCTGAGTTTGAATAGCTTTTTTAATAGCCTTTTTAGTTTTTAAAACATGGGCTGGATTATGTACTGAAGTACGACAAATATAAGCTGATCCTTCATTGGTAGCTAGAAGCTCGGCCATTCTTATCGGATAACCTGTCAGTTCAGGTCTTCTTCCATAAGGCGAAGTGGTAGTAACCTGGCCTATCAAAGTAGTAGGTGCCATCTGCCCACCAGTCATACCGTAAATAGTATTGTTGATAAAGATAACTGTGATATTTTCGCCCCGGGCCGAAGCATGAACTATTTCTGCCATACCAATAGAAGCCAAATCTCCATCTCCTTGATAAGTAAAAACAAAATTATCTTGAAGCATGCGCTTTATCCCGGTTGCTATGGCAGGTGCCCTACCATGAGCTGCTTCCAGCATATCACAATTAAAATACTCATAAGCTAAAACTCCGCAGCCCACCGGGCAAACCCCAATCGTTTTTTCCCTCAGCTCCATCTCATCAATACATTCTGCAATTATCCTGTGGATAATGCCGTGGGTACAACCCGGACAGTAATGGAATTTTTTATAATAAAGGCTTTCCGGCCTTTTGGCAACAACCTTCATTACAGCCCCTCCCTTTCTGCAATTCCGAAGACTACCTTCGTAATCTCTTCCGGATTGGGTATAACACCTATCCTGCCGTAAAAATCAGCTTTAGCTCTGCCATTTAAGGCTAATTTAATATCTTCTACCATCTGTCCCATATTAATCTCCAGTGATACAAAAATTTTAGCTGTCTCAGCTGCTTCTATTATGTGCTGATCCGGAAAAGGCCACAGGGTTATAGGTCTTATAAGTCCTGCTTTTATTCCATTTTTGCGGGCTTCAATAACTGCTTTCTTAGCTACTCTAGACATAAGACCAAAAGCAACCAAAACCAACTCAGCATCCTCTACCATAAAAGCTTCTGCCCGCTTCTCTTTGGATTTTATTTCATCATATTTATTTTTTAAATGTTTATTCCTCTGTTCTAATTCTTCCGGCGGTAGATGCAGGGTTGTAATAACATTAGGTTTTCTTCCCTTGCATCCAGTAGTCGCCCATGGTTTATCATAAAATTTTGTAACCGGCTCGCGTAAAATAATCGGTTCCATCATCTGTCCCAAAGTTCCTTCTGCCATTATCATAACCGGTATTCGATATTTATCAGCCAGTTCAAAACCTTCAATAGCAAAGTCCATCATCTCCTGCACACTGGCTGGAGCTAATACCATAACATGATAGTCACCGTGTCCCCCACCCCGGGTAGCCTGAAAATAATCGGACTGAGCAGGCTGAATGCCTCCTAATCCTGGACCTCCCCGAGATATATTTATTATAAGACATGGAAGTTCAGCCTCAGCAATATAAGAAATTCCCTCCTGCTTCAAACTTATCCCCGGTCCAGAAGAAGCTGTCATGACGCGGGCTCCAGTTGAAGCTGCACCATATACCATATTTATCGCAGCAATTTCACTTTCTGCCTGTAAAAAAACCCCATCCGAGTCCGGAAGCTTGCGTGCCATATATTCTGCAATTTCGCTGGACGGAGTGATAGGATAGCCAAAATAAGCCTTGCAACCAGCCCTTAAAGCTCCTTCAGCTAAAGCTTCATTACCCTTCATTAAAACCTTTTCCATGCTGCCATCACTCCCTTTCTACCTCAATAACCAGATCCGGGCACATTAAAGCACATGTTCCGCAACCTGTGCACCTTTCGGGATCTACGACAGTAGCCGGATGATATCCTAAAGCATTGATATTCTTTTTATCTAAGCCTAAAGCACCTTTGGGACAAAACTTTATACATAATTCACATGCTTTACAACGATCAGAATAAAATCTGACCCTTCCTTTAGCCATATTATACTTCCCCCTATACCAGCTAAACTAGAGCCATTGCGGCCGCAAATTGAGATTTAATCCTTTTATTATATCCGGATAAAAAGCTGCAAGTTCAGGATAAAACCTTTCTTCAACAGTTAAATACCTTATGGGAAGATTTAATTTGTCAGCATACCGCACAACCTTTTCATGTCCTTTTTTTATAATATCTGCGGTAGTCTCTTCTACCAGATTGGGATTACTTATAATAGCCGTAAACTTCAAACCAGAAGCTCTTTCCAGACATTTCTTTAATTCTTTTATGCTTTCAATATCCCCGGCGAAAGGTCGGTAAGGATTTATTACCAGAAAAAATTCAAAACCCTGCCTTTCGATTAAATACTCGTGAATATAGCCCAACACTATTGCCCCTATCTCATCACCTGCCAAATCAATTATCATATCATTATCTTGTTTTAAAATACCAATAATTTCCGGAGGTATGTTGGGAACATCCCCAAAAGATAACTCTTCCGCCGGACACAACACCCTTATCCCTCTTGAGTTTAAAGCCCCTTTAACCTCACGGGACGCAAAGTAAGGATTAACCAGATCCAAATCTGCTAATATTACTTCCCCGCTGCCTTCGCTCTTTTTTTGTAAAGCAAAATTTAATGCTATTTCGCTTTTTCCGCTACCAAATCCACCTGAAAATATTCTGGTACTTTGCAAAAGAAATCCACCCTTTTTCAAACAAAAAAAAAATATATAATAAGAAATTATATTATCAAAAAAAATATATTTCCAGTGTTTTTTGTGTAAAGTATACAAAATTATTCCATTTATAAAAAAATAAACTGCTGCTTCCACAGTCCAGTTTATTTTCTGCGTATATTAAATTAGCGAAATTTGTCAAATCATGAAGCTTTGCTCATCCACAAATATATCTGTTAATTCGTTAATTATAACATAAATATCATTTTCGTCTAAACCTAAAATCTTCAAGGCTTCAGCTGAAACAGTATAAAGCATCCCGTCAATACCTATCCCTATTCCCATAGATACACAAACTACATCAGCCAGGTGAACTATAGAGGTAAGCCTATTATTTACATGCGCCCTCTCCGGATTATGATGATGAGCAATAGTATCTACTAGCTCAGGGGGAAGATTCCATTTTTCTGCCACCCTAGCCCCTACCAGGGCATGATTGAAACCTAATACAGCATTTTCAGCCTCTATGAAATCTATGTTCTTTTCATTTATCCGGGCTACTACTTCATGATAGGCTTCTTTCATGGCATTATTAAGTATAACTTTTCCAATATCATGCAAAAGTCCGCCGGTATATGCCAAATCAAGCTGAGCAAATTTAACCTTGCGGGCAATATGTCTGGCTGCCATAGCTACACACTGGGAATGTTTCCATAATTCTCCATGTTCTAAAGCATAACCTGGTATCTCAGTATTTAGGATATCGCTTACAGAAGCAGCCATAACAATACTCTTAATAGTTTTAAATCCCAAAAACACAGTAGCATCAGTTACTGTAGCAATACGCCTGGGAAACCCATAAAAAGCAGAATTGGCTAATTTTAAGACCCTCGCTGTCATAGCCTGATCTTGGCTTAAAGCATTATTTATATCCTGAGCAGTAGAATTTGGATCTTCCGTAAGCTTCATTATTTTAGTTACCACACTCGGTAGCGCCGGCAGATCTCTTACTGCCTGCACTATATCCTCAATAGAAATCCTGCCCATTTATTTCCCTCCTCAACCCTTACTTCCAGCTATCTATCTTTCTCTCCAGATAAACCTTATAGTTGGCCAACTCTTCGGAAATTCTGAGCAAAATCCTTCCCATTTCCAATTTTGACAAAACCATCTCTTCCGGTTCTAAAACTTCAATAGTTCTAAATTCTTCCTTCATGGTAAATTTTATTACATCTTCCAAAGAATCGGCGTAAAAAGTTACAATCACGGGAGCATAGGCTAAAATTTTACCAGTAAACTCATCATGGACCGAATAAACTTCTTGGCTCATATCAATATCTTCAATGGTTATTCCCTGAACAGGAACATTTCTCATAAGTAAAACCTTATTTTGCCTTATTTCTTCTGCTACCTGTTCACTTGTTTTGCCTCCAAATAATTTGCCTTGCTTGGCTTTTCCCAGAAAGTCAAATCTAACCCTGATTTTTATCTTTTTCGACATGTATTTACCCCCATCTCTGCTTTTTAAATGCTTATATGTTGCTATCGTTATTAGCCTATCTATTGAAAAATATTAAATCAAAACCAAAGTTCTTTAATTTATTATAACAAAGCTTATATATATTCAGTAATCTATTCCTCTTTTAGCTTTAATTCCTTCATTAAACGGATGCTTTACGTTTTTAATTTCACTTACTAAGTCAACTAAATCCAAAAGTTCTGGCGGACAGTTTCTCCCAGTAAACACAATATCAGTTTTATCGGGGATATTCTTCAACAAACGCATAATATCTATTTTAAAGCGTGGAAAAAGGTTATAAACATTCACTATTTCATCTAATACTACTACATCCCAAAGTTCGGACAATATCTCCTTCTCCGCTATTTCTAATCCTTTATTTATTATATCGTAATCATCTTCTTCAATATTTGAAGGTAAAACTATACATTCACATTTTCCCGGACAACAATCCTCATTTTCCTCATAAGGACATCTGCGGCCAAACGAAAAAAAAACTAAATCAGAACTGGATAGGAGATTGATAGCTTTAAATTCACCGCTTCTAAGGGCATCTTTCAAAAAAGAAATAAATAAAACCTTTTTGCCCTGTCCCCATGCTCTTAAAGCCAAACCTACTGCACTGCAGGTTTTGCCTTTTCCATCACCTGTAAATATAAGTTTCATGATTTAACTCCTTCATTTAAGGCTATTTGCTTTAATTTCTTTACTTCATCAAGGGTTAAATAGCGATATTCCCCAGTATCCAATCCTTCCAGATTTAAAAATGCGAAAGCAGTTCTTTTAAGCTTAATAACCGGGTATCCTACTGCAGCACACATGCGTTTTATTTGCCTTTTTCTTCCTTCATGAATTTTTATTTCCAATAAAGTTTTATCTTTTTTCCTTTTCACTATCTTTACTCCAGCTGGAGCAGTAATCCCGTCTTCTAAAATAACCCCCCGCCGTAAAATATTTAATGCTTCTTCAGTTATATTACCCTTTACCCATGCTTCATATTTCTTGGTTATTTTGTAGCGGGGATGAATCATGAGATTGGTAAACTCTCCATCATTGGTAAGCAAAAGGAGCCCTTCTGTATCAAAATCCAGCCTTCCCACCGGATAAATCCTGGTATTTATATTTTTAATCAGATCAACTACCGTAGGCCTGCCCTGTGGATCATGGACACTGCTTATATAACCTGCAGGCTTGTTCAATAAAATGTATATTTTATCAGAACCAGTTTTTCTTACTATTTTGTCATCAACTTCAACTACATCTTCTTCCGGATTAATCTTAACTCCCTGTTTTTGTATTAATTGGCCATTAACCTTTACCCTTCCTAAGGCAATCATCTCTTCTGCCTTGCGTCTCGAAGCAATCCCTGCCTCTGCCAAATACTTTGCTAATCTCAACCTCAGCCTCAACCTTTCCTTTCCACCAAAAATATAAATAATTAATTTGATTTCTATAAAACACTTTTTTTCTCCTCTATTTTAGTATTGCACAAGGCACATAATATTTTAACTACCAGATAATTAAAACAACAAGTCCCACTATAAACAGCCTTACAACATCTCATAAAATTATTTAATATTCCATTTTCAGCATACCAATTACTTTTTCCAACAAGATGTGCTAAACTTGATTTATATGCAAACATGAGTATAAATACTTTTGTTTACTATTGTCTAAACTATATAAAAATAAAATAATAAAAATAAAATGACTTTTTTAGACATTTAATATACTTAATCTTCTAAAGTCTGGAGGAGTTAAAATGATCAATAAACAGATTGATAAACCTAAAATCGAACAGGCTTTCCGTATGATTTTAGAAGCGATTGGGGAGGATCCGGAAAGAGAAGGACTCAAAGATACGCCCAAACGGGTAGCGAAAATGTATGAAGAAATTTTCTCCGGTTTATGGTGTGAACCTAAGGAATTTCTTCAGGTATCTTTTTCCGAGTTTCATGACGAGTTGGTTTTAGTAAAAGATATTCCATTATACTCAATGTGCGAACACCATTTTCTTCCTTTCTATGGGAAAGCCCATGTTGCTTATATTCCCCGCGGAGGAAAAGTCATAGGGATAAGTAAATTGGCGCGGGTAGCAGAAGCCTATGCTAAAAGACCTCAACTTCAAGAAAGGCTTACTTCCCAAATTGCTGACTGTATTTATGAAACCCTTAATCCGCACGGAGTAGGAGTGGTAATCGAAGCGGAACATATGTGCATGACTATGCGGGGAATAAGAAAACCCGGCTCTGTAACTGTAACATCAGCTTTAAGAGGACTTTTCGAAACTAGACATCAAACACGGGAAGAACTTCTCTCACTGATTTTAAACAAAAGGTAAAGTATTTCTTCCAAACTAAAAAAACCGATTTCAGTTTCTATTCTGAAATCGGTTTTTTTATATCGGAAAACTTTATTACTAAATCCTTTTATACTTATCTCCCATCTTCCTCCGATACAAACTTCTTAATCTTTCAACTGTTTCCGTCCCCATATCCTTTTTCCTTATTAAAAATGCCTGATTAACATTAAAATAGTTTATAAAATAATCCTTCGACTCCAACACCTGGTAAAGCTGATCATACTTAATCTTGAACTCACCTTCAAAAGCTGAACTTTCCCTAACAAAAAAATCCTCGTAAAAATCCAGGGTTTCCTGAGAATTAAATACCCCTGTTTTATCTGTCTTTATTCTTTGTCTGTTTTTTATTTCAACCTTGAAAAACACTACAAGAATAGCAATAAAGACCAGTATAATCCAGTATATAAAAAACTTCACCATACCGAACTGTTTTTCACCATATACAAGTAAGAAGGCCATTAATGCAGATATAAAAAATATAAAAGGAATTATTATCTTACTTCTGCGAAAGGTTGCTATATAAAGAAATTTATGAAAATCCCTTTCTTCCATACAGGTTATCACCGTAAACAACTTGTCTTCCATCTAAATAAACCTCCTAACTTCCGGCTGCTATCTGATACCGGGAGCTTAATATGTCTACCTTCTCCTGTATCTCCATTCCTTTAGTTGTAAGATAATTTCCAATTATACAACCATTAACTCCGCACTCATAAGCTTCCATCTCCCTATCTCCAAGCGCATTCTCTTTTCCTCCAGCAAGAATTATAGTCTTTTCAGGAAGAATAATCCTAAAAAGTGCAAGGGTAGTAAAAATCTCCTCAATTTCTATGACTTTTATATTTTCAAGAGGTGTGCCTTTTATAGGATTCAAAATGTTGATTGGGACAGAATCAACATCTAGCTTCCGGAGTTCAAAGGCCAGCCTGATCCTTTCTGTCATATCCTCACCCATCGAAATTATTCCACCGCTGCAGACCTCAAGTCCCGCCTCCTTTGCAATTTTCAAGGTTTCTAACTTTTGCTTCTGAGTATGGGTTGAACAAATATTTCTAAAATAGCTGCTGGATGTTTCTAAATTATTATGATATTTTCTTACCCCTGCCTGCAAAAGTTTTTTAGCCCTTTCTCTGTTGAGAAATCCTAATGAAGCACATAAAAAAATATCATAATTTCTTGAAATATATGAATAAATATTTACAATTTTCTCAAATTCAGAGTCGCTTAACTGTCTGCCGCTAGTAACAAGTGAAAGCCTTTGGACAGGAAAGGTCACTATATTCTCAATGTATTCTACAACTTCTTTAACTGATGCTATATCTTTAATTTCAACTTTGCAATCATGATAAACAGATTGTGAACAAAACTTACAATCCTCCGGACATAATCCTATCTTGGCAGGAAAAATCGAACACAGTTCGACACTATTTTTGAAATGATATTTTTTAATGGTATCAGCTAAATTATGTATTAAAGCAGCATCTTTTTGCGCGATTTCATAAAGCATAATTGCTTCATTAAAATCAATGTTATAATTCCATTCAATTATTTTTTTCTCAATCTCTTTAACAAAACGAACTGACTGCGAAAAACTAGGCATTATTTTCATCTCCATTTTGAAGTTTATCAAAATACTAAAGTGAAATAAAAATACAAGTAGAGAAACTTTCTTGGTTTTATGCAAAAAAAAAAAAAGGGGGGATATTTTAAATCCCCCCTTTTTTTATTCTTAGAACAACCCAACAATTTCTCCATTCGGCAGAATATCAATCTTTTCAGCAGCAGGAACTTTTGCTAATCCCGGCATGGTCATAATTTCGCCGGCATAAGCTACAATAAATCCTGCTCCTGCAGATACTTTTGCATCTCTTATAGTGATTTCAAAACCACTGGGTCTTCCTTTGAGATTCGGATCATCTGACAGTGAGAATTGAGTCTTGGCCATGCATATCGGCAGATTGCCGTAGCCTAATTCTTCAATTTTAGCAATAACTTTATTTGCATTCGGAGTATAAACTACTCCTTTTGCCCCATAAATTTCAGTAGCAATCTTTTCAATTTTTGCTTTAACAGGCATATCTACATCATAGAGGAACTTGAAGTTGCTGGGTTTTTCAGCAGCAGCAATGACCTTGCGTGCCAGTTCTTCTCCACCAGCACCACCTTTAGCCCATACCTGAGATACAGCTACTTCTGCACCCAGGGCATTACATTTCTTAACAATGAGGTCGATTTCTTCCTGAGTATCAGTTGGGAATTCATTCAAAGCTACAACTACCGGTAAGCCGAATTTCTGAACATTTTCTAACTGTTTTTCTAAGTTGGCAACGCCTTTTTCCAAGGCTTCCATATTCACTTCGCCCAACTTATCTTTAGGTACTCCACCATGATTCTTTAATGCCCTTATAGTTGCAACTATAACTACGGCATCAGGCTTCATGTTGCCATAGCGGCATACAATATTGAAGAATTTTTCAGCACCTAAGTCAGCACCGAATCCTGCTTCAGTTACCATGTAATCAGCAAGTCTTAATCCCATCTGGGTAGCCATCAAGCTGTTAGTTCCATGAGCAATGTTGGCAAAAGGTCCACCATGGACAAAAGCCGGGGTATTTTCCAAGGTTTGTACCAGATTGGGTTTTATAGCATCTTTCATTAACAGAGCCAGAGAACCAGCAGCCTTCAGATCA
The DNA here is from genome assembly GCF_017656155.1 of Thermosyntropha sp. Taxonomy (GTDB): domain Bacteria; phylum Bacillota; class Syntrophomonadia; order Syntrophomonadales; family Syntrophomonadaceae; genus Thermosyntropha. The sequence continues at coordinate 11,373 of NZ_JACDOH010000008.1, read as the reverse complement.
TCAGCAGTTACCGGTTTACCGTCATAGGTATAAGCAACTACCATTTTCTTAAATCTTTCTTTAAGATCCATCAAATCTTTCGCTAAACAGAGACATGCCATAATTTCAGAAGCAACACTGATGTCAAACCCGGTTTCGCGCGGAACACCATTAGCTTTTCCGCCCAATCCTACAATAACATTTCTGAGGGCTCTGTCATTCAAGTCAACTACTCTGCGCCATACAACCTGACGCGGATCTATGTTAAGCTCATTGCCTTGATGCAGGTGATTGTCAATTAAAGCAGCTAAAAGATTGTTGGCAGTAGATACTGCATGAATATCACCGGTAAAGTGGAGGTTTATATCTTCCATAGGTACAACCTGTGCATATCCACCACCAGCTGCTCCACCTTTTACTCCAAAGCTCGGTCCAAGGGAAGGCTCGCGAAGAGCAATAATAGCAGTCTTGCCTACACGATTTAATGCCTGTCCTAAACCTACTGTAGTAGTTGTTTTACCTTCTCCGGCCGGAGTAGGATTGATAGCAGTAACCAGAATCAATTTTCCGCAAGGTTTATCTTTGATTCTTTCCCATACATCAAGAGAAACTTTAGCTTTGTACTTGCCGTAAAGTTCAAGATCATCTTCGGTAAGGCCTATCTTTTTAGCCACGTCAACAATGGGAAGCATTTTGGCTTCCTGTGCAATTTGAATATCGCTTTTCATTATTCAGTCCTCCTTCATTAAAAAAAATTATCTATTTTTAGGCATTTAGCCTAAAAATCCGCTGTTTTTAAGAACTTCTAAAGCTTTTTCATAGTCTTCCTTGGCTACTAATACTACCGGACCGGTGCAGCCCATACCGCTTGAAGCATAAATTTTATTCTTCCACAATGCCTTTACCGCATCATCTATTTCTAATATGTCAATTCCGCTTATCTGGCTTTCTACTACTTTTTCTGGCGGCATTTCTACTGTTTCTTCTTCTGCTTTTTTCTCTGCTTTTGGGGCTTCTACTATCCAGCCGGCTCTCTCTGCTTTTGCTATTTCTTCTTCTTTTATCTTCAATAATTTACCTCTTACCATTGATGCACAATACTCTATCGCATTGGCTATTACCGGGGTTCCGGATGCACGCGACAGTATATGAATTAAACGGTTAAATCCTTTTCCTATACCTGGGCCATACCCATAACCGGTAGTTTCATAGTTGCCTCCACTGCTGTATGCACTAAACATTTTCATTAAGACATTTCCGGTTAAGGTATCTGTTACCAACACATCTACACTACCCATTATTAAATCATTTCCTCTTAAGACCTGTCCACCATCACTTCTAGCGGATTCTCCCCATTTGAAGCTGTATCCTTTTTCCTGCATAGCCTTAAGCTGTCTTTCTACCTGTCTTGCTCCCTCTATATTGAGAATTCCTACTGTCGGGTTTTCTATTCCGTCTGCTTTAGCTACTGCTATGCCATATACTGCATTTTTTACCATAGCCTGAACCCGATTGGTATCACTAGTTCCGGTACTGGTTGCAATGTACATGGTCTTTCCACGCGCCGGAGTTACTACTTTCCCTACAGTTGATACTCCAATGGGGAATGGGTAATGCATCGTTACCGCTCCATGTATTTCTCCACTGTCTAAGAGGTTTTCCAATGTCTTATGAACAGTTTCTTCATCTTCAGCCGGATACGATTTCAAGCTGTCATCAGAACACGGCCCTATTATTACCACTTCTATACCAGAATCCCTCTGCATCGCCAGTTTAGCTCCGGCAACCAATGCTTCTACTCCTACTTCGCTTCCAAAGGTGGTCAGCCCTATTTTTACCGATGGCCTACCTTTTCCACTTTTTAGCATCTCTGCTGTTTCATTTAGTACTTCTATGGCTAGTTTCCTGGCTCTTTCTGTCACCCTTATCACCTCCCAGCCAGAGAATCTGCTACCTCTTTTATTGCTCCTGCTATCAGTTCTCTTATTTCCTGCTTTAATGCTTCACTGTCTTCTTTTATTTCTTCGGTTTTACCGCTGTTTTTCTCAATTATAAAGCTTATTCCGTCAAACAGGTCAGTCATTCTGCCCAAGAACAAGCTGCCCTTTCCAATTATCATCGCTCTTTGCATTTTGCCTTCTTTTATTTCATCTACTACATGCCCAACAAGCGGTACCCCTGATGGTATATGTCCCTGGGTAGGTGCAAATCCAGGCACCCCATGTTTTTCTGCAAACATCATCAGGTCTTTTTTATCTATTTCGCCTTTTTTAACTGCCATTGCTCCTATCATTTTGTAGTTGGCCATCGGAACATCTCCTGCTCCAGCCGGTACAGTAAGCTCCGGATTTTGCAGCTCAGGGGCAAATACATCTATATCAGTTATTTTAAGCCCGTTTTCTTCTAACGGATCTGCTACTATTGCTTGTATTACTGCCTGTGGAGATGATCCAGATGCAATTTTGTGTTTTCCTACTATATCTGTTCTTACTACTGGACTTACTCCATCATTTTCACTTATTAATATAGCATAGCCTCCTACCATATCTTCCAGCGCAGGCATATCTTTTTTAACATGGTCGCGGCTGTTCATTCCTAATTTTGCTGAAGATCCCCCTGCCAAGACTACTACATTTTTGAATACCCCTGCTTTTACCATTGCACAGGCATGTATTATCCCATGGGCAGGTCCGGCACAGAATCCTCGGACATCAGATCCGGTAGCATTCAAACAGTCACATACTTCCCCAATAGCTTTGGCCAAGTTGCCGCCGCCTCTCTGGTTCATATCTCCTATGGCTTCTTCGGAAGTTTCAATTATATAATCTATATCTAAAGGATTGATACCGTGTTTTTTGATAAGATTTGCTAATACTAAGGCTCCTGAGGCTTTGGATACCAGGTTTTCAAATACTACATGGGCAGAAAGATTTTCATCAGTCTCATGAGCAGCTCTTACACATCCTACCAGCTTACCGTCAAGGTATAAGCCGTCTGCTTCATTATTTGCTACCATTTTTTCTATTTCGGATAAGTCAAGGGTTTTATCTAATGCGGCAAGCTGTTTCGCACTGAAAAGGTTTCTAGCCTCAATTTTGGGCTTGATTTGTGAAGCAAACTCAGGACTAAGTTCTACTAACTCAAAACGGTCTACTATTCTTAAAAGACCATAGAATTCATCTTCAGGCATGATTTCACCATATTTCCCGTCTCTGCTACCAGACACAGGATTGGCATACCAGGGGGTGGGATATCCTCTTAATTCTTCAGGTTTCATGTTGCCGATATATACCTGGTTGGGAGCATAATTTACTGCATCATCGAAGCTTCTTAAATATTTAGGTAGGACTTTAAGGTATTCGGAGTCGGGATTTAAAAGTCTTTCTGTGGTAATGGTGGTTCCATGCTCTAAAAGGATATTGGGAGCATGTACCAGAACATAAGCTGCTGCTTTTATTACTGGATAAGTCAATCTCCTTACCTCCTTTGTTTGTTAAATCAGAGGTTAAGCCTCAAATTCGAGGCTTAACCTCTATAATTTAGAAAACAGTCTGTTCTTCAACATCAGTAGTCAAAGCTTTGAGGGCTTTTTCTACAATCTGTCTCCGTAGAGCTTTTTCTTCTTCCGGACTCATCTTAGGATCTCCCAACGGATGCGGAATTGCTATAGCCGGAACAATTCGGTTCGCTCCAACCGTCTTGGAAATCGGAACTACTGTACAAATATGAACAGCAGGAACATCAGCTACATCTTCCAGCTCTTTTATCATCGTTGCACCGCAACGTGTACAGGTACCTCAGGTAGATGTAAGTATAATTGCATCTACTCCAGCTTCTTTAAGTTCTAGGCCAATCTCATGAGCAAATTTTTTGGAGTTGGCAACAGAGGTACCATTTCCAACTGTAGTATAGAAAACATTGTGTAGACTGCCAATGATACCTTCTTTTTCCATTTCTCTCAGGACATCTACTGGCAGAACCCGGTCGGCGTCTTGATTTGCATAAACCGGGTCATATCCGCCATGGGCAGTTTCATAAGTCTCTTCAGTAAGGTCATATACCCCGGTAATATCATATTTGCCATATTTAGAAGCACTGGAAGATTCGATTCTGTCCGGGTTTCCTTTGGGAACAATACCGCCGGAAGTAACCAGAGCAATTTTAGCTTTGCTTAGATCTTTAACTCCCGGACGCGGAGTAACCCGGTCAAATATAGGCATAGGATATTCAGTTTTGAAAGGTTCGCCTTTAAGTTTAGCAACCAGCATATCGACTGCACGGGCAGAACCTCTTTTTTCATGGAATACATTTTTGCGAATTCCTTTGGCAAAATATCCTTCTTCATCCGGCGAACCTACCGGCAAGCCTTTAGCCAGTTTAACTGCCAGTTTTGCCATGGCGGGAACTGCTTTACGCATCTGAGCAGCGGAATTACCGGTCTTTATGATATAAATATCTTTTTTAAACATATCAGTACCGGGATTTTCTTCATATAATCCGGTTAAAGCCGGAATATTAAGCCTTTCTTGAACTGCTTTACATACAGTTCCGCAAGCCATTCCATAACGGCCGGCGTTGAAGCCAGGACCTGCAATTACTATATCTGGATTATAGCTTTTAATCATTTCAATTATTTTATTTAAAGCAGTTTCAGTATTTTCATTGAAATAGGAGTCACCGCAGATTACGGTTCCTACAATTTTCATATCTTCATCTAAAGCCTGCTGAAGTGCAGTTCCCGGTCCTACCGGTCCATCCTGTTTCAAGGGAGCTATATCAGCTTTTTCTTCTCCACCTATTTGACCAAAAAACTGGTTCAAATAATGGACTACCCTAATCTCTGCCATTCTGTTTCAACTCCTTCTCTTAACCGATTAGCATCCACATTCTTTTCTTATATTTTCCATTTCTTCACATAAAGCATCTACATCTAAAACCATTTCCATCATGCTGAGTTGTTCATCATATACAGCAGGATCGATGAGGTCTTTAAGTTCAAAAATATGGAATACCTTTAACTTAAGTGCCACATTGGTTAAGGGACCAGCCATAGTGGGATCTCCTACCATTACTGTTTCAGCAGTTAATCCGGCTGATTCAGGTTCAGCAGCACCTATCACTACTACAACATTTTCATTGCCGTATTTTTCAGCAGTTTCTTTTATGCGAGCCTGATTGGCCATGTCCATGGCCCCGGCTGCAGTTCAGACGAAGCATTCGGTGCTGGTAAAGATGATTTCTCCTCCGATAGTTTCCATGCAAGCAGCTATTGCCGGACCGGGAATACCGTCACGGTCTCCTAATATACAGATTTTTTTATTCTCAAAAAAGCTTTTGTCCATTTAAAACACTCCTTCCTTCAACTCTTTTTTTATTAGAATCCTAAAGCACCCATTTTGTTATAACCTAACTCATTGGTTGCACCAGTAATGGCCTGAATTTCAACAGTTATAGAACCATCTTCAGCTAATGATCCGTCAAATCCGCCTGCAATTACATTGACTGCATCTATATAACCAATTACTCTGTCTAATTTAGGAAGAGTAATTACTTCGTTAGCGTTCCCGCCGCTTACCACTGCATCAGCTGAAGGATGTGAATCGGCAAGAGATTGAGAAGCACCGTCCCTTCCGGCATATTCGTCAGTTACACAAACAGTCTTAACTCCTAAAGCTGAAATCTTGCGGCAGTTCATAATAAGGTCAGCATCCGGATTGCCAAATCCTTCTTCGCTGATGATTACTCCATCAACACCTAAAAATTCAACCAATTTGGCGGTAAAGTTAGAGCTGCGTTCTTTGTCTAAGAGAGTAACATTTTCATTGGTGCAGATAACCCCAACAAAGTTATAGTCTTTCCCATGTCTTTCATAAAGGTCATAGATAATCGGGTTATTCATGTGATGGAAAGTGGTATTCTTATCACATGATGAAACACAGTTACCGCTTATTATTGCTCCATCCATAACTTCAGTCGGATAAATAAAAGTAGGTAAAATCTGTTTTGCATCTACACCATAAAGGTAAGTATCATGCATTAATCCCTGGCTCTGCAGCATATAAACATAAGCAACTTTAGGAAGTTCGGGATATTCATTCAATTGTTGAGCTAAAGGCTTAGTTTCATATACTTTGATTTCATCAGGCTCAACATTTCTTGCTACTTCAGCAATATAACGGGTAGCCTTTAATCCTGCCATTCTTACAGCTGCTTCATGTTCATGCTGTTTAAGCCCTTCAACTTTATCTGCTAATATAACCAGGTTTATTGTTTTGGAAAAAGGCGTATAATCGGCACCAGGTCCAGTCATGTCAATTATTCCTTCCTGGAAGCCAACAATTTTACCTACGGTTAAAACTGTCATACCCTTTAAAACATGAGTTCTTCCGGAACCTACTACTTCAGCATTGCCAAAGAATCCAGGAAAAACCTGTCCGTTACCGGATACTTTAACCCTTGGCTCTAGGACATCCTTTACAGGGCAAATTCTTACCGAATCACCAGGACGTACTATGTCAACATCAATTTTAGAAAGACGTTCATCCTGTAATTCTTTAATTAATTCTTCTTTGTTGACATATACTATTCCATCTTTAAATTCGGTTTTAGCCCCGAACTGTACATCCTTGACATAGATATTGCCAAGTTCCAATCGCATCTTTATCCCTCCAGACTATTCAACATACTTTTTAATCTTTTCTTCTATATCCTCCGGGGTAATATCCTGACCGGAAAGCTCATCTACTTTTTCACCATTTTTATAAAAGAGCATAGCCGGCAGGCCTAATACCTTCTGGCTTATTGCCAGTCTTCTGTTGCCTTGGGTATTGCAGGAACAGAATTTCATCTTACCCTGGTATTTTTCAGCAAGTTCTTCTACATACGGCATGAGCTCTAAGCATTTTTCACACTTAGGGCCCCACCAGTCCACCATGACAACCCCTTCTGCATTGAGAACTTCCTGTTCAAAGTTGTCCTTATCGACTTCTAAAAGCTTTGCACTCATCATTTCTTACCTCCTTTTTTTTATAAATTGGTTATAGCTTTTAAGCTTTCCAAGCTTAAATCATAAGTCTCTGCCTTTATTTCGCCATTTACAAAGAGGTGCACTAAAGGCAGTTTGCTCTTATCTATTCCATAACGCCTTTCTACCAGCTCATTCCGGGTAGCATCTACCTTTACCAGTGACAGTTTGTCGCTGTTTTCACGGACAAACTGGTCTACTATACCTACTTTTTCGGTTCCTTCCATATCAGTAGGATTGTAGTATGCTACTAATACCGGTTTTTCAGCTTTTAATACCTCATTTTCCCACAGGTCAGTTTCCTGCACATATTTTTCAGCTGCTACTGCTGCTATTGCTCCATCTGCTGCTGCAGTTACTACCTGTCTTAAATATTTTGCCCGGACATCTCCAGCCGCAAATACCCCTTCTATATTGGTTGCCATTTTTTCATCGGTGATGATATAGCCTTGGGGATTAAGCTCAAGCTGATCTTTTACCAAATCACTCATCGGCTGGGTTCCGATGAAGATAAATACTCCATTAGTCGGATATACGGTTTCTTCACCGGTCTTGATGTTCTTTAAGGTTACGCTTTCTACCAGTTCATCACCATTGATCGATTTTACGGTTGAGTTCCAGATCCATTTGATTTTGGGATTCTTGAAGGCTCTTTCTGCTGATACCTTGTTGGCATCTACCTTACCTTCGTCATGGATTACGATAACAGTTACAGTTTCGGCAAATTTAGTAAGATATTCAGCTTCTTCAACTGCTGCATCTCCACTGCCGACTACTACTACATCTAGCTCTTCAAAAAGGTCGGCATCACAGGTAGCACAGTAGCTGACGCCTTTTCCTCTGAGTTTGCCTTCCCCAGGAACATTAATCATTCTGGGAACCGCACCTAAGGCATAGATAACTGCCTTGCCGTAGTATTCACCTTTTCTGCCTACCACTTTTTTAGGATTCGATTTAAGGTCTAAAGAAACTATGGTGTCCTTTATCAATTCAGCTCCAAAATCTAAAGCATGATTGAGCATAGCTTCGGTGAGACCCGGTCCGGTAGTTCCCCGGCCAAATCCCGGATAATTTTCCAATTCGGAAGTGGTGGCAGCCTGTCCGCCTGCCCTTCCTTTTTCAATTATTGCAGTTTTTAAACGCCCTCTTGCGCCATACATAGCAGCGGAAAGCCCGGCGGGACCACCGCCTAAAATCAGAAGATCATAGACATTTTCCACTTAAAGTCACCTACCTTTCAAGTAATGAAGCTAAAGCATTAAGCAAAAGTTCTTTATCAACCAGCTGAAAATCTTCAGCATAGTTTACTTTAAGGTCAGGACGAGTTGCTTCTAAAGCCATATTTTCAACCTTTTCTAAACACTGATTTATAATTTTCAAATCCTCATCTGCCGCTCCCACACTATTTTTAGTAACAACGATTGAACGATAAGGATTCTGATTTGGTTTAATACTTCCTGCTAGAGGATGGGAAAGCAGTTTATGTCCTAAACCTATAAAATTTAAGGTTTTATAATAAACTTCTTCCGGGTTTCCATCTATCCAGCAGATTTCATACCTATCTATATTTTTAACCAGTGGATTGTTAGTTATTATTAAAAGCTCATCCTGACGCATTCCTTTATCCTCCAGAATTAACTTAAAAAAAGAACAGAAGACTTCAGGTGATCCTTGTCCTCTGTTCCTTGACCTGAGAGATTCGCCTTATTTAAAAGGCTTGCACCTTCGGTGTCTTACGACTTCCCAGAGTTTCGTCCAGAGACGATACTGAAACCTGAGAGTTTCACTGGATACTGGATTCGGTATGCCAGCTTGCTCCTTCGGTGTAAGGAATAATAAATATTCCTTAACTCTCTCGCCTCTGTCATCCGAAGCTATAAAGTTTTAAAGTCCGTTCAAATTAAACCGTTCCGTCCGAAAAAAATTCTAAGCTTCTAACATTTTACATACGGCCTGATAAATTTTTTCCTTGCTCGCGTTACCTTGCTTTAAAAATTCCTCGATTTCTTTCTTTCTATTGTTTACATAAGCTTCATCTTTAATAGAAGGCAGGTTTATTTTTACATTCATAACCGCACCTTCTAAACCAGTATGAGCTGCCAAAGAAGCTACTCCAACATCACTGATGGCATTGGTATTAGCTTTATCAACAATGCTCTCAGCTAGAGTTAAAACGTCCAAACAGGTTTTTGCAATATTAAAAGGAACATCTGCAGCTTTTTTATAAGCTTCCTGAATAGCGGCTCTTCTAGCTTCTTTTTCTTCGTCAGTTTCTTTAGGCATTTTAAAAGCAGCCATTACTTCGTTAAAAGCATTAGTATCATCATCAACCAACTGGGTCAGCTTTTGATGAAGAGCTTCAGCTTTAGCTAAAGCCTGTTCCATTTCACTCTGCACTTCTTCATAGCCTTTTTTGCCGATAGTTAAACGACATACCATAGCTACCAACCCAGCAGCTAAAGCACCAGATACTGCCGATACACTTCCGCCGCCAGGAGCGGGAGAATCTGATGCGAGCTCAGCAATAAAATCCTTTACTTTCATTTCAACTAACATTCCTCTTCCTCCTTACAGTCCAATGAGATGATTTTCAATAATCTGTTTTCTATCCCAGTCAACCAGCTGGAGGTAATATTCTACACAATTAAGCAGTGCATCTAAATGAACTGTTCCTACTATCTGGGTTCCTACTACCTGAAGGCCGTATCTGGCCGCTTCAAATTTTACTACTTCCAATGCCCTGTATATCGGGGTGTTGTCTGTATCAAACATGTTCATGGATACTGCTACCTGATTTCTGTCTTCCAAACGGAATCCTACTGCACGAACAGTTGAAAATCCTCCGGACGGTCCTCTCATCATCTTGGCTATCTTCTTGGCTATTTCTAAATTATTGGTGTTTAAGATTATGTTTACTGCAGTAAGCCCTCTTGTGGCTGCACTTACTATGGTTGCTCCTGCGGTCGGATGCAGTGCTGCAGGTCCAATATCCGGAGCTCTCTCAGGTGTATGGGCTACTTCTTTCAACCCTTCATACTGCCCTTTTCTTATAAATGCCAGGTCTTTTCTCTGTTCATTGCGGGCATTTTCTCCGCTGAAATATACCGGCACCTTATAACGATTGTATATCTCCTGCCCGATTTCTTCTGCCAACTGAACACATTCTTCTAAGGTTATGTTAGCTAACGGGAAGATGGGAATGGTGTCCTGAGCTCCTATGCGCGGATGGCTTCCACTCTGTTCTTCCATGTTTATAAGTTCATATGCTTTCCCTGCCATCTGTAAAAGAGCTTCTTTTAATGGTTCAGGTTCCCCTATTACTTCTACTACTGTCCTGTTAAAGTCATAATCCGGATAGTAGTCTATAAGTTTTACTCCCGGTACTCCTTTTAATGGTGCTACTATTGCTTCGATTACTTCAGTCCGTCTTCCTTCACTGAAGTTCGGCACTGCATGAATGTACTTCTTCAATTCTGGTCTCCTCCTTGTTTTTTTATAGTAAGGATTAAGGCTTTAAGCCTTAATCCTTTTTTTCTTTTAATCTTCTTTTTCAATAAATGCTACTGCACGAACCGGTGAACCGCTGCCGTCTCTGATGTTTAAGGGAAGTCCGATGTATAAGAATCTCTTTCCTACTACTTTATCTAAATTGCAGAGGTTTTCGGTGTTGGTTATGCCGTATTTGCCGCATACCCAGTGTCCGGAGAAATCTAAATCATCAGGAGTTAAGTCGATAGCAGGTGCATCTACCCCGATGTTTACTACTCCCTGCTCTGCCAGCCATTCAGCTGCTGCATAAGATAATCCGGTATGTTTGCTCTTCGGTCCGCCGTAGTCTTTGTCCGGATAAGTTCTGTCATAATGTCCGGTGTACATGAGGAAGATGTCGCCTTTTCTTATTTCAAGACCGTGTTTTTCTAAAGCTGCTTTTAAGTCTTCTACTTCGATGTAGTCAGGATAACGAATATGGCTTAAGTCTACACAGATGGCATCTCCCCAGAAGTATTCTAAAGGCATTTTTTCAATGGTCGGCCCTTCCGGATTGTATTCCCACACTGCATCAGAATGGGTCGGTCCATGTTCGCTTATCAGCATATTGCGGGCTGCAAAACCTAATGTTTTTGAACCGGTATCCTTCATGTTCTGCTCATGGGTCTGATTGAGCATGAAGAAGGTCTTCTGGTGCATACCAAATACCGGCATGCCTTCATAGATTTCCTGGGAAAGGTTGATTACTTCAAATCTCTCATGATAGCTCTTTTTCACTTTACATCTGCTCCTTTCGCTTTATAATTTCCCGCTCTAACTTTACTCCTTAATAGTCGGAATTACACAGTAATTATTGGCATCAATTACGCCCTTGTCAGTTA
>NZ_JACDOH010000007.1 GCF_017656155.1 Thermosyntropha sp. | reverse complement strand
TAACGGGTGTAGAACTTACGGCGTTTGTAGACTTCCATAGCACAGCCACACCAAGAGCATTTAATGTTAAGGTGTTTATGTCGATTTGCTTCAGGGACAAATTGAGTACGGCATTTTTTACAGCAATATTTTTGACGACCTTTATAATCGCGGCCGTATTTCCAAAGAGAATTACTTGAACACTTAGGACAGGATAAGTTACCCATTTTCGTAGAACCTCCTTTGTTTATGTTTGGGGGTGAAGCTGGTAACTTACACCAACAGCATAAACACTGGGGTTCTACGATTGCAAATATGATTTAAGTTAACAGAACTGTAGTGGAAGAGGGGGGGGAAGTTATATGTTGGGTTTGATTGGAAATTTTGGACCATGGGAATTGGTGCTTATATTGCTGATCGTGCTTATTATTGTAGGCCCCGGGAAACTGCCCCAGGTGGGACAATCTTTAGGAAAAGCACTGCAAAATTTCCGCAAGGCAAAAGAAGAAGACTTTAAAGAACTGGAAGAAAAGAGAGAAAAATAGGTCTGAGAGCAGGCCTTTTTTTTTAAAAATATTGATTAAAAGGGGTTAAAATGGCACATCTGTTTCCTGTTTTTGTTAATCTTGAAGGCAAGAATTGTTTAATTGTTGGGGGAGGAAAGGTAGCAGAGCGTAAAGCTGCCAATCTTTTCGAATATGGTGCGGCTATTACGGTTGTAAGTCCTGAGGTTACGGAAAACTTGAAAAAATGGGCAGAAGATGGGCTTATTGCTTTGCATTTGCGAAAATTTGAAATAAAAGATTTAAATGGCATATTTATGGTTTTTGCCGCTACTAATGATAATAATCTTAATTATGAAATAGCAGGGCTTTGCCGTGAACAGGGGATTTTAATAAATGCAGTAGATGATCCTCCCAACTGTGATTTTTATGTTCCTTCAATTGTAAGGAGAAATTCTTTGGCCATAGCTATTTCAACGGAAGGAAAAAGTCCGCTTTTTGCCAAGAAGCTGAGAAAGGAATTAGAAGAAATTATACCGTCTGGGTACGGCTGGTATGTAGATTTACTGGGGGAATTGAGAAAAGAGATAAAAAGTAAAGTTGCTGATATTTCTGAACGCGAAGAGATTTTTAATAAATTGATTGACGATGATATTTTGAATTGGTTGAAGGCGGGGGAATATAAGAAGGTAAGGGAGAGGGTGGAAGAATGTATATCCTACTTACAGGATTGAGTTATCGGACGGCTCCTGTAGAGATAAGGGAAAAACTGGCTTTAAATGGCAGGGGGGTTGATGAAGCATACGATTTTTTAACGAAATGTGATGGGATTGAAGGGACAGTAATACTTTCTACCTGTAACCGCACCGAAATATATATTACAACGCGTGATATAGAAAAAAGCAAGGGGGCTATCAAATCTTTTTTTGAGGATTATATGCAGATAAAATATGAAGAAATCTCTCCTTATTTATATCAACCCAGTTGCCATGATGCTATTTATCACTTGTTTAAGGTAGCTTCAGGTTTAGATTCTATGGTCTTAGGGGAGACCCAGATTATCGGGCAGGTTAAGGATGCATACCAAAAAGCCAGAGATTTAGGAGTTACTGAAGGGGTTTTGAATACCCTTTTTCAAAAAGCTATATATGTAGGCAAAAGGGTTCGAACAGAAACTATGATTGATCAACATCCGGTGTCGGTAAGTTATGCGGCGGTAGAACTGGCCCGTAATATTCTGGGGTCTTTGACTGATAAAACCGTAATGGTTATAGGGGCTGGAGAGATGAGCAAATTGGCTACGGAATATTTAGTACAAAATGGTGCCAGCTCAGTAATAGTTTCTAACCGTTCTTATGATAAAGCTTTAGAATTGGCCGAAAGGTTTAAAGGTAAGGCTGTAAAGTTTGATGAGATGGAAAAATATCTACTTGTTTCTGATATTATTATCAGTTGTACTTCAGCCAATCATTATGTTATAAGATGGGATAATTGTTCCAATGCCTTGAAAAAGAGAGACGGCAGAAAGATAATCATGATTGATATTGCGGTTCCGCGCGATATTGATCCTTTACTTAAAGATATAAATGGGGTATTTGTTTACGATATTGATGATTTACAGAATGTGGTGGATACAAGTTACCTTATGCGGCAGAAAGCTGCCCGAAAAGCTCAGAAAATTATAGATGAAGAAATTGAACAGTTTAATGAATGGTTATCATGCCTTTATGTGGTTCCTGTCATAAAAGCACTTCGCAATCGGGGGGAAGAAATCAAGCAGAAAGAACTTGGCCGTGCATTTAATAGGTTGGGGAATTTATCTGAAAGGGAAATGAAGGTTATTGTTTCAATGGCCAATTCCATAGTAAATCAGCTTTTGCATTTTCCTATCATTAATCTGAAAGAAATGGCATTAGGCAATCAAGGGCATATGTATGCCGAGTTAACCAAAAAATTATTCGCCCTTGAAGTCGATGAAGAGGAGCAGGATAAATATGTCGGTTTTGAGATTAGGGACTAGGGGAAGTCAGCTGGCGGTTTGGCAGGCAAAATATGCAGCGACCTGTATTAATGAAGAATTCCCCGGCATTAATATAGAAATTCGGACTATAAGAACTAAAGGTGATAAGATTTTAGATGTTGCCTTATCTAAAATAGGGGATAAAGGTCTTTTTACCAAAGAGATTGAAAAAGAACTGATAAATGGCAATATTGATATGGCTGTTCACAGCATGAAAGATATGCCCACGGTTTTAGAAAAAGGGCTGGTTATAGGTGCAGTTTTGAAGAGAGAAGAACCAAGGGATGTTTTAATATCTGCTAAAAGGTATAAATTTAATAATTTGCCACAGGGGGCAGTTGTAGGGACTTCAAGTCTGAGAAGAACTGCCCAGCTGAAGGCAATAAGGCCAGATATAAATGTGGTTGATATTAGAGGAAATGTGGAGACCAGGATAAAGAAAATGATTGAAAACGATTTAGATGCTATAATCGTGGCTTATGCCGGAGTAAAAAGGTTAGGGATGGAAACTTATATCAGTGATTATTTGCCTTATGAACTGATGTTGCCGGCGGTAGGGCAGGGAGCCATTGCTGTTGAGTGCAGAAGTGATGATAAAAATATTTTAAATATGGCAGCCCGCATTAATCATGAGGAAACTATGGCAGCTACCTTTGCTGAGCGTGCTTTTTTACGCACTTTAGAAGGAGGATGCCAAATGCCGGTGGCAGCTTTAGCCCAGATTAAAGATGGAAAATTGGTTTTGGAAGGGTTGATGGCTTCTTTAGATGGCAGCATGCTTTATAGGGACAAATTTACTGGCAAGGTGGAGGATGCTGAAATAATCGGCATAAGTTTGGCCGAAAAACTGCTTAAAGATGGCGGACAAAAGATACTAAAAGAGATAAAACGGCAGGGGAAGAGGTTATGAGTAAAAAAGGCTTTGTTTATTTGGTAGGAGCCGGTCCAGGAGATCCAGGACTTTTTACGCGTAAAGGTGAACAGGTCTTAAAAAAAGCAGAAGTAGTAATTTATGATCGCCTGGTGAGTGAAAAAATACTGGCTTTAGCTAATCCTGAAGCAGAGTTTATTTATGTTGGGAAGGCTTCCAATCAGCATACCATGCCGCAGGAAGAGATCAACCGACTTCTTGTAGAAAAGGCAGCTGAGGGGAAGATTGTAGTCCGCCTGAAGGGAGGAGATCCGTTTCTTTTTGGCAGGGGTGGAGAAGAGGCTTTATACATAAGAGAGCATGGATTTGATTTTGAAGTAATTCCAGGAATTACTTCAGCAATAGCTGTTCCTGCCTATGCAGGAATTCCTGTAACCCACCGGGATGCCACTTCTACTTTGGCGATTATTACCGGACATGAAAAACCAGATAAAAAGGAAAGTTCAATAAAATGGGAGCATATAGCTACCGGGGCTGGTACCCTTGTTTTCTTAATGGGAATAGAAAATCTGGAATTTATATGTCATCATTTGGTTACTAACGGGAGAAGCCCTGATACTCCGGTTGCTCTTATAAGATGGGGGACTTTGCCGGGGCAAGAGGTGTTAACAGGAACATTAGCGGATATAGCCGATAAAGTAAAACAAAAAGCCTTTAAACCTCCTGCTGTAATTGTGGTGGGTGAAGTTGTAACCTTAAGAGAACAGCTTAAGTGGCTGGAAAATAAGCCTTTATGGGGTAAAAAGATTGTGGTGACTAGAGCCAGGGCTCAGGCCAGTCTTTTAGCTGATAAAATTTGTGCTTTAGGTGGAGAAGCCATAGAATTTCCTACTATTTCCATCAGTCCTTTATCTGATTTACATCTCCTCGATAATGCACTGTGCAATATTGAACATTATGATTGGATTATATTCACCAGTGTTAATGCTGTCCAGATATTTTTTGAACGGATGAAAAAGTGCGGAATTGATATAAGGGATTTAAAAGGGATAAATCTCTGCGCGATAGGTCCTGCTACCAGAGAAAAATTAGAAGATAGAGGATTGAAAGCAGAAGCTTTGCCCGATGAATACCGGGCAGAAGGGATTTTAGCCATGTTAGAATCTAAAATAAAAAGAGGACAGTGGGTTTTACTTCCTAGAGCAAAAGGAGCAAGGAGCCTACTTCCTGAAACCTTGCGGAGGTGGGGGGCTCATGTTAATGAGATATATCTGTATGAAGCTGTGCCGATGAGCAGCGTAAGTGCAGAGAATAAGGAAAAAATTCTCAAAGGTATGGTTGATTATATTACATTTACCAGTTCTTCTACGGTAAGCAATTTTGTAAAAATATTAGGACGAGAAAATATTAAAGGCATAAGCGGTAAGGTTAAGATAGCCTGTATAGGACCTATTACAGCAGAAACGGCTGAAAAGGAAGGTTTTAGAGTTGATTTGGTGGCTAAGGAATATACCATAGATGGATTACTCGATGCGATAATAGCGGCAGAAAATGTGTAAAGGGGCGGGAGGGAATTTACATGATAGGATGTACAAAACTGCTTTGTGGCACAGCTACTGTATCAGAGGTAATGAAACACAATGAGGAGGGAAAAGTCCCTGCCAATTTGCTGCAATTTTCCGAAATAAATCGTCCTCTGGTAGTCTGGAATATGACAAACCGCTGCAACCTCTTTTGTAAACACTGCTATATTGATGCAGAAGATAGACGGTATAAAAACGAGCTGACTACTGAGGAAGCACGAGAATTTATAAGCGATTTGGGAAAAATGCAGGTTCCGGTATTGTTGTTTTCCGGCGGGGAACCTCTTTTAAGAGATGATATTTTTGAGTTGGGAAAACTGGCAGCTGAGAAAGGACTAAGGCCGGTTATTTCCAGCAATGGAACTTTAATTGATGATGCTAAGGCAAAAAAAATCAGGGAATCCGGTTTTCAGTATGTAGGAATAAGCATTGATGGCGTAGAAGAAACCCATGATGAGTTTAGAAATCAGAAAGGGGCTTTTAAGAAGGCTTTAGAAGGAATAAGAGCCTGTCTTGATAATGGAATTAAAACGGGTATTCGTTTTACTGTAAATAAATACAATATGGCTGATTTACCGGTGATTTTGGAGTTGGTTGAGAGAGAAAAGATTCCCCGTTTTTGCATGTATCACCTGGTATATGCTGGCCGTGGAAAGAGTATGGCAGATATGGATACTTCAACTCAGGAAAAGCGTGAGATTTTAAACTTTATAATCAGCAAGACTGTGGAGCTTTTCCAAAAAGGAGTAGAAGTTGAAATATTAACTACAGATAACCATGCTGATGGCATATTTTTGCTTAATCATATAAGGCAAAAGGAGCCGGGAAGAGCTGATGAAATAATCAAGCTTCTCAATATGCACGGTGGGTGTTCAGCAGGCACCAAGTTTGCCAATGTGGATGCTTCTGGAAATGTGCATCCCTGCCAGTTCTGGCAGGACTATACCATAGGGAATGTGAGAGAAAAGCCTTTTAGCCGGGTATGGAATTCAGATGACGAACTTTTGATGAAACTGAGAGAAAAAGAAAAACATGTTAAGGGCAAATGCGGAATTTGCACTTATAAATCATTATGCGGTGGTTGTCGTATAAGGGCAAGGGAGGTTTACGGAGATATCTGGGCAGAAGATCCTGCCTGTTATCTCATTGAGGAAGAAAGAAAAGGGGAGATTTAAGTATGACATTTCCAATTCACCGTATGCGCAGGTTAAGGCAGAATGAAGCTATACGTCGTATGGTCCGGGAAACAGTTTTAACGGTAGATGATTTTATCTATCCTCTGTTCATAATTTATGGTGAAGGAAGGAAACAGCCGGTTAAGTCTATGCCAGGAGTATATCAGCTTTCTAAGGACATGCTTAAAGATGAGATTGATGAACTGGTGAGTCTGGGGATAAAATCCGTGCTTTTATTTGGGATACCTGAATACAAGGATAGTTCAGGCACCTCTGGCTATCAGGATAACGGCGTGGTTCAGGAGGCAGTAAAATACATAAAAGATTTATATCCGGAAATGTATGTGATTACTGATGTGTGCTTATGTGAATATACTGATCACGGCCATTGTGGCATTTTAGATGAAAAGGGAAGGATAGATAATGATGCCACTCTGGAATTTTTATTCATGGAAGCCTTATCCCATGTTAGGGCAGGATGTGATATGGTAGCTCCTTCCGATATGATGGACGGAAGAATCGGTTATATAAGAAAAAGGCTTGACGAGGAAGGATATGAAAATATTCCTATAATGTCATATGCTGCCAAGTTCTGTTCTGCTTTTTACGGACCTTTTCGGGAAGCAGCTGAGTCTGCTCCCAAGTTTGGCGACCGCAAAACTTATCAGATGGATCCGGCTAATGGACGGGAGGCTTTGCGGGAGGTATTTCTGGATATTGAAGAGGGAGCCGATATTGTTATGGTAAAACCTGCTTTAGCCTATTTGGATGTTATAAAAGCAGTTAAGGAAAACTTTGGTATGCCTACTGCTGCCTATAATGTAAGCGGGGAGTATGCCATGATAAAGGCAGCAGCCTTTAACGGCTGGCTTGATGAAGAGCGGGTAATGATGGAAGTAATGACTTCAATTAAGCGGGCGGGTGCTGACCTTATAATAACTTACGCGGCCAAAGATATGGCAAGGATTTTGCAGTATTAAGAAATTCGAGTTAAGACAGGTTGGGATGTGAAAATATGCTGGTTTCTTGGAATACTACCAATCAATGCAATATGTTTTGTGATCATTGTTACCGGGATGCAGGATATAAGCTGGATGAGGAACTTTCCACAGAAGAAGGTAAAAAGCTTATTGATGAAATAAAAAAGGCCGGTTTTAAGATAATGATTTTCAGCGGCGGGGAGCCTCTTATGCGTCCGGATATATTTGAATTAGGTTCTTATGCATCAAAGCAGGGGTTAAGACCTGTTTTAGGCACTAATGGAACTTTGATTACTTCTGAGGTAGCCGAAAAAATAAAGAAAGCAGGTTTTATGGCGGCTGGAGTAAGTTTAGACAGCCTTAATCCGGAAAAAAATGACCGTTTTCGCAAACTTGAAAATGCTTTTAATCTAACAGTTGAAGGTATGAAAAATTTGAAGAAGGCAGGGGTTCTTTTTCAGATACATACTACGGTTATGGACTGGAATGCAAATGAAATTGAAAAAATTGCAGATTTTGCCTGTGAAATAGGAGCTGTGGCTTATCATGTATTTTTTCTGGTTCCTACTGGACGGGCAGTTGATATAGAGGAAGAAGCCCTGCGGGTAGTTCAGTATGAAAAAACTATTAATCTGCTTATGGAGATGCAGAAAAAGTTTGATATTGAAATTAAACCTACCTGTGCCCCGCAGTTTATAAGGATTGCGGACAGAAAAGGAATTCCCCTTCGCTTTAGCCGCGGGTGTTTGGCAGGAATAAGCTACTGCATAGTAAGTCCTAGAGGAGATGTGCAGCCATGTGCTTATCTTGATATTCCTTTAGGTAATGTTCGAGAAAAGCCTTTTAATGAGATATGGCTTAATGATCCGATTTTAAATAAACTTAGAACTATGGAATATAAAGGTAAATGTGGAATTTGTGATTATAAAGAAAAATGCGGAGGGTGCAGAGCCAGGGCATATTATTACAGCCAGGGAGATTTTATGGCAGAGGATGAGTGGTGTCTTTATAAGCCTAAGGGAGTGGAAAGGTAATGAAACTTACCAGGCTTGATGCTGAAATTTTGGATCTCTTGCAGAATGATTTTCCTATAACTTCAAGGCCTTACAAGGTTATGGCTGATAAACTTGGAATCGATGAAGAAGAGTTTTTGACACGGGTAAAGATTATGCAGGAGAAAGGTATAATAAGGCGCATAGGAGGAGTTCTGGAATCTAAAAAGTTGGGTTTTTATTCTACTTTATGCGCCTGTCATATTGAAGAGAATAAGCTTGAGGAAGCCATAAGGCTTATAAATGCAGAACCGGGAGTAACTCATAATTATATCCGGGATGACTGGTATAATGTATGGTTTACCCTGACTGCTTCATCTGAAGAGAAAGCGGAAGAAATCATAGAAAAATTAAAAGAAAGCATAGGAGCAGAAGTTGTTTCCATGCCGGCTCTTAAGGTTTATAAGATAAGGGCAGTTTTTTCAGTAGGTGAGGAAAATGGATGATATAAACAGGGCGATTATCAAAGCTATCCAGGGCAATATGCCTTTGACATCTTCTCCTTTCAGGGAAATAGCAGAAGAAATTGGAGTGAAGGAAGAAGATGTTTTGAAGCGAATAGAAGATATGAAGAGAAGTGGGATTATTCGCCGTTTTGGTGCTGTTTTACGCCACAACAGGATGGGTTTTAAAGTAAATGCTATGACGGCATGGAAGGTAAATGATAATGAAGAAGATAAAGTAGGGAGAATAATGGCAGGCTTTGCAGAAGTGAGTCATTGTTATTTGAGGAAGGTTCCCGCAGAATTTGGCTATAATCTTTTTACCATGCTGCATGCGACGAGTGAAGAAGATTTGGCAAGATTGATAGATGAAATAGCTTCAAAAACTGGTATTAAAGAATATAAAGTTTTTCGAAGCATAAAAGAAATAAAAAAAACAAGCATGGAATATTTTTAAAAGAGTTATTAATATAGATTTAGGAGGGAAATTATTTGCGGCGCACTAAGTCTGACGAGCTTTTTAAAATGGCTAAAGAATGTATGCCCGGAGGTGTGAGCAGTCCGGTCAGAGCGTTTAAAGCGGTAGGACTTGATCCCTTATTTATAAAGAGGGGACAGGGAGCTAGAATTTATGATGTTGATGATAATGAATTTATAGATTATGTAGCTTCTTTTGGTCCTTTAATTTTAGGACACAGCCATCCAGAAGTAATAAAGGCGGTTAAAGAAGCAGCTGAAAATGGAACAAGCTATGGTGCACCTTCAGAGAAAGAGTTGGAATTGGCCCAGATGATATGCAGTGCGATTCCTTCTATTGAAAAGGTGCGTTTTGTAAATTCCGGAACTGAGGCTACCATGAGTGCTATTAGGCTAGCCCGTGCTTGGACGGGAAGAAATAAGATTGTCAAATTTGAAGGTTGTTATCACGGACATGCTGATTCTTTTCTTATAAAGGCTGGTTCGGGACTTTTAACCTCAGGTGTTCCTAACAGTGCCGGGGTTTTAGAAGACTATGCTAAAAATACACTGGTGGCCAGATATAATGATTTGGGATCGGTAGAAAGGCTTTTTAAAGAAGAAGGACGCGACATAGCTGCAGTAATAGTTGAACCGATAGCAGGAAATATGGGATTGGTTCTGCCTGATCCTGATTTTCTTAAAGGTTTGCGTAGGATAACCGAATATAGTGGTAGCTTGCTTATTTTTGATGAAGTTATAACCGGGTTCAGGATATGCTATGGTGGTTTTCAGAATTTTGCCAACGTAACTCCTGATCTTACTACTTTAGGCAAAATTATAGGCGGGGGGCTTCCGGTGGGGGCTTATGGAGGTCGCAAAGAAATAATGAGCCGGGTAGCTCCGGAAGGAGATGTATACCAAGCCGGTACTTTGTCCGGAAACCCTTTAGCTATGGCGGCAGGAGCTGCTACTTTAAAGGTTTTACAGGATAGAGACTGGTATGATCGTCTGGAAGTTGTGACTTATATGCTCGCAAATCGGCTTAAGAATGTTTTTGAGGATCATGGGCTTTTTTATACCATAAATCGGATAGGTTCAATGTTTACCATTTTCTTTACGGAGTCGGAGGTTAATACATATGAAGATGTTGTAAAATGTGATACTGCTCAGTATGCTGTTTTTTATCGGAAACTTTTAGAAGAAGGTGTATACTTTCCGCCTTCTCAATTTGAAGTTTGTTTTGTGTCATGTGCCCATGAAATGGAGGATATAGAAAAAACAGTTGAGGCTGTTTCAAGAGCTTTAGATAAAGTACAGCAGGGAGGAGAATAATTGAATACGGGAAGTTGGGAATGGTTTATAGAAAGATTTGAGAAGATTAGCAGAATAGATTTAAAGGCTTATAAGAGACCGCAAATGGAAAGACGCATAAATAGCTTTATGCGTTCAGTAAATGCAGCCAATTATCAGGAATTTGTAAATTTATTGACCCGGGATAAAGATGTTTATCGTAAATTTTTGGATCATATTACTATAAATGTTTCAGAGTTTTTTCGTAATCCTGCCCACTGGGAGATATTGCGCAGGGAAATAGTTCCTCTCTTATTAAAACAGCGTAATACTTTAAAAATATGGAGTGCAGGTTGTTCCACCGGTGAAGAACCGTATTCCTTAGCTATGGCAGCAAAAGAAGACCGCTGGCCCCTCAAAGAAAAGATACTGGCTACCGACATTGATCGGGAGGTTTTAGAAAAAGCAGGGATGGGCCTGTATACGGCGAAAGGGATAGAAGGTGTTCCAACTCTTTATTTAAAGAGATATTTTATTCAGCAAGGGGCTAATTATCGCATTTCTGATGAAGTTAGGCAGATGGTAAACTTTAAGCAGCATGATTTGCTGAAAGATGCTTTTGGAAAAGATTTTGATCTTATTTTATGCCGCAATGTAGTAATTTATTTTACAGAGGAGACTAAGGATAAGCTTTATCGCAGATTTGCAGAGGCTATGCGTCCTGGAGGCGTAATATTCATCGGAAGTACCGAGCAGATTTTCAATGCCCGGGAAATGGGATTAAAGTCGATTGCTACTTTTTTTTATCAAAAAATATAAAAAAATGGATGAGAGTATTTACAGAAAATTTTTAAATAAAAAAAGAGGCAGGAAAAAAAATATCGATAGCGAATTTTGCTAAAAGGGATGTTTTGGCGGTAGAATTACCGTGAAAAAGATAAACTATAAGATAATGTTTTGGGGGTGGTGGAGAGTACGACACCAGTATCTGCAATTGAGAAGTTTTTAGTCTTTTTAAATTATGAGAGGGAAAAGGAGGAATGAACTTGAAGGTTCTGGTATGTGTTAAGCAAACTTTTGATACTGAAGCTAAAATTGAATTAAAAGATGGAAAAATTTCTGATGCCGGGATTAATTTGATTATTAACCCATATGATGAAGTTGCTGTAGAAGGAGCTATTCAACTCAAAGAAAAAGGGATTGCCAAAGAAGTAGTTGTAGTATCAGCCGGTGCTGATAAGGCTATGGATGCTATCCGTACTGCCCTGGCTATGGGGGCAGACCGAGGTATACTTATAAAGCAGGATACTGGTGCAGATGAATATGCAAGAGCGGTAGCCCTGGCTGCGGTTATAAAAGAAGAAAATCCTGATCTGGTTCTCGCAGGCCATGTTGCTGCTGATGATGGCTCTTCTCAGGTACCAACCCGTATTGCTGAAATCTTAGGTTGGCCACATATCAATGTTATAACTGATTTAGAGATTACTGATGGCAAAGTAAAATGTTCCAGTGAAGCTGACGGAGGCAGTCAGGTTACTGAAGTGGCTCTCCCGGCGGTTATTTCTACCCAGGTTAGCTGGAATGAACCGCGTTATCCTTCTATGAAGGGTATTATGCAAGCTAAGAAGAAACCAGTAGCTACCGTGGATGCAGTAGCAGTTGAAAACAAGACTAAGATAATCGAATACTCACTACCACCTGCAAAACAGGCTGGAACCAAGATTGAAGACGAACCTGAAGTATGTGCAGCAAAATTGGCCGATTTCATCAAGAATGTGGCTAAAGTTGAAGTAAAGGCATAACTACTTGGGGGAATGATTTTAAAAGGAGGGTAATTGATGGCAGGAACATGGGTATTTGTTGAACAAAGAGATGGTAATGTTCGGAAGGTAACTTATGAGATGTTATCTGAGGCCAAAAAGTTTGGCGATGAAGTTTGTGCGGTTATTTTTGGAAAAGATGTTGAAGGGTTGGCTTCCCAATTTTCTAAATATGGGGCTGATAAGGTATATGTAGCTGATGCAGACGTTTTTGCCCAGTATAATACCGGTGCTTTTGTAGCTCAAATGGCTGCAATGATAAATGAGTATAAACCTAACGCAGTTTTATTTGCTCACACCTTTAATGGTAGAGATTTTGCTTCCAGATTGGCTCAAAAATTAGAAGCTGGTCTGGCAACTGATGTAATTGGAGCCGAAATAAGCGAAGGTAAAGGCGTATTTACCAGAGCTATCTATGCTGGTAAAGCTTTAGCTAAAGTCGAAATAACTTCTCAGCCGATTTTAGCCACTGTTCGTGCTGGGGTATTTGAAGTTAAAGAAAACGCTGGAGCTGGTGAAGTAATTAAGCCGGCTGTAGTTGCAACTGAAGCTGATGTATATCAGAACATAATAGAATTCAAGCCGACTGTATCAGCTAGACCTGAACTTACTGAAGCTGATGTAGTAGTATCAGGCGGACGCGGATGTAAAGGACCTGAAGGTATTAAGGTTGTAGAACAGTTGGCTGATCTCTTGGGAGCAGCCGTAGGCGGTTCCCGTGCTGCTATTGACTCCGGATGGCTAGGGCATGAATATCAGGTTGGACAGACTGGTAAAGTTGTTAACCCCAACCTCTATGTAGCCTGTGGAATTTCCGGGGCAATTCAGCACTTGGCCGGTATGTCTTCTTCCAAGTTTATTACTGCGATTAATACTGACCCTGAAGCCCCAATATTTAATGTAGCTGACTTTGGAGTAGTAGGAGACCTGTTTAAAGTTATTCCTTTGCTTTGTGAAGAACTTAAGAAATAAATCGTTTCTTTATGGGGGATGGTTTTAGATGAGGATTTACTGGATATACAGCAATGTATATCCAGTAACATCTTATTTTTTTATTTAGAGGGAGGGAATTGTAGATGATATTTGGGTATATTCCTTTAGAGGGCGGTTATGAAGTCCCCATGCGCGAAGTAGGGGCAAATATTCCCTTCGATTGGCTTATTTATATTCTCATGTTTATCCCTATTGCTATTTTTCTTTATGGATTTGTAAAAAGGGTTCAGGTATGGAAACTGGCAAAAGGTGAGCTTCACCGCAATGATAAGATTGGACAGCGGATATGGTCATGGTTTGTTTATACTTTTTTACAGTTAAGGCTGTTTAAAAAGCCAACGCCTGGAACTATGCATGCATTTTTATTCTGGGGCTTTTTGATATTGTTCCTGGCTGCCGGTGTAGACGCTTCCCATCACTGGCTCGGTTTTCCGCATATAGAAGGATCTTCTTACATCAGTTTCTCGGCCTTTGTTGATATTTTTGGCCTGTTGGCCTTAATTGGAATTATCGTATTGGCTGTCATTCGTTATGGACAAAAGCCTGATCGGCTTAATGATAATAAGGGTTCTGACGGATGGATAATCCTTTTGGTATTTGCTATCCTTTTAACCGGTTACTTTATTGAAGGTCTGCGCATCATGGCTCAGATTAAGTGGGAGCCTACTATGGAAGCTATTATGTATGAAAAATTTGCTTCACCGGTAGGATGGGTCTTTGCAAGTTTATTTGCGGGTATGAGCCGTGCTTCTATTTTAGTATGGCATCGGATTTTATGGTGGCTGCACATGGCTATGGCTTTTGTATTTATAGCCCTTATTCCCTATACTAAACTGTGGCATATCATGGCTGGTATGATAAATTATATATTCCGCGATTTGGAACCTTCTGCCTGCCGTATGGTAGAGAATATTGAAGAAGCTGAAACTTTCGGCGTAGAAAATATTGAAGAGTTTGGATGGAAAGACCTTTTGGATTTAGATGCTTGCATCCGCTGCGGAAGATGTCAGGAAAATTGTCCTGCTTACAATACAGGCAAACATTTAAATCCGAAATTAACCCTTATCCAGGCTATGAAACAACATCTTGATGAAAAAGCTCCTTATTTAATGGCTGCCAAAGCCGGTGAGGAAGATGCAGAAATGGTTGCTATGACTGAAGAAGCTGAAGCAGCAAGCCCGATGGATAAAAGCTTACTTTATGATGTTGTGACTACTGATGTAATCTGGGATTGCACCAACTGCCGTGCATGTATGGAACATTGTCCAATGTTTATCGAACATATTCCCAAGATTATAGAAATGCGCCGCAATCTGGTTATGTGGCAGGGAGATATGCCTTCCGAGGCTCAGATGGCATTTACCAATATGGAACGCAACTACAACCCGTGGGGTGTAGGTTGGGCTAACCGTGCTGAATGGCTCAAGGAAAGAGGTATCAGAGAAATGGTAAATGTTCTTTCTGAAGATGGCAAGGAATTTGAATATCTCCTTTATGCTGGATGTGCAGTATCATTTGATGACAGATATAAGAAGGTCGGAGAAGCTTTAGTAAGACTACTTAACCAGGCTGGAGTAAGCTTTGGATATTTGGGAACTGAAGAAATGTGCTGTGGAGATTCTGCACGCCGTTTAGGAAATGAATACCTCTATCAGACTTTGGCAAGTCAGAATATCGAAACATTTAACAATTATGGAGTAAAGAAAATAATCGTTGTATGTCCGCATGGATACAATACCCTCAAGAATGAGTATCCGCAAATGGGCGGAAATTATGAAGTATACCATTACACTGAAATTCTTGCGAAACTGGTGGCTGAAGGCAAACTTAAACCGGGCAATATTGGGGCTAAGATTACTTATCATGATTCCTGCTTCTTAGGCAGACATAACAATGTTTATGATCAGCCCAGGCAAGTTCTTAAAGCTGCTGGAGCTAATATTGTTGAAATACCACAGGCTAAAAATAAAGGCTTCTGCTGCGGAGCTGGCGGCGGTCGCATGTGGTTAGAAGAACATGCGGTAGAAGGCTACAAGCGTATAAATGATACCAGAACAGAACAGCTCTTAGTTCCTAACCCGGAAATGATAGTTACCAACTGTCCGTTCTGTTTAACCATGATTTCTGACGGTGTAAAAGGTGCGAATAAGGAAGAACAGGTTAAAGTATTTGATGTTGCAGAAATTCTTTGGAAATCAATGGGCAATTAAAAGCTAGGTAATCTGAACGGTAATTTTAACGGTTCAAAGGAATTCCTAAATTCCTTTGAACCGTTTTTTGTTTATATTGAAATATATTTTGGGAATAAAAAGGATATAATGGTTATATATAGAATATAAATTAATGAATGTTTTTATAATTTAATACTTTTCTTATTACTAAAAGATTCAGAAAATTTGGAGGGGGAATTTTTGGTGCGTGAAGTTGTGCTGGTAGGGGCTTGTCGTACGCCGATTGGTACTTTTGGAGGAAAGTTGAAGGATGTTAGTGCTGTCGAATTAGGGGCTTTAGTAATGAAAGAAGCAATAAATCGTGCAGGTGTTAAGGGAGAACAATTAGATGAAGTCATTTTTGGCTGTGTGCTTCAGGGTGGACAGGGGCAGAATGTAGCTAGACAGGCAGCGATTAAAGCAGGTATACCTGAAACGGTAGCTTCATTTACCATTAACAAAGTATGTGCTTCAGGATTAAGGGCAGTAAGCCTGGCAGCTCAAATTATTAAAGCAGGGGATGCTGATATCATCTTAGCTGGCGGAACTGAAAACATGTCGGCAGCACCATATCTTTTAGAAAAAGCCCGATTTGGCTACCGCATGAACAACGGGGTTTTAGTAGATATGATGATAAAAGACGGGCTTTGGGATGCATTTAATGATTATCACATGGGAATAACCGCGGAAAACATTGCAGAACGCTGGAATATTTCCCGGGAAGACCAGGATGATTTTGGGTTTAGAAGCCAGGAGTTAGCTGGAAAGGCTATTGAGGAAGGCAAATTTAAAGATGAAATTGTACCGGTGGCAATTAAAGATAAAAAAGGAGATACAGTTTTTGATACCGATGAACATCCAAGGCAAACAATCCGAGAAAAAATGGCCGTCCTTAAGCCGGCATTTAAAAAAGATGGAACAGTAACAGCTGGAAATGCTTCGGGGATAAATGATGGAGCAGCTGCCGTTATAGTGATGAGTGCAGAAAAAGCCAAAGAATTGGGTATAAAGCCCATGGCAAAAATAGTAAGCTGTGCATCAAGCGGAGTTGATCCGGCGATCATGGGGATTGGACCAGTTCCCGCGACCCGTAAGGCTTTAGAAAAAGCAGGCATGACTTTAGATGACATAGACCTTATTGAAGCTAATGAAGCCTTTGCAGCCCAGTCTATTGCTGTAGCGAGGGAGTTGGGATTTGACAAATGCATGGAAAAAGTAAACGTTAATGGAGGAGCTATAGCCTTGGGACATCCGATTGGAGCATCAGGAGCCAGGATTCTAGTTACCCTGCTTTATGAAATGCAGAGAAGAAATCTTAAAACCGGTTTGGCTACTCTGTGTGTTGGCGGAGGACAGGGAGCAGCCATGATTGTGCAAAGGTAAATTTTTTAGGGGAGGGGTAATATGGATTTCAAACTGAGCGAAGAGCATAAAATGTTTAGAAAAACATTTCGCGATTTTGCGGAAAATGAAGTAGCACCTACTGCTGCGGAAAGAGATGAAGAAGAAAGATTTGATATGGACATATTTTATAAAATGGGCGAACTTGGCATGTGTGGCCTTCCCTGGGAAGAAAAATACGGGGGGGTAGGTTCAGACTTTTTGGCTTATGTTATTGCGGTAGAAGAGCTTTCAAGGGTATGTGCTTCAACCGGAGTAACATTATCTGCCCATGTTTCGCTTTGTTCCTGGCCGATATGGAAATTTGGGACCGAAGAGCAGAAGATGAAATATCTGGTTCCGCTGGCTGAGGGAAAAAAACTGGGAGCATTTGCGATTACCGAGCCGGGAGCAGGAAGTGATGCCGGAGGAACAAAAACTACTGCTGTTTTAGATGGAAATGAATATATTTTAAATGGAACCAAAATTTTTATAACCAATGCATATTATGCCGACATCTATGTAGTAATAGCCCGCACCGGCCCAAAAGAACTAAAACACAAGAGTATAAGTGCATTTATAGTAGAAAAGGGGACTCCTGGATTCAGCTTTGGGAAAAAAGAAAAAAAACTGGGGATTCGTTCTTCCGCTACCTATGAGCTGATATTTGACAATTGCCGTATACCAAAAGAAAACCTTTTAGGAAAAGAAGGGGAAGGCTTCAAAATAGCAATGATGTTATTAGACGGAGGCAGAAACGGTATTGCTGCCCAGGCAGTAGGGATTGCGCAGGGAGCATATGAATATGCTTTAAATTATGCAAAAGAAAGGGTTCAATTCGGCAAACCGATAGCTGAACAGCAAGCGATCCAGTTTAAATTGGCAGATATGGCAACCAGGATAGAAGCAGCCAGGCTGCTTACTTATCAGGCAGCATGGCTTGAGAGTAATGGACTTCCTTATGGTAAAGCAAGTGCAATGGCCAAGGTTTTTGCGGGAGATACAGCGATGTGGGTTACTACTGAAGCAGTTCAGATTTTGGGAGGATATGGATATACCCGGGAATATCCGGTAGAGAGAATGATGAGGGATGCCAAAATAACCCAGATTTATGAAGGAACCAATGAAATCCAGAGAGTAGTAATAGCAAATTATATTTTGAAATAGAGTTAGAAAGGCGGCTTTACGCCGCCTTTCTAGCAGTTTAAAGCACGCCAGATTTTCTCAGGGGTAGCAGGAAGTTCTCTTATGCGCACCCCACAGGCATTATATATAGCATCCATTATGGCGGGAGCTACTGTGTTTACAACTACTTCACCGATGGATTTAGCTCCATAAGGTCCTGTATTTTCATAGCTGGGAGCAAATTCCACAGTTATTTTGCCAATGTCCCGTCGGGTAGGGATTTTGTAATCCATAAAGTTGTCAGTTACCAGTTTGCCGTTGGGAGAATACCGGACTTCTTCGTAGAGTGCAAATCCTATGCCTTTGACAATTCCCCCTTCAGTTTGGATTCGTGCCAGTTTTGGATTTATAGGAGTTCCGCAGTCAACAATGCCTATGAATTCAACTACTTCAGCTTTACCAGTTTCTAAATCTACCTCAACTTCAGCGAATCCTGCCATGTAAGGAGGAGCTTGTTTTTTAGGCACAAACGAACCACTGGTAGAAAGCTGAGTATGAAGCAGGTTGTAAGTTATTTTTTTGGAAAATTCAGATAGGCTTATTTTTTCATGGTTATCTGTATATATTATATATTTGCCATCAAAAATTATTTTTTCTGGGGTTGTATTAAAGTAAAGAGCACCTGTTTTTATAATTTCTTCTTTCATCTTTAAGGCTGCTTCGATTACCGCATTGCCGGTAGTATATGTTGTACTAGAAGCATAAGCTCCGGTATCAAAAGGAGTGGCATCCGTATCGGATGAATACACTACAATTTGCTCTAAATCTACTCCCAAGGTTTCTGCCGCAATTTGAGCCATAACAGTGTCGGCACCAGTTCCTAAGTCGGTAGCCCCAATTAAAAGATTAAAGAAGCCGTCTTCATTTAGCTTAATGGTAGCAGCTGCCATGTCTATGTTAGGAAGTCCTGAACCCTGCTGAGCAATCGCCATTCCTAATCCCCTCACTTTGGTAGGGCTGATTTGGCGGCGTGGATATTTTTCATCCCATTTGATGAGTTCTTTTCCTCTTTTAACGCAATATTCCAACATACAGCTATCCATGTACATAGGTTCAGTTCCCCAACCTTTGGTAGTAATGTTAAGGAGGGGAGTAGTTTCATCCTTTTTTATCATATTTATTTCTCTAACAACAGTTGGATCCATACCTAATTCAGCAGCCAGCTCATTTACTGCTGACTCTAAGGCATAGGTTCCCTGTGTTACTCCAAATCCCCTTAAAGCTCCTCCGGGCACCATATTGGTGTAAACGGCAGTACCCTGGTAGCGCACTGCTTCTGCCTTATTGTAAAGCGGAAGAACTTTTTTACCGGCTGCTCCCAGTGTAGTTTCTGCGTGTTCTCCGTATGCTCCGGTATTGGAAAGGGCTTTGACATCGATAGCCCTTATTTTACCGTCACGCATAGCCCCCAGGGTTATCGTGAATTTCATAGCATGACGGGTTGTTGTGGCATTAAATACTTC
The DNA here is from genome assembly GCF_017656155.1 of Thermosyntropha sp. Classification (GTDB taxonomy): domain Bacteria; phylum Bacillota; class Syntrophomonadia; order Syntrophomonadales; family Syntrophomonadaceae; genus Thermosyntropha. Next base: position 101,250 of record NZ_JACDOH010000007.1, on the reverse strand, counting down.
ACTTCGGGTATAAACGATTTTAGAAGGTTTACCAGTTTTTAAAGTTACCAGAGCCGGATACAATTCGGCATTAACTGTTTGTTTCGCCCCAAAGCCTCCCCCGATACGCGGTTTTATTACCCGTATTCGGCTGACAGGAATGTCAAGAGCGGTGGCCAGTATGCGCCGAGCATGAAAAGGGATTTGAGTTGAAGCTACTATTACCAATCTTCTATAGCTATCGAGATAGGCAAAAGCCCTTTGGGTTTCCATCATTGCCTGGGCTTGAGGCTGAGTTTTGTAGGTGCGGGTTATAACAACCTCGCAGTCTTCTAGTACCGATTCTACGTCGCCTGAAGCTAAATTTACCCGGCATGCCACATTGTGTTTAGGATCAAATCCTACCGGCATATGGCAAAAAATATCGTCTTCAGGATGGACCTGGATAGGATTATCTTCTGCAGTTTCGAAGTCTAAAACTGGTTTTAAAACTTCGTATTCAACCTGGACAAGTTTCAGTGCTTCTAAGGCAGTTTTTTCATCAACTGCGGCCACTATTGCTACATCATCCCCGACATGGCGGACATATTCATCTAAGAAAAATTTATCATAAGGTGATAGTTCTGGATGACATTGTCCGGCGCGGGTAAAAGGCTTGTGATGTACATTTTTATAAGTAAGTATACATTCAACGCCGGGAAGTTTTTCCGCAGCTGTTGTATCAATATTTTTAATCCTGGCAAATGCATGTGGACTTCTTAAAACCTTGATAGTTAAGGCATTTGCCGGACAGAGATCATCGGTATAAAGGGGTTTACCTTTTACAAGGCTTAAACCGTCTATTTTATCAAATGGTTTATTTACTACCCGCACCATATTTCACCTCCAGATATTTTTTGATTGCCCTGAGCTGTCCTTCATATCCTGAACAGCGGCAGAGGTTGCCGTTTAAATAATGAAGGATTTCTTCATCAGTAGTATCCGCAGGGTTCTGAACGCATTTTTCCAGATATAGAATACTCATTATAAGGCCTGGACTGCAATATCCGCACTGTTCTACCCCTTCAGCCACTAAATATTTGCCGATAATTTCGGCTTCTTTTTCTACCCCTTCAATTGTGGTTATTTCATGTCCATCCAGGCGGCATGTTAAGATGGTGCAGGATAGGACTGCTTTTCCATCGACATGTACTGTACATACTCCGCAGGTACTGGTGTCACAACCTTGCCTGGTACCTAAATAACCTAACCTTCTAAGGGTAGTAAGCAAAAATTCATCAGGAGGGACATCCACGATATGTTCACGTCCATTAATTTTCAGATTGACCTGCAAGATAAGTCACCTCCTTAAGTGCTTTTCGTAATAAAACCTTTGCTAATTCTTTACGGTATTCGCTGCTTCCCCTTCCATTGCTGCCAAAGCTTAATTCTTCGGACAGAATTTCTCCTGCCTGCTTTAAGGCAGATGATGTAAATTCTTGGTTTTTCAGATATTCTTTATTAAGATATTCCATGGTTTGGTAGGCCAAAGCAGCTCTTCCCGGTCTGGCACCTACTACTATTCTGAACTTATCACCGATTTGAGCTGCTGCCAGATTTAAGATGGCATAGTCACCATGTGAGTTGCGCATAGCTTTAAACACCGCTTTGCGATTGTCTTTTTTTATGATGACTTTTTCCAGTATATCAGGCTCTTTAGATCCCTTTTCCAGGAAATATTCCAGGTCAAATATTCCCTGTTTATATAGTTTAACTTTGGTGTCCAGAGCATGTAGAGCAGTAATGAAATCGGAGAAACCGTAGCGGGAGTAGACAGTTCCGCCCACGGTTACCAGATTGCGAAGTTGAACTCCTACTATGTCGCTGACGGACAGGGCCAATATATTATTGAAATAATGTGCTAAAACCTTTGATTGTTCAATATCGCCAAATGTTGTCATAGCCCCAATTTCTATGTAGTCATTCTCTTCTTTTATAAAAGAAAGCCCTGCTTTTGAAAGATCGATAGCTAAGGGGATGGTGCGGGTGCCTAAATTTAAATAGGCGCATCCACCCAGTAGAGTAGCCCCTTTTTGAGATACCAGATATTGATAAGCTTCTTCCAGTGAAGTTGGTGCTACATATTCTTTGATGTTGAGCAAGGTATCACCCCTTTCAATAATTTTGATATATAACTAATGGGCTATTTCAGCAGTTTCTTCAGCCGCTAAATTTTCTTCTTTATCTTCCGGGAAGATTACATTGAAGACTAAGGCCAGGATTCCGGCGGCTACAACCCCATCTTCCAGAAAAGCTTTTAATACAGCCGGCATATGTTCTAGAGCAGCAGGAACAAAGCTGAAACTTAAACCTACACCGAATGCGATTGCTAAAATCGTAGTATTACGCTGAGTAAGGCCAGCAGTAGCAATCATCTTCATTCCGGTTATCGTAATCATAGCGAATACAACTATTACTGCACCGCCTAATACACTTGAAGGCATAGCAGCAACTACTGCACCTACTTTGGGAATAATACCTGCCAGTATAAGGAAGATGGCGCCTGTTGCTACACAAAAGCGGTTTACTACGCGGGTAAAAGCTATTATGCCTGCATTTTGTCCATAAGAGTTAAGAGGCATTATATTAAAAATAGCGGCTAAAGCGCTCCCTAAAGCATCAGCAATTATTGCTCCTCCCATTTCTCTTTCGGTAGCTTCACGGTTTTCTGCTACCAGGGTTATAGCTGAAAGGTTTCCGATAATTTCAAGAGACACGATGAGATAAACGATTGCAAATTTTATTATAGCATCCCAATGGAATTCAAGGCCGAACATTAATGGACGGGGAAAACTGAGCCAGCCTGCTTGCGCTACTACGCTGAAATCGACTTTGCCCATAGGTATGGCAATTAAATATCCTACGACCAGAGCGATTAGAATAGCAGCTACATTGAGGATACCTTTGGTAAATCTCTGTAATAGGATAACGGTGATGAGAACGATAAATCCGAGCATCAGGTTTTCAGGAGAGCCGTAATCAGGTTTGCCTACTCCGCCAGCAAAATAGTTGACTCCGACCGGCATGAGAGAAAGTCCGATGGCAATAAGGACTGTGCCTGTAACCAAAGGTGGGAAAAAGCGGCGCAGCTGTTTAATGAAAATGCCGACTAAAACTGCAGCCAAACTTCCTAAGAGTGAGGCTCCTAGAATGGCAGCGATTCCATATGCTTTACCGATAGCTATTGCTGAGGGAACAAAAGCAAAACTAGTACCGACTACAATGGGAAGTCTAGCTCCGACCGGGCCGATGGGGTAAATTTGCACGAGGGTAACTAATCCAGCAAATATCATAGCACACTGCAGCATTATTACTTTTTGTTCCTGAGGTATGCCTAAGAGGTTGGTGATGATTATTATAGGCGCAATGTTACCAATAAACATGGCAAGGACATGCTGCATACCCAGAGGTATGGCAACTCCCAAAGATGGTTTACCATCCAGCTTGTAAATAAGTTCCTGATCGCTAAGGGTGTGGACATTGGTCATAGTAAAACCTCCTTTAAATTTATAGTTTTTTGCTTGATTTAACCTGCTTTTAGTTTTGTATATCTCCCTCCTTTTATTTTTATCTGCAAAAAATACAGGCCAGCTTCAAGGAGGAACATCTCCTTAAAGCTGGCCTGTTTAAAGCCGAACTTATGTTCTCTTAAACATTACCAGCAATATTATGTATGAAATATATACACTATGAGCTGCTTATCTTAAGGATTTTCAGCCCATCTGTGTTTAATTTACTTGTAGTTATTTATATTAATAACACAGTTTATCAAAATTTACAAGAGATAAAATTAATTTGTTGAATATTTTAAAATTTATTGACAATATTGTCGAAAATAATAAAATTTAAGACAAAATGAAAAACTCAGGGAAGAAAGATGAGATATAATAGAAAATATAAAAACAGAATGAAGATTTATAGCTGTTTTATTGTAACAATTACGGTTTTACTGGCAATACCGTTCAGGGCAGATGCCAAAGAGATGGAAAAGGTTATCCTACAGCTTAGATGGCAGCATCAGTTTCAATTTGCAGGGTATTATATGGCACAGTCTTTAGGTTACTATGCTGATGAAGGCCTAGATGTAGAAATAAAATCAGCTTTTACCCCGGATGGCACGCTTTTAAATGCCCCTGAAGAAGTAGCTTCCGGGAGGGCTGATTTTGGCATCGGAGCTATGGATATTTTAATTGCCGGAGATAAAAAGAAAGATTTGATAATAATATCATCCGTTTTTCAGCGCAGTCCTACCGAGTTTTTTATGCTGAAAAATACACCTTATAATTCACCGGCTGATTTGGCAAAGCTTAAAATTGCCCGCAGAAAAGATGACCTTTTGGATATAGAACTGCAGACGTTATTATTGAGGGAAGGAATAAACCCTGAAAAATTTCCTTTTTGCGAAAGATTAGGAAATTTTCGGGTGGAAGATTTGACTTCAGGCAGGTTTGATGTAATCCCGGGCTACTTGGGGACGATTTCATATTATGCGGGGAAAAAAGGAGTGGAATTAAAGAAAATAAGGCCTATAGATTATGGTATAGATTTTTATGGTGATTCCCTTTTTACCCGCCGGAGTTTGGCTTTGACCAATCCTGAATTAGTTGAAAAATTTCGCAGAGCCAGTTTAAAGGGATGGGAATATGCTTTAACTCATCCTGAAGAAACCAGTTTCTATATTGTTAACAAATATTATCCTTTAGCCGAAAATAAGCAGGAAATATTGGATTTTAATCTCTTTCAAGCCAAACAGGTTATAAACTTTACCCTTTATCCAGTTGTACAGATAGGAAATATTAATCCCTATCGTTGGAAGCAGATGTCCGAGGCTTTGCACAGTTTAGGTTTGGTTAAGAATGAAATTAATATAAAAGATTTAATATTTGATTATGAAACTATCCAGAATGCCCGCCAAATTCAAAGGCAAAAGGTAGTGAATATTTTTACTCTGGTTTTGGTAATATTATCTTTGTTTGTTTTGACCGTTTATATGACTGCCAGACACACCATGAACGAACTTAAAATTGCTTTTGAAAGACAACTTGAAGAAAACAAACAAAAAGAAGCCCTTATTATTCATCAGGCACGATTAGCAGCTATGGGAGAAATGATGGCAAATATTGCTCATCAGTGGAGACAGCCGCTTAATAATTTAGGCTTAGTTTTAACTAATTTAGAGGATGCTTATCAAAACCATGAACTGACTCCTGATTTTATGGCAATTTCTTTAGAAAAAGCCAGGAGGCTTATTACTGCTTTATCAGATACTATTGAAGATTTCAGGGATTTTTTAAGCCCGCACAGCCAGAAAGAAGTTTTCTACATTTACGAGGCGGTAGTTTCTGTCCTGGATTTAATGGAGGAAAACCTTAGATTTAATAATATTACAATAGAGTTTGAACAAATCGAAATGATATGTGCTTACGGTTATCCTAATCAGTATGCTCAGGCAGTTTTTAATGTAGTTAATAATTCTTTTGAAGTTTTGAAAAACAGCTTCCGGCAGGATGGAAAGATTATTATCAGAATTTACAAAGAGGCTGAAACGGCTGTTTTGGAAATTGAAGACAACGGCGGTGGAATTGATGAAAAAATTGGGGATAAGATTTTTGAAATATATTTTACTACCAAGGAAAAAAATAAAGGCACCGGTTTAGGGCTTTATATAACCAGGACTATAATTGAACAAAATATGGGTGGAAAAATCGACTGGCATAACACGGAACAGGGAGTATGTATGAGGTTAGCAGTTCCAGTTGCAGGAGGGGATTAAGATGGGAAGTAAAAAAGAAAACTCACTCTTATCCCAGCTTAAAGTTTTATATGTAGAAGATGAAGAATTTACAAGAGATGAGTTGAGTTTTTTCCTCAAAAAGCGAGTGGGTAAGCTTTTTGTTGCTTGTAATGGGGAGGAGGGTTTAAAGCTTGCTAAGATTCATCAGCCGGATATAGCACTGGTAGATTTAAGAATGCCTGTAATGGATGGGCTTACTATGTGCCGAAGGATTAAAGAAGAAGGTGGCAGATGTGCCTTTATTATTGCTTCTGCTTTATCTGATAGTGAAACTATTCTTCAGGCTGTTGATATAGGAATTGTGAAATACATAGTTAAACCTGTTGATCCTTATGGACTTTTAGAAACTATGGAAAAAATAGCAGAAGAATATTTTCGAAATCAATTTAAACAGCAAACAGCCGATAAGCTGCTTTTAATGGAAAGAAAAGAAAGAATGGAAATGGAAAAAAAGGTAAAAACAGCAGTGGCCTATTTTATGAAATCAACTACCGGAAAAGGCCCGCGTGATGTACAGGTTTTTATAACCCGGGGGCAGATAGAGATTAGAGCTCTGGAAGTTTTAACGATATTGGAACAAAGTGTTATATCTAACAGTAAAAATATCCGCCTTGTAGAGTATTTGCGCCGGATTTTTTATGCAGAAAAAGGAGCTGAGCTGGAAAACGTGCTAAAAGAGGTTTTAGATATAAAACTGAAAATAAACCAGGTGCAGGCCAATGTGGCGGAGAATCGCGACTGTATTATTTTGGAATTGGAATAATATTTAAGCTTGTAAAAATAAGTTCTTTATGTTTAAAATATAAATTAAGTAGATAAATGATATTGAAGTGATAAATGAATGAAAAATGCTGGCCAATATTAAAGAGAATGTTGCTTCAGCTTTAATAAGCCGGCTCCTGGGAGTTTTATCAGGGGCTGGCTTGTTTATTTTAATAAAATGTTAATCTTTTTTTAATATTATATTAACTAATATTTAAAATAAATATATAGAATTAAAAGTTTTGGTGTTGTATCATTTATTTTACTTATACTTGAAAGGGCTGAGAGGAGAAAAATAAATTGAAAAAAGGAGGCTTTTTATGCTTACTGATTATTCAACTATCGGCATATTTTTTCTTCTTTCTTTAAGCTTTCCACTGGCTGCTTTAGGTTTAGCTGCTTTACTGCGCCCAAAATCGAAATTCGACCCGGAAAAAATAGTGCCATATGAATGTGGAGTTGATACCAAGGGCAGGACATGGGTTAGGTTTAAAGTAAATTATTTTCTCTATGCCCTGGTATTTTTAGCATTCGAAGTTGAAACTATTTTCCTTTTCCCATGGGCGGTAAAATTTAATAAGTTGGGAATTTTTGCTTTTGTAGAGATGATTATTTTCCTGATTATTTTACTCTTGGCCTTGTTCTATGCCTGGAAGGAGGGAGCTTTGAAATGGTACTAGAGAAAGATGTAAAAATGCTGGAAAAAAACAATATTATCGTAACGACTTTAGAAAAAATATGGAACTGGGGAAGGGCTCATTCCTTCTGGCCACTTTCCTACGGATGCAATTGCTGTCCTATTGAACTGATGGCTTCAGGTGCTGCCCGATTTGATATTGCACGCTATGGGTATGAAGTCTTTAGGGCTTCTCCTAGACAGGCAGACCTCCTTATTGTGGCAGGACCGGTAACAGTTAAGATGAAACCGGTAGTTCAGAGGGTTTATGCCCAGATGCCTGAACCTAAATGGGTTTTGGCAATGGGGAACTGTGCAATAAGCGGAGGCCCTTTTAAGGATGGCTACAGTGTTCTTCCCGGCTGTGATACCTTTTTGCCGGTTGATGTTTATGTTCCTGGCTGTCCGCCGCGTCCGGAAGCATTATTTAACGGTCTTTTGGAGCTTAAGGCCAAGGTTTTAGGGCAGAGATAGGAGGGGTAAATATTGTACCAGGAATTGAAAGAAAGGCTTTTAAAGAATTGGGACGGAAAAATTGAAATAAATGAAGGAAAAGATTTTTTTGAGATTATAACCCAATCCGAAATTTTATTTACTTTGATGGAGTTTTTAAAAAAAGAATTCGGTTTTAACTATCTTGCCAATCTCTGTGGGGTGGATTATGGCGAAAAATTTACGATGGTTTATCATGTCTGCAGGATTCCAGAAAACTTAAAGGTATGCGTCAAAGCTGATATTCCGCGGGATAATCCGGAAATTGATTCACTTACATGTTTATGGCCGGCGGCTGATTTTCAGGAAAGAGAAGTTTATGATCTGATGGGAATAGTATTTAAAGGGCATCCCGACTTAAAGAGAATTCTTCTTCCCGAAGATTTTGAAGGACACCCTCTGCGTAAAGATTATAAGGCAGTTTAAAGTTAAGGGGGGATTTTAGTTGATAGAGTCTGATTTCATTACTATAAACGTAGGGCCACAGCATCCCAGCACCCACGGAGGACTGCATGCTGAAACTGTTTTAGATGGTGAACATATAGTTGATGTTAAAGTTCACCTGGGCTATGTTCATCGTTCGGTGGAAAAGATTGCAGAATCGCGTACTTATACGCAGTTTATCCCTTATAATTCGCGGCTCGATTACCTGGCAACTCATCTTCCTGCTATGGGTTACTGTCAGGCAGTAGAAAAGCTTTTAGGGGTTACAGTTCCGGAAAGAGCTGAATACATAAGGGTAATAATGGCGGAGCTTTCGCGTATTGCTTCCCATATGCTTTTTATAGGCAGTTTAGCCATAGACATTGGGGCTACAACAGGTTTAATCTACTGCTTCCGCGACCGGGAGCGGATAATGGATATGTTTGAAATGACGAGCGGGCAGAGATTGATTGCCAGCTATATGCGTATAGGCGGAATTGCTGAAGATTTGCCGGAAGAGTTTTATCCGGCAGTAAAAAGTTTTTTAGATGACCTGCCTTATATGCTCGATGAATACAACAACCTTTTAACCGGCAATGAAATACTGCAGGCCAGGCTTAAGAATACCGGAATATTGCCTGCTGATAAGGCTATAGCTTACGGGGTAAGTGGTCCTAATTTAAGGGCGAGCGGAATAGCTTATGATATCCGCAAGGCAGAACCTTACAGCATATATGAGCGGTTTGATTTTGATGTTCCGATAGGAAGCAAAGGGGACAACTGGGATCGCTTTTTAATGAGAATAAGAGAAATAGAAGAAAGTGCCAAAATTATACGACAGGCTTTGCAGGATTTGCCGGAAGGTGAAATAAGAGCAAAAGTGCCAAGAATTATAAAACCGGAAAAGGGAGCAGAAGTTTATCACCGTATTGAATCTTCAAAGGGGGAACTCGGATTTTATATAGTCAGTGATGGCAGTGAAAAGCCTTATCGTTTGCATGTAAGGGCACCTTCTTTTATAAATTTAGGGGTTTTGCCTTTGATTTCCCGTGGAGGGAAACTGCAGGATCTTATTGCTAATATTGCTACTTTGGATCCGGTTTTGGGGGAAGCAGACCGCTGATAACCGTATTTGACCATATTAACTGGTTAAGGAGAGTTGCAAATATGAGAGGAGCAGAAACATTTTTTATTGATTTAGCCCGCTTGATTGTTACCTGGCTTGAAAAACAGGGAATGTCGCCATTAGTTGCGGACATTGTTCTGCTTGTAATCCAGTTTATCTGCATAGCGGCTATAGTTACGGTAAATATAATTATTTTAATCTGGCTGGAACGCAAAATATCCGGCTTTATCCAGCAACGCCTGGGGCCTAACCGTTTAGGGCCTTGGGGGATATTCCAGACTATTGCTGATGCAATAAAGTTGCTTACCAAAGAAGATATTATACCTTCACAAACGGATAAAATTATTTTTCGAACTGCACCTATCGTATTCATAGTTATTTCCTTAATGCTTTATGTCGTTATACCCTTTGGCGATGGTATGGCGATAGTTGATTTAAATATGGGGGTTTTATATTTTATTTCAGTAGGCTCCTTAGGAACCATAGCTCTCCTGATGGCAGGCTGGGGTTCCAACAATAAATGGTCTCTTTTAGGAGCCATGCGGGCAGTAGCCCAGATGATAAGCTATGAAATCCCTTTGGCTTTTTCGCTTTTAGGTGTAATAATGATTGCCGGATCACTTAAGATGTCAGATATAATAGCAGCTCAAAATAATGTATGGTTTGTATTTTTACAGCCGGTGGCATTTATTACTTATTTTATTGCTGCGACTGCTGAGCTTAACCGGGGACCTTTTGACATGCCGGAAGCAGAACAGGAGCTTACCGCCGGAGCATATACCGAATACAGCGGTATGAGATGGGCTTTGTTCTTCCTGGCTGAGTATACTAACCTTTTTGCAGTTTCAGCTATGGCGGCAGTTATGTTCTTCGGCGGCTGGCAGGGGCCCTGGCTTCCTTCCTGGCTTTGGCTTCCGATAAAAGCTTATATTATAATGCTCGTATTTTTCTGGCTTAAATGGACTTTGCCGCGCATACGAATGGATCATCTCATGTCATTCAGTTGGAAGGTCTTAATACCTGTAACCTTGGTTAACCTGGTAGTAACTGGATGTGTTTTACAGTTTTTTAAATAGATAGGTTGGTGATAAAGGTGTGGGGTAGTGGAATTTTAAAAGGATTAGCGATTACTTTAAAACATCTTTTTGAATGGGATATTACCGAACAGTATCCGGAAGAAAGACCAAATCTTTACCCTAGGTTTCGCGGACGTTTAATACTTAACCCTGAAAAATGCATAGTATGCGGCATGTGTGTCAAAACTTGTCCCAATAATGTTTTGAGTTTTACCCAGGCAAGGTTAAAAGAGGGGAAGAAAAAGGTTTTAACCAGCTATACTATCGATCATCAGTACTGTATGTTCTGCAACTTGTGTGTGGAAGCATGTCCCACGGGAGGGCTTTACTTTAGCCATGATTTTGAATGGGCAGCTTTTAATAGAGAAGATATAAAATTTGTTTATGAGCCGGATCTTAGCCATCTGGAGTTGGCATCTGACGATGCAGAAGCCGGGGAAAAGGGAATAAGAGCAAGTAAGGAAGATAAAAATGAAAAACTTATAAATGCTACTATTATTGCTATAAGAAAAAATCCGGCCAAAGCCCTGGGCAAGATTTTAAATGATGAATCTGAGGCTTTAAAACTGGCTGAGATGATAGGCGAAGATGAAAACAAGCTGAGGAAAATGGCAGAGCTTATAGTAATCGATAAGGAAAAGGCGGCTAAGGTTGCCCGGGCATTTTTAGTCAAAGGACAGAAGAAGGAAGAAGGTTAAAGGAGGGGTAGAGGTGAATTGGCCTTACATAATATTTTACGTTTTGGCAGCAGTCACCATAATTGCTGCCTTGGGAGTAGTGGCTCTGCCCAATATTGTGCACAGTGCTTTATGTTTAGTCCTTACTTTTGTGGGAGTAGCCGGAATTTATTTTTATCTGGGAGCTGATTTTATAGGTTTAGTTCAGATTCTAGCTTATGCTGGAGCTATTTCCGTTCTAATAATTTTTGCCATTATGCTTCTTTTAAGCCGGGAGGTAAGCGAAAGCAACCCTTCGCATGGCAGGGGAAAATGGAAAGCGGCCATTTTTGCCGAATTATTCGCATTTCTGATTATTTTATCAATATATTTTACTTCCTGGACGCATGGGATTGCTCCGGATTGGACTGATAGTATAGGTAAAATTGCTTATATGCTTATGGGAGATTATGTAATTGCCTTTGAAGTAGCAGCCGTGCTTTTGCTGGGAGCAGTTATCGGGGCAATTATTTTGGCAAGGGGGGAAGACAAGAGATGATAGGACTTACCCATTATCTGATTTTGGGCACAATTCTTTTCAGTATAGGACTTTATGGGGTTTTAGCCAAAAGAAATGCGGTAGCTGTTCTTATGTCCATAGAGCTTATACTCAATGCAGTCAATATAAATTTTGTGGCAGCGAATCGCTTTGTAGCAGGGGACGGGGTAATTGGCCAGCTTTTTAGTATTTTCGTCATTGTGGTGGCAGCTGCTGAAGTTGCCGTTGGCTTGGCTTTGATAATTTCCATTGTTCGCCATAAAAAATCTGTTAATTTAGATGACTATAACATTCTCAAGTGGTAAGGGGGGGAAATCATGTTTGAATGGGTTTTGCAACATGCCTGGCTTATTGCTTTAATACCGTTCTTGGCCTTTGCTTTTATTGGACTTTTTCTTTACCGCTGGCCTAAAGTTTCAGCAGGAATTTCTCTTTTTAGCATAGGTATTGGGCTTATTATGTCACTGATTTTACTTAAAGGCATGGCGAATTTAGGGGTTTCGCCTGATTATGAAGCGGCTGTTTCCTGGCTTAGAATGCCGGGTCTTACCATAGAAATGGGAATACTTGTTGATGGTCTTTCGATAGTTATGCTCTTTATAGTTACTTTTATCGCTTTTTTAGTTCAGCTTTACTCTTTAGGGTATATGAAAGGTGACCCCGGATTTGCCAGTTATTATGCATATCAATCAATATTTGCAGCTGCCATGCTGGGATTGGTTTTGGCAAATAACTTCGGACAAATGTATGTATTCTGGGAATTGGTCGGATTGGCATCGTATTTGTTGATTGGTTTCTGGTTTGGCAAAGATTCAGCCCGGGATGCAGCCAAAAAAGCTTTTATAACCAACCGGGTCGGAGATTTTGGATTTTTGCTCGGTATACTTTTTGTCCAGATTATTTTCGGCACCTTGAATTTCGGGGAGCTTACCGGTGAAGTAGCTTCTTATACTAATACTGGTGGTTTACTTATAGTTACTTTGCTTCTTTTAGCAGGGCCGGTGGGAAAATCAGCCCAGTTCCCGCTGCATGTATGGCTTCCCGATGCCATGGAAGGCCCGACTCCGGTCAGCGCTTTAATCCATGCTGCGACTATGGTAGCTGCCGGAGTATATTTGATTGCGCGTGCCTTTTTTATTTTCAGTTCTACATCGGAGGCTATGCAGGTTATAGCTTTTATCGGCGGATTTACGGCTCTTTTTGCCGCAGTTATTGCACTTACTCAGTATGATATTAAAAGAATTTTAGCTTATTCTACCTTAAGCCAGCTCGGTTACATGGTTATGGCAATGGGGATCGGGGCTATGACTGCCGGAATGTTTCACCTTACTACCCATGCGTTTTTTAAAGCACTGCTCTTTTTAGGGGCAGGAAGCGTTATCTATGCTCTGCATCATGAGCAGGATATAAGGAAAATGGGAGGATTGGTCCACAAAATGCCGATTACTACCTGGACTTTTGTCATAGGAGCTTTGGCTTTAGCCGGAATCCCCCCTTTAGCCGGGTTCTGGAGTAAGGATGAAATACTTTTAAGCGCTTATGCAGGGGGATATACCGGGCTTTATATTTTAGGTTCACTGGTAGCCTTTTTCACCGCTTTTTACATGTTTAGGCTTATTTTCACAGCCTTTTTTGGAGAAAAAACGGAAAATCATCTTCATGACGGACATGAACGTCATGAAGTTCATGAATCCCCTTGGGTTATGACTATGCCTTTGCTAATACTCGCTTTTATGTCTATATTTGCCGGCTTTATAGGGGCTCCGGTTACCGGCAATATATTTGGACATTATATTCATTATCACGGTGAAGTGCATCACGAGCCGGAGATAATGGTAGTTGTTCTATCGACAATTCTGGCGTTAGCCGGAATTTTCCTGGCGTGGCTGTTCTATGGTAAGAAGGTTTTAAGCCAGGAAAGTTTGAAACAGCGTTTGGGCTGGATTTACAATGTGGTGTTCAACAAGTTCTATATTGACGAAATATATGCCTGGCTTATCCGCACATTCGTAGACGGTTCGGCTAGAATCATGTTTTGGATAGATATTCATATTATAAACCGCCTGGTTGATTTATCTGCCGAACTTACCGGCGGGGCAGGTAGCAAACTACGTTATACTGAAAACGGGCAGGTGCAGACTTACGCCTATTATATGATAGGTGGAATTATAATAATATCCGCAGCCGTTTTGCTGGCAGGATTAGGAATAATGCAGTAGAGGGGGAGAACAATGCATAATTTACCTATTTTGAGTTTAACTTTGCTGTTACCAGCCATAGGTGCTGTATTTATAATGTTCCTGCCCAAAGATAAGGTTAAATTTATCAGATGGACTGCGGCTTTAGTTACTTTTTTGAGTTTGCTCCTGTCTTTATTGGTTTTCATTTTCTATGACCGCAGCACAGGAGGTATGCAGTTTATTGAAAGGATAACCTGGATACCTGATTTAGGAGTAAGCTATGCTTTGGGAATAGATGGAATAAGTCTTCCTATGCTTTTGCTTACCAACCTTATTGGTTTCAGCGCGGTATATGCTTCATGGCACATAAAAGAGCAGGCTAAAGAGTTCTTTTCCCTGCTTTTGCTTTTGATAACCGGGGTAATGGGGACTTTTGTTACTACCGATCTCTTCATATTTTTCCTCTTCTATGAAGTGGTAGTAATTCCTATTTACATACTGGTTATCATGTGGGGAAGCAGCAAGCGGGTTACCAAGGAATATGCCGGGATGAAACTCACCATATATCTCTTAATCGGAAGTGCTTTCCTGCTTCTAGGTATAATAAGCCTTTATGTTAAGGCATATCTTTTGACCGGAAAGCCGTCGACTGACTTGATGTTTTTATCAAGTTTGGATTATGATTTATCTTTCCAGATATTTGTGTTTGCTCTTATGACTTTAGGTTTTGGAACTTTGCTTTCTATGTTTCCTTTCCATTCCTGGTCGCCGGATGGGTATGCCGGTGCCCCAACTGCAGTAAGCATGATTCATGCCGGGGTATTGAAGAAAATCGGGGGATATGGACTTATACGCATTGGTTTGTTCATTCTGCCGGCTGGCGCACAGGTTATAGCTCCGGTTATTGCAGTTTTGGCTATCTGTAATGTTTTATATGCCGCTTTAATCTGTATAAGCCAGAAAGACCTGAAATATATTGTCGGATATTCAAGTGTAAGTCATATGGGATATGTGCTTATAGGAATTGCTGCTTTAAATCTCATCAGCATAAACGGAGCCGTTATGATGATGTTTGGGCACGGAGTTATGGCCGCTCTCTTCTTTGCATTAATCGGTAATCTTTATGAAAAAAGCCATACCCGTAATATAGATGACTTTGGAGGATTAGCCCATCAAATGCCGCGTTTGGCAACCGGATTTATGATTGCAGGGCTTGCTTCATTAGGGCTTCCCGGGATGGTAAATTTTATTGGCGAATTTACTATTTTTGTCGGAGCATTTTCTGAATATCGGGTTTTGACTGTTTTGGCTGTTTCCGGGGTTATTTTTACCGCTTTATATATTTTAAGAACTTTAGGAGCAGTTCTTTTTGGACCCCGTCAGGAAAAATGGGATCATCTGCAAGATTTAAAAGGAGTAGAAATGGTTCCGCTTGTAATCTTAGGGGCAGCTATAATTTTAGGCGGATTTTTCCCGTTTACTATCATGGATTTGATAAATCAGGGAGCGACCGAACTTTTAGCCCATATAAATTTACTTAATATAGGGGGGATATGATTATGTATCTCTTGCTGATGCCGGAAATAATAATTGCTTTATTGGGAATTTTGGTTGTTATTTTAACTTTAATCCTCCCTAATAAAGGGCAGGAAGCGGCAAAGTTTGTTACTACTGCCGGAATAATCGGGGTTTTAGTCTGGATATTTTCTAATTTTAACCGTGAAGCCAGCCTTTTTAACAATATATATCTGATTGATCCTTATGCCAGCTTTTTTAAAATGCTATTTTTGACGGCATCCTTGTTGGTAATTTTAAGCTCTTTTAAATATGTAAAAAAATTTGGAAGGCGCACATCCGAATTCTATGCTTTTTTACTTTTCACCATATTAGGTATGATGATAATGGTAAGCGCCGGAGATCTTTTAACCCTTTATATTGCTTTAGAGCTCATGACTATAAGCTTTTACATCCTTGTTGCTTATGTTTTAAACAGGGAAACTTCGCAGGAAGCAGCCATTAAATACCTTATTCTGGGGGCTTTATCTTCCGGAATTCTTCTTTTTGGTATAAGTATGATATACGCTTTAAGTGGTACTACTGTAATCAGTGAGATAGCTCTGTGTTTGAGGGAAGAGCCTGCACTTATAAGCGCAGTTGTCTTGCTTTTAGCCGGCTTTGGCTTCAAAATTGCCTTGGTTCCTTTCCATATGTGGACTCCGGATATATATGAAGGAGCACCTATAAATGTAACTTCTTTTCTGGCGGTTGCTTCTAAAGCGGCCGGATTGGCAGCCATGGTGCGGTTTTTTATGATAAGTTTAGATTTGTTCTGGTTTGACTGGCATTTATTATTGGCAATACTCGCTGCTGCGACTATGATTATTGGAAATCTGATTGCTTTAGTTCAGACAAATATTAAACGACTCTTGGCATATTCCAGTATTGCCCAGGCAGGCTATTTGGCGGTTGGCTTAGTAGCAGCCAATGACTATGGCCTTAAAGGGGTACTTTTTTACAGCATGGTATACGTTTTTGCCAACTTAGGAGCCTTTGCGGTAGCAACCCAGATTGAAAATGATATGGAAAGCAATGAAATAGAAGCCTTTGGACAGCTGGGTAAAAGATCGCCTTTCCTGGCTGCAGTTATGACTGTGTGTCTGCTTTCTTTAGCCGGCATACCTCCTTTAGCCGGATTTGCAGGCAAATTTTATCTGTTTTCCGGTGCCGTGGAAGGCGGATACGTTTGGCTTGCTTTTATCGGTTTGTTGATGAGTATGATATCCGTTTATTATTACCTTAAAGTTGTGAAGGTGATGTATATAGGAAAGGCTGAAAAAAATGCCCCTCTTGCCATAGAATTTCCGGCTCGGATTGCTCTCTGGATTTGTGTGCTTTTAACTTTGCTATTTGGAATATATCCTGTTCCCCTTACTGTTTTGACCAGAAATGCGGTAAGTCTGTTTTTAGGATAAAGTAAAAAATTTTTCTGAATAATTCTGCTCTTGCAGGGAAAAAGGTTTAAGGATAGAAATAATACCTGAAATCTACATTGACGGGGGGCAGGAAGATGAAATTGGCTGTTTATCCTGGCAGCTTTGATCCTATCACCAGGGGACATATTGATATTTTAGAAAAAACCAGCAAAATTTTTGATAAAATTATAATCGCTGTTGTCCATAACATAAACAAAAAAGCTTTGTTTACGTTGGAAGAAAGGGTAGAACTTATAAAAGAATCGATTTCTCATCTTGATAATGTGGAAGTGGAATCTTTCAGCGGACTTTTAGTTGATTATATCCGCGAAAAAAAGGCTTGTGCTATAATACGTGGTTTGAGGACTGTTTCCGATTTTGAATATGAAGCGACTATGGCATATATGAACAAAAATCTTCTGCCTGATGTTGATACTATATTCGTCATGTCCAGGCCGGAGTATATATTTATAAGCTCCAGTGGGGTAAAAGAAGCTGCTATATTGGGTGGTGATGTAAGCGCAATGGTTCCATTGCCGGTTGAAAAGAAGCTGAAAGAAAAATTGAAACAATAAATTGACTGGATTACAATAATTTTCTCTGCCGTAGGCAGAGAGTTTTTTATTTTATGACAGAAATATGTCATGAGTTTATATTAAAATATAATTAAATTAGGCTTTTATTTTTGTGTATTTTGGTATGAAAAATATTGTATTATGATAAAGTGTTGCGATTATGTATGTGGACATTTATATTTTGAGTTTTAGGGGAGAGATTAGAGCAGATGTCTTTAAAAAATAAAATTTTTATAGCTTTTTTGATTTTTTTTGTAACCTGTGGATTAGTTTTTGTTTTTATCTCTCATGTTATAACGAGGAATATTGCGGATAGAATAGAAACTAAGATTATGGACAGTAATATGGAACGTGCCGTTTATGCTCTAAAAGATGAGGTGGAGAATCTGGACAGGGCAGTCAATGATGAAGCGGAATGGGACGATACCTACAGATTTGTAGAAGAAAAGAACCGGGATTATATAGATAAAAATTTATTAAACAGCACGTTTGAAGGTTTAAGATTGAATTATATCGTTGTCTTGAACTCTAAAAACGAAAAAATTTATGCCAGAGGCTATGACTTTGTTATGAAAAAGGATATTCACGTACCTTCGGAAATCTTTTTAAATGTATCAAATATTCCAGGTGGCAAAAAAGGAATAATGATGACATCTGAAGGGCCGGTATTAGTTGCAGCCAGACCTGTTTTAAAAAGCGACGGCAGCGGATTAGGACATGGGAGTTTGATTTTTGCGCGAAAATTAACAGATGAAGAGTTAAAGATAATTTCTGAGAGGATAAAGCTCAATCTATCAATTTATCCATTTGAATACAGCGATTTATTGGATTTTGAACTGGTCGGCACGGCTGGAAATGATATTAAGTTTTATGTCAGAAAAGATAATATATCAGAAAATAAGAATAGTAGGATTACCATTTTGAAGGATATATATGGAAGAAATGTTTTATTTCTTGAAGTCCGTTATCAAAGATGGGTTCCAAAGATCTTAGGTTCAGTTGCCATAGCTTATGAGGTATTACTGTTGAGTGCGCTGATTCTATGTTTTTATCTGGCCTGGATATGGTTTAACCGAAAATTTGTGACTAAAATCCTTGAGCTTACTTCAGCAGTTGAAAAAACGGACTTAGTTTCTTCTTTTCCTCCCGATATTCCTGTTTTTGGGGAAAAAGATGAGTTTACCCTACTCTCCTCTGCTATTCAAAAAATGATGGAGAGAATAACCAAACAACAGGAAGATATAATAAAAAATGAGAGAAAATGGTATTCGCTTCTGGAAAGTGCTCCGGGGGCGATTATAGTAATTCAGGATAAAGTAATAGTGTTTGCCCGTGGAAAAATGATATCAGATATAGGTTACAAATTTGATGAAATATTATACAGAGATTGTAGGGATTTTCTAGACATGGAAACCGGCGAATGGGAAAAGTTCCTAAAAAGATACCGGGATTTAACGGAAAAAAAACGTTCCAATTTAATAGTTTCTTTTAAACTTTCAGGTAGATATAACCAGAAAATATGGGTAGAGGATAATGCTGCTGTAATTGAATGGGAAGGAAAAGCAGCTACCCTGCATTTTTTGAGAGATGTAACTCCGCGTAAAATATTGGAAGAAGAGATAGAGCGTCTTATAACCGAAAAAAATATGATATTAGACAGCCTTGCTGAGCGAGTTGCTTTGTTAGATCCTGATTTACATTTGATTTGGTTTAATAGAGTTGCTGCTGAAGAACATGCTGAAAATTACAGTATGAACGATCTCATTGGGGCAAAATGTTATCAGCTATGGGCTAAAAGAGATGAATATTGCCCGGGTTGTCCGGCAGTAAAAGCTCTTGAAACCGGACAAGAGGAGCAGGAAGAAGTTGAATTTCCTGACGGAAGGATATTTAGTATCAATGCCAAACCAATCAAAGATAAAAATGGAAGAGTTGCTGGAGTTGTAAAGGCAGGTCTTGATATAACAGAACGCAAGCGTTATGAAAATGAACTTAAATACCTGTCACTGCATGATGCATTAACCGGACTTTACAATCGGGCATTTTTTGAAGAAGAGATGAAACGCCTGGCAAAAGGACGGGATTATCCTGTAACTATAATAATTGCTGACTTAGATGGATTAAAGCTTATCAATGATACTATGGGCCATAATATAGGGGATGAAATGCTTAAGGCATGTGCCGCAGTTTTAAAAAGTGCTTTTAGGGCTTCAGATGCAGTTGCCCGCATCGGAGGAGATGAATTTGCTGCACTTTTGCCGAAAACAGATGAAAGAGCGGCGGAAGAGATTGTTGAAAGATTATATGCAGCTGTTGAAGCTTACAATGAAAAACATCCCGCTTTACCCCTTAAGATATCAATAGGAGCGGCAACGAGTTTAAGTGCGGATGAGGATTTAGAACAGACCTTTAAACGGGCTGATGATTTAATGTACCGTACTAAGCTTTTAAACCGCACCAGTGCACGCAACCGGATTGTAAGTGCACTTATGACAGCTTTGGAGGAAAAAGATTATCTGGCTTATGGCCATGCCGAAAGGCTGAAAAAAATATGCAAAGAAATGGGACAAAAAATGAATCTTTCCTTCCAGCAGATGGCTGACCTCATTCTGCTGGCTGAGGTTCATGACTTGGGAAAGGTTGCAATTCCTGACAATATTTTATTTAAAACTTCTCCCCTTACTGATGAAGAATGGGAGGTAATCAAACGTCATCCGGAAAAAGGATACCGCATAGCTGTTTCATCTCCTGATATGGCGGGTATTGCGGATCTAATATTAAAACATCATGAAAGATGGGATGGAACAGGTTATCCTCTAGGTTTAAAAGGAGAAGAAATTCCGCTTGAGTGTCGCATACTGGCAGTGGCAGACGCTTTTGATGCCATGACCAGCAATCGGCCTTACCGAAAGCCATTGACTAAAAAAGAAGCTTTAGAAGAGATCAAGAAAAATGCCGGCAGCCAGTTTGATCCGGAGATTGTAGAGGTTTTTATTGATGTGTTAGAAGAGATGGAAGAATAAAAATGATGAGAATAAAAACTTCCTGCGAAAGGCAGGAAGTTTTTTTATTTTTTAGTGACATTCTCCTGTCACCAGATTAGATTAAAATTTAAGCAGGAATAAGCAGAAATTAGTAGAATTTTACATATAAAAATTGGTTTGAGAAGGGGCGCAAGGATATGAGAATAACGGTTAATCTTACGGCTGATAAGGAGATTACACTTCCGCAACATTATAACCATATAGTACAGGGATTTATATATCGACAAATTACAGATAAAGACTACCGGGATTTTCTGCATAACCAGGGCTACAAGTACGGCAGCCGCAGTTTTAAGCTTTTTACATTTTCCAAGCTTTTAGGTGATATAACTGTTGACAGGGATAAAAAGGTGGTAACTTTTGCATCCCCGGTTAGGCTAGTTATATCTTCACCGGTTGAAAAATTTATAACTGATGTAGCTGAAACCTTGATTCGGGGCGGGGTTAAAGTTTTAGGAAATAATTTAGTTGAGGTTGAAGGAATAAAGGTGCACAGAGAACCAGATTTTAGAGATAAAGTATTGGTGAAAATGCTTTCTCCGGTGGTTGCCTACAGTACTGAAATTAATGCAGAAAGAAAGAAAACCCGCTATTACTCTCCTTGGGAGGAAAAATTTACAGCTCTTATAAATCAGAATCTCCACAAAAAATTTGAGATTATAAACAGGGAAAAATGCGCAGATGAAATAGAGGTTATCCCGGTTGGAAATGGAGGCGATAAGTTTTCGCGTATAATATACTATAAAAATTTTATTGTTAAAGGCTATGATGGAGATTATTGGCTTAGAGGTAATCCTGAGCTGATAAAAATTGCTTATAATACAGGTTTGGGCAGCAAAAACTCCCAAGGATTTGGCTGTTTTGAAATTAAGGAGGGAAGATGATGTTAGAGAGCATAATTGCCCTGGGGGATATGGTGCTGGGTGAAAGGGATAAGCTGATTTCTCTTATAAAGAAGGTGCCCTATGAAAAAAAAGGAAAACCACAGCATGTATGCAAGTTCATATTTAATACGGAAAAAGGAGAGTTTAAGGTTGATGTAAATGAAGAAATAGATGCCAGTTCAGCGTATAAATATCTGCATATAGGAAGAATTGGTTCCTCAAGATCTCCTCAGTGGCAGGTTACAAGCACTACAAGCAATTATATTTTAAGTGAATTTTTCCCTAATATTTATGAACTAGGAATATTAAAAGAAAAAGCAGATTACATAGTCGAAAATTTCTACTATGAATTTCCCCGGGAAGAGGTAGGAGATAAAAAATATCAATATATGCTTGATATTTCAAAATTGGGCATTACCGATAAGGATATGGAAGATATATGGGAAGAAGTCAAAAATGAAAGCAAACCGGGGAAAAAGCTTTTGGACAAAATTCAGAAAGAATTAAACAATTGGCTCAAAAACACTTACGGGATAACTTCCAAAGAAATAGGTTTATATACGGTGATTATAGATGATATTCCGGTATCTGATTATCCTGAATACCGGGAAAAAGTAATCGAAGCCAAATTCCCGCAGGTTATCCAGGAGAATAAAACTAATTATGACTTAGAGTGCAATATATGCGGAAGCAGAGAAAATATAAGTTCAGATTTAAACAAGATGCAGATAAAATACTTTACTACCAATCAGGAGATATTTAAGGGAAATCTGGAAGATTACCGGAAAAGCCTTAACCTGTGTAGGGACTGTATTGAAAAAATGCAAGCGGGGGAAAATTTTTTGAAGCAAAATATGAAGACCCAGATAGGCGGATTTGATGTCTTAGTCATCCCTGATTTGATATATGGAGAAGGCCTCAATGCGGGGAGGATGGAAGAACTCAGCAAAAACATAGTTGGGACGATTAACGGAGCCAAAAGTTTAAAAGAGCTTGGAGAGTTTAAGAAACTTATAGATCAGATGAAGGATTTTGATGATATTTATTATCTGCTGGATTTTGTCTTTATTCGCGAAGCCAATGCCTCTACCAAGATTTTAAGGCTTATAAAAGATGTTCACCCATCGTTTTTCGAAAAGATGTCAAGGGCAGTTGGAGATTTGCAGAAAAAAGCAGAAGATTATTTTAAAGGGATTTACCGCTATAATGGCGGGTTAGAGCAGGTTTACTATTCTATCCCGATTAGGTTTTCTGATAAAAAAAGTGAGAATGCAACTTTTCGGGATATTTTAGCCCTTTATGATGCCTTGTTTACCGGGCGTCAGGTGGATAAAAAACATATTATTGAAAATTTGAATACATGCTTTGCTGTAGTTTTTTATGAAAGAAAAGGGTTCAATGTTTCTGGCGCTAAAAAGGAAAACCTGCATTATAAGATTCTAGATGGGGTATTTTTTGTAAAATTCCTTGAATATATGGGATGTATGAAAGGTGGTGAAAGAGTGGATTACAGCAGGCTGGATTTAAAGGAAGAAGTAAAGAATTTTATGCAGGACATGGGCTATAACGAGATGCAGGGGGCTATGTTTTTGCTAGGCTACCTGGTTGGAGAAGTAGGGAATGCCCAGGCCAAAAGATTAAAGGAGAGCGGAGGTGAAGGAAACTATAAGCCGGTTCTCAACAAAATAAATTTCAATGGGATTGACACCAGTAAATTAATGAAACTGCGTTCTGAGATTTTTAACAAAATGCGGCAGGAAAAAATTTTGCACTACAATGAAAGGGTATTTGCAGTTTTAAGCCAGCTTATGGACAAAAATTTGCCTAATTGGAAACTTAGCAAAGATGAGAACTTGTTTTATCTGCTCTCAGGATATGCTTATGCCACAACGGCACCTATAAAAAAGACTAAGGAGGAAGGGAATAATGGACAACAGCCTGATGCTTTACCTTTATGATGCCCAAATGGCTAATCCGAACGGAGATCCCGATGAAGAAAACCGCCCGCGCATGGATGATGAGAGAAACATTAATCTGGTTTCAGATTTGCGCTTAAAGCGATATATAAGGGATTATCTTTTAGACAAGGGCCATGAGCTTTATGTACAGAAAATTGAAGGCAAACCGGTTACAGCGGAAGAAAGGATTAAGGATTTAAAAAATGCTGATGATAAAACTATCTTTGAAAGGTTTATCGACATAAGGCTATTTGGAGCTACGGTTTCCGTAAAAAACGATAATCGGGCTTTTATTGGGCCAGTTCAGTTCAACTGGGGCTATTCCTTAAACAAGGTAGAGCTTCTAGAATCCAGCATAACTTCTCACTTTGCCAGCAGCAGCAGTAACCGTCAGGGAGCAATGGGCAAGGACTACCGCGTAAAATATTCGTTTATAGCATTTTCCGGGGTTATAAGCGGAAAAAGAGCTGAATTTACTGATTTGAGCGCAAATGACATAAAACTGCTGGATGAGGCCATGAAAAAGGCTATACCCCTTCAGACTACCCGGAGTAAGATTGGACAAACCCCCAGGCTTTATTTGAGGGTAGAATTTAAAGATAATGAAACTATGCTCAACGACCTGCGCAATTATATTGATCTGATTTCTTATGAAGAAAGCCTGCGTTCCATCAATGAATGTGCCTTAGAATGCGGAAGATTAAAAGAATATTTGGTAAAAAATAAAGACTTGATAAAGAATATTTACCTTTTCCAGGATGAAGAGCTTAAAACCCTGGAAAATGGCGAAACCAGGCATGTGAAAGATATATTAAATTGTTTCAGCGTTCAAGAAATATAAGTAAGGGATGATTTTATGCAGGTAATTATCTTTGACCTTACTGGCTGTTTCGCTCATTTCCGTAAGATATATACCAATTCCTCGTCTTTGAGCTATTCGCTTCCGCCGCGCACCACCGTGGCAGGAATTATAGCAGCAATTTTAGGCTTGGAGCGGGACAGTTATTATGAAATTTTAAGCTCCCAAAATCTTGATATAGCGGTGGGTAAGATTAATCCTACCCGCAAGCTGGTGCAGAGTTTGAATTATATGAAAATTACAACATCCAAACATTTTGTATATCCCGATGGACATACCCAGATTCCATTTGAAATCATATGCGGCGATCCAGAAATAAGATACAGGATTTATGCCCGGCTGGCAGACAAAACTTTATATCATGATTTGCAAAAACGGCTTATTGACAGGCGTTGTGTTTTCCCGCCTTATTTGGGAGCTGCTCCTTTTGCGGCTCATATCGAATATATAGGAGAAGGGGAGCTTAAAGGTGTTGATACTCCTGAAATCATGACTATTGTAACTCCAGTAGATATAAACCTGGTCGAAAAATTAGATTTTAACCAGTTTTTTGATGATAGTGTTCTGGTAAAAGATAAAATGCCGGTTGATTTTACTCCTGAACGATACCCTATAAATACCAGGACATATTTATATGAAGACAAAGGCAAGGGTTTGCGGGTGAAACTGAAAAATGCGGAGGCCTGCCATAAAGTTGTCTATAGCTGGGATGGAAAGAATCTAGAAGATAATATAGTTTTTTATTAAGCTTCAGGGGGATGAACAAAGTGAAATTTTATTCCCATCCAGGAAAGGATTTAGGGGAACATCTGAAACAGGTGAGTATTTTAGCAGCTGATTATTGTCCCAAGCCGTACAAGGAAGCAGCTAGAATAGCAGGGCTTTCTCATGATTTTGGGAAGTTTACTACTTTTTTTCAAAAGTATCTCAATAAAGAACCTTTAGAAAACTCTAAATTAAAGCAGCATGGCTTTCTTTCCGCATTGTTTGGGGCTTATTGGGCTTTAGGCATATGGGGGGATGATTCTCTAATCCCCCTTGCTGTTTACAGCAGTATATACCACCATCATGGCAACTTGAGTTCTTACAGTGAAATATTGCCTGAGGGATCGAAAAATTTGGGACCGGTTCTGACTAATAATGTGGAGATTGCCAGAAAGCAGATAGAAGATATAGCAAACAATTTAGAAGATGTAAAAAGAACATGTAAAGATATAATTGAGGAGAAAATTATTCAGGATTTTGTTCTAGGCTTTACCCCGGAGGTTTATTTAAAAAGGCTTTTGCGCATAGAATATAATTTCAAGGTTAATGAAAAATACAGGAATCCAAGCAGTTATTTTCTGCATCAGTTTATATATTCTTCCCTTATAGCTGCTGACAAAATTGATGCCGCAGGTTTGGATGTCATATCGCCCGGACACATATCTTATAGAGATTTACTGTCAGCTAAAGGAAAAATAATATCAGATCCTGAAACCCAGGTGAAAAAAGACATTAATAAGATACGTGAAAAAATATTTGATGAAGTGTCCAAAAATATTGAAGATAACTGGGATAAAGCAAAGATATTTACTATTACCAGTCCTACTGGTTCAGGCAAGACACTAACCGGTTTTTGTGCAGCTGCTAAACTGGCTGAAAAACTGGGCGGCAATCGCAAAATTATATATGTTCTTCCTTTTACCTCAATAATTGATCAAAACTATGATTTTATTGACCGGCTTATAAGTGAAAGTTTGCAAGATGAGAGCAGCGATATAAAGAGGAAATTATCGTATATAGCTAAACATCACCATTTGGCTTATTCTGATACCAACAGTGAAGAAGAAGAAAATGATATGGAAAAATACTCTTTGAGTGAACTGCAGCTCTACCTGGAAAACTGGTTCAGCAGAGTAACAGTTACTACCTTTGTGCAGTTTTTCGAAAGCATTTTAACCCACCGCAACCGTATGCTTAAGAAGCTGCATAATTATGCGGGGGCTGTATTTTTGATTGATGAAATACAGGCATTAGATATAAAATTTTACCCGCTGGTTGAACACCTCCTGAAAATTTTATGCCGGGAATTCGACAGCCGGGTGATTTTGATGACCGCTACCAAACCGGTGATATTTAGCGGAGA
Source organism: Thermosyntropha sp. (assembly GCF_017656155.1). Taxonomy (GTDB): domain Bacteria; phylum Bacillota; class Syntrophomonadia; order Syntrophomonadales; family Syntrophomonadaceae; genus Thermosyntropha. The sequence continues at coordinate 75,068 of NZ_JACDOH010000007.1, read as the reverse complement.
ACTTGTTCAAGCTTTTCCGGTTTGTGAGTTGCTGCCTGAATATCCTTTATATTATCAAAAATTTAACCGAACCAGGCTTATGCTGAAAAAAAAGGATATGTTCATAGAAGAATTTATTGAGGATATAAAAGAAATAATTTTGAGCAATAAATCAGTGATGATTGTATGTAATACTATAAATTCTTCTCTAGAGATTTACAGACGTGTTAAAAAAATAATAAAAGAACAAGGGCGGGGTGAGCCTTTATATTACCTCTCCACTAATTTAGTTCCGGCTGATAGAAAGAGAAGGGTTCAGAAAATTGCTGAGAAACTAAAGAACAAGGAAAAGCTTATTTTAGTTGCTACTCAGGTGGTGGAAGCCGGAGTTGATCTCGACTTTGACGTGGTTATAAGGGATTTTGCACCATTGGATTCCATTATCCAGTGTGCAGGCAGATGCAACCGTTCAGGAATTCATTATGATGACGAGAAAGGCTGGGTTTATTTGTATAATCTCAAAGACAAAAATGGGAAACGTCTGGCATATTACATATATGGAAAAACCAACCTTAATTTGACGCGAGAAGTTTTAGAAGAATACGAAGAGCTTGAAGAAAAAGATTATTTACTGCTAATCGAGAAATATTATCAAAAAGTAAAGGAAAATGTGAGCCAGCAAAAATCATATGACTTGATTGATGCTGTAGAAAACTTTGCAATGGATAAAGATCATATAGCAGGTTTTTCAATTATCCAGAACAATCCGGACTATATAGATGTTTTATTCCGATTAACTCCGGAAGTGGAAAGTGCTTACCAGGATTTTTGGGACGTAATCAAGGAAAAGGATTTCGCAGTTAGGACCGAAAAGTACCTAAAAATAAAAAGTATTTTTGCCAGCTATACCATTTCCATGCCGGTTAAATATGCTAAGTTTTTTGTGCAGGATAGAATAGGAGAAAAAGGGATCCTGTTTTCTCTGCCTTTAGAAGGAGCAGAGGAATATTATGATGAGAATAGCGGCTTTAAAAGAGATGTGCATGATTATGACATTTTCTTTTAATGGAGAACAGGTGATCGTATGGACTTTAACATAACAGGAACCATGATATGGTATTACTACATATGTCCAAGGCAGGTTTGGCTTATGTCACATGGTTTAGAGCCTGACCAGGATGATGAGAATATAAGGATAGGAAGACTTATAGGGAAAATTGCTTATGAGAGGGAGAAAAAAGAGGTAGATATAACTACCGGAAAATTTGATATTCTGCGCACGGAAAAAGGTCGTTTAGTGGTAGGTGAAATCAAAAAATCATCACGTTTTGTGGAAAGTGCAAGCAAGCAGCTTCTATTTTATCTTCTTCAGCTGAAAGAAATGGGAATAGAAGCCAAAGGCGAGCTTTTAATACCTGAAGAAAGAAAAAAAATCGAAATAAATCTGGGAGAAAAAGAAGAAAGGGAAATAAGGGAGGCTATGGCGAATATTGAAAAAATAGCTTTAGAGAATTTCCCTCCTCTTCCGCAGAAAAACAAATACTGTAAAAACTGTGCTTATGCAGAGTTTTGCTGGGCATAAATAAGACGGGTGGTATTGTGAAAAAAACTATTTATGTTTTCAATAGCGGAGAGTTTAAACGCAAAGACAACACGATTTATTTTGAAAGTGAAAAAGATCGAAAATACCTGCCGATTGAAGATATAAATGAAATACTCATATTTGGTGAAGTAACATTAAATAAAAGGTTTTTGGAATTCATGACCCAAAAGGAGATAATACTGCACTTTTTTAACAATTACGGCTATTATACCGGGAGCTATTATCCGCGTGAACATCTCAACTCTGGCTATATGATATTGAAACAGGCAGAATTCTATCTGGATGAGAGTAAACGGATAACCCTGGCGCGCGCCTTTGTAAGAGGGGCGGCTTTGAATATCCTTAATGTCTTAAAATATTACAACAACCGCGGTAAAGAACTAAATGAAGAAATGGAAAAAATAGATAGATTAATTGGTCTGCTTGATGGTTGCACTACTGTTGAGGAGCTTATGGCTATTGAAGGCAACATTAGAGATGTTTATTATGAGGCTTTTAATACCATAATTGATAATCCTGAATTCTATTTTGAAGGACGTAGCAGAAGGCCGCCCAGGGATCGTATAAATGCCCTTATAAGTTTTGGCAACACTTTGGCTTATACTACTGTTTTGAGCGAAATTTACAAAACTCATCTCGATCCTAGAATAGGTTATCTGCATACTACCAACTTTCGAAAATTTACCCTTAACCTTGATATTGCCGAAATTTTCAAGCCGATTTTGGTGGACCGGCTTATATTTGCTTTAATAGGACGCAACATGCTTAAGGCAAGTTATTTTGAAGCCAAGACCGACAGTATACTGCTTAATGAAAAAGGAAGGAGGGTATTTATTCAGGGCTGGGAAGAAAAGCTGCAGACTACTATAAAACACCGTGAACTGGGGCGCGAAGTATCTTATAGGAGAATTATTCGTATGGAACTTTATAAACTTGAAAAACATCTTATAGGGGAAAAAGAATATGAACCTTTTGTATCCCGCTGGTAGGAAGTGATTAGTTTGTTTGTCATAATGGTTTATGATGTAGGAGAAAAAAGGGTGGGAAAAGTTTTGAAAATTTCCCGCAAATATTTGTATTGGGTGCAGAATTCTGTTTTAGAAGGAGAGATAACCGAAAGCAGTTTTCGCCGTTTAAAGTATGAGCTGGACAAAGTCATCGATGAAGAATATGATTCCATAATATTTTATACCTTCCGCACCACAAAATATTCAAATCGGGAAATAATGGGAATAAAAAAAGGAGGGCAGGACAACTTTTTATAAAAGGAATCTGTAAATTTGTCGTCGACCTCAAGTAATGTAAAAACCACGGAAGGTCGACGACAAATAAAATCCCCAAAGGCTTGCGGAATAATGGAATTTTTAGTAAAATAAGCGAGAGATATAAGAGAATAGCTTAGTTCATGCTATTCTAATAATTTTTGCGTTCTAGCGTGTTTGTAGCTTACCTATAAGGAATTGAAACAAACATTCGCTAGGTGTCTTGTAATCGAAAGAGATAGTTTGTAGCTTACCTATAAGGAATTGAAACGACGAACTGTTCTTTCACGCTTTTTTGAGCATCAATCCGTTTGTAGCTTACCTATAAGGAATTGAAACGCATGTGGTGTATTGGTCAACTTCAAGTGGCTGCCCGGTTTGTAGCTTACCTATAAGGAATTGAAACGACGAACTGTTCTTTCACGCTTTTTTGAGCATCAATCCGTTTGTAGCTTACCTATAAGGAATTGAAACCCTCCTGAAAAAATTAAAGCTTTAAGAAAACTGGCTAAGTTTGTAGCTTACCTATAAGGAATTGAAACTATAATCAGCTTTATTTCCACTTGTGCCAGGTTCCCGTTTGTAGCTTACCTATAAGGAATTGAAACCACCACGCATAACAAATACTTTTGTATCGCCGTTAGTTTGTAGCTTACCTATAAGGAATTGAAACAAATATCCAGAGCTGCTCTTTGGGCCGCTGCTGGACTGGTTTGTAGCTTACCTATAAGGAATTGAAACCTGATCTAATGGACTGGGCAGAAAAAGAACTAAAACCGTTTGTAGCTTACCTATAAGGAATTGAAACCAAACAATAGGCGCTGGAAGTATCAGGTGTAGGGAATGTTTGTAGCTTACCTATAAGGAATTGAAACCTGCTTTTTTCATAGTTCTTCCCCTCCCGTTCTACTCCGTTTGTAGCTTACCTATAAGGAATTGAAACCTTCTAGGGGGATGAAAAAACCCGTTGAGACATATATCGTTTGTAGCTTACCTATAAGGAATTGAAACTGCCCTCCAGATAATATTTTGTATAAGGATAAAGCCGTTTGTAGCTTACCTATAAGGAATTGAAACTTACTTCAGCATCTTTAGCAATTAAAGTTGCTGAGGCAGGTTTGTAGCTTACCTATAAGGAATTGAAACTTCGTTCAACAGAGGTGACATATGGACAAGCTGGGGTTTGTAGCTTACCTATAAGGAATTGAAACGGCGGACGGCAAAAAGGGGGGAAGCAGGGAATTTGGTTTGTAGCTTACCTATAAGGAATTGAAACTATTATCACTGGCAAGGAAGAGACATTCAAGCTGTTCGTTTGTAGCTTACCTATAAGGAATTGAAACTATCCTTGAATCTTACAGTCCCGTTTGGGAGCTTTAAGTTTGTAGCTTACCTATAAGGAATTGAAACCCAACTTTAACTATCATTTTATCATCCTCCTATATTAGTTTGTAGCTTACCTATAAGGAATTGAAACATCCGGCGATAACAGTTGATCTGCTCGTAAAGGCTAGTTTGTAGCTTACCTATAAGGAATTGAAACTACAGGGTGGCTATATGCTTGGACTCATGGTAGGTAGTTTGTAGCTTACCTATAAGGAATTGAAACTACAGGGTGGCTATATGCTTGGACTCATGGTAGGTAGTTTGTAGCTTACCTATAAGGAATTGAAACCCATCTACAGGAACTACGGCTTGACCCCCTAAATCCGGAGATTATGCACTAAAAGATTCGAGTTTTACAGAATTACTCATAAATGCTTCGTAAAATCCAGTTGGAGTCATAAATTTTATACTTCCATGTCTTCGACGCTGGTTATAAAATTCCATATATTCTGTTATAATCCGGTAAGCATCCATAAAGCCGTCACCGCATACTAATTCGCACAAAAATTCTTTTATTTGTTCATCAGATATTTTTTCTCCTTTACCGGTGAGGGAATATCCAGAAAACGGTCTTCCTCCAACGTTTTTAGGAGCAGCATATACTTCAGACTTATTTTTTTCTGAGATGCAGTGTTTTCTGGATATATTTTCGTAATATGTGGATGGAGAAAGCCCGACAAAGTCCAAGATAAGAGAAGCTTTGTATCCCTTGTTTATCCACTTTTGAGCTATTTCGACTTTGTCGGTTACTGAGGGTTTATTTTATCCCTCATATCTCTTAATACAGCAAGTTCGAGTTCTTTTTCTCCTAAAAGCTTTTTTAATTCATTATTTTCACGGCTTATGTCTTCTAATCTTTTTTCGATTTCTTGCCTTCTTTTTTTGCTATTTTTAGGTAATGGATTTAATGAACCTGTCTGTTTAATCTTCCGTACCCAGGTTTGAATGGTATTAGGAGAAATATTATGTCTGCGTGCGACCAGCGCTATATTGCCAACTTCCTGGCATTCTTTTATTATTTGTTCTTTGAATTTCTGAGTATATTCTCTTTTGGTCATATAATTACCCCCTTGTTTTTTATGTTCTTATCTTATCACTCAAACGTTTTTTATCCAATTTGGTTAGGGGGCTATATAGTAATCACCCCGCATTATAATCGAGAGTTATCATTATTGTAGTATCGTAATATCAGGAGGTTAAATAATGAAAAGCATCGGTTATCAATATCAACTTACACTGCGACCTTTTTTAGATTATGGTGTGTTGTATGCTCCCAACCAAATTATTAAGTATCGTGATGAACGCCAGTTTACTTATCTTGAACACTATGACCGTGTTAAACAGTTATCAAATGACCTGTCTTACTTGGGAGTCAAACAAGGTGAGGCAGTTGGTATGCTGGAATGGGACACCTACCGTTACTTGGAAGCTCATTGGGCAATCCCCCTGTACGAAAGTCTGTTCCACACCGTTAACGTACGTATGTCCCCAGACCAAATTGCTTTTTGTATTAACCATGCTGAAGATGTAGTACTTTTTGTCAATGAAGATTTCCTGCCTCTCATTGAAAGCATTCAGGATCAATTAAAAACCGTACGTGCTTATGTTTTGATGTCTGATAATAAAGACTTCCAGCCCAAAACTACCCTTCCTACTCATTTTGACTGTAGCATTCATTCTTAAAATTGCGTAGAACGATTCTATATGAGCATTCATATTGGGCGTTTTTACAGGGATTCTTTTTATTTTAGGGTTATAATTTTCTCTAGGGCGGATGATCGGTTTATTATAGCTGCAGGGGGAAAAACATTCCCGGTGATAAAAAACCGAGAATGTTTAAGTCTAAAAAAATAATGGTATTTTTGAATTTAAAGAATTTGAAAAGTTACCCTTTATAAAAGCTGCTTATAAATGAATAACCTATGAGAATACCTATCGCATCTTTAAAAAAACTGTTGATTACCATGTGATAGCGGATAAAAATGTCTTGCACGTTAAAAATCAACATCAGGTAGAATACTGACAAAGGGATCGTAAATACCGCAACTTGCAGTTTATCAATTTTCCAGTTTCCGGGAGTGCTATGTTGCCTTGTTATGTGGACAATACCCAAAATGATGCCGAGTATAATATAGGAAAGATTAACAATACTCAACTGAATTACAGCATTATATGTTTTTGAGTAATATTGATTAGAAATAAACACGATAGCAGATAATATCCCTGTTGCCAATATGATTATTAATAAAACCGATAAATATTTTCTAAGACGCATAGTGAAAGGACCTCCACTTTTATGTTTTTTATAAAGTAGGCGGTAAATTGTTTGGAAGTCGTAAAATCCAACTTTCTCCACCTCTAGTCAAGGTGACAGATGTGCTGCAGCCAGGAAAATAGTGAGTATGAGCAGCTACTGGAGGCCATGAAGAAGGACATAAGTATGAAAAACTATTTGAAGTAGGATATTTATAAAGTATTGTATTGGAAATACCCCCTCCTAGAATAAAACCTTGGTTGGATATAGTGACCTGGCGATTGGATAGTGAAACGGTATTATCTGCTTTATACCATCCACCTTTAACTTTTGAAAGTTTATAATAGTTTATTCCTTGATTTGAAATTATAGAATAATATACTGTAGAGTATGCTCTTACAGATAAACTTCCATCCCACTGTTCTCTATACTGATCTTCGAGGTAGCTACTCTTCACATCAGCGAAGTAAGTGGTTGCAAAGCTTTTTCTTACCATTCCATCTTCAGTTTTTTCAATCTTTAGCAACTGGGTAGCTGTATAGGTTGGAACTATTTGCTTTGTTTTGTCTCTTGCATTTATTGCGGTCATTTTGGCGGGATTTATTGATGTATTTTTTGAAAAAGAATTGCTTTTGGCAATATTATATAATCTGTCTAAATCCGTAATTTCATTTGCGTTGAAAATAGTTTTGTATTTTACAGAGTAAGAATCCTCAGCCGAGACTGCCTTGTTTATTATAAAAAAATTAAAAACTAATGTTAAACATAGACATGATAATATGAGGAAGTTTATACCCTTTTTGCGCATGAAAAATACTCCTTTCAATTTTAGTTAGAAAAGATAAAAAATAAAAGTGTGTAATTTTAATAATAATATAAATAATTTTTTTATATATCACCTCCATATATTTATTATTAATATTTTATTTTAATAAAGAGTTTAATCGCTTAAAAAAAAAAAAGCAATAATTTATTTGACAAATTTTGTCGTTAGAATAAAATTTTGTTTAAAAATATAAAATTATTAATAAAGCAAAATATGGAATACATAAGCCGGTTCATACGCTGTTTTTGTTTTTTATTGTGAAATGCAGATGGAAACTGAAGCTGTTTTATGGGGGGAAATTGTGAAGAAATTTATCAATAATTCTGGCTGGCAAGCTTTTTATTTGCTTATTTTGGGCTTACTGGCTTTTTATACTAAAGAAATAGTAACTTTTATAATGCTGGGCTTTATGATGATAATGTTATCTAACATTTATGACAAACTTGATGATATTTATAGAAAGATGTCTAAAGATGAAAAAGAATAACTTAAAAAAATTGCTTGTTTTTGGCAGAGGTAATGTTTTGTTTAAGTTCTGAAGTAAATTTTTTTGCAAAAAGGAGCACTTTATTTAAAATGCTTACTTCCGATTTGTTTAACACCTTGCTTGATAAAGTAAAATCTTTCCTTCATTCCGAAAACTTAACCGGATATCTGGTGGGAGGGACGGTGAGGGATTTTATACTGGGAAAGTTTCCGGCTGATATTGATCTGGTTGTTATTGGAGATGTTTCTTCTGCCGATAAACTGGCAGCTTTTTTGGATGTTGTTCTTGTAAAATTTGCCCATCCTACAGTTGTTCGTTTAGTTTTACCATTTAAAGAATATCAGATTTATATAGATGTAGAGTATACTACTGAAGGAGATATTCTGGATAATTTAGGGAGAAGGGATTTTACAATTAATGCCATGGCTTTGCCTTTAAGGTCAGGAGATTTAAATTTTGGAAAAGTGATTGATCCTTACAGGGGAAGGGATGATATTGAAAAAAAGACTATAAGAGCGGTTAATCCGCAGGTTTTTAAGGAAGATGCGGTGCGCATTTTGCGTGCATTTCGTTTAGCTTCAGGTCTGGATTTTTTTATAGAAGATAAAACCTTGAATTTACTTTGTATGGAAGCTGTAAAGGTAGACTGGGGAAAAATTGCTGGGGAAAGAATCTGGAAAGAATTGAGGATGATTTTAGGTTTTGAAGACTCTCTGAAAACTCTTTTGTATATGCAAGAAAAATCCTGTGTTCTTGATAAGCTTTTTGGGAATCGGAATTTAGAAGATAATGCTGAGGTAAATACCTGGTCTGATAAATTTGTGCGGCTTAAGTTTTTGGAGGAGTTTTGGAAAGGAAGTTTGACTGCTGATATTTTTGATAACATAAGAAGTTTGTATGAGAAAACAACTGCTGAATTTGTAGAAGATATAACACCAGCAATTAAGCTGGCGGTGCTTTTGGATAATTTTGCATCTTCTGAAAGGAGAAATGTAAAGAAAGCAAAAGAAGTGTGTGATTTTTTAAGAATGCCGGGTTGGGAAAAGGATATAGTTTTAACCGTTGTGAAAGGATACAGTGAAGTATCAAAAATTTATAAGAATAATTTGAGAGATTTATCGGCTAAAAGAAGGTTTGTGAATAAATATAATAAATATACTCCGATTTTGCTGATATTTTCTTTGGCCGATTTTGCAGCTGATAATGATAATATTGACGGGGAGGTTTTTGATTATGCCTGTTATGTAGAAGATTTTCTGCAGTTTTATTTGAAGGAAGGAAGGGAATGGTTTAGACTTCCGCGGTATATAAACGGTGATAAAGTGATGGAAATTTTAGGTGTAAGACCTTCTTCAAAAGTTGGAAATATTTTGCGAATGGTAGTTGAGAAAGAAATTACAGGACAAATTACCAATGAAAAAGAAGCACAAGATTTTGTAAAATTTTTGAAAGACAGTAAATATCCATAAAAAGCCGGGCTTTTGCCCGGCTTTTTATGGATAAACAGTGATAGTAACAGTTTTTATTCCCCAGTTTAATGCTTCCTGGTGAGTGCTGAAACATAAGTCGATGCGGTTTCCTTTGATTGCTCCGCCTTGATCGGCAGCTATACCTTCTCCGTATCCTGGAATGTAGAGGCGACTGCCCATAGGAATTACCTTGGGGTCAACAGCTACGATGCCTTTTCTTAATGGATAACCTAAGTAAGAAGGTTGTCCATAAAACGGATAGTTACATTTATAACAAGGACAATAACCTGTTGCCACTACGGTTAATGTGCGAGCTGTTCCTCTGGAAGGCTGTGTATAATTTGTATTTGAATTTTTTCCTAAAGCCCTCCAGGTTTGGGGACCTACTATTCCGTCAACTTTTATACCTGCATCTTTTTGGAATTTTATAACCGCATTATATGTTTTTTTACCGAATATCCCGTCTACTGCCCCGCACCAGTAGCCTTTGCTGTTAAGAGTCTGTTGTAGTGTTTTTACGGTTTCTCCTACAGAGCCCCACTTTAAAACAGGTTGAGCAGCTTCAGCGGTGTTGGGAATAACAAGGGTTAATGAAACAGCTAAAAAGGATAAAATAATAAATGTTGTCAAGCTTTTTTTAAGCATATAATTCTCCTTTCTCCCCTTACTTTTACTACGGCTAAAAGTAATAAGACATAAAAATTCAGGCTTTAATAAGCCTGAATTCTATACTTATTTTACTTTTTGTGGGCTTGTGTCTCAAATTGCCTGAAGAAAGGCATGTGAGGACAAGCTAGGAATAAGGAAGATAAAAACAGATATAGGAGCTGTTTTACAGTTATATTTCTATATAGGCGATGATGGGATAAAGTGGTTTTTCATTCTTTTATAAGTTTTAACCCTTTAAGATAGCGCTCTGCTAGGTCTTGATATATTTTAACTGCTGCTTTGTTGTAATTTAGCATGTTTTCATCTAGGTCTTTTACTATCCGGGCCGGATTGCCCATAGCTATTTTGCGGGAAGGGACAGTTTTGTTCGGTGGCAGGACACTGCCTGCGGCTAACAATGATTCAGGCCCTATTTGACATCCGGTATTTACCACAGATCCCATGCCTATTACTGAATTTTGCCCTATATTGCATGGTCCGTGAACTATAGCGGCATGCCCTATTAGGGCATTTTCGCTGACTACAGCTTCAGTTCCCGGTTCTGCATGTAAAGTAGCATTGTCTTGAATATTGCTTCCATTTTCTACAATTATTTTACCATAATCTCCTCTGAGGACAGCTCCTGCACCTATATAGCAGTTTTTACCGATCACTACTTCTCCGATAAGGACGGCTTGCGGATGAACAAAAGAATCTTTGCCTATTACTGGCTTTTTTCCCTCAAAATCATATAATGGCATTTTAAACCCCCCAGTATAATTAAATTGTATCCTTATTATACATTTTTGATTTATATTCCTGCTTATTATCTGGAGATGATTTAAAAAATGGGAGTATAAGGTTGTGAATTTGGAAAAAACGAAAGCTTATGGGAAAATAATGTTAACTATGAATATTACTACGGTTATAATTAATAAAGTAATAAAGGCTTATAATTTTGGAAAAATTCAGGCTGGTGTTATAATTTAGGGAAAGAAGATAAAGAAGGGAAGTAGTTATGGGAAAGGATTATCTTATCAGAGCTGTAGATGAAGGGAAAAATGTGAGGCTTTTTTTGGCGAGGACTACTCTAACGGTTGATGAAATGAGGAAGAGACATAATACTTCGGCTACTGCTTCAGCTGCAGTCGGCCGGTTGCTTACTGCGGCTCTTATCATGGGTGCTGATTTAAAAGGGGAAGAAGATACCCTTACTTTAAAATTAATAGGAGATGGACCGATAGAAGGCATAGTAGCTACTGCTGATGCTAAAGGAAATGGTCGGGCATATCCTTTAAACCCGCAGGCTGATTTGCCTTCAAAGAGTCCGGGCAAACTTGATGTAGGCAGTTTGGTAGGAAAAAATGGCTATCTGGAAGTAGTAAAAGATTTAGGGTTAAAACAGCCTTTTGTAGGGAGGGTGGAACTTGTGAGTGGAGAGATAGCAGAAGATCTTGCATATTATTTTCTTAAATCAGAGCAGATTCCATCTTTAGTTTCATTAGGGGTGCTGGTAGATAAAGACCTTAGTATTAAAGCGGCTGGAGGAGTTCTGGTTCAGGCCATGCCAGGTGCTGATGATGTTTTGTTGGAAAAAATTGAAACTAATATTCTTGATCTTGGACCTATAAGCGGTGTGATAGAGTCAGGGGTAAGTCTGGAATATGTTCTGGATAAGATTATGCAGGGAAAAGATTATGAAATTTTAGACCGAAAAGATTTAGCATTTAAATGTAGTTGTAGCCGGAAAAGGCTTAAGGGAATCTTGGCAGGTTTTTCAGATGAGGAGCTTAATGATATTTACAATAATGAAGGAAAAATAGAAGTCAGGTGCAATTTCTGCAATGAAGTTTATACTTATTTTCCGGAAGAGATTGCAGAGGAAAGAAGTAAAAAGCCTTAGATAACTATCTAAGGCTTATCAGCTTAAATGGCTCTTTGTACTTTCCCGGAACGCAGACAGCGAGTACAAACGTACGCTTTTTTAGGAGTTCCATCTACAATTATTTTTACTCGCTGTATGTTAGGTTTCCACTGGCGGCTAGTTCTTATGTGGGAGTGGCTGTATTGTTTGCCGAAAGTAACGCCCTTGCCGCATATTTCGCATTTTGCCATAATTTTGCCCCCTCTCTTTCACAATCACTTAAATATTGTATCAAAAGGAAAGGTAAAGGGCAAGAAGAAGGAATAAATATTTGCACTATAGAATTAAAATTAGTATCCTTATAATTTAGGAGGGATATCAATGTATAAGGTGAAAAATACTGGATTAGGTGATATATTTGTTGGCAAGGAAGTAGTTGAAACTATAGCAGGTTTGGCTGCCATAGACTGTTATGGATTGGTAGGGATGGTGCCACAAAATATTCAGTCTGGGCTTACTAGCATTTTAGGAATGGAATCTGTTCGCAAAGGTGTAGAAGTAAGGGATTCAGATGAAGGTTTGATTGTTGATCTGTATGTTATAGTAGGATATGGAGTAAAAATTCACGAAGTGGCACATAATGTAATGCAAAAAGTTACTTATGTGTTGGAAAATGATGCAGGACTGCCTGTTGCTAGAGTTAATGTAAATATCAAGGGAGTAAAAGTAATGAGAGAAAATTAGGGGAGGATAATAGCATTGGCTTTAGAACAAATAAACGGGATTGAGTGGATAAGGAGTATTAAAGCAGGTTGTATAAAATTAGAGCATAATCGCGATAAAGTAGACCTTCTTAATGTTTTTCCGGTTCCTGATGGTGATACCGGAACTAATATGTATTTGACTATATTATCGGCAGTAAAAGAGGGAGAAAAAAATAAGTCGGAAGATATAGGCAAAGTAGCCAAGGCTATGTCAATGGGTTCTTTAATGGGAGCCCGCGGCAATTCCGGAGTTATTATGTCTCAGATCTTTAGGGGAATGGCTAAGGTGTTGGAAGGCAAGAAACAGGCTTATTCTATGGATATTGCACAAGCTTTAAAGATGGGGTCAGAGACTGCTTACAAGGCAGTTATGAAGCCAGTTGAAGGGACTATACTTACTGTAATAAGAGAAACTGCCAAGGCATGTGAGGAAGAAGCAGCAAAAAATTCTGATATTATTGCCTGTTTGTTTGTTGCTATTGAAAAGGGTTATGAAACCCTGGAAAAGACGCCCCGTATGCTGTCGGTTTTAAGAGAAGCTGGAGTAGTTGATGCCGGAGGTCAGGGACTTCTTTATTTTTTGGAAGGTTTGGTCGAAGGATTAGCAGGTGAAAAAGAAATAGAACTCGAAACATATCGGGAAGTGGCTGCTCCTTCATTTAGAAAGGCTTCGGGAGAAGAAATATCCCTGGAATTCCAATATTGTACAGAACTTTTGATTAAAGGAGAAAATCTTGATATAGAAGATATAAAAGATCATCTCGAACCACTTGGGGATTCTATGCTGGTGGTCGGAGACGAAGAAATGGTTAAGGTGCACATTCATTCCAATCATCCGGGCAAGGTTCTTGAAACCTGCCTGCAGTGGGGTCAACTCAGCGATATAAAGATAAATAATATGCTGGAAGAAGCCCATGAACACCTGCATAATTGGGAAGAATCCAATTATGGTGAAAAGAAGTTCAGCAAGAAGATAGGTTTGGTGGCTGTAGGAGCAGGAGTAGGGATAGTTGATATATTACAGAACCTGGGAGTAGACAAGGTGGTAGAAGGCGGGCAGACGATGAATCCCAGCACTGAGGATATTCTTAATGCCTGCGATGAAGTTGATGCAGAGAGTGTGATTATTCTCCCGAATAACAGTAATGTGATTTTATCAGCTGAACAGGCAGCAGAGATTTGTGGAAAGGAAGTCAGGGTTGTTCCCACTAAATCTGTTATGCAGGCGGTTACTGCCCTTATTGCTTATGATCCTGAAGGTGATATAGAAGAGATGGTTCAGAATATGAGAGAGGAAATGGAACAGGTAAGATGGGGCGAAATAACTTATGCGGTGAGAGATTCGGCGGTTAACGGTTTAAAAATTAAAGAAGGTGATGTGATCGGAATCTTAGAGGGTGAGATTGTTTTGACTGCCGTTGATGATAAAGAAGCTTTAATAGAGTTATTGGCCAAAATGGCGAATGAAGACAGTGAGCTTATAACTCTATTTTATGGCGATGATATTACGGAAGAACGGGCTAACCAGATTAAAGAAGAGATAATAGATCTTTATCCTGATTGTGATATAGAAGTCCATTACGGCGGACAGCCGCATTACAGCTATTATGTTTCAGTGGAATAAAGAGGTTTGCTACTATAGTTTCTGGAACAAGGAGTATTCTTTTTAAGAGAATACTCCTTAAATTTATTATTCACTGGAAGGTGAGTAAATATGGAAGATTTATTTCAAGATATACAGTATGTTAAAGGGGTGGGCCCTAAAAGAAAGAAGCAGTTTTTGCGCCTGGGCGTAGAAAATGTTTTTGACCTTTTATGGTATATTCCCCGCAGTTATGTTAACCGGGAAAAAGTTCACAGCATAAAGGATTTGAAGATTGGGGAAAAAGGAATGATAAAGGGAAAGGTAAAGTCGGTTCAGGAGATAAAGACCGGGCGGGGTATGAAAATTTTTAAAGCCTTTATTCAGGATAATTCCGGTATAGTTCAGGGAGTATGGTTCAATCAGCCTTATATTAAGAATATTATAAAACCTGGGTTAGATATTCTGATAACAGGAAAAGTAAAGATGAACTACGGTGCTTTGGAGATTAATGTAAGCGAATATGAGATTATGACGGAAGAAGATTTGGCATTTAAGATTTTGCCAGTTTATCCTTTAACTGAAGGCTTGAATCAGAAGGCTGTTCGCAGTATAGTTTTTCATGTTTTAAAGGAATTTCTACCTTATTATCCGGATATTTTTGATGAAAAAATCAGGCGGGAATATAATCTGTGCGGAATATCTGAAGCCTTTTTGAATATTCATTTCCCGAAAGGAAGAGAAGAATATATTAAGGCACGCAGAAGGCTGGCTTTTGAAGAGCTTTTTCTTTTTCAGATAGGTTTGAGGCAGGAGAGAAAAACACCTTTAGCTGAAGATTATGTTGTTCATAAAGAAAAAAATGATTTGGTAAAGAGAATAACTGAAAATCTGACTTTTGATCTAACTTCAGCCCAGCAGAGGGTTATAGAAGAAATATTTGCTGATATGGAAGCAGAAAAGCAGATGAACCGGCTTTTACAGGGAGATGTAGGGGCAGGAAAAACCGTAGTAGCGGCTTTGGCAATGGCTAAAGCGGTTTCCAGCGGATATCAGGCGGCTATCATGGCTCCTACCGAAATTTTAGCTGAACAGCATTATAAATCGATTTTAAAATTTTTTAAGGGTGCTGATGTGGTAATTGCCTTACTTACCGGAAGTACGGGAAACGCCCAGCGTAGGATAATACTTGAGGCATTAAGCCAGGGCAAGATAGATATAATAATAGGGACTCATGCTCTTATTCAGGAAGATGTATTTTTTGACCGTTTGGGACTGGTGATAATAGATGAACAGCATCGTTTTGGAGTTAAACAACGTACCTTATTGAGCCAGAAGGGTGATTTTCCTGATATTCTGGTTATGACAGCAACTCCTATACCCAGAACTTTAGCTTTGACTCTCTATGGCGATCTTGAACTTTCAGTTATAGATGAGCTTCCTCCTGGAAGAAAGCCGGTAAAAACGATTTATATAAAGGAATCTTTCCGCGATCGGCTTTATGATTTTATAAAAGAAGAGCTGAAAAAAGGAAAACAGGTTTATTTTGTGTGTCCATTGGTCGAGGAATCTGAGAAGCAGGATTTACAGGCAGCAGTCAGCCTTTATGAAGAATTAAAAAATCGGGTTTTCTCTGAATACAAGGTTGGGCTTTTACATGGCAAAATGAAGCCTAAAGAAAAAGAATTTATTATGGAAAATTTTAAAGCAGGGATTGTTGATATTTTAGTTTCTACAACAGTGGTAGAAGTGGGGGTTGATGTTCCTAATGCTACCGTTATGGTTATAGAAAGGGCGGAAAGATTTGGCCTTTCTCAACTGCATCAGCTCAGGGGAAGGGTAGGAAGAGGAGACGAACAGGCTTATTGTTTCCTTTTAGGGGAACCTAAAACCGAAGAAGCTTTTAGAAGACTTAAAGCAATGGAAAATACTAATGATGGTTTTAAACTGGCGGCAGAAGATCTTTTGCTGAGAGGGCCGGGTGATTTCTGGGGAGTAAGGCAGCACGGCCTTGACCAGCTCAAGGTGGCAGACCTTATAAAGGATCAAAAAATTATTGAAAATGCACGTGAGCTGGCTAAGATTATAGAGCCTGATGAGCAACTCCTTTTTTATATAAATAAAAAATTTAAAAAAGAAGATGATGTTATTCAAAATTAACCTGTATAAATTTTAAAAATTATTTTAAAGCTAAGATCGGATATTTAAATTATTGCCGATGTTAGCTTTTTTTATTTAAAAAAGTTTACCTGGAGGTGAGTTTTTTGAAAAGCAATGAAAAAAAGAAAAAAGATATAGAAAATATTAAGTTTGAGGTGGCTCAGGAGATGGGAATTTGGCTTAAAAAAAGAAATGAGGAAAGAGGGGAAAATATTAAAAGGTGATGAAAATACTTCTAGCATATAAGAAAGGTTAAGGTGACACAATAAGACTACCAAAGGAAAAGGAGGTGAAATTAGATGGCAAGAAATAATCTGTTAGTGCCACAGGCTAAGGCAGCTATGGAACAGTTCAAATATGAAGCTGCTCAGGAAGTGGGAGTTAACCTGAAACCCGGATATAATGGGGACCTTACTGCCCGCCAGGCTGGCAGTATAGGCGGACAGATGGTTAAGAAGATGATTTATGATTATCAACAGAGATCCGCTGGAGGTACTGCTACTCCTCTCAGCATGACTCAGGACTTAAATACTATTAAGCAGCAGAATCAGCAAAGTGGTATGAAATAATATTTAACGGATAATCTAATCATATTATGGTGAACAAGCGGATTAAATTATATCCGCTTGTTTTCATTATGTCGACATCAGGTGGCATAAAGTTCAAGCTGTTCTTCTGAAATACCGGGGAATAATGATTTAGCCACTCCCATAGCTATAATGCGCGAAGTATTTTCAATTATTTCATCTATTTCGGTAGGAGTAACTCCTAAACTTCCGCCAAAGAATGAAAGGACATCTTTAATGGAATCAATTGCTTTATTTTCATTGTACATAGCACCGCTGTGAAAACAAAACTTTTTGATGGCCTGGTCGGCAATAATTCCGGCATTAACTATGGTAGGACACCCTATGGCTATAACGGGGACACCTAAACCTTCATAAGTCAGGGATTGTCTTAAGTTGCCTATACCTGCTCCTGGCTGGATGCCGGTGTTAGACATTTGAATGGTGGTGCCTATTCGTTCGACATTCTGTGCCGCCAGTGAGTCTACAGCGATTACCAGTGCAGGCTTTAATCTGTCAACTATTCCTTTTATAATTTCAAATGTTTCTAGTCCGGTTATGCCCAGAACTCCGGGAGCAATGCCGCATACAGGACGCATTCCTTCTACTAATGCCTGGGGGGCTTCTTGATGATAATGTCTGGTTATTGGGCTATATTCTATAAATTTAGGACCTAAAGCGTCAGGGGTAGCCCGCCAGTTTCCCAGTCCTACCAGCAAAACCGTGTCCCCGGGTTTGAGCATATTTTGGGAAAGGGTATGCAGGCTTTTTTCCATAGCCTTAATAATTTCGTCCCTTACATAAGGATCGTTAATCTTAAGGGGAGGGGACTGAATAGTTACATAAATTCCTATCGGGCGTCCCATCTGCTGGGCTCCCATTTCATTAATTATATTTATAGTGTTAATCTTGATGTGTTCCATCTGTTCTACTCTTTCTTCAACTCCGGGGATTTCCTGCCCAGTTGCTCCGCGTACGAGGTCGCGGGCTTCTACAGCCAGGTCTATGCGCAGATTCAAGAGCCTTAAAAGTTCGTTCATAATGTTATTACCTCCTTTACTGGATATATTATCCGCAGGAGGAAGAAGAAATATGCGGGAATATAAAAATTGAATAATGCAAAAAAACGATAAAAAATAAAGGAAAAAAGAGAAAAACGTATATTTCAGGAGAATAGGGGTTTATATGTAGAAAAATGGACTGGGAGGACAGGGGATGTGGGATCTTGCTTTTCCACTATTATTCTCCTCAACTGTTTGAGATACTGGCAGCTGATAGAGAAGGAGAAATGATTGGTCTTATAAAATGTTGTCAGCTTTGTAACATTAAAATCGTAAGGATAAAATGGCGGTCGTTTTGACCGCCATTTTGGGGAGAGGAGAATTTTGTAAAGTTGTTGGGGAGGGTTTGTTACCAGATTTTTATCTGGTACTAATATCATTGTCCGTTTTACTTCAATATATACAGTATTTTTAAAAAAAATTGTGGTAAAATATAAAATTAATAGGTGAAAAAAGGTAATTGCCCAAAAAAATAATTCATAAGGAGAATATATGGTGCGCGTAATAGCTGGCAAGGCTAAAAACAGAAGACTGGTTGCCCCTTCCGGGCTTAATACCCGTCCAATTACGGATATGATAAAAGAGGCTTTTTTTAATGTTTTAGGAGAAAAAGTTTTAGATGCGCATTTTTTGGATCTTTTTTGTGGAAGCGGCAGTATAGGAATTGAAGCATTGAGCCGGGGAGCAGACAAGGTATTTTTTATCGACAACAGCTCAGAAGCAATAAAAACAGTTCATGCTAACCTTGCTAATTGTGGCTTTACGGAAGGGTTTGAGGTTTATCGAAATGATGTGTTTAAAGCACTTGATATACTCAAGAAAAGAGATTTAAAATTTGATGTGATTTTTGCTGATCCGCCTTTCACCAATCCGGGTATATTTGATAAAGTAATTAAGACTTTAGATAAGGCTGCAATTTTAAAAGAAGGTGGAATATTGGTAATAAGAAGCAAAAAGGACAGAGAAATGCCGGAGAAGTTGGATTATTTGATTAAATATCGTATGAATGTTTATGGAGATTCAATTTTACATTATTACAGATGGTTGCGGGAGGATTAATGATTATGATGGAGATTTACAGGTTGTTAGATGAACTGGAGATGATGATTAAGGAAGGGAAGAAGATGCCTTTATCAGGCGGGAAAACCCTTATTGAATCTAATATTTTTTTGGACAGGTTAGACAGAATAAGGGCTATTTTGCCTGAAGAGCTGGAACAGGCCAGATTAATTATTTCAGAAAAAGAAAGAATATACCAGGAAGCTTGTGCCAAAGCAGATGAGTATGTTAAGGAATCTCAAAACCATGCTGCACGCATGTTGGATGAAAATGAAATAACTAAGAATGCTATGCAGGTGGCAGAAGAAATAGTGGCCAAAGCTCAAAAGACGGCAGAGGAAATACAGCGGGAAGCCGATGAATATGCGGAAAGCGTCTTAACCCATATGGAAATAGTTTTGCGCAAAGGATTAGAAGCGATAAGCCGCGGAAAAGAAGAGCTCAGAAAAAGTTAATTAAGTTTTAGTTTTAAGGTTTATTTCTTTTATAAGACTTATCAGCATAAGCAGGGCGATTATAACTGAACCTGTTATCAGACAGTTGATCGATAATCTGAAAGCGTCGAAAGAATACAGGATTTTATAAGAAGGAAAGGAAAAAGAAGCTACCGGATTTGAATGGGATGCAAGCCAGATATAGCCTGTATAAGTAAATAATGCAGAAAAAAGCATTTGCATAAACCGGGCTTTAAGGTAAAAAGCAAGGCGAACTTTAGTTCCGGCAACTGCACTCATTACCTGTGCAATAATTGAGAGACCGCTGAATGAAAGCAAAATGCTTATTATGATTAATTGGGATATTATGTCGATGTTAGATGCTGCAACAGTCTTAGTTCCCAGAGTGATTTCAAATATGCCTATGCCTATGCCGTATGCAGCATGGTAGTTTAAACCTGTAAAAGACAGGATTTTAACTATAGAATGGGCAAAGATGTCCATGATACCCCATATTATGAGCATACGTGTAAAGACTGAAAAAATAATTATAAAACCGGCGATGGTTAAAATATTGTTGATACTGTTTTGGACAGCATCTCCTACCAGGCGGCCTATTCCGTGAGAGGGAATTTCGGAAATTGTTTTTAAGGCTTCGTTAAATCTAAGGGCGGGAGGTGCTGCTGTTTTTAACGGAAGAGGAGCTTTGAATTTTAATACCAAACCTACCAGCAGATTGGCGGCATAGTGGGAAAAGGCTAGAAGATATCCTAATATTGGCGCACTTAACATTCCTACTCCTATTGCACCTATTATGAAAAGGGGACTAGAGTTGTTGGTAAATGACACCAGACGTTCCGTTTCTTCTTCTGTAAGCATTTTGCTATCATAAAGTTTTTTGCTTAAAATAGCTCCGACGGGAAATCCGGAGGTAAAACCCATTACTATTACTAAGGCGCTACTTCCGGGAAGCCTGAAAAGAGGACGCATTACCGGCTCTAAAATAAGGCTTAAAAAATTGGTGAATTTAAGGCTGACAAGAAGTTCGGCCGCTATAAAAAAAGGCAGCAGAGCAGGGAGGAGAACTGAATACCATAATTTGAATCCGTCGGCTGATGCTTTTACGGTTTCTTGAGGGTTAATGATCATGAAAAAGGTAAAAATTATAATTATAAATGTAAAAAACATACGTGAAAAAGGTGTCATTAAAGAACTCTCCCGAAGGGGTTTTAAAAAATATATGAGATTTGTTTGCTGATTAGAAACAAGCTTTAATTAAAATACGGGAGGAATTATATGGATAAATCTCCTAAAATAGGCCTGGTTTTAGGCGCAGGAAGTGCCAGAGGCTATGCTCATATAGGGGTTTTGCAGGTTTTAGAAGAGAATAACATTCCCTTTGATTTTATCGTAGGAAGCAGTATGGGGGCTATGATTGGAGGCATTTATGCATCCGGCACTGATCTGAGGATGCTGGAAAAAACGGTTTGCCAGATTGATACGAGTATTTTTTATGATATACATGTTCCGCGTTTGGGTTTTATGGCAGGTAAGCGGATTGTAGAAGTTTTAAGGCTTCTGACCAAGAAAAAGGATTTCAGCGAGCTTGCTATTCCTCTATCGGTAGTAGCGACTGATTTATTGTCAGGACAGAGGGTAGTTTTGGAAGAAGGAAGTGTAGCAGAAGCCATAAGGGCCAGCATATCTATTCCCGGTATTTTTAATCCGGTGAGGCGTGATGATATGGTTTTGGTAGATGGGGCGGTTATTGACCGGCTGCCGGTTGATGTAGCCCGGGAAAAAGGCGCTGATGTGGTTATTGCAGTTGATGTCACTTTTGGACCGGATAGACAGATAGAGATAAAAAATGCTCTGGATGTTATTTTGACTTCGCTTGATATTATGCAAAAGCTTCATTTTGATTTGTCTTCTTCTGAGGCGGATATTGTGCTTCAACCTAAAGTTGGAAGATTTTCTTCCCGCGATTTTGATAAAGCAGATGAGATTATCGCTTTGGGGCGCGAGGAAGCAAAGAAAAAATTGGAAATAATAAAAGAAAAAATTAAGATGATTTAAATTATTACCGGCGAAGTTGTAAAGTCCTGACCTCCTTTGCGAACATCTGTTGATGGATAAAGCAGACTGTATATATTACCGGCTTTGACATCAAGGCTTAACATCTCTCTTAAAACAGGGTTGGGATCTTTTTCTAATGCCTGTTTTACTTCGCTGCCACGGTTTATTATACGCAGGGACGAAGTTTTTTTTATTTTTTTGAGGAGTTTCTGTCCTGTTTCGGAAAAGCCTAATACCCTGATGTATTGGGGGCCATGTTCATCGAACAATTGGGCTTTATCATAAGTAAAGTCCAATAATGCGTAAAGAAGGCTGCGGTTTATGCGGGTCATGCTGTAGCGTTTAGTTTTTATGTTTTGACGCAGTTCTTCTATGTCAGAGCTTTTAAAAGCGGCATTGTAAAATCTTGCTTCCAGGCCTTCTTTTATTTCATATATCTGGCTTAATTTTTCTTCCGACATGGTGCGCAGCTTGAATAGGATGAGGGTCCCTAATTCTTCTTCAAATACAGGGGCATATCCTTTTTCTGTTTCTTCTGCTAATATTTTAAAACTTGTTGCGGGCAGGGCTTCTTTTATTGTTTCTATGTAAGTATTATTTTTAAGCGCATGACGTATAGCAGTGGCGCTGGATATTTTCCCCATTTTTATACTGTGATAGCCGCTGCCGGTACGCTTTATGACTATAGGATTTAAGGGGAGATTTTTTTCTTTTATATTGCGCAGGTATTCTACCCCTAGTATATCATTGGGATTTTTGATAAAATCTTTAGAGATTTTTTCTTCTGCCACATCCTCTAAAGCTCTTGCGCGTGCGGCAGGGAAATTAAAGCCTTTATCCAAGTAATGTTTAAGCTTTTTTTTAAATTCCGAGCTTTCTTCCAGCCAGTATTCGGCTAAGGTGTCAAGTTTCTGGAAGTCACCGCTTTCACTGCCAAAACCAATATGGGTTACTATTCCTGTTTTAGCTAAAAGCTGTGTTCCGCCGCTGGCAAAATAGTAGGCACTTCTTACTGCAAAGCAGAATGGCAGCTCGATTATTAAGTCAGCGCCTCCTTCTAATGCCATGCGGGCACGGGCCCATTTATTCAAAAGGGCCGGTTCGCCACGCTGCAGAAAGTTTCCGCTCATGGCACACACAATACCTTCAAAATTATGCTTTTTTTTGGCTTCTTCTAAAAGATAAAGATGTCCGTTGTGAAAAGGATTATATTCAGCAACTACGCCTAAAACTGACATTTTTCTACCTCGCTTGCAGTATTTATAGGTTATATAAATATTGCCACTAATTTCATTATTTATGATAAAATAAGTTGTGGAACATGTGTACATGTTTCGGTGAGGGCAAAATAAGGGAGGTTGAAGACATGAGTTTATTGGCTCAAATCAGAGAAAAGGCGGCTCAAAAACAGAAAACCATTGTTCTTCCTGAAGGTTTGGAAGAACGCACTTTACAGGCGATTAAGCCTATTGTTGACAACAAAATTGCCAGACCTATACTCTTGGGGGATGAAGGTGAAATTAGAGGTTTGGCCAGCAAGATCGGAGCTGATATTTCGGGCGCAGAAATTGTTAACCCTGTAAAAACACCTTATTTTGACGATTATGTTCAGGCATTCTATGAAATGCGCAAGAACAAAGGGGTAGACCTTGACAAGGCTAAAGAATCCATGCTTAATCCTTTATACTTTGCCTCTATGATGGTGAAAATGGGACAGGCTGATGGTGAGGTAGCAGGTGCTGAAAATACTACCGGAAATGTTCTGCGGCCAGCTCTGCAGATTATTAAAACCCAACCCGGCATTTCGGCTGTTTCTGGAGCATTTATTATGATTGTTCCTGACTGTGAATATGGTCATAATGGCATTTTTGTTTTTGCTGACTGTGCTGTAACTCCGGTTCCGACAGCTGAACAGCTGGCTGACTTTGCTAAAGCTTCAGTAAATACGGCCGTTGAGCTTTGTGATATTGACGATCCTAAGATTGGTATGCTTTCCTTCTCTACCAAGGGTAGCGCCAGCCATGAAGTAGTTGAAAAGGTTGCTAAGGCTACTGCCATTGCCAAGGAAAAATTCCCTGAGCTTAAGATTGACGGCGAACTGCAGGCTGATGCTGCTTTAGTTCCTAAGGTAGGTGCATCAAAAGCTCCCGGAAGTCCAGTGGCCGGTCAGTGCAACATTCTTATATTCCCTGATCTTCAGGCTGGAAATATTGGCTATAAGCTGGTTCAGAGACTGGCTAAGGCTGAAGCTATTGGACCTATTCTGCAGGGAATGGCTAAACCAGTTAATGACCTTTCACGCGGCTGCAGCGTAGAGGACATTGTCAATGTTGTAGCTATGACTGCAGTGAGAGCTTAAATTATGAAGTATGAATTTTTAAGGAGGTATATTTATAAATGAAGGTTTTAGTAGTTAATGCAGGCAGTTCATCTATAAAATATCAGGTTTTTGATATGACTAATGAAAATGTTTTAGCTAAGGGATTAGTTGACAGGGTAGGAATTCCCGGGACTACTCTGGAACACAAACCTGCTGGCAAGGATGAAGTAGTTATAAAGAGAGATTTGCCGGATCATACTGCAGGTATGAAATTGGTTTTAGAGGTTTTAACCAATGAAGAATATGGTGTAATAAAGAGCATGGATGAAATAGGAGCTGTAGGACACCGGGTTGTACATGGAGGAGAAAACTTCGCAGAATCAGTAGTTATTGATGACCATGTTAAAAAAGTCATTAAAGATTGCTTTGATATAGCTCCTTTACACAATCCGCCTAACTTGATGGGAATAGAGGCTTGTCAAGCTCTTATGCCAAATGTTCCTCATGTTGCAGTATTTGACACCGCTTTTCATCAGACGATGGATCCTGCAAATTTCTTATATGCACTTCCTTATGAAGTATATGAAAAATATCATGTAAGAAGATATGGATTCCATGGAACTTCTCACTATTATGTATCTCATAGGGCAGCTGAGATGCTGGGCAAACCTTATGAAGAATGTAAGATAGTAACTCTGCACCTGGGTAATGGTGCCAGCATGGCCGCTATAAAGAATGGTAGAGTAGTAGATACCAGTATGGGCTTTACTCCTCTTGAGGGATTAGTAATGGGGACCCGTTCTGGAGACATTGACCCTGCCATAGTATTTTTTCTTATGGAAAAATTGGGCATGAATACTCAGGAGGCTAATAACTACTTTAATAAAAAATGTGGTATGTTAGGGCTTTCCGGGGTATCCAATGACTTAAGGGATATATTAGAAGCTGCTAAATCTGGCAATGAAAGGGCTAAAATTGCTTTGGAAGTTTACTATAATCGTGTAAAAGGTTATATTGGAAATTATATTGCTAAGTTAAATGGCTGTGACTGTTTAGTATTTACCGCTGGCGTAGGCGAAAACGGCTATGATGTAAGAGAAAATATATGTAAAGATTTGGATTACCTAGGAATTAAGATAGATCCAGAAAAGAACAAGGTAAGAGGCAAAGAAGTAGATGTAGCCGCTGAAGATTCCAAGGTAAGAATTTTCGTTATTCCGACTAACGAAGAACTGGTTATAGCAAGAGATACTTACAGACTTGCTCAGGGAAAATAATAAAATTGAATAAATTTTAGCAGGGGATTCCCCTGCTTTATTTTTTGGTCTGATTTGCTGTTCTTATTTTTTTATGCTAGTATGTTACATAATATAAATTTACCGACTGATATTAATCCTGGATTAAAGCAGGTTTTAAAATTTTTTGTAATTGACCATGCTTTTATTGACAATAACCTTAACGGAAGACTATAATTATTCTGGTGTTTTTATGGGGTGTATGTTATGAAGCTGTATTTGAAAAATTTGAAGCAGAAAATAGCGGTAGCTGAAGAGTACAGTTTTAACGCCTGGTTAAGGGATGAAATTCTTTCTGATTTTAAAGGCAAGTTTTCTGCTCCAGCTGAAGTCTATTTGGAAGTAGAGAACACTGGGGAAATGTTTTTAGCTAAAGGGAAACTTAAAGCTAAAGTAATTCTCGAGTGTTCACGTTGCCTTAAGGAATCTGAGTTTCCGGTAGATATTGATTTATATTTTAATATTGTCGAAAAGGGTTTGCAAGGTGAATTTACTGAAGAAAATGTTGTTTTTTTTACGGGTGATGAAGTAGATATAACTACTTATTTAGAAGAAGAAGTTATGCTTTCATTGCCTCTTCAGCCGTTGTGTAAAGAAGATTGTCGGGGATTATGTCCTTTTTGTGGGGCTGATTTAAATACTGGAGCCTGCAGATGTCAGGAGCAAAATATTGATCCCAGGTGGGAAAAGTTAAAACAATTAATAAGATAGGGAAGGAGGTTTAACCCATGGGTGTACCTAAAAGAAAACAGTCACATTCCCGTAAAAATAAGCGGCGTTCTGAGTGGAGAAAGATAGAAAAGACCGCACTTGTTGAATGTCCTCAATGTCATGAACTTAAACTGCCTCACCGGGCTTGTTTGAATTGTGGATATTATAAAGGAAAAAATGTTATGTAATGATGCTTGATTTATACTGGTCAAAAAGTAAGTTGGGGTCTTTATATAAAGACTCAAGGCTTACTTTTTGTTTTTAAGGAGGATGTTAAAATGAAAATTGCAGTTGATGCCATGGGCGGAGATTATGCTCCCCGGGAAGTTGTGGCTGGTGCTGTTCTGTTTGCCCAGAAAGAAAAGACTAAAGTTGTTTTAGTAGGAAAAGAGGAAATTTTAAAGCAAGAACTTGCACAACATAATTATGAACCTGGCTTGGTGGAGATTGTCAATGCTACTGAAGTCATTGGAATGGATGAATCTCCTGCTACTGCACTGCGCAAAAAAAAGAATGCCTCAATAGTAGTAGCCACCAAGATGGTAAGAGAAGGGAAGGCTGATGCGGTTTTATCCTGTGGCAGTACAGGTGCGCAGATGGCAGCAGCTGTATTTATCTTGGGCCGGATGGAAAATATAGAAAGACCTCCGATTGCAACATTTATCCCGAATCAGGAAGGAAAAAATACGATTTTAATTGATGCGGGTGCCAATATAGATTGTCGGCCACGTCAGCTTGTACAGTTTGCCTTATTGGGAAAAGTTTACGCACAGGTGGTTATGGGGATAGAAAATCCACGGGTTGCTTTGCTTAATAACGGAGAAGAAGAAACTAAAGGCAGCAGTCTTTATGTTGAAGCTCACAATCTTCTCAAAGAAAATGAAGGCTTAAATTTTACAGGCAATATAGAGGGAAGATATATTTTTGATGCGAAAGCAGATGTTATTGTATGCGATGGTTTTACCGGTAATATAGTATTGAAAACTGTTGAAGGATTATCAGTTTTTCTGGCACGAAATGTCGTAAAAGAAATAGGAAAACTCCCCACATTTTTCAGTAAAATGGATTATACTAGTATAGGAGGGGCACCTCTTTTGGGAGTAAACGGAATCAGTATTGTGTGCCACGGCAGCTCTAACCGAGAGGCAGTTTATAACGGTTTATGTGTAGCCTGTGATTGTATAAAGAATGATATTGTAAGAAAGCAGGTGGAGGCTTTAACTTTTTTAAAGTAAGTCAGGACGGGAGGTAAGGAGATATGCAGGAATTTTTTGAGCTGGCAAGAAAATTTTTGGCTGAACAACTGGGAATTGAAGAAGACCTGATAACTATGGATACTGCTTTTGAAGAAATTAATGCAGACTCAATTGATATTGTAGAAATGATTATGGCTTTGGAAGATGTGTATGATATTGAGTTTCCGGAAGAAGATCTGGACAATTACCCTACCATGGGCTCTCTTGTAGCTGCTTTATATGATTATCTTCAGCAGGTGAAGCATGCCTAATACCCGGGATGCTGCCGCCAGATTTTTGAAAGATAACAACCTTAGCTTTAAAAATCCTGAGCTGATGTCCATGGCTTTAGCCCATCCATCCTATTCCCAGGAAAGAAATAACCGGGTTAACAATCAGCGTTTAGAGTTCCTGGGAGATGCAGTCTTGAATTTTATTGTAGCTGATTATATTTACAGACATTATAAAGATAAGCCAGAGGGAGATTTAACTAAGATAAGGGCTAAAGTAGTATGTGAGAAGTCTTTATTCAAAGTAGCTCAAAAACTTAATCTGGGTGAGTATCTTTTGCTAGGCAAAGGTGAAGAAATATCAGGCGGCAGGCAGAGAAAATCTATCCTTGCAGATGCAGTAGAAGCGGTTATAGGTGCTATATATTTGGATCAAGGCTGTGAAGCAGCCAGGGATTTTATTCTGCTGCATCTGGAAGATTGTATAAAAGAGAGTGCCAGTGGTGATTATTATGACTATAAGTCGCGCCTGCAGGAGATAGTGCAGGAACACACCAGTGAAAATGTTACTTACAGGATTATAAGTGAGAGCGGTCCTGCTCATAATAAGAGTTTTGTGGCAGGGGTATTTTTCCGGGGAGAGCTCATTGCAACGGGAGAAGGCGGCAGCAAAAAAGAAGCTGAGCAAAATGCGGCTGGGAAGGTTTTGGAGGATAATCTTATGTATGAGCTTATACTAAAAAAACTTAAAAAAGGAGAAGTAAATTGAGGCGACATGTTAATATACCTGTTTTTGTACCTCATTTAGGTTGCCCATTTAATTGTATATTCTGCAATCAGAAAAAAATAGCAGCTCCAAATGGGGTAGTTTCACCTGAAGAGGTCAGCCGCATAATCGATGAGCATTTAGCTACGGTTTCTGATGATGCAGTAGTTGAAGTTGCTTTTTTTGGTGGAAGCTTTACTGCTATTGAACAAGAATTGCAGGAAGCATATTTGGCAAGGGTGGCTCCTTACATTGAAAAAGGCAGAGTCAAATCAATACGGATATCTACCCGGCCGGATTTTATTAACCACGAAATTTTGAGTTTTTTAAAGTTCTGGCATGTTGAGACTATTGAGCTTGGAGTGCAGTCTTTATATGATGAGGTTTTAAAAGCATCGTGTCGTGGTTATAGGGTTTGCGATGTTTTTAAAGCCTGTCATCTTATAAAAGAATATGGTTTTAAGCTGGGTATTCAGCTTATGATTGGACTGCCGGAAGACACATATGAACGCTCGCAAGGGTCTGCCTGTATTGCAGCCCAATTAAAGCCGGATATGGTAAGAATATATCCTACTTTGGTTATATCCGGAACCCGTTTGGAAAAAATGCTTATTTCCGGGGAGTATCAGCCATTAGCTTTAGAGAAAGCAGTGGCAATATCTGCGGATATGTTTTTAATTTTTAATTATTACGACATAGAGGTCATCCGGATGGGACTGCAACCATCTGAAGAATTACGTTCAGAAGGGGTAGTAAGAGCAGGACCTTTTCATCCCGCTTTTGGCGAACTGGTAGAACAGGAAGTGTTCAGGAGACAAGGCGAAAAGCTGCTTTCTGAAGGTTTGAATTTATCTTATAAAGGAGAAGTTGTTTTTCTGGTTAATCCGCGAGATGTTTCCAAAATGGTGGGCTATAAGAGAGAAAATATAGATTTTTACCGAAAGGAGCTGGGGATAAAAGTTAAGGTAAAACCTTGTCCTTTAATTGATCCTGATGATATAGGGATGAGTTTTGATGGAGAAAGGATAGATAAGATTTTATCCAGGACAAGTTTTTTGCAAGATGTCCAGCGCATTTGTCATTCATAAAATGAGGTTTTACGATGAAAAAGGCTAAAGCAGTCTTAATACTTTAGCCTTTTTTTATGGAATAAGCCAGGATTTTACCTATGTTGTCGACTTTAAAAAAGAGGAGTTTTATGGTCTTTGTCAAATAAATCAACGATAATGCGGCAGATATTTCTTATAACTTGTGGCAGTTGATTTAAATTGAGGAGATAAGGGATATGCGAGAGAAGATTTTAAACGAACTTTATAGGCAGGAAGAGGGCTACATATCTGGCAGTGAAATGGCAGAAAGACTAGGTATAACCAGGGTAGCAGTATGGAAGCATATTGAGGCACTTAAGGCTGAAGGATATGATATTGAGGCAGTAAGCGGCAGAGGATATGTTTTAAAAAATAAAAAAGACGTGATTGTTCCGGCAGCTGTGAAAGAAGTTTTAAAGACTAGAATTTTCGGACGTAATATTATTTATTATAACTGCCTTGATTCAACTAATGAAGAAGCTAAGCGGATTTTGAAAAAGAATGAGATTGAAGAAGGAACTGTGATTACTGCTTTAAAACAAACATCAGGCAGAGGGAGGCTGCAGAGAAGATGGGAGTCCCCTGTCGGAGGACTTTGGTTTTCTTTAGTTCTGCATCCGATTTTATCGGTAAGTGAAATTGCGCTTTTATCGCTGGTGTTTGCTGCAGGTCTTTGTAATAGTTTGAGCAAGTTTCTGCCAGATGAATGTTATATAAAGTGGCCCAATGATGTTTATTATCAGGATAAGAAGATTGCCGGCATCCTTCTGGAATTAAATGGAGAAATTGATACGACTTACTATCTTATTGCAGGGATAGGCATAAATGTTAATCTCAGAGAAGAGGATTTGCCTTTAGCGGTAAGAGAAACAGCTACTTCGCTTTATATAGAGTCAGGAAGGGAACATGATATTAACCGAGTTTTAGCTGAAGTATTAGAGGGACTTGAGTCTTGCTATCTTCTTTTTTTGGAAAATGGTTTTGCCCCGATTTTAGATAAATTTAAAGATAGATGTATGCATTTAGGGAAAAAGGTAATGGTTAAAAGAGGAGAACGCGTGATAGAAGGAATAAATGAGGATATAGATTTGATGGGAAATATGCTTATCAATACTGGAAAAGAGATTATAAGGGTAAGTACAGGCGATGTGAGTATTATTGGACTTTAGGAGGAAAAGAAGTGTACCTTAAGAAGCTGGAGATGAAGGGGTTTAAATCTTTTGCCGATAATACCGAAATTTATTTCAAACCCGGAGTTAATATTATTGTAGGGCCTAATGGCTGTGGCAAAAGTAATCTGGTAGATGCTGTGCGCTGGGTTTTGGGAGAAGCCAATGTAAGGCAGCTCAGGGGGCAGAAAAGTGAGGATGTAATTTTTAATGGGACTGATAGGGCAAGGCCTCTCAGCATGGCTAGTGTAGAGCTTACCTTGGATAATGAGGATAATGTGCTGCCGCTGGATTTTAGCGAGATAACTGTAGGAAGAAAGATTTTCCGTTCCGGGGAAAGTGAGTTTTATATTAATAAGTCCAGAGTCCGGATGAAAGATGTAAATAAGCTTTTTACCGGAACTGGATTGGGCAAATGTGGATATTCTATAATAAGCCAGGGAGAATTGGAAAAGGTTTTGAATGGGCAGCCTTTAGACCGCAGGCTTTTACTGGAAGAGGCTTCAGGGGTAATAAAATACCGTCAGCAGATAAATGAAGTAAAAGCAAGAATAGAAGCTACCAGCAATGATTTGATTAGGCTTGACGATATATTGGGAGAAATTGTTCATCAAAAGGATGAGCTGGAACAGAAAGCAGCCCGAGCGGAGATTTATTTAAGGCTTACAGATGAATTTAATTTCTTTAAACATAAGGTAATGCTTTTTGAAATTGCCAGGATAAAGAATGAAATTGATAAAAACTGTAAAGCTTTGAAGGAAAAAAGAGAAAAGCTTAATAGCCTGAATTCAGTTGTAAAAGAAAAAGAGTTCGCCCTTAAAGGCTTGGAAGAGAAGCTGTTAAAAGAGCAGAAAGACCTGGAAAGTCTTAAAGAGCGTAAGTATCTTTTGGAATCAGATTTAAATGCGCTTAAAAGCACGATAGGTTTGAGCCAAGAAAAAATAAAC
This sequence comes from Thermosyntropha sp., assembly GCF_017656155.1. Lineage (GTDB taxonomy): Bacteria > Bacillota > Syntrophomonadia > Syntrophomonadales > Syntrophomonadaceae > Thermosyntropha. The sequence goes on along the minus strand of NZ_JACDOH010000007.1, from coordinate 43,827 downwards.
AATAAAGAGGAGAGACTAAGATCTGCGAGAGAAGATAATATAAGATACAGCCAGATGATTACCAAGGTCAGAGAAGAAATAGAAAAAATAAACATTGACTGTCTGAAAAAAGAGAAAGAATATAATGAAAAACTGAGAAAATATCAGGAGTTAGAAGAAAAGCTGCAGATATTAGGCCAGGAGATCGAAGATAAGAGCTGGGAATTCGAGGTAAAAAAAGAACAGGTATTTAAAATTACTGAACAGGCAGCTTACGCCAGGAATAAATTTATCAAGACTGAAGAGAGGATTAAAAAAGTTAAAGAAAAGAAGGAAAGGCTTGATATAAAGTTAGAAGAGCTGTGTGAACGGATAAAAAAACAACATGAAGAAATTATGTTTTTAAAACAGAAAAAAGCTGAAAATGAAGAAGAAATTCCCAGGATGAAAGAAGAGTTGGAAACGATTTTGGCAGAAAAGAATGCGGTTTTGTCCCAAATAAGCCAGATAAATCAGAGGATAGATGATTTAAACCGCAAAAAAATGGAATTATCCCATAAAATAGCGTACATAGATGATATTCAAAAGAAGCTGGGAGGTTATTCTTCGGCTGTCCGGTTTATATTGAATGCTAAAAGTAAAATACCTGGTATATTAGGTGTATTAGGCGAATTAATCGAAGTCCCCCCTGGCATGGAAATTGCGTTTGATGCCGCAGCAGGTAGGGGATTGGAAAACATAGTAGTAGATAAAGCGGCAACTGCCGAAAGGGCTATTAGTTTGTTGAAACAGAGTAAAGCAGGAAGGGTAACCTTTTTACCCTTGGATATTTTAAAGGTGCAGAAGATACCAGATAGAATAGCAAAAGAACTGGAAAAAAGAGAAGGCGTTTTAGGAATAGCGTCAAGGTTAGTAAAATATGATCCGATTTATGAGAAAGCGGTAGAATATCTTTTAGGGCGGGTAGTAGTTGTAAATGAGGTAAAACAGGGTATTATTTTATTTAAGGTTTTTGATTTTCCTCTGCGCATAGTAACTTTGGAAGGGGAAATTATAAATCCCAGCGGTGCTATGACAGGGGGAAGCAAAAAGGAAGATGTCAAAACCCCCCTTTATTATAAAAGTGAAGCCAGAAAACTAGCTGAGGAAAAGAAAAATATTGAAATAGTGCTGGCTAAAGAGGATAAACTTTTGTTTAAATTTAAACGGGAACTTGAAGGATTGGAAAAGACTATAGCGGAACAAAAAAACAGGTTTTCAGAGATTAATTTTACCTATGAAATGCTTAAAAATAAGCTCTTTGACTTAGAAGAAGACATAAGCTCTTTGGAAAAAGAAAAACAGGCATTAGTCCGTGAACAAAGTATGATAGAACGGGAATTTTGTGAACTTGAACAGGAAATAAGTATTTTAGGAAGAGAACAGGAAGAAAAATATGGGGCCAGTGAAGAAATAGCTGCAGAACTAGATATTTTAAAGCAGGAACTGGAAGATAAAAAACGAGATTTTAAGGTGTACGATGAAAGGCTTTCTTCTTACAATGAGCAGATAAAAATGAAATTAAAAGAATTAGAAAACTTTAAACATAATATAAAGCAGTTTAAAGAGGTAGAGTCTTCTTACCGTCAGGCGGTAAGCGAAGCACAGGAGCTGGAGAAAAAACTTTTATTGGAAATAGAAGAAGAGAAAAAAAATCTTATCGAAACTAAGCGAAAATTGGATTATAATTTTAGCCAGCTTGATTCTGTAAACGGGGAAATTTCTAAGGTTCGAAAAAAAGAGGAAGCTTTAAAACAGCAGTTAGAAGAACTGCGCATGAGTATTGAGCCATTAAAATCTGATATTTTGAAGACAGATAATCAGATTAAAAATTTAGAGATTGCGCTTGCGCGTTTAGAAACCGAAAATGATAATGTTAGCCAAAAGTTTTTAGAAGATTTTAAATGCCCGCCTCCACAGGTTTTCCCCAAATTGCCTGCGGTTAAGGAAGTTAATGAATATAAGAAGAGAATGGAAATTTTAAGCAGAGAGATTGAAAAAATGGGACCGGTAGATGTTGAGGCAATAAAATCATATCAGGAAATAAAACAAAGATATGATTTTTTAATCCAGCAGTATGAAGACCTTAAAGAGGGGAAGGAATCGTTAGAAAAACTGCTTGAAGAAACGGAAAAACTGATGCACCGTGATTTTTCCCGGTTTTTGACTAAAGCAAGCGAAAGCTTCAGAAAAACTTTTATAGAGATTTTTGGGGGTGGAGAGGCACGGCTTAAACTTGAACCGGCTGAAGATGAACTGCAGTCAGGGGTAGAAATTGAGGTAAAAATGCCGGGGAAGAGAACTCAATCATTGAGCCTTCTTTCAGGAGGAGAAAGGGCGCTTACCTGCATAGCTTTTATTTTTGCACTTTTGCGCCTAAAACCGGCGCCTTTCTGCCTTTTAGATGAGATTGATGCAGCACTGGATGAAAGCAATCTTAACCGCTTTTCACGTTTTGTAAAAAAGATGTCTGATGAAATTCAATTTATTATAATAACACATCGTCAGGCTACTATTGAGTCAGGAGAAGTCATTTATGGAGTAACGATGCCGGAAAAAGGCGTTTCTTCAGTTTTAACTTTGACTATGGAGGATGTTGAAAGTATAGCAGGATAGTTAAAGGATGGAGGATGGAACTATGGCTTTTTTCGACAGGTTTAAAGGAAAGAAAAAAACAGAAAGGCAAGAGGAACAAAGGGAGGAATTAAGAGAAGAAGCTAAAGCTAAAGTTGTAGATGAAGAAGATTTTGAGGTTGATGAGCCAGTAAAAGAAATAGTGCGTGACGAAATAACTGTTGAGAAAGAAACTTCAGAAGAAGCAGTTAAGTCTATTAATGAAATGGATGAAAAAGGGAACAAGCCTTCTAAGAAGGGATTGTTCGATCGTTTTAAGAAAGGCTTGGGCAAAACCAGGGTTAATATAAGTGATAAAATAGTTAATCTTGTAAAGACTAATAAAAAACTGGATGAAGATTTTTTTGAAGGCTTAGAAGATATTTTGATACAGGCTGATGTAGGAGTAGAAACTTCGCTTGAATTAGTGGAAAATATACGAAGGGCGGCCAAAAAGAACAAAATAGCCGATTCTTCCCGAATCATGGAGCTTATTAAAGAGGAAGCCGTTAAAATTTTGGGCGATTATGATACAGGCATTAATGTTGATATTCAGGAAAAACCAGCAGTTGTTTTGGTGGTAGGAGTTAACGGAGCAGGTAAGACTACTTCTATTGCCAAGCTTGCTTACAGGTTCAAACAGGAGAATAAGAAAGTTTTATTAGTGGCAGCCGACACTTTCAGGGCAGCTGCCATAGACCAGCTCAGCATATGGGCTGACCGGGTAGGGGTTGAGATTATTAAACATCAGGAAGGTGCTGATCCGGGGGCAGTAGTTTTTGATGCGCTTAATGCTGCTAAAGCCAGAAAATCTGATATAGTTATTATAGATACAGCAGGCAGGCTGCAGAATAAAACTAATCTTATGAAGGAAATAAGCAAAGTTAGAAAAATAATAGAAAGAGAAATTCCTTCTGCTCCTCATGAGGTGCTTTTAGTTGTAGATGCTACTACCGGACAGAATGCAGTAAGTCAGGCTAAGATTTTTAAGGAAGCTACCGGGGTATCGGGAATAATCCTGACTAAATTGGATGGAACTGCTAAAGGTGGTATAGTATTATCTATTTCTAAAGAATTAGGCATACCGGTAAAAATGGTAGGCATTGGTGAAGGTATGGAAGATTTGCGCGAATTTGATCCGGTCCTATTTGCTGAAGCGCTCTTCAATGTAAAAGAAGAATAAGAAGGAGGAGATATTTAATGCCTGAAGTTGCTATTATAGGGGGAACCGGGGTTTATGATCCAGCTCTTTTAGAAGATTCCAGAGAGCAGGTTGAGTCTACTCCTTATGGTGAAGTTAGACTTATCATAGGAAAATATGAAGAAATGGAGGTAGCTTTTATTGCCCGTCATGGAGAGAAACACAGTGTTCCGCCTCATCTGGTAAATTACCGGGCTAATATTATGGCATTAAAGCAGATAGGGATTAAAAATATAATTGCTACTGCAGCAGTTGGCTCACTCAATTATGATTTAAAACCAGGACATTATGTTCTGGCAGACCAGTTTTTAGATTTTACCAAAAGCCGCAAAAATACTTTTTATGAAGGCGGAGAAGAAGGAGTAGTTCATTGTGATATGACGGTTCCTTACTGTCCGGAAATAAGGGACGCAATTGAAAAGGCAGGAAAAGAACTTGGCCTTACCATCCACAATGGCGGGGTATATGTATGTACTGAAGGTCCCCGTTTTGAAACAGCGGCTGAAATTGCAATGTTTAAAATGTTAGGCGGGTCAGTTATAGGGATGACTAGTGTGCCGGAGGTTTGTTTGGCGCGTGAGTTAGGTATGTGTTATGGAAATATATCGATTATTACTAATTTTGCAGCTGGGATTTCTCCCAATATTTTGACACACAGTGAAGTGGTAGATATGATTAAAGAAAGCATAAATGAGGTAAGAAAGCTTATTATGTCAAGTCTTAAATATATTCCGAAAGAAAAGAAATGCGATTGTGCCAAGATACTAAATGAAAAAGGGGTTATGAAATGATAAAAACAGTATATTTTGAAGACGATGTTGTAGTAGTATTAGACCAAAGAAAGCTTCCTGGTGAAGTGGTTTATGAAAAGTTGGATACGGTAGAAAAAGTGGCAGAAGCCATTAAGCTTCTTATGGTGAGAGGAGCTCCTCTCATTGGAGTCACAGCTGCTTTCGGATTGGCTATGGCTGTTTCTCAGTTTAAGGGGAGCCGTGAAGAGCTTAAGAGCTATTTTAAACAGGCTAAAGATCTTTTGGCTTCTACCCGTCCTACTGCAGTCAATCTTTTCTGGGCATTAAACAGAATGGAACAGGTTTTTAATCAATATGCAGGTGAAGATGTAGAAATTATTAAGAAAAAGCTTAAACAGACGGCACTCAAGATGTATGAGGAAGATATAAAGGTTAATGAAGCGATAGGTGAATACGGGAGTGAGCTTTTGCCTGTTTCAGCCCGGGTAATGACTATATGCAATGCCGGGGCAGCAGCTACCTGTGGTTTTGGCACTGCACTGGGAGTTGTAAGGGCTGGATTTAATAAAGGAAGGGTAGATAAAGTTTGGGCATGTGAAACAAGACCTGTGCTTCAGGGGGCGCGGCTTACCGTATGGGAACTTATACAGGATAATATACCTGTAACCCTTATAACTGACAATATGGCCGGGTATGTTATGAATTTGGGAAATGTAGATGTGGTTGTTGTCGGGGCAGACCGGATTGCTGCTAATGGGGATACGGCCAATAAAATAGGGACTTATTCCCTGGCTGTTCTTGCTTACCATCATAATATACCTTTTTATGTGGCTGCTCCCCTTTCTACCATTGATTTGAATATAGGAAGCGGAGGGGATATTCCGATTGAAGAGCGGGATAAGGATGAGGTCCGAAAGATAAAGGATTTTTATATTACAGTCGAGGATGTGGATGTTTTTAATCCTGCTTTTGATGTTACTCCCAACCATCTTATAAAAGGAATAATTACGGAAAAAGGGGTAATAACTCCGCCTTTTTCTGAAGGTATAAAAATGCTTAAAGGGAAGTGATGGTATGCGTTGTGTTGAAGCGAGGCGCGAAGTATGCAAGACAGCCAGGGAGATTTATGAGGCCAGGCTGGTTCCGGGAACCTGGGGAAATGTAAGTGCCCTGGTAGATGATTTGATGGTAATAACCCCCAGCGGTATGGATTACGGAACTTTGAGCCATGAAGATATGGTGGTTGTTGACCTTGAAGGTCGGGTAGTAGAAGGCTTTTTTAAGCCTTCGGTAGAAACTGTTTTGCATCTGGCTATCTATAAAAATCGTCCGGATATAAAAGGGATTGTCCATGTGCACAGCCCTTATGCTACGGCTTTTGCGGTTGCCAGACGTCCTATTCCGATAATATTGGAGGAAACTGCTCAGGCAGTAGGGCACGAAATACCCGTAGCACCTTATGCGCACTGTGGGACAGAAGAACTGGCTGAAAATGTAGTTAAAACTTTGGAAAATAATAAAAAAGCGGTATTACTTGCTAACCATGGGCTTATTGCCGGAGATGTTTCACCTTCCGCTGCCCTTAATGTATGTTATATTGCGGAAAGAACAGCTATGATAACCTTTTATGCCCAGCATTTAGGCAATATAAATGTGCTTTCATCTGATGATATAAAATACCTTCATGAAAAGTTTAAGACTTATGGACAAAGCAAAGATAAATAATTATTTTTCATATAGAGAGGGAGGCTGTGTGCATGGAAATTTTACTTAAGGATATAAGCATTATTACGATGAATGAAGCTGATGAAATAATAGAAAAAGGTTATTTAGTAATAAGCGGCGATAAAATTAAGGAAATCGGCGAAGGGGATGCACCAGGAGGCAGTTTTGATAAGATAATTGAAGGCGGGAATAAGCTGGCTATGCCTGGCTTTATCAATACCCATACTCATGCAGCTATGACTCTCCTTAGAGGATATGCTGATGACCTGCCTTTAATGGAGTGGCTGCAGACTAAAATTTGGCCTTTGGAGGAAAAACTGACTGAAGAGCATATCTACTGGGGAACTATGCTGGCTATTGCCGAAATGATAAAGTCGGGTACTACAACTTTTGCCGATATGTATTTTTGTATGGATGAAGTTGCTAAAGCGGTGGAAAAAACCGGGATGCGGGCAGTTTTATCCCGGGGCATGGTGGGAATTGGGCTGCAAAGTGAGCTGGCTTTAAAACAAAGTGAAGAGCTTATAAAAACATGGCATAATGGGGCTGATGGCAGGATTACTTTTATGCTGGGACCTCATGCTCCTTATACCTGTCCGCCTAATTATTTGAAAAAAGTTATTGCTCTGGCGGAAAAGACTGGTGTAGGTATACATATTCACGTTGCTGAAACTAAAACTGAATTTGAAGATATCAAAAAACAGTATGGAAAAACTCCGGTAGAACATTTAGAAAGCTTAGGGCTTTTCAATTACAAGGTTCTGGCTGCTCATTGTGTTCATCTTACTGAAAATGATATGGAAATAATGAACAAGCATAATGTAGGGGTAGCTCACAATCCTGAAAGCAATATGAAGCTGGCGAGTGGTATAGCTCCTGTGCCTCAGATGCTCAAAAAGGGGATTACAGTAGCTTTAGGCACGGACGGAGCATCCAGCAACAATAATCTGGACATGCTTCAGGAAATGAGAACCTGTGCCCTTTTACATAAGGTCAATACTATGGATCCCACAGTCTTACCGGCTTATGAGGCATTAAAGATAGCGACTGCTAATGGAGCAAAAGTTTTAGGTTTAGAGAAAAAGATAGGGAAACTTGAGACAGGGAAAAAAGCAGATATCATTATTTTAGATTTAGATGCCCCTCATATAATGCCCAGATATGACTTGGTGGCTAATGTTGTTTATGCAGCCCAGGCTGGTGATGTGAATACAGTAATAATTGATGGGAAAATAGTTATGGAAAACAGGGAAATAAAGACCTTCGATGAAAAAGAAGTGCTAGATAAAGCTGCCAGAATCGGATGGCAGCTTGTAAAGGGCTATTAAACGGTGATATAATATGAAACCGGTGATTTCTTTTGTAGGTTGGCATAATGCTGGTAAGACTACGCTTCTTACCAGGGTGGCATCCTTTATGGAACAAAAAGGAGTAAGAACAGCAGTTATAAAACATGCCCATCATGGTATCGATATAGATGTTACCAATGATTCAGGAAAGTTGTTTAGAGGTGGAATTCCTTTAGTTTTGACGGTTTGTGATGATGTGGAGATAGTATACCGGCGTAATTCTTCACCGCGCTCATTAAACCAGATTATTGCAGAAGTTGCGCCTTATGCTGATTTAATAATTACCGAAGGATACAAAAAGGCAGGTTACCCTGCAGTTGAGGTATTAAGAAAAGATATAAGCACTGAGTATTTAAATCTACCCAGCATAATAGCGAGGGTAGCTGATTTTAAAGTAGATGATGGGAAAGGAACCATAAAAGTATTTGCTTTTGAACAAATAGAAGAGCTTACAGATTATCTCTTGAAATTTTTCAATATATAAATAAGCCAATAGAGGTTGATTTTTAAGGGCAAATATTTGATAATTCTAGTTATTCCTATATTTTGCAGGAGGTTTTACATGCCGAGAAGGGTTAAGTGTCGCAGAGTGGGACATATTCCCCGGGCTAACTGCTTTAAGCCGGCAGGGATACCGGGATATGAATTAGAGGAAGTTATTTTAAAAATAGAAGAGGCAGAAGCCTTGCGCCTTAAAGATTTATTAGGCTATGATCAGGTGAGGTGTGCAGAAGAAATGCAGGTTTCCCGGACTACCTTTCAGCGCATTTTGGTTGAAGCTCATCGCAAGGTGGCTGATGCTATTATAAATTCTAAGGTTTTAGTTTTAGAAGGCGGAAACTATGAACTGCACGGACATTATCGTGAAGGCAGGCACAAAGGCTTATATAATGATGAGGAGGAAGACGATAAGGGAAGCGATTTATAACTAGATTCATGCAAGGGGTGAAGGACAGCCTTAACGGTTGTCCTTTTTATTTGTTATTTTTTTCACTTAAGGAGGATGATATAGTGGGGAAAAGTTTTGAGGAAATTATAGCACCATTTAAAGACAAAAAAGGGGGAATTATCGAAGCTTTTCATGCTTTGCAAAAGGAATATAATTTTATTCCTCAGGAAGCTCTAAAAGAAACAGCAAGGATTTTTAGAATTCCTGAAGCAGAAGCCTATGGTATAGCAACTTTTTATACTCATTTTTCGATTGAAAAAAGGGGCAAATATATTATACGCATGTGTGAAAGTGCTCCATGTCATGTAGCGGGAGCTGATAAGGTTCTTAAGGCATTAGAAAGTTATCTGGGAATAAAAGCAGGGGAGACTACCCCGGATGGCAAATTTACTTTAGAACTTTGTGAATGTGTAGGACAGTGTCAGGCTACACCGGTTATAACCATAAATGGCGAACCTGAACTTAATGTTACTCCAGAAAAAATTCCGCAGATTTTAAGTAAATATGAATAAGGGGGAGAAGTATGAAAGGGGAAAAGCGCATAATACTGGAATATGCTGATAAGATAAACCCGGAAAAGGCAGAGGATTATATTAAAGTAGGCGGATATAAAGGATTAGAAAAGGCCCGCCGCATGAAACCAAAAAAGATTATTGAAGAAGTAAAAAAATCTAATCTCAGAGGACGTGGGGGTGCAGGTTTTAATACCGGAATGAAGTGGAGTTTTATTCCAGAAAATGCTCCCATAAAGTATGTAGTGTGCAATTTGGATGAAGGTGAACCTGGAACTTATAAAGATCGCATTATATGTGAAAAAAATGCTCAAGCCTTGCTGGAAGGGATGGCAATATGTGCGACAGCTATTGGAGCTGAAAAAGGCTATATATACTGTCGTGGAGAATATCCTTATATAGTAAAACTTTTGAATAATGCGATTAAAAGTGCTAAAGAAATAGGTGCATTAGAAGATTTTGATATAGAAGTCAGAATGGGAGCAGGGGCTTATGTTTGCGGTGAAGAAACTGCGCTTATTGAATCTATTGAGGGACAACGTGGTGAACCCAGATTTAAGCCGCCTTTTCCCGGAGTAGAGGGTTTATGGGGAATGCCAACAGTTGTGAACAATGTTGAGACTTTTGCGTGCTTGCCTTATATTTTGGTTAATGGTGCTGAGTGGTTTGCTTCGATTGGTGCTCCTAATTATCCGGGGACGAAGATTTTGACTTTAACTGGAGATATTAATAATCCTACCTATTTCGAAGTTCCTACTGATTATCTTCTGTCTGATGTGATTTATGAATTAGGAGGAGGCATAAAAAGCGGCCGAGAATTAAAGGCGGTTCAGGTAGGAGGAAGTTCCGGTGCATTTATACCCAAGAAAAATATTGATACTCCGATTGATTTCGATTCTATGACTAAAATTGGGGCTTCTTTAGGTTCAGGGGCAGTTTTTGTTTTAGATGAAACCCGGGATATAGTAGATATAGCGACTAGAATTGCCAAATTTTTCAAGCATGAATCCTGCGGAAAATGTAACCCATGCAGGGAAGGTACTTTCCGTATGTATGAAATGATGACACGAATTAATAAGGGATTAGGCAAACCGGAGGACATAGAAAATATTTTAGTTTTGTCCCGGGTTATGCAAAAAGCATCCTTGTGTGGGTTGGGGCAGGCAGCTCCTATTCCTATAGAGACAAGTATAAAACATTTTAAATCGGATTATATGGCTAAATTAAACTAAGTGAGGGAGGAATTAGAAAAGTGATAAACCTTACCATAGATGGAAAAAATGTAACAGTTCCTCGAGGTACTATGCTTTTGGAGGCCTGCCGATTGGCAGGTGCTGATATACCTACTCTTTGTTATGATCCGGAGTTAAAGCTGGCAGGATCATGCCGCATGTGTGTAGTAGAAGTGGAAGGAAGGCGAACCTTGGCTGCGAGCTGTGTTACTCCGGCTGAAGAAGGTATGGTTGTACAAACGGAAAGTGAAGAGGTGGTTGAAGCAAGGAAGGTTATATTGGAGCTGCTTTTAGCCCGGCATAGGCTGGATTGCCATGTCTGTGAAAAAGATGGAAACTGCCGCCTTCAGGATTATTGCTACCGCTATGGAGTAAAAGACAGCAGATTCAAAGGGGAAGAGCCGCATTTTTATAAGGACGACCCCAACCCGTTTATTGAAAGGGATTATGATAAGTGCATAATGTGCACTAAATGTGTCCGGGCTTGTGCAGAAATTACGGGTGCGTTTGCTATAAACTTGAAAAACCGCGGACATGAAGTTGTGATTTCTACTGCTTTTGACGGTGGACTTAAAGATTCAACCTGTGTATTTTGCGGTCAATGTGTAATGGTATGTCCGGTAGGGGCTTTGGTGAGCAAGGTTGAAAAGGGACGTGGAAGAGATTATCAGACTGAAAAAGTCCGGACGATTTGTTCTTATTGTGGAACAGGATGTACTTTAGAACTCAAGGTTTTAAATGACCAGGTAGTAGGAGTAAATTCGGTCAGGGATGAAAGATTAAGCCCGGTCAATCGTGGGGCTTTATGTGTAAAAGGCCGTTTTGGCTGGGACTTTGTAAATTCAAAAGAAAGGCTTACCCAGCCTTTGGTAAGAAAAGATGGAGAATTAGTTCCGGTAAGCTGGGATGAAGCTTTAGATTATACAGCTTCCCGCTTAAAAGAGATAAAAGAAAGGTGGGGGGCTGGTTCTATGGCTGTATTTACTTCTGCCCGCACCACCAATGAAGAAAACTATCTGGCGCAGAAACTGGCTAGGGCGGTTATAGGAACTAATAATGTTGATCACTGTGCACGCCTCTGACATTCCGTTACTGTCGCCGGTCTTGGCGCAGCATTTGGCAGTGGAGCAATGACTAACAGTATAAAAGATTTAGAGGAAGAGGCAGAAGTTATTTTCCTTATTGGGACTAATACAACTGAAAATCATCCGGTAATAGGTTATAAGATAAGGCAAAATGTTTTAAAAAGAGGGGCTAAACTTATTGTAGCAGACCCAAGAAGGATTGAACTTGCTGATATAGCTGAAATTTACTTACCTTTTAAGCCGGGAACAGATATTGTGCTTTTGAATGCTATGATGAATGTGATTATAAAAGAAGATTTGCTGGATGAAGAGTTTATTGAGAAGCGGACAGAAGGCTTTGAAGAACTGAAAGCAACAGTTAAAAAATATACCCCTGAAATGGCGGAGGCTATATGTGGAGTGCCGGCAGAAGAAATTGTTAAGGCAGCCAGGTTGTATGCAAAAGCTGATAAAGCTGCTATCTGTTACTCTATGGGAGTTACCCAGCATAGCAAAGGGACTGATAATGTTTTTGCTATAGCTAACCTGGCTATGCTTACCGGTAATATTGGCAAGCCGGGAAGCGGAGTAAATCCTTTGCGGGGGCAGAATAATGTGCAGGGAGCCTGTGATATGGGAGGGCTGCCTGATGTTTATACTGGCTATCAGAAGGTAGAAGTAGAAGAAAACCGGATAAAGTTTGAAAAGGCATGGGGAGTAAAGCTTCCGCCTGAAAAAGGCTTAACTTTGACCGAAATAATAAATGAGGCAGTAAAAGGGAATATAAAAGCCATTTATATTATAGGAGAAAATCCAATGCTCAGCGACCCTGACAGCCGTCATGTGGAAGAGGCTTTAGATAATTTAGAATTTTTGGTGGTTCAAGATATTTTCCTTACAGAGACTGCACTTAAAGCAGATGTAGTTTTACCGGGGGCAAGCTTTGCTGAAAAAGATGGAACCTTTACCAACACGGAAAGAAGGGTGCAAAGGGTAAGAAAGGCAATAAAACCTAGAGGAAACGCAAAGCCGGACTGGCAAATTTTGTGTGAAGTAGCATCAAGAATGGGATATCCTATGCGTTATGATTCTCCTGAGGAGATATTTGAGGAAATAAGGAGCCTTACTCCTTCTTATGCCGGGATAACCTATGAGCGAATAGAAAAAAGCGGTATCCAGTGGCCTTGCCCTCACACAAATCATCTGGGAACTCCTATTCTTCATAAGGAAACATTTACGAGAGGTTTAGGCAAATTTCATCCGGTAGAATACAGAGAAGCGGCTGAGATGCCGGATGAGGAGTATCCTTTGATACTTACCACCGGGCGCAGCCTTTATCACTATCATACTGGAACTATGACCAGGAGGGTAGCGGCGATTGACCAGCATAGACCGCATAATGAGGTGGAGATAAATCCGCGTACTGCTGAAACGTACAATATAAAGGATGGTGATATGATAAAATTAAGCACTCGCCGCGGAAGTATTAAACTCAAAGCTAAAGTAACCGAAAACATAAAGGAAGGGATAGTATTTACTACTTTCCATTTTGGAGAAGCCGCGGCAAATCATCTGACTAATGCCAATTCCCTAGATCCGGTGGCTAAAATACCTGAATTTAAATTAGCAGCAGCCAAAATAGAAAAGATATAAATAATAATGGGGGAATGAATAACATATAAGATTTGGTAAAAATACCCGCCGGTAGTTTTAAAAATGCCGGCGGGTATTTTGTTCAGAAATTTATTTATTGATTTTCAATAAAAAATAAGCAGGCATTTGAATTTGTTACCTTCATTGCCTGCTTACTTTGGAGGAGAGAGTTAGATATTTTCAGCAACTGCTCTTTGATATGCCTTGGTATCTTTATAAACTTCCTCTCCCAGAGGATTAATTTTATGTTTGCGGATTTTGTTAAACTGATAAATTGCCAGTGCAACATTAGCAGCTAGAGCAAGGAAACTTACTGTAAAGAATGCAGCTGGATTGTGGGTAGTGTGAACAGGAGCTATGCGATCTACAAATTGAGGAACAGTCATAACAAACATGGCCCATAATGCCAGAGTTTGTGCGCGATGCTGCAACCATGCACCCTTTTTGATAAAGAAAGCAGGGATGGTGCAGGAAAGTAAAAGAATTAACCCACAGTAGAATGAATGGTCAGCTATGCAGTTGTATGTGTATGCGAAATTCCACAGGTCATAGGCAATAATCCAGGGCCAGATCATGTCAGGCCAGATCATGTCTTTGGTTCTGTCCTTGGAAATAAATATGCCATACCAACCGCAGATAGTCATGATGTTAAGTATTCCTGCTATGCCGTTCATTATATTCCAAGGCCCTGACATTACCCAGAGGTTGTTTATATATGCTCCTTCCCACGCACCGAAGGTGAAACATTGAAAATCGCGGATAACTGCTTCAAAGATATTAATTCCTAAAATTAGAGGTGGAAACCATAAGGCCCATTTTTTTTCTACCAAACCGGGAATAAAACGGAGAGCCATAAAACCAAGACATCCAGCAAGTGCTGAGTAAGTTTTGACCCAGTTGAACCAGTTGCCGGTTCCATATTCATTACCTGGTGCAGCAGTGGTTGGCCAAACAAGAATGGTTAAAACAATCGGGGTGATTAAAAAAAGAACAATACCTCCCCATTTGGTAGTTCGGCCGAGTTCATTAAATGCCATTAAGGCGAGAAGGACAAAAATTCCTATTCCCCAGCCGGTAAGTCCGATTTGTTCATATAAAATACCCATAAAAAATACCTCCTGTTTTTATTTTTAAAAATCAGGGATTGGACTGGCTTAAGGCCAGTCCAGATAATGAAATTAATTTTACATATAAGGATAAGGGGAATAAATTTAAGCGAGAGCAACTTCTTCATTTTCTGCTTGTTTTTCTACTCTTCCGCGTCTGAAGCTTACATCGGCTTTACCGGTGTGAAGCTGCCACATATGCCAGAGTGTGTAAGGAATTATCATTATGCCGTTAATGATTCCCCATACCTTTAGGACTTCCAGGTTATGGAATGGCGCAGCATTCATAAGTGTCGGGAAAAGATCAACGAAGCATGCCCGCAATAAAAGGTGAATAGCTAAAGTATATACGCGTGCTATGATATAAAGCTCGGGACGACCTTTAATAATTGGATACAATTCAGCTGCCAGAAGAATGCAGACCGAACTGAAGAAATATACCGGGCTTTCTGCATATACGAAGCATGCATTCCATGAAGTGTAGATAAAATTCCAAGCTGCAGTTGTATAAGCGATTAAATCGCCATGAGGTTCTGTGGATATCTTCCAGAATTTAGGGGGGAACGGTATTGTAAGGCAGAGTAATAAACCGCATAATGCATTGAAATAATTGCCCATAGTTGCATCTTTAATGGTTGCTTCCAGAATGTTCAGGAATAATATACAGTATAAGAACCATAAGAGCCAGTCCTTTTGCAAAAACTCCCAAAATTTACCTTTTCTCTGTTCGTATACTGAAATGCGGGCTAAGCCTACAACGATAGTCGGGAGGATTACACTTAAAATCTTGGCCCAACGGAACCAACCCTCTACGCCGTTAAACCATAGCGGGAAGGTCAAAAGTGAAGCCAAAAAGAAGTACATGGAAAGCTTATAGTGTTTTCTCATAAAAGCGATGAAGAACAACAGAAAAGCAATGTAGGCAGACATTGAAACTACATACTGCCAGGCCGGTATTGCCATAAAAAACCCTCCTTTAAATTAAAAATAAAATATAACATAACGGACGTTCGGTTTGTAAATAAAATAACAAAGATTTATAATAAAGTCAATGACAAAAAAGCAGTTTTGATTAAGTTATTTTTAATTTAAGTTTGTGTTATTATATTAATGTGCTCAAAAGCCATATTATGGAGGAGTTAATATAATGAGTTCTGAGAGCAGAGAAAAAATAATAGAGGCAGCCCGCAAGGTTATAAGCGAGAATGGAATAGCCGGAGCGACTGTGCGGAGCATTGCTAAAGAGGCTGGAGTAAGTACAGGAGCTATATACCATTATTATGCTTCCAAAGAAGATATTTTGTATGACATTATTGATGAAAGCTTGACTGCCTCTGCAAGGGTTGCCGAAAAATCAAAAGAGGGAAAGAGCAACCGTGAAGAAATTATAAAAGATGTTTATGACAATCTTATGGAAAGGTTTAAAAAAACGGCTGAAAACAAGCTGCAGTTTTATCTGACCCATGAAGTTATGTTAGGGAATAGCCAGCTGGAAGAAAGATTCCAGAAAAAATATGATGAATGGATAAGCCGGATTGAAGACATTTTAGTTAATACTTATGGAGCCGAGGAAAATATATTTACCCGGGCTCTTGCCGCTTGGCTTTTAGCTGCTGTTGATGGTATGGTTTTACAGGATTTGCTTAATGCAAAAGGAGCAGATGATGAAACCATTATGCGGGTTTTCTTTTTACTTTTGGAGGAAGGTATTCCTCATTTTTTAACTTTACTTAAACAATTGGAGCAGATTCCCGATAATTAAACGTTTGGAATAGAGGGAGAAAAATGCGGTTTTTTTTAACTATGGTAATCATGCTTATGGTAGATCAGCTCAGCAAATACTGGGTAGTTACCAATTTCAATTTAGGAGAAAAATGGACCATTATCGAAGGGATTTTAAGCTTTACTTATATCCATAATCCAGGAGCTGCTTTTGGATTAATGGAAGGAAAAATTTGGTTTTTTATCTTTGCTGCCTTTATGGTGGTAGCAGGCATGATTTATTATGACAGTAAATATAATCCTCCTGATATAATTAAGTATGCTCTGGGGCTTATTGCAGGAGGAGCTTTGGGCAACTTAGTTGACCGTATTTTTTACAAAAGCGTGATTGATTTCATAAGTGTAGGTTGGTGGCCGGTTTTTAATATTGCTGATATAGGTATTGTAGTGGGGAGTATTGTTATTTTTATATTTTTATTATACCAGGAAAGAGGAAATGGGGCATAAAAATGAGCAGTATAGAGATTATTCTGGTAGGCGAGGAATCAGAAAGAGAGAGATTAGATGTTTTTATAGCTGATTATTTTACTCAGCTTTCCAGATCGAATGTGCAGAACCTTATTTCTAATAAAAAGGTGATGGTAGATGGCGAATTTAAGAAAGCAAGTTATCGGGTGAGGGAAGGCGAAAAAATTACCGTAGAAATTCCCGAACCGCAGAAAATAGAGGTAAAGCCTCAAAATATTCCTCTGGAAATTATTTATCAGGATAAAGATATAGCAATTATAAACAAACCAAAAAATATGGTGGTTCATCCAGCTCATGGGAACTGGGATAATACTTTGGTAAATGCACTTTTATATCATATTAAAGATTTATCAGGCATAAATGGAGAATTAAGGCCTGGTATTGTTCATCGTCTGGATAAAGATACTTCCGGAGTTATGGTAGTTGCCAAAAATGATGTGGCTCATCGCAATTTAGCAGAACAAATAAAAGAACATACTATAAATCGGGAATATATTGCACTGGTGCATGGAGTAATCAAAGAAAATCTGGGAACTATCGAAGCACCTATCGGAAGAAGCAAAACTGACCGCAAAAAAATGGCGGTAGTTCTCGATGGCAAGCCGGCAATAAGCCATTATCAAGTTTTAGAAAGGTTTGATAATTATACCCTGGTTAAAGTAAAGCTTATGACAGGAAGAACCCATCAGATAAGGGTGCATTTTTCCCATATCAAACATCCTGTAGTTGGTGATCCGCTTTATGGTCCTGAAAAAAAACATCTGGGGTTTGATTCACAAGCTTTACATGCTTACTTATTAGGTTTTAACCATCCTTCTACGGGAGAGTATATGGAGTTTATTTCACCTTTGCCTGAGTATTTTGAGAAAGTGCTTGAGAAATTGAGGAAAAGTGAAAAAGGATAATTTGTTTTAGTAGTATTTGCCATTTATTTTGAGCATTTACCAGTATTTATAGCATATTTTATTCCTAACAATTCATATGTGTCCATAGATATTATATCATTTGATTATCATAAAACATAAAATTTGAATAACTTTATAAATAAACTTATAATTAACCAAAGCAAAACTTTTTGTTTTGGTTAATATTTTTTTTGTTTTTCTCCGGGAGGTGTTTACCATTTCTAAACTGAACTACACTTTGCATGATAATATTTTGGACAGGAATTGGAATGACTGGCACTGGCAGCTCAATAATCGTATCACTGATATAGAACAATTAAAAAAAATTATAAGCATAACCCCTGAAAATGAAAAAAAGATAAAAAAAGCCGTGGAAATTTTCCCAATGGCAATAACTCCATACTATGCATCATTGATGGATTATGAAAATCCTGAATGTCCTATACGGATTCAAGCCATTCCCAGTGTCGAAGAGCTTATAACCAGTGAATACGAACTCGATGATCCATTATCAGAGGATCAGGATTCCCCTGTGCCTCATCTTACTCATCGCTATCCTGATCGTGTTCTTTTGTTGGTTACTAATGAATGTGCTATGTACTGCCGCCATTGTACCCGCAAACGTAAAGTAGGAGAAAAAGATAAGCCTATAAGCAAATTTGATATTCAAAAAGCTGTTAATTACATAAGAAAAAATCCTCAAATACGAGATGTTTTGCTTTCGGGCGGAGATCCTTTTCTTTTATCGACTGAAAGATTGGAAGAAATCATTGCTGAAATAAGAAGTATTCCTCATGTAGAAATTATCCGCATTGGCACCAGGACTCCAGTAGTTCTTCCCATGCGCATTGATACCAAATTGGTAAATATGCTGAAAAAGTATCATCCTATATGGATTAACACCCATTTTAATCATCCTAAGGAAATTACCCCTCAAGCTGAACAAGCCCTTGCGATGCTCGCCGATGCTGGTATTCCTTTAGGTAATCAGTCGGTACTTCTTAAAGGTGTAAATGATTGTCCGATAATAATGCGTGAATTGGTGCATAAACTTGTAAAAAATCGTGTTCGTCCATATTATCTGTATCAGTGTGATTTATCGCGGGGTATTGAACATTTTAGAACCCCTGTGGCTAAAGGTGTTGAGATATTAGAAAGGCTCATAGGACATACTTCAGGACTTGCAGTTCCTACTTTTGTGGTTGACGCTCCAGGTGGAGGCGGCAAAATTCCGGTGCTACCGAATTATGTATTGTCTTGTTCTCCGCGCAAAACAGTTTTACGCAACTATGAAGGAGTTATTTGTGTTTATACAGAACCGGAAGACCAGTCTTCTTCTTGTCCACTAGGATGCAACATTTGCAATGCGGGAAAATACAATACCTGTAATGAAATTGGACTGGAAAAGTTATACAGCGATAGTAATAATATAATAAGTCTTATTCCTGAAGGTAATTATCGAAAGCTCAGGAAGGAGGAAACGAAAAGAAATAATGATTGATAATACAGATTCTGACGTTCAGCAGCCAATTAATATACTTTTTTCAGATGTTTCAGAACAAGTCTGTAGAATTCGGGGTAAAGATTTTTACTGTTTAGCAGAGATCTCTGATCATAACCAGCGTATTTATTTACGGGACTATGAAATCCGTGATAAAACGTCTTTTAGAAATATGATTTTTACTTTAGAGTCTCTGATTTCCCGAAGATCTTACAGTAAGATATGGGGGAAAATTCCTCAGTCTGATGTCCTGCTATTTTCCGAATTTGGTTTTGTTCAGGAAGCCAGGATAGTCAACTATTTTAGAAAAAGAGAAGATGCTGTAGTCTGTTCGAAATTCTGGTTTGACCGTAATCACTCGCATTCTTCAGAAAAAAACAGCCAAATATTACAATTAATACAAAAATATAATCCTGAAATAATAAATCTTGAATTACCTGATGGGTATATGTTTAAATTTGCCGAAATACAAGATTTACCGGGATTAGCCCGACTTTATGATCAAGTTTTTTTAACTTATCCTTATCCTATAACAGATTATAAATATTTAGCTTCCACTATGGATCATGTTATTTATGGCTTGATATATAAAGGTGATTTAATAGTAGCGGCAGCTTCAGCTGAGATTAACTTTCATCTTAAAAATGCGGAAATGACGGATTTTGCTACTCTGCCTTCTGAACGGGGTAAAAAGCTGGCTTCTATAATACTTAGAAAATTAGAGGAAAATCTTTATCATAAAGGTATAACAACATTATACAGCATTGCACGCAGCACTTCTCCGGGGATTAATTTACTCTTTGCCGGGGCAGGTTATAAATATACTGGAACCTTAATAAACAATTGTAATATTGACGGTAATTTAGAAGACATGAATGTATTTTGCAAAACATTATGATGTTTTTCGAGTAGAAAAATAGAAAAAGTCCTTGACATATATGGGAAGTTAATTTATCATTCGTTTAGATTGATACCTTTAAGTTGGCTCCGTGAGGCTGACAAGGTAGGCGAAAGTGGAAGTATAACAGTGGATTAATATGGATGATACTTTAAGCCTATTTTTGGTCTCACGCCAAAAATAGGCTTTTTTGCTGATAAAAGCACGAAGGAGGAGCTTCTTTATGAATCTTCGTGAAAAAGCACAGATAATGGATACAGCCGGGATGAAAAGGGCTTTGACCCGTATAGCTCATGAGATAATTGAGCGGAATAAAGGGGTAGAAAATGTAGCTTTAGTAGGGATAAGAAGAAGGGGAGGCCCTTTAGCCGAACGATTAGCAAAGAAGATTGAGGAAATTGAAGGGATCAAGGTTCCGGTAGGAATATTAGATATAACCTTATACAGGGATGATCTGACTACTTTAGCAGCTTATCCTCAGGTCCATCGCACTGAAGTAAATTTTGATGTTAATGAAAAGGTAATAGTTCTGGTAGATGATGTTTTATATACAGGAAGGACAGTAAGAGCAGCAATGGATGCTTTGATTGATTTGGGAAGGCCTCAATGCATTCAGCTGGCTGTTTTAATAGATAGAGGACACCGTGAACTGCCTATTAAGGCAGATTTTGTTGGGAAAAATACCCCTACTTCCAAGTTGGAGATAGTTACGGTTATGGTAGAAGAATATGATGGAAAAGATGGGGTCATAATACAGGAGGTAGTTGATGAATAGATAACCACCCTTTAAAACAGTCCCGTGAGGCTGGTAAGGGCGGCAGGGGAATTCATGCGGTTTTAACATGCCTTTCTTGCCAGTCGGCAGGAAAGGCTTTTTTTATAAGTAAAAGGAGGCAGAAAGAAATGGGTTTTGAAAAACGGAAAGACTTGCTTGGAATTAAGGATTTAAGCCGGGAAGAAATTGAACAGATATTAGATACAGCAGTTCCTATGAAAGATATATTAAAAAGGGATATTAAAAAAGTTCCCACTTTAAGGGGAAAAGCTATGGTCACCGTTTTTTACGAAAACAGCACCCGCACCCGCACTTCTTTTGAAATAGCCGGAAAATATCTGAGTGCGGATACAGTTAATCTGTCGGTATCTACCAGCAGTGTGCAAAAAGGGGAAAGCCTTAAAGATACTATAAGAACCCTTGAGGTCATGGGGTTTGATTTGATGGTAATAAGACATTCGGTAAGCGGAACTCCCCATTATGTAGCAAGAAATACTGGGATTAGAGTAATAAATGCCGGAGATGGCGCTAATGAACATCCAACCCAGGCTTTACTTGATATGTTCAGCATTCGTGAAAAGAAGAAGACTTTAGAAGACTTGAAAGTAGCCATAGTGGGAGATATTTTGCACAGCCGGGTAGCCCGCTCCAATATATATGGCCTTACTAAATTCGGGTGTGAAGTAAGGGTAGTAGGACCTGCTACTTTGATTCCCCCTGAAGTAGAAAAGCTGGGAGTTAAAAGCTACTACAGTTTGGACAAAGCCCTTAAAGGGGTTGATGTGATAAATGTTCTGCGAATTCAAAGGGAAAGGCAGCAAAAGGGTTTATTTCCTTCCCTGGATGAATACTCTGAGCTTTATATGCTGAGGCCGGAACATTTGAAAAAGGCCAAAGAGGATGTTCTGGTATTACATCCAGGTCCTATGAACCGGGGAGTAGAAATATCAAGTGAGGTAGCTGATGGAAGTCAATCAGTGATAGAAGAGCAGGTAACTAACGGAGTAGCAGTCCGGATGGCAATTTTGTATTTGATGATGGGAGGGACTAAAGATGAGATTATTAATTAAAGGCGGCAGGGTAATTGATCCTGCAAATAAAGTAGATAAAGTACTAGACATTTTAGTGGAAAATGATAAAATAGTAGAAACAGGACAGAATATTTATGCAGAAGATTGCATAAATATAGATGCTGAAAATAAACTGGTATGTCCTGGATTTATCGATATTCATGTTCATTTGAGAGAACCGGGTTTTGAATATAAAGAAGATATATATTCAGGAACCAGGGCGGCGGCTGCCGGTGGGTTTACTACCATCTGCTGTATGCCCAATACTGAGCCGGTAGCAGACAATAAGTCGGTGATAAGTTTTATTAAGGAGCAGGCTAGAGATAAAGGGGTAGTCAATGTTTTGCCGATTGGAGCAATAACTAAAAGACAACAGGGACAGGAGCTTGTCGAAATAGCAGAACTTTTTAAAGTAGGTTGTGTGGCTCTCTCAGATGATGGTAGACCCGTGGTAAGGGCAGATATTATGCGCTATGCCTTAGAGTATGCTAAAATGTTTTCCCTTCCTGTTTTGTCTCATTGTGAAGAACCTGCATTATCCCAAGATGGGCAGATGAATGAAGGTTTTTATTCGACTTATTATGGATTAAAGGGCATACCGGCGGCAGCAGAAGAGATTATGGTAGCTAGGGATATAATTTTAGCCAAACTTACCGGGGCTCATGTTCATATATGCCATGTTTCCGCCCGGGGTTCATTAGAGCTTATTCGTCGGGCAAAAGAAGAGGGGATAAAAATAACCTGTGAAGTTACCCCCCATCATCTGACACTTACTGATGAAATAGTAGGCTCTTATGATGCAGATACTAAAGTAAATCCTCCCCTGCGTTCTAAGGAGGATGTTGAGGTTCTGATCAACGCCTTGAGTGAGGGGATTATAGATTGTATAGCGAGTGATCATGCTCCTCACCATAAGGAAGCAAAAGATTGTGAATATAGCGCGGCTGCCTTTGGGATATCAGGATTGGAGACCTCAGTAGCTGTAACGATGAGTCTTGTTCACCAAGGGAAAATAGGTTTATCCGACTGGGTAGCTTTGAATACCATAGGGCCTGCTCAGGTTTTGGGGCTTGATAAAGGTACTCTAAATAAAGGAAGAGCAGCTGATATTACTATAATTGACCCTGAGATGGTAAAGAAGGTTGATCCAACTAAATTCTACTCCAAAGGCAAAAATACTCCATTTAAGGGCATGGAATTTAAAGGCTGGCCCTGGATGACAATAAGAGGAGGAAGGATTGTTTTTGAAGATGGCAAGATAAAGGCATAATTTAAAACCATTTTAAATAGAGGAGTGGAAAACAATGAAAGGATATCTGGTACTGGAAAACGGCAGGGTTTTTGAAGGGAAGCTATTGAATAACTGTTTGATGGCCGGAGGAGAAGTGGTATTTACCACCGCTATGATAAGCTATCAGGATATTATAACTGATCCTTCATATTACGGTCAGATAGTAGTTATGACCTATCCCCTGGTAGGGAATGTAGGTTTGAATGAAAAAAGTTACGCTTCCCGCGGAGCAATGGTTAAAGGGCTGGTTTTAAGAGAGGCTACTGATTTTCCCAGCCATTATGAGATGGAAACTGATCTTATAAGTTTCCTTAATAAGAGTGAAGTTGCGGTTTTGACAGAAGTTGATACCCGTGCGCTTACTAGGGCCATCAGAAAAGAGGGAATTATGGGGGGAGTAATAACTGATAATATTGACCATATGGAATGGCTTAAGGAAAAGGCCAGGAAAGAGGCTTTGGAAGTAAAAGGGGATGTGGTAAGATATGTAACCCGAAAGAATATCATGAAATTTGGTCATGGTAGCAAGAGGGTAGTAATGTTTGACCTGGGAAGTAAAAGGGGGGTAATAGATTCTTTTCTTCGCAGGGGTTGTGAAGTTATTGCTGTGCCGGCTGATACTAACGCAGAAGAAATATTGCACCTTAAGCCGGATGGGGTTTTTATATCTGATGGACCTGGTGATCCTGCTGCTGTGTCTTATGCAATTGGGACATGTAAAGAGATAATAAAGCAGAAACCGGTTTTTGGTATCGGGCTTGGACATCAGATTTTAGCTCTGGCCATGGGAGGTAAAACCGTTAAACTTGATTTTGGACATCGGGGAGGAAATCAGCCGGTTAAGGATTTGAAAACTAATCGGGTTTATATAACTACCCAGAACCATGGCTACAGCATAGATGAAACTTCTTTAGAAGGAACAGGGCTGGAAGTCACCATGCGAAATTTGAATGACAGGACTATCGAAGCTGTAAAACACAAAAGCCTTCCGGTCTTTTCAGTTCAGTTTGATCCAGAAGGATACCCGGGTTACAGTGAAACTGGATTTTTCTTCGATGATTTTATCGCTATGCTTTAATCTAAATAGATGGAGGGGTTAATATGCCGCTTAATAAAAATCTTAAAAAGGTAATGGTTATAGGTTCAGGTCCCATAGTAATAGGGCAGGCTGCAGAATTTGATTATGCCGGTACCCAGGCATGCCGCGCTTTGAAAGAAGAAGGGATTGAAGTAGTTCTTTTAAATACAAACCCGGCTACTATTATGACTGATCTAGATATAGCTGACTATGTGTACTTTGAACCTATTACGGTGGAAACAGTGGAAAGGATAATAGAAAAAGAAAAACCTGATGGAATAATTGCCAATTTAGGTGGACAGACCGGCCTTAATATGGCTCTAGCCTTAGAAAAAGCCGGAGTATATGAAAGAACCGGAGTCCCTCTTTTAGGGATGCACCTAGATGCGATAGCTAGGGCAGAAGACCGGGAATATTTTAAAAAGACTATGCTTGAGATAGGTGAGCCGATTCCCGAAAGCGCTATTGTTCATTCCGTGGATGAAGCATTGGCTTTTGCTGAAGAAATAGGCTATCCCGTCATAGTAAGGCCAGCTTATACCTTAGGGGGAACTGGTGGGGGAACCGCTTATAATGAAGAAGACCTGCACAATATTGCTGCCAAAGGACTTAAAAACAGTCCGATAAATCAGGTTTTAATTGAAAGAAGTGTGGCTGGATATAAGGAAATTGAATTTGAAGTTATGCGGGATGCCAACGATAACTGTATAACCATATGCAGTATGGAAAATGTAGACCCGGTAGGAATTCATACCGGGGACAGCATAGTAGTTGCCCCTGCTCAGACCTTGACTGATGAAGAGTATCAAATGCTGAGGGCTGCTTCTTTAAAAATAATTCGTTCTCTTAAGGTAGTTGGGGGATGTAATATCCAATTTGCTTTGGATCCGTTCAGTAAAAAATACTATGTAATTGAGGTTAATCCGCGGGTAAGCCGTTCCAGTGCTTTAGCTTCTAAAGCCACCGGTTATCCGATTGCTAAAGTTACGACAAAGTTGGCTATAGGTTATACTTTAGATGAAATTCCCAATGCGGTTACAGGTAAGACTACGGCTTGTTTTGAGCCGGCGGTTGATTATGTAGTTCTGAAGGTTCCCCGGTGGCCTTTTGATAAATTTGTTTTTGGGGATCGCCGTTTAGGTACCCAGATGAAAGCAACCGGAGAAGTTATGGCAATTGACCGGAGTTTTGAAGCTGCTTTTCTTAAATCAATCCGTTGCCTTGAAATAGGACTTAATGGACTTATGCTTCCTGAACTTCGAGATATAGATGATGATGCTTTAATTAAAAGGCTGAAAGATGCTGATGATGAGCGGATTTTTATTGTCGCAGAAGCATTCAACCGGGGATTTTCTATAGAGGAGATTTGGAAAATAACCCGCATTGATAAATATTTCCTCAAGAAAATAAAAAATATAATCGATTTCTATGCAGAACTGAAAGAAAAGGAACTTACTTTTGAACTTTTAAAAGAAGCCAAGAAACTGGGCTTTTCCGATGCTGAAATAGCAGAGGTTCAAGGGATAACTGAAGATGAAGTAAGAAAACTTAGAAAAGGATATGGAATTGTTCCAACATATAAGCTGGTGGATACATGTGCAGCTGAATTCGATGCTGTAACACCATATTTCTACTCCTGTTATGAAGAAGAGAATGAAGCTACTCATATTGATGGAGAAAAGGTTCTAGTTCTAGGTTCAGGTCCTATAAGGATTGGTCAGGGAGTGGAATTTGACTACTGTTCGGTGCATGGAGTATGGGCTTTAAGGGAAGAAGGGAAAAAGGCAATAATAATAAATAATAATCCGGAAACTGTGAGTACAGATTTTGATACTTCTGACCGCCTGTATTTTGAGCCACTGGTATATGAGGATGTCATGAATGTTATTGATGGTGAAAATCCTGAAGGAGTAGTAGTGCAGTTTGGCGGGCAGACAGCAATAAATTTGGCAGGTTCTCTTAATCGGGCAGGAGTAAAAATAATAGGAACTCCTTATGACAGCATAGATCGGGCAGAAGACCGCAAGCGTTTTGATCAGATGGTAGAAAAACTGGGTATTCCAAGGCCGCCAGGAAAAACATGCTTTACAGTAGAGGAAGCCTTAGAAACAGCCAAAAATATTGGGTATCCAGTTCTTGTCCGGCCTTCCTATGTGTTGGGAGGGAGAGCCATGGAAATAGTGCACAACGAAGATGAGATTAGGCAGTATATGGCTACGGCAGTGAAAGTTAATCGTGAGCACCCGGTCTTGGTGGATAAATATCTCTTGGGTAAAGAAATTGAGGTTGATGCAGTGTGTGATGGTCAAGATGTCCTGATTCCTGGAATTATGCAGCATATTGAAAGAGCTGGGGTTCATTCAGGCGATAGTATGGCAGTTTTCCCTGCCTTCGATTTGAGTCCAGATATAAAAGAAAAGGTAATAGATTACACGATTAAGCTGGCATTAGAACTGAAGGTCCAAGGGCTTATAAATATTCAGTTTGTTGCATATGATAATGAACTCTATGTTCTAGAGGTAAATCCGCGTTCCAGCCGGACTGTCCCCTTTGTCAGCAAAATTACCGGTATTCCAATGGTTAAACTGGCTACCCGTATTATGTTAGGAAAGAGCCTCAAAGAGCAGGGGTATAAAGGAGGGCTTATCCCTGAGCCTGATTTTTATGCGGTTAAAGTACCGGTATTTTCCTTCAACAAGTTGATAAATGTAGATATTAATCTGGGACCAGAGATGAAGTCTACAGGTGAAGTAATGGGAATAGACAAAGATCTGAACAATGCAATTTATAAAGGACTTTTAGCTGCAGGGGTCAATGTTCCGGAAAAAGGAACTATAGCGGCAACCATTGCAGATAAAGACAAGGCAGAGGCTTTACCAATACTGAAAAGTTTCTATGAAATGGGATTTAAAATTATTGCTACTGAAGGAACTGCTAAAGCCTTAAAAGATTTTGGGGTAGAAGCAGAGACCGTAAAGAAAATGCAGGAAGGGTTTCCTAATATTGTTGACCTGGTAAGGAGCGGCAAGGTTGATTTCGTAGTAAATACTATAACTCAGGCAAGAGGCCCCTTTACTGATGGATTCCATATAAGAAGAGCAGCAGTAGAGCTTAATATTCCATGTCTTACTTCGTTGGATACTTTGAGGGTAGTGGAACAGGTTATAAGAGAAAGGGTTAAGCTGAAAGATATGGAAATTAAATCACTTAATGAATATGTTTTCAAAATGTAAACGGGACGGGGGATGACCTTTCGTCCCTTTTTTTGGAAAATAAAAAATGGAGGAATCTTGTATGTCTTGTATGGAGAACGGATTAGTTATATCGCATAAGAAGCTGGGAAGAGATTTATATGAGATTGAGTTTATAGCGCCGCGTATTGCACCCTGCTGTCAGCCGGGACAGTTTGTGCATGTAAAGACGGGAGGGACTATGGATCCTCTTCTGCGCAGACCTTTAAGCCTTTATGATGTAGATGAAAAGCTTAACAGCATTACTCTCCTGTATAAGGTGGTGGGCAAAGGAACTGAGCTTTTAACTAAAATAAAGGTTAAAGAAAATATAAATGTCATGGGACCTTTAGGAAAAGGATTTTCTTTAGGAGATTATAAAAGTGTTTTGCTGGTAGGAGGAGGAGTTGGAATTGCTCCTTTAATTTACCTGGCCAGGGTTTTAAGGGAGCGGGGATGTAAGGTTACAGTATTATATGGAGCAGCACGGAGTGAAGAGCTGGTTGCCTTTGATAGATTAAGAAGCATTGGTGTAGAGTTAATGTTGGCAACTATGGATGGAAGTGCAGGCTATAAAGGATTGGTAACCGAATTACTTTATGATAAGATAAATCCTCATGATATTGAATTTATTTATACCTGCGGACCTGAACCTATGATGGTGGCGGTAAAAGATTATGCCGATAAATATGGAATAAAAGGGGAGGTATCTTTGGAAGAAAACATGGCCTGCGGCGTAGGAGCGTGTCTGGGATGTGCCCGAAAGCTGAAGCCAGAGGATGATCATTATGTAAAGGTTTGCAAAGATGGGCCGGTTTTTTCTATGGCTGACATCAAGTGATAGGGAAGATAGGAGGTTATAAAGTGACAAGGGCAGAAAATAAGCTTAATGAAAATGATCTGGATATTTCGGTAAATTTAGGCGGCCTTATTCTTAAAAATCCGGTTACAGTGGCATCGGGGACTTTTGGATACGGTATGGAATATGAAGATTTTGTGGATATATCCGAGATCGGTGGTGTGATTGTAAAAGGGACTACTTTAGAGCCGAGAAGCGGAAATCCTATACCCCGTATTGTGGAGACACCGGCAGGGATGCTTAATGCTATTGGCCTTGAGAATCCGGGGATAGATGTTTTTTTGCGCGATTTTTTGCCTTATTTAAAGGAAAAGGGAGTTACGGTTATTGCTAATATTGCCGGCAATACCATCGAAGAATATGCCAGGATAGCTGCTAAAATTGAAAATAGTGAGGGGATTGCTGCTATTGAGCTTAACATCTCCTGTCCTAATGTAAAAAAAGGAGGATTACAGTTTGGCACCAATCCTGATACAGTTAAAGAAGTGGTAGAAGCAGTGAAAAGAGAAACCTCTCTTCCAGTGATACCGAAACTTTCGCCTAATGTTACCGACATAGTAGAAATAGCGAAGGCTGCAAAAGCAGGGGGAGCTGATGCCCTTTCCATGATAAATACTTTAATGGGTATGGCAATAGATATAAAAAATAAAAAGCCGGTTTTGGCGAATATCTTTGGAGGCCTTTCCGGTCCAGCTATAAAGCCAGTAGCTCTGCGCATGATTTATCAGGTGTATAAAGAGGTTACTCTTCCTATTTTAGGTGGGGGAGGGATTTTGGATTATAAAGATGCTTTAGAATTTATTATGGCAGGAGCAACAGCCGTTTCTATTGGGACAGGCAATTTTGTAAATCCCTGCCTGGCTTTAGAGATAGTAGAAGGTATTAAAAAATACATGGTTCAAGAAAATATAAAATCTATAAGTGAGCTGGTCGGAGCAGCAGTTATAAAATAAATGCCAGATAGTTTGTCATCTGGCATTATATAGAAAGATTTAAATCAGGTTCATTTTTCTGGCATGAAACTTAAGCTCATCGCGGAAATTAGGATGAGCGATGGAAATTAAAAGTTCGGCCCTTTGTTTTTGAGATTTGCCGCGCAGGCGGACGGCTCCATATTCAGTTACAATATAGTCAACATCATTGCGCCCTACGGTTACTACTGCGCCAGGCTTTAGACAGGGGACTATTTTGGATACCGTATCGTTTTTGGTAGTTGAAGGCATAGCTAAAATAGCTTTGCCTCCGGGTGATTTAACAGCACCACGGCAGAAGTCTACCTGACCCCCTGAGCCGCTATAATGCATATAACCTAAAGATTCTGAAACACACTGGCCGAATAAGTCGATTTCTAATGTTGCATTTATAGCGATCATTTTATTATTAGCTGCTATTACATTAACATCGTTGGTATAATCAACTGGATGTAGTTCAACAAAGGGATTTTCATGGCAGTACTTATATATTTTGTCGGTTCCTACCAGGGCAGTTCCTATTATTTTACCGGGATGAATAGATTTTTTATGGTTAGTCACTGCTCCACATTCTACCAGGTCTACCATGGCATCGACTAATATTTCGGTATGTAAACCCAGATCTTTTTTGTCTTTTAAAAATTCGGACATAGCCATAGGGATAGCCCCAAATCCCAACTGTATGGTAGAGCCGTCTTCTATAAGTTCAGCGATGTTGGCACCTATTTTTTGCTGAACTTCATTTGGAGGAGTTGAATTAATTTGCGGCATTGGACAGGTGTTTTCAACTATGCAGTCAACTTCAGAAATATGTACAAAGGTGTTGCCATAAGTTTTAGGCATGTTTTTATTGACTTCAAATATGACTGTGCGTGCTCTTTTTATAGCATCAAAGGCATAACAAACTGAGGCTCCCAGGGAAAAATAGCCATGATTATCCATAGGGCTTACGGCTGCAATATATACATCAACCTGAACCAGTTCATCACGCATAAGGTAGCATGCATCGTGAAAGTGTTGAGGTGTATAGTCGGCCCAGCCTTCATTAACTGCCTGACGTGTTTTGCTTCCGGAAAACCAGGAATCGTGACGAACATGTTCTACATTTTCCGGATGTATGTAAGAATAGTTGCGCGTAGGCAGCATTTGCATAACTGTTACATTTCTAAAGGATTTAACATTTTTGCTTATGGCTTCCAAAAGGGCAGGCGGTTCTCCTGCACAAAGTGCACTGTAGATATGATCGCCGTCTTTAATCAGTTTTATGGCTTCTTCGGCTGTAGTAAGTTTTTGTTTGTATTCTGAGTGCCAGCGGTTTATCATTTAATTACCTCCAATATGCTTATTAACAGAAATATTAAAGGATATATAAAATTAATATAGATTGATGTTACAAATATGTAAAGTATATAAAATAAAGAATACATTATACTGGTTAAAATCAAAATTTTTGCAATAAATGTTAAGGAGGTTTAAAAATTGCAAGCTAAAGACAGGATTATTTTGGCCCTTGATGTTGGGACAAGAGAGGAAGCCTTAGATTTAGTCAGGAAATTAAAAGATTATGTAGGAGCATTTAAAGTAGGGATGCAGCTTTTTAATAGCACCGGTCCTGAAATTGTAAAAACGATAAATGAACTGGGGGGAAAGGTCTTTGTAGACTTGAAATTTCATGATATTCCCAACACCGTGGCAGAAGCTGGTAAGGTTATGACCCGCTTAGGTTGTTATATGTTTAATCTTCATGCTGCAGGCGGAAGGGAGATGATGAAAAAAGTAGCCGGGGAAGTGGAAAAAGAAGCAGCAAGATTAAGTATAAGTGCGCCAATAACCTTGGCAGTTACAGTCCTTACCAGCATATCTCAGGAAGAACTAGAAAATGATATGCTTATTGCAGGACTGAAAGTGGAAGAAGTAGCCCTTAAATGGGCGGTTATGGCTAAAGAATGCGGCATGAAAGGGGTAGTATGTTCACCGCATGAGATTAAAGCGGTGCGGGCTGCCTGTGGTCCGGATTTTAAAATAGTAACACCGGGAATACGCCCTTTATGGTCAGAAAAAAATGACCAGAAAAGAATAACTACTCCTAAACAAGCTTTAGAACTGGGTGCAGATTATATGGTTATAGGAAGGCCTATAACCAAAGCAGATAATCCTAAGAAAGCAGCAGAAAAAATAATTGAAGAATTGGAGGGTTAAATATGTTAAGCCATGAGGAAGCGGTAAAAATATTTATAGATGCAAAAGCCTTGCTAAATGGACATTTTATTCTCACTTCTGGCCGGCACAGCGACCAGTATATGCAATGTGCTTTGGTTTTGCAGTATCCTCTTTATACAGAAAAACTTGCCAAACATATCGCAGAAAAATTTGCCGATGAAAAAATTGATTTAGTAATTGGACCTGCAATGGGGGGAATTATAGTTGCCTATGAAGTAGCAAGACAAATGGGGGTTCCTGGTATTTTTACCGAAAGAAAAGATGGAGTTATGCAGCTTAGAAGAGGATTTGAAATAAAGCCGGGACAAAGGGTTTTAGTGGTGGAAGATGTAGTGACTACAGGAGGATCTGTAAAAGAAGTAATTGAAGTTGTGAAAGAATATAAAGGGATTGTAGCCGGAGTAGGGGTATTAGTGGATCGAAGCGGAGGCAGTGTTGACTTTGGAGTTAGAAAAGAGGCGGTGCTTACTATGAATATTCAGTCATGGGAAGCTTCTGATTGTCCTTTATGTGCTGAAGGAAAAATCCCTGCAATTAAGCCAGGAAGCCGCAATTAATAATATGAGAAAGGGAGAGGGAGTTTGCGGTTTTTTTTAAATGGGCAGGAAATGGAATTTGTTGAAGGCGGATATGAATATGTTTTCTTAAAGCCTTATAAGCGCTGTGTTCATGATAAGGTAGTAAGAAGTAATGGAGAGCTTTATATACAGCTTTACGATAACGGGGTACAGATAAGAACCCTTATAACTAAGGAAGAGATTACTACCCTTATTAATCGGGATATAGCGATTGATCACGTAAACCGCAAGATTTATATTCTAGAAAAAGATAGCAAAATAATAAGGCATGATGATGGTTCAGTTGAAATTCTAAAATAAATGAAATAAGGTATGGGTTAGAAACCATACCTTATTTTTATAAACTGTTATTTAAAAGTTTTTTTATTCTTTCATCCTGAGGATTAGCCATTATGGTCCAGTAGTTTTCGTAGACAACCATTCCCGGTTTGGCACCTGCTGGTTTTTTAACATTAATACGGAAGGTATAATCTACTGGAACTTTATCTGCTTCTTTAGCTTTGCTGTAGTAGGCCGCCAAGGCAGCAGCTTCTTCTAAAGTTGAATCAGGAACATCGTGAATAGATTTTATCTTAGGCGGAAGTTTTACTATTACATGGGTTCCAGGTATATCTTTGGTATGCAGCCAAAGGTCATTTTTATCTGCCTGTTTTAAAGTTAGTATGTCGTTTTGCCTGTTGTTGCGCCCCACTAATATTTCTAATCCATCCGAGGAAATAAATCGGCGTGGGCTACTTTTTGTTTTTGATTTATTTCTTTTATTTTTATCCTTGATATACCCTTCTTTTTCGATTTCTTCTATTATTTCTTCAAGTTCTTCTAGGTTTTCAGCTTCTCTTATAGCAACTGCCACTGATTCTAGATAATCAATTTCTTCCTGGTTAGCTTTAATCAGGCTTTCCAAGTGTTTAAGGGCATTGCGGCTTTTATTGTAGATTTTAAAGTATCTTTGCGCATTTTGCACAGGGGTATAGCGAGGATCAAGTTCGATTTCAACTTTTTCTCCGGTATAGAAATCCTCTAATACGGCTTTAGTATCTCCTTTTTTATATTTGTGGGCATATGCGGTTAAAAGTTCTCCCCATTCTTTATATTTTTTATTTTTTTCGGCTTTGCGCTGATCGGCTTCTAAGTGTTCCTGTTTTTTATAACATTTATTAAGATATTCTTTCAGATTTCTAAGAAGGTTAGTTTTTATTGATTCTAATCTTAGTCTGTTCATTTTTTCTTTAAAAAACGCATCACAGGCTGAATTCATAGAATCAAAAAATTCATGCCTGTCTGTGGGGAGAGAATTCAGTTTAAACGGGGCAAAATCAACCGGCTTATTATTCTTATATATTACTATTGGAGCGCAGTTTTTAGCAGCTATGCTGCTTATGATGTCCTGTATTTTGCTGTATATTTTAGTTAATTCGTATTCACCGCACTCTTCAGCAGGCATATCAGGATTAATGCCTGCATTTATACATATTTCTTCAGCTGATTTTGGACTTATTCCGGAGTAGGTATTGAAAATAGCGTTAGCTATGTTTTTTTCACTGTTTTTCCAGATAAATTTAACAAAATCATCAAATGAAGTTTCTAAAGGATTTAATTTATCCTGGGAAGGAGGTTTTATATATTCCTTGCCTGGCAGCACTTCCCGATAGGAACTGACATCACTGCCGTATTTTTTTATTGCATCTATTATTATGTTATTTTCAGGGTTTACAAGTATTATGTTGGAGTGTTTTCCCATAAATTCACAGATTAAAGTTTTAGTTTTCCATTCCCTAAAGTCATCTAAAGCTTCAATATCTATGTGCACTATGCGCTCAAAGTCGACCTGTTTTATGGTTTTAATTTTGCCACCTTCCAGGTATTTGCGCAAAAGCATGCAGAAACTGGGAGGAAGAGAAGGATTTTCTTTTTTTTCTGTACTGAGGTGCATCCGAGCCCATTGAGCATTAGATGAAATTAGAAGCTTGCAGGTTGCTCCTCTGTATTTTCTTAATATAAGAATGACTTCATCTTTTTCCGGTTGATAAATTTTGTCGATTCGAGCATCTAACAGTTCTTCATTTAATTCAGAACAGATAGCTTTTATAGTAAAACCATCAAAAGGCATGTTAACTCCTCCTTGTCATCAAAAGTATAGCATTTATTTTTATATAGGGACAAGGGAAGGATTTAACGCCTGAGATGTGTAAGACTTAAAATGAAAAAAGGAATATTTTTTTGGACGGCGAACTAAAACTAGGAAAAAGATTAAATTGAGGTTGGGCGAAATGATGGTAGAAAGTTTTTATAAAAATATTTTGGATAAGGTATTAATTATAGAAAAGGCTAAAAAAGATTTGAGCCGACAAATTTTGCTTTCTAAAGGGGGGAAAAAGCGGCTGAATTTTATAAGACAATTTTTACAGTATGAAGTCGATAAACATGAGTTGTTTGAACATGCGGCTGTTGTAGCCATAAACAATAAGGATGCTAAAGTTCTAAAGGATATATCACTTTTGTATATGGTTGATGATGAAGAAAAGGTTTTATCAGTGATAAGGTCGGAAATTGGCATAAATAGAAGATTTATGGAAAATGTGAAAAAAGTTATAAGTTATCCGCAGTTTGCCAGTTTTACTGAACGAAGACTGGTGAAAGAAATAGAAAAATATGTTATTGAAAAAGCTAAACTTTATAACAGTATGTGAAAAAAAAGAGCTTTTGAAAAAGCTCTCAAGACAAGGTTTTATTTAATTACAAGTACCGGTATACTTACTAGACGGGTAACTTTATCGGTAACGCTGCCAAAGGCTAATTCCTGAAATTTGTTAAGCCGGCGGCTACCCATTATTATAAGGTCGAATTGGCCGTCATTTTCAATTAAATCCAGAATCAGTGCAGCAGGATCACCGCCTGCTTTTTTTACTGTACAGGGAATATTATTTTCGGACAGGATTTTTTCATATTTTTCTAGAATTTTAAGGGATTCAGCC
Source organism: Thermosyntropha sp. (assembly GCF_017656155.1). GTDB lineage: Bacteria > Bacillota > Syntrophomonadia > Syntrophomonadales > Syntrophomonadaceae > Thermosyntropha. Next base: position 9,052 of record NZ_JACDOH010000007.1, on the reverse strand, counting down.
CGCAGTTCATCTAGTTTTTCGGAACTGTGCAGTTTTGTGATGTCTACATTACCTGTGTTGTAAACATTGAATAACACCAAATTTTCTATTATTCCAGCTTGATATAGTTCGATAGCCTTTTGCACTGCGTTTTCTGATTGGGGGGAATCATCTACCGGGAGTAAAACCTTGTGAAAAATAGACTGATTCAATAATAATTCCTCCTTTGCTTCTAAAAAACTTTAACAAGGATTTTTTGTATACAATTATATCAAACCTTGACTACACTAGCAAAATAATATAAAACTATTTTTTAAGAAGAACTGGAGGTATAGAATTATGGAAAAAAAAATAAGGGTAATAGTGACAGGAGCATTGGGTAAAATGGGACGCGAAACCTTAAAAGCGGTCGCCGCTGATGAGGAACTTGAGTTGGTTGGGGCTGTTGATATAAAATTTGCTGAGCACAATTTCAGTAATGATGCGGAATTGCTTGGTTTGAACATTCCCTTCTCTTCAAATTTAGAAGAGCTGATTCAGGAAGTAAAACCTGATGTGATGGTTGATTTTACCAATCCCGGGGCTGTATTTAATAATGTAAAGACAGCTCTTAGAAATAAAGTTACCTGTGTAGTGGGAACTACCGGTTTGAAGGATATAGAGCTTGAGCAGCTTGAAAAGTTGGCATATCAAAATGAAAGAGGAATCGCAGTTATTCCGAATTTTGCTATTGGTGCTGTTTTAATGATGAAATTTGCATCAGAGGCAGCTAAGTATTTCCCGAATGTTGAGATAATAGAACTACACCATGACCAAAAAATGGATGCCCCATCTGGGACAGCTATAAAAACAGCGGAGATGATTAATGAAAAATTAGGGATGAATCCTCCGCGCAATTTGAAGGAATTCGAAAAAATACCGGGTTGTCGTGGAGGAAATGTAGGACAGGTGAAAATTCACAGTGTAAGGCTTCCGGGCTTTGTTGCTCATCAAGAAGTCATATTTGGGGGAATAGGTCAAAGCCTTACTATCAGGCATGACTCTTTCGACCGGGCAGGTTTTATGCCAGGTGTAGTAATGGTAATAAAGAAAATAGCAGATAAAACCGGATTGGTTTATGGTATGGAGAATTTGCTTTAAGAGGTAAGGAAAGAGAGTCAGGAGGCTTTTTCCTGGCTTTTTTTAGTTTTGAACCCTTTAAGCCTGAATTCTTCTGGCGGGCTGCTTAAGACAAGCACCAGTTCTAATATATATACATATAGTACTATTAATTGTAGCCATAAAAAGACCCAAAAGGGGGATTAAAGTTGTGAGTTCAGTACTTTCCGGAATAAAGATTGCTGTACTGGGGGGAGATGACCGCGAACTTATATTAATATCTGAATTGGTTAGAATGGGGGCTACATTAGTAGTAGCAGGTTTTCCAAAGGAAAAAGTAGGGCATGGTGCTTTTGTAGTCAAGAGTGTAGAGGAAGCTTGCAAGGATGCAGAAGTAGTTATTCTCCCTTTACCTGGTACTGATAATCAGGGGGTTATACGGGCAGTATATGCGGAAGAGAAGCTTGTATTAACCGAGAAAGCCATAGCCAAACTCGCACCTGATGCATTAGTTATAATAGGATCGGCGCGTCAATATCTTAAAGATTGGGCTGAAAGATATAATTTTAATTTATCGGAAGTAATTGAGATGGATGAACTAGCAATTTTAAACTCTATACCTACAGCTGAAGGTGCAGTACAGATTGCTATGGAGGAAACTCCTATAACTATTCACGGCAGTAGAACCTGCGTTATAGGTTTTGGCAGGGTAGGAGTTACATTAGCCCGAGTTTTAAAGGCATTAGGTTCTGATGTAACGGTAATTGCACGTGATGAAGGGCAGCAGGCCAGGGCATATGAGATGGGATGTATAAGGGCAGGTTTTAGTGATTTAAGGGATGTTCTAAGTCATACAGATATATGTTTTAATACTGTTCCTGCTCTGGTTTTGACTAAAGATGTATTGAATTATGCTAACCCTGATATGGTAATAATCGATTTAGCTACCCAGCCAGGTGGTACTGATTTTGAGGCAGCAAATATGTTTGGTTTAAAAGCTATTCTTGCGCCAGGACTTCCAGGAAAAGTTGCTCCTGTTACTGCAGGGAAAATTTTAGCGGATTTTATTCCCCGGCTTATTATTAAGGAGTTGTCTAAAGTGGATAATGGTTTTTTGGGTAATTAAAAGGGAGGTTTTTGTAGGGTGCAAGAAGTCAAACCGGCCAGGCTTAAAGGGATAAAAGTTGGGGTGGTTATTACCGGTTCTCATTGTACGGCGGGAGAAGTAATTCCGCAAATTAAAGCTTTAAAGGAAGAAGGAGCAGAAATTTATTCGATTTTTTCGTATACAGTAGATGAAACTGATAACAGATTTTACAAGGTAAAGGATTTAAAACAGCAAATAAAGGAAATAACCGAGCATCAAATAATTAATACTATAGTAGGAGCTGAACCTATAGGACCAAAAAAGCTTTTAGATATTATAGTGGTAGCACCAGCTACCGGCAATACCATAGCCAAATTGGCTAATGGAATAGTTGACACTCCTGCTTTGATGGCAATCAAGGCTCAACTGCGTAATCAGAGACCGGTAGTAATTGCTATATCTACTAATGATGCTTTAGGAATTAATGCTAGGAATATAGGAATGCTTCTTAATATGAAAAATATTTACTTTGTACCGTTTAGGCAGGATAATCCAGTAGAAAAATCCAATTCTCTAGTAGCCCAAATGGATAAGATTGTGGATACGGTTCTTTTGGCTTTAGAAGGAAAGCAGATCCAGCCGGTGCTTTTAGGTCCGGCTAATTCTTGAGGCAGCGCAAGCTGTTATGTTAGAATAGCAATTAGATAATTTTTACAGGAGGTAATTTAAGTGGCAAAAGGAATAACATTGGCGGTAGTGGGTGCTACAGGAGCTGTAGGGCAGGAAATGATAAAAGTTCTTGCAGAGCGGGATTTTGAGATAAACGAACTTATATGTTTAGCTGATCCGCGTGAAGAAGGAACCAAGCTTAAATATAAAGATGAAGTTGTTACAGTTCAAAAAGTAAGCGAAGAAGCTTTTAAAAAGGCAGATATCGCTTTGTTTGCGGTAGGATCAGATGTCAGCAGAGAAATCGCTCCTTTAGCAGTTAAAAATAATTGTGTGGTTATAGACAACAGTTATGCTTTCCGGTTGGAAAAAGGAGTACCTTTAGTAGTTCCAGAAGTAAATGCTGAAGATATTAAAGAGCACAAAGGAATTATAGCTAATCCAAACTGTTCTACGATAATCATGACAGTTGCCATTAATCCTATTCATAAAAAATATGGACTTAAAAGGGTTGTAGTTTCTACTTATCAAGCGGTATCTGGAGCAGGGATTGCGGGTATACATGAACTTGATGAGCATATTAAAGCTTATATGAATGGAGAAGAGATAAAACCTTCTGTTTTTCAATATCCAATTGCTTTTAACCTTATTCCGCATATAGATGTATTTGTGGATCATGATTATACCAGAGAAGAAATGAAGATGGTCTGGGAAACCCGTAAAATAATGCATATGCCTGATTTAAAAATTGCGGCGACAGCAGTAAGAGTACCTGTATATCGGAGCCATTCTGAGTCTATTAATTTAGAAACAGAAAAGTCTATATCACCCGAAGGTGTTCGCGAAATTTTGTCGAAAGCTCCTGGCATAGTAGTTCAGGATAATCCAGAGCAGAAGCTTTATCCTATGCCCCTTTATACATCAGATAAGGATGAAGTTTTTGTAGGAAGAATAAGAAAAGATATTTCGGCGGATAACGGTATTGCTATGTGGGTAGTAGGGGACCAGATCCGCAAAGGAGCGGCTACCAATGCTATCCAGATAGCTGAGATTGTTGTTGAGAACAGCCTTTATTAAGAGGTGTTATATTTTGAGAATAATTGTTCAGAAGTTCGGAGGAACTTCTCTTGCTACTCTCGAATTGAGAACGAGGGTTTGTGAAATAATAACCTCTGCTAAAAAGGATGATATTGCAGTAGTAGTGGTAGTATCAGCTATGGGACGTGAAAAAGCCCCTTATGCTACTGATACTTTGATAAATATGGTTAAAGAAGTAAATCCTAAGCCTAGTCCAAGAGAATTAGATTTAATAATGTCATGCGGGGAAATTATTTCCGGGGTCTTGCTTGTAAGTCAGCTTAGTGCCCGGGGTTTTGAGGCGCGTTTTTTTACTGGACAGCAGGCAGGCATTATTACTGACAGTAATCATGGCAATGCCCATATACTTTATGTTAATCCCAAGAACATCTTAGAGGTTTTGAGCAGAGGCATAATACCTGTGGTAGCTGGGTTTCAAGGAGTAGATGAAAGAGGTGAAATTACCACTTTGGGAAGGGGGGGGAGTGACACTACAGCGGCTACTTTGGGTGTGGCCCTGAATGCGGAAGTTATAGATATTTTTACTGATGTAGAGGGAGTTATGACTGCTGACCCGCGTATAGTCGAGAATGCAAGGCTCCTTGATGCTATAACATATAATGAAATTTGTCAGTTAGCAAGAGAAGGAGCTAAGGTTATTCATCCCCGTGCAGTTGAAATTGCTATGCAAAGGGGAATACCCATGCGGGTTAGGTCAACTTTCAGTGAAAATACTGGTACTTTGGTTACCAATACGACTTCAGGTACTTTAGATACAATAAGGCTTATAAGTGATAACCTGATAACTGGAGTTACCCATACCTCCAATATTTCACAATTTAGAATTAATATCAGTGATGTAGAAGATAAAAAAGGTTGTGAACTTAAGGTATTTAAAGCTTTGGCTTTAGCCGGAATAAGTGTTGATTTCATAAATATTCAACCAGAGGTTATTTTATTCACTGTTCAGGCTGAAAATACTATCCGTGCGGTAGAAGTTCTAAGGAAAATAGGGATTTATCCGGATGTAGAGATGAACTGTGCTAAGGTAGCAGTAGTAGGAGCGGCTATGACTGGTATACCTGGAGTTATGGCTAAAGTAGTAGAGGCTTTAACTGAAAATGAGATTCCTATTTTGCAGTCGGGTGACTCGTATACTAACATATGGTGTCTGGTAAAAAGAGAACACATGGAGAAAGCAGTTAAGGTGCTGCATGATAAGTTTGAATTAGGCAAATAAGAAAGATGGTGGTGATAATATGTCGGCTCCTAGATTGATGACAGCGATGATCACTCCTTATGATGAAAATCTTGAGGTGAATTATACGAAGGCAGCTGAATTAGCCAAATATTTGGCAGATAACGGCAGTGAAGGCATTGTAGTTAGCGGTACTACCGGAGAATCTCCGGTACTTACTACTGAAGAAAAACTTCAGCTGCTTAAAGTAGTGAAAGGCGCAGTAGGTGACCGGATAAAGGTATGGCTGGGAACCGGTTCAAACAATACAAGACAGTCAGTGATTTTGAGCCAAGAGGCTGAAAAAAATGGGGCAGATGGGGTTATGTTGGTTTGCCCATATTATAATAAACCTACCCAGGAAGGACTTTATCAGCATTTTAAAACTATTGCTGAAAGCGTATCCATTCCGGTTATGCTCTATAATGTACCGGGAAGAACAAGTTCTAATCTTCTTCCGGAAACTGCTGCGAGGCTTGCTGCGATAGAAAATATTGTTGCAATAAAGGAAGCGAGCGGAGATTTAGACCAGGTTTCTAAACTTATAAGGCTTTTACCTGAAAGGGTTTTAATTTATTCGGGAGACGACTCTTTAACTTTACCAATAATGTCCTTGGGTGGATATGGAGTAATAAGTATTGCTTCTCATTTAGTGGGAAATGATATAAAGGAAATGATATATGCATTTGTTAATGGAGATGTAAAAAAGGCAACAAAACTTCATCTTTATCTATTTCCTATGTTTAAAGGATTATTTGTGACTACCAATCCGATTCCTTTAAAAGAGGCATTGAATATAAAAGGAATGCAGGTAGGTGGGTTCAGGCTGCCTCTTACTGAAGCGGGAGAAAAAGAGAAGCAATTTTTGCAAGAACTTTTGAAAGAATATAAATTGATTTAAATTTTAAAATTTAAATGCTTTTGTTGAAAATTAGTAGATAGATTTTTAAATCTATCACTAATTTTTGTTGTTATATATTGGGGAATTATGTATTTTTAATATTACCGAGTTGTACTTAAAAAATGATTGATATATAATTATTTGAGTGGGTACAGGGCGGTTTGAAAATTGGACAAAAGGAGGTGAAGATGTGCCGGATAATGATGCGCGACTACACATAATTCCTCTGGGCGGCTTAGGGGAAATTGGAAAAAACATGCTGGCTATCCGTTATCAGAACAGCATAATTGTTATTGATGCTGGTCTTATGTTCCCTGAAGAAGAACTTTTGGGGATAGATGTAGTTATTCCGGATATAACTTATTTGCTGGAAAATCGCGAAAAGGTCAAAGCTATAATAATAACCCACGGACATGAAGATCATGTAGGTGCTCTGCCATATGTTTTGAAAGAGTTGAATGTCCCGGTTTATGGCAGCAGGCTTACTCTGGGTATAATAGAAGGAAAACTTAAGGATCATTGCCTTGATAATGTAAAACTCCATCTTGTTAACCCGCGGGATAAAGTAGATATTGATGATTTTACTGTGGAGTTTTTCCGGGTAAGTCATAGTATTCCAGATGCTTTAGGGGTTGCAGTACATACCCCTTTAGGAATAATTTTGCATACCGGTGATATTAAGCTGGATCAAACACCGGTTGATGGACAAGTTGTAGATTTTAGGAAACTGGCGGAGCTTGGGGAAAAAGGTGTCTTGGTTATGCTGGGGGATAGCACTAATGCTGACAAAACAGGGTTTACCATGTCGGAAAAGGTAGTAGGAAATACCTTTGATGAACTGTTTGGCAGATGCGAAGGTCGTATTATTGTTACTACCTTTGCTTCTAATGTACACCGGATACAGCAGGTTGTTACTACTGCTGCCAAATATGGCCGCAAAGTAAGTATAATAGGGCGGAGCATGGTTAACAATGTTGAAATAGCCCAGCGGTTAGGGTACATGAATATTCCGGATGGAATAATGATTGAGATGGAAGATATAGATAAGTATCCCCCACATGAAATAGCTATTGTTACAACAGGATCCCAGGGAGAACCTATGTCGGCTTTGACGCGGATAGCAACAGCAGATCATCGCTGGGTAGGAATAAGGCCTGGAGATACGGTGATTATTTCAGCTACTCCTATACCGGGTAATGAAAAACTGGTTGCCAAAACGGTTGACCTTCTTTTCAGGCAGGGTGCAGAAGTGATATATGAGCGGGGAATGGGTGTACATGTTTCCGGTCATGCTGCGCAAGAAGAGTTAAAAATACTTATAAATCTTATAAGACCAAGATATTTTATCCCGGTGCACGGAGAGTATCGCCATTTAATGAAACATGCGAAATTGGCAGAAAGCCTTGGTATACCCCGTAATCGCATTTTTGTAGTTGAAAATGGCAATATAATCGAAATAGGAAGAAAAAAGGCATCTATTGCAGGTAAAGTACCTGCAGGTAAAGTTTTAGTTGATGGCTTGGGAGTGGGAGATGTAGGTAACATTGTCCTCAGAGATAGAAAACAGTTGGCTCAAGATGGGATAATGATCGTAGTAGTTACTATAAATCGCGATCAGGGACAGGTTGTAGCAGGACCTGATATTGTTACGCGTGGATTTGTTTATGTTCGTGAATCTGAAGAATTGATTGAAGATGCTAAAGCAAAAGTTAAAGAGGCTTTAGATATCTGTGAAAAACATAATATCACCGAGTGGGCAGTTATAAAGGCTCAAATACGAGATAAACTTGGTAAAATTTTATTTGAAAAAACAGGCCGCCGCCCCATGATACTGCCTATAATTATGGAAATCTGATCAAAAATTAATTCCCTTAATTGTCAAAAAGATTAAGGGAATTTTTTTAAATCTCTTTGACAATTAATTTTATATGTATTATAATAATCAACGCGAGATAAATGAATACAGATTTGCTTTGCAGCCGGATGGTGTAGTGGTAGCACAACTGACTCTGGATCAGTTGGCCAGGGTTCGAATCCTTGTCCGGCTGCCATATTATTTTCCATATTATTTTGAGGGATATAAAATTCAAATTTGGATAAAGTAGAGCCGAAACTTTTGAAGTTTCGGCTTTTTGTATTTTGAGTATAAATTAAGTGTTCACCTAATGAGGCTATTTTTCATATATATTTATTATGGGGGTGAGGAAATGATAAATATTCGAACACGAAGACATGGCAAAGGATCTATCTTTATCTTTTCGTTATTTATTATAATATTACTTTTTGTATATATAGATTTAAGAATACAGGCAAGTTTGCTTGAAATTGCTAAATCAGAGGCACAGATAAAAGGGATAGAGAGAATTAATAAAATAGTAAATGAAAAAGTTGTGTCAAAAGTAGAGTATACGGATATTGTAATAGTTCATAAAGATGATAAGGGACATATTGTTTTGCTGCAGCCTAATACGATAATGCTTAACAAAATAATGACTGGAACAGTAGTAGAAATAACTAAATCATTAGATAACGTGCAAGAAGAATATATAGCCATACCACTAGGACAGCTTTCAGGGTTAAAAGTCCTGGCAGCAGCGGGTCCAAAATTAAATGTTCATATTATTCCAACCGGACAAATTAATGTAGAAGTTTTAAATAAATTTGAACAGGCAGGCATAAATCAAACACGCCATTTGATTTATTTTCAAATCAATCATACTCTTAAAATAGCAGTACCGTTCATGAATGAGGAAATAAAAGTGTCGAGTACTATTCCTTTGGCAGAAACCATAATAGTAGGGGATGTGCCCAAGACTTATGTCGATTTTAAGGGCGAAAATCAGAGCTTATATCCTTTTATAAAAGACTAAGATTTATTTCAGGCTTGTATTGGTGTTGATTACATTAAAACCGTATTTGAAAAGAGTAGGTTCGAAAAATATATATAAAGCGAAAAAAATGTTAAAAAATCTGTTGACAATAAGCGAGGCAGGTGGTATTATAA
>NZ_JACDOH010000006.1 GCF_017656155.1 Thermosyntropha sp. | reverse complement strand
CGCTGGGTTTCTATGATTGCTTAAGCTTTTTCATCATATTTAAGTTAACAGCACCATTATTTCTGATTAAACCTCTCTTAATCAAAAAGTTTAAAGCTGTCTTTCTACCTTCTCCATGGTAAATGCTTCGATTATGTCATTTTCTTTAATATCATTAAAATCTTTTATACCTATACCGCACTCGTAGTTTTCTACGACTTCCCTTACATCATCCTTAAAACGCTTAAGCGACGATATAGTTCCTTCATAAATTACAACACCATCACGCAAAACCCTTACATTGGCATTTCTCTGAATTTTTCCTTCAATCACATAACAACCAGCAACAGTGCCTACATTAGGCACTCTAAAGGTTGCTCTAACCTCTGCTCTTCCCAAATATTTTTCTTTATATTCTGGTTCTAAGAGCCCTGCCATGGCTTTTTTCACATCATCAATAACTTCATATATTACTCTATAAAGACGAACATCAATTCCTTCTGCTTCCGCATGTTTGCGCGCCTTGCTTTCCGGTCTTACATTAAACCCGATTATTATAGCATTTGAAGCTGATGCAAGCATCACATCAGTTTCCGAAATAGCCCCTACCGCAGCATGAATTACATTTACCTTTACTTCATCAGTAGCAAGTCGTAAAAGAGATTGAGACAAAGCCTCTACTGAACCTTGGACATCACCTTTGACGACGACATTCAATTCTTTAATATCAGAATCCTGCATATGTTTGAAAAATTCGTCCAAAGATACACGGCTGCTTTGTTTTTGTTCTTCTAATTTTTTTTCATTAAGCCTTAATTCAACTAGTTCTTTTGCAACCTTTTCTTCACAAGCTATAACTTGTTCACCTGCTTCAGGAACATTCGACCAACCCATAACTTCAACCGGCATAGAAGGCAATGCTTCGTCTACCCTGCGGCCTTTATCATCCATCATAGCCCTAACTTTACACATAGTAATACCGCAAACAAGACAATCCCCAACTCGCAAGGTTCCTTTCTGCACCAATACAGTAGCAACAGGTCCGCGACCTTTATCAAGCTTGCTTTCAATGACAACTCCTTCTGCCGGGCGATCTGGATTTGCTTTTAACTCCTGCATTTCCGCAACTAATAAAATCATTTCCAAAAGATTATCTATTCCCTGGCCTGTTTTGGCAGAAACTGGAACAAATATAGTATCTCCGCCCCAGTCTTCTGGAATAATATTATATTCAGTAAGCTGCTGCATTACCCGTTCAGGATTAGCATCTGGCTTATCAATTTTATTAACAGCCACAATAAAAGGAACATTTGCTGCCTTAATATGATTTATAGCCTCAACAGTCTGAGGCATGACTCCATCATCAGCTGCTACCACCAAAACTACTATATCAGTAATATTAGCCCCTCTTGCCCGCATAGCAGTAAAAGCTTCATGACCAGGCGTATCAATAAAAGTAATTTTATTATCATTTACTGTAACCTGATAAGCACCTATATGCTGGGTAATTCCGCCTGCTTCACCTAAAGCCACATTAGATTTCCTAATTTTATCTAAAAGAGAAGTTTTACCATGGTCAACATGTCCCATAACTGTTACAACCGGAGGACGCGGTTTAAGTTTGCTTTCATCATCAATAATCTTTTCCAAAAGCTTTTCTTCCTCTGGAATTTCTCGCTCAACTTTCACTTCATACAAACTGGCCACAATTTCAGCAGTATCAAAATCGATAATTTGATTGATTGAGGCCATAGTTCCTAATTCCATAAGTTTTTTTACTATTTCTGCCGGAGTTTTATTAAGTTTTTCTGCCAGCTCACGAACAGTTATGGAATCTTCAATAGTTATAACTTCAGGTGTAGGTCTTTCTGTTTCTTCCTTTTTCTTTTTATGTTTTGTCTTCTTTTGAGGCCGACTATAATCTTTGCGTACTTCAGCCGACTCATCTTTTTTAAATTTAGCAGGCTTTATCTTTTTTATTTTTCCCTCGGTCCTTTCTTCATCCGTTTTATCACTATAATTACCCATATTCAGTACGTTATTATCCCGATCCTTGTTTATAATATCAGGCTGATTTTTATCGTATCTCTTGTTCTTTTCGCTCATTTTATTTCCCTTAACACCTTGTCTATTTTGTTTAGCCTCTGTTTTAGCAACTTTTTTATGCTCAATGCCTTCTGTTTTAGCATTCGGAGCCGAAGCAGAGGGGAAACTTTCTTTCTTACCTTTACTACCGCTTGATGTTGATGTGTGAGGTTGTTTAGGCCTATCATCAGGTTTCTGATTATTTGGCGCAGATTTATTTATTTTTTCTTTTTTCTTCGAAGTTTCAAGGGAAGTTTTACTCTCAGCCAGCTTAAGCTGTTTTTTTACCCAGTCCGCCTGGGATATTTCCATGGTACTCATGTGATTCTTAACATCTATACCCATTTTCTGCAGGGCAGTTACCATTTCTTTACTGGATAATCCTAGCTCTCTGGCTAATTCATGCACTCTTATTTTGGCCATTTAAACACCCCCATACTTTTTGCTTCGTCTCCCATCCTTGGCAAAGCCTTCATAATCGTTTCTGCCATTTTTTTATCATTTATAGTTACCGCAACCCGATATGCCTTACCAATACAAGTCCCCAGTTCATATTTGTTTCCCAAAAATATAAAGGGAACTCCCTGTTTTTCAGACAGAGACACAAGAGATTCCCTGGTATTAGCAGCTATATCATTGCTCATAATCAAAAGGGACGCCTTACGTCTGATTATGCTCGATTTAGCTGCCATTACCCCTGATGATACTTTACCGGCCTTTTGAGCAAAACCTATAATACTGTATATTTTCTGCAATCTATCACACACCTTAACAAATTACAGGTTAATTTCTGAAATCTTTTCCTTTAAAAGTGTAAATACTTCAGTAGGAATGTCTTGTTCCAAAGCCTTTTGAAGCCTTTTTCCCTTAATAGCTTGATTTAAACATTCGATATTAGGACAAATATAAGCTCCTCGTCCTGACTTTTTGCCTGTACTATCTATCTCAATCTTTCCGTCAGGCGTTCTTACTATCCTTATCAGATCTCTTTTGTTTTTCATTTCACGACAACCTACACACATTCTCTGCGGAATTTTTCTAGTTTTCACCATAATTTTCCTCAAACCCCTCACTAACTTGGCTTTCACTCTTAATATCAATCTTATATCCAGTCAACTTAGCGGCTAATCTTGCATTTTGCCCTTCTTTTCCAATAGCTAAAGACAATTGATTATCCGGCACTATAACACGAGCAGTTTTTTCAGCCGGATCAGCATAAACAGCTATTACTTTAGAAGGGCTTAAAGCATTGGCAATATATTTGCCGGGATCAGAATCATACTTAATAACATCAATTTTTTCTCCATTAAGTTCATTCACTATATTTTGCACTCTTATACCTTTTGGCCCCACACATGATCCTACTGAATCGACTTTTTCATCTAGTGAATAAACAGATACCTTAGATCTAAAACCTGCTTCCCGGGCAATAGACTTGATTTCTACTATACCATCATAAATTTCAGGCACTTCTAATTCAAAAAGCCTGCGCAGAAAATAAGGATGAGTTCTAGAAACGAAGATATTAGGACCTTTAGGACTGTTTTTAACTTCATAAATATAAGCTTTAACCCTTTGTCCTAACTCATACTTTTCAGTCGGCATCTGATCTGCAGGGAGCATTATTCCTTCAACCCGTCCTAGATTTATATACACAGTTTTAGTTTCAATACGCTCAATTGTACCTGTAACTATTTCTCCTTCTCGCTCCAAAAACTCTTCATATATTATACTTCTTTCAGCTTCTCTCAATTTTTGTATTACCACCTGTTTAGCGGTCTGAGCTGCAATCCGTCCAAAATTAGCAGGGGTTACTTCAATATATACTACATCACCTAATTTACATCCAGGATAAAGCTCCTCAGCTTCTTCAACTGATATTTCAAGGCGTGGATCTTTTACATTTTCTACAATAGTTTTTTGCGAAAAAACTTTAACTTCGCCTGTTTCTTCATCAAATTCAACACTCACATTTTGAGCAGTGCCAAAATTTTTTTTATAAGCAGTATTTATTGCCGATTTAATAGCTTCCACAAGCGCAGTTTTAGGAATTCCACGCTCTTTTTCTATTTCATGCAATGCCTGAATCAAATCGCTGGACATTGTTTTGCCTCCTCTTAAATATCTGGATATAATCTTACCGTTAAAGTCATTTCCCATGGTATCTCAACTTCCTGTCCGTCCACTCTTAAAACCAGGTTTTGTTCATTTATTTCATCTAAAATACCTATAATATTTTTAAAATCAGGATAATCTTTCTTCATCTTAACCTTTACTTTTCTTCCAATAAACCTTGCTGGATTCTTATCTTTTTTAATTATTCTATCTAAACCAGGCGAAGAGACTTCCAAATGATCATAAAATATATCCTGTTCATCAATTATAGCCTTGACAGCACGTGTAGCCTCACTGCATACATTAAGGTCTACTCCTTCTTCTTTATCAATAAAAATCCTCAAAATTTGTTCTTTATTTTCCCTGCGATACTGAACATCGACCAATTCTATATCAATCCTTTGCAATATTGGTTCAATAATTTTTTCAATTTCCTGAACTGCTAATTTTACCATTCAATTCCCCCCTGCTAAATTTCTGTCGACCATATTACTGCAATAGAAAAAGTGGGTAACAACCCACCTTTTCTCCACAGATATTACTTCGCTTAATAAGAGTATAACACAGGGCAACATATTTATTCAAGTAAATACAAAAAACTCGGCTCTCAAGCAAAGAGGTTTATCTGGCTGCTTTCAGGCATCCCTTTAAAACATCCATGTTTTTTCAATATTTCCATCGCTGTTTTATTGAGCCTGGTTCTAAGCTGAAAATCTTCTATTGATATAAATTGGCCTTCTTTCCTGGCCTCAACAATACCCTGAGCTGCAGCCACTCCCACATTTGGCAAAGCTGAAAAAGGAAGAATAAGTCCATCACGATGAACTTTAAACTTCGCAGCATCAGAAATATATATATCTACCGGATAAAATTTTATTCCTCTAGCATAAGCTTCCATAGCTAATTCCAGAATAGTAAGCAGTTTCTTATCTTTGGCCGAAGCTGTATTTCCCATTTTATCAATCTCTTCAATTCTTCTTTTTACCGCCTCATAACCCTTAAGTATGGTCTCTGCCTCAAAATCTTCTGCTCTTATACTGAAGAAACTCGCGTAAAATTCCTTCGGATAATAAACTTTAAAATAAGCTATCCGGAAAGCCATAGTTACATAAGCAACTGCATGTGCTTTAGGGAACATATACTTTATCTTCTTACACGACTCAATATACCATTCCGGCACCCCATGCTCCCGCATAATTTCTTCATCTTCCTTGCTCAACCCCTTACCTTTTCTTACCTTTTCCATAATCTTGAAAGCTCTCTTTTTTTCCAATCCTTTATAAATAAGAAACACCATTATATCATCACGGGTACATATCACTTCACTCAGGGGCGCAGTCCCATTTTCAATCAAATCCTGAGCGTTATTCAGCCAAACATCCGTACCGTGAGAAAGTCCGCTTATACGAACTAACTCCGAAAAAGTAGTGGGACGCGTAGCTTCTAACATCTGTCTGACAAAGCGGGTACCAAACTCGGGTATACCAAAAGTTCCTACCGAAGAACCTATATCCTCAGGAACTATACCTAAAGGCTCCACACTCGAAAATATTTTCATAGTCTCTTTTTCACTCAAACTTATATCCCGGGCATTAACCCCGGTCAACTCTTCTAATTCCTTTATAACTGTAGGATCATCATGACCTAAAATATCCAGCTTTACCAACTGGGCATCTATAGCATGATAATCAAAATGAGTCGTGATAACCCCTGCTTCCTGATTATCTGCAGGATATTGTACAGGAGTAAATTCAAAAATGCTGTGGTCATGAGGAACAACAATCATTCCTCCTGGATGCTGACCAGTCGTCCTTTTTACCCCTGTTATCCCACGGGCTAATCTGGTAATTTCAGAATTTTTTAAGAATATACCATTATCTTCAGCATATTTTTTTACAAATCCATATGCCGTTTTTTCTGCTATGGTAGATATAGTCCCTGCCCTGAAAACATTTTCTTTGCCGAATAATTCTTCAACATACTGATGGGCCCGGCTTTGATAATCTCCTGAAAAATTAAGGTCGATATCGGGGACCTTATCCCCTTCAAAACCTAAAAAGGTTTCAAATGGTATATCAAAACCACTTTTTTCTAACATACTGCCGCAGCGGGGACAAACTTTATCTGGCAAGTCAGCTCCACATCCCACGGAACCATCAGTAATAAATTCGCTGTACTTGCATTCAGGACAAATATAATGAGCCGGTAAAGGATTAACCTCGGTTATTCCGCAAAAAAAAGCAACCAGTGATGACCCTACCGAACCTCTTGACCCTACTAGATACCCGTCTTCATTAGATTTCTTTACCAGTTTATGGGCAATAAGATACAACACACTGAAGCCATGGGTAGTAATAGAATCAAGTTCGCGCTTTACTCTTTCTTCTACAATAGAAGGCAAAGTATCGCCGTAGATAGATTTAGCCTTATTCCAGGTTAACTGAATGATTTCGTCTTCTGCTCCCTCAATTTTAGGAGGATAAAAACCTTCCAGGACAGGTTTAACTTCTTCTATCATTTCTGCAACTTTGTGAGTATTCTCAATAACCACTTCGCGGGCTTCTTCTTCTCCTAAATAAGAAAACTCGTCAAGCATCTCCTCAGTAGTTTTAAAATAAAGAGGAGCCTGTGCCTCGGCATCTGCATACCCCTGTCCTGCCTGGATAATGCGGCGAAAAATTTCGTCTTCCGGATCTAAAAAATGCACATCTCCGGTGGCAACTACCGGCTTTCCTAACCTTTTGCCAATATGGTATATAAACCGGTTAATTTCTTTTAATCTTTCTTCATTTTCTACTATTCCATTGCGCACCATAAATTCATTATTCTTAATCGGCTGAATCTCCAGGTAATCATAAAAAGAAGCTATTTTAACAATCTCTTCTTCACTCGCTCCATTTAAAATTGCGCTGTAAACTTCACCTGCTTCACATGCACTCCCAAGCAGTATTCCTTCCCTGCATTCTACAAGTTCAGAGCGGAGTATCTTAGGTTTGCGATAATAATTATTAAGATAAGAACTGCTGATCAATCGGTATATATTTTTTATTCCAGTCTGGTTCTGGGCCAATAAAACTATATGATAAGGTTTCTCTTTCTTGTCTTTTTCCACCAGATAACCTTCTACTCCATAAATAAGCTTTATGTTATGTTTTTCCGCTGCATGCCAGGCTTCAGGATATGCCTGCACACAACCATGGTCAGTGATAGCAACAGCAGGATGCCCCCATTCCGCAGCTTTAGCAATAAGTGCAGATGGTTCCGTTATTCCATCCATAGCACTCATTTTGGTATGAGCATGCAGTTCAATTCTTTTTTGCAAAGCCTTATCAATACGTTTATCTCTAGACCTATGGATATATGATTCCATAAAAAGCACTATTTCACGGGCAAAGTTGTCATATCGAACCCCGCCGCCCGCTCTTATCCAATCGCCTATACTTATATTATCCTGTCCTAAATCATCAATAAAATATTTAATAAGTATAGTGTCAGTATAATCAGTAAGCCAGTAAGTAACAACAAAACGCCCATCACGCAGCGAAGTAACTTCTTTTTTCCATACTTCACCTTCAACCAGAGCTATCCTTAAGCCTTCCTGCAGTTCACAAACCTTTAGAACTTCACCATTTTTCAAAATATCTTCAGTTATTTTAGGCTTACGCAAAGGTTTTCTATTTCCAGGTTTTGTTTCTTTTTTTTCTGAGGAAAATGTTAATTCCAAAAATTCAATTTTATCCTTTAAAATCAAATGATTACTAACTGCATCTGTTTTTTCCTGGTTATTTATCACTGCCCGCACCAAAACCCGCAATCCATAATTTTGCCAGAACCACGCAGATAAGCGGTTGCAAATCTGATGGTCAATAATGTATCTGTAAACTTCTAAATCTTCAGTTGTAAGATCAACTTTTTCTTGATTAATCTTAAACTTAACCTTATTATAAAATTCTGGATTTGGGAAAAATTCTGAACAGAGTGCAGAATGACTGTAAGTCAACAACTTTTGTAGATTATCTACAAAATTATCCAAATAAATAATTATCTGCACATTATCTAAAAAAGGAAACAAATTATTTAAAGCAGCCGCTGTTTCGTTTATCAGAGATGAAGGTACCGGCCGATCTATCCTAACGTGGAAACGCCATAATCTACGGCTGTGATAAACTTCAATTCTCTCTAAAAAAGCTCCCTGCCATTCTTTTAAAAACCGTTTATCTATGTTGGCAGCTAAAAATTCATCGAAGCGTTTTTTCATCGGCCTCCCCCTTCCCTTTACAGTTATAAATAAATTAAATCCGCAGTTTTAATTGAGCCGTTCAACACTTTTTACTCCTCTAGCTGCAGCCAACTCTTCCACTACATCTCCAATCGCAACACTACCTGGTAAATTTACCAGGAGCTCTATTTCCAATTCAGTATCATTTTCCATGCGATTTAGCTGGATATTTTTGATAGAAACCCCCATTTCTCCAAGTATCGAACCTATTATCCCTACCTGTCCCGGACGATCTTCAACTATCAAAGATAACCCTTTATACTCCCTTAAGCCTGTAAACCTATGTTCAAACCGTACAAAATAAATCAAAACAAATAAAATAAGCAGAGTCGTAGCTACAGCAGGTGCATAAAGACCTGCTCCAACTGCCAACCCAATACAGGCTACCACCCAGAGCCCGGCAGCAGTAGTAAGTCCCCGAACTGTTGCTCCTTCACGCATGATAGTCCCAGCTCCCAAAAAGCCTATGCCGCTTACTACCTGAGCAGCAATTCTTCCCGGATCAGCATTTACTGTATGGTAATAATCAAAATACATATCCAGGGAAACAATCATGGCCAAGGCAGAACCTACACAAACTAAAGTATATGTTCTAAGCCCGGCCGGCCTGTTCAGGCTTTCTCTTTCCAAACCAATTAAAGCTCCTAAAATACAGGCTAAAGTAAGCTTAAAGATAATCTCATAAATTGACACTTGCCTTCACTTCCCGCTGAATAAACTTATCCTTTTAAAATTTCTCTTACTTTTTCCAAAACACCTGTTAACTCGACCAACTCGGATTCTTTTTCCCATCTTTTCTTTATCTCTACCCTATTTTCCTGCAAAGATTTTGGCCCAATTGTAATTCGAACCGGAATTCCTATTAAATCCGCATCTTTAAACTTTACTCCTGCTCTTTCATCGCGGTCATCGAGTATAGTTTCTATACCTGCTTCAATCAAAGTATTATATATATCTTCAGCCGCTGTTCTAAGTTTATCGTTTTTCATATTTACCGGCACAATTATTACATGGTAAGGTGCAATAGGAATAGGCCAAATTATTCCATCTTCATCATGATTTTGTTCTACAGCTGCCGCCATAGTTCTTGAAACCCCTATACCATAGCACCCCATTATAAAAGGCTTTTCTTTTCCATTCTGATCTAAAAAGGTAGCGTTCATAGCTTCTGAATACTTGGTTCCGAGCTTAAATATATGTCCTACTTCTATCCCTCTTAAAACATCCAAACTGTTTCCACAAATTGGGCACTTATCTCCTTTAACTGCATTGCGCAAATCTGCAACAGCCTCAGGGACAAAATCCCGACCTAAATTAACATTGACCAAATGGAAGTCATCCTCATTGGCACCACATACAAAATTGCGCATATTAGCAACTTCAAGGTCTACATAAACCTTGCATTCAAGTCCAACCGGACCTAATGATCCAAAAGTAGCTCCACAAAGTTTGCGTACCTTATTTTCCTCAGCCATAAAAAGCTGTGCACAATTAAGAAAGTTTTTAAGCTTAGCTTCATTAAGCTCGCGATCACCGCGAATCACCACGGCAATGATTTCTCCATCTGCTTCATACATCAGAGTTTTTACATGTTTATCTTTAGATATCCCTAGAAAAGCTGAAACTTCTTCAATAGTTTTTTGTCCTGGAGTAGCAACTTTTTCTATATCACGCATAGGTTCAGAAATATCCTGTTTTTCTACAACACAAGCTGCTTTTTCCACATTAGCTGCATAATCACAATTATCGCAGTAAACTATTTCTGATTCCCCGGTATCAGCTAAAACCACAAATTCATGGCTTTCATTTCCGCCAATAGCCCCGCTATCAGCTTCAACTACACGATATTTTAAGTTTAAACGTTCAAAAACCCTTCGGTAAGCTTCATACATTTTATTATAGGAAATATCTAAACCTTCATAATCAGCATCAAAAGAATACAGATCTTTCATTATGAATTCTCGTCCACGCATTAAGCCAAAACGTGGTCTAATTTCATCACGGTATTTATTCTGAATCTGATACAGCATAAGAGGTAAATCCCGGTAAGAATGTACATCTGCATTTACCAGACTGGTTATAAGCTCTTCATGGGTAGGCCCTAAAGCAAATTCACGATTGTGTCTATCTTTAAGCCGGAACATTTCATCGCCATAAACTGCCCAGCGCCCTGATTCTTCCCAGATTTCACGGGGCTGAACAATGGGCATTAAGAGTTCCTGCGCCCCTGCTCTATCCATTTCTTCCCTTATAATATTCATTATCTTTCTTAAAACTCGATTAGCTAAGGGCATATATGTATAAACTCCAGCCGTAGCCTTACGGATAAAACCTGCTCTTAAAAGCAGTTGATGGCTTATTATCTCTGCTTCACTTGGAATTTCCCGTAAAGTTGGACAAAACAGTTCTGAATACCTCAAACTTTTTACCTCCTTAAACATGATTATTTAAAAAATTCAGTCTTTTATCATTTTCATGACTTCCAATATTAATTCTTCTACCATTTCATCTTCTCTTATTTTTTTTATGCTTTCCCCGTTCTTAAAAAGTAATCCCCATCCTTTGCCTCCAGCAATACCAATATCAGCTTCCTTGGCCTCACCCGGACCATTTACTACGCATCCCATAACTGCAACCTTTAAAGGCTTGTCTACATTCCGCAGCTTTTTATCGATTTGTTCAGCGATATTAATTAAATCAATCTCACATCTGCCACAGGTAGGACAGGAAATAAGTTCTACCCCCCGGTTTCTCAAATTAAGGCTGCGCAAAATCTCATAAGCTGCCCATACCTCATCAACCGGATCAGAAGTTAAAGAAACCCTTATAGTGTCGCCAATGCCCTGATAAAGAAGTACTCCCAATCCTACGGCAGATTTTATGAGCCCTCTATCCTTGGTTCCTGCCTCAGTTATTCCTAAATGCAAAGGATAATCAACCATGTCAGCTATCATACGATATGCTTGGACTGTTAAATCAACGGAAGAAGCTTTTAAAGATATCTTTATGTCATGAAAATCCATATCTTCCAGTATCTTAACATGGTTCATTGCACTTTCCACCATGACAGAAGGAGTTATTCCTTCATGCTTTTTTAAAAGGTCCTTTTCCAATGAACCAGCATTAACTCCTATCCTTATAGGAATTTTTCTGTCTTTACATGCCTTTACTACTTCCTTTACTTTCTTCATACTTCCAATATTGCCTGGATTAATCCGCAAAGCATCCGCCCCTGCTTCGATACTTGCCAAGGCCAGTTTATAATTGAAATGAATATCAGCTACCAGGGGAATAGAAATCCGTGATTTTATCTTTTTCACAGCAGCTGCAGCTTCTTCATCGACTACTGCCACTCGAACCAGCTCACAGCCAGCCCTTTCTAGAGCCTTTATCTGTCTTACCGTCCTGTCAACATCACGGGTATCAGTATTGGTCATAGATTGAACTACGATCGGATTATTCCCGCCGATTAAAATATCGCCAATTTTAATTGTTCTTGATTTTCGACGCATTTCATCATCCTCTTATCAGCCTTACGATATCGTTATAGGTAACAATTATTATAAGTATCATAAGAAAGATAAAGCCAAGCCAGTGAATAAAACCTTCTTTATCAGGTTCAATAGGCTTTTTCCGTATCCATTCGATAATTGCAAAAACTATACGGCTCCCATCCAGGGCTGGTATAGGAAGAAGGTTTAATATCCCTAGATTTATACTTAAAAAAGCAGTAAAGCTCAAAAGAAACACTGTTCCCACTTGAGCCGCTTCCCCTACCAATCTGGTAATACCTACCGGACCTGCTAAATCTGCGGCAGACGCTCCCCCGGTAATCATAGTCCACAAACCGGCAAGCAAAAGCAGGGTAAGCTGATAAGTTTGCTGTAAACCAATTAATATAGATTTAAAAATATTTTGCTTAGTATACTCAAGTTTACTCATAACTCCAATTGCTGGTCCCCCGCTGGTTTCATTCTTTTCTGGTCTAACCTTTATATTTATTAACTCCCCATCTCTCTTTATAAGTAATTTTAAATAAGCTCCTTCCGGGGTAGCAGCGATTTTTTTTGTAAATTCTTCCCAGGTTCTTACTTTATCTCCGTTTGCTTCTAAAACCAGATCATTTTCCCTGAGGCCTGCTTCATAAGCCGGTTTACCCACAATCACCTTGCCAATAACAGGTTCATTGGAGGCATGAGGGACACCTATAAAAGTGTAAATATATATAAATATTAAAATGGCAAGAACAAAATTCATAAAGGGACCAGCAAAAGCCACCCTTATTTTTTCCAAAGGTGTTCGGTTGCTGAATCCGTTAGGATCACTGTGATCACCTGGCTCCTCACCGGCCATCCGCACAAACCCGCCTAAAGGAATAAGCCTAAGGGAATACTCTACCCCATCCTTTTCTATAGAAAACAGCTTATAGCCAAAACCAAGGCTAAATTCATGTACAGGTATACCTATCCTGCGTGCAGTTATGAAATGTCCCCATTCATGCACCAAAATTAAAACTGCAATTATTATCAAAGTAGTAATAACTGTCACCTTTTTGCCTCCTCTAAAATCATATGTATCGCTCCGCCTCTCTTCTCGCCCATTCATCAGCGGCAAAAATCTCCTCTAAAGAAGGATGTTTAACTATCACATGTTTTTCCATAACTTTTTCCACAATCTCAGGTATAGAAATAAATTTTATCTTTCTATTAAGAAAAGCCTCTACCACAACCTCATTGGCTGCATTTAAGACTGCCGGCATAGTTCCTCCAATATTTCCCGCCTGGTAAGCTAATTTCAAAGCTGGGAATCTTTCGGTATCCGGCCTTTCAAAATGCAAAGCCCTCAAATTGAAAAAATCTAAAGATTTAGCACAAGAAACCATTCTCGATGGATAAGTTAAAGCATACTGAATAGGTATGCGCATATCCGGAACTCCTAAATGGGCGAGGAAAGAGCCATCAACTAATTCCACCATAGAATGAATTATACTTTCTTTATGTATCAACACTTCAATTTTATCATAATCAATTTCAAAAAGATGATGTGCTTCAATTATTTCCAGCCCTTTATTCATCAAGGTAGCAGAATCAATCGTAATTTTAGAACCCATTTTCCAGTTGGGATGATTTAAAGCCATTTCAACTGTAACCTTTTTCAAATCATCGCAGGAAAAATCACGAAAAGGTCCTCCTGATGCAGTAAGCCAGATTTTTTTTAAATGCTCCTTTTCTCCCTTAATACATTGAAAAATAGCCGAATGTTCACTATCTACCGGAATGATTTCTACATTATTGTTCTGAGCTTCTTTCATAACAATATCTCCGGCAGCCACCAAAGTTTCCTTATTAGCCAATCCTATGCGCTTTCCTTCCTTTATCGCCGTTAAAGTAGGCACTATTCCTACCGCTCCGCTTACTGCTACTAGAACAAAATCTACTTCCGGCATAGCTGCAATTTCGCATATCCCTTCTATTCCCAATTTCAACTCTACACGAGATGAAAATAAGGTTTTCAATTCCTGATAAACATTTAAATCATCTACTGCTACAGCTTCAGGCTTATACTTATTTATCTGCTCTTTAAGCTTTTCAGATTCATCTTTAGCTGCCAGGGCTAATACTTTAAATCTATCAGGATATTTATCAACTATTTCCAAAGCCTGCTGTCCAATAGAACCGGTTGAACCTAATATAGCCAGACTTAGCGTTTTATCAGTTTCCATCAATTATGCCTCCATTTTATATTATCAAAAACCCCTGCCCTGTAACTGGCGATTATCACCACCATTAATACAGGACCCAATATCATACCTGCTAACCCACCTAACTTCAAACCTACATATAAAGAAAACAAAGTTGCCAGTGGATGTAAACCTATATTATCTCCTATAATCTTAGGCTCCAAAAACTGCCGGGTAGCTGAAATTATAATATATACTATCATTACAGCAACAGCCAGTTTTGCTTCTCCAGTAATAAAAAGCCATATCGCCCAGGGAACAAAAAAAGTTCCAGGACCTAAAACCGGTAAGATATCTAAAAGTCCTACAATTATTCCTATAGTAATTATATATTTAAATCCTAAAATTTTAAGTGAAACCATGGTAATAAGTGCAGTAATTGATATTAATATACTATATGCCTTTAAAAAACCAGTTAAAGCACCGAATAGCTGAATTACTACATTTCTGGTTTTAGAATGCACATTCCCCGGAATATAGCGAAAAAAGAAAATCCTTATAAGAGCCCGATCTTTAATGATAAAATAAGTAGCTACCGTAGCAATCATCAAAAAAATAAAAAATTCCGGCAATGCAGTAAGAACTTTAACTAAAAAATTAGCACTTTGTCCCATTAATCCTTCTATTCCGCGGAGGCTTTGCTGTAAATTGCTCTCAATAGATGTCTGCAATTCTGGAGGCATATTTAATCGCAAATACCACAACTTTATATTGCTCACAGCATCAACTACATTGCTGGTTATTTGATCAGAATATTCTGTTAAACTGGGAAGCATACCTGAAATTTCACGGACTACCTTAGTAATGAGCAGTGAAATTATATAAGTAGAACCTCCTACTACCAATATCAAACTTACTATAACAGCCAGGCTCCTCTTTAAACGCAGTTTTTTTTCACAAAAAACCACTACCGGCTCAATCAGAACGGCCAGTATAACAGCAATTATAAAAGGCATAAACAAAACAGGCACATAAGAGAGTATTTTGCCAATTATAGGAAAAACATAGGTAAAAATGAGATAAAAAGCCACCAAACCCATTACAAAAATAGATAATTTAGCTAAAATCTTAAGGTATTTGAGTAATTCCGGCTCCACTTTCTCCCCACCTCATTTATCCTAAAAAATAAAACCAATAATAAACTAAAGGAATAACCAACATAAAGCTATCAAATCTGTCTAATATACCTCCATGTCCCGGAATAATATTGCCAGAATCTTTAACCTGAAAAAACCTTTTTATGCTGGAAGCAAACAAATCCCCAATCTGAGCTATTATACTGGTTGAAAGTCCTAATAAAACAATATATATTATATTAAATTCAAAAATTCCTGTAATCTTAAAAAATGCGAGCACAGCTAAATCAGCTAAAAAAATACCTCCTGCTGCACCTTCCCAGGTTTTTTTAGGACTCAGATTGGGAGCCATTTTATGTCTCCCCCATCTTTTTCCAAAAAAATAACCTCCAATATCAGTAGACCAGGTTAAAATAAAAGCCAAAAGCATTATAGCAAAACTATGTTCAAAATTAAGTATCTTCAAGGCATAGCTTAATAAAAAGCCAACATATAAAGAGGAAAAAATGGTCAATGCAACCGAGTCCAACTTTAAATTATCAAATCTCAACACAGTTTCCAAAATAGCTAAAAATAGCGCTAAAGCTAAAAATAACGTTAGATTAAAAAAATCTAGTCTGTTGCTAAAAAAACATAAAAACATAAAAAAATAACCAGCTGTAAATAAAGGTTTAAATCCGCGCAAACTCATCATTCTATATATTTCAAAAAGCCCTAAAATAGCCAGCAGTAAAAAAAAGCCCTGCCACCATATACCACCCAAATACAATATCCCCAATATAAAAGGAATTCCAATCACTGCACTTAAGACCCGCTCTTTAAGCATTATTATCACCTTCTTTGTCGAGGATTAGTCCTCCAAACCTTCGTTCTCTTCGCTGATAATCTCTTATAGCTTGAAGCAGGTCTTCTTCAGAAAAATCAGGCCACAATTTGTCAGTTATCCACAATTCAGAATAAGCGATCTGCCATAAAAGGAAATTGCTGATTCGCATTTCCCCTGCTGTCCTTATAAGCAAATCAGGATCAGGCATTTCTCTTGTAAACAAAAAATTAGAGAAAAAAGACTCATCAATATCTTTCGGTAAAACCTTTTCTTCTTTTACCAAAACAGCAATTTCGCGGACTGCTTTTATTATTTCGGCCCGAGCCCCATAGTTTAAAGCAATGTTAAAAATCATTCCAGTATTGTTGGTAGTTAAAATTAAAGCTTTATCTATAGCATCCTGACACTGCCGGGGAAGACAATAATAATCTCCCAGTACATTAATACGAATATTTTGCTCATGTAATTCTGTTAATTCTTTATTTACAAATTCCACCAATATTTTCATCAAATAATCAACTTCATCTTTAGGTCTTTTCCAATTTTCAGTAGAAAAAGCAAAAACAGTGAGCACGGGTAAATTTAATTTTACACAAGCCTGGACTATCCTTTTTAAAGCAGACATACCGGCACGATGTCCCATAGTGCGTGGCATCAGCTTCTTTTTGGCCCAGCGTCCGTTACCGTCCATAATTATTGCAATATGTTTTGGCATATTCATATTATTAACGGTTTCGGTTATGTCCTTTTTTTCAATTACCATTGCCCATCTTCCTTTATTATTTTTAAATTAAAAACCCCCATTATCCTGGGGGTTTTTAATTATTATAAACTCATTCTTTCTATTTGTTAATAAAAATCTAAACTTCCATTATATCCTTTTCCTTAGTCTGGAATATAACATCTATTTCTTTTACATACTTATCAGTTAATTTCTGAACTTCATCAATTGCTTTCTTAGCTTCATCCTCTGATATAACTTTATCTTTTTCAGTCGCCTTAATCGTATCATTTGCTTCCCTGCGTATATTGCGCACAGCTACTTTAGCATCTTCTGCTCTTTTCTTGGCGACTTTTACTAATTCTTTTCTTCTTTCCTCAGTAAGCTGAGGAATTGCTACCCTTATTACATTTCCATCATTAGTCGGGTTTACCCCCAGATCTGACTTCAAAATAGCCTTTTCAATTTCAGGGATACAGCTTTTATCCCATGGTTGAACTACAAGCAATCTGGCTTCTGGCACAGTTATATTTGCCAGTTGATTTATGGGAGTAGGTGTACCATAATAGTCTACCATTACCTTATCCAGCATAGCAGGATTAGCCCGACCTGCACGCAGTGATGCCAGATCCTGCTTAAGATGGTCAATGGCTTTTTTCATCCTTTCTTCTGCATCATTAATGATATTTTTTATCATCAACCTTACCTCCCAACATAAGTACCTATCTCTTCACCCATAACTGCCTTAAGAATATTACCGTTTTTGGTTAAATCAAAAACGATAATAGGAATTTTGTTATCCATGCACAATGAAGTAGCTGTAGAATCCATAACCCCTAATCCTTTATTTAAGACTTCTATATATTCTAAATCAGTAAATTTTTTGGCATTGGGATTTGTACGCGGATCAGAGTCATATACTCCATCAACCTTTTTCGCCATTAAAATCACTTCTGCTTCTATTTCAGCTGAACGCAGAGCTGCTGCAGTATCAGTTGAAAAATAAGGATTACCAGTTCCAGCTGCAAATATAACTACCCTTCCTTTTTCAAGGTGCCGAATAGCCCTTCGCCTTATGTAAGGCTCGGCAATTTCTTTCATTTCAATAGCCGACATAACTCTGGTTTCCATTTCAAGGTTCTCCAAAGCATCCTGGAGTGCCAAAGCATTAATAACAGTAGCAAGCATTCCCATATAATCAGCTGTAGCACGATCCATACCGCGTGCACTCCCGGCCACCCCACGCCAGATATTGCCGCCACCAACAACTATAGCTACTTGAACACCCAGCTCTACAACCTCTACTACCTGTTTGGCAATAGAATTTATTATTTCATGGCTAATTCCGTATCCTTCTTCACCAGCAAGAGCTTCTCCGCTCAGCTTTAAAACTATTCTTTTATATTTAGGCTGTTGCAAATGATTACCTCCTAGCCGCGCTTTACTTTATCATTTTTACTTATCTTTACGTATATTTATAACCCATTTAAATTTATTATTCACTTTTAATTTGAGCCATTACCTCAGCTGCAAAATCAACTTCTTCTTTTTGTATACCTTCTCCTACTTCATAGCGTACAAATCTTCTAATATTAATGTTCTCCCCAATTTTAGCTATATGTTCATGCACCAGTTCCTGTACAGTTTTGTCGGGATCTTTTATAAAAGGCTGTTCTAACAGGCACTTTTCTTTAAAAAATTTTTCCATACGTCCTTCAATCATCTTTTCAATAACTTTTTCCGGTTTTCCTTCTTCTAAAGCCTGAGCCTTTAAAACTTCACGCTCACGAGCTACAACATCTTCTGGAACATCTTCTCTTTTTACATATTCAGGATTTGCTGCAGCAATCTGCATAGCAATATCATGTACCAGGTTTTTGAACTCTTCTGTTTTAGCCACAAAATCAGTTTCACAGTTAACTTCTACCAGAACTCCAATTCTGCCTCCAGCATGAATATAAGAATCAACTACACCTTCACTGGCAATTCTACCAGATTTCTTAGCAGCTTTAGCCAATCCTTTTGCACGTAATTCATCTATAGCTTTCTCTATATCACCATTAGTTTCCATTAAAGCCTTTTTACAATCCATCATTCCTGCGCCTGTTCTTTCACGCAGTTCTTTTACCATTGCAGCTGTTATCACTTCTTTTGACCTCCCAGTATTTTTTATATATTCGTAAGAAAAGGGGTGCATAAAAAAACAGTCACCCCTTCAAAAAGGCTAAGCCATAACCTGTTCTCCCTGTTTAGCTTCCAGCACTGCATCTGCAATTTTGGATGTAATAAGCTTAACTGCCCTTATTGCATCATCATTACCAGGAATTACATAATCAATCTCATCCGGATCGCAGTTCGTATCAACTATAGCTACTACCGGAATATTAAGTTTGCGTGCTTCAGCTACAGCAATTTTTTCTTTTCTGGGATCGACTACAAAAAGAGCACCAGGTAGCTTGTCCATATCTTTTATACCACCCAAAAATCTTTCCAGTCTTTCCCTTTCTTTCATCAACTTAGCCACTTCTTTTTTTGTCAAAACCTCAAAAGCGCCTTCTTCTTCCATTCTTTCCAGTTCTTTAAGACGCTGAATCCTTTTTTGAATAGTCTTATAATTGGTAAGCATACCGCCTAACCAGCGCTGGTTAACATAATACATACCACAGCGCAAAGCTTCTTCTTTGATGCTCTCCTGTGCCTGTTTTTTAGTTCCAACAAAAAGAATACCTTTGCCTTCTGCAACTACACTTTTGATGAACTCATAAGCTTCATCAAATTTTTTAACCGTTTGTTGCAAATCAATGATATAGATTCCGTTTCTCTCCATATAAATATATGGAGCCATCTTAGGGTTCCATCTGCGTGTCTGGTGTCCAAAGTGAACTCCTGCTTCCAGGAGCTGTTTCATGGTGATTACTGACACCGACCGCACCTCCTCTCTTCTTGTTTTATTCCTCCGCCAAATTCATCTTTTCTGAAGACTTCATATACGAAGCACCCTTCAGAAAATCATCCAGCGTGTGTAATTACCAAAAGATAATATACCATAAGTATTTAAGTCTTTGCAATATAGAGAACTAATAATTTTAATAATATTTTTCCATCATTTTATTAATATTCTACCCGTTAAAAAGCTTCCTAAACATAAAATAAGGTGAAGAAATTACGCTTTTCTTCACCTTTTTAGCTTTAAACAGCTCTATTTTTATAAGACAGATTCAGTAAAATTTGAATTTCTCCCTGTCCTCTTCCCAAAAGTTTAGCCATTTGCTTTACTGTATACCCTTTTTCATGAAGAAGACGAACCGCTATATAAGGATGGACATTCTTAAGGTCTTCTATCTGATAAAACTCAGTATCAACTACGTTATTTGCCTGTAGATTAGTATTTTCAATCGATGAAGTTGACTTAAGTCTATCTTCGTCATTGCTTTTTTCGTCTAAAATATTTATATTTTCAGTTTTAATCTTTTCCAGTACTGGAATATCAATTGTATTAAGCTGATTATTTACTTTATAATCCATATGTTGCAATACATTAATCAAATCCTTCTCATTAATACCTAAATATTTCTCAACTTCATATACACACACTTTCTTACTATCAGAAGCATTTTCTTCTATCCGCTCTTCAGGTTTAACAAAATATTCGCCTGATAACTTTTTTTCCAGATTTTGATTTATCATTTCGGATATTTTAACCGCATTATCTAACATAATATTTAAATCTTGTTTTACTTTATCAGCTTCGTCAACAAGATTTTCTAAATCCTCAGCATAGTTTTCCCAAAAAGCTCTTTGCCGGCTTAAACTCATAAAAGCCAGCACTAAAAACAGAACAGCTAAAGAAAGTATAAATGTAACTATGCTCAACACCACCTTATATTTTTATGTCAATATTATTTCCTTTATCAGAATTAATTTCATCTTCTTTTTTAGAATCTACAATATTATTGTTCTCTTTTTTCTTCCCTTTATATCTAGACTTATCTTTTCTTTCTTCTCTTTCATGAACGAATTTTTTTTCAGCAGCCAAAGCTTGATGGACTGTCTTGCTGTACTTTTGGGTGTCCTGACTAATCTGCATTATAAAATCCTGTTGACGATTATTGGCATTAGACTGCTCCGCCTGTTTAATCTTCGCTACATCCCCAATCTTCTGAACGAGAACCTGCATATCAATGCTCTTTATGGTCACCGATATCATCTCCTCTCCCTAGGACAGCGGAGCTAAGCGGACTTCCCCATCCTCCAGGACAAAAGCTGAATATTTTATAGGATCATTTACTATATATATAGACTGTCCCAGTGTAATACGAACTCCAGGATAAACTACCTCCCATACCTTAACTTTAGCCTCAGCTACTTTTTGCAATTCTTCATTTAAAAAGGCAAGTCTTTCTTCAATATCCGATATTTCCTTTTTCAACTTCTTAGCTTCCTCAAGCATCTTCAGTAACATTAAGCGCCGGCGTTCATCCAAATTACCAACTGTTCCAATCGACTTCTGAAGAACCCGCAGATTATGGGTTATATTTTCCAAAACATTCCTTTTTTGTGGCAGTTCCTTTAAAAGCTGCTGATATTCCTGACGATACTGCGGATTAACTCCTACTTCAATCACAGTCTGGGTTGCTAGCTGTGATCCTATATATCTAGCTTCAACCTCACAGCAAGCCTGAACAATACCGCCAATGATTGACGCTTTACGATCCGTTACCCGGACACTTCTTCCTGCCCTTACTACTGACTGCATTATAGATTCTCTTACAATTACATCATTTTCTGCCTCAACTCTCGAATTTTCAATAAACCTGGCATATATGTTGCCTTTAGCCTTTATAAAACCGCGGTTTCCAGTCGTAATACCACCTTTTACTACCACATTGCCTCCAGCAACAATTTCGGCACCTTCAACAAATCCTTTAATTTCAACATCCCCTGCAGCATGAACTTTAAAACCCGTATTTACATTTCCTTTTATAACTACACTTCCTACAAAATCTATATCTCCTGTAGAATAGTCAATATCTTCATTAACTTCAAATACAGGAGAAATTACAACCTTGTGGTCAATAATAGTAACATTCCCGTCAATAGCCGCAAAAAGGCGCAGATTATCTTCATCGGGTATGGTATTCTTGCCTTTAGGAAGTGGAAAATCCCGTCCCCTTTTAGGAACAATTTCTTTTCCGGTTATATCATGTCCGGGAACCCCTTCAGTTGCCGGAATCTTTTCCAACAATAAATCCCCCATTTTAACATTATGTATGAGTCCTAAATCATGGAAATTGGCATTACCTTTTTCATCTATCTTGGGGCCTACTCGTTCTGATGGGAACGGGAAATGGTATATAAATTCCGCATCTTTTCCCGCTCTAGCCGCTTCCCCTTGGGCAATTAGAATCCTTTTTCCCCAGTTTTCCGGCTCCAGAGCCTTATTTATATTTTCCCCAATAATTCCATATACTATATTTTTCTGACTCAGAACTTTTTGCACATCATCTAAAGTACATGGTTTGCCATTACCCATAGGGGGAGTTATCTGTAAAAATGCCTGCAGTTTATCTTTAGTTATAAAAACTTCTGCTTCTCCATCCTTATCTATTTGCCCATTCACATTTACACTATCGGTATTTTCTGCCATAACATTCCCCCCAGCCTTTAAACTCAAATAATCTGTTGCTTTTTTTTTCCCAAACTCCCTCTGAGTCTCAATATAGCCTTGGTATGTAGCTGTGAAATTCGGGATTCCGACAGGTTTAAAACAGCTCCTATTTCTTTCAAAGTCAAGCCTTCATAATAATAAAGATATATAACCAGCTTTTCTTTTTCCGGCAATCTGGAAATGGAATGGGCTAATATCTCTTTTGTTTCGGTAAGTTCTAGAATTTCTAAAGCACTCGTTCCATCCTGGTCTTCAATAATCTCTCCAATCCGCTTCTTTTTATCTTCTCCTTCCTCTCCTGAAATAAAATCATCTAATGATATTATCGTTACAGCAGCAGTTTCCTTTAGCAGCTTACCCAGTTTATCGATACTTATCCCTAGTTCCTGAGCTACTTCTTCATCAGTAGCTGCTCTTCCCAATCGGGCTTCAAGTTTTGCATAGGTTTTTTCAAGCTCTTTTGCTTTCTGTCTTACAGAAACAGGAACCCAGTCCATTGCCCTGAGCCCATCAATAATAGCTCCCCTTATTCGGGTAATTGCATAAGTTTCAAACTTTACATTTCGTCTATGATCAAATTTTTCAATAGCATCAATTAATCCTTCAACACCATATGAGTAAAGTTCATCAATCTCGACTAATGAAGATAAGTTTATAGCCAGTCGGTTAGCTACATATTTTACCAATCCCGCATAATTCAGGATAAGTTCATCCCTGGCCGTAGTATCATTTTGCTCTTTATAACGCACCCAGAGCTCATCATAAGAGGGGCTCATTTAAATTATTCTCTCCCCGTGTCCTATAGTTCTAATCAGCAAATCTCCGGTATCCGGATCATAAGTAATCGTTCTTCCATGATTTCCTCCCACATCTTTAGCCAGTATCCTTATTTTATATTTCTGCAGATATTCTTCTACTGCTTCAGCATTACGCTGTCCTATTTTCATAATATCACTTTCCCCAGAAAACTTAAACATTTGAGCTCCGCCTGCAAACTTTGCCTCCAGCCTGGATATATCTGCTCCATTTTTTTTCATTTCCTGAATTAACAATTCTATTGCCGTATCGGCAAATTTAGCCTTGTTCTCAGCATTCCGGGCCTGGGTACTCAAAGGAAGCATAATATGGGCCAAAGCACCCAACCTTTGATCTTTATCCCGAACACATATGCCAATACATGAACCTAGTCCTGCTGTCATAAGTTTGTCCGGGGCTTTTGCCAGTTTAAGATCTGCCATCCCTACCTGGATAATTTTACTCATCATATGCTCACCCCAAGCGATTGTAATATAATCTTAAGTGATCCAGGTTCAGGAAGCAGAATAAAATGTCCTACAATATCTACAGACTCCTTTTTAAAATCTGTTTCCAAAACCAGAACATGGTCAGCCACTTCTCCAAATTGTGCCAGCACAGCATCCATAACTGCCCCAGCCATGTCTATACCCAATGCTGGAACAGAAGGGAGCAGTTTAAGTCCGGTAAAAGCGGCTAAAGCATTAAGATAAGTTGCAGAAATAATATTGCCGAGTTCCATCATCGCTGACATTTCCATGTCTCCAAAACTCTCCATACTGGTAGTTCCTAAAGGCTTGGACATGAGCATATCCACCAACAAACATGCCTGTTTAATTGGAATAACGAATAAAATACTGGATGGTGCTGAACCTTCTATCCGAAGGTAAATACCTACTACATGTTGCTCAGAGCCTCCTACCAATTCCGGCACTTGTGAAAAAAGCAGTATTTTAGCCTGGGGAACACTCATATCTATTTTTGAATTTATCATCTGAGCCAATGCAGTTGCCGCATTACCTGCTCCTATATTTCCAATTTCCCTTAAAGCATCCAACTGCAGGCTGGAGAGTTTATCAAAATCTTCTGCCATAAAATTCACCACCTGTAATATTACACTTCTAAAATCCTAGCAATATCCAAAAGTATCAAAAGGCGATCATCTACTTTAGCTATTCCCTTTATATGGTCAGTGCTTATAGAGCTGTATACTTTAGATGCATCCTCAATATTCTCCCATTTAAGTCTTAACACCTCAGATACTTCATCTACGATAATTCCAGCTTTAGTGTCATCAAACTGAAAAACAATTATCCTCTTATCTTCCACCTCTCCTGACGCTTTAATATTAAATCGTTTATGCAGATTAATAACTGGAATGATATTTCCCCTAAGATTAACTACCCCTTCAATGTAATGAGAGACTCGAGGAACCCGGGTAATATTTAAAAGCCTATTAATTTCCTGAACACTTAAAACATCTACTGCATATTCCTCTTTGCCTAATTTAAAGGCAACTACCTGTATTTCCTCTTCTTCAATATTAGCATTCTGGGTTTTTTCATTTAAAGTTGGCTCCATAATTTCACCTCGCTAAAACAATGTTGCAACATCCAAAATAAGCCGGACATTTCCATCGCCAGCAACAATAGCACCAGCTATTCCTGGTATTCCTGATAAAAGTTTGCCTAACGACTTTATGACTATCTCCTGTTGTCCAATTAAGGTATCAACTACCAGTCCTATTTGTCTGTCAGCCTTTCTCACCACTACTACATACATTTCCTCATCATTTAGAGCTCCTCCAGGAGTTTCTAAAATCTCAGCCAGGCGGAATATAGGGAGAACATTACCCCTGAGCATAATCACTTCCTGTCCCTGTACAATTTTTATATCATTTTTACTTATCATAGTAGTTTCGTCAACCGAACTTAAAGGAATAGCATAAATTTCATCGCGTACTGCAACCATAAGCGCCTGTATAATAGCCAGAGTGAGAGGCAGTTTTATTTTAAATCTCGTTCCTTTATCCGGTTTTGAATCTACTGCAATTTCGCCATTTAAAGCCTCTATTTTGGTTTTAACTACATCAAGCCCTACTCCGCGTCCTGAAATATCACTTACCACACTGGCGGTGCTAAATCCAGGGTAAAACAGAAGCTCAATTGCTTCATCCTTATCCATTTTTTCAGTTTCTTTTTCAGTTATGAGTCCTTTTTCAACTGCTTTTTTCTTGACTTTTTCAACATTAATTCCTGCTCCGTCATCTTCTACTTCAATATAAACATTATTTCCTTCATGTCTGGCTCTAAGCATTAAAGTTCCCGCCGCTGGTTTGCCTTTTTTTATTCTTTCTTCTGCTGGTTCTAATCCGTGATCTACCGCATTGCGCAGCAAATGAACAAGTGGATCTCCTATCTCATCTATAACTGTTCGGTCAAGTTCAGTTTCCTTACCTTCCATAAGGAACTCCACTTCTTTATTAAGCTCTTTGGCTAAATCCCGTACCATGCGTGGAAAACGGTTGAAAACCTGCTCAATTGGTACCATACGCACTTTCATAACTACTGATTGCAAATCTGCAGTTATGCGATCAATCTGTTCAATTGTTTCATTAAGTTCTACCATTTTGGTGGTAGCCCCTATCTGTTCTAAACGCCCTTTGTGCATAACAAGTTCGCCTACTAAATTCATTAAGTTATCCAGGCGTTCAATATCCACCCTTACAGTCTGTTTTACCTTATGGGATTTTTTCTTATCTTCTACATTATTGGCTTTTTGTTCAATATTAGCAGAAACAGAAGAAACCTTTTCATTAAAAACCGGCTTCTCATTAGAAGAAACTATTGCCTCTATTTCAATATCCTCTATATTCAATACAGTTACTTCCGAAATATTATTTATATTATTCACAATCTGCTCTTTGTTTGCTGAAGTAACTAAAAAAATCTCAAAACTATCTTCAAATTTTCCTTCATCCAGTTCCTGAGCTGGAGGATTAGATTTAATGATTTCCCCTTCTTCCTCTAATGCTTTGAAAACCATAAAAGCACGCACTGACTTCATGAGGCATTCCGGAGCAATTCCAACTTTTACATAAAATATTTTCATACCCTTGCTCTTGGCTTCTTTAAAAACTGTTATATCATATTCATTAAAGGAAAAATCCATATTCTTATCAGTATTTGCCGATTTAATGTCATCAATCATTAGCTGATCTGTATGCTCAGATTCATATGCTACAGCTGCTGCTTCTAAAGCACCAGTTTTCACATTATCTAAAACTGCAATAAGGTCACTGTTATCGCTCACCCCGGAACCTGTAGTTTCTATTTGCTCTATTATAGTTTGAATGCGATCCAAACACTGAAAAAGAACATCAACTATCGGTGTACTTATTTCAAGTTTACCTTCCTTCAAATCTGATAAAACATTTTCCATATGATGCGTAAGATCGGCTAAGTCTTCAAATCCCATAGTAGAAGACATACCTTTTAAAGTATGAGCTGCACGAAAAATCTCGTTCAAAGCAGACATATCATCGTGATTCTTTTCCAATTGCAGCAGCTTTTGATTTAGATTTTCTAAATGTTCCTTACTCTCCTCTAAAAAAACATCTAAATACTGGGACATATCCATATTCATACTGACCACCCCTTTAAAGTAATAAATTCTTCCCTCAGAGCATCTTCACTATTTCATCACTTATTTCATAAAGTGGTGCAATTTTATCAACTTTACCAGTCTCTATGGCGGCCTTTGGCATACCATATACTATACAGGTTGATTCATGTTCTGCAATTACTTTAGCTCCTTTTTCTTTGACATAAGATAAACCTGCTGCCCCATCATGCCCCATTCCTGTCATAATAACTACAATAATCTTACCCCAGTAATTTTCGGCAACTGATTCTAATGTTACATCAACTGCTGGTCTGAGTCCCCCACGTGGGGGGATAGATTTATCACTAATAATAAATAATTCTCTATAATTTCCTGTATTATGAGCTTTAACACATAAATGATGGTCTCCTGGAGCTATATAAACACACCCTGGAATAATTTTCTCTCCATCTTCTGCTTCCTTTACTTTTAATTCTGACACAGAATCTAATCTTTCAGCTAATGACTTAGTAAAACCTGGAGGCATGTGCTGAACTACTAATACACCTGCATCGAAGTTACCCGGCAGCTTGGGTATTACCTGATGTAAAGCTTTAGGCCCCCCGGTAGAAGTTCCAATCACTACCAGATTATTTAAATTTTTATCAGGTAAAGTTTCTTTATTTATTGATTTTAAAATTGTCTTTTCTTTTATCTGTACTATATTATTCAATTTCGCCAAATTCCTCTTAGTACCTGCTGCAATTTTTATTTTTCTGACAATATCATCTCTTATTTTATTAATGTCCAGGGATATCTGGCCCGACGGTTTAGTTACAAAATCTACGGCACCCAGCTGTAGAGCTTTCAATGTTAAATCTGCTCCACTTTTGGTAAGGCTGCTCAACATAATAACAGGTACGGGATGTCCGCGCATTATCCTTTCTAAAGCGGAAATACCATCGAGCTCCGGCATTTCAACATCCAAAGTTACTACATCAGGATTAAGCTCTTTTATTTTTGAAATAGCCTCATTGCCGTTTCTTGCCTTATCTACAACCTCTAAATCAGGTTCGCTGTTGATTATGTCCCCGATCACCTTTCGCATAAAAGCAGAATCGTCAACTACCAAAACCTTGATTTTATTCATAAAAAATTTTTACCTCCTTTTTACATCCAAGAGGCCTTTTTTTATCCACTCCCGCTGTTTTTCGAAAATAAAATTAAAAATCTGATCCCTCTGATTTTCACTTATATCCTTAAATTCTACTGCAATCTTGTAATTTCCAGCACCACTTACTTCTGGTGGAATATATCTCTTAACCTCAGCCTGACAAATAATCTTAGGCCTATTAGGCAAGTTTAACTCCAATTCCAGCTTTTGCCCCGGCTCCAGCTTCGACTTTGATAAAAAAAGCGTCCCTCCTGCACTTATATCTACTGTTTGCCCTGGTTCATAATCCTGTCCATCAGGTATAGCTCTATAAAAAACAGGAATAGATACCGGAATCCTTACATATGAACGCCTTTGAATCTTTACAATTTTATCCGGTTTAGAAACTATCAATACTGGTACCGGCTCCCGCTTACGACCTAAAACATTCGCAATAAAAGCATAGGAATTATTTTCCGTGGTAAAACAAACCTTAATCTTTTGGTCAATATGTATAGGAACCAGCTGACCTTTGCGTATAGGAACTGCCAGATGGATATTCTCCTCATTTATCCCTTCTACCCTACTTGGAAGATACTCTACGCCATCCTCTCCTTGATATTCAATCTCAACCAACTGATTAAGCCGGACATCTTCCATAAATCTTTATTCCCCCTGTGTTTTAGTAAAACTCATCAGCTTTTTAAAAAAGTTTTTAATCCCTTTTGGTTTTATTTCTTTTCCTGCTTCTCGTTCACAAGTCTGCAAAACTAATTTTTCTGAGATCTCATATATGTTTCTGGTCGCAACACTCTGAGGAAAAACTTGAATAAATGATTTCTGTCTTTTTATTGCCTCCTGAACCATAGGCTCATTGGTTACATAACCTAAAACCTTTATATCCAGGTTCAAAAATTTCTGACATACCAACCGAAATTTTTCTGCCACCAGAACCCCTTCACGGGAATCAGCTACCCTGTTAACTACCAAAAATAAATTTCCTTTAAAACGATTCTGGCTCAAACCTTTTACGATGCCATAAGCATCAGTAATCGATGTAGGTTCTGGAGTAGCAACTACCAAGACATCATCTGAAGCAAGGAGAAAAGACATTACATTATCAGATATGCCTGCTCCTGTATCAATAATCATAAAATCATATTCTCCATCTAGTGTTCCAAGTTCAATTAATACCCTTTTCAGCTGTTCCTTTGATAAATTGGCCAGTTCACTTATACCAGAACCACCCGGAATAATATCAATACCAGAAGGATGAGATAAAATTATCTCCCGCAAAGTTTTCTTTCCTTGTATCATATGATAGATATTGTACTGTGGAACTATCCCCAGCATAATATCTATATTAGCAAGACCCATATCTGCATCCAGCAAAATTACATTTTTCCCATGCAAGGCTAAAGTAATAGAAATATTAAGAGCCAGAGTGCTTTTACCTGTTCCTCCTTTCCCACTGCTTACCGCTACTACCCGGGTATTTTTAACCATCTTGCTCATTTCGCTCTCAATCTGCTGTTTAACTGTCAATGCTATTTCTCTTAACCTGTCAGCTTGACTCTTCATAATGCTTCATCCTCTCTTAGAAGCATTTTAGCTAAATAAAGAGGGTCAGGAACTTCAATATCGTCCGGAACATTCTGCCCGTTGGTTATATAAGCAATTGGTTTGCGAATTTCATAAATTGCATTTAGAATCTGCCCATAATTTTGTGCTTCATCAATTTTAGTAAATATAACCTTATCAATTTTAAAAAGGCTAAAACGGTTGTATATATTTATAAGCTCATTGCTCTGGGTAGTAACACTTAAAACTAAAATAATTTCATCCGGACATGCTACCTCAATATAAGTTTTAAGTTCTTCTAGCTGTTCGTCATTATATGGACTGCGTCCTGCAGTATCTATAAAAATTACATCTTTATCTTTATATTCCTCTACAGCTTCACACAATTCTACCTGGTCAAAAACTACACTTATAGGAATACCAATAATCTCAGCAAATGTACGAAGCTGTTCAGCAGCTGCAACCCGGTAAGTGTCAAGGGTTATCAGGGCTACATCCTTTTTATCCATAAAAGTAAGGTTAGCCGCCAACTTAGCAATAGTGGTAGTCTTGCCCACCCCGGTAGGTCCAATTAGCATCACAACTGTACCTTTGCAGCTGGAATTTATTTCAATAGGTCTTACTTCCTTTACATATTCCTCTAAGGTGTTAATTATTAAATCTCTTACCCACATTTTGTCATCTGCACGATCACGCGGCAGTCTGTTTTCTACTTTATTAATAATATTTAAAGCGATATCCTTATTTACATTATTTTCCACGAGTAAATCAAAAAATTTCTTAAGCTGTTCAGGCATTCCTTTCATCAGCTCTACTTCATACATCTTACCGCGTATTTCTTCCATCATCATTTTCATGCTAGTCAATTCTTTAAACAGGTTGTCGTTGTAATCGGTTTTCAAATGATTAGCAGGAACATTCTTGCATTCTTCTTTTGCTTCAGGGAAAAGCGGCTGTCTTGTTTTATCAGTTTTAACTTTCAAGGTATCATCTACTGCTACCGTAATTTCAACTCGAGGTGGAGAAAACAAACCAAGGATTCCTTTTTTTTTAATTTTTTCCGTTTGCAAAATTATAGCATCCGGCCCCATTTCTGCCTTGGCCAAGTTAAGTGCAGTCTGATAATCTCTGGCAGAAAACTTTTTTATTTTCATACAGCTATCATCCCCACAACTTCAATATTAACATTGCCGTCTACCTCATTATAAGAAAGAACTGCAAAATTACTGATAAACCTTTCTATCATTCTCTTGAAATAAATTCTGAGAATTGGAGCACATAATATTACAGGGGTTATTCCTCGATTCATCATATCCTGGTAATAAATATTAAGCTTATCTATCAACCTTTGAGCCAATTCAGGGTCCAAAGCAAGATAAGACCCAAATTCGCTTTGCTGCAGGGATTCCCGCATCTTTTCTTCTAAAGCAGGATCAAGAGTTAAGACCTTCATTACACCACTTTCATCTGTATACTGTCTGGTAATCTGTCTTTTTAAAGTTTGCCGCACATATTCAGTCAGGACATCTGTATCCCGCGTTAATTTCGCATAATCAGCTAGAGTTTCAAGAATAGTAAGCATATCGCGAATTGAAACTTGTTCTCTTAAAAGATTAGCCAGAACCTTTTGAATTTCACCTACACTCATAAGGTCAGGTATAAGCTCTTCTACAACAGCAGGATTCTGCTCTTTTATAAAATCAATCATATTCTGAACTTCCTGTCTACCCAAGAGCTCATGAGCATGATTTTTAATAACCGCAGTAAGATGAGTAGCTAAAACAGAAGGAGGATCAACTACCGTATAACCTTTCATTTCAGCTAAATCCTTGTGCTCAGTTAAAATCCACTTTGCCGGGAGCTTAAATGCCGGTTCAATTGTATCAATACCATAAAGCTCAGTATCATTCTCTATGTCTGCACCAATAGCTAAATAATTTTCTAGCATCAACTCACCATTTGCTATTTCCATGCCCTTGATTTTTATAACATAGGTATTAGGCTTAAGCTGCATGTTATCCCTTATACGAACAGGAGGCACAATAAATCCTAGTTCTACTGCACACTGCCTCCTTATCATAACTATACGGTCTAACAAATCCCCCCCTTGTTCAACATCCACCAGGGGAATCAGACCATACCCCAGCTCTATTTCCATTTTTTCAACCTGCAAAAGTTCCATTACATTTTCAGAACGTTTTATTTCCTCTACTTCTTCTACTTCTTCTTTTTCCTCCACTTCGGCGATTTCTAAGGCAGAACGACGAAAAGCAAAAAACAGAAAACCAAATAGTGCTGCCAGTAAATACATTGGAAACTTAGGCAGCCCAATGGTCCCTAAAACTGCAAGTATAACTGCTGCAATACCTAAAGCCCTAGGATGACTGAAAAGCTGAGAGGTTACCTCCCGGCCTAGGCTAAATTTGGAAGCACTTCTGGTCACAACTATCCCAGTTGCAGTAGAAATCAATAAAGCAGGTATTTGAGTTACCAATCCATCTCCAACGGTAAGAATAGTGTAAGTTTGAATAGCTTTGTCGAAAGTAAAACCCTTCTGAGCTAAGCCTATAATTAATCCTCCTATTATATTGATAAGGGTTATTATTATTCCGGCAATAGCATCACCTTTTACAAATTTACTGGCTCCATCCATAGCTCCATAAAAATCTGCTTCACGCTGAATTTTTTGTCTTCTTTCCTTTGCTCCCTGTTCGTCAATAAGCCCTGCATTAAGATCTGCATCTATAGCCATCTGTTTTCCCGGCATAGCATCCAACGTAAAGCGAGCAGCAACTTCTGCTACTCTTTCAGCACCCTTGGTTATAACAATAAACTGAATTACTACCAGTATTAAGAAAATAACCATTCCTACTATCATATTTCCGCCTACTACAAAAGAACCAAAGGTATAAATAACCTGCCCTGCTTCCGCATTTAATAAAATCAACCGAGTAGAAGAAACATTAAGGGCTAGGCGAAATAAAGTCATAATTAAAAGTAGAGAAGGGAAAACCGAAAATTCCAAGGGATCACTATTAAACATGGAAACCATAAGGATTATTAAAGCAAAACTTATATTAAAAGTGAGCATTATATCTAAAAGAGCTGGCTTCATGGGAATCAGCATCATAAGAACAATGCAAACTACTAGAATTGCAATTATTATATCACTTCGCTCCTGCAATAAATTCATCCAACCTGCTCTTGTCTCCATAAAAATAAATCCTCCGGATCTTTATACAATCTTTTTTTGTTTATATACATAAGCTATTATTTCGGCCACTGCCTGGTACATTTCTTCCGGAATCTGTTGTCCTATATCTACCGCAAAAAAAAGAGTTCGCGCTAAAGGCGGATTTTCAACAATTATTACATTATTTTCACTAGCAATTTCTTTAATTTTCAAAGCGATAAAATCCTTCCCCTTGGCAACAACTACGGGAGCTTCCATTTTTTCAGCTTCATATTTTAAAACTACTGCAAAATGAGTAGGGTTTGTTATTACCACATCTGCTTTGGGAACCTCTGCCATCATTCTTTGCATCGCAGCCTGCCGCTGAATCTGGCGCTGCCTCGTTTTTATCTGAGGATCTCCTTCTGTTTCCTTATATTCCTGTTTTATCTCATATTTGCTCATTTTTAAAGATTTTTCATATTCATACCACTGGTAAATATAATCTAACACACCTATAACTATAAAAACTACACCTACTTTTAAGGCGATTTTAAAAATCATACTGCTTAAAACCTTTAGTGCCGGTAAAATATCCATATCAACCATACAGGCAAAAATCTCCAAATCTTTTCTTATTTCACTGTAAACTATGTCCCCTGTTATTATTACTTTTAATAATGACTTTAAAAGCTCTACCAATGCACGCTTGGAAAAAATTCTTTTAAATCCTTCTACTGGATTTAATCTTTCCAGTTTAGGGACAAGAGGCTCTGTGCTGAACACAAAACCAACCTGTAAATAAGTAACTAAAAGAGCAGTAACAAAAGTAGCCAAAAAGATGGAAAAAAGCATTTTTCCCATAACCCATAAAGTCTCAATCCAAAGATCAAGTGCATATTCATTCGTAAAATCCTGCATACTTCGGTCTAATATAAATAAAGCAGTAAAAGCCTTAAAACTCTCCAAAACATGAGGTAATGTCAAAAATATTGCCACTGATCCAACTGTTAAAATAACTGCCGAATTTAAATCATTGCTTTTAAAAACCTGCCCTTTTTTGCGGGCTTCTTCACGCCTGCGCGGAGTTGCCTGTTCTGTTTTTTCCCCTGCATCACCATCAGCAAAAAGCTGAAGGTTGATCAATATAATAGGTTCTTCTGCCATATTCTAAAGCCCCATCACCATGATGACATTATCTAAATAAGCAAAAAAATGCGAAAACAAAATTCCATAAATCCATATATAAACTGGCAGCAAAATTATAAGCATAAACAAACCTAGCAATATTTTCAAAGGCAGTCCAACAATGAAAACATTCATCTGGGGAACAGTTCTAGCAATAAACCCCATAGCAATATCAGCAGTAAGCAAAGCTGCAACAAAAGGCATAGCAATCTTAACAGCAATTACAAACATATATGCGCTTATTGCAACCAGTAAATCCCAAAAATCTTGGTTAAAATGAAAACCTAATACCGGCACAACCTGATAACTTTGAGCTAAGGCCTGTAAAAGATAGTGATGACCATCAATACATAGATATATAAGCAAAGCCAAAGTCTGCGTAAGATTTCCCATTAAGGGTATCTGGGTTCCAGTTTGTGGATCTACCACATTAACAATTCCAAAACCCATTTGCATATCCATAATCTGTCCTGCCAGCTGGATTGCAGCAAAAACCAAATATGCTACAAAACCAATAGTAAACCCTGTTATTATTTCCACTACTATAGCAGCTACAAAATACCCCGGAGTCTCTATGGTAAATGCATACTCAACTGGAACAAAATAGGCCATAGTAGCTGCCAAAACTAAAAGAACAAAAATTTTCACCCTTGCTGGTATTTGCCGGCTGCTAAAAATAGGAGCAATCAGGAATAAACCTGACATTCTTGACAATACTAATAAAAAGCTTTCTAGTGGCATAGGTATAAAACTCCTGAGCCTTCCTTAGAGAGAAATAATTTGGGGAATAGTTGCCCACAGATTATGAGCAAAACCAGTTACAATATTGAGCATCCATGGTCCAAACAGAACTGTAATCAAAAGTACGACTACTATTTTAGGC
Source organism: Thermosyntropha sp. (assembly GCF_017656155.1). Taxonomy (GTDB): domain Bacteria; phylum Bacillota; class Syntrophomonadia; order Syntrophomonadales; family Syntrophomonadaceae; genus Thermosyntropha. Next base: position 95,358 of record NZ_JACDOH010000006.1, on the reverse strand, counting down.
ACAAATACGAGGGTCATTTCCTGCATCTGGGTAGTCGCCTGAAGTATACTAATAAGCAAACCCGTAAGAAGTGCTGCCCCCAGTATAGGAGCAGAAACTAAAAGAGTCGTTACAAGAGCCTGATGAGCAATTCCCAGGACAATATCTTCGTACAAAATTTCGCCTCCTTAAATACTACTTAAAGCTCATAATCAGCGACTGAATCACCAGGTTCCAGCCATCTACCAGAATGAAAAGCAATATCTTAAATGGCAGAGAAATCATCATCGGTGGAAGCATCATCATCCCCATGGACATAAGGGCGCTTGCCACCACCATGTCAATAACCAAAAAAGGAATAAAGATTATAAATCCAATCTGAAAAGCAGTTTTTAGCTCACTTATTACAAATGACGGTATGAGAACATAATTAGGAATATCATTAAAATTATGTGGCCTTTTAATCCCTGACATCTTTACAAAAAGAGCCAGGTCTTTTTCCCTGGTCTGTTTAAACATAAACTCTCGCATAGGATCCATAGCTTTTTTAAAAGCTTCTTCTTGACCTATTTTCCCTTGCAAATAAGGTTGAAGAGCATTCTGATTAACTTCTTGAAAAGTTGGAGCCATAACAAAAAAAGTCAAAAACAAAGCCAGTCCTATTAAAACCTGATTTGGCGGCATTTGCTGGGTTGCCAGAGAAGTTCTTAAAAATGACAATACTACAACTATTCGCGTAAAAGAAGTTAATAAAATAGCTATAGCTGGCGCTAAAGATAATACGGTTAATAATATTATAATCTGTAAAACTGTTGATAAATTCTGAGGATTATCCGTTTCGCCCCCTATCTGCAAATTAACCGGGGGAATAGTTAAAGGTTCGGCACTGACCGGGGCTGAGAAAAATAATACCGCCCATATAACTGAAAAAAATAAAATAAAGATTAAATATTTATTATTCCATATTTTTTTCATTTTTCTCACTTCTCACATGTGATGAACTTTGATTATGCTCATTCGATATATAATATTTGCTTAACTCCTGCTGCTTTATCAATTGTTGTTCCATCAAGCTGGAAAACTTATTTTTTTGTGATATATTCTTTGGCTTTCCTTTTAGTAAACTGATTATTTGATTTCTGATAAATTCATTAAATTTATTATCTTCTTTTAAATATCCAGTATCAGCTTGGCTAACCTCCTCTAAAAGCTTGGGATTAGTCACCTCAAACAAAAGGTTGATATTGTGGTCAGTAATGCCTAATGCATAGAGCTTCTCACCAATTTCACAGAGGACAATACCGCGATTTTGCCCCAGCATAACTTCATCTACAACATTAATCCATGTCCCCTGTGCTCTTATATTCATCTGTTTGCTGAAAATGTGCAAAATAGACCAAGCTGCTCCTATTATTAAACCTAAAGCCAAAATAAGCTTAACAAAACTTAAAAACAGGCTGGGGCTTTCAGTTTTAACTTCTGTCTGCTGTTTATTCAACTCTTTATTTAATTCATTCATATCAGCCGCGTTTAAACTGGCAGTAAAAGCAAATAATAAGGCCAAAATTATAAACAAAATTATATATCTTTTTTCTTTAAAAGATATCATTATAATTCACATCCAGAAGACTACAAATCTAGTCTAGTTAATAGCCTTGTTTACTGCTTCCAATACCCTTTCAGGCTGAAAAGGCTTTACAATAAAGTCTTTAGCTCCTGCCTGTATAGCATCAATAACCATTGACTGCTGCCCCATGGCACTGCACATAATTATTTTAGCATCAGGATCAATTGCTTTTATAGCCTTTACAGCAGCTATGCCATCCATTTCTGGCATAGTTATGTCCATTGTAACTAAATCAGGTTTTAACTCCTGATATTTTTCAACTGCCACCTGCCCATTTTCTGCTTCTCCGACAACCTCATAACCATTTTTTGTAAGAATATCTTTAATCATCATTCTCATAAATGCAGCATCATCAACTATCAAAACTTTCTTACCCATTTTGTTCCTCCCCATTTTAATTAATTATTGTAATTTATTCATACGATCCATCGGACTTATTATAGTAGTAATTCTTATTCCATAATTTTCATCAATGACTACTACTTCACCTTTGGCAATAAGCTTTCCATTTACGAGCAAGTCAACTGGTTCACCAGCCATCTTATCAAGCTGAATTATTGAACCTTGGCTTAACTCTAAAACTTCTTTTATTGTTTTTTTAGTCTTGCCTAATTCTACACTGACCTCAAGAGGGACATCCATTATAAGGCCTATGTTGTTAGGCATCTGGGAACTGTGACTCTCTTTTAAAGGTGCAAATTGAACAGGCTGCACCGTAAAATTTTCTCCTTTCTTGACTCCAGAGGGCATATCAGCATACATATAATCACCCCAGTTATCCTGCGAAGGTGGAGGTGGCGGCACACTATCTCTTATCGGCTCTGCTGCTGCCGGCCTTTCAGATACCTGCTCTTTAGGAGGCGATTCTATTTTGTCTTTCTCTACAATGGCAGCAGCGCTTAATTCTTCTGCAGTATTTCCCATTAAAGTATTAATCATATTTTTAGCCACTTCCAGAGGAATAATCTGGATTATTTCGCTATCTACTAAATCGTCAATCTCCATTTTAAATCTTATAGCAACAATATCATTATAGTCAGTAGATAATTGCAAATTCTCCCGTCCCAAATCCACTATAGTAAGTTTAGGAGGAGCTATATCAATTCGGGTATTGAACATAGAAGATAAGCTGGTAGTAGCTGATCCCATCATTTGATTCATGGCTTCGCCAACTGCACTAAGCCTAATTTCATCTAAAGTTGGATCTGAGATTTTCCCTTCTCCTCCCATCATTAAATCAGCAATCACAGCCGCATCTTCCTGTTTAATAGTTAAAATATTGGTTCCACTTAAGCCTTCAGTATACATGACTTCAGCTATCACATAAGGAAGTGGGTAATCCGACCGTAGTTTTTCCCTGTTCGTTACCACAACATTGGGAGTAGTTATGGAAACCCTCTTTCTGAGCAGGGTAGAAAGTGTAGTCGCAGCTGTCCCCATAGTAATATTTCCTATTTCTCCCAGGGCATCTTTTTCAAAACTGCTTAAACTAGTAGTTTCTTCAGCTGAACTTTTGTCAGAATTAGAAACTCCACTTAAAAGGGCATCTATTTCTTCCTGCGACAAAATGCCGTCATTCATCCTCATTTCCCTCCTTTACCACTTGGGAAACCTGCACCGCATATCGATTATTATAAGTCCCTGGTTTACCTAGAAATTTGGTATGCTGGCCTATCATTACTTCCAAATCGTCAGATATACTCCTTTCTAAAGGTATCACATCGCCCGGGGCTAATTCTAAAAGGTCTTTAACTGTAATCGTGGTTTTTCCTAAAACTGCCTTAACTGTCACATAAGTTCGTTCCAGCCTATGCTGTATAACAGCTATATTCTCCGAAGATGTTTTCTGTCCGAAAGAAGCATAATAATAATGCACACTGAGTTTATCAATTACCGGTTCCAATACTAAAAAAGGAATACCAATATTAATCATCCCTAAAATATCAGCCATCTGAGTTTCTAAAGATATAATTATCATTATCTCACTCGGTGAAACTATTTGTGTAAACTGCGGGTTTGTTTCCACCCGGTCTAACGAAGGTTCAAGTTCAATTATGCTTTCCCACGGCTCTCTAAGATAGTCCAGCATTTTTTGAACTAATCTTTCCATAACTGTTTGTTCAATTTCAGTCAAAGCCCTGGTTTTCTCAGGAACCGTTCCCGGCCCACCTAAAAGCCTGTCGATAAAAGCAAAGCCTAACTTGGGGTTTATCTCTATAACAGAGCTTCCTTCCAGTGGATAGAGGGAAAATATATTCAATATGGTAGGATTAGGAATGGAGCGTATAAACTCCTCATAGGTTGTCTGTTCCACTGAAAGCAGCTCTATCTGCACTGGAGACCTGAGCTGAGCTGAAAGCAAAGTACCTAAAGAGCGGGCATAATTTTCATAGATAACCTGCAGGGTATGTATCTGATCCTTGGAAAATTTATTAGGGCGCCGAAAATCATATACCCGCACCTTTTTTTTGCTTTCTTCTTTTTTTAGTTCATTGGCATCAATAGTTCCACTTGTCAACGCAGCCAAAAGCTGGTCAATTTCATTCTGGGACAGAATTTCACTCATACAGCCATCCCCTTTTTAAAGCCCCTTTATTGCATAATAAAGCTGGTAAAGTATACGTTAAGAATGATTTCTTCGCCCAGTTTTTGGTTAAGCCTATCTTTTATTTCAGCCTTCAACTTTTCACGGTATCTTACATCCAGATCAGTTGCAGTTTTAGAAGATAAAATGCTCAATATGGTATCTTTTATAACCGGCATAAATTTATTGATCTCTTCAACCTTTTTCTTATCTTCTACTTCTATATATACTTCCACCTTCACAAATCTGTTTCCTGCCGGGTCATTGATATTAGTCGTAAATTCTCCGGCAGAAACTAAATTAGCAGTCAATTCCTTGGTTCCCTTTTTCTCCTCTTCAGGCATGAAAGGTGCGATAAGGCTTTTAAGCATAAAATAAGAAGCCCCCATTGCAACAAGGAATATCAAAAGCCCAATTAATATAATTTTAAAGTCAAAACCAGATTTTTCTTTTACTTCATCATTTCTTTCTTCAGGCAAAAAATTCACCCCTTATCAGTTTATTTTTTCAGATTAGTAAATGATGCTTTCTTAAATTTTATAACTTCTTCCCGAATGTTTTCCATAGTTTCTCTTACCACAAATTTACGCCCGGTAGTCAAGGTTACAACCGTATCCGGTGTTTCTTCCATAAATTCTATTAAATCGATATTCACCGCAATTTTTTCACCATTCAGCCTGGTAAGGTAAATCATTCATTCCACCCCAAATTATCCAGCTTAAGGGGGCCAAAAAGCCCCTTTAAGTCTTTTATCGTTTCAGATTAACTAACTCCTGCAGCATTTCGTCAGAAGTAGTTATTACACGTGAATTAGCCTGAAAACCTCTCTGGGTTACAATCATATCTGTAAACTCTTCAGAAAGGTCAACATTGGACATTTCTAGGCTTCCGGGTAAAATACTTCCCATTCCTTGATCCCCTGGAGCTCCAACTAAAGGATCCCCGGAGTTGTTCGAAACCTGGTAAAGATTGCTGCCTGCCTGCAAAAGTCCAGCTGGATTCTGGAAATTGGCCAGGGCAATACGGGCTAAGTTGCGGGTTTCACCATTATCATAAACCCCAGAAATAGTCCCATCTATACCAATAGTGAAGCTTACCAAATTGCCCATCTTGTAGCCATTCTGATGTTCAGCCCAGGCAGTAGATTTTGTTTCCCACTGAGTAAGACGGCTGAAATCCACATCAAATTGAATATCTTTTGCCCCATTGGTCATTACAGCAGTCAACGTCTGCACAGGCGGGAAGGTATAACCTGGATCAGCAATACCAGTTATCTGATATTTTTTCCCATCAACAGAAACAGTCTGTGGATAATTGCCTTCTGTATCAAAAATAATTACATTTTCAATAGTTTGGGTTGTAGTCAAATCACCCGGAGGTCCTCCAGATGGTGCAGGAAAATTAGGATCAAAAGAAACATCACAGTTCCATTTATTTATTGTAATTGCAGTTGTCTGCTCAGTACCAGTATCATCATTGTATTTTACATTAAGGGTTTCATTTTCAGCTACTTTATAAAATCTAAAATAAATTGTATGTTTATTTCCCAGGGAATCATAAATTTCTTTAGAAGTTATAACCACATTATCTGAATCAACCGCCGGATTAGCTACTACCGAAAGATTAGAATTCAGATTGCCGGAAAACTTAACTTCCGTAGTTGCATTCGGTTCAATAGTCTTAAAAGCCGAAATATCTATGGGCTGGGAAGCTTTTACCGTATCTATTTTCCAGTTGCCCTGGGCATCAAACTGAGTTTTATCGGCCATCCAACCATGAACCTTATAACCATTAGAGGTATTTACTAAATTGCCCATTTTATCAAAATCAAAATTGCCAGCCCGGCTGTAAAATATTTGTCCACCGTTTTCCAGTATAAAATAGCCGTTGCCATCAATTGCCAGGTCGGTAGTCTTGTTGGTCGTGGCAGCTGGAGCTGGAGTATGAATCTGGTCAATACTGCTTAATGTCATCCCTAAACCTATTCCCATAGGATTAGTTCCTCCCCTAGCATCAGTAGGACGGGAAGCGCCTCTTATGCTCTGATATAAGGTATCCTTGAAAACTACCCGGCTTTTTTTGTAACCGGTAGTATTAACATTAGCTATATTATTGCCGATTACATCCATCTTGGTCTGGTGATTCTTAAGCCCGGAAACACCAGCATACATGGAGCGCATCATATTAAAACGACCTCCTCTAGAGTTTAAACTTTCGATTTTCTTTAAATACGCATCTATCCGGATGCTTCAGTCATTCCACATCCGAAGGCTTCCTCTAAAGAGGTCCAGCCTTATACTATCACTGCACTGTCAATATTTGTAAAAACATTCTCTTTCAGATTTTCGCCATTTACTGCGGTAATCACTGTGTTATTTTTTATGCTTACCACCAGCGCCAGATCATCCATCAGTATCAAGGAATCACGTGCTCCTTTGCTTCTGGCTTTAGCTACAGCCTCCTCTAAACGGGCTATATCAGTCGGACTTAATTCTATATTACGCGATTTCAACCTCTGCTGCGCATGGCTGGAAAATTTCAGTGGTTCGTTTATTTCTTTCTTCAATACCTGGCTGAAACTGGTTTTCCCGGCATCAGTTTTTAAAGATACATTACTGTTCTTTTTAGGTGATAGCGGAGTTATTGGCTGGGTTTGAAAAAATATTTTATTATTCATTTACTTCACCTTCTTCTGAAGTTGAGGCCTCTAAAATATCTTCTAATTTTCCCAGAATAGATTTTAAAATATCGCTTTCTTCATTCTCAAACCTGCCAAATTCGACTACACTATCCACCTCAACCAGCTCGCCGCTTATATTATAATAAAGCTTGCCTTCCTTAATAACTACGGAATCAACTACCCCCACTAAAACCTGTTCACTCTCTGATTCTTCTGAACTAATATAGGCTACCTTTCTTCCTACGGCTGAGCTTGCCTTCTGCCATTCAATATAAGAACCCAACTGGTTGCTCAGTTTTTCAAAGCTGGTATTCAAGTTTTTCATCTGCTCTAACTCGCTAAAATTAGCCATCTGAGCAATGAATTCCTTGTCATTTACCGGTTCTAAAGGATTCTGGTACCTAAGCTGAGTAATCATGAGCTTTAGAAAATCGTCTTTTCCCAGAACATTTTTGTCACTCTGTTTGCTAGTTTTTTTACTGTCCTCGTTGTTTGTACTGTTCCAGGGAATAAATTTATACTGGCTGTTTACAGCTGTCAATTTTTCACCTCCTGATATTAAATTATTAAATTCATACTGCTGGTTTTATCATAAATTCCATACAAGCCTTCACCAGTAGATTCATATGGTTCGACGACATCAGCCTCAGATTTTTCTTCTCCCTTTAAAATACTGCCTTCAGCAATTCCCATGAAAAATTCTGGTCTCTCCCACATAAACTGTCGGCTGTTTTCGGAGCCATCAAACATTCCTCCATTATTGAGCTGAACGCTTACCTCGGCTTTTTCTACTTTTAATCCCTGGTTTTCCAAAGTCTGTTTCAGAGTATTAAGATTATTTTCCAGTAAATGTTTTACCTGATAATTTTCAGCTATAAATCTGGCTGTAACTGCTCCTTCTTCTACCAAGATCTTTATAGTCATCTTGCCAAGAAACTCAGGTTTAAGCTCAATCTTCATTTCCGACAAGCCCTGCTTTAGCATAAGCTCTGCTTTTTGAACAATTTGTTCAAATACCTCTCTGGTATTCTGCGGCATCCGGCTCAAGAAAGCTGAATTGGAAGCCAAAGTTCCTCTAAAACTGTTAACCAGCTTATCTGACCAGGGGACATTGCTTTTACTTCCTTCAGCATCAAGTGATGAATCAAAATTTTCAGCTTTGACACGCAATGATGATTCTATCTTTTTCCCGGCAAGCTTAAAATACTCAAAATCTGCTATGCTTTTTGTCTCATTTCCTTGTGCTTCAGGAAATAAGACCCTTAAATTTCCCTGCTTAGCCTCTGTAGGCTCATCAGATACATTTCGCATATAATAGTAAAATGCAGATTTCGTTTTTTCTTTCGTAAGCATCGGGAATACATCAGATTTTGTGCCATCATCTTCAGCATTAACAGTTTCTCTTAAAATTGATATCAGCTTATTAAAATCTTCAGGCATTCCTTTGGCTAAAACTGAATCTTTAACTAAAGGAACAAGTTTTTCAGGTAAATTTCCCCTAAAAATCTCTTTCAGTTCTAGATAAACTTTGCTTATTTCCACAGGCTCTTTTTTTAATTCCTGTTCAAAATTGGAATAAAGCCGGGATGCCAATTGCTCAACTTCAAATTTTTCATTGCCATCAGCACAATCCAGTAACTCCTCTAAAATCTGTACCAATAAAAGCAAATTATCCTGAGAAAAAACTATATCTTTTTGCTCAATTCCTGCCTTTTCTTTTACATAACTTTCTGTTTCTTCATTCTGCTGGGCAGAAGAAGTTGCCTTGAGGTCATCAGGTTTAGCACTATCTTCACCATCAGACTCTCCGGAAACTGAAGATATCATGGAATTCGTTTTTTCCCTGTTAAGGCAGTCGCAAAAATCCTTTTTAAAGCTATCAGCTTTAACTTTGCTTTCCCGGGAGTAAGCTGACTTAGAATCTGAAAACGCCTTCATTTCTAGTGAAAATGCATTTTTTCCTTGCACTGCAGCATTTATCACATTTTCACCTCCTTTCTTCTTGTTCAATCTTTATAAATCAGGCGAGGAAAACTGTACTAAACTTTAGCACAATATACCTCGCATCTGACCTTATTGAGGACTCACCACCAGCATTTTTTTTGTTATATCAGCTGCTCTTTCCTTATCCATATTTTGAAGTATTTCAGCAGCCGTTTCATCTTCCATCTGGGTCAAAATCCCTATTATATCTTTATCGTCCAGCCTGCTTATTATATCGGCCGCATCCTTCATCTTCATGTTGCTGAAATAACTAGCCATGTCTTTATAGGCAGCCTCCTGGCTTTTTCTGGTTTTATCGGCCAATTTAAGCTCATCGCTTAACTTTATGAGCTCTTCATCCATTTCAGCCATGGTTTTCTTTTCCTGTTCCAATTCTTTTTTAAGCTTGGCATAATCATTCTTAATCATTTGAATTTCTTCGTTTTTACTCTCTAATTCTTTTTTAAGCCTTTCATTTTCCTCCTTTAATAATTCCACTTGGCTTTTGGGCTCTGTTTTTTCCTTTCCAACCAACTTGCCTATTACAGGAATATCTGTAATAAAACGCGGAGGCTTTATAATATCAAAGAATAATAATCCATAAAATATGCCACATGCTATTATAAGAATCAAAATAACAATTCCTAAAGCTTTAATTTTTCGGCTCATATCTCCACTCCCGGCAGTAAAACATACCTTATTTGAATCGGTTAAAACTTAATTTATTCTTTATTCTTTTGTTTGCGAAAATAACTGTTACCTGCTACCTCATCGATAAACTTTTGTTCTTCCAGGTTTAAATCATGCAAATATCGAAGCCATTCTCTTTCTTTAATTTTCTCTAAAGTTTTAACTTCACGCCTCTTTTCAATTAAATTGCTTTTTAATTTTTCCAATTCTTCTTCTACCCTAGCTAACTTCTGCCTGCACTGGCTAATCTGTTCTTTCAAAATCGGAATATATTCACGGCTCATCAGGATAAGATAGACTGAACCGGCACAATTAACCGCATTGCGGGCAATGTTTTCTACTCGGACAAGCTCTGATTCTAAAAAATTCAATTCAGCCTCAATGCTTTCCTTTTCTCTAATCTTTAATTGAAGCTTTTCCCGGGCTATGGCTTCTTCACGAGAGCTTATATCAAGCTTAACCTGAAGTTTAAATTTAAAAGGTTTCATTTTAATTACCTCTTAACTGCTTCATTGAGCCTTAAAAGAGTATCTTCAAAACTTATTTCTTCATAAATATCCTGCCGAGCAAAATCCCAGCATTTTTCAATTAAAGCAACTGCTTCATCTATTCGAGGGTTAGAACCTTTTTTATAAGCCCCAATCTCTATAAGATCTTTAGCCTCTGCATAAACCGCCAGTATGCTTCGATAGCGATTAGCCAGCTCTAAATGTTCCTTAGATACTATATCAATCATAACCCTGCTGATGCTGTTATTTACATCTATAGCAGGATACATATTCATCGCTGCTAATTTTCGGCTTAAAACAATATGTCCGTCTAAAATCCCGCGAACAGCATCAGTTACCGGTTCGTTCATATCGTCACCTTCAACTAAAACTGTATACATGCCTGTAATAGTACCTTTATGTGAACTGCCTGCCCTTTCCAAAAGCAACGGAAGCTGAGCAAAAACGGACGGAGTATATCCCCGAGTCGCAGGAGGCTCTCCAATGGCCAAACCTACCTCCCTTTGAGCCATGGCAAATCTGGTAAGAGAATCCATCAAAAGCAGGACATCTTTTCCCTGATCACGAAAATATTCGGCAATGCTGGTAGCAACAAAGGCACCTTTAAGCCTTACTAAAGCCGGCTGATCTGAAGTTGCAACTACTACCACCGACTTTTCAAGACCTTTCTCGCCTAAATCCTTCTCTAAAAATTCTCTTACTTCGCGTCCACGCTCACCAATCAAAGCAATTACATTTATATCGGCCGTTGTATTACGGGCTATCATACCCAGCAAAGTGCTTTTGCCCACACCACTTCCCGCCATAATCCCTATTCTTTGACCTTTGCCAATTGTTATGAGACCATCTATGGCTTTTACTCCTACCGGCAAAACTTCAGTTATTCGCCGGCGCTCTAAAGGGTTAGGAGCTTTATTCATAACCGGATAAAAGGCTTCTGTTTTTATACTACCTTTACCGTCGATAGGTTCTCCCAACCCGTTTAATACCCTCCCTATAAGATCAAAGCCAACTTTTACCTCTAGATTTTTACCTGTGGCAATAAGCTCACTCCCTGAGCTTACCCCTTCCATGTCGCCTAAAGGCATAAGAATAATCTTATTTTCTTTAAATCCTACTACCTCAGCAGGCAGCATCTTTTGGCTGTAATTTTTTGTTTGAATATAACATAACTCCCCCAGCCTTACCTTAGGGCCGTATGCTTCTAAAGTTAAACCTATGGCCTGTGATACCTTGCCTTTCAACTTATAGGGCTGTGTATTATTTAGTATTCTGATGTAATTATCCAAATCAAACATACCTCATTCTCCGGAAACTTCATGATTAAATGCCTCTTCAATACTGGTAAGTCTGGTTTCAATCTGGGCATCAACTACCCCTTTTTCACTTTCAATAATAAAACCTCCCTGAGTTATCCTGAAATCAGGCTTTAACTCAACATTTCCGGCTTCATTTTCTATATCGGCAAAATCTCCTTTTTCCATTAATTTATTCAATACTTTCATATCCTCTGGATTAACGCGCAAAGTTATATTTCCCGGCTGATCTAAAAAGCTTATGGCTTCCCTTACCACATCTAAAATAATCGCCGGATTAGATTTAATCTCAGCCATAATAACTTTTTTGGCAACAGCTAAGGCCAAACTTACAATATCCTGTTCTACAGAACGCATAATCTCGAGCTTTAATCTGCTGGCCTCTTCTATTATCTGTTCACTCTCTTCCCGGCTTTTCTCTATTTTTTCTTCCATCTCTTCTAAAGCCCTTTTTATTCCTTCTTCATATCCTTCCTGTTCAGCTTTTTTTCTTAACTCCTGAGCTTCTTCATAAACCTGGGCCCTTATAGTATCAGCCTCTTCCTGTGCCTCTGCAATAATAAGTTTTGCTTCTTCCCGGGCTTTTTGAAGAAGCTCCATAGCCATATCTTCAGTTTCTTTAATTATTTTTTCGCTTTCATTTTTAAGATCTTCTAACTGTAACTCTTCAGGACTTATATCATTTATATCATTATCATTTAGAGGAATAAATTCATCATTTTCTTCTGCAGGAGAGACTTTGATCACATTTATAACCCGAGGAGTTAAATTAACCTTAGAATTTTTAATTATTCTAGACAATTATTTCATCTCCCCCACCGCGTGCAATTACTATTTCTCCAGCCTCTTCAAGTCTTCTTATTATGTTAACAATACGCTGCTGTGCTTCCTCAACATCACGCAAACGCACCGGTCCCATAAATTCTATATCTTCTTTCAACATTTCGGCTGCCCTAGAGGACATATTGGAGAATATCTTTTGAGAAACCTCGGTGCTTGCTCCCTTAAGAGCAAGAGCAAGATCCTGGCTTTCAACTTCACGCAGGACCCTCTGTACCGAACGATTGTCGAGCATAACAATATCTTCGAATACAAACATAAGTTTCTTAATTTCTTCAGCCAGTTCTGGATCCTGCACTTCTAATGCTTCGATAATAGTTTTTTCAGTTCCCCGGTCTACCCGGTTAATAATTTCTACTACTGATTTGACGCCACCTGCCTCAGTCATTTCCTGCGGAGCAATAGAAGAAAGCTTTCGTTCCAAAACCTTTTCTACTTCTTTTACCACTTCAGGAGAAGTAGTATCCATCAAGGCAATTCTTTTAGCTACATCAACCTGCTGCTCAGGCGGCAAAGCAGATAATATGCTGGCTGCTTTTTCCGGATCTAAATAAGCCAGAACTAAAGCAATAGTCTGAGGATGTTCAGACTGGATAAAATTCAAAAGCTGTGCTGGCTCAGTCTTACGCACAAAGTCAAAAGGACGCACTTGCAGAGAAGCAGAAATACGGCTTATTATCTCTATAGTCTTCTCCGGACCATAAGCCTTTTCCAAAACTTCCTTGGCATAAACTATGCCACCTTGCCCAATATACTGACTGGCCAAACACATTTCAAAAAATTCACGATATATATCATCCATCTTCTCCGGAGTTACCTGTCGGACGTTAGCAATTTCCAAAGTCAGCTGTTCTACTTCTTCTTCATTCATATGTTTTAAAATCTTAGCCGATTTTTCCGGTCCTATAAAAATCAAAAAATTAGCTGCCTTTTGTTTACCGCTCAATGCCTTTTTAGCCATTTATCTGTCACCTCTCATCCTCGGCCAACCAGGCTCTAATTACCTGAGCTGCATCTTCAGGATGTTCATCAATTAGTTTTTCAACCTCATGTCTGACTTTCTGCTTTTCCTTTTCTTCAGGGGTAAGATTTTTATCGATAAGGTCCTCTAACTTAATTTCTTCTTCAACTACTGCCTCAAATCCAGCTTTTTCTTCTTCAAGCGAAGGCATTTCTTCAACTGCTCTGCTCCTACGCATAATTACAAAAGCTACAAGCACAATTAACAAAGCAGTAATAGCTAAAAGCCAAGGAAGATAAGGTTGCTGCATCATATTTTGAACAAAAGAGCCCTTCTCAGGTTCTGGTTCTGGTTCAGTGTAAAAATCAATAAAAGCAACCGATATACTGTCAGCCAAATCTATATTGGAATTTTCCGGGTCTTCCTTTAAACCACAGGCAGTAGCAACTATACCTCTTATCTTCTCTATTCTTTCTTCCTCAGTTTCACCCAAATTTACTTCGTCAACTATAGCATTGTTAATTAAAACAGAAACAGTTAGATGTTCATATTTCACATCCCCTTTAGAAAACCTGGTAACTGTTTCTGTTTTATTCAATTCATAATTCCGGGTCTTTTCACTCTCATCATAGCTGGAAGCGGGTGAACCTGCATTATTTTGAGCATACTGTGGAATATTAGCATCTGTTCCTGGCACTCCTGCTGCTGCAGTTTCCGTGCTGGTTCCTGATTTCTTTACAATTTTTTCACTGCGGACAAAAGGCCCTTCAGGGTCATGGGTATATTTCTCGTCAACCTGTTGTTTGTCATCAAAATTCAATTCTGCATTAACCCGCACCACTGCATTATCTTTGCCTAAAGTCTTATCAAGCATAGTTTGAATAGCTGCTTCTTTTTCTTTTTCATACTGGCGCTTTATAGCCAGCTGCATCTTTACCTCATCAGTGGTATCAATATATCCTGCAGCTACATTATCTGAAACCAGATTCCCATTTTGATCAACTATAACTACATTTTCAGGGGGCAACCTTTCTACACTGTTGGCAACCAGATTAACAATACTGCGAACCTCTTTAGAAGTTAAAGGATCATCATCCTCAGTACGGATAACTACCGAAGCTTTAGGCAATTCTTCATATTCAGAAAATAAGGACGGCTCGGGTAAAGCTAAATTCACCTTTGCAGCCTTCACCTTGTCTAAACTTTGAATAGTCCGTGCCAATTCGCCCTGAAGAGCTCTTTGATACTTAACTTTTTTATCCGTCTGGGTTTCTCCAAAATTGCTCTCCTGAAACAATTCAAAACCTGCCTCACCGTGTGGGAGATTATCTGCCGCAAGATTAAGCCTTATTTTATATTTCTGATCGGAAGGAACGAGGATAGTGTTTCCTTGTTCTTCTAATTGATAGTTAACTTTATACTCATCTAACTTAGCTACAATTTCAGCCGCATCTTTTTCACTGAGGCCTGAATATAAAACTTCATATCCTTTTTTGCTATTCGTTCCTGAAATCAGAAAAAATAGGGCTATCAAAAGAAGAAGAGAAGCCCCCCCAATAAGGACTTTCTGGTTAAGATTAAGCTTAGACCAGACTTCACCAGTTCCTTTTAAAAATTTTCTTATCCTCTCTAATATGTTCTGCATCTCCTAACTCCCCAAATCTACATCTGCATACGCATTAATTCATGATATGCTTCAATAATTTTATTTCTAACCTCAACTGTAAGCTGTAAAGCTAGACTTGCCTTTTCATATGCAATCATTACATTATGCAAATATTCTTCTTCTCCTGTAATAAGTCTCATCGCACTCTGAGAGGCATTTTTCTGCAGTCTGTCCACTTCATTTAAAGCTTGGTTAAGAAGGTCAATAAAACTCGTTTCATTAGAAAGAGATTCATTTTTGTTTGATGATTTCACTGTATCAGTATTAAGCAAAACTGAATCTAAAGCAACCGGCTTCATCTTTTATCCTCCCACTATTTTCCTATATCTAAAGCCCGCATAGCCATACTTTTAGTGGCTTCAATTACCTTGGCATTAGCTTCATAAGACCTGGTAGCAGAAATCATGTTGACCATTTCTTCTACAATATTTACATTAGGGTAATTCACATAACCATTCGCATCTGCATCGGGATGAGAGGGATCATAAACTTTTCTAAAAGGAGCTTCATTTTCATCTAATTCGCGAATTTCTTTTACTCTGACTCCGCTTCCTAAATTTGAACTTTTAGAGTCTAAAATACTGCGAAAACTTGTCTTGCTATTTTTAGTACTTCTTGCTTCTAAAACTACTACCTGTCTTCTATAGGGGCCTCCTTTTTCAGTGCGCGTAGTGTCAACATTAGCCATATTATTGGCAATGGTATCCATGCGCAAACGCTGGGCTGTGAGCCCGGAAGCACTTATGTTTATGGTGTCAAGAAAACCCATTTTTCTTTACCTCCTGCCACTGATAGCTATGCGCAAAAGTCTTAATTCATTGGTCATGCTCTGAGCAAGTGCATCATATAATATTTTATTTTTGCTCATCTCGGCTGTTTCCACATCAATATCAACATTATTTCCATCGTTTCTAAAAGTTCTACCATTTAAAATCTTTATTTCCGGCTCTACATTTTTCAGGCTTACTGCTGCGTTTACATTTATATGCCGAGAGTTTGTAGTTTTTAAGGGTAAACTTCCACTATTTTTTTCTTCTAAAGCTTGACGCAGTTTTTGTTCAAAAATTACTTCTCTTCTTTTAAATCCAGGGGTATCAACATTGGCAATATTGTCAGCTATTACCTTTTGCCTTAATTCTGCAACATCAAGTGAACGATTAAGTATATTAATTACTGGTGAAGAAAAAATCCTCTCAACCACATAATCACCCCAAACCAAATTCGCAAAATTATGTCATTTATTCTATGGTATCCGGCATAATTCCTGCTTTTTTGTGAAAAAAACCAAAAAAGGCTAACCATATATGACGAAGGTCAGCCTTAATTATTATATTATACATTTTAAAAATTGGAACTACTTTTTATTAAGTTCATCAAACAAATAATCGTTGAGAACTTTAATATAAGTACCTTTCATCCCTAAAGAACGCGAGTCTATAACTCCTGCACTTTCAAATTTGCGCAGAGCACTAACAATAACTGAACGGGTTATACCTACTTTATCGGCAATCCGACTGGCAACTAAAAGTCCCTCTTTGCCATTAAGTTCATCAATAATATGTTCAATTGCTTCCCTCTCCGAATAGGAAAGAGTTGCTAAAGCAATCTGTACAGCTGCTTTTTTGCGGGCTTCTTCTTCTATTCGCTCTGAACGCATGCGCATAACTTCATTAGCTACCACAATAGCACCATATTCAGCTAAAACAATTTCTTCATCACTAAATTCCTGGTTTTCTCTCATCATTATAAGAGTACCTATCCTCTTTCCCCCACCAAATACTGGAGTAATTGACCATATCCGGCTGGAACAGTCGCAGGCAACATTTTCCGGATTAAATATACATTTTCTTCCTTCACTCAAGCGAATATTAGCAGCAGTTTCGGTTATATTTAATAATTCCTGATTAAAACTCTCCGGAAACCTTTCCGCATGACTTAAAAGCTCTTTGATTCCTATGCATGAAGCACCTGTGGTAAACGCATATCCGCCTATTTGTCCCCTGCGTCCCACAACAAACACACTACATTCGAGATTATCAGATAAAACTCTGGCAGCTTCAAAAAAGTCTACCGGTTGCCCCCCAATTTTCTGCAGCATCTTCCCTATGTTCCTTGATTTCTCCAATAATGTTTTTTCCACATGCCCAACCCCCTATAATACATATCTGCTTAGATCCTCATCTTCCACAATCTTCTTAAGCCTTGCTGATACATAATCAGCATCAATAAGCACTTCTTCCCCACTCATATCAGGCGCATCAAACAGTAAATCTTCCAAGACTTTTTCCATAACCGTATGCAATCTTCTCGCCCCTATATTTTCCGTTTTAGCATTAACTTCATAAGCCATTTGCGCAATATAATCGATGGCCTCTTCAGTGAAAGTTATCTTCACATCTTCAGTTTTTAAAAGTTCTGTATACTGTTTAATTAAAGCATTATTTGGTTCAACCAGTATACGTTTCAAATCCTCTTTGGTCAGGCTTTCAAGCTCAACCCTTATTGGAAATCTGCCCTGCAGCTCAGGAATAAGGTCTGAAGGTTTACTTACATGAAAAGCACCTGCAGCAATAAACAGAATGTGGTCAGTCCTAACCGGACCATATTTAGTCATAATAGTACTTCCTTCAACAATAGGAAGAATGTCTCGCTGAACCCCTTCTCTGGAAACATCAGGACCTGTGCTGTTATTTTTGCCAGCAATCTTGTCAATTTCATCCAAAAAGACTATCCCATCTTCTTCCACTCTTTTAATCGCTTCTCTGTAAACCTCATCCATATCGATAAGCTGCTGAGCTTCTTCGTGGGTTAAAATCTCTTTAGCCTCTTTTACCGTAACCCTGCGTTTTTTCCTATTTTTAGGTATAAAATTGCCCAGAACATCTTGCAAATTAACACCCATCTCTTCTACTCCGGAACCTGAGAATATCTCCAAAAAAGGAGGATTTTTTTCTTCAACTTCTATTTCGATAATTTCATCTTCCAGTTCATAGCGCAGAAGCTTTTGCCTTATTATTTCTCTTTGTGCTTCAATCTCTTTAAGCCTATTTTCAAACTCCTCGTCTCTGGCATATTCTTCAGATGCCTGATTAAAAAGAAAATCAAAAGGGTTTTTTGCAGGTTTGCTTTTTCTCCTGGGCAAAGGCATAATATAATCCACTATGCGTTCATAAGCCAGTTGCCTCCCCCTTTCCTCCACCTCTTCTAATTTTTCCTGTTTAACCATACGAACCGCCGTTTCCACTAAATCCCGTATCATTGAATCCACATCACGCCCTACATAGCCAACTTCCGTAAATTTGCTGGCTTCTACCTTTATAAAAGGAGCCTTTACCATTTTGGCAAGCCTCCGTGCTATTTCAGTTTTACCTACTCCTGTAGACCCAATCATAATAATATTTTTGGGATATATTTCATCCTTCAATTCCTCGGGAACCAGTTTTCTCCGGTATCTGTTTCTAAGGGCAATGGCTACCGCCTTTTTGGCATTCTTCTGGCCAATAATATGTTTATCTAATTCTTCGACTATTTGCCTTGGAGTAAGTCCATACATGATAATGTGCCTCCTTATTCAATAACTTCTAGGGTTATGTGGTCATTAGTATATACACATATCTCAGAGGCAATCTTAAGTGCTTCATAAGCAATATCTTTGGCCGCCATATCGGTAAACTTATATAACGCTTTCGCAGCCGCCAAGGCATAGGCTCCTCCCGATCCAATAGCAGCTACTCCTTCATCAGGTTCAATGAGTTCGCCGTTGCCTGAAATAACGAACATCTTTTCTTTATTAGCCACTACCAAAAGGGCTTCCAATCTTCTCAAGATTTTATCTGAACGCCACTCTTTAGCCAGTTCGACTGCAGCTCTAGTTAAATTTCCTCCTGTTCCTTTAAGCTTTTCTTCAAATTTGCCGAATAAAGTAAAAGCATCGGCTACTGCACCGGCAAAACCTGCCACTACCCTGCCATCATAAAGCCTGCGCACTTTAGTAGCCGTATGCTTCATAATCGTATTCTGACCAAAAGTAACCTGTCCATCTCCGGCAATCGCTGTTTGGCCATCCTTTTTTACTACTACAATAGTTGTTGCTGTAAACATTTTTTACCTCCGTGGATGTGTATTTTCATATACAGCTTTAATATTTTCACGGGTCAAATGGGTATATATCTGGGTAGTAGAAAGCTTCACATGTCCTAACATTTCCTGTACCGAACGCAAATCTGCACCATTATTAAGCAGATGAGTAGCAAAAGTATGCCGCAAAGTATGTGGACTTATCTTTAAATTACACGAAACTTCACTTATATACTTGTCGATGATACCTCTTACCCCACGATCTGAAAGCCTAGATCCAAATCTATTCAAAAAAATCGCTTCTTCGCAACTTTCTTTCAAAAGCTCATTTCTGCCCTTTTCAATATAAATACCTAACGCCTCACGCGCCTTGCTTCCCAAAGGCACCAGCCTTTCTTTATCTCCTTTTCCCCTGACTTTTATGAAATCATCATGCAAGGAAAAATCTTTTATATTGAGGCTAACCAGTTCACCAACCCTTATGCCTGAAGCATATAAAGTCTCTAAAATAGCCTTATCGCGTTGACCAAAAGGAGTATTTACATCAGGAGCGTTTATCAATGCCTCCACTTCAGAAGGATAAAGGAATTTAGGCAATCTTTTATCCTGCTTAGGTGTAGAGAGAGCTGCTAAAGGATTATCATCCAGTATATTTTCCCGGCACAAATACCGAACCAGCGAACGCAAAGACGCTAATTTTCTAGCTGATGAAGAAGGCTTCAGCCCTTTTTCTTTAAGATATATGAGATAATCCCGTACCTCTTTATGATTCAAAAAATCTAGACCTATCTCATTTTTCTCAATCTCGTATTTCTCAGAAATAAAATCAATGAACTGTTCCAAATCAATTTTGTAGTTTTGAATAGTTAAAGGAGAGGCATTTTTTTCTATATAAAGGTAATCTAAAAAATAAAAAATTTGATCAGTCAGCATCATTATTTTCCTTAATATGAGGTAATAAAATTTTTTATTATTAAATAATGCTAACATAATAAAAGATAATTTACAACCGTTTTAAAAACAATTCTGAATATTCCTTGAGTTTTTCCAAAGAACGATTTAAATATGCTTTATTCCTAATGTTCTTATCTTTTATATTTTTCGGAAGAGAAGGAAGCAAACCAAAATTAGCATTGATAGGTTGAAAATTTTTATTGTTTGATGAAGTTATAAAATCCAACAAAGCACCAATCATAGTTACCTTTTCTGGCACAAACAAAGATTCCCCTTTAACAATTTTTATTGCATTTATGCCGGCAATAATGCCAGTAGCCGCTGATTCCATATACCCTTCTACTCCGGTTATTTGTCCAGCAAATAATAAATAAGGGTTTTTTCTATACTGCAAAGTCGGATACAAAAGAGAAGGACTGTTTATATAGGTGTTGCGGTGCATAACCCCGTAGCGGACGAATTCTGCATTTTCAAGTCCGGGAATAAGCCGAAATATACGATCCTGTTCTCCCCAGCGGAGCCTGGTTTGAAAACCTACAAGCCCCCATATCTTGCCTTCCTTATCTTCCTGCCTTAATTGAACTACCGCATAAGCATTCTCCCCCGTACGCGGATCCTTAAGCCCCACCGGCCGCATTGGTCCATAGCGCAAAGTATCTATGCCTCTCCTTGCCATAACTTCAATAGGCATACAGGCATTAAAAAAAAGGCTTTTATCAATCTCATGTCCTTCTTTTATATCTGCATTTACCAGTTCATAATAAAATCTTTCATATTCCTCCTTATTCATAGGACAGTTATAGTAATCATCGGTTCCTTTTCCATAACGCGAGGCTTTAAAAATGCGGGTTAAATCAAGGCTTTCCAAGGCAACACTTGGAGCAACCGCATCGTAAAAATACAAGTTTTCTTCACCCGTTATTCTTTGCAAAAATCTAGCCAGATTATCCGAAGTCAAAGGCCCAGTTGCTACTATAGTTACAGCATCATCTGGTAAAGATTTAACTTCCTGACGAATTATTTCGATGTTATGATTTCTCCGTATCCTATCGGTAACGATCTCTGAAAAAAGCTCTCTGTCTACAGCCAATGCCGAACCAGCAGGTACCCTCGCTTCATCAGCACAGCTCAATATTAAAGATCCTAAAAGGCGCATTTCTTTTTTAAGCATTCCCTGAGCAGTAGTTTCATCTTCAGATTTAAGAGAATTGCTGCACACCAACTCGGCAAAGTTACCGGTCTGGTGCACAGCTGTCATCTTTTCTGGGCGCATTTCCCAGAGCTTTACTTTTATTCCTGCTGAAGCTAGGCGAAAAGCCGCTTCGCTACCAGCTAATCCACCACCTATAACATTCACATATGGCTGCAACTTAATCCCCCACTTCTTTGCTGTAATTACAATTTGCACCTTGGCATATTATCTTAGTTTTATTTCCTTTAGCAGTTTTTTCTACTATAGGTTCCCCACATTCAGGACATTTTTCTCCCGTAGGTTTATTCCATGATCTGAATTCACACTGCGGATAATTGCTGCACCCATAAAACTTTCGCCCCTTTTTGCTTCTAAGGGCTACTATATTCCCTCCACACAAAGGACATTTAATACCTGTATCTTCATTTATAGATTCAGTATGGCGACATTCGGGAAAACCAGAACAAGCTATAAACTTACCAAAACGGCCGTATTTTATAACCATAGGCCTGCCGCATTCTGGACATTCTTTGCCTGCGTCTTCTTCCTTTAATTGGACTTTCTCAATAACCAGATTAGCCTTTTCCAACTCTTCTTTAAAAGGAATATAAAAATCATGCACTACCTTTTTCCAGTCCAGCTTGCCTTCTTCAATAAGGTCGAGCTCTTCTTCCATACGGGCAGTAAATTCAACATCAATTATATCTGAAAAATACTCCTTCAAAAGTTCAACCACAATAAAACCCAACTCAGTAGGCACAAACTGCTTGTTCTGCCTTTCCACATAATTTCTCTTAAGTATAGTTTCAATTATCGGCGCATAAGTTGATGGCCTTCCTATATTCTCCTCTTCTAATGTTTTTACCAAACTGGCCTCGGTAAATCGTGGTGGAGGTTGAGTAAAATGCTGTTCAGGATTTAAGTCTACGAGTTTTAAGCTTTGCCCTTCCTTTAAAACAGGAATAGGGTTTTTTACCTCTTCTTCTTCAATATCATTGTATACTTTTTTATAACCCATAAATTTAATCTGTGAAGAAGTAGCTCTAAGATTATATTCTCCTGCTTCAATATCTACTGCTAAAGTATCATAAAGCGCCGGCGACATTTGACTGGCCACAAATCTTTCCCAGATCAATTTGTAAAGCTTATACTGATCACGGGTAAGATACTCTTTTATGCTTTCAGGAGTGCGGCTCACCGAAGTTGGGCGAATAGCCTCATGCGCATCTTGGGAAGTTTTTTTCGTTTTATATTCGTTGGGAACCTCAGGTACAAACTCTTTCCCGTATTCTTCAACAATAAATTCCAGCGCTTCCTTCTGGGCAACATCTGCAATGCGGGTAGAATCAGTTCGTAAATAAGTGATTAAACCTACAATTCCTTCTTTTCCTATTTCTAATCCTTCATATAATTCCTGAGCCACCCTCATAGTCCTCTGGGCATAAAAATTTAACCTTTTAGACGCTTCCTGTTGAAGAGTACTGGTAGTAAAAGGAGGATTTGGCCTTTTACGCCTTTCCTTTCTCTCAATCTTACGCACCGAAAAAGATGCGGATTTAAGGTCATTTACTATCTTTTCTTTTTGCTCGGCATCCTTTATTTGAACCTTTTCACCCTTATAGCTGACGAGTTTAGCCTCAAAACTATGTCCTTTCTCGTCAGATATAAAAGCATCTATAGTCCAGTATTCTTCCGGAACAAAGTTGCGTATTTCTTCTTCCCGTTCGCAAATAAGCCTTACCGCAACCGACTGCACTCTTCCAGCACTGAGGCCTTTGCGCACTTTATTCCATAAAAGAGGACTTAAATTATAACCTACCAGTCTATCTAAAACCCTGCGTGCCTGCTGTGCATTTACCCTATTCATATCTACTGGACGCGGATTGGCTATAGCCCTTTTTACAGCATCTTTAGTAATTTCATGAAATTCTATACGACAATCAGATTCCGGAGGTAAATTAATAACGCTCTGCAAATGCCAAGCAATAGCTTCTCCTTCCCGATCAGGGTCAGTAGCTAAAAACACTCTTGAAACCTTTTGTGCTTCATCTTTTATCTCTTTTAATATAGAGCCCTTTCCCCTGATAGTAATATATTGGGGTTCAAAATTATTATCTATATCTATACCTAGTTTACTCTTGGGTAAATCCTTAACATGTCCAATCGAAGCCTTCACTTTATAATTTTTGCCCAAAAATTTGCTTAAAGTTTTTGCTTTAGCCGCCGACTCTACAATGATCAAAGTAGATCCTGCCAAAAAAACATCACCTCTTTTGAAAAAATCGCAAATATTTTAATTCCTTAAATAGTAATTACCAGGCATAGCTTTTATTAAACCTTTAAGCTCCAATTGAAGCAAAATCATACTTAAATTTCCCACATCCAAACCTATCATATTAACCAAATCATCAATATGGCAAGGTTCATATCCCATATATTGTAGTATCAAAATTTCATCACTGTCCAGCAGTAATAAATCTTCCTCACTTAAGTTTTTAGCTTTTTGAGGCTTGTAAACAAAAGAATACTCTTCTAAAATATCTTCCACACAAGTAGTCAACTTAGCCCCCTGTTTTATAAGATTATGACATCCTTCACTCATTTTAGAAGTTATGGGACCTGGGACAGAAAAAACATCTCTTCCCTGTTCCAAAGCAAGATCAGCTGTAATAAGTGCACCACTCCTGATTTTTGCCTCTACTATCAAAACTCCATGGCTCATCCCTGATATAACACGATTGCGCTGAGGAAAATTACCTGAATCAGGCGGTGTGTTTAAAGGAAATTCACTTATTATAAGGCCCTTTTTTATTAACTTTTTAAAAATTTCCCGGTTTTCCCTGGGATAAATTATATTAATCCCGCTTCCCAAAACAGCTATTGTTTCTCCTCCGGCTTCCAATACTCCTAAATGAGCTTCAGCATCTATTCCCCGCGCCATCCCACTTACAATTACTATCCCTCTTTTGCTAAGTTCACCGGCAAAGTTTCGCGCTATCTTTCTTCCATAAGGAGTAGCATTTCTAGCTCCTACTATGGCCAGGGCAAACTTACTCATTAGCTCAGTTTTTCCCAGACAGTATAAAATATAAGGTGGATTAGATATGTTCAAAAGCATAGGCGAATATAATTCTTCCTCTACCGTTATTATCTTAATGCCCTGGGCATCCAAATACTCAAGATATTTGCAGGGATTACTATTTCTTAAAGAAACAATTTCATCAATTAATTCATTCCTTAAAAAAGAATTATAAAGAATTCTCTTATCTGCTGTCCAGAAAGCTCTAAAACTGCCAAACTCTTTTTTTATTCTCCATAATGAAGCATTTCCTAAACCTTTTATGGCGTGAAGCCTGCACAAAACAGCCTTTTCATGATAATCCATAATTTTGCCCCTCAATAAAATTAATATTTTTAAATATTTCTATTCATGTATTTTGTTTCCTCCTTCTATGGCATAAATTGTTCTTCTAAAATCCCTATCAGAGGGAAAAATATAAATACTCAAAGAATATAAATAAATCTTTACGAAAGGAGGAATAATTATTTTATTATCAAGCTTAATAGATTACAGAAACTCAGTATTAAAGAAAATGCTGCACCAGGATAAAGTAGATCCAGGAACCTTCAGTTTCTTAGAATCAGGTTGGTGGGCACTACATGCCGCCGCTATTACTGGCATATTTATGTTAGGCCATCAAATGGCAAAAAACAATAACAGACGATAAAATCATCTAAGACAGGAGAGGACTTATGCGTATATACAGTGCAGAACCTTTAAGCTACCGTAAAAAAAGAGTAAAAATTCCCCTGCGCGGGGAAGATATAAGAGATGAAAACGCATATGATGAAATATGGCTTTTCGGAGATGATAAAGAAGGAGATATTTACAATCTTATAGAACAAAATCGTTTAAAAAAATATTAATCTGAATAAAGATAAAATACCATAGGCTCAAAGCCAAGCCTATGGTATTCTTTCTATGAGCGTTGCACTATCACCAAAAACATCATGAATCCTTATTGCTATTTTACCCGATTTGTTATCTGAAATATCTATAAATGAAGATAAATTTATATTTTCATCAAAAACTGCTCTTTTCCGGTATATCTGAACTTTAGAAGAAAATAACTTTCCATTATAATCGGGATCAATTTCCCAAAAATTTATTAAAGAGGCAAACGAAACATCAAAAGAAATTTTTTCTTTATTTTTTTTATCCGGTATATAATTTTCCAGTTCTATTTTCAGTAAATAATTCCTATCTTCTTTTTTTATAACTTCAGGCTTTTTAATAACTATTACATTATCTGCTGAATACCGTGATTCCAACCCAGATAAATACTGCACTTTAAAAGGACTGAAGCTACCTTCTATCATCCTTCTCATACAGGTCTGCAGAGCAATGGGACTCAAATCACATCCAATCCATTTTCTCCCTAACTCTTCACATGCCTGTATAGTTGTTCCCGACCCGGCATAAAAATCACCCACTATACTTTCCGGTAAAGAGGCGGTTTTCACCAATCGTTTAAGCAATTCTACTGGTTTTTGGGTAGGAAATTTTAAATTTTCCCGGGCAGTAGGACTCAAAATCTTATTTATATCCGTCCACCAGTCTTGCATCATGGCACCATCATCATTAAGTTTATATTTATCTCCTTTTACTCTAGTTAATCCTCTCTGCCTGGTTTTTTCCGTATAGGGACGATACTGCGGATTAAAAATATAATCTTTTCCCTTACTATACCACAAAATAGTATCATGCTTGCGATGGAAATGTCTCCTACCTGCACTTCCTCCCCCGTAGCACCATACTATTTCATTTATAAAATTATCAGGGGAAAAAATCTCATCTAAAATAACTTTCACATAATGACTTGCATGCCAGTCAAGATGAACGAATATGCTACCTCTGTCTGACAGGAGCTCTTTCATTAAAGAAAGAACAGCATATATATGAGTTAGATAATTATCCAAATTTTGCTCCCAGGTATCCTCAAAAATCTCTTGGCTCAGCACATACTTTTTGCCTTTGCTGTATACCTCTATCCGCGAAAAATATTTGCTTTTGCTCAAGTAGGGGGGATCAATATAAATCAAATCCAGTTTATTTTTATATCCTGCATTTAACAGCAAAGATATGACTTCACGGTTATTACCCTGTATTAAAGTATTGACTGGTTCTTTTTCTTCGCCAAGGTTTAAAAAATTTGGATATACATATTCAAAATCAATCAGTTTATAATCAGCACTAATACCAGGATTTACTGTATCTTTCCCTGCCCAAACCAATTTTACTGTATTACTCTCAGCCATTACAAAACTTCTCCCCTATCTTAGCTGCTATCATTTAAAACTTACCCTTAATCTGTTTGATTATAAAATATCTTAGCATAATTTAAAATACAGCTGATGAATATAAAACAGCCGCCGATTATAAGTGACAACTCTAAAATCTTTATCTATAAACTATATCCATCTTAACCAAATTATCCGGGGTAAATGCCTTTTCTACAGTTAAAATATCTGCAGTCAGAGGAATTAATAAAACTAAAATAACGGCAATTAAAATAATTATCAATAAATCTCTATACATAAAATCTCCTCCTTTAACCTGGAGCTATATATTTTTTCTCAGTTGTTTTAAAGCTGCCTTTTCTAAACGTGAAACCTGAGCTTGCGATATCCCTATTTCTTCGGCAACTTCCATTTGAGTTTTTCCGCCAAAAAATCTTAAGGCAACAATATGTCTTTCACGATCATTCAATTTTTTCATAGCTTCCTTTATTGCTATTTCTTCCAACCATGTATCATCAGTATTTTTTTCATCACTGATCTGATCCATAACTAAGATAGGATCGCCACCATCATTATAAATAGGTTCAAATAATGATACCGGCTCTTGAATAGCATCTAAAGCAAATACCACTTCTTCACGCGGAATTTTAAGTTCTTCCGCTATCTGAGCAATAGTTGGTTCAGATGAATTATCACAAACCAGCTTTTCCCTTACCTGTAAAGCTTTATATGCTATGTCTCTCAACGAGCGTGAAACCCTTACCGGATTATTATCCCGCAAATATCTTCTTATTTCTCCTATAATCATAGGTACAGCATATGTTGAAAACCTGACATTCTGGTTTAAATCAAAATTATCTATAGCTTTAATTAATCCTATACATCCTACCTGAAAAAGATCGTCTACATACTCTCCCCGATTACTGAACCTTTGAATAACACTTAAAACCAACCTTAAATTACCTTGTATAAGTTTATCTCTGGCTTCTTTATTACCTTCACGCATAGATTTGAAGAGGCTTTTCATTTCTTCATTTTTCAATACCGGCAATTTTGAGGTATTGACTCCACAGATTTCAACTTTATTTAACAATGTTTCACCCCTTCATCTTTATTCACTTTTTTAAATTATTCTCCAGTAAATAAAACATTATTCTTACCAAATAAAAAAAATCAGATTAAAAAAATCTGATTTTTTAAGCTAATTTTTGTTATTCTATTTTGCGTATTTCTTTTTGTAATCGTTTCAATATGCGTTTTTCTAGTCTAGAAATATAAGACTGTGAAATACCAAGGGCATCTGCAACTTCTTTTTGGGTTTTTTCTTCTCCTCCATTAAGTCCAAACCTTAAAGTAATAATAGTTTTTTCTCGGGGACTTAATTTATCCATAGCCTGCCATAAAATATATTTTTCTATCTCCCCTTCCAGCCTCTTGTATATTAAATCGCCTTCCGTTCCCAAAACATCCGAAAGTAAAAGTTCGTTTCCATCCCAGTCAACATTCAAAGGTTCATCTAAAGATATTTCTCCACGAGATTTCAAGCTTTTTCTTAAATACATTAAAATTTCATTTTCGATACAGCGTGATGCATAAGTAGCCAGTTTAATATTCTTTTTTGGTTCAAATGTATCTACTGCCTTTATAAGTCCAATAGTCCCAATCGATATGAGATCTTCGATACATACACCGGTATTTTCAAATTTTTTAGCTATGTAGACTACAAGGCGAAGATTATGTTCTATCAGAAGAGTCTTCGCTTTGCTATCTCCTCTTTCCAGCCTTGATATTACTTCAGTCTCTTCTTCTTCGCTTAAAGGAGGCGGAAGAACTTCACTAGAACCTATATAATGCACAGCAGGTGGCAATTTTCTGCGCAGATAAAGATTAAGCAGGTACAATTTCCATCTTCTGAAAAACATAAAAATATGCATATAATACCCTCCTTATCAAGCTCCTTGAAGCATTTCTACAGGTATGAGCATTTTATAATTCCCCTCCAAATTTAGACTATCCCTATAAATTCCTACTACCATATCTTTATATGATAAAAATTCTTTTCCGACATCAACGGCAATCTCATCTACCCTTATACCGATCAAAATTCCTTTTTTCTTTCCAATAGATGTAAAAGGAATCAAGCGAAGGCGATTAGCCAAGCTTGAATTTATAAGTTTTTCCAGCATTAAATCCTCATCAATATCAGATTCTATAATACTTCGAAAGTCATCCGGCAAATAATCTTTTATTAAATCATACTCAGCAACTAAAACCGGCTTATTAGTCAAAGGATCACGCAGGCTATTTCCCGTATCAAGAAATCCTTCAGAAAAACAACATTCCTTATCAAATCTGAGTTTAACCGGAAACCCTAAAAGCTTAGGAATTATCCTTTTGCTTAGATAAATGCTTCCGTACTTACCCGCAAGCAAAATACATAATATACCGCCTAAAAGGCATAAATATGAAAAAGGCTGAACAGATGGACTTCCTACTCTTAAATACGAAAAAGCCATACTAGCTCCTGCTGCCATAAAGCTTATGCCATAAAAATATAAAAATGTCTTTTTAAACTGACCAAAATCTTTAATTTCAAGACCTAAAATCAATAATAAACAGGAAAATAATATCTTAGCATAAACGCTGTAAAAAACTGACATAGAAGGGAATAAATAACCTACACCATAAATCCCCCCCAGAAATGCACCTGTCAATAAGCGGGAATAAACTATCCTGGCTCCTACCAGCTTGGCTGTAGCCCAAAGTATAAAAAAATCCATTACAAAATTAACTATAAAAGTTATATCAGCATAAACATAATTCATCGTCCATTTTTCACCTTACCTATGTACGTATAGCAGCATTACTTAATAACTATGTTAAGTTTAAACCCCACATTCATTCCAAATTATACCATAGACATTATGCATAATTTGTTGTAATTACGGAAATTTTTTCGCTAAATAAAAAAACAGCTAGACAATTACGTCTAGCTGTAGTATTAATCCATTACTTCAAAAATTATTTTCGGCGAAGGAACGGAGGGATTTCCAGATCAGCTTTATCCAGAAAAGTCGATGATGTATCAACTAGTCTTGGCCTTTCCTTACTTATTTCAGGATTTATAGTTTTAGGTTTAGGAGTATTAAATCCTGTAGCAATAACAGTCACTCTAACTTCATCCTGCAAGCTTTCATCTATATTAGCTCCAAAAATAATATTAGCTTCTACATCAGCAGCCGCATGAATAATCTCTGCTGCTTCATTAATTTCATATAGAGTAAGGTCATTTCCCCCTGTTATATTGAATAAAACTCCTTTCGCCCCTTCAATAGAAGTTTCTAAAAGAGGACTAGAAATAGCCATCCTTGCTGCTTCAGCAGCCCTATTTTCTCCAGAAGCCTTGCCTATACCCATTAAAGCTGAACCAGTATTTTTCATAACTGTCTGCACATCAGCAAAGTCACAATTTATAATTCCTGGCACGGCAATTAAATCCGAAATACCCTGTACTCCCTGACGCAAAATATCGTCGGCAATTCTAAACGCATCATTAAAAGCTGTATGCTTATCAACTACTTGCAAAAGTCTGTCATTGGGTATAGTTATAAGGCTGTCCACCTCTCCCCTTAAGGCTTCAATGCCTTTTTCCGCCTGTGCACCTCTCTTACGTCCCTCAAAAGTAAAAGGCTTGGTTACTACTCCAACAGTTAAAGCACCTAATTCCCTAGCAATCTTTGCAATCACAGGAGCCGCTCCGGTACCAGTTCCTCCTCCCATGCCGGCAGTTACAAAAACCATATCTGCACCTTGTAAGTTACGCTTAATCTCATCTACACTTTCTTCAGCAGCCTTCATACCTATCTCTGGATTAGCTCCTGCACCTAATCCTTTGGTGAGTTTTTCACCTATTTGAATCTTCTTGTCTGCCTTTGATAAAAATAAGGCCTGAGCGTCTGTATTAACCGCAATAAATTCTACCCCTTTAAGTCCAGCTTCCACCATTCGATTTATTGCGTTATTACCTCCACCACCTACGCCTATCACCTTGATATTTGCAAATTGCTGCATCTCTACGTCAAACTCTAACGGCATTCAAATACCTCCTCTGCCCTCAACTAAATAAATCCTTAACAAAATAACCTAATTTATCAAATAATCTGTTAAACCTGGCATAATTATTGCCATCATGCGCTAAAAGCATATTTTTAGCAGCCCATGCTACTGCCCCAACTGCTGACGCATTTTGAGGTACTGAAAAATCTCCTGATATACCTCTTACATTTTCAGGAATTCCTATCCGCACAGGAAAGCCCAAACACTCTTCTATCACTTCCACCATACCTGGAAGCAAAGCTTCTCCCCCAACTATCACAATACCTCCAGGAATTTTACACATTAAACCCAGGCTTTCCATTTGTGCTTGTATAAGTTCCATAATTTCTAAAATCCTTGCCTGTATTATTTCAGCAATAGTTCTGACTGAAACCTCGCGGGTTCCATTTCCTTGTATATTCTTTATTTTTACCGTTATTCCTTCTTCTACAAAAAAAGGACTTGCAACTCCATACTGCTCTTTTATGCGTAAAGCCTCATCAAATGAAGTCTTAAGTATTATAGCTAAATCCCTTGTTATATATTCTCCACCAACAGGCAGAACTACAGTATGCACAAAGCTGCCTTTTTCAAAAAAGCTTATTTTGGTGGTCCCTCCTCCTATATCAATCAAGAGTACACCAATCTCTTTTTCAGCAGGTAAAAGCACAGTTTCAGCTGCCAACAGTTGATTATAAATACACCTATCAATACGCAAATTTATTCGTTCAGCACTGCGATATAAATTTTGAACAGCAGCAGTCTTAGCTACGATAACTGACACTTCAGCTTCCAGGCGGCTTCCTATCATGCCTATCGGATCTTTGACCCCTTCATAGCCATCAACTATATACTGTTTCTCCACTTTCTGCACAACAATTTTATCTGGGGGCAGAGGTATATTTTGAGCCGACTTTAGCACCCTTTCTTTATCTTCAGGAAGGATCTCGCTACCGGGATTACCCACTGCAATTACAGCCCGGTTATTAATCGATAATATATCTGCACTGGAAAATCCAACAACTGCATTATATACCTCTACTCCTGTCAATCTTTGCAGTTCATGCAAACACTCGGCTATTGAATTAGCAGTATTTTCAATATCAATTATGTTACCCCGGCGCAATCCGGTAGAAGAAGCCTGACACACACCTAAAATATTTACTTCTTGTCCATATGTAATTTCGCCTAGAGCTGCTTTAATGGAAGTAGTCCCAATATCCAGTCCTACTGCCAAACCATGTCTTCTAATAATTATCCGCCCCTTTTTAATACTCTAAATTACAAATACCACAAAAGGACGGATATTCCTTTTTATTACACCTGATTTTATTTAGTATTTTTTCAATAGATATCGACGTATGATTCCCAAATTCTGGAATATGCGCACGCCAAAAACGACAACTGCCGCTAGATAAAGCTCTACACCCAGCTTGTCTCCTAAATAGGCAAGACCTGCTGCCAGCAATGTGTTGGCGACAAAACCGCTTATAAAAACTAGATTATCAAATGTATCCTCCATATAAGCCCTTATACCGCCAAAAACCGAGTCTAATGCGGCTAAAACAGCTATTGACATATATTTAGCATAAAGTACCGGAAGAAGAGGCATATTAAAACCAATTATAATTCCTAATATCAAACAAAAAATAGCTAATAACCACATAATATCTATTCCGCCTTTTCCTCTTTATATTCTACCGGTGTGCTGTATTTAAACTTTAGCTTTCCATTATAAGCGGGGATACTTATCTTTTCCATTTTTTGTATATTCACCTGCATCCCCCCTACCTTTAACATTTCCACTATGCCCCCTCTTATCATCAGCCCACTTTCCAGCATATCAGGATTCCCTATAGCCCTTATTTCAAAAGGAGGAGAAATCTTATTCCAGTTTACCAAAATCATAGTTCCAGCACATCTGATTTCCGTCATGGCGGTAATTCTTTCTCCATTTATCGATATAGCTTCAGCTCCAGATGCTTTTAATTCATTGATCAGCATTAAAATGTCTATATCATGAATTAATAAATTATTTGGATTTTCCCCTGGTTGAAGAATACGTTTGCTGTCATCTAGAATAACTATTATTCCTGGCCCTTCAACTGGCAACATACATGCTGCCATACTCGCCCTTTGCAGTTCTTCCTGTAAATCCAACATAGCTTGATCATAATCACGGCTGTTTTTAAGTTTTTCCCTTAAAATTAAAACCTCTTCGGCTAGTGCGTCACGCTCTTCTGTAACCGTATTTAGCTGCTGGGACAGTTCATTTATTCGCGCTGGAAGCGTAGCCTGCTGATAACTCTGGGTAGTTTTAAACTGAATAGCAAGCATCATCCCCAAAACTAAACAAACAGCGGCTATTGATATAAAGGTCGATTTTTTTTCCATAATCTATCACCAACTATCATTCTTTTGTTTTTACCACAGGTTGTCCCTTAAAGCGCAAATCGATATATTCAATAACTTCAGTCCCTTTTTTGTTAAAATCCTCCTCTAAAGCTAAAGCTTTTTCCAAAAAATCTACCTTTTCATCCAATCTGTCCGTAGAACCAAACTTTATTTCAGTCCCAACAGCCGTATACATTACCACTTCTTTCTTGCTATTTATATAGTGAAAATCTGATAT
Source organism: Thermosyntropha sp. (assembly GCF_017656155.1). Classification (GTDB taxonomy): domain Bacteria; phylum Bacillota; class Syntrophomonadia; order Syntrophomonadales; family Syntrophomonadaceae; genus Thermosyntropha. The sequence continues at coordinate 62,272 of NZ_JACDOH010000006.1, read as the reverse complement.
CTTTTTTCTCATATCTGGCTTAAGATTATTCCAAATCTGATATATCATATTTATACCATAAGGCTCAACCTTCTGCCCCAGATTTACCTTTTCCGGAAACTTTTCCATAGTTATTATAGGATAATCCCCTGAAGGAAAATAAAGCCTGCGATCTATACATACCCCTTCCTCATCTATACAAAGCACCAAATCATGCAAAGGCACAACTGCCCATATTTTTCTTTCTTCCACTCTTATCTCTATTGTTCGGGGAAGATGTCTTATAACTTGAGCCTTTTTAATCATAGGATGCAGTTCAATTGCTTTAGAACAAATACGATTATTTACCTCAAATATGTTACCCCCTGAAGAAATACCTGAAATATCCAAAATTTCCTGCTCTGATACTTCTTTGTTTCCAGTAACATATATCTTTTCCACATTAAAAAAAGAACTGTGCATAAAAAGATAAAAGCAAATTAAAACTGCTATACCGAGCAAAGCAAAAGTTACCACTTTGCGCATAAACTCATAAACTCCCCCACATACTAACTGAATCGATTATAGCAAATAAATAACATAAAATCATTATAATTATTGATACAAAAAAAAAAGCTTGAGATAATCTCTCAAAGCATTTATTCAATTCTTTCGATATCTGCTCCTAAATTTTTCAATTTTATGTGTAATTTTTCATATCCGCGATCAATATGATAAACACCTGTTATTTCCGATTCCCCAACTGCAGACAATGCTGCTAAAACTAATGCTGCGCCTGCTCTCAAATCAGTAGCTTCAACTGAAGCACCTTCTAAATATTTTTTGCCTTTTATTATAGCCACTCTTCCTTCTACTTTTATATCTGCCCCCATCCTTCTCAGTTCCTGAACATGCATAAATCGGTTGTCAAATATAGTTTCTACTACTACACTGGTTCCTTTTACCGTTGACAATAAAGCCATAATCTGCGGCTGCATATCAGTAGGAAAACCAGGATAAGGCATAGTTTTTATATCTGCAGCCCTTAAATTTCGACTACCTGTTACCCTTATTCCTGCATTACAGTTATATATCTCTGCTCCTATTTCCTTAAGTTTCGCTACCACAGGTTGAACATGTTCTACTATAACATTGTTTAAACATACCTCTCCTCTGGTTATAACTGCCGCCACCATAAAAGTCCCGGCCTCAATACGATCAGGAATTACCGTATGCTGAACTCCCTCCAGGTATTTTACCCCTTCAATCCGTATAGTATCTAATCCTGCTCCTTTCACCTTAGCTCCCATGCGATTAAGAAAATTTTGCAGATCAACTATTTCCGGCTCACGGGCTGCATTACGGATTATAGTAGTTCCCGGAACCATGCTGGCTGCCATCATAATATTTTCAGTGGCACCCACACTGGGAAAATCCAACATTATTTCAGTTCCCTTAATATTAACTGCTTTTCCTTCCATAAATCCTGCCTCAGCATTTACTTTATAACCAAGGCTTTCAAATCCTTTTAAATGTAAATCTACAGGACGACTGCCGATGTTACACCCTCCAGGATAAGCTACCTTTGCTTCTCTGAAGCGGGCTAAAAGCGCACCCATAACTAAATTAGATGCTCTCATCTTTCGAGAAATATTTTCCGGAATTTCATAACTTGATATGCTCCTGCTGTCAATAATCAAAACATCATCTTCCCTTTTTATTCTAGCTCCTAGCGTTGTAAGTGCTTCTGCCATTACATTTATATCTTCCAAATCAGGTACTCCAGTAAGTACCACTTCCTCATTCGACATTATGCTTGCCGCCATTATAGGAAGAATAGAATTTTTCGAACCACTGATCGTAATCTGCCCTTTTAGAGGCATATTACCACGAACTATTAACTTGCCCAAAAAAACACCTCCGCTAGGATATGCCCCTAACCACGCGGGCTTCAAGTTCACTTAAAAACTCTTCTCCTATTTTCCAAATATCACCTGCACCTATAGTAATAATCAGATCTCCCTTTTTTGTATTTTCTAATAAATAATTTTTTATCTTAACAAAAGAATCCAAATATACTGCATTGCAGCCTGCAGCCAAAGCCGATTCATACACTACTTTTCCATCAATTCCTGGAATAGGTTTTTCCCCTGCTGCATATACTTCAGTAAAAAGAGCTAAATCACAATCTGAAAAAGCTTCTCCCAGCTCTTTGCCCAATTTTTCTGTCCGGGTATAACGATGGGGTTGAAAAACCGCTATTACTCTACCACGCTGCAAATTTAAAGCTGTGCGTAAAGTAGCCTTTATTTCAGTAGGATGATGGGCATAATCATCAACTACCAGAATACCCATTTTTTCACCTTTAATTTGAAATCGTCTTTTAGCACCATGGAAAGTCTTAATGGCTTTTGCCACCTCTTCAAAATTCAACCCTATTTCTAAGGTTACAGCTATAGCGGCAGCAGCATTTAAAGCATTATGTTTTCCTGGAACAGATAATTCTACTTTTCCCAAATACCACTTACTTTTATAAATGTCAAATACTGAACCTGTATCCTTCTGTTCCCAATTTCTAATATAATAATCATTATCAGGTCTTTCGCCATAAGTTATAGTTTTTACTTTTGTATCCTCCCTTATTTCGGAAATATACTGGTCTTCACCATATAAAACTACAAAGCCATCAGGTTTTATCTGGTTAATAAACTGAGCAAAGGCTTTTTTGATATTTTCCAACGATTTATAATAATCCAAATGATCATCTTCAATATTAGTAACCACAGCAATATAAGGTAAAATCTCTAAAAATGAAGCATCACTTTCATCGGCTTCCACTATAAAATACTCGCCCTTTCCCAGTTTGGCATTCATATGATTATCTTGAAGCTCTCCCCCTACTATAAAGGTAGGATCTAATCCACATTTATTTAAAATCCAATAAATCATGGAAGTAGTAGTAGTTTTTCCATGAGCTCCAGCCACCGCAATTCCTTTTTGCTTATTAACAAGAGAAGCCAGCATTTGACCGCGTTTTAAAACTGGAATATTTCGTTTTAAAGCCATCTGAACTTCAGAATTATCCTGTGGGACAGCTGAAGAAATTACTAAAAGATCAACTCCTTCCTTAAGGTTTACTGAAGAATGACCTTGAAAAACCTCTATTCCCATTTCTTTTAACCGTGTAACAGTGCCATTGACCTGTAAATCCGAGCCAGTAACTTTAAATCCTTGTTCAAACAGTATTTGTGCTATGCCACTCATACCTGCTCCGCCTATACCTACCATATGGATCCATTGCCCTGGTGTAGTGGCCATTTTTTCATCTCCTTCTCTTTCAAAAGTTACACCTTATAGTATGCAGAACTAATAAAAGTGGTTACATACCACCAATATAAATAGTAGTAAAATTTCCAAATCAACCCTTTATAATAACTTCAACAATATCCTGCAAAGCATATAAATGTGCTTCTTTTTTCAGGTTATTTTTCATTTCTTTAAGCCTGTGTGGATTTTTCCTCAACTCTTCAACTTTTTTATAAAGAGTATCTCCATCCAAATATTCATCAATAACCATTTCCACCGCTTTTTTTTCTTTAAGGACACGGGCATTTTTCTCCTGATGTCCTTCTGCTGCATAAGGATAAGGAACCAATATTGCAGGAAGACCTAACACGGCCAGCTCACATAAAGTACTGGCTCCTGCCCGGCAGACAGCCAAATCAGCCGCTGCCAATGCCTCTTCAATATTATACATATAGGGGAATAACCTTAAGGTAAGTTTCATCTTATCCAAATCAATTTTCTCCTTAAGTTTATTCAATATTTCTTCATATCTTGTGTTTCCTGTAATCCATATTATCTGGACATCCTCATTCTTATATTTTTCCACCAAATCAATCATTGCTTTATTTATGCTCATAGCTCCCCGGCTGCCTCCAAAAGCAACCAGAGTAAACTTGTCCTCAAGTCCTAAATTTCTCATTGCCACATCTTTTTGGACTTCCACAATCTCTTTGCGCACAGGGAGCCCGGTTACCTTAATATTTTTAGCTTTTAAATATTTTTTAGTTTCTTCAAAAGTAAGCAATACATAGTCTACCCTTGAAGCGAGATTGCGATTTGCCAAACCAGGAAAAACATTTTGTTCATGAATTATTGTCTTACAATTAAAAAAAGTACCCGCCAAAACTACTGGGAAAGATACATATCCGCCAGTTCCGAGGACCACATCAGGCTTAAAATTTTTAATTATATTAAAGGCTTGAATAAAACTCTTGGGAAATTTAATTAAAGATTTAGAAGCTTTTAACATTGAAGAGCGGTCTATTCCAGATATATCTATTGATTTAAAGGGATAACCTGCCTTTTTTACTATATCTTTTTCCATACCCTTTTCAGTTCCCACATAAATTATTTCTACATCTGGGATAATCTCTCTAACTCCCTTTGCAACAGCCAAGGCCGGATATATATGACCACCTGTTCCGCCGCCGCTCAAAATAAGGCGCATACAAACTATCCTCCTATCTTTCCGAACTATATCTTGAAATATTAAGCAAAATACCTGCTCCTATCATAGTAAAAAGTAATGATGACCCTCCATAACTTATAAAAGGCAAAGTTATCCCCGTAACCGGTAAAGCCCCTGCAACTACTCCAATATTGATTGCCGCCTGAAAAACTATCATGGTAGTAATTCCTGCTGCCAGCAAACTGCTGAAATTATCCGGTGCATTTATAGCTATCTTAAATCCCCGCCAGGCAAAAAGGAGAAATAGTGCAATTACCAAAAAAGCACCTATAAAACCCAACTCTTCCCCTAAAATAGCAAAAATAAAGTCGGTATGCTGTTCAGGTAAATAAAAAAACTTCTGCCGGCTACGTCCCAACCCCATGCCGAATAAACCGCCTGAACCTAAAGCATATAAAGATTGAATAGTTTGAAATCCTTCATCAGAAGCATATTTCCAGGGATTCCAAAAGGCAATAAAACGTTCCAATCTATATGGCTCAAGCATAATCGCAGCAAAGACAGCTCCTAAACCTGCTACTGACAACCCTACTAAATGTGACCACCGCGCACCTGCCGCCAAAAGCATAAAGAAAACCGTACCTGCTATGGCAAACGAAGTTCCCAAATCCGGCTGCATCATGATAAGGCCACATACTATGGCAAGCATTATTAAATAAGGTAAAAGCCCTTTTTTAAAAGATTTTATATTATCAATATTAACTTCCAGAGTTTTAGCCATAAACATAACTATTGCCAGCTTGGCCAACTCCGAAGGGGTAAAAGAGAGAAAACCTATCCCAAGCCAGCGGCTGGATCCTTTTGCTGCTATTCCCAAGGGAGTAATAACTAAAATAAGACATATTAAAGCAAAAATCGCCAAGGGATAAACTAAAGCCTTAAGCTTGGGAAGGCTCATTCGCATGACAACTATCATAGCTGCTGTTCCTATACATGCCCACATCAACTGCCGCTTAAAAAAATAATAAGGATCACCATATCTGACATTAGCAGTAACCGAACTCGAACTGAAAACCATAATGAGTCCTATCCCTACTAATGCTAAAATAGTTATAAAAAGGACAAAATCAGGTGGTCCTTTTTTAAGCCGCATTAACCTCCCCCCCTAATCACAACAAGAATTATTCTTAATCAGCCAAATCTTTAACAAGTGCACAGAAACAATCTCCCCTGTGTTCATAGTTCTTAAACATATCCCAACTGGCACATGCCGGAGATAATAAAACAACATCTCCTTTTTCAGCCAATTTTTTAGCAATCATGACTGCTTCACGCATATTAAAAGCTTCATATATAAACTTAAAATCTTCTTCTATAAATGCCTGTTTTATTTCTTCTTTGGCTTCTCCCAAAAGAATGAGATATTTGACTTTGTTCTTTGCTGTCCGGGCAAAATTTCTAAAATCAGCCCCTTTATTCCTCCCCCCAGCAATAAGTATTACAGGACTGTTATAAGCTTCCAAAGCTTTTAAAGCTGATTCTGGATTGGTGGCCTTTGAATCATTAACATAAAGAATACCATCAATTATTCCCACTTCTTCCATTCGATGTCTTACACCTTTAAAAGTCCGTAAGGTTTCTTTTATAACCTCTCCCTTAACACCTGCCAAAAGGGCAATTGAGGCCGCACATAAAACATTCTCTAGATTATGCTTTCCTTTAAGTAAAATATCTTCTAACCGGCAAATTTCATTTTCTTCTCCATTTAACCTGACAACTATCCTATCTTTTTTAATAAATAAACCTTCATTTAATATATGACTAATTGAAAAAAATATTACTTTCGCCTTACTCAAAGAGGCTAAATTTCTTACCAGATCATCATCATAATTTAAGACCGCAAAATCCTCTGCCCTTTGATTAGCAAAAATCTTAGCCTTAGCTTCAATATATTTCTGCATATTTTTATGTCTATCCAAATGATCAGGAGTTATATTAAGAATCCCGCAGATATCAGGTCTAAAACTTTTTATAGTTTCAAGCTGAAAACTTGAAACCTCGGCAGCAATAACACCTTCTTCTAATTCATCCATGATCTTAGTAAGTGGGATGCCAATATTACCACCCATCAAAGAATTTTCCCCATTTTTTTCAAAAATAGCCTGCAGTAACGCGGTAGTAGTAGTTTTGCCATTGGTGCCTGTAACTGCATATATTCGCACCGCAGGAGATTTAATTAGATAAGCAAGCTCAAGTTCTCCAATAATAGGAACCCCTTGCCTATAAGCAGCCTGAATTGGCTCTATATCAAGGGGTATTCCAGGGCTTAGTACCAAAAGGTCAAAATCTTCTTTTTTTATTTCCGGATAACCGCCAATAAAAATATCAAGTCCTTTATCTTTCAATTTTTCCGCTGTTTCTTTAATCTGTTCAGAACTGCCGCCATCGGCTATCGTTACAAAAGCCCCACGCTTAAGCAAAATATCAACCGCAGCCAAGCCGCTTCTAGCCATACCTAAAACCAACACTCTTTTTCCTTTAAAATCTTCCACCATGATTTACGTTCTCCTGTTTCCAGTATTATCAAATTAAAAAGCAGCCTATATAATAACTGCCTGCTCCTTTAAGGGATAATAAACCTAATAAAGCAAATAAAGCTGAAAGCAGCCAGAAAAATCTTACTACCTTTTTTTCAGGCCATCCCTTTAACTCAAAATGATGATGCAGGGGGCTCATAAGAAAAATCCTTTTTCCGGTAGTTTTAAAAAATGCGACCTGTATTATAACACTAAGAGCTTCTAATACATAAACACCCCCTATAATAACTAAAGCTATTTCCATTTTATTAAATGCTGCTACAGCTGCTATTGCTCCACCTAATGCCATAGAACCGGTATCTCCCATAAAAACACGGGCCGGATGACGGTTGAAAACTAAAAAACCAATGCAGGCACCGGCTAAGGCCATACAAAAAATTAACAGTTCATAATGTCCTGTCATAATGCTTGTTAATGCTAAAGCTATCGCCACAAAAAAAGTAACCCCTGAAGCTAAGCCATCCAAACCATCTGTAAGATTTACCGCATTTGAAGTCCCCATTAGAACCAATATCAAAAAAGGTATATATAAATGACCTAAATCAACTGCTCCCTTTAGTAATGGAATAATAACCTCTGTCCCTCTTTCAAAATAAAATATTAAAAACAACCCAAAGACAATTCCTATTATCAACTGCCCGATAAGTTTTTCCCTGGCTTTTAAACCTAAAGAGCGCTTCAAAACTACCTTTCTATAATCATCTAAGAAGCCAACTCCACCAAAAGCCAGCATAACGAACATGGCACCCCATGCTTCAACACTATCACCAGCCATAAAAAAAATAGCTACCATTACCGCTGTAACAATCATTATTCCGCCCATAGTAGGAGTTCCTGCCTTGACATAATGGCTTTTAGGTCCTTCTTCTCTTATACTCTGTCCGGCCTTTAAACGGGTTAAAAAAGGTATCATAAAAGGTCCCATTAACAAAACGGTTATAACCGCTATAAGTCCGGCCAATAAAGAACTTACTACATATTGAGACATAAAACTAACCCCCGCATAAATAACCTTTTATTTTGATTTTTTATCGTTAAGAAAGCGTAAATAATCTTCTATCATAGTCTCCAGTTTCATTCCTCTTGAAGCCTTAAACAAAACTGTATCTTGCCTGTTAAAATTATGGCGCAAAAATTCCTGTGCTAACTCTTTATCTTTAAAGTAATAAACATTTTCAGGATTCATGCCAGCCTCTAAAGCCCCTTTAGCTATGTACTCTGCTTTTTCTCCTACTGCAACTAATATATCGACTTTGTTTTCAAAGGCTTTAAGGCCTACTTTAAGATGTCCCGGCACTTCGTAATCTCCTAGCTCATACATATCTCCCAGAACTGCAACAAACCTTCCACTTTTTTTAAATCTCCTGCCTGTTTCTAAAGCAGCTTCCATAGATAAAGGATTGGCATTATATGTATCATTTATTACGGTGCCACCTTCATCAAAAGTCAGTACATTAAGACGATTTTCGCCAAACGCATAATTAGCCATATCATTAATGGCCTTATCGACATCTATTCCCAAAAGATAAGATAAAGCAATTGCCGCTACTGCATTATATGCCAGTTTAGAGGTAAAAGATGGAAAATGGAAAGAATAATCTTTTCCCAGAAGACTGGTCTTTATTTTTATTCCCTTTTTCTCAACATCTACCTTAACAATCCTGAAATCACAATCTTTATTATAGCCAAAGGTATATTTTCTACAAGAATAACTTTTCGCTGCATCTAATAATATTTCATTATCTCCGTTGAGCAAAGCAAAACCACCAGAACTGACATAAGGCAGGACTTCACATTTAGCATGGGCTATATTTTCTAAACTTCCTAAAGTTTCAAGATGAACCGGTTCCACATTAGTTATAACTGCACAGAAAGGTCTTACTATGTCAGCAAGCCGGTCAATTTCACCTTTAGCCCGCATAGCCATTTCTATAACTGCCGCCTGATGATATCCTTCCAATCTAAAAATAGTTAATGGCACACCAATATCGTTATTATAATTGCCTTCTGTTTTTAATGTATTGAACTGGGACGAAAGACAGGAGGCAATTATTTCTTTGGTAGTAGTCTTACCTACACTTCCAGTGACCGCAACAACCGGAATTTCAAATTGTTCACGGTAGCTTTTAGCGAGCATCTGCAAAGCTTTAAGAGTATCTTCAACTCTTATCAATACCTTATCTTTATCAATTTTTTCTGTATTTATATCCTTATGAACGATTGCCGCGCAGGCACCTTTTTCAAAAGCTTCTAAAATAAAGTCATGTCCATCAAACCTTTCTCCCTGTAAAGCTATGAACAAACTTTGCGGGGTTATTCTTCTTGAATCAATATTCACATCAGTTATAAAACCGGCATTTTCTCCATGTAATATTTTGCCACTAACGCTCTGGCATATAAAATCTATACTCAACTTCATTACTTAACAATCTCCTTTAAAAATTCTGCAGCTACTTTACGGTCATCAAATTCTAATACCTTATCTTTAATTAATTGATAAGTTTCGTGTCCTTTACCGGCAATAATTACAATATCACCCGGTTTAGCCATATAAATCGCATGTCTTATGGCCTCTCGTCTATCTACAACTACGGCATAGCGGGAATTCTCAACTTTCAACAGTCCAGGAATAATATCATCAATTATAGCCTTGGGATCTTCGCTTCTTGGATTATCTGAAGTCACAACACAAAAGTCGCTGTATCTTGCAGCCACTTCCCCCATTAAGGGTCTTTTGGTCCTATCACGATCTCCACCGCAACCAAATACGGTTATAAGCCTTTTTTTAGTAAGCTCCCGGGCTGTTTTAAGAATATTCTCCAGTCCATCATGGGTATGCGCATAATCTACTATTACCGTAAAATCTTGCCCGCATTTTACCTGCTCAAACCTTCCTGCTACCCCTGAATTCTTAGCCAAAGCACTCTTTATTATTTCCGGGCTTATGCCCTCTTTTAAAGCAAAAGCAATAGCAGCCAAAGCATTGTATACGCTGAATAAACCAATAAGCTGCATATTAATCTCAAAATCTATATTCTCATATTTGACCATAAAGCTGGTGCCCTCTGCAGTAATATTCAAATTATATGCCTTTACGTCTGCCTCATTTTCTACTGCATAAGTAACAACCTGGACATTAGCCGCCTTTATAAAATCAGAAGCATATCTATCATCATTATTTATTATGGCAAAATTTTCTTTCCTATTTGGTATCATACTGAACAATTTCAGCTTAGCATTCTTATAATCTTCCATATTTTTATGATAATCAAGATGATCTTGAGTTAAATTTGTAAATACTGCCACATTATAATCTATTTCTTTAACCCTGAATAAATCGAGAGCATGTGAAGAAACTTCCATAACCACATAATCAGCTTTTTTTTCACGGCATAAATCTACAAATTCCTCTATCTCCAACGCTTCAGGGGTAGTATGTCCCAGCTCCTTTTCATAATCATCAATCCTGGCATATAAAGTGCCTAATATACCAGTTTTATGAGAAGCCTCCTGCAAAATACTCTGTATAAGATGGGTAGTAGTAGTTTTACCATTTGTACCTGTAACACCTATTACCCGCATAAATGCAGAAGGTTTTTTATAAAAATTGGAAGCTATTTTAGCCATAGCCTCACGGGTATTAGATGTAATAATATAAGTTACATCTTTATCAACCTTTTTTTCATTTTCAGCCAAAATCGCTACTGCGCCATTAGCTAAAGCCTGGTCAATATAATTATGTCCATCTGTTTTAAATCCTTTAACACATATAAAAAGCGAATCAGGCTTAACCTGGCGCGAATCATAATGGACTCCTTTTATCTCTTTATCAATATTTCCACTTATTATTCTATATTCAATTCCATCAAGTAAATCTTTCAACAACATCTATTTTCTCCCCTTTCCAAGTCTCATTCTTATTCACCTACGGGCTGAAACTTAACCTTAATACTTGAACCAACTGTTACAACTTTTCCCGGCTCTGGAGACTGTTCATAAGCTAATCCATATCCTTCAGGCAAAAGATGAAGCCCTAAATCAGCCAGTATCTTAGCTACTTCCCTCATAGATTTGCCTTCAAGATCAGGTACTGTAACTTCTCCTTCGCTATTATTAGGCTGAAGTGCAGAAAGATGAATAATAATCTGACTACCTTTATTAACTTTTACATCAGGCTTAGGTGTTTGCTTCCATACAATATTTCCAGTTCCAATAATTTTTACATTAAGCCCTCGCGAAGTCATGGTCGAAATTGCCTCTGATAAAGTAAGATTTACTACATCCGGAACTACTACTTTTTCAATTTTATCCTCTTCAGCTTTTCCCTTATTTTCCTTGTAAAGCGGAACTTCAAGATAACGTAGAGAATCTTTCATTATCTCCCGAAAAACGGGAGCAGCTACCCATCCACCATAGTATGGATAACCTTGAGGAGAATCAACTACTACTATACATGCCAGTTTGGGTTTATCAGCCGGAGCAAAACCTATAAATGAAGCTACATACTCGTTGGGTAAATATCCACCTGTAGGGGATATTTTTTGAGCAGTCCCGGTTTTTCCGGCTACCCTATATCCTTCTATATAAGCATTTTTTCCGGTTCCATTTTCGACTACTCCCTCAAGTATCAAACAAAGTTCGCGAGCAGTTTCAGGTGAAATTACCCTTCTCACCGTCTCAGGTTCAAATTTTTTTATTATATTTCCTTCACTATCAATAATACTTTTTACCAAATGAGGTTTCATAAGCAGACCACCATTAGCCACAGCAGACACTGCAGTAATAAGCTGCAATGCCGTAACCGCATTAGCCTGCCCTATAGACATAGTAGCCAAGTCAATCTGCATAGCCCTTTCTTTAGGAACTAAAATGCCTCTAGCCTCTCCGGGGAGATCTATGCCGGTAGGCTTTCCAAAGCCAAATTTATCTATATATTTATAATACCTATCTATACCAATTTCTAACCCTACCTCAACAAAACCAACATTACATGAATTAGCCACCACTTCGCTAAAAGTCTGGCTTCCATGAGCTTTATGGTTAGAACAGCCTATCGTCTCTTTACCAACTTTAACATAACCCGGACAAAAAAACTTTTTACCCGGTGTTACTATTTTTTCTTCTAATGCCATAGCAGCAGTAATAATTTTCATAGTAGATCCTGGTTCATAAACATCATTAATCGCAAAATTGCGTCGATTAGAAGCAGGATAACTGTTATAGTCATTAGGATCGAAGGTGGGTCTTGAAGCCATAGCCAATATTTCTCCAGTTGAAGTATCCATAACTATAGCAGCAGCAGCCTTTGCTTTTTTCTCCTTAAAAACTTTATCCAGCTCGCGCTCAGTAATATACTGAATAGTTTCATCTATGGTTAATATTAGATTTGCTCCATCCTGAGGCGGAATATACTTATGAGTGGCTTCAGGTATAGGCCTGTTAGCTGCATCGTGTTCTATAACTATTCTACCTTTAGTTCCTCCTACTAATTTATCATAATAATAATCAATTCCCTCTAAGCCTTTGTTATCAATACCTGCTATACCTAAAACATGGCTGGCTAATGTCCCCTTAGGATAAAAGCGCCTGCTTTCTTCAGTAAAACCTATCCCTGGCAAATCCATCTTCCTCAGTTTTTGAGCTGCTTCATGATCTACCTGCCTCTTTATCCATTCAAAAGAAGTATTATTAGTTATTTTTTTATAAACCCTTTCTTCATCCAGCCCCAAGACCTGGGCAATTTTGGCTGCAATCTCCTTTTCTCTTTTAGAAGCCTTAACTTCTGCCGGAATAGCGTAGATCGAATCAGCACTTACCGATATTGCAAGTTCATGTCCATTTCGATCGTATATAATCCCCCTTTTAGCTTCGACCGGAATATCCCGCATTCTATTCTGCATCGCTTTTTCTGATAATTCGGCTCCTTTCACAAATTGAACCCAAAAAATCCTGACACAAAGCAAAACAAACCCTACTGTAAATAATAAAAAAAGCGTAGCTATACGCTTTCTTACTGTTAAGCTAGTAGTTTGCACCCATTTACCACTCCTACTTAACACCTATTTTTTTGCTGCCAGCAAAGATAAATTAGAATAAAGCCTGTAAAAAGGCTTTTCTTTTTCTGTTATTTTACCTGTATCTGTTTCATTAACTTCAAACTTCTCAGGCACAGACGGTTTAATCTCTGGTTCTAAAACTGCTAAATCTATTTTAGCTTCCGGCTTTCTCATCCCCAATTCAGCAACAGCTATTTTTTCTACATTTTCTAAAGAACAGCTGTTTTCAGTCAGATACTCCAATCGTAAATTTTCTGTTTCAATCTGATGAATCTCCTTTTCCAGCTGGACTATCTGATAATCTAAAGTAGCACCTTTTACACATAAATATACTAAAACCAAGGCATAGGCAAAAAACAATACTATAACCTTAAAAAGCAGCTTCTTCTTTCTAGCTCTATCCGGATTTACTTTTTTTCCCTTTGCCGGCTCTTTTGTATAAAAATTTTCGGAATAATTTTCTGAATAGCCAGTATAATCCGTATATTTATATTCTGCCTGTAACATTACTATTCTCCTCTCCCCTTTCATAGAACTATAATTTTTCGGCTACCCTCAGCTTGGCACTCCGTGCTCTCGGATTATCAAAACACTCCTTTTCAGCAGGAACAATCGGCTTTTTATTTATCAGTTTTACGAGTGGCTTATTGCCACATGTACACACAGGCATTCCTGGCGGACATATACATCCTCTGGCTTTTTCCTGCAAAAAACTTTTAACTATCCTGTCTTCTAATGAATGAAAGGTTATGACACAAAGCCTTCCACCCGGCTTTAAGATTTCAACTGCCTGTGGTAAAACCTCTTTCAAAGCATCAAGTTCCCCATTTACAGCTATACGCAAAGCCTGAAAAGTTCGGCGTGCAGGATGCTTCTTCCTGCGATAAGAAGGGGGAACAGCTGACTTAATTATTTCAACTAATTTTGCAGTAGTATCTATAGATTCAGTTTGCCGGTATTTAACGATTGCTCTGGCAATGCTTCGAGCAAACCTTTCTTCCCCATAATCATAAATAATCCTCTTTATTTCTTCTTCCTCATAATTATTTACAATATCCCAAGCAGTTAAATCCTGCTCCCGATCCATTCTCATATCCAACCTGGCATCTTCATGAAAGCTAAATCCGCGTTCTTTAATATCAAGCTGAAAAGATGATACTCCCAGGTCAAGCATTATACCATCAACTTTTTCTACATCATGCTCCAATAACTTATCCTTTAGAAATCTAAAATCAGAATGAATAAAAACGATATTAGAATAATCTAACTTTGTCCGGGTTTGGAAAAGAATTTCCTTATCCTTATCAAAAGCAAAGACTTTTGCCTCATCATTTAAATCCTGCATAAGCCTTCTAAGATGTCCTCCTCCGCCTAATGTGCAATCAACATAGACTCCTCCCGGATCAGTCACCAAATTTTCTATCGTTTCCTCCAATAAAACTGGCTTGTGCATCACAACACTCCTATATTCCTAAATCCACAAGTTTTTCTGCTATCTCTTCATAAGAAGAAGCAGCTTTATCATTATATTCTTTCCAGTTGTCAACTGACCAAATCTCAATACGTGATCCTACTCCTATTATTACTATATCCTTTTCTATTTGTGCATAATCCCTGAGATTAAGAGGCAAAACTGTTCTACCCTGTTTATCTATTTCAAGCTCTGATGCCCCGGAGAAAAAAAAGCGCACAAATGCCCTTACATCAGCCCTGGTAAGAGGAAGCTGGCGCAGTTTTTCTTCAATTAAATGCCATTCGTTTAAAGGATAAAGAAATATACAATTATCCAAGCCCTTTGTGGCAATAAATTTATTCCCTAAGCCATCCCGAAACTTAGCAGGAATCGTTATTCTTCCCTTGGCATCTAACGAATGTTGATATTCCCCCAGGAACATAAATTAAAATTCTCCTTTAAAATTATAGGGAAGTTACACCACTTTACACCACTTTAATCCACTTTATTCTACTCAAAGATTAAAATACCTCTTTTTTAAAAAAAAAAAAAATTTAAGATCATTTTTGTTATTTCGACAAAACAATTCTGCCAAATTAGAAGTTTTAAGAATAACAGGCACCTTTTAACCAAAGTTATACATTTTAAAAAATATTGTTATACTCTTAATCTATGTCAACAAATCCATAAAAAAAGGACAGCTGTAAAAGCTGCCCCTTTTTTAATTCAAGTTATTGCTGTTTAATTTAATAGGTATAGGTGAAAGTTGCTTCATAAGTAGCTTCTTTTTCGCCCAGCGGAGTATTTACCTTAGCAGTTCCATCTTTGATAGTTATATCTACAACCTGATTAGTTTCCTTATCTACAGTAATTAAAACAGTTCCTTCAACATCAAACCAGGTAGCCTTATCATTTACCTTGTTAAGTAGTTCTAATAAAGAATCCGGAGTATCGCCAGTAACAGTTATAACATAAACATCGCCTTTGTCTTCAAAAACAGCTCCTTTTACCACTTCTAATGCTGCAGCTTCCGGTCCATAAATAAGTTCAGAATAAGGACACAAAGCCGCATTTACATCACTTTTGCCCAGAGGTCCGGCATCACCTTTAATATTAGCTGTAGCTTTGCCGTCAGCTGCAATAGATGCATTTCCTTCAGCACCTACTGGCACCATACCTGCTACTTTACCAGAAATGCTTATTTTCACACTAACCGGAGCAAATGCTTTTACTATTGCCTTAGCCGTATCTTCAGCATTAGTAATGGCTGCTGTTTCCGTTTCAGTTCCAGTTTCCGGTTTTGGTTCATCTTTCGGCTCTTCTTTAGGTTCAGGCTGAGGAACAGCCGGAGCTTCTCCTAATATTACCGTTCTGGTTGCGTTATCCCAGTCTATTTTAACTCCAAGGGCTTCTGCCAAAGGACGAGCAGGAAGATAAGTACGTCCATTATAAATTATAGGACTTACATTATTCCCATCAATCTGAGGAGTCCATGCCTTGCCGTTGAGCATAAATTTAATGTCATTAGCCAAAGTTGCCTGGATAACCTGAGAAGTAGAACCAGCAACTGCTCCCACAGTAAAAGCAAAGAGCATCATCATCGCAACCAGTAAAACCATCTTTTTCTTCACAAAAATTACCCCCTCATTTTCCAATTTATCATTTTTTAAGCATTTTCCTGAACGCCAGCCTGAAAAACCTGTTTAGACGAGCGTCCAATTGCAAATAAAATAATTAAAGCCACAACGATTACTCCTGCACCATATTTAACTGCATTAGCCTGTTTACTTACTTCAGGAGTCTGGAAAACATAAGCCACACTTCCTTCAGCACCTTCCGGCTTGCCGAGGAAGGTATCAGCAGCTTTAGCTTTTTCTTCTAAAGCTTTTGCAATAGCTCCTACCGAAGCAAAAGTCTTCATGCCTTCGGCAATAGCTTCTTTAGCCTCTCCAGCTCCGCTACCAATAGCCCCTGTTCCTTCTTTAATCTTTTTAATGCCAGGAAGTGCTTTTTCATCTATGCCCGCCTGCATAGCCGCCAGAGCATAAAGCAAAGTAGCCGGACTGCCGTCTGAAGTAACTGCTTTTACCGGTTTTCCATTTCTATCAATATCTCCTAATCCTGCTACCATAAGGCCTAATCCAGCATCCACCTTACCAAGGCTGGAAGACAACATATTAGCTCCTAATTCTAAAGCACTTACACTTGCTGGAAAATCAACAGTACCGCTGGATGTTATCATTTGACCGCCATCTCTAAATACTCCTACATTATGATTCATAGCCGCAAGCTTTGGCTCAATAGCTCCGGTTATAACCTGTTCTGCAGGAGTACCGGCTACAGCCGTTTTAAGATAATTAATGTCATTATATAAGCTTGTTGAGAGCGAAGGAGTTTGTCCCTGATCAGCCGAAGTTCCAATGGTAGTCTGCATTACATTTAATACCATTTTTTGGGCAGCTAATGCGGGAATTAGTTTTTCATCTACGGTTTTCTTAATAAGACCTGCCGCATCTTTAGCTCCGGGTGTGTTTCCTTCGGCATCTGTTCCTTTTAAGGTATCATAGCTTGCCGCATCAAATGCCGGATTAGAAAGTCCAAAACGCATCATTTTTACTTTCCCTATAAGAGTTCCAAGTCCACTGCTCATCTGCTGCAGCCCTTGTTCTACCGCCTTTAAACCATATAGCAAAGTAGCATCTTTATCTTCTGCACCTACTCCGGCTTGAATTTTATCAAAACCATCATAAAGCATAGAGAGACTTTGCTGTACCTGAGAAAGCGAATCTACTTCTGAAGTAGTAGGAAGTACCGGAATAACAGCAATTTTGAAGCTGGGAAGTTCTATATCTTTTCCATCAGCCTCCAACACAATATACTGTTTAGCCGGATATTTAGGCGGAATAAGGGGAACTGTCCAGCTTACTGCAGTTTTATCCTTAATGTTTACCACTACTCCACCTGGAGACTCTCCTGGCCTGCCTGGAGCCTGGACATTAGAAAACTTTTTATTGCTGAATTCCCAACCAGAAAGAGAAACTACATAAGGCGTATAAATTTCAGCTTCCTTTTGTACCAGATTTCCCTGCGAATCGGTAAATTCTAACACCTTCTTCTCCCCAGTCTTATTTTCAAAAGTGCATACAATCTTTAAATGTCCGCTCTTGCCTGTAAGTTCAGAGGCTTTTACTTTTTTGCCATCCAAGTAATATTCCACCTGAACACTTACTGGTATATTTATCCGGGATATTTCTTTTTTATCTATGGAAGCCAGGTAGTAAATATCCTTATACTGTCTATCCCCGGGGATAGCAGCAGATATTTTGATCATACCATTTTGCTCACTCACAGGTTCTTTGCTATAAAGATTTCTTAGCGAAGAAAGCTTGAAACCTGTTTGGTCTTCAATGGTATACTGACCTTTGCCAAAAACCCTAATATGATTTAATACTTTTATATCCTTTACCTGACCATTATCGTCAAGCTGGGTTACGACCAATTCATTGTCTATAACTTTGGCTGTCCCCTGACTCAGTGCTGCTTGAGAAGGCATAAAAACCAGATACAAGGTAAGTAATAACACTAGGTATATATTCGGCTGCCTGCGTATATTCAATATCTTCCCTCCTTCCATTATTATTTATTAACTGCCATGGCAATCCTAACAACTATAAGCGATAACACCAGACCTACGAGCAGAGAAACACTTACCCCGACCGCAGCCGGCAACGCCTGTTCAGCAAGCAATGAAGCATCAGTTAAATAAACCGGGAAAACAGCAGCATTATAACCTGCCCAGCCTATAAACATAGCATCAATTCTTAAACCAATTGCAGATAATAATACAAGTACAAATATAGCAATTCCTGATACCAATGCTATATAGGCTGTATTATCAGGCGGAAGCGGGAATTTTCCGGCTAAAACTACTATACCTGCCATAGCTACTGCTACTCCTATAAGCATAGCTATCCCGGTTTTTAAATAATCGCCAAAAGGGCCAATAACTGCAAACATAGCCATAGATAATGCCGCAATATAAAAAGCACTTGCTCCGATGAGTTCCTGAAAATAAACGAATATTGCGAATAATATAGCTGCCAAAATACCCAAACTCAGGGCTTGCTTCATTTCTTCACCTCCTTTTCTATATTTTCCCATAAACTGCTGTAAATATTATACTGACAGGAACTATAAACTAGACAGGAAATTCAACTGCAGTGGTGTTATTACTAAAGTAGCTGGAATTTAAAACAATGACAGATGAACATTGATTTGCCATGATGAAGGTGTGATATTTAGAGATGTAATCATGAAATATATATGAGTTTAATCAACTTTCAATTACTAATATTTCCAGGTAGAAGACACTTAAGCCTTCTACCTGGTAAATGTTCAAAATCTAAAGCTGATAAAGCCTCTTTTCATCCAGGAATTTTATTCCCCTCTTCGTAAAAGCCTGACGCGCCTTTTCTATATCTTCTACTTTGAAGATAACCAGAGCATTATTTTCCGAGGTACCTAGAAAAGCATACAAGTATTCGATATTCAGGTTTTCCTCCGACATCTGCTCTAAAACTGCCGCAAGGCCTCCCGGAGAATCAGGAACCTGAACAGCTATAACTTCTGTTTCACTCACTGTAAATCCTGATTCCTTCAGTATTTCATATGCCTTATCTGGATCAGAAACAATGAGACGCAAAATTCCAAAATCAGAGGTATCTGCTATTGAAAGGGCTCTGATATTTATACCTGCTTCTCCTAAAACCCTGGTAACATGAGCCAACCTTCCCGCTTTATTCTCCAGAAAAACTGATATTTGTTTTGCCATAATATCCCTCCTTAAATTTTTCTCCTATCAATAACCCGCTTAGCTTTGCCCTCACTGCGTTCAATAGACTTAGGCTCAACCAAACGCACTTTCACACCTATACCTAATGCGCTTTCCAGTTCACGACGAATCAAATCTTCTAACTCTTCCAATTTCCTTATTTCATCGCTGAAAATCTTTTCTGATACTTCTACATGTACTTCCAATTCATCCAAATTACCCCGGCGATCAACTACTAAAAGGTAATACGGCTCAACACCCGGGATATTAAGCAAAACACTTTCTACCATAGATGGGAAAACATTTACTCCCCTTATTATAACCATATCATCAGAACGACCTAAGACCTTCTGCATACGCACATGGGTTCTGCCACATGCACAGGGAGTGCGATCAAGAGCAGTTAAATCCCGGGTTCTGTATCTTATAATTGGTAAAGCCTCTTTCGTTATAGCAGTAATTACTAATTCCCCTTGCCTACCATCTTCTAAAACTTCCCCTGTTTCAGGATCAATAATTTCAGCAATAAAATGATCTTCTGCAATATGTAAGCCATTTTTATAAGAACACTCTATGGCAACTCCAGGTCCTATTATCTCGCTCAAACCATATATATCATAAGCATCTATTTTAAGGTTGTTTTCAATTTCACGGCGCATATTCTCTGACCAAGGCTCAGCCCCAAATATACCTGCCTTCAATTTCAAATCAGCAGGATCTATCCCCATTTCCTTCATTACTTCATACATAAACAAAGCATAAGAAGGAGTACAGGTTAAAATAGTAGTTCCAAAATCTTGCATCAGCATAATCTGCCTCTTTGTATTTCCCCCCGAGCTAGGAATAACTGAAGCTCCTATTTTTTCTGCTCCATAATGAACCCCTAAGCCACCAGTAAAAAGTCCATATCCATAGGCATTCTGGATAACCGAATGTCTAGTTGCACCCGCACTTATCAAAGCACGTGCCATAAGTTCTGCCCAAATATCTATATCTTTTCTGGTATAACCTACTACCGTAGGTTTGCCTGTCGTTCCCGAAGAAGAATGAATGCGAACTACCTCGCTCATAGGAACCGCAAATAAACCAAACGGATAATTATCTCTTAAATCCTGCTTGGTAGTAAAAGGAAGTTTTTTTAGGTCATCTAAAGTCTTTATATCATCAGGCTTTACCCCTGCTTCATCCATCTTTTTTTGATAGGCAGGAACAAACGCATATACGCGATAAACTGTTTCTTTAAGCCTTCTAAGCTGTAATTCCCTCAACTGCTCTAATGGCATACATTCTTTTTCCTGATCCCAGTAAATCAAATTATTCGACCTCCTCATTTATTTTTCCTGCTTATTTTAAAATAATTGCAAAAATTATTTAAAGGACAAATTTTGCATTTAGGATTACTTTTCAAGCAGTAATTTGCTCCTAAAGCTACCAGTAAAGCATGGTATTCGTTGAACATCTGAACATCTGAAGCTAAATTTCGTTGAATTAAATCCTGCATTTCTTTATAGCTTATTTTTTCATGGACCATGCCTAAACGCGAAAATATCCTTATTGTATAAGCATCTACTACAAATACAGGCTTATCCCCAGCATAAAGCAAAATAGAATCTGCTGTTTCAGGTCCTATCCCCCAGAGGTCTAAAAGCTCCCTTCTTAAAACATAAAGGTCTTTTTTAAACATTAAATCTAAATCACCATGGTAATTATCCATTACATATCCGGATAAAACCTTAAGCTTTTTAGCCTTCTGCCTGTGATATAAAGCCGGCTTTATAAGATCAGCTATTTTCTCTTCTTCAGCCTCATAAAGGCTTTCCAGCTCTAATAACCCCTCCTTTTTCAAATTAGCAATCGCCTTTTCAACATTTTTCCAGGCTACTACCTGAGTCAAAACTGCTCCAACCATTATTTCCCATCTGCTTTCTCCCGGCCACCACCCCCTAGGTCCAAAAAAAGCTAATAAAACATCATATATTTCATTCAGGAATTTGTCAGTACCAGCCATACCTCTTATCTCCCTTAACCAATACCTGTTTAAACCTTATTTTCTATGATGGCGTTTATGACACAGCTGGCCAAAAGAAGCCCAGCTGTAGCAGGAACATAACTTATACTGCCCAAGCGTGTTTCTCCATTATAATCTGTTTTCACCGGAACTTCTTCAGAATACACTACAGTTACTCCTTTTAAAATACCTGATTTGCGCAGTTCATGCCGCACCTTCTTAGCCACAGGGCAAATCCTGGTTTCACTGATATCTCCTATCTTCAACATCTGAGGGTTTAAACGGTTGGCAGCCCCCATAGAACTTACTACTTTAATGTTTTCTTCCATGCAGGTCTTTATGAGGTGTACCTTGTCCTGTAAAGAATCAATGGCATCAATCACATAATCAAGCGGTTTTTCTAAAATATCACGACTGGTATAAGAAGTATAACGCAAAGGGAAAATCTTCAAGTTAACTTCAGGGTTGATATCTTTAATCCTGAGTTGCATTACCTCAACTTTAAGCTTGCCTACAGTCGAACTTAAAGCAGGCAGCTGACGGTTGATGTTGCTCTCCTCCACTACATCGTGATCTACCAGAACAATCTTGCCTACTCCTGCTCTAGCTACTGCCTCTGCTGCATAAGAACCTACTCCTCCTAGTCCGATTATTGCAACGGTTGCATTTTCAAGCTTTTGCATATTTTCACTGCCTATTAATAATTCAGTACGCTGAAAACGCCTCTGCATCGTTTTTACTCCTTTTTACTTTATCAAAATTCTTAAAATAAACAAAAAACCCCACCGAGCCGTGACAAGTCGTAGTTTAAACCTCAAAGGTCAAGTGGGTGCCCTCCTGCATGCTTTGTAGGTCCCCTCAAAACAAGAGGCTTCTACGCCACATACAGAGTCCAGGCTCCCTTTATGTTGGTGTTGGCAAAAACTTACGACTTTTCACGCACACAGCAGGGATTGCTGTTTTTTTTACATTTGCTAGCTAAATAATATCATATAATCCTATTTTCTTCAATAAAGCTCCTCTGTAATTATATTCCTGTATTTACAGACAATTTTTACTTTTCTCTTATCTTTATATGCAATTCCCTTAACTGTTTGGGAGCAACCGCAGAAGGTGCATTAGTAAGCGGACAAGAAGCACTTTGCGTTTTCGGGAATGCAATAACATCTCTTATGCTATTTCGCTTAGCCATTATCATGACTAGGCGGTCAATACCAAAAGCAATACCCCCATGAGGTGGAGTTCCGTATTCAAAGGCTTCCAGCATAAACCCAAATTTTTCCCGTGCTTCTTCCATGCTAAGACCTAAAAGAGCAAACATCCTTTCCTGTAGATCGCGCTGATGAATTCTTATACTTCCACCCCCGATTTCAGTACCATTGAGCACCAGGTCATAAGCTCTGGCTTTAACCTGTTCAGGCTTGCTTTCTAAAATATCCACATCCTGCAGACGCGGAGAAGTAAAAGGATGATGTACAGCTACATATCTTTTTTCCTCTTCATCATATTTTAAAAGTGGAAAGTCCACTACCCACACAAAATTCAGTTCATCTTCATCAATAAGATTGAGCCTGCGGGCAAGTTCAAGGCGCAGGGTTCCCAAAACCCTTGCTACCGTCTCATGGGTATCAGCACTGAAAAGCAGTAAATCACCAGGTTCGGCATTGAGCTGCTTAAGGATGTTGTTCATCTGTTCTTCGGTAAAAAATTTAGTTATAGGAGATTTAAGCTCATTTTCTGCTACTATTATCCAGGCCAAACCTTTGGCTCCATTTTCCACGGCAATCTTAGTTAAGTCATCAATTTCCTTGCGCGAAAAACTGCCGCAGGTTTTAGCATTTAAAGCCCGGACTACGCCCCCCGCTTGAATGGCAGAAGAAAAAACTTTAAACTCCACATCTTTTACCAGGTCGGTAATCTCTACAATTTCCCAAGAACAACGCAGATCAGGCCGATCAGAGCCATATTTTTTCATAGCTTCATCATATGAGATCCTTCTAAAAGGAATTTCAAGCTTTTTCCCTATTCCTTCTTCAAAAATACGTGCCATCATTTCTTCAATCAGGCTGAATACATCTTCTTCGTCTATAAAAGACATTTCCATATCAAGCTGGGTAAACTCTGGCTGGCGATCTGCCCTTAAATCCTCATCGCGGAAACATCTGGCTATTTGAAAGTATTTTTCCATTCCCGCCACCATAAGCAATTGTTTAAAAATCTGAGGGGATTGAGGCAAAGCAAAAAACTCACCCGGGTGTACCCGGCTGGGAACTAAATAATCCCGTGCTCCTTCCGGAGTGCTTTTGGTAAGAATAGGGGTTTCGATTTCAACAAATCCTTTACCATCCAAATAATCCCTTATAGTTTTTACAACTCTATGCCTTAATATTAAATTATCCCGCATTTCCGGACGTCTGAGGTCAATATAACGATATTTAAGCCGTAAATTTTCATCTACATCAATCCCATTTTCTATATAAAAAGGCGGGGTTTTAGAAGGACTTAAAACTTCCATCTCTTCCGCATATATTTCAATCTTCCCGGTTTTCAGATTTGGGTTTTCAGTAGCTTCCGGCCTTAAACAAACTTTTCCTTTTACAGCAATCACATATTCACTTCTCACCTGTTCAGCCAAACGAAAAGCCTCTTCATTTACTTCTGGACTAAAAACAACCTGAATTATACCAGAACGATCCCTGAGATCAATAAATATAAGTCCTCCATGATCCCTTCTGGTATCAACCCAGCCATTTAAAACTACTTCCTGGCCTACATTAACAACATCAAGGTCTGTTGCACTGTGAGTTCTCTTCATCAACCCTTTTCCTCCTAACTAACCTCTAATTCACGTTTTATGAAATCGATAATCTCATCATGTCCTACTTTCACCTGTTCTTTAGTTTTCATATTTCTTACGGTAAGAAATCTATTTTTTACTTCATCTTCGCCCAATAATATCACCAGTTTAGCACCAAGCTTATCCGCATATTTCATCTGCGCCTTAGGACTTTTTCCGGTATAATCTTTATCTGCCCTTATACCTGCACGACGCAAATCTGTAAGTATCTTTACCCCTATATCCTCGTATTGTCCCTCCATAACTGCCACAAAAACATCAGTCATTCTTTTGTTCAAATCATCGAAATTATCCAGAGCTAATAAAAGTCTTTCCATACCCAGGGCAAAGCCTATTCCTGGAACATCAGGGCCTCCACATTCTTTTACCAGGCCATTATACCTTCCTCCACCACCTACCGCACTTTGAGCGCCAATTCCCGGTATATGTACCTCAAATGCAGTATTAGTATAATAATCTAATCCTCTTACCAGATTATCATCATGCTTATAGGATACCCCATTATCATCTAATGCCTTTCTTACCGAAGCATAATGTTCTCTGCATTCATCACATAAACTGTCATAAATAGTCGGATAGCCTGCAATAGCCTGATGGCAAGCTTCATTCTTGCAATCTAAAACCCGCAAAGGATTTTTCTGGTAACGGCTACGACAATCAGGACACAGCCTATCTTTTACGGGAGTAATATAAGAAATCAGTTTTTCACGATACTCCTTGCGGCATACTGAACATCCTACCGAATTCAAGTGTAGTTCATAGTTTTTCAAGCCCAGTTTATTTAAAATTTCTACCAGAAGAATAATAACTTCAGCATCAATATAAGGACTATTGCTGCCAAAAGCCTCTACTCCAAACTGGTGAAATTGCCTGAATCTTCCTGTCTCTGGCCTGTCATAACGAAACATAGGTCCAATATAATACCATTTAACCGGCAAAAGCCCGTTGTAAAGGCTGTGTTCCACCAGAGCCCTGGCACACGAAGCCGTCCCTTCTGGCCTCAAAGTAAGGCTGCGCTCTGACTTATCGATAAAAGTATACATTTCCTTATTTACTATATCCGTACTTTCTCCTACTCCGCGTTCGAAAAGCTCAGTATGTTCAAAAACTGGTGTTCTTATTTCACGATACCCAAAAAGGGCAGCAGTCTCACGCAGAATTTTCTCTAGATAATGCCATTTAGATGAATCAGGGGGTAAAATGTCATAAGTCCCCCGTGGGGCTTTTACTTGCATTTTTTATCCTCCAGACTAAGTTATTCCTTGATAATTCTAATTTAAGCATTTTAGCTTGTCAACTTTGCGATTCACAAGGTTGTAAACTGTCTCACAGTATACTTCAGGATTTTTAGGGTTGTAAAGAGAACTCAAAGTCCAATCTTCCGAGTTTACAAACTTGCTGGCTGCTCCTCCCCCCAAACCGATAATAGTTTGCCTCTCTTCAATCATCTGAATATTATATAAGCAAAACCTGTCATTTTTGGAAAAACCGGTATTTTCCATACTGGCCTGCATATATTTTTGTCGATATAAATAATAAGGAATATATCCTGCTTCATTTAGAACATCAGAAAAATATTTAACACCTTTCTGGACCTTTTCAATCTGATTTTTACTTACAGTTTTCCCCTCTTTTTCTGCCATTTTGGCTCCTCTTTTGACTGCTAGGGTGTGAACAGTAACATTTTCAGGTTGCAAAAGTAAAATTCTCTCTGCTGTGTGCGCATTTTCTTTTAAGCCTTCTCCAGGCAAGCCTACAATAATATCCATATTAATATTTTCAATCCCGGCTTTACGTGCCCACTCGAAAGCTTCTACCACCCCTTTCACATCGTGATTTCTGCCGATAGCTCTAAGAGTTGCATCATGCATAGATTGAGGATTAATGCAAACCCGATTCACTCCGGCCTCTTTTAAAATCTTTAACTTGGAATAAGTAAGAGTGTCAGGTCTGCCCGCCTCTACAGTAATTTCTGAAGTACAAACAGAAATAAAATTATCTTTTATTAATCTGAACAAATACTCAGTATCTTTTTCAGAAAGCACTGTAGGGGTGCCTCCGCCTATATAAATAGTCTGAACTTTCACCTGTTTCCTATTAAGAAAAGCGCTTATAGCTTCTATTTCAAAAGTTAATGCCTTAAGAAAAGGAGGGATTTCATCTTCATAACTTCTCAGTACCGCCCCTGGAAAAGAGCAATAATAGCAGCGGCTGGGACAAAAAGGAATCCCTATATAAATACTTACCAGCTTATGTGCTTCGTCTTTATTCAAAAGATAAGACCGATTATTACAAGCTACCTCGGTTAAAAGCTCAGCCTTATCCTCTTGAAGCAGATACTCTTCCTTAAGTATTTCCTTAATAGCATCTGGCAGATAACCTTTATCTAAAAAGCGATGAACCAGCTTTACCGGCCTGACCCCGGTAAGTATTCCATAGGTATTAACCCTTTTACCCAAATGTTTATGCAAAAGCTTAAAGATAAAAATTCGCGCCGCTTTATGCATTTCATTTTGTTCATTTTCATCCGGCAGGTTATAAAGATAGCTTAAATCCGTTGTCTTTTCCTCCTGTCTTATTTCACCGGCAAATACTAAAACATTATCTTCCTTATGTGCTGAAACAGTAATTACTGTTTCAACATCCAAAGATGGTTCCAGGGTAATTTCGGCACCTGGATAGCCCATTCTGACAAGTTCATGAACATAATCATAAAGAACAACCGGAGTCAAGTTCATATATATAAGCAATTTTCTTCCTCCTATCCCTTCTTCTTGTACATACCCAAAAATTTTATATCCTTGCTGTATACAGCTAAATCATCTAATATTTCCTTAACAGAAACCCTGGAAAAAGAATTATCAAATTCAATATAAAAGGCAAAACTATCTTCTATTTTACAACTGCGCCGGGACTCAATTTTAACTAAATTTATATTTTTTCGGGCAAAAACCTGTAAAGCCTTGTATAATGCACCAGGTTTATTATCCAGGCTAAAAATAAGGCTTCCTTTTTCTCCTTTATATTTAATCTCTTCCGCTCTCTTTACATGAATAAAGCGAGTTTTATTAAAACTGTTCTCTATACCTGAAAACAATATTTTCATATCATAAAGAGAAGCTGCATATCTGCTACCTATTGCCGCTGCCTTTTTCTCCTCTTCTTTAACTATTTGCACAGCACGGGTAGTGCTTGAAGTTATCTCAGTTCTTATATGGGGAAGATTTTTTTCTATAAAACTGCTGCACTGCATAAGAGCAGCAGGATGGGATACCAAAAGTTCCAGTTCCTCTATTTTATAATCATGACTGCTCAATAAACACTGCTCGATATCAAGCACTATCTCGCCATGTATACTCACATTATAATCATTCAAAGCCTGTATAGTATTGTCAATTGATCCTGCATGAGTATTATCAATAGGAGTTAAAATATCATCTACTTCGCCGTTAATCAACCTTTCAAAAAGCTCATTTATACTCGATGCTACATATATCTCATCTGCCTTCGGCCAGTATAGATGAGCTGCATCTTCACTGAAACTCCCTTTAGGTCCTAAAACCGCATAACACACCTTATCTCAGCCTCCTCCGGCAAGCTCTAGCTATTTCTTCGAGATCACGCATCATGAGGCTAAAATCGCGCGGAGTCAACGACTGTTCCCCATCTGATAAGGCCTTATCAGGATTGGGATGCACTTCAACCATAATGCCATCTGCACCAGCTGCGACTGCTGCCCGTGCCATTGGCATAACCAAATTTCTTATACCAGTTGCATGACTTGGATCAACTAAAACAGGTAAATGAGACAACTCCTTAACCAGAGCCACAGCTGACAAATCCAGGGTATTTCGGGTCCATGGTTCAGAAGTTCTTATACCTCTTTCACACAAAATAACCTTTTCATTGCCTCCGGCTAATATATATTCTGCCGCTAAAAGCCACTCCTCAATCGTAGCTGAAAGTCCACGTTTCAACACTACCGGTTTATCTATTCTTCCTAATTTGCGCAAAAGGGCAAAATTGTGCATATTGCGTGCACCTACCTGTAAAATATCAGCATATTCAGCTACTAAAGGTATATCCTCTGTATCCATAACTTCAGTTACTACCGGCATATTCATTTCTTCTCCTATCTTTGCCAGTATCTTAAGTCCAGATTCTCCCAGACCTTGGAAGCTGTATGGAGAAGTTCTAGGTTTATAAGCACCAGCCCTCAGAATAACAGCACCTGATCCTCTAACCTTAAATGCCGTTTCTTTTAAGATTTCCTCATTTTCTACTGCACAGGGTCCAGCTACTACAACAATCTCCTCTCCTCCGATAGCACACCCTTTTATATTTATCACCGTATTATCTTTTTTACTGGAGCGTAAAACCAGCATCTCTCTGCCGTATTTAGCCGCTAAATTTTTCATTATAACCACCCTTTCTTTACAATAAATAAACCTCTCATCCCTAAATAAGGGACGAGAGGTTTTATGCTCCCGCGGTACCACCCTATTTGGCAAAACGCCCGCTCTTTTAAGGATACGGGATATAACCTTACCTTAAATAAAAAAAGCTTTTCATCCCTATGGGACGAGAAGCTTTTATCTTCCCGCGGTACCACCCAATTTGCCATTAAGGCCCGCTCTTTAAAGGATACAGGTTTTATCCGATATCCCCTCTCTTTTAACGGTGAGAGTTCCGCCACAACCTACTTGCAAATGTTTCAGCCGGGTGCTCCAAAGTGAACTTCAGTTTGCTTCCTTATAGAGATGCTTCCAGCCTACGGCATCTCCTCTCTGGATAATTCCACAAACCTACTTTACTTTTTCATCGCATTTCACAGGATATTGACTTGATATATTTGTTTAGTATTGTGTCATATAAATTCACATTTGTAAAGAGTTTTTTCTATAAAAATGGATTATGTGTGCGTTCAAATCCAATGGTAGTAGCTGGTCCATGTCCGGGATAACATATCACATCATCATCATAACACAGAAGCTTTTCCTTTATATTGGTAATAAGCTGCTTATGAGAACCTCCTGGAAAATCAGTTCTTCCTACTGATCCCTGAAAAAGGGTATCACCAACAAATATAACATCACCAGTTTTCAAGCATATGCTTCCTGGACTGTGCCCCGGGGTATGAATAACTTTCAATTCTACGGTATTGCCTATTTTTATTATATCACCATCTTTAAGCAGCTTATCAGCCGGTGGACTGGTTATTTTACCCCCAAACAGAATGGAAAAGTTAGCTACCGCACTGGTAAGCATCTTGGCATCAGCTTCATGAATAAGTATCTCTGCTCCAGTAGCTTCCTTAACCCCCCGGTTCCCCCCAATATGGTCTACATGTCCATGGGTGTTTATTATATAAACTGCTTTCAGATTTTCCTGCTGCAGCAAATTCAAAATTGCCCTGGGGTTTCCCCCTGGATCTATAACTGCAACCTCTTTGGTTTCCTCACAGCCCACGATATAACAATTAACACCTACCGTATTAATTTCCAAAGCTTTAAGTATCACTTATTTTCTCCCCCTATTTATGTTTTCACTAAAATAACCGTTCACTATCTAAAAGAATAGTACAGGGCCCATCATTTTCAATAAGTACTTTCATATCAGCTCCAAAAACCCCGGTTTCTACTTTTATATCCATACTTCGTAAAATTTCTAGGCTGTAATCAAATAATTCCTGAGCTTTCTCCGGCAATTCGGCTTCAGTAAAACTAGGTCTTCTTCCTTTTCTGGCATCTCCATATAATGTAAATTGGCTAACCAAAAGAATTTCTCCCCCCACATCCAAAAGGGAAAGATTCATCTTTCCCTTTTCATCTTCAAATATACGAAGATTAACAATTTTATCAATTATATACTCCGCATCTTTTTCGGTATCCCCTTTTTTTATACCTAATAAAACAGTCAACCCTTGTTTTATTTCGCCTTTGACCTGCCCTTCCACTGTAACCATGCTGTGATTGGTTCTCTGTACAACTGCTCGCAATCTTATTCACTCCTTACTTCACCTGGTAAAACACGCCGTACTTCTACGACATCCTTTACTTTTCTTATTCTCTGCATAGCAGCATATAAACGCTCGATATCTTTAATTTCCAGTTTAAGATTAATTACTGCTTCGTCATTTTTAGTAACCCGTGAATAAACGGAATTGATATGAATTTTCATATCAGCAATTACTGTCATAACATCAGTAGTCAAACGATCACGGTCATAAGCTTTCACTTCAATTTCTACATTAAACATTCCTCTATCATCTGACCATTCTACCTCAATAATCCGGTCAGGCTCATTTTTAAGATAATTCTGCAGATTAGGACAATCCTGACGATGAACAGAAACCCCACGGCCTCTAGTTATATATCCAGCTACCCTATCTCCCGGCAGAGGATTACAGCAGCGGGCAAGCCTAATAGCTACATCATCTACTCCTTTTATCCGTAAAGCAGCGGTATCGCGGTTCCTAGTAACTGTCCTCTGGTTAACATTTGCTAGCTGAATTATATCTTCAACATGGGTACCCGGAAAAAACAATTCTTTCTGGCGGTTTACCACCTGATTAGGAGTTATAGCTCCATCCCCTACAGCAGCTAAAAGATCGTCAGCACTATTTAAATTAAACTTTTTAGCTACCTCGGTAAGCTTTGCTTCTTTCATAAGTTCTCTGGGATCAAAGTGCTTCCTCTTAAGTTCTTTCTCTAAAATATCCCTTCCTCTAATTATATTGCCTTGCCTTTTTTCCCGGTTAAACCACTGTTTAATTCGGCTTTTAGCAGTTGAAGTTTTTACAAAGTTAAGCCAGTCATAGGTCGGTCCCGGAGAATGTTTTGAAGTTATAATCTCAACTATATCACCATTCCCCAGGGGGTAATCAAGAGGAACTATTCTGCCGTTAACCTTTGCTCCTATGCATTGATGCCCTACTTCAGTATGCACCCGGTAGGCAAAATCCACTGGACACGCTCCTTTAGGAAGCTCAATAACTGCTCCCTTAGGAGTGAATACAAAAACTGTATCATCAAAAAGGTCAATCTTAAGAGACTCCATAAATTCCCGGGTATCTTTGACATCCTGCTGCCATTCTAAAAACTGCCTGAGCCAGGAAAGCTTTTCATCGAATTTTTTCTCTTTCGGATTATCCCCCTCTTTATACCTCCAGTGGGCAGCAATTCCATACTCAGCAGTACGGTGCATTTCCCAGGTTCTTATCTGCACCTCAAAAGGTTCTCCCCCTTTGCCTATTAAAGTAGTATGCAAAGATTGGTACATATTTGGTTTAGGGGTTGCAATATAATCCTTAAATCTTCCAGGAAGAGGCTTCCACATAGTGTGGATTATTCCCAGAACACCATAGCAATCTCTTACATCATTTACTATAACCCTTATTGCAATCTTGTCATAAATCTCATCAATATCTTTATTTTGTTTTACCATTTTTTTATAAATACTGTAAATATTCTTAGGCCTTCCTGCAATATCAGCTTCAATGCCTATTTCCCCTATTCCTCTTCTAATCTGTTCAATCAATTCATGAACATATTCTTCTCTTTCTTTGCGCTTTTGTTTTAATCTTTTAGCAATTTCATAGTACATTTCTTTATCAAGATAATAAAAGGCTAAATCCTCGAGCTCCCACTTTATCTTAAAAATCCCTAGCCTGTGCGCTAAAGGAGCAAAAATCTCCAGGGTTTCACGGGCAATTTCCTTTTGTTTTTCCTCACTTTGATGGTAGTGCAAAGTGCGCATATTATGAAGACGATCGGCCAGTTTTATCAAAATAACCCTTATGTCTTTAGCCATAGCAATGAACATCTTGCGCAGGTTTTCCGCTTGGGCATCCTCTTTAGATTTGAAATTTATACGACTGAGCTTAGTTACTCCATCAACTAAAAGGGCAATTTCCTCGTCAAACTCATCTGCGATATTAAAGTAAGTAAGATGGGTATCTTCAATAACATCGTGAAGTAAAGCTGCAGCAATTGTTTCTACATCAAGTTCCAAATCAGCCAGAATAAGTGCTACTTCTACCGGGTGAATGATATAAGGCTCTCCCGATATCCTTTTTTGTCCAGCATGAGCTGCCTGAGCACAGTTATATGCCCTTTCAATCAGTTCAATATCTGCATCGGGAGCATATGATTTTATTTTTTCAATTATTTTTTCCGGGCCCATTATCATCACCACGCCAAAATCTGATTATCTCACTCTTGAACTCACAAAACGCTTTCTTCTCTGCCAATCCCTCTAAATAATAAGGAGAATCAGAAATATCAATTTTAGAAACATTCGGTTTAATAAGCTTTATTTTCATAATATTACCTTTTTTTCTGATCTGACACAAGCCTAGATCAATAAGAATATAAAAAACAGGAATTAAATCAGAAGGTTTCATCTCTCTCGCAACAAAATTCGAAATATCTGCTGCCAGTTTATCTATTTCAAAACAGAGCGGATTTTTTCCAGCTTGCAACAAATAAACCAACACTTTTTTAACAGTATCAAGATCGGGATAATTTCTTTTTAAAAAATCATCATGTTCATATATTTTTTCCGGATTAAAAAGTGCAATAGACCTAACCTCGTCTGCTGCAACAATCTGTTCCGTAACCATCAAAGCCTCATAAATATTTAAAGGCATATCGGCAAAAACCAATTCGTCCAAACCATAAACAGAAATTCCTGCTGCCCCATCGGTCAATAATACTCCCTTATCACCGTAAGAAAAACCACGGCGCAGCCCTTCCCGTATCCTTAGATTATCTTCTCCTGCTTCTATCAATAAATCAGGAATCTTTTCTTTCCACAGTTGAACAGTGCTTTTGCGGTTAGTATACATTAAAACTTTTTTAGGTTCTGTATATTGCCAATCCTTCATCCATTTTATATTAAAAAATCGCTTCTTCTTCCTTTCATCAAAGTGCATAAGGGTATAGCCAGAATCAAAACTTCCTTTTAACATGACCTGAATAATAAGGGGCAACCTATCTAAATCTCCTTTTTTAACCATATAGTCAAAAAAGGCCTTGGTCATCAAAAAAATCTTATTGTTGCCATCTATAAGTCTCTTTTTTATCTCATTTCTTTTTTCTAAAGATATTCTCCCATGAAGCTCGCATAATACCTCCGATTTAAAAAATAACTCCAGCTGAATTTTATGCTTTTTCAAAACCCTGTAAGTAGGATAAAGTAAAATAACCGGTTTTTGCTTTTTTATCTCAGCCAAACATTTTTCAACAATATCAATATTTGACTTAAACCTATCAGGCAATAAAAGAAGGTTGTCCGGCAAAAAAGAAGGCTTCATTTCTTTTATTTTAAGCTGAATGCTCTTATTCCCTCTAAACTCATTATAATCAAGGGAAAAAACTAAATCATGATAACATTCCTTCCAGGGAAGCTCAAAAAAATCAGGTCTGCCAAAAGCAACTGCTGAAAATTCCCCTGGGGTTAAATTAATTTTCGCATGTTCCTTATCTTTGCCTACCAAATTAATCGAGGCAATTTCCATTCTTCGGAACATAAAATAAGGCACATCATTTCCTTCCCCATACGGTTTAAGCATTTCCAACTCATCCAAAAGCTTACAGCTTATATCTTCAGGTTGTAATTCATAGTCAATCAAACAAAAAGATTCAAATGAAGATTCAGTAATATTTGTTTCAGCCCAGGCATGTAATTTATTTTTAAAAGCATTAAATTTATCCTTCTGTATACTAAAGCCTGCCGCCATTCTATGTCCACCAAAATGAATAAGCTCAGAACTGCATGATGATAAAGCATCATATAGGCTTATATCCTCTATACTTCTCCCTGAACCTCTTCCTTTATCTCCTTCCCATGATATCAATATAGCCGGTCTGTTATATTTTTCACATATGCGCGCAGCAACAATGCCTATTACACCATGATGCCAGTTTTCACCGGCAACTACAATTATTTTTTCTTTAGAGAGGTCAACTTCATTTTCAATCTTTAAAACTGCTTCTTTTCCAATACTTTCTTCCAAACTCCTGCGCTCATTATTTAAATTGCATAACATTTCAGCCAGTTCATTACATTTATCCTCATCATCACTCAAAAACAGCTCAATACTTTTATCAGCCTTATCAAGCCGGCCTGCAGAATTGATGCGGGGAGCTATAATAAAGCTTAAATGCCAGGGAGTAATATCCTCTTTATCAGCCAGGCCGGTTTTATTTAAAAGGGCTTTTAACCCCGCATTTCTAGTAAATTTAAGCCTTTTCAACCCTTCCTTAACTATAATCCGATTATCACCTGTAAGGGGCATAATATCAGCCACAGTAGCTAAAGCAGCCAATTCCAGCCAATCATGAGCTTTATCCCCTACTAAAGCCTGAGCTAATTTAAATACTACCCCGGCTCCTGAAAGGTTAAAAACATCTTCAATTACATCCAGTTTAGGATTTATAATAACCTCAGCCTCAGGTAAAACTGAAGGAGGAGTATGATGGTCAGTTATTATAACATCCAGCCCCATCTCTTTTGCTTTTTCCACTTCTTTAACTGAACTTATTCCACAGTCAACACTTATAATCAGGTTATAACCTGACTCTGCCAGCTTAACAACTGCTTCTTCATTCATTCCATACCCTTCAGTAAAGCGATCCGGGATATAATAATCCGCCTTACAGTTCAAATATTCTAGGCACTTAAGCATAATTACCGTACTGCATACCCCATCTACATCATAATCGCCATATACTACAATCTTTTCCTGACTTTCTACTGCTTTTTTAATCCTTACCACTGCTTCATTTATACCCTTAATATCATAAGGAGAAATCAAATCTTTAAGTCCGCCAAACAAAAATTTACGGGCTTTCTCTTCGCTGTTAATTCCTCTTTGAGTAAGCAAAGCTGCAAAAGGCAATGATATATCGAGTTTATTTTTTAAAACTTCTGCGTCTTTATAGTTAAAACTTTTTAATTGCCAAACCGCCATTTTTCCTCCTGCATATTACTTTAATAAAATTAAAATTAACTCAAATTATAAAATTCATTATAACTAAAATTCAGCATTTTTGGTGGATAATTTTCTTTTTTTATTATAGACTTTCGAGTATACAGAAAATTTTAAGCTAAGGAGGACAATAATGATAAACAATAACAATGAAAATGAACCTAAAATAACTGAGGAGAAAATAAAACGCATAAACGAACTGGCACACAAAAAGAAAAATGAAGGCTTAACAGAAGCAGAATTAGAAGAGCAAAAACAGCTTTATGCTGAATTCTTAAACAATATCAGAAAACAAGTTGAAGTTCAGCTTTTCGCAGCAGGATTTTCTAAAAAAATAAAAAACTAGACCCCATCAAAGCGGGGTCTAGTTTCCTAACCTTCTCCTAAATAAGCTTTCCTCACTTCATCATCGGTACGCAGTTTTTCAGCTGTATCACTTAAAACTATGTTTCCTGTTTCTAAAACATATCCGCGGTGAGCAATACTTAGTGCCATATTAGCATTTTGCTCGACTAATAGAATAGTAAGCCCATCCTTTTCATTCATTTCTTTTATAAAAGCAAATATTTGTTCAACTATTATCGGAGCTAAACCCATAGAAGGCTCATCCAACATTAATAGCTTAGGTTTACTTAAAAGAGCCCTTGCAATCGCCAACATCTGCTGCTCACCGCCTGATAAAGTGCCTCCTAACTGGGTTTTTCGTTCTGCTAATCGCGGGAACATATCAAATACTTTTTTCATATCTTTTTTTACACCGTCACTGTCATTGCGGAGATAAGCTCCCATTTTCAAGTTTTCTTCCACCGTAAGTTCAGCAAAAATTCTCCTTCCTTCTGGGACCTGTACAATCCCTCTTTTTACAATTTCATCTGTACGACATTTTATAATTTCTTCATCTTCAAATTTTATACTTCCTTTGCGATTTTTTATAAGTCCAGAAATAGAATTTAAAGTTGTGCTTTTTCCCGCCCCGTTACTCCCAATAAGGGTAACAATTTCCCCTTTATTTACCGTAAAGCTTATCCCTTTTAGAGCATGAATAGCACCATAATGAGCATTTAAATTCTTAACTTCAAGCATTTGCTTCCCTCCCCTGCTGTCCTAGATAAGCTGCAATAACCCGTTCATTACGTTGAATTTCTTCGGGAAGGCCTTCGGCAATCTTTTCACCATGATCTAAAACAGCTACCTTATCCGAAATTTTCATGACCATTTTCATGTCATGTTCAATCAAGAAAACAGTATAACCACTGTCGCTGATTTGTCTGATAATTTTCATCATATTTTCTTTTTCCGTCGAATTCATCCCTGCCGCCGGTTCATCCAAGAGCAAAAGCTTAGGTTCAGTAGCTAAAGCCCTGGCAATTTCGACCTTGCGCTGATCCCCGTAAGGTAAATTAACCGCAATTTCGTCAGCATATTTATCCATTCCTAAAAACTCTAACTTTTCCATGCACTTTTTTTCTACTTCCTTTTCTTCAAACCGGGCAATAGGAAGCTTCGCCAAAGCCCCCCATATTCCGGTTTTAGTTCTGCAATATTGTCCAACCTTCACATTGTCTAAAACTGTCATAGATGAAAATAGCCTTATATTTTGGAAAGTACGGGCAATTCCCAGCTTTGTTATATCATAAGGCTTATATCCTTTTAAGGGTTTACCCATAAAAGTAATACTACCTTCGGTAACATCATATATACCTGTAATCAAATTAAAAAATGTAGTTTTACCTGCTCCGTTTGGTCCGATAAGGCTTACAATCTGGCCTTCTTCCACTATCAGATCAACATTAGAAACCGCCTTTAATCCTCCGAAGGCTTTAGTAACTTTCCGAGCTTCAAGAATTGCCATGATGGTTTTTTCCCTCCTCTCAGACTGGTCATACTTATCATACCTTCCGGTCTTGCAATCATCATAATAATCAAGAGAAGCCCATATATAGCAAAACGATAAAGTTCGACTGTTCGCAGCATTTCCGGTAATATAGCCAGTATGGCAGCTCCCACTATAACTCCAGGAATACTTCCAATACCACCTAAAACTACCATCATAAGCATAGTTACTGATTCTAAATAAGTATAGCTATCGGGATTGACATAATGTATATAGCTGGCAAATATCGATCCTGCTATACCTGCCAAAGCAGCTCCCAGGGTAAAAACCAGTATCTTAAGATATGAAGGCTTAACTCCCATAGCCTCTGCCGCTATTTCATCATCCCGAATAGCAATCAGACCTCTTCCCAATCTCGAATTTAAAAGGTTATAAGAAATGATGACTGTAATTACCACCATAAGGTATATAAAATAATACCAACTTATATTATCATTAAAAACAAAACCAAAAATACTTGGGGAAGGAATTCCCGGTATTCCCGCAGGTCCCCTGGTTATGTCTCCACCATTTATAAGGGCCAGCCGTACAATTTCTCCAAAACCTATAGTAGCAATGGCTAAATAGTCCCCTTTAAGACGCAAGATAGGAACCCCCAGCAGGAAGCCAAAAAGTCCTGCAACTACAAAACTTAAAATAAAAGCTAACCAAAAATTTAATCCTAAGGAAACCGTTAATAAAGCTGTAGTATATGCTCCTATTGCATAGAAGGCAGCATGTCCAATAGACAACTGTCCCGCGAAACCTATAATGAGGTTTAAGCTTAAAGCCAAAATAAT
Source organism: Thermosyntropha sp. (assembly GCF_017656155.1). Classification (GTDB taxonomy): domain Bacteria; phylum Bacillota; class Syntrophomonadia; order Syntrophomonadales; family Syntrophomonadaceae; genus Thermosyntropha. Next base: position 24,372 of record NZ_JACDOH010000006.1, on the reverse strand, counting down.
ATATATACCCACTATCAAAATTGTTCGCAAAAGATAAGGATTTCCTGCAGTAAGCCATGGTAAAGCTATCAAAAATATTCCAAACCCCCCCAGCAAATAACGGCGCTTTTTCTCCTCAAGCGATGTAACCCAGAAAGTCACTTGATCGAACAACATCGATAAAAATTTAACTACGATATATAAAACTAGTGCAGCTATAGTTAAGTTAAGTAAAACCTTAAAAAACATTACTAAAACACCCCCTTAAACCTTCTCCTGTGTAACTTTGCCCAGTATTCCTGAAGGTTTAATAAGTAGTATGAGTATAAGGATAATAAAGGCAATCCCATCCCTAAACCCTGATGAAATATAAGCTGCACCTAAACTTTCACTTATTCCCAAAACCAGTCCTCCCAGCATTGCTCCAGGAATAGAACCTATACCACCCAAAACTGCAGCAACAAATGCCTTAAGTCCAGTCATAAATCCCATCATAGGATAAACAGCCTGATAATACATTCCTACCAGAATTCCGGCTGCTGCACCTAAGCTGGAACCAATCGCAAATGTTACATAAACCATACGGTCGGTATTAATTCCCATAAGCCTTGCAGTATTCATGTCCTGGGCAGTACACCGCATAGCTATACCTACCTTAGTCTTGTTAACCAGGAGATGTAATAAGATCATGAAAATAATTGTACATACTAAAATAATTACTTGCAGGGTTGTAAACTTAAGTCCTAAAATAGAGTAGTTGTGCATGTCTATCAAAACTGGGAAGGTATTAGTCTGAGGCCCCCAAACCAACATAGCAAAATTTTCAAATAAAATAGCTGCTCCTATAGCGGCCAAGAAAAGATTAATTCTGGGAGCATCAAAAAGCGGTTTATAAGCAAGTCTTGAAAGTAAAATCCCTACGATAGAAGCTCCGGCCATACCTACTAAAAAAGCTACAATAAGCGGAGCATTGAATAAAGTCACACTAGATAAAGCAAAAAAGGCACCGATCATAAATATATCTCCATGAGCAAAGTTTATAAGCCTTATAATTCCGTAAACCATTGTAAAACCAATGGCGGTGAGGGCATAAATACTGCCTAAAGCAAGTCCGTTAACCAGCTGTTCACCAAACAAAACTACCCCTCCTTTTTAGATTATTAAGGGCGGAGATATCCAGGTCTTTATTCCTCCGCCCCCTTTAAAACACCGCTTTATAGCCTACGGCTGTAATTCATCCGGCACAAACTTGCCGTTTTTAACTGTAAGTATGATTATAGAACGGTTATTTTCTCCTCTTGAATCAAAGGTTATCGGACCAGCTACACCCGGGAAGTCTTTTACTTCTCTAAGATATTTATAAACACCTTCGCGGGTAGCTCCGTTAGTTTTGATACCTTCCAAAATCATCTTGGCTGAGTCATAAGCTAAAGCAGCATAAGTATCAGGTTCTACACCATATTTTTCTTTGAATTTAGCTACAAATTCTTTGGTTCCAGGAAATTCAACATCCGGGTGGAAGAATCCGGTAAATCTGATGCCTTCTACTGCATCTCCACCTAATTTAATAAGCTGTTCAGAGCTTATTCCTTCAGTTCCTAAGATGGGTATATTAAATCCGATTTCCTTCATCTGCTTTGCAATTAAAGCACATTCAGTATAATATCCAGCCATAAAGAGAAGTTCAGGATTAGTCTTTTTTATCTTTGTAAGCTGAGCCTTAAAATCTTTAGTCTGTCCTTCAAAATAGGTTTCAGAAGCAGTTACAGTTCCGCCTAATTCTTTAAACTTTTTGGTAAAGTCATTATTTAACCCCATACCAAAGTCATTGGCTGTATAAATAACTGCAACTTTTCTTACTCCCAGCTTATTATAAGCATATTCGGCAAGCTGATAAGCCTGATGAGTATCGGTAAGTGAAATTCTAAATACATGAGGAGTTTTTCCATCAGTAATCTGTTTGTTAACTGAGTCAGTTATAACTGGAATACCTGCGCTTTCATAAATTTCCCGAGCTGCTAAAGTACAGGAACTATTCCAGTGACCTATAACTGCAAGCACATTAGGATTAGAGGCAATTTTCTGAGCAACATTAGGAGCTTCTTTAGGATTTCCGATGTCATCTTCCACTTGAAGTTTAACCTGGCGTCCATCAATTCCTCCTGCTGCATTGACTTCCTCAATCGCAAGCTTAATAGCCTTTACCTTCATATCGCCAAATTGAGCTGAATCACCTGTCATAGGGTTAGCACTGGCAATAATTATGTCACCAGCATCTTTTCCTCCTTGTTGGCCTTCCCCACATCCAGCGGCTAAGCTGAAAAGCATAGCCAAAACTACGAATAACACCAGACCTTTTCTCTTCATATAACACCCTCCTTAAAATTTTATAAATTTTACTTCTCGCTACACTATCAGAGCAAAATATGTGCCAAAATCTCCAAATACTAATTTATCTAGCTTTGATAATTAAGTATTGAATAAACATTAAAAAAAGCAGCAAAATATGCCGCCTTTAAAAAAATAAAGCGGCACAAAATTCCTCTAAAGAGGAAATTTGTCCGCTTGGTAATAACCAGTTTTTAATCCATTAAATCACCATTTTCATAATAATTTTTTAGTTTATTGCGAAGGGTTCGTTCACTTATTCCCAATAACCGAGCAATTTCCTTCTTTGGTCTATTTAACTTGGCCAAATTAAGCAGTATAACTTTGCGTTCAACCTCATCTAAAGGTTCTCCATACCTAATAGTTATAACTTCTTCCTCTTCTTTTGAATAATTAGCTTCTTCTATATCCTCAAAAATATAACCAGGAAGATCTGATATTTCTATAACATCTCCTTCACTTACCGCACAGGCCCTTTCCAGTATATTCTCAAGTTCTCGGACATTACCCGGATAATTGTAATGTTCCAAAACAATCATGGCAGCAGGGCTTATATGCTTGGGATTTTGTCCCAATCGTGCAGCAAACTTTTTAAGGAAAAAACTGACCAGCAAAGGTATATCTTCTTTTCTTTCTCGTAAAGGAGGAAGCTTTATCTCTATGACATTAAGACGGTAGTATAAATCCTGCCTGAAATTACCTTTCTTTACTTCCTCTTTTAAGTCTTTATTGGTGGCAGCAATAATTCGGACATCTACTTTACGCTGCTCCCTGGAACCTAGCGGAGTTACCACTTTATCCTGCAATACCCGTAAAAGTTTAGCCTGTAGCCCTAACTCCATCTCTCCTATCTCATCTAAGAATAGAGTTCCCTGATTAGCTAAAAGGAATTTGCCTTCATAACGGCTAACTGCGCCAGTAAAGGCACCTTTTTCATAACCAAAAAGTTCACTCTCTATCAGATTATCAGGTAAAGCCGCACAGTTAACCACCTGAAACGGCTTATTCCTCCGTATTCCCAGAGTATGAATAGCCCTTGCCACCAATTCTTTCCCTGTCCCGCTTTCTCCGGTTATTAAAACAGTAGAGTCAATATCCTTTACTTTATTTACCAGTTCAAACACTTTGCGAATTGATGAGCTGCTTCCTACAAAATTTAAAGAAGTATCAGCCAAAGTTTGATTATCCTTTTTTTCCATTTCCCGGTTAGCTTTAGTTTTTTGTACCGCTTGACTTAAATATATTTCCAGTTCATTTAAATCGACCGGCTTGGTTATATAATAAAAAGCCCCCATTTTTACCGCTTCAACTGAATTTTTAATAGAGCCATACGCAGTAAGAATTATAACCTCCAGTGAAGGATACTCATGCTTTATCGTTTTCAATATATCAAGCCCGTTTTCTTCCCCTAAACGCATGTCTAAAAGCACAGCATCCACATTCTCTGATTTAAGTACTTTAAAAGCTTCCTTGCTGTTGTGAGCAATTTTTATTTCATACTTTTCTTCCAAGGCAAAACTCAAAGCTTCACATATATTTATTTCATCATCAATAATCAATATCTTATTCACCTTTCTCACCTCCATTGCTTATACTCGAAGGCAGCCATACCTCAAATCTTACACCCTTATTCTGTCTGCTGCTTACTTTAACCATTCCTCCATTTTCCCCAACCATCTGTTTAACCAAAGCTAAACCTAAACCTGTTCCTCCTTTAAGCGAAAAAAACGGATCAAAAACTTGTTCCAAATATTCTTCAGGTATCCCATAACCGGTATCTTTTACTATTATCCGAATCCAATCATCAAAATCTACAGAAACTAAAGCTATTCTTCCTCCAGGAGAAGTTGCCTTAAAACTATTTAAAAGCAAATTCAATACTATCTGTTTTAAATGTCCGGGATCACAATAGACCTGTCCTTTAAGTCTGGTTTGAAATATTATCCCTTTTTCTTCACATCTGGCACTTATAAGTTCAACTACCGGATTTAATACTTCTTCTACTTCACATAATTCTGGTTCAGGAGTGCGGGGTTTGGCATAATCAATCAGTTCATTTATAAGTTGCTCAATACGGGCTATCTCCTGAGGAATCACCCTTAAAAGCCTATCCTGAAAGTTCTTATTTTCTATTTTAGTAGGAATTAAATCAACATAAGTCTTTATAGAAGTTAAAGGATTTCTTATTTCATGTGCGATACCTGCAGTCAAAGTAGATAAAGTCCTTAATTTCGCCTCTTCTAAATTCTTCTTAGCCAGTTCCCTTTCTGCAGTAATATCATCAATTGTCCCCAATAAGCAAACCACCTGATTTTTTTCTTCTATTACCGGATCTATCGAAATATTTAAAACTTTATTTCCCATATGGACAGTTTTTTGAATTTTGCTGTGAAAAGCAAAAATTTTTTCAATATCTTCATCCTCAAGAAATGTGAAAATCCCTATATTTCTAAAAAATTCTCCTCTTATATCTCTGCTGAACAATCGCAAAGCCGCCGGATTAGCAGTGGCTATCGTTCCATCACGATTTATGGTAATAATACCCACAGGGGTATTTCGCAAGACAGCTTCCTGCATATCTGCATAAGCCTTAATTTCAGCAGTCCGCTCCTCAACTTTTTGTCTTAAACTTTTATTTATATTTTGAAAAATAAACGCAACTGCTAAAAACAATAAAAAAGAAAATATTCCAGCAAACAGGGTAATCCTGAAATTGCGTTCTACATCAACAAAAGAGCGTCCAAACCATTTGCGGTATATCTTATCATATGTGCCTTTGCTCTTTATGCGTTTTAATCCTTCGTTAAGCATATTTAAAGTTTCCGTATCACCTTTTCTAACTACCGGACAATAGTTAGTTTTAAAAAAGGGTTCTCCAACCTCTTTAAATTTTCCAAGTTGACGCCTTTTTTCCAATACATACCATCCAGTAAGCTCATTACCTACAAATACATCAACTTCTCCATCTATTAAAGCATATACAGCCTCTTCCTGGGTAGCAAAACTGACTATATCAACCCCTTTGATCTGTCCCACCACATATGCGGAAATATCCCCACTCTGCACAGCTACTTTATGCCCAGGCAAATCTTTAAGTGAAGCAATAGTATTTACATATCTAGGTACAAAAATAGCCTGGCTGTTTACTACAATAGGATCAGCAAAATCAAACTTATTTGCCCGCTCTTTAGAATAAGTCATGCCCTGAATAATATCCACTTTGCCTTCGCGTAAAGCTTCCTGAGCTTCATACCATTCCATAGGGTAAAATTCTATGGTATAACCCTGCTCTAAAGCAATAGCAGTGATAATATCCACATTAAAACCGCGGTAATTATTATTGCTATCTACAAATTCATAAGGGGGGTACTGCTTGTCCCCTGCCACCTTAAGTATTTTTTCTAAAGCAAAAGCAGACTGATTTGATAAAATAAACCAAAATAAAGGAACAAAAATATAGTATAAGAGTCTATGTTTATTCATAATTAAATTTCCTACCACCTTATATAGTATAAAAAGATCTACAAAAACATTTTAACATACCAAATATATATCATTTATCATTTTATAAATAGCAGTTTATTCCATACTATTATCGATCATCGTGTATACATATTCCTTAAAACCCGCATTTAATCAATAATCCCTATTTTTTTTTAAACAATACCAGGAGTAAAACACATAAATTTCTCATATAAATAGCAAAAAATATATTTTAGGGAGGTATATAGATTGGCTAAAATACGACATGTCTTCCCGGGTGGAAATACCTGTCATGGTTTTTATTCTTTTTACGAATACATGACAGTTCCTGAAATCCAAAGAAAATTTATATTAAAAGGCGGTCCCGGGGTCGGTAAGTCTACATTTATGAAAAAAATCGGAGAAGACTTTGCTCAAAAAGGCTTTGCTGTAGAATATCACTGGTGTTCTTCCGATAACAACTCTTTAGATGGAGTAGTCCTAGGCGATCATCAATTTTGCTTTCTTGACGGCACTGCTCCACATATAGTAGATCCTAAATTCCCCGGGGCTGTCGATGAAATTATAAACCTCGGCCACTTCTGGGATCGGAATAAAATAGCAGCCAACCGTGACAAAATTGAAAGGCTTACTCACGATATATCCCTCTGTTTCAAACGCGCCTATATTCGGTTAAAAGAAGCCAAAATCGCATACGAAGAATGGTCTTCTTATTTTGAAGAAGCAGCAGATTTCAGCGCAGTAAAACGCAATATAAAAGGTTTAAGTGAAGATTTTTTAAGCAATATAAAAGAAACTAAAGACAAACAAAGACACCTTTTCCCGGGTGCTATCACTCCTGAAGGCTTAGTTACCAAAATTGATAGTATCATCTCAGAAGAAACCAGCATCTTCGCAGTAAAAGGAAGTCCTGGAAGCGGTATATCTCAACTTTTTACATTCATTACCGAACTCCTGGAATTAAACGAAATAAAAGCAGAAATATATCACAATCCCTTTGATCCTAAGGAAATAGACTTAATTCTACTACCGGAAAGCAACCGGGCTTTAATAAATATTTCCTCAACTATATTCGACTACGTTTCCCTGCTTCCTAATAATAAATATAAACGGCTGCTTGACTTTGACCAATTTGCCAAAAAAGCACTAATAGACTCATACACCAAACTTATCTATTCGGCCCAAGAAAGAGTAGACACAGGAATTAAAGAAGCAATCAAATTTATAAAGACAGCCAAAAAATACCATGATGAATTAGAAAGCTTTTATATACCTGCCATGAATTTTGAAGCTATAGAAGAACTGCGTCAAACTACATTAGAAGAACTTTTAAATTCTATATCTTAAGTAAACAAAGGCGAAGCTTTAGAAGCTTCGCCTTAAAAAAATATAACTTCAACCTTTTCTCCTTTAGAAAATCCCTGTTTTTCATAAGGAACATGGATATAACCATCAGCCATAGCCAAAATACTCATCATACCTGATTTTCCCAAAACAGGCACAGCTTCCTTCAAATCACCATTATCAACAATCCTTACAGGGACAAAATCATCCCTTCCTGCCTGAGAAGCTATATTCATACTCATAAAAGCCTCTGTTTTAACAGGCATAGTACAGCTTAACAAAGGTTTCAACAAAACATAAAAAATAGTTAAAGCGGAAACCGGATGTCCTGGCAATCCTACTACCAATTTTTCTCTTATTTTAGCCGCCATCGTAGGCTTTCCCGGCTTTACGGCTATACCATGAAATAAAATTTCGCTATCCTCAAAACTTCTAAGCACATCTAAAGTAACATCCATAATTCCTACTGAGCTTCCTCCAGAAATCAAAACTATATCATTCCATGTTAAAGCATCCTTAAGATATGACTTCAGTTCATTAAAATTATCCTTTATAATGGGATAATTTTGAGCTTTGCATCCGCAAGCCGAAACGGCAGCAGCCAAACTATAGCTGTTTATATCTCTTACCTGCCCGGGAAGAGGTTTTTTATTAATCGGAACGATTTCATCTCCGGTAGAAATAATTCCTATATTATATGAATCAAAAACCTCAATTCTATCTATACCCAGTGAAGCTAAAAACCCTATATCTTGAGGTCTCAACAGTTTGCCTGATTTAAAGACTTTTTGTCCAGCTCGGACATCTTCTCCTTTTTGTATGACATTTTCCCCTGGTCCTACCGGCCTGTGAATTAGAACCGTATTTTCATCCAGTTTTTCAGTATATTCCACCATGACTACTGCATTTGCATTTAAAGGCAGCATCCCTCCGGTAGGTATCCAAACACATTTACCCGTTTCTATCTTATAAGAAACTGTATCACCCATTTTTATTTCCCCTATGCATTGCAAAAAAGCAGGCATACTTTCACTGCTGCCAAAAGTATCTTCAGCAAGGACTGTATAACCGTCTACAGTTGAACGGTCAAAAAAAGGAATATCTTCAGAACTTACTATATCTTCAGCCAATATACAATTATTGGCTTCATTAAGAAAAACCTTTTTTCTCAACTTCAGAGGAAAATTATTTTTTAAACTTATTAAAGCCTCTTCATATTTTATAACCTTGAAAAATTCTGGCATAACTAGCACCTCAATTTTAATAATCTAATTAAATTATAATAACAATCTGACAAAACAAATATAGATTTATAATACTAAACATCAGGGCCTAAATGAGTTAAAATATTTAAAAAATATAAGCGAGGAAGAAAAATGGCAAGAAAAGTATATATTGATAACATTCCCCTGGAACAAGCCTTAGAAAAATTCATGGAAGCACTGCAAAAAAAATCTTATTTTGTTATTGAAGAAGAAGAAATTGAAACTGCACATGCCCAGGGACGTATACTAAGCCAGGCTGTTTTTGCCCGCATTTCTCATCCGCATTATCCGGCAGCCGCTATGGACGGAATAGCTGTAAAAGCTTCTATGACATTTAAAGCCAGTGAAAGAAATCCGGTAAAATTAAAATTAAATCAAGATTATATAGAAGTCGACACCGGTGATTATGTTCCGCGTGAATTTGACGCAGTTATAATGATCGAAGATGTCAACTTTACTGGTGAATATGCTCAAATAATTAAACCAGCTGTGCCGTGGCAGCATATACGATCTATCGGGGAAGATATGACAGCTCACGACATGATTTGCCCTGCTTTTACCGAAATTGGACCTGAAGAGATCGGCTCTCTCCTTACGGCAGCAGTAAATAAAATTAAAGTGGTAAAAAAACCTGTTGTAGCCATTATTCCTACTGGAACAGAGCTTACTAGCTACGGCAGCGAACATATGGCTCCAGGAGAAATAATCGAATCCAACAGCCGCATGCTGGGTGGCTTATCTACAAGCTGGGGTGCTTCTTACATACAATATGATATAATACCTGATGATAAAAACAAACTTAGAGAAGCTGTGATTAACTTAAAAGATAAAGCAGATATACTGGTAATATGTTCCGGATCATCAGCCGGTAAAGAAGACTATACTGCTGAATTAATATCTGAAATGGGAGAAATTATAGTACACGGAATTGCTATTCGTCCTGGTAAACCAGCGATACTTGGCATAATCGATAATAAGCCAGTAATTGGAGTTCCCGGCTACCCGGTATCAGCACATCTCGTATTTAACCTTTTTGCTAAACCAGTTTTATATCGTAAGCAGAAGCGCTCCCTGCCGGAAGAAGATCATATTATCTGCAAAACTTCACGAAAAATATCTTCTCCTATGGGGGTAGACGATTTTATCCATGTAAACATCGCCAGGATCAAAAATGAATATATTGCTTATCCTTTAAACCGCGGAGCAGGTATAACTACCAGCCTGGTAAAATCTGATGGAATCCTTCACATTCCGCGCGGAAATGAAGGACTTAATGCAGGAGACAAATGTCATATTACATTAAAAACACCCCGCCAGGTTATAGACAAAAGTTTAATATGTATAGGAAGCCATGACATAGCGCTGGATATACTGAGGGATTTGCTTTTCAGCAGGCACAATATAAGGCTAATATCCAACCATGCAGGCAGCATGGGAGGAATAATGTCACTTCTTCGTGAAGAAACTCATTTTTCCGGTCTACATCTTTTAGATCCTCAAAACGGAGAATATAACTTAAGCTATCTAAAAAAATATCTTCCTCAAAAAAAATGGCTTTTAATTCACCTGGCTAAAAGGGAACAGGGACTAATCGTAAAAAAAGGAAACCCTCTTAATATTCAAAAACTGTCTGACTTGACTAATCCTGACATACGCTTCATAAATCGACAGCGCGGCTCAGGTACCCGTATTTTACTGGATTATCTTTTAAAACAGCAAAACATAAATCCTGAACTGATAAACGGCTATAATCGTGAAGAATATACACATTTGGCCGTTGCCGCCGCAGTAAAAGGAGACACGTGTGATGTTGGACTGGGAATTTATGCAAGCGCGAAAATATTCAACCTCGATTTCATTCCCATCGCCCAGGAAGATTATGAGCTCTGCCTTTTACCTGACCTTTTAAGTGAAAGCCAAATAGATCTAATCCTTAAAGTGATTAAAGACCAAGATTTTATCCAAAAAATCAACCTTTTAGGAGGATATGACCTTAAGGAAACAGGACATATCAGATATGAAAATTAAAATTTTCGCTTAGAGATTATCGCAAAATTTTTAGGAAAACATTGTTAGTGCCTGTCCCGGTGACAATCTCTCTTGACAAAAAACAATAATTGTGATAGAAACAGTTTACTGGTAAAATTGCTACATTAAAGAACAGTATATATATAGTTTACAAAAAGGGGGCTTATTATCGGATTGATTAATAAGCCCCGTAAAATACAATGATAAAAACAGAAAAGTCCGAAAATGTTCTGAATAAAAATACAAGTGTAAGATGTTTTATTTACTAATCAATTCCATTTAATAAGCTTTTTCTCCAGATACGCCACCAGCAAATACATAAAGGTAGCTGCGATAATAAGAATGATTACACTGGTCATAACCAGATCAAGCTTGAAAACCTGACTTCCATATACTATAAGATAGCCAAGCCCTGCCCTGGAAACCAAAAATTCTCCCATAATTACTCCTACCCAGGATAAACCTACATTAACCTTAAGAGCAGAAATAGTATTGGGAAGACTTGCAGGTAAGATTACTTTTCTCAATATGGTAAATTTATTTGCCCCGAAAGATTTCAATAGTTTTATCTTTTCTTCATCTACAGAGCGAAAACCATGCAGCATAGTAATAATACTTACAATAATAGAAATCAATAAAGCCATAGCAATTATTGCTCCCTGCCCATTTCCCAGCCAAACAATGAGTATAGGCCCAAGTGCTACTTTAGGCAGGGCATTAAGAACAACTAAATAAGGCTCAAAAACCTGAAACAAAAAATCAGACCACCATAAAACAACCGCTATAATAAGCCCACCGACAGTCCCCAGCATAAATCCTACAAAGGTTTCCCATATGGTTGTAGCTATATGGACATAAAGGGAACCATCTGCATGCAAAAGCCTTAAAGTCGCAACCATTCGGGACGGTTGACTGGTTACAAAAGGGTCAATCCAGCGCAAATCAGCAGCTATCTCCCATAAACTGAAAACAGCAACGATAAGCAGCAACTGAGTGCTTATCACTTTAATCTGGTGTCTTCTCAAATCTTTTAAATATTCTCTTCGCCGCCAGGATATTTCAGTATTTTTTATCATTTATTTCCAGATCCTCCCATATGCGCTCAAAATAATAGCGAAAGCGCTCATCTTTTCTATTTTGCAGAGGTGAATTTCCCTTCTGGGTAAACTCAATATCATAAATATTTTTAATTTCTCCCGGGCGACGGGAAAGAACTGCTATGCGGTCTGACATCGATATGGCCTCTGCTATATCATGGGTAACAATCACCGCTGTTTTATTTTCCCTTCTCAAAATACTCCATACTTCATCTGCTATAGTTAGACGGGTTTGGTAATCCAGAGCTGAAAATGCTTCATCCAGGAGAACAATATCCGGATTTACGGCTAATGTCCTGATCAGCGCCACCCTCTGCCGCATCCCCCCCGACAGTTGATGGGGATAATAATTCATGAAATCCTCCAATCCATAAGTCTTAAGCAAATTTTCCACATTTCTGCGGGCAAGATTTAAATCCTGTTTTTGAATTTCCGGTCCGATAAGGCAATTTTTTATAACTGTTCTCCATTCAAAAAGACAATCTCTCTGAAACATATAGCCTACTGTTCCATCCACCTCTACTTCACCACTGGAAGGAGACAGGAGTCCTGCTATTATATTCAGAATAGTAGATTTTCCAGAACCGCTCGGGCCAACAATACTTACAAATTCGCCCTGGTAAACGGTAAGGGAAACACCCCGCAGGGCCTCAGTTTCCCCCTTTCGTGTTTGAAAAACCATAGTAATATTTTTGAGATGAACTTTATCTTTCAAGATATAAGTCACCTCCCTTTTCTCCGGCTGGCAATCAATCATTTAACAGCAGCAGTCGACTGCTCGGCAAATGAATTTACAATCAAATGCGTTGGGTCAACCGGCTTCTTTATTTCTCCTGCCTCTATAATTACATCCTGCAGGCGGTTGAAAGCTTCTTTGTCTACAATCGGTTCATTTGCCCAGGTGTCTTGAGCCTTATAACGTTCAATTACCGTTGTCAAAAGTTCTATATCTGTATCGGGAAAAAAGGAATGCATTGACTCAGCTATTTCTTTTGCCGAATGATTCTCCAGCCACTTTTGTGCCTTATAAATAGCATTAGTAAACTTCTGAACAACTTCAGGATTTTCTTGTATATAACTCTTGCGGGCCATATAAACAGTATAGGGTAACTCCCCACTGGCAAGCCCCATAGAGGCTACTACATAACCTGCTCCCTGCTTTTCCAGCATACTGGCAGTAGGTTCAAAACTGGCCACATAATCGCCAACTCCACCTTTGAAGGCTCCTGCCGTAGCCGTAAACTGCAGATTGGTTATAATATTTACCTCCTCATGTGGTTTTAATCCATGCTGTTTTAAAACATACTCCAGAACCATCTCCGGAACCCCACCCGGACGACCTCCGATTATAGTTTTACCTCGCAGATTTTCCCATTTAAAATCCGGCTCGGTATTCCTTCCCAGCAGAAAAGAACCGTCCCTCTTTGTTAACTGAGCAAAATTTAAAACATAGTCCTCCTGCCCCTGAATATACACATATATTGTGGCTTCGGGACCAGCCAAACCTATATCAGCCGATCCGGATAAAAGTGCTGTCATTACCTTATCTGCTCCCTGCCCTGTCGTAAGCTCAATTTCCAGGCCTTCCTCAGCAAAAATACCTTCATTAATTGCTATATACTGCGGAGCATAGAAAACCGAATGTACTACCTCACAAAGACGCACCTTCTGCAATTTCTCAGTTTTTTCATTACCAAAGCCGCACCCCCATCCTGCTACACTCAAAAACAGAATCAGCAATACAGCCAGCCATACCCTCATTTTTTTCAAATATATCCCTCCCCTAAAATTGTCAGCTTTATAAACCTTATTAGCTTTTTCTAGTATTATATTGCCGCTTATTAATTACTGTTACATAATGCAGTAAAATAATGTCCCCAACTATAAAAGGTCCTCATGAGTGAGGACCTTTAAAAAGCTCAATTAATTTTTACCATCTGGTTTCACCTTTTTCCGCATATCCAATAACATTTTCCCGATATACTTTTTCACCTTCCCCTGATTCATTTTCCGGTTTTCTTATTTTATATCAGATTTTATCTATAATCACACAAATGAAAATATATAAAAACAGTAAACAGCAATTTACTACATAAACTTCATCAGCTTTTTTATTCGTTGCAGGGAAACAGTATAAGGGGGATATTTGACCTTAAGATCAAACCAGAAGGTATTCTTAAGGACACTCTTTTTATGCACAAAAGTATTAAAACTGGCCTCCCCGTGATATTTCCCCATTCCACTCTCTCCTATCCCTCCAAATGGTAAATACGGAGTAGTCATGTGGCTCAAGGTATCATTTATTGATACCCCACCCGAGGTGGTTTCCCGCAGTACCTTTTCCTGCTTCTTATAATCCCGTGAAAAGAAATATAAGGCAAGCGGCTTAGGCCTTTTATTGATAAAACATATTACTTCATCAAGATCTTCATACTCCAGAACAGGCAAAATAGGCCCAAATATCTCCTCCTGCATTACAGGATCAGTAGGAGAAATATTATCAATTATGGTAGGAGCAATATACCTATCTTCCCCCCGGGTTTCCCCTCCACATACAATGTTTCCATTATTCAACAGACCCTGCAAACGTTCAAAATGTTTATCATTTATAATCCGTGAATAATCACGGCTTTTCATGGGGTCTGGCCCATAAAACTCGTTTACCGCTTCCTTTAAACAGTCCAAAAATTTATCCTTAATCTGTTTATGCACCATCAAATAGTCTGGTGCCACACAGGTCTGCCCGGCATTTAAAAATTTCCCCCAGGCTATGCGGCGGGCAGCATAATTAAAATCAATATTATAATCAACAATACAGGGGCTCTTTCCTCCCAGTTCCAAAGTCACAGGAGTAAGATGTTTAGAAGCTGCCTCCATTATTATTCTGCCCACGACCGGGCCTCCTGTATAGAAAATATGATCAAACCTGTTTTCCAGCAAGGCAGAACATTCAGGTACTCCACCTTCAACTACCGCTATGTACTCCTCAGGGAAATTTTCAGTCATCATCTTCTTAACCACCCCAGAAACACTGGGGGCTATTTCTGAAGGTTTCAATACTGCACAATTACCACCGGCTATGGCTCCAATAAGAGGGGCTATAATCAACTGGAAAGGATAATTCCAGGGCCCAATAATTAAAACCAAACCCAAGGGATCTGAGTATATATAACTTTTAGCTCCAAAATAAACCAGCGGGGTTTTAACCTTTTGCGGGCGGGCCCACCGGGGCAGATTTTTTATCATAAAATTGAGCTCACTTTTGACAAAACCCACCTCAGTCATATACCCTTCCAATTCCGATTTTCCCAAATCAAAATGCAAAGCCTGAAGAATGTCAGCTTCATTTTCTTCAATAACAGCAGCCAACCTTTTTAACTGCTGAATCCTGAAATCTATATCCCGTGTTTTGCCACTCTGAAAAAAATCCCTTTGCTTATTAACCAAACTGCTGATGCTGTCGTTTACCATCCTTTTTCCTCCCGCTAAATAAATTCACTTATTACTTATAATTATAAATTGAAACTTTTACACAACAGCGACTTCGCCTCCTTGCATTTTGGGTTTCTTCACCTATAAAATTCGGCAAGATAAGGGGGGAAGTCCTTTTTTTATCCTTTAAAAATTCCGATATTTCCCGGGTTAGTTAATATGAAAAAGTCTCATTTCAGTGTTACCTTAATTAAATTATCTTAACCTTGTTCAGTAAACTTTATTTTTCTCTATTGTCCTTTAAATCCGAATCTGCAATTAACTGACCAACTGCATTAGGCATAGCTCCAATACCTAGTTGTATACAGTCCCCATCATGAATATATTCTAAAAGATTCTTAGCTATTTGAATATCAGCTTCAGTAGGTTTGGGAAGCTCAGGAACTGCGAATATCTCTTGATCATCAGGAGCTTCAACTATATAATCTATTTGCGATATGTGAATAGCTTCTTTTACTCCTCCATAACATACCGGCATATTTTTATTTACTTCAACAACTCGAACCTTTAAATTTAAAAAACATTCTAGTTCTTCTGAGCTATTTGGTCCAAAATTAAAATACCCTCTATCATCCATTGGATCTACCTGGTGCCAATGATGATCCATCCCTTTAAGATTATTTACTTCACCAGCATTAACAAATATAGTAGTAGTATGACAAAGCAAAGGAACATATACAATTCCTTTATAATATTCAGCTAATCTTCTCGTCAGAACACTTTAGTGCCAATCCTGATAAGTAAAACTATCGGGATATTGGACAACTTCCGGAATTGGCGGTACAGTTACAGCAGCAGCTACTAATACATCCCTCAATTCTTCATGCCTTTCTGCTAATACCTTTACAAGCTGTACAGGTTTACCATTAAAATAGCCTAGTTTAATACCGTCCCCCGATTTCACCATCTTAACAACTTCTTCAGCAGTAGTAAGTTTTGCCTTATATTCACTCCAATATGACATTTTCTTCCCCCCCAATATAAATATATTGTTAAATTTCCATCACGCATTCATTTTATTACATAAGACCACAATATAAAATAAAAAATCCTCTAATTACGTCAATACGTTTTTTATGAGTGATAATAATTTCAAAATGAAATCATAGTCTAAAAAGATATATAACCAAACCTGCCTTCAGTGTACTTTTGAGGCTATTTTCTTGCCATTCTTTCGCTCAACGACAATACCTTTATGTTTACACCAACTTTGTCTTCAACAATGGCTTTATCAAGCGATTCAAGATAGGCACTCATCATATCTTAAATATTTGCTTAATCTGTCCGCAAAGGTTCTTATGGTTTAAGGAGAGGAGCAATGTCGCAAGACGGTGAAGCTAAACCTTGAGGGACTTCCTGAACCATAGGAAAACAGTCGGTATGTTGAATAATTAGATGAAATTGTGAGAAATCGTAAGGTTATATTCCACATAAATTTGATGCGGTTATCACGATTGAAGATAGTAACTTTATTGATGAATATGTCCAAATAATGAACCCTGCAGTCCTCTGGCAACATATATGTTCTATATGAATTATGTTTTCTCCCTTATCTACTCGCCGAAAATCAGATGGAAATGATTCTAAATACTATTAAAGATAACGAATTTCATCAAAAATTAATACCTTTCGGAGAATACAACATAAATGAAGCCGGTAAGATAATTTACTAAAACTAACATAAAATGATTTTATTTAATTAATAAAAAAAATATATATTGTGTTTTTTTCTCCTTAATATAAAGGACTTTTTTTTTTATTGTAGAATTTTTTTATAAATAAACTTTTGTGTTTAATTAATTTTTTTAGGATTAATTTTAGTTTCTGCAAAATTACAATTAAAACTAATTTTAGTGCGTGGAGAAAGGAGAGGGTGATGGTATGAAGGTTACCAGAAGGCAATTCTTAAAGGTAACCGGGGTCACTGCAGCTACTTTAGCAGTAACAGATTTGGGCTTCGATCTAACTGCTACTGCCAAGAAGCTGAAAAGTGTCCGTATAAAAAACATTAAACCTGTTCCGACAATTTGTCCTTATTGTGGTGCAGGTTGTGGTTTAGTGGTTTACACCAAGAAAGATGTTCCTGCCAATGAACCTCAAATCTTAAGCGTGCATGGCGACCCGGATCATCCTATTAACAGAGGAGCAGCTTGTAGCAAGGGCGCTGCCTTAATGAACATAAGGGAAATTTATGACCCTAAAACCGGAAAACAACAGATAAATCCTAAAAGAGCGAAAAAACCACTTTACAGGGCTCCTTATAGTGATAAGTGGGAAGAAAAAGATTGGGATTGGATGCTTGATACCATAGCTCAAAGAGTTAAAGAAACAAGAGATAAATATATCATCCATAAAGAAAACGGAGTCATTGTCAATCGCCTCGATAAAATTGCAAGCTTGGGTGGTGCTGCTTTAGATAATGAAGAGGTAAATCTTATCGTAAAAATGAATCGAGCCCTGGGTATGACATATGTAGAACATCAGGCACGTATCTGACACTCCGCAACGGTTGCCGGTCTGGCACCAACCTTTGGACGCGGAGCAATGACTAACCATTGGAATGACTTAAAAAATACCGATTGCTGTTTGATCATAGGAAGTAATGCAGCAGAAAATCATCCTATTTCTTTCAAGTGGTTGACTGAAGCCAGAGAAAAAAGAGGAGCTAAAATAATTCATGTTGATCCACGTTTTACCAGGACTTCTGCGCGTTCTGATATCTATGCCCCAATTCGTCCCGGAACTGATATTGCCTTTATAGGTGGAATGATTAATTATATACTGGAAAATAAACTTTATCATGAGGAATATGTAAGAGAATATACTAATGCAACCTTTATCGTTAAAGACACATATGATTTTAACGATGGCCTGTTTTCAGGTTATGACCCTGTTCAACGCAAATATGACAAAAATCAGTGGGCATATGAAATGACAGAAGATGGTCAGTATGTAAAAGATATGACTATGCAACATCCCCGTTGTGTTCTGCAACTGCTGAAAAAACATTTTTCACGTTATGATATTAAAACTGTCTGCAAAATAACCGGTACCCCTGAAAACAAATATCTTGAAGTTTTAAAAACCTATTGTACCACCGGAGCACCTGATAAGGCTGGAACTATAATGTACGCCATGGGTACCACCCAGCATACCGTCGGTACACAAAATGTGAGAAGCTATGCTATCCTGCAGCTTCTTTTAGGCAATATGGGAAAACCAGGCGGTGGAGTCAATGCCCTTCGTGGTGAATCAAATGTTCAAGGTTCAACCGACTGGGCTCTTCTCTATCATATTTTACCTGGTTATCTAGCTTCACCACAAGCTAAACACAAAGATCTGAAAACTTATCTGGAAATGGAAACACCCAAAACAGGTTATTGGAAAAATAAACCTAAATTTATGGTCAGCTTTTTAAAATCATATTGGATGCAAGACGACCCTGAAAAATCCTATCATTATTTACCTAAACGTGAAAACAATAAGAATTACTCACACATAGCAATGTTTGAAGCCATGTATAAGAACGAAATTGAAGGCTTGTTTATCTGGGGATCAAATCCAATTGTAGGAGGACCTAATGCCAACAAAGAACAAGCTGCTCTTGCCAAATTAAAATGGATGGTTGCAATTGATCTATGGCAAACCGAAACATCTGAATTTTGGACTTACAAAGCAGCCGATAGACCAACTGACAAAGACGAATATGGAACTAATTTAACCCCAGATAAAATTCAGACAGAAGTTTTCTTTTTACCAGCATGTGCATCTTTTGAAAAAGAAGGTTCTGTATCTAACAGTGGAAGATGGATGCAATACCGCTGGAAAGCTGCTGATCCCGTTGGAGAATCACGGGCTGATTTAGAAATTGTTCATGATCTGATGTTGAGAATCAAAAAGCTTTATCAAGGAAGTACCAAACCTCAGGATGAACCAATAACTCATCTTACATGGGACTATGGACCTGAAGGTCATCCTGATATTGATAAAATAGCTCGAGAAATTAATGGCTTTACAGTTATAAATGGCAAACCTGGCAAACAAATAGCTAATTTTACTAAATTAGCAGATGATGGTTCTACGGCATGCAGCAACTGGATCTATTCAGGATGTTATCCGGATAATGAATATTTAGCCAAAAGACGCGACAACCGTGACATAGCTTATCCTGGAACTAAGCCAATAGGCAGCTATTCTAATTGGGCCTGGTGTTGGCCTGTTAATCGTCGCATCTTATATAACAGATGTTCAGCTACCCCGGACGGAAGACCCTGGGATAAAGAAAGAGTATCTATCTTTTGGGATGGTTCAGCATGGGTAGGTAATGATGTTCCCGACTTTGCTAAAAACAAAAACCCCAATGAGCCTGGTGGGAAAAATGCATTTATAATGCGGCCGGAAGAAGTTGGATGTATCTTCAGTGCATGTGCTGAAGGGCCTTTTCCTGAACATTATGAGCCATGGGAAAGCCCAGTTAAAAACTTGCTCAACAGTCAACCATTTAACCCAGCAATAGTGGAATGGGAACCCAAAAAACGCGGAACCACCGACAAATATCCAATAATTGGAACTACCTACCGTGTGTCTGAACATTGGCAGTCAGGAGTAATGACTAGAATGCAGCCCTGGTTAGCCGAATTAGTTCCAGATGTGTTTGTAGAAATGAGTGAAGAACTTGCCAAAGAAAAAGGTATTCGTAATGGGGACAAAGTTATCATTATGACTACTAGAGGAGATATAAAAGCTGTCGCTTGTGTTACCAAACGTTTTAAACCCTTAAATGTTGCTGGTAAAAAAATTCACCATATAGGCGTATTATGGCATTTTGGGTTCAACGGCTATGCTACAGGTGATCCTGCTAATCGATTAACGCCACATGTAGGCGATGCTAATACCACTATACCTGAATATAAAGCATGGCTGTGCAACATAAGGAGGGCTTAGTATGGCAAACTTAACTAATCTTTACGATGTAAGCAAATGTACAGCCTGCCGTGCATGTCAGGTAGCATGCAAAAACTGGAATCAGCTTCCGGCAGCAATAGAACCATTTAAAGGCAATTACCAAACCCATGAAGATACTAATGGAGACACTTATACTATAGTTCGTTTCATTGAACATGAAGACCCAGTCGGTGGTGTAACTTGGAATTTTCTTAAGTACCAGTGTATGCATTGTTCTGATCCGGCATGCATGAAGGTATGTCCACGTGGTGCATACAGCAAGACAGAATGGGGAGCAACTATTCACGATCCGGATAAATGTATAGGCTGTCAGTACTGCACCTACGCTTGCCCCTTTGGAATTCCTAAATATCGTGAGCGTGAAGATAAAGTAGCAAAATGCACGCTTTGTGCCGACAGAGTAGAAGAAGGTATGCAGCCAGCCTGTGCTGCTACCTGTCCCACTGGAGCTCTCAAATTCGGCGACCGGTATGAATTGCTTCAATATGCTGAAGAAAGAGTCAATTTCTTAAGAGCAAACGGTTATCCCAATGCAACTATTTATGGAAAACTGGAATTAGGTGGGCTTAATAAAATATATATCCTGACTGATACACCAGATAAATTTGGGCTTCCAGTTGATCCCAAAATTCCAGGCCAGATTCCCTTTTGGCAAGATATTGTTCAGCCATACTTTGGCTGGTTAATCCCCTTAGCACTGGCAGGTTCAGCGGTAAGTTTTGTAACAACCCGCCTCCTGGCCAACAAACATAAGGAAAATAAAAAAGGGGGGCATGAATAATGCAGCTTTTGACTGAATACCGCGAAGATGTGGAAAGGGTAGAAAGGTTTAACTTTGTATCGCGCCTTACCCACTGGGGACATACGGTAACCTTCTTACTCTGTCTTTTGACTGGTTTAATACTCTTTTTAGATGGAGTAGACTGGTTAGCTGCAATATTTGGCGGATATAATAGTGCCGGTCTGATACACAGGATTTCTGCTGTTTTCATGACTTTATTTATAATAATATTCATAATCTTTGATTTTAAAGGAATAAAAGCATGGATAAAGGATATTTTAAGTTTTGGGAAAAACGATATAATTTTTATTCTAAAATTTCCCCTGGAGTTTTTGGGCTTCGAAGTAAAAATGCCACCACAAACCAGGTTCAATGGGGGCGAAAAAGGTAATTCTATACTTACTCCTACCTGTGTAATACTTCTGGTATTAAGCGGATATATTATGTGGTTCCCGGCAGCTTTCCCTCCTGGACTGGTAAGGGTAGCCTATCCTGTTCATGACATAGCTATGATACTTTCTACCTTTATGGTATGCATGCACGGATATTTAGGCTCCTTCCACCCAGGTTCAGGTGAATCCTTCTGGGGCATGTGGAAAGGTACCGTTAGAGCTGACTGGGCTAAACATCACCATCCTATATGGTATGAAGAAACTTATGGGGAAAAGAAAGCAGAATAAGACTATTTTAAAACCTCAAAATTTAAATTTCCGGGGAGTTCATACTCCCCTTTTTATCACATAAAAACTAAAAGCAAAAGGAGAGGGTTTTATCATGATAAATCGAAAAATGCCAGTCGAACTTCCATCGGGATACATAGATTTTTTTCAAAATTTAGAAAATTGGCAAAATGAACAGGAAATATTTTTAAAGCAAACCTGCAGTTTTCCTAAAGTAAATTTAATTAAAATACTTAAAGAAAATAAAAAGCCTTTGGTAAAAGTAAAAAAAATAGAGATTCCTATCTCAGAATACGAGGAGTTACTGAAAAAATTCTTATCCTTTTTAAACACTTCCCGTCCAGATACAGCACAAGCTGTTGACATTATTGAAAAAAACATTAATAACCTAGATTTAGCTTCAATTGTTAATCAGCTCGTGGTGAATGAAAATTCCTTTCCCTACGATCTATCAGAACAGCTCAAAATTTCTTCTGAACTGATCTTATTTATCTTCGACCATGCACTACGGCCATTTTTGCGTATTTTAGCTTCCCCGTACAGTCAGGAACTATTGGAACAGGAATTTAACTCCTGGGAATTCCCGGGCATATGTCCTGTCTGTGCAGCAAAATCCAATATAAGCAGACTCAGAGCCGAAGACGGTCGTCGTTTCATGTTCTGCGACCGCTGTTTTATGGAATGGGAAGCCGCCTATCTAAAATGTATTTACTGCGGGAATAACGAACCGCATACCATACATTATATAAATGTTGAAAACGATGATGCTTATCAGATATATATATGTGACAAATGCAAAGGTTATCTAAAAACTTATGATGAACGACAAGCTGGTGAAAAAACCGACCTTTTCATAGCAAATATCGAAACTATTTATCTGGATATGCTAGCACAGGAAAAAGGCTATCAAAATCATGAACAGGACTAGAACTAACTTCAAGCAGGCATTCTTAAATTGCCCCTTTAAATAAAGTCTGCCTCACCAAGGTCAACCTGTGCTTCCCAGGAATAAAGAGGACGGTTCTGATTTGATGATTTTTACCATAAAAAGTAAAACAATTGATGGTTCAGTATGTCAGGTATCGCCAAAATATTCTTACAGGCTTAAAATCCCCTTTCCTCCGCAATTTCTTTTCTGCTGTCAACAGGTATGCCTGCTACACAAAAAAAGCAGGCAAAGCCTGCTTTCTTACATATTTATTTATATTTTCTTGACAGCCTGGGTCGCTGATACTAAATTTATATCCCAAACCGGTGAAAATGGTGGCGAATAGGCCAAATCCATATTTCTCAATTGATCTACTGTTCCCTTCGTATAAATTAAAGATGTAATTGCATTCAACCTGGGATGAATTTCCCCTCCCACAAACTGAGCCCCCAAAATCCTTCCTGTTTTCTTTTCAAAAACCAACTTCATCTTTATCTTTTTAGACCCTTTATAATAATGAGCCCTGCTTTCCGATTTTACAAAAACAGCATCAGCATCAAAGCCTTTTGTCAGTGCCTCCTGCAAGGTTAATCCTGTTTTAGCATATTCAATATCTTCAAACTTAGTTATCAATGAACCAACTACACCTATAAATGAATCACTTCCACCCGCGAGATTTTTACCTGCAATTCTTCCCTGCTTATTGGCTGTCGTTCCCAGCGGGATATAAACATTTTCTTTGGTTATAAAATGATTTACTGTAGCACAGTCTCCAGCTGCATAAACATCCCTTAAATTAGTTTCCATTCTATCATTAACAACTACCGCGCCATTTTTTGACATATTCAGCCCCTTATTTCTCAAAAAATCTGTATTTGGCCTAACTCCAATTGAAACTATAACTATATCTCCTTCAAAGATTCCATTTTCAGTTATAACTTTAAATTTCCCGTTTTCTTTTACTATATCTTTCACCAATGTTTCAAAAACAAACTTCACACCTTTTTCTTTTACCGATGTTACAAATTCCTCATGAATTTCCGGCTCTATATTACCCAAAATATGGTCCGTTCCTTCAAAGATCGTAATTTTTAAACCACGCTTTTTCAAAGCTTCTGCCACTTCAATCCCGATAAACCCTCCACCAATAATAACTGCATTTTTGGGCTGTTTATCTCTGATATAATTCAAAATATTGGCCGCATCATCAGGATTCCTTAATTTAAATATTCCATCTTCTCCCCAGGCCTGAAACGGTGGAATTATAGGTGATGCTCCGGTTGAAATCACTAATTTATCGTATACAACTGCTTTTTCATCATCTTCTGATTTTACATAAACCACCTTACGCGAAAAATCTATTTCATATGCTTCATGATTTACAAAAACATCTGCACCCTTTTTTTCTTTAAATGCTTGAGGAGTTAAGGTGATCACAGATTCGGGAGAAGCAACATCTCCACTTATCACATAAGGCAAACCACATCCACCATATGAAATATACGGCTCTTTTTGAAATATTGCAATTTTCAAGTTCTTACTGCTTCTCTTTGCACTTGCCGCAGCACTTGTCCCGGCAGCAACTCCTCCTAATACTACCACATCATATTCCATTTTTTTCACTGCAACACCCCCATTATTTCTACTTCAAGTTTTTCAATAATTTTACAGATTAAACAGGTCGGCAAATCACTTTCAAACCCAATAGAACATTTCTTCACCGATTACCAGATTACCTCTTTACTTTTCCCTTAGATTTTCCCATAACCCAATAATCTGCCAAAACAAAAATTAGTCCTCCTTTTTGAATACACCGGTGTAAGTCGGTCTTAACCTGGATTTTTTTATTTCAAAACTAACCTCCTAAAGTCCTGCTTTCAACATTAAGCAGAAAAAAATTAATCCTGGCAACGACCTACTCTCCCACA
This sequence comes from Thermosyntropha sp., assembly GCF_017656155.1. Classification (GTDB taxonomy): domain Bacteria; phylum Bacillota; class Syntrophomonadia; order Syntrophomonadales; family Syntrophomonadaceae; genus Thermosyntropha. Next base: position 14 of record NZ_JACDOH010000006.1, on the reverse strand, counting down.
GCTTATGCTGCAGT
>NZ_JACDOH010000005.1 GCF_017656155.1 Thermosyntropha sp. | reverse complement strand
ATAAGGCAGCAGGTATTTGACCACTACCTGCTACCCCAACTATTGACAAAGAACCTTTATAAAAAAATCAGGTAGGTCTGTAGTATTCCTACCTGATTTTTTTGGTTTTTTGCTGATCATTTAGCTGGTCAATGCTTTCTGAAATTCGGTTTAATGCTTCCAGAAATTGAGGTGTTGCTTCGCCCATGTTATTTCTGAGATATTTATTGAATTTAGAACCTTCATCCAAAATTTTTTGTCCCAGTTCTCTTCCCTTTTCAGTAAGATAAAGCTTTATTACTCTTCTGTCCTGGGCATAAAGTCTTCTTTCCACCAGTCCTTCTTTTTCCAGCTTGTCTACCATAGTGGTAAGGGAAGAATTTTCAATTTGGGAACGATTACCGATTTCGGAAAGAGTGGAACCGTCTTTTTCTAAAAGCGAAAATAATATAAATGATTGAGCCATATTAACTCCGAATTCAGCCATTTGTTGGGCAATGTATTTTTCTACCTTTTTCATGGTAGCTTTTAGTTGGTAGCATATAAAGGTTGTGAAATCTTCCATATATACCCCTTCCTTTAAAATTTTATGATGATGCACTTATTAATAATGTCTGAATATAAGATAAATGTCAAGGGAAATTAGCCTAAATTTGATTTTATTGCATTATGTGATTTTGTTGTTTATTTGACAAAAATTATAATTGTTTGTATTAAAAAAAACAATTTTATTTAAATAAAAATTTATAAATTGTGCTGGATTTAATAAATGTTATAAGATATAATTTGGAGTATAAAATTACGAATCGAATTATAAATTAAATTTTTAAATTATTATCTGTTATTTGAAAAAATACTTTTATTTATTAATTTTTAAATTTATATTAAATGGCTGGGAGATGGGAGTGAAATTATGAGTGATATTGTCAAATGGCAGTATAAGCAAAAGCTTATAACGGCTGACCAGGCTGCAGCTATGGTTAAGTCAGGAGACAGAATATGGTACAGTGAATTTGCCATGTTTCCGGAAACTTTAGACGAAGCTCTTGCTAAAAGGGTAGATGAGCTTGAAAATTTAAGAATAAGAAGTGTAAGTTACACAAAGCTTCCTAAAATAGTAGAGTTAGATCCGGAACGAAATCATGTCATTATGGAAGACTGGCACTTCAGCCGGATTTCACGCAGTTTGCATGATCGTGGACTTTGCAATTATATTCCGGTAAGCTACCACCAAGGACCGCGCATAGTAAAGAAGTATGATGAGGTTGATTTTGCTTTTGTCATGGTATCTCCTGTAGATCCTAAAGGTTTTTTCAATTTAGGGACTTCAAATTCGGTAACCCCGGCTTATTTAGCTAAAGCCAAAAAAATTATCGTTGAAGTGAATAATTCGGTACCTGTATGTTTGGGAGGTAACAGTGAATCTGTCCATATATCGCAGGTTGACTATATAGTGGAAGGAAAGAATTCCCCGTTGTTTGAGCTTCCTCCGGTTAAGCCTACTGAAAAAGATTATATAATTGCAGAATACATAATGAAAGAAATTGAAGATGGGGCAACTTTGCAGTTGGGTATAGGAGGTTTACCTAATGTTATAGGGGAAAAGATAGCAAACAGCGATCTTAAAGATTTAGGTGTTCATACAGAAATGATGGTGGATTCTTTTGTAGATATGTATAATTCAGGAAGGATTACAGGAGCTAAAAAAAATATTGATAAGTATAAAATGGTATATACCTTTGCCATGGGAACTTCTAAGCTGTATAGTTTTTTAGACAACAATCCTATGTGTGCAATTTATCCGGTAAACTATACTAATGATCCCAGAATTATTGCTCTTAATGATAAGGTAATAGCTATTAACAGTGCAGTGGAAATCGACCTTTTCAGTCAGGTGTGTTCAGAGAGTGCGGGAACCAGGCATATTTCCGGGACCGGAGGGCAGCTTGACTTTATATTTGGAGCTTTTGCTTCGCATGGAGGAAAGGGATTTATCTGTCTAAATTCGACTTATACAGATAAAAATGGCCAGGTTCATTCCCGTATAAAGCCTACCCTTAGCCCTGGATCAATAGTAACTGTGCCGCGTTCCATAGTACATTATGTAGTTACCGAATACGGGATGGTACAGCTAAAAGGTAAGTCAACCTGGGAAAGGGCAGAAGCTCTTATCAGCATAGCTCATCCGGACTTCAGGGATGAACTTATAAAAGCAACTCAAGAGATGAATATATGGACGCGGAGTAATAAAATAAAATAAGATAGAGTCTAGATTAAGGCGATTTCAGTTTATGAATCGGCAACTGAAATCGTCTTTCATTTTTATTGAAAAGTGGAAAGTAAATTTTATTTTAAGAATAGATTATAAAGGAATATCAAAATGTAGATATATACAGCAACTTCCAGCAGGCGGAAGATGAAAGCAGCTATAGTATAACCGTATACTTGCATAAAGCTGTGACCAAATTGACTCATGCGGGTTTGGGAATAAGTTTTTATCGTGTATTGGACGAAATATATAAGAGCACCTAGAGTTGTAAAGATGATGAGTGTCTCTAAAACCCCAAAAAGAAGGGCGAGACTTCTTAGAGACTTAATACTGGCTAAATGAGCTATAGCTGCAGTAGCAAGAACAAAAAAAATTATATTCCTGATAGATGCTTTCAATATATTGTAAAAAACCTCCCTTTGTCCTTCCAACAATCTCCAATCTCCCTTTAGTTAATTTATTTTATTATACAGCAACATTTTATGTTATAGAATTATTTTTTGCCTTTTGTATATTAGATTCAAAAAAATATTATTTCCATTATTTTCGTGTAAATAAAAGTAACAATTTGTAATTTATCCTCATATAGTATAAAGCCGGTATTTTTATGGAGGTGAAACTCATGAGCGCTTTAGGTTGGGCTCTGATATTACTGACTGTAATTAAAGGCGGATTATTGCTTTTTGGCTATCTTAATAACCAAGTTTTTCCGCAACCTTTAAGTGAAGATGAAGAAAAAAATTATCTAAAGGATTGTAAAAATGGCGATGAAGAGGCACGTAATCGACTTATAGAACATAATTTAAGATTGGTGGCTCATGTAGTGCGTAAGTATGAGAGCAGTGGGGAAGATATAGAAGATTTAATTTCTATTGGCACGATTGGACTTATAAAGGCTATTAAAACTTTTGACGAAGACAAGGGGGTTAGGCTTGCTACTTATGCTGCTAGATGTATTGAGAATGAAGTTCTTATGTATTTGCGAAATATAAAAAAGACCAGACAGGAATTGTATATCTATGACCCTATCGGATATGACAAAGACGGAAATGAGATATCTCTTATTGATGTACTTACTAATGACAATGAGATAGTAGATATGGTGGATGCTAAAATGCAGGAAGAAAGAATCCGGAGTAAAATGGGAGTTCTTACTTTAAGGGAACGTCAAGTAATTGAAATGCGTTACGGACTTTTTAATGGTATTAAGGAAACGCAGAGGGAGATTGCCAAAAAATTAGGTATATCACGATCTTATGTTTCACGTATTGAAAAAAGAGCATTAAAAAAATTAATAAGAGAACTGAATTTGGAAGCATAGATTTGTAAAAAAAACCGGAGAAAATTCGTATTTTCCGGTTTTATAATTTTTTGTTATGCAGCACACAAAATATTATTATTCGCTGTGTTTATTATTTTTTTATATTTTTAGGATAGAATTAAGAGGTAACGGATGATGTCTTGATCCAACAATGGTTCAGGAAATATTAAGAGCTTTACCAATAATAGCAATTGTCGTATAGTAATAACTAGACAAGAACATACAGTAAATTTTGACAAAAAATAAAATTCTAAATTTTCAGCGATATGGCAATTAGACAAATTTCGTGGAGCTTTTTAATGTTAAACATTATTGTTCCTTTCTCCGGGTAATTTAATTATGAGGGGTAAATATTGATAGGGGGCAGGATATATGAAGGATGAAAAAATCTTGTTCTGCGGAAACCCTAATGCTAGAGGGACGAAGGAATTTGCAGAAAGTCTTAGGCTGAAATACAGTGTCACTACAGTTGATAAACCTGAAGATGTAGTCAACATATTGAAACATGCACATTTTGATCTGGTTTTGCTTTATTTAGATGATGAAAAACAGGGCTATGAATACCAGATTAATTTGTTGCAGAATATTTTGGCGGTAGATGAAAATATTTCCGTGGTTTTTGCTGTTGCTCACCGTGATATTCAGGCTATGGTGCGTATTGCCCAATCTGGCGCATTTTACTACTGGGTTGGGGATCCGCCAGATATAGAACAAGGTTTGAAACTTGTTGATGAAAAGATGGAAATACATCGTGATATATTTAAAAAGGAGCCTTCAGAAAAAGCCCCTTTTGGAATAGTTGGCAGATCAGCTGCTATAAGGCGTGTGTTGGCTTTAATCAATAAAGTCAAGGATACGGATACCAATGTTATAATAACCGGAGAAAGTGGAACAGGTAAGGAATTGGTCGCCCATGCCCTGCATTTTGGAGGAAAAAGGAGAAGTGGTCCTTTTGAGGTAGTGAACTGCGGGGCTATTCCAGCTAACCTTATGGAATCTGAACTCTTTGGACATGCCAAGGGTGCTTTTACCGGTGCCTATCAGGCGCGCAAGGGCAAATTTGAATTGGCGCATGGGGGAACCCTTTTCTTGGATGAAATTGGTGAACTGGAACTGCCTTTGCAGGCAAAACTTCTCAGAGTGTTGGAGGATTTCAAAGTTGAACCAATCGGTTCGGGAACTTCGATAAATGTAGATGTTCGCATAATAACTGCGACTAATAGAGATTTAGAGAAGATGACCGAAGAAGGACTTTTCCGCGAAGATTTGCTTTTCAGGCTTAATGTGATAAATATACATCTTCCACCTTTAAGGGAACGAAAAGAAGATATACCTGTTTTAGTGAAACATTTCCTTAACAGATACTCTGAAAAATTTTCCATACCTATAGAAGGAATAGACAGCAAGGCTTTAGAAGCACTGGAGAACTATGACTGGCCGGGAAACATCAGGGAATTGCAAAATGTTATTCAAAGACTGGTAATTTTAAGTGAGGGAAGGCAGATAAAGCTTTCCGATCTTCCTAAAAGTCTGGTGAAGGCGAACCGAAAATCTTTTGCTGAAAATAACGGTTCATCTTTGGTGCCGGTCTATATTGGAGATACTTTAGAAGAAGCGGAAAAACGCATTATCTTATCGACTTTGCGATATTATAATGATAATAAAACCAGAGCGGCTGAAGTTTTAGGAATTACCGACCGCACTTTAAGAAATAAGCTGAAAATCTATCTTAATCAATAAAAACTTTATAGATCAAGATGGGAAACCAAGTAATTGTTTCCTTACCAGAAAAAATTACTTGGTTTTTTTTTGCCTGATTTAAATGATAAATATGTTATCTAGGGGATTATCCAGTTGGCATGATTTTTGCATTACTTAATAGCGAAAGGCAATATGCCATACGCTGTAATTACCTGTCCCCTAAACAAAAGTAAGCATGGTTAATCCTTAAAATAAAAGGAAGGAGATGCTTGGTAAAATGATGTTTGACACTGTTGTCAAAAATGCCATGATACCTCAGGGTGATCGTTTGGTGCCTGCTACCATTTTGGTTAAAGATGGAAAAATTGCAGGTATTACAAATGCAGAGCTTGAAGCCCACCTTTTAGAGGGTGTAAATGTAATTGATGCCCAGGGTAACATGGTGCTTCCGGGATGTATCGACTCTCATACTCACTTTATGGATCCTGGATTTACCCATCGTGAAACTTTCCTCGATGGCTGTAAAGCAGCAGCTGCTGGTGGACTTACCACTATAGTTGACATGCCTTGCTGCAGTGTGCCTTCAGTGCGCGGAGTAGCTGAACTGGAAAACAAACTTAATGCGATTAAGCCTCAGGCAATTATTGACTTTGGTTTATGGGGCGGTGTTACCGGTGAAGATGTTCGTAATGAAGTGCATTACAAAATTGTTCGTGAACAGGCTGATGCAGGAGTTTTAGCTTTTAAAGTTTACATGACTCCTTCGGTTCCTTCTTATCCGCGGGTAACCGACCCTGAAATGTTGGAAAGCTTTAAAGCTGTTGCTGAAACCGGGCTGCCGATTGGGATCCATGCGGAAAATTATGCGATGTGTGACTTCTATGTTCAGAAATTCCAGAAAGAAGGACGCATGGATGCTCCGGCTTGGTCAGAAGCCCGTATGCCTCTGGCTGAAAAAGTAGCTATTCAGCTTGGTATCAGTTTTGCTGAAGCAACCGGAGCCCGTCTGCATATCGTTCATATGGCTTTAGGTGAAGGGGCAAAACTGGTAGGAGAAGCTAAGAAAAAAGGTTTGGATGTAACTTCTGAAACTTGTCCTCACTATCTGGTATTAGATTATAAAGAAGCAATGAGCGAATATGGAGCATTTGCTAAGATAGCACCTCCGCTAAGAAGCAGAGAAGATAATGAACTGCTCTGGGAAGGCTTAAAGAATGGTAGTGTTGATTTTATAGCAACTGACCATGCTCCTTACGAAATTCCCACTGAAAAAGCAGCTGAAGGCATGACTATTTGGACTGCTTTCCCGGGAATACCTGGAGTTGAAACTATGGTACCTCTTATCGTAAGTGAAGGTTATAACAAAGGACGCATCAGTTTATCAAGATTGGTAGAAATTTTGAGCCGCAATGCAGCTATTCATTATGGATTGTATCCGAAGAAAGGTGCCATGGAAATTGGCTCTGACGCAGACTTTACTATTATAGATCTCAATAAAGAATGGGTAATTGATCAGGAAAAACAATACAGTAAAGCTAAATATACTCCATTACATGGTATGAAACTTAAAGGTAAAGTAGTAAAAACCGTTGTACGCGGTAAAGTTGTTTACGATGAAGCTCAAGGTATTGTTGGCGAACCTGGTTATGGCGAATTTGTAAAACGCCAGACCATAAGCAAATTAGATAGAAAAATAATATTTTAATTTACAAGGAGGAGATTTTTAATGGCTAAAGACAGACACTGTATTGTAATTATTGACATGCTCAATGACTTTATTGGACCTAATGCTCCCTTAAGATGTCCAGATGGAGAAAAGATTGTTCCCAATCTCCAGAAATTAGTTGATTTTGCTCACGAAAACGGCATTAATGTTGTTTTCGTTCAAGAAGCTCATCGTAAGGATGATGCAGACTTTAAGGTACGTCCTGTACATGCTATCAAAGGAACCTGGGGTTCTGACTTTATTCCTGAACTTTATCCTGATGAAGAAAAGGGCGACTACATCGTTCAGAAACGCAGACACAGTGCATTTGCTTACACTGATTTAGATCTTTATCTCAGAGAAGAAGGCTGCGATACCGTAGTTATTACTGGTGTATGGACTAATGTATGCTGCCGTTCAACTGCTTCCGATGCTCTTTACAGGGCTTACAAAGTTATTGCTATAAGTGACTGTAACGCATCTGCAACTCAGGAAATGCATGAAGCAGGTTTAAGAGATATGTCTCTGTTTGCTGAAGTTATCACCTTAGATGAATATATGTCCAAATATGGTAAACAGAACGGTAAATTTGCTGATGCTGAGTAATTAGAAAAAAGATTAATAAAAAATGCCCTGTGCTGCATAAGGTACAGGGCATTTTTAAAGAATAGTATATAGATGATGTTTTTTATGATGTGAGGAAGGAGTTTGAATATGAGCAAATTTGATTTGCGTGAGTACAAAAAATATTTAGAGCAAAAGGGAAGGCTTATTACCATCGGCAAAGAGGTAAGCACCGTTCATGAAATGGCTGCTGTACTTAAGAAAATTAATGGCGAGACTGGAGTTTTTTTTGAAAAAATAAAAGGATATGATATGCCTGCAATAAGCGGTCTTACCGGAAATCGCCAGGATTGGGCAGATTATTTCGGAACCAGTATTAACTTAATTCGTGAAAAAATACAAACGGCTATGGACAATCCTATTTCCTGGAAAGTGGTAGAAAATGCTCCCTGCCAAGAAGTTGAAATAGATCCTCCTTCTAATTTGTTGGACTTTTTACCTGCTCCTAAATTTAGCGAAAAAGATTCCGGGCATTTCTTGACTGCCGGGCTGGTTTTTGTTAAAGAAGAAGAAACCGGCAATATGCATATGTCGGTAAGGCGCATGCAGGTAAATGAAGATGGAACCATTTCAGTATTAATTGAGACTCCTGGATTGTGGAATCGTTATGTAGAAGCAGAAAAACAGGGTAAAGATTTGGAAATGGCAGTAGTAATTGGAGTTCATCCTTTGCTTATCTTAGCCAGCCAGATAAACAGCTATTTATATAAAGGGGACAAGATGGCAGTAGCCGGAGCTTTAGCTGGAGAAGCAGTTCCGGTAGTAAAATGCAAAACTATTGATGTTATGGTTCCTGCTTATGCCGAAATAGTCGTTGAAGGTAAAATGCTGGCTAATGTGAGAAAAACAGAAGGACCATTTGGCGAACTGGCCGGATATTACGGTCCTGCATCTGAACAGCCTATTTTAAAGATAAGCAAGATAACCCATCGTAGCAATCCCTGGTTCCAGGTTATAGGGCCAGGAACTTCTGATCACAAGCTGCCCAGTGCTTTGAACCGTGAAGTTGTGCTTTATAATACTATAAAACAGGTAGTTCCCGGGGTAAAAGATGTGCACATTACCGTAGCAGGCAGCGGACGTTTCCATGGAATTGTTTCCATAAATAAGCAGTACGAAGGTGAAGGGAAGACTGCTATTATGGCAGCTTTGGCCAGCAACAAGGATATGAAGCATGTGGTAGTAGTAAATGATGATGTAGATATATTTGATCCGGATGATGTGGAATGGGCTATCTCCAGCCGGGTACAGGCAGATCAGGATGTTGTAATTATAAGTGAAGCCAGGGGATGTCCTTTAGAACCTTCCAACAATATACGCGGAGTAAGTGCTAAAATGGGTATAGATGCAACTTATCCTTTAAAATATAAAGAATTATTCCAGCGCATTTATATCCCGGGAATAGATACTATAAATTTAGACGAATATATCAAAAAATAATTTGAAGTTATGTGCCTTTTTGGCACTTAACTTATAAATCTCTAACCGTCACTTTTTCACTGTCATTGCGGGGAAGCTCGAAAAGAGCGGCCTCGCTGTTTTTTATTGCGAGCAAAACTGTTGCTAAAATATGAAGCAAATGGTACAATATTTAATGATAATGATTATCATTATCATAATTGACATATGCCACTTATTATTATTTTTATAAGGAGGGCTTGTTGTGGAAAATATTTTAGTTGGGTTGATACTGTTATTAGCAGTTCTTTTATTGGTTTTTCGTATATATAAGCTTGCTAAGAATCCTCGTGCATGTAGTGGATGTTCTGAGAGCTGCAGTACCTGTGAAAATTCGGGCTTACAAAGAATTGAGAATAAGGAAAATAATTAATGCTTTAGGGAGGGATTGTTGTGTCGAGAACTTTAAAAGATTTGTTACCAGGAGAAAAGGCTAAAGTAATTAAGGTTTTGGGAAATGGAGCTATAAGGCGCAGGATGATGGATATGGGGATTGTCCCGGGTGTTGAGCTGGAAATGGAAAGGTATGCGCCTTTAGGGGATCCGGTTGAAATTAAGATAAAGGGCTATCATTTGTCTCTGCGTAAGGAAGAGGCGGAAAGCGTAGTTTTAGAATAGGGGGAGATTAAGTTGACTAAAAGGAGTCTGGTTATTGCTCTGGCAGGAAATCCAAACTGTGGAAAAACCACGATTTTTAATAGCCTTACCGGAGCAAGGCAGCATGTAGGTAATTATCCCGGGGTTACCGTAGAAAAAAAAGAGGGTTTTGTAAGATATAAGGACTATGAAATAAAGGTTATAGATTTGCCTGGAACTTACAGCCTTACAGCTTATTCGCCGGATGAAGTGGTGGCGCGGGATGTTATTTTGGAAGAAAAACCGGATTTAATGGTAAATATAGTTGACACTTCAAATTTAGAGCGAAATCTTTATCTTACTGTTCAGCTTAAGGAGCTTGAAGTTCCTATAGTATTAGCTTTAAATATGGCAGATGTAGCAGAGGCTGGTGGGATTGAAATAAATTATGATTTGTTTTCGAAATTGCTAGGGCTTAAAGTGGTCAGAACAGTTGGAACTAAAAATGAGGGCATTGAAGATCTTTTAGAGGCAATTATATGGGTAGCAGAACATAAAAATCAGGTATCTTCAAGGACAGTTCGTTTTACAGAAGACCTGGAAAATGTGATAAATGAAATTGTAGAAAATTTTAAAAATGATGTTGCTTTTGCAAATTGGAATTATCCGCTGAGATGGACTGCGATAAAGCTTTTAGAAAATGACAAAGAAGTTGTAAAAAAAATAAAGTCTTTGCCGGCTGGGGAAAGAATTTTGGAGTTAGTATCTAGAAAACAGGAGGAAATTCAAAGTCTGCTTAATGATGATGCAGAAATGGCGATAATCGAAGGGCGTTATGCCTTTATACGGGGTACGGTAAAGGAAGCAGTAACTGAAAAAGGGATAAATAAGTTTTCGTTTACTGAAGCTGTAGATAAGATTTTACTTAACCGCATTTTAGGTTTGCCTATTTTCTTTGGGGTTATGTGGTTGCTGTTTCAACTGACTTTTACCCTGGGTGCTCCTCCGATGGAATGGATTGAAAGCGGCTTTACCATTCTGGGCGAATGGGTGGGGAGCCATATGCAGGATGGATTGCTTAAGTCTTTAGTAGTTGATGGTATTATAGCTGGTGTAGGTGGAGTTATTGTATTTCTGCCCAACATTTTGCTTCTCTTTTTGGGAATTGCTTTTTTGGAAGGCACAGGATATATGGCACGGGCGGCTTTTGTTATGGATAAGATTATGCACCGGGTAGGTTTGCATGGAAAATCTTTTGTTCCGATGCTTACAGGGTTTGGCTGTAATATACCGGCTATCATGGCAACGAGAACTTTAGAAAATCCTAAAGACCGCTTGGTAACTATTCTTATAACACCGCTTATGAGCTGTGGAGCCAGGCTCCCGGTTTATACTTTATTGATTGCTGCCTTTTTCCCGAAGGAAGTAGCAGGAAATGTCCTTTTTTCCATTTATCTTATCGGTGTCTTACTGGCTATGCTTATGGCTAAAGTTTTTCGCACCTTTATTTTCAAAGGGGAATCGGAGCCTTTTGCTATGGAATTGCCTCTATACAGGATTCCGACTTTAAAAAGTGTCCTTATTCATATGTGGGAAAGGGCATGGCTATACTTAAAAAAAGCAGGTACCATTATATTGGCTGTATCAATTATCATGTGGGGATTGTTTACCTTCCCTATGGTAGATGCACAAGGTAATGAGTTTGAAAGTGCCGCTGAACAGATGGAACAAAGTTATGCAGGCAGAATCGGAAAAGCAATAGAACCGGTCATAGCTCCCCTGGGTTTTGACTGGAAAACAGGGGTTGCTCTGGTGGCTGGATTTGCGGCTAAAGAAGTTGTAGTAAGTACCCTGGGAACCCTTTATAGTATTGAAGATGAGGAAGCATTGACAGAGGAAGAAGACACAACAGTTAAAAGTTTTGCCCAAAGGGCTAAAGAACAGTCAGGTTATACGCCATTTACTGCTTATGTTTTAATGCTGTTTACTCTCATATATGTACCTTGTATGGCAACAATAGCGGTAATCAAACGCGAGACCAATGGGTGGAAATGGCCGCTTTTCACTGCAGGCTATACAACAGTTTTGGCCTGGGTAATATGTTTTGTTGTTTATCAAATGGGAACAGTTTTTGGAGCAGTATAAAAAGTACGTAATATCCTTATATCTTTTTGGACAGTTGTCTGTTTTAGGGGCAGGCGGACGGGTATTTTCGCACTTGGCTGCCTGTCCTATCTATGGATTTGGTCTTTTGCCGCTGTGCCTTCGCAGGGGCTTTCATGCTTAATTGGTGATACCTTGTGTATTTATATAGGTTGCGGGAATATTGTCAGGTCTGGTCGGTTTGGGGGAAGGCTATCTGTTAGTTCCAGGGCTGATTTATCTGTTTGGACTGCCGGTTTATGTAACGATGGGCACTTCACTGGTTACTGTTTTCCCTTTAGCCCTGGTAGGTGGAATCATCAAATGGCTGGAAGGATATGTAGCTTTAAAAGCTGTCCTCTTTACAGCTGCGGGGACAATAATAGGAGCACGTATAAGTGGTCAAACAATAATTAGAGAAGAGACATTTTTTGAAACGATAAAGAAGGATGTTAATTTGAAAAATGATTAAGTAAATGATTAAGTATATGTAAGTTTTTAGAATGTGATATGCACTGGAGACTTTTTCTCAAGTGCATATTTTTTTGCGAATAGGCTGGTATGTTATGTCATTTGTCTGTTATAAATGAATAAGAAAAACATTAGGGGAATATTATTTGCCGGGATAGTATTAATTTACTATAATTGGATATGAATAAGTGCCGATAAAATAAAAGATTTATTGCCGGAAAGGGTTGATACAGGTTGGAGTTATGAGAAGGATGAAACAGTAATAACGAATAGAGGTTTAGCTTGGCGCTTATGGGGGGGATAAAATGCCTGAATTACGCCGTGATCTGGTAAGAGACAGCTGGGTGCTTATTGCTACTGATACGGCGCTTAAGCCACGGGATTTCCCAATAAACAAGAATGGAATAGAGGTTAATAGTAATGGGGCTCTTTGTCCTTTTTGTGAAGGGAATGAATCTCATACTACTGCGGAGTTGGCTTCCCTTAGAAAGGATAATTCACTCCCGGATACCCCCGGTTGGCTTATAAGGACAGTAACCAATAAGTACTCCGGGTTTAAGCTGGAAGGAGAGCTTAAGTTAAGTGAAACAGGTATATATCAAAGCTGCAACGGATTGGGACAGCATGAAGTTATTATAGAAACTCCAGAACATAATGTGGAATTTCATCACTTTTCAGTTGAAAAAATAAAGGAAGTATATGAAATGCTTAAAGCCAGGTATAATTTGTTGGCTGATGATGAAAGAATAAAATATATACAGATATATAAAAATCGAGGTCTTTTTGCAGGTGCTTCTTTAGAACACAGCCACAGTCAGATCTTGGCTTTGCCTTTGGTGCCCAAAAACAGACCTGGGATCGAGGCTTATTGTAAAAAAGAGGGAAGATGTCTGATTTGTGATATCTTGAATGAGGAGAGAAAGTCAGGCAAGAGGGTTGTAATTGAAAATAGAGATTTTATAGTCGTTTGTCCTTATGCATCGCGCTTTCCTTATGAAGCCTGGATTATTCCAACGCGCCATGCAGAGCATTTTGGAGAGATTAGTGATGAGGAATTGATGAGTTTATCTGAAATTACTGCGAATTTTTTGCAGGAAATGGTCAGATGTCTTAATGATCCCTCATATAATATAATTATTAACTCTGCTCCGATAAATTGTGCTTATAATGCTGGGTATCACTGGTATATAGAGATTATACCGCGTTTAATTATTAACTCCGGGGTTGAAATTACTACCGGAATATATATGAATCCTGTGGCACCCGAAATTGCTGCTGCTATGTTTCGCGAAAATATGGCTGAATAAATATAGTAAAGAGGTAAAGAGGTTATGTTTAAAAAATTATATCCTGACATGTATGTTAATTCGCTTAAAGATATACCTTTGGAGAAACTGAAAAAAATGGGTAAAAAGTCTTTTATACTTGATCTTGATAATACAGTAACCGCATGGAACAGTAATGAAGTTGATGAAGAAATTTATTCCTGGTTTGTAAATATAAAAAAAGAAGGTTTTAAGGTTTGCCTTCTTTCCAATAATGTGGAAGAGAGGGTTTTAAGTGTAGCTAACAGCTTAGGTATTCCTTATATTTGCCGGGCAGGAAAACCGAGAAGAGGTTCATTTTACAGAGCTCTTTCTATTTTGGAATCTTATCCTGATGAAACGGTTGTAGTTGGGGATCAGATTTTTACGGATATATTAGGAGGAAACCGGGCTGGTATGTTTACTATATTGGTTGTACCCATTGCCAGGCGTGAGTTTATAGGAACAAAGATTGCGCGTTCCCTGGAATATTTGATTGTCCGCAGGCTTAAGAAGTATTTAGGTGATAATCAGGAAATTACTGATATTTAAAATTAATAAGCGGCATTAAGGTTGAATTTTATTCTGTTAAATGCCATAATTTGAATACAGGCGAATGTAGACAGACATTCGCTTTTATTAATGATGGAGGCATAATTTTATGCTTATAACGGCAAACACCAAGGTTATAGGTTTATTTGGCTATCCTTTAAAACATACATTATCTCCACTCATGCATAATGCGGTTCTTGAAAAAATGGGCCTTGATTATGTATATATCCCCTTTGAAGTTAATCCTGGTAATGTAAAAGATGCAGTAAAGTCTATAAAAAGTTTGAATTTTTTGGGAGTAAATGTGACTGTTCCGTTCAAGGAAGAGGTAATAGCCTATCTTGATGAATTGTCGGATGAGGCTTTAGCTTGCCAGGCGGTAAATCTGATTAAAAATGATAATGGCAGATTAATAGGAGATAATACAGATGGTAAAGGATTTTTAGAATCTTTGAAAGAAGAAGGTATCCCGTTGAAAGGAAAAGCAGTCATAATAGGAGCAGGAGGAGCTGCCCGGGCCATCTCTTATACTATGGCTAAAGCAGGTTTTGCTCCGATCTGTTTTTTTGATTTGAATGGCAGCAAAGCGGAAGCATTGGCAGAGTTTATAGAAAATAAAACCGGGATAAGGACAGCAGCGGGAACAATGAGTGAAGATGTTTTTTTAAGAGAATCTGGCGATGCAGATATAATAATAAACTGCAGTCCGGTTGGCATGTACCCTGATATTGAAGCTTTACCGGTAAAAAAATTGGATGGAATAAACCCTGATGCTGTGATATGTGATATTGTCTATAATCCCCTTGAAACTTTGTTTTTGAGAAAGGCTAAAGAAAAAGGCCATAAAGTTGTTAATGGAATAGGGATGTTTGTTTATCAGGGAGCTCTGACTTTGCAAATACTTACCGGTTTTAATCCTCCGGTGGAATTAATGAAAGAAGTGGTTTATCGCCATGTCAGAGGAAGAAAGGGTTGAAAAAGGTTTTACCATAGTTGAACTGTTATGTGTATTGATAATTGTTTCTTTTATGTTATTTATGGCTTTTCCACATTTTGAAAAGGTGAAAGAAAGGTATGAGCTGAAAACAGAAGCCCAAAAGATGGCCTGGGTTTTGCGATCCGCCCGGCAGGAGGCTATTTTGAGCGGAATATCGCAGAGTGTTTATTTTTATCCTCTTGTTAATAAATATAAAGATCATAAGGGAGAATGGCATGAACTGCCTTCAACTTTTAAAATGGGAGTTAATTTCACCACTTTTGCCGGCAGGCCGGCCTGTGTTTTTTCGCCTGAGGGGGCACCTGATGGAGGAACTGTAACTTTAATAAGCCGGTCACAGTTTAAGCAGTATATAATTGTAAGCCCTGTAACAGGAAGGGTTCGAGTATCGCAGTATCCGCCGCAGTATATGTAGAAGAAATGGGGAGATAGACAATTATGTTCCTGGAACTTTTATTTATATTTTTTGCCCGTATCATTGATGTATCTTTAGGCACTATACGCATGATATTTGTTGTTCGGGGAGATAAAGTTCCAGCTGCGATTATAGGCTTTTTTGAAATCATGGTATATACTCTGGCCTTGGGTATGGTGGTGGGCTCACTTGATAATCCTGTAAAACTGCTGGTTTTTTGCAGTGGATTTTCTTTGGGAATTTTAGTCGGGTCAGTTATTGAAGAGAAACTGGCATTAGGCTATCGAGGTATAGAAGTTGTTATTGACCGGGAACATGCTGGTATAGTGGAAGAATTGAGAGAGGAAGGTTATCCGGTTACCTGCTGGGGAGCATCAGGAAAGGCTGGAGATAAGTTGGTTTTGAATATTTTTGTAAAGCGAAATTTAGCTAATACCTTGACTGAGAAGATCTATGAAAAGGATCCTAATGCTTTTATTATATTTATGGAGCCCAAAAAGTTTAAAGGGGGCTATATTAAGAAAAAATAGGGGGAAAAAATGTGCTGAAATTTACTACTTCCGGGGAGTCGCACGGAAAAGGGCTGGTATGTGTAATTGAAGGTATGCCGGCTGGTCTTTTAATTGATGAACAATATATCAATAATGAGCTGACCCGCAGGCAGAAAGGCTACGGCAGAGGCGGGCGCATGAAGATAGAAAGAGATAAGATAGAGATCATAGGCGGAGTACGGGATAGAAAAACTTTGGGAAGTCCTATCAGTTTTATCATTTGGAATAATGACCATGAAAATTGGCAGGATATAATGGGAGCCGGTGAATGTAAAGGGGCAAATGAGAAAGTACTTACCCGTCCTCGCCCAGGACATGCTGATCTGCCAGGGGCGATTAAATATAATCACAGGGATATGCGAAATGTTTTAGAAAGGGCCAGTGCCCGGGAGACAGCGGTCAGGGTTGCAGCTGGTGCATTTTTTAAGCAATTATTAGCTTATTTTAACATATATATATATAGCCAGGTAATTTCTATAGGAGATGTTAGAGGAAAGCCATTTGAAGTATGTAGGGAAAATCTTTCCCTATTGTGGGAAAAAACAAATGCTTCTCTGGTAGGCTGTCCGGATGAAGAGGGAGAAAAGCTGATGATTGAAGCTATTGAAAAAGCCAGAAGTTCAGGGGAATCATTAGGGGGAAGCTTTGAAGTCGGGGCGTTAGGAGCAATTCCGGGATTGGGAAGCCATACGAGCTGGGATAAAAGGTTGGATGGCAGATTGGCAGGCCTTATTATGAGCATCCCGGCTATCAAGGCAGTGGAAATAGGAGAAGGAATAGCCAATTCTTTTAATTCGGGCTCTAAAGTGCATGATGAAATTTTTTACAGCCAGGATAAAGGGATTTACCGGAAAACTAACCGGGCTGGGGGAATAGAAGGCGGAATAACAAATGGAGAAACAGTATGGCTTAGGGCATATATGAAGCCTATCCCTACTCTTTATAAACCGCTTAACAGTATAGATACAGCGGTCTGGCAGGAAGAAAAGGCAGGAGTAGAAAGGTCAGATGTATGTGCTGTGCCGGCTGCAGCAGTAGTAGCTGAAGCTATGCTGGCATATGGAATAGCAGAAGCTTTTTTGGATAAATTTGGCCATGATAACATAGAACATATAAAAGAAGCATATGAAAATTATATAAAATATATGGGAAGAGAGTGGAAATGGAAAAGAATATAGTTTTAATCGGTTTTATGGGAACAGGAAAAAGCAGCATAGGCGTAAAACTGGCAGAAAAACTTAATATGAATTTTGTGGATATGGATAGGGAAATAGAGAGGATTACTGGCATGTCGGTTGGCGAACTGTTCAGGCGTCATGGAGAGATAAGGTTTAGGTCGGAAGAAAGGCTTATGGCACAAAAATTGAGCCGCCGGAAAAACCTGGTCATTGCAACCGGGGGAGGAGTGGTGCTGCAGGAGCAGAATATTGCACTGCTTCGGGAAAATGGAATTTTAATCTGTCTTACTGCTGCTCCAGAAGATATTTTTGAACGGGTAAAACGCAAGAGAGCTAATCGTCCCCTGCTTAAAAAGAATCTAAAGGTTGAAGATATAGATGCTATGCTGAAAGCCAGAGAGCCTTATTATTCGGTAGCAGATTTTACAGTTAATACCAGTGGACGTGAGATAGATGCAGTTGTAGATGATATTGTAAATTATATAAAGTCTTTAGAGAAAAACAGTGTTTGATGAAAGGATGAAAAATTTTGCAGAGGCTTAAGGTTAATTTAGGAGAAAGAAGTTATTTTATAAATATAGAAGCTGGTATTTTAGAGCGGACAGGGGAAATTATAAAAGAAATAAATTCAGGCAAACAGGTTTTTCTGGTAAGCAATCCTACGGTTTTTCCATTGTATGGAGAAAAAGTGACAGATTCTTTGAAAAGGGCAGGATTTAATGTTGAGACAGCTTTTATGCCTGATGGGGAAAGATATAAGAATTTGCATGAGGCAATGAAAATTTTAGATAAAGCGGTGGAGTTTAATCTTGAGCGGAGCAGTGTTGTCGCAGCTTTAGGTGGTGGAGTAGTAGGAGATTTGGCCGGTTTTGTTGCTGCCATATACCAGAGAGGTGTAGACTTTGTTCAGATACCTACCACCCTTTTATCCCAGGTGGACAGCAGTGTAGGCGGAAAAGTAGCGGTAAATCATCCCCAGGGCAAAAATCTTATAGGTTCTTTTCATCAGCCTAGGACAGTTATAATTGACCCCATAACACTTAATACTTTAGAAGAAAAAGAATATAAAAACGGCCTGGGTGAAGTGGTAAAATACGGGCTCATATATGATGCTGAGTTTTTTAATTTTTTGGAAGAAAATGCTAATGCAATAAAAAATAAGGAACCGGATGTGGTAGTTGAAATTATTTATAGATCCTGTGCCATAAAAAGCATTATTGTAGAAAAAGACGAAAAAGAAGCAGGCATAAGGGCCTTGCTTAATTTAGGGCATACTTTTGGACATGCCTTGGAAAAGCTCACTGATTATGAAGTTTATGGACATGGAGAAGCTCTAGTCATGGGAACGGTAGCAGCAGCTTTTTTAGCCCGGGATAAAAAACATATAGGAGATGCTGAACTGGTAAGGATTATAAATTTATATAAAAAACTAGACATATATAAGCCTTTTCCTCTGATAGATCCGGAACAGGTTTATAGTGCGATGCTTAATGACAAAAAAGTTATGAAAGGCAGACTCCGCTTGGTATTGCCGAATTCTATCGGTAGCTGTCTGATAACAGATGAAGCTGATAAAATAGAAATAATAAATGCTATAAAGAAAGCGCAGCAGGGAATATAGATTCAGTTATTCAGATTATGCCAGTGCTCCTGAATTTCATGTATTTCTGCCAGCCCTGCTGATTTATCTTTATTTTCTATATAGCCTGTAAGCCTGGCCAGATTGACATTTATCGCATTTATCTCATCTTTTTCTACACTGTATTGAATCCTTTTTACCGTTTTTTTCCATGCTTTTTTCAGAGAGATTAAATCTTTTTTTGCTTCTATCCAGTTTTCGCTCTTTAGATTTTTGTGCAAAGATTCTGCATAAAATTCGAAATCATCTTCCCTGTTCCAGGGTTTTTTTGCTATATCTCCCGAATTAAGAATAAAGACAAATAAACTTAAAATTATAATTATGCTCGTGTAGTATATTATTTTTCCCATATCGTTTTCTCCTCAACTTAATATGGATTTTCCTGTGGTTTTTTAATTTTGTCCTTGTATTTGTCTATATAAAGGGTTGAATGGACGGGATTGTAAACCGCCAGAAATACTTCTTCATATTTTTTAATTCCTTGTTTATTAAGCTCTTTTAAGAGCCATTTTTCATCTTTGCCTATCTTTTTTAGCTTCTCTGGAATAAGCTTTCCTGCAATAATTATCTCTGTATTTAATGTTTCATTTTGAGGAGGAAGATGAAGATCACCGCGGGTTACCGGTTGATATTCCGGTTTCAATAGTACGGATAGCTGTCCGTTATTTTCTAAGACTGCAAAAGCTACCTGGTTTAAGTCAAAAATATTTTTTTCCCGCAGCTGTTCTAAAAGGTCAGGTATGGTATAGCGCATATTTTTCATAGTTTCTTCCATTATTTTGCCATTCATTATAACTATGGCCGGTTTACCAGTAAGATATTTGGAAGCTTTAGGCCATTTAAGGGATATTTTCTGCATTACAAAGACGGTAAAAGTCCACACAAATAACCCTACCCAGTGTGGCCAGGCACGGCTGCTGAGGTCAACTGATAATGTGCCTGCAATTGAGCCTATAGTTATTCCGAGGACGTATTCAAAAAATGTAAGCTGGCTTATTTGCTGTTTACCTAAAAAACGGGTAAAAATCAAAAGGGTGAAAAATGCTATGAAACTTCGGACGATTACTACAGCTGTTTCACTCATATATAATCATATCCCTTGTTTTTTTGTTTTTATTATTTACATATTCATTTGGATGAATTCTTTTTTAAAAAAATTGGTATACTATGGCAGGATGTTTAAGTTATAATCTTAGTTAGGAATTTGCAAAAGGATTTTAAAGATTAAAATCTTTGGCAGGGGGGGATATTAAGTGTCATGCCTTAATGTTATGGGGATATTAGTCCAAAATCGGAGCATTAATGCAAAAGAGATTCAGGAGATACTTACCAAATATGGTTGTATTATAAAGGTTCGCGTAGGGATACCTCAGGTAGAAAATTCGTCCTGCACGGAAGAAGGCCTTATAATGCTGCAGCTTTGCGGAACTCCTGAAGAAGTGGAAGAACTTAAAGATAGTCTTAATGCGCTTTCCGGGGTGAAGGCAGAATATATTGAACTTAAATTAGATTAAAAATTGGAAAAGGAGATGATACTTTGGTAAGTGAAAGACTTAGAGCAAAACTTAATGAACAGATCCAAAAGGAATTTTATTCTGCCTACCTTTATCTTTCGATGGAAGCCTATTTTTTATCACAAAATTTAGATGGCTTTGCCAACTGGTTTCATATTCAGGCTCAGGAAGAAAGGGATCATGCTATGCTGATTTTCGATTATCTTAACAGAGTAGGAGCAAAAATTGAGCTGGGAGCTATTGAAGCTCCACCGACAGATTTTGCTTCTCCAGAGGAAGTTCTGCAGAAGACAGTAGAACATGAAAGGTTGGTCACCCGTTCTATTTATGATTTATTTGATCTTGCCAGTGAGGAAAAAGACCACAAAACAGTTATGTTCTTGCAGTGGTTTGTCAATGAGCAGGTGGAGGAAGAAGAAAATGCCGAGAAAAACTTGGCTTCTTTTCGTTTTGTAAAAGATGATCCTAAAGGAATCCTGCTTTTAGACCGGGAAATGGCAGCCAGGGTTTATACCCCGATAACCAGCACGAACAGTCAGCAGTAATTAAAAAGGCAAGCGGGGAGAAAATTCTCTCCGCTTTTGTTAAAAATGGGAGGAATCAAGGTGAAAGTTAGAAAGGCTTTAGAAATAGCCATTGAAAATGAAACAAGGTCTTATGAATGGTATATAAATCAGGCTTTAGAGGCAGATGATCCGGAAACCAGACTGCTTTTTGAGCAGATTGCAGAAGAAGAAAGGCTGCATCTTAAGAAGCTGAATGACCGACTGAAGGTATTAAAGCTTATGGATTAATGGGGCTAGTGGATAGCCCCTTGTTCTACTGCTATACCGAAAACAAAAGTTACAGCTAATAAAATAAAAAGAAGGATTGTCAAAGTAATTATTCTTTTGAGAAAGTGTTTTTCACCTTGGATATATTCAGCTATAAGATGGGTAAGATAAACTGTGCAGCCGGAAAACAGGCAGACTATTATAAATTGTATCCATCCTTCCACCATATGGTAGGCTGCAGGTGATAGCGCTTTCCAAAGGGAATGGCTATAATAGGCTAAAACAATGAATTCTACAAGGCCGGCGGCAAACTGGAAGACTAAGCCTTGTTTTTGTAAAGAGATATTAACCTCCATTATTTCTTTTATTTGCTGTTGGGTTTCAATGTTTTCATGACTTATGAGTATATCAAGGCGACTTCTTAGGACATCAATAGCTGCCTGGTAATTTTCCCGGCTTATGCGCAGATTTTTTTCGATGTTTTTCATATCTTCGAGTTTATATATATAATAATTGAATATTTTTTCATAAAGCTGTTTACCAAAGATACTATTTTTTTGTTTATTATAGAGAAGATTTTGGCTGTATTTAAGGGCTTGACTTATTTTATCAATTCCTTCTAAAACAATGCTGTAATCACTTGCTATTATACTGTATAAGGAAGACAGGTTTTCCAGTTGGTTTTCCAGCTCTTTTATAAGCTCTTGTTGATTTTTTATAGAAGAGAAGCTGCTATTAATGATTCGGGCTAAACGCTGATCCATTTCATTTTTTTTCTTTGTGATTAAAGGGAGCTTTTCTTTATAGTATTTAGTTATGTTGTCTAATTTTAAAAGCGAGGCTTCAATACAGGGCAGTTCAAATTCTAAAAAATACTGGGCATTTTCATCTTGTGGATCAATACTTGCTGCATAGATTGCTTTTTCATTTGGCCACAGCCAGTTTAATCTTGCAGCTGTGCTTTTTTCAATTTTTATTTCTACTGGTTTAAAAGATAAGAGATCGTAATGCTTGGCAGCGAAATTTACTGTTTCTTCCAGGGGCATTTTATATCCAGCCCAAACGTCAATTTTGCCCAATAAAAAAGTAGTATCTATTTCAGCTTTTTTTTCGCAATCATTCAGATATTGCAGAATTTGAGAAGTAAAATTTGCATCAAAGTCCAGGCGCAGGCACAGGATTTCTATTTTAGGTATTTTTTTAAAATAAAAAAATTTTTCTGAATGATTTCCTTTTGACCAGCTTTTGATTTCAGTATAGTGTTTGAATCCTTCGGCTACAAAACTTTTAGCCAGCAGTTCACCTGAATCGGCATCCTGTGATGGATGAATATAATACCGGTAAAATGTCATTTCCATTAAAATCACCTCATCAGCTAATTATATAAAAGATTTTTGCAATTTGAAAAGGTTAGATTTTATATTGTTTAGACATTTTATTATTAGTATTGGTATAATTAAAGAACATAATAAAAACAAAAAAGCAGGTTGAGAATATGAATGGGACAGGAAAAGATCAGATTTTAGAAGCAGCACGCCGGGTTATTGCACGCAGCGGAATAAAAGATGCCAGTATGCAGGCTATTGCGGAAGAGGCGGGAATGACCAAAGGAGGTTTATATTACCATTATCAGGGAAAAGACTATATACTTTTTGAGTTGGCTGACCGATTTTTAAAGGAAGCGGTTGCACCAGTTAAAGAATCGCTTGTTACCGGAAATAGTAAGGAAGAATTGTTTAATGTCATATTAAACGGCATTGCCAGACGTTTATACAATTCTGAACATAATAAATTGCAGTTTTACCTTACCCATGAGGCAGTTTTAGAAAAAGAAGAACTGCATGAACTTGTGGTTCGGAAATTTAAGGGATGGCTGGATACAACGGAAGAGGCTATAGATGTTCTTTATGATTTTCCGGATATAAAATTTAAAAGGGCTTTGGCTTCCTCTACCGTTGCTATGATAGATGGACAGGCTATCCAGCTTATTTTGGAAGAAGACATGGTAAAAACAGAAGAGCTTTTAAGTTTGTGGGAAGCCTTTTTTAAGGCAGGTATTCCGGCTATGATTGAATATATAAGGAAAAATAGTTTAGAATAAATTGAGAAAAAATTAAAAAGAAAAGCTTATTTTAATCAGCAGTTTGACCCTGATTAAAATAAGCTTTTTATTTTTAATCATCTTTATACATATTGTCGATTATTGAACGATATTTTTCATTTATTACCTTGCGTCTGATTTTAAGTGTAGGGGTGATTTCGCCATTTTCCTGGGTAAATTCACGCGGCATAAGGGTAAATTTCTTAATTTTTTCAACCTGTCCTAAATCTTTTGTGAGTTCGTCTATACGTTTTTGGTAAAATTCAATGATACGAGGATTTTGCACTAATTCTTCGTTATTTTTAAATTCTATTCCCTGGCTTTTAGCATATTCTTTTAAAGGTTCAAAAGCCGGAACTATCAGAGCAGAAACAAATTTTCTGTTATCTCCTATTGCTACTGCTTGTTCTATATAATAATCTTCAATAAGCAGGGTTTCAATATGTTGAGGGGCAATATATTTGCCGCCAGATGTTTTAAATAAATCCTTGAGCCTGTCTGTTATTACCAGAAAGCCGTTATCGTTAATGTCCCCTATATCTCCTGTTCTAAGCCAGCCATCTTCTGTAAATATTTCTTTTGTTTTTTCCGGGTCTTTATAGTAGCCTGAAGTCATAGCTGGTCCTTTAGCCTGGATTTCCCCTTCTTCAGATATGCGGACATCTATTAACGGAACTACCGGACCACAGGTGCCAAATTCATTGTTCTCAGGGGTTGATACACATATGGGAAAACATTCGGTAAGTCCGTATCCCTGGAACAGGTATACCCCTGCCGCAAAGAAAAATTCGCCGATTTCTCCTGAAAAAGGAGCTCCTCCAACATTGTAAACTTTGGGACGGCCGCCGAAAACGGCGCGTATTTTACCTAAAACTATTTTATCTGCCAGCCGGTATTTTAATTTAAGCGTAAAGGGGGTTTTTCCTTCTTTCAGTTTATAGTGATAATCTTTACCGGTTTTTATTGACCATGAGAATAGCTTTTGTTTTAATGGGGAAGCGCTGTCTAAATCATGCATAACTTTAGCGTAGATTTTTTCCCACAGGCGTGGAACTGAAGACATGTAGTGAGGTTTAGATTCCTGCAAGAATTCTTCCAAGGCTTTTGTATCGTGGCAGTAGTCAATCTGGCCTCCGCCGCAGAATATATTATAAGTCCAGGCCCTTTCAAATACATGGGATAAAGGAAGAAATGCCAAATTTACGGCGTCTTCATCTACATAAATGCGATAGCCGGGCTTTACCCCGGTAAAATCTATGTGGTTTTGCAGAAACATGGCAAACCAGTTGCGGTGGGTAAGCATAACCCCTTTAGGCGTTCCAGTAGTCCCGCTGGTATAAATTATGCTGGCGAGGTCTCCAGAATCTACTTTATTAAGCCGTTTCTCCATTTCTGTTTTTAGCTCTGGAGCTTTTCCCAGTTTCAGAAAATCATCAAAATATAATATATTGTCATTTTTATCAATAGCTACCCGCCTGTCGAAAACGATTATGTATTCAAGACTCGGCGAATTATTTTTTATGCTCATGGCTTTCCGGTATTGTTCTTCTGTGCAGACAAATAAAACCCTGATTTCCGCATGGTCTACTATATACTTAAGCTCGGCTGCCGAATTGGTGGCATATATCGGAACAGAGGCAGCCCTTATGTTAAAACAGGCAAAATCGGCTACTGCCCAGAATACACAGTTGGGAGAGAATATTCCGACAAATTCTTCTTCTTTTACTCCTAGTTTAATCAGAGCGGCAGCGCAGTCATCGATCATATCGCCAAATTCCTGCCAGGTAAAAGATTCCCATTGTCCGTAGAGCTTATGCCTAACTGCAATTTTATTTCTGCCATATTTTTTAACCCGTTTTTTAATCATCAAACCCAAATGTTTTTCTTCAGCCACCTTAGCTTCAAATTCCTGTTCCACAAGCGTGTTTTCCAAGATAAACCCGGATTTGTTCTTCATTATTTTTCCCCCCGAATATTACATACTGTTTTACTATACCTACCGGTAAGTTTAGTTTATATATAACAGATTTAAATAAAATATTCAATGATTAATTTTTAGTAAGCTTAATTTACTAAACGAATTTTAAGCAGACAAAAAAACGCTCGCGGGATTTAAGATTCCTGCCAGGATATGATTTCCCATCCCTGATTACTCGGTTCTATAAAGTGCGGGGGGGCTTCAAAGGTCATGCGATCATCATAGGCATAGTTTTTGCTGCGGTAGCCGGTATGGATAGTTCCGATGCTTTCGCCAACTTCGCCGCGGGTCTTCTGAATTAAGGCTCCGCGTAGAAAAATAGTATCTTTTTTTATGTATTCATCTTTAAAAAATCCACTATAGATAAGCCAATAAGGAGAAGAATTATTAAGTTTTTCAAATCCAAAGGAGCCGTTGATGGCAAAAACTGCAGCATAGACATTAGCTTTATCAGGAGCAGCATCGATCTGAGGATCATAGTGCCATCCCCAAGACCACCGGACATCAGGATCAGGATTATCAAACCAACCTTTACACAAAATCAAGATATTGTTATTGGCGACAAGTCCCAACATATCATCGCCGTTTGCTTTATAGCCGGTTAAAACCCCATTTTCCCGGACTTCGGTGAAGGTAGTCCCGGCATAGGTTATTCCTCCACCTCCTGATATTCCACCAGTTCCAACTGCAGAAGCAGAATTAAAAGTATAGTTAACAGGATCCCGTCCGGTGATGTATATGTCATTAGCTGCTGCGATGGTCAGTTTTCCTTTAAGTGTTCCTGCTACAAAAGCGTTGCCCATATTAAGGTTAAATTTGCGGTTTTCATTTCCGGTGGTTCCATCTATATATATAACCCCATTGGACGGAAGCGGCTTAGTTTCAGCCGGATTGGTTTTGTTGCGGATAGTAACCGTGCCGTCTGGGTTTAACCTTATGCTGGTTCGCCCTTCATAGTAATAGCCTCCGTTTTGCGCCCTTATTTTGAGCTGGCTGTTGCTTAAGGGGAATTCTAAGGGGGCTGCCCATTGAATACCTTTCATAAACTTAGGATAGCTGCCGTTTACCGGGTAAGGACCGTTAAAGTCAGGGTCACTTGCTCCACCTTTCCAGACTCCGTTATAGAAGTGAATCCTTCCGCTGTAGGTTACCCGTCCGTAAAATGTAGGATTGCCGTCTATAACCAGATCGCCGTTGGTGTGGTAAGGACCGTAGACTATGTCACTGCTGACCCAGCGTATCTCAGAAGGATCGTTGTCAGAAAAATAGGAATAGCGGGTAAAGTTGCGTTTAGCTAAAACCGCAGTTATGGTGCGTTTTATATTTGGTTCTTTATCAGTCCATCCGGTAGATTTTATCTTTACATAGCCTTCACCCTGTTCCAGGACGGTTACCATGTATTTGCCGTTTTCAAAAGGGACTTCCCGATTTAAATGTGGAAAGCTGGTTTCTGTTTTGTTTAATGACCACAGATAATGGTTTATGCCGGCTTCTGCATAGTGCAGTGCATTTACCCCGCTGTCATATTTGGAAATAAAGGAGTTCTGCGCCGTGGAAAGGTTTAAGGCCGAATAAGCCAAGATGACTATGGGAACAAAAAGGAGGAGAACTATGGGGAGACTTATGCCTTTTTCATTGTGAAGCAGCTTTTTTAAGTAATTCAAGATTATACCCCCTTATTGCGCAGTGTAAATACTTCATTTACAATAATCGGTTTTGTGCTGGTATTATTCGGATTAACGTAAAACTTTACGTAGATATTTTTTCCTTTTCTTTCAAAGTAAGGCAAGGGATTATTGTCAGGGTCGGTTAGAGGAGATATGTTTTGTATAATTGTTTTAAAATTAGACGATGAATTCTGAAGCTGGCTGCTTTTTTCAAGGCTGCCGCTTCTTGCCCTGTATTGAACGGTTTTATCTTTACCGTCAACAGAAAGTTGGATTTCCAGGCTGTTACTGTCTAATGTTATACTCGATGCACTTCGGACTTCTTTTTCAAAACCGGATAAAAAACTGCGGACTTCATTCAGGGCAGCACTGTCAGCATCTGCTTTATTCCAGTTTTTTTGGACCAGAAAATAGAAGTTGAATATTGCTCCTACCGCAATGGTGAGGAGGCTTAATACCAGAATAAGTTCCAGCAAAGTTATGCCTTTTTCGTTTAACTGGTTTTTTACCATTTTCATACAAACCTGCCTTAATATTTATTTTCTCAAAAGCCCGCCTTCTGCAGGAGATTTATTTGCATCGCCGGGCAGCTCAAAGCCGTCGGGAAAATAATAAGCGCCTTTTTTTATTAATATATTGCCTCTGTTATCTTTTACATCATTGGAGAAATATACTTCTCCATATTTGCGTCCGCTTATACCTTTGTTTCCTTTATAGTCCTCGATTTCTGAACCGTCTGCAGCTTTTTTTATTACTGGGGTTCCGTTCTGGTCGTATATAGAAACATAGGTATTATCATATGGGACATTACCGGTAATTACATTTAATGTAAGTTTTCCATCTTTCGAGGGTTTTTTGTGTTTTTCCAGAATAACTTCACTGTTAAATACCAGCAGGTTGCTTTTGAGCTTCAGTTCGGACTGGGCGGAAATTGTAAGTTTTTTATTGGTAAAATATAATTCGCTGGCCGTGTACTGAGGCGAACCTGTGCTTAGAACGAGTTCGTCAGAATTGTGTTCAGTTCTGAAGTTGCAAGGTTTTAAAATATGCATAGTCATTGGAGGTTCAGCCTCAGGGTCGATTATTACAGTTTCAAAAGCGATTCCCCGGTCGGAAAGCAGATTGTTATTATGCTTTATCTGAGGACTGTTTCCATTGGTCCAACTGGGATCTGCACCGGGAGCATTATCTGCATCAGGTATTTTAATCAAGTATATGATTAGGTTTTTTCGGGTTCCCGGAGCCAAAAAGTCGCCATGCCATGCCTGATTTATGTCTTTGTCAAATGCTCCGTGTTCGCCATTAAGGCCTGAAGAAACATAGCCGGGTATATGTAAAAGATCTTTATCAAAGCTGTATAAACCGGCAAAACCTGCCCCTACCGGCCATAGATCGAAAAAAGGATGATTTGGAATTTCTCCATTTGAAGAAGTTGATGTAAATTCATGAACCAGTTGGTCTCCATAAGGCTGCAGCAAAGCCAGCTTTGCTTTTTGGCCAGAGCTTAACGACAGGTGAACAGGAGCTTCGTTTAAAGTTTTGAGAAAAACTTTTAAGCTGCACGGTTCTTCTACAAAGCCAAAAAGCTGAACTGTATTGCCGTTTGTTACAGAAATATCATTTTTTGGATAGGAGCCGGGAAAGATAATAAATCCTCTGGCGGAAGGGTCGATATTTACTGTATAGTTTCCCGGATTAAGCCCTAAGAAAAGGGCAGAGCCTTTCAAGGTGGTATGGACATGAATCGAGTTGGCAGTAACTTTAACCCCTGAAACCGGTTTCAAGCTGTTCTGGTCGAATTCTCCTGTATTCGGATTCAGCCCGGCTCCCCATGCCCTGAATACACATACTCTCAGGTTGGCACCGGTCATAGCAGGCTGTTCTGAATCACGGGCAAAAAGTGAGCTTAATTCTTCCCGGACAGTCTGTTTTCCCTGATAAAAAAAGCCGGGACAGGTTACCGTAATCCGCACCTGTTTATAGTCCCAGTCGGCATTTTGTCCGGAAAGGCAGCCGCCTTCCTCTATCCAGTTAACATAGGTTTCAATGAGAAAGGTATGCCTGCCCACTTTTACCTCTTCGAGCGGAGGAATGGCTCCAGCCGGATTTCCTCCGATTGTTCCGATATCACCAAAGGAAAGACTGCGGATTTCTTCCATTTTTTTATTGGCCAGTTTTACTGCTGTCATTTTAGCCCGGTTGTATTCGAAGTTTTGTGCGGTGAAAGTGATTATTGGTGCAAAAGCAGTTATAATAATAGCAAGGATTAGCACTGAAAGGAGCAGTTCGAGAAGGGTGAAGCCTTTCTGGTCGGCAAAGATTTGGCTGATCTTATTGAATTTCATTAATTTTATAGCCTCCCCGCATATTGTTAGGTCCTTTTAGCATAGTAAAACAGCTGAGGTTAATTTTATTTAAAGTTTAACTTATTTTAAAAAAATAAAAAATAGGAGAAAAGTCTTTGGAAAAGTTATGGTTTATATATTGAAAAATTATAGTTATTTTTGACTTAAAGTAGTTTAAATTGTCGAAAGTGTTTACAATTTTCTAAATTCATTATTATAATAACTATTAAAAAAATGGTAATTTTTTGAAATTGCAAAAAATAAAAGGACTTATGTCATAAAAAGATGTATTACTGAAGGTGGAGATATAGTATGCCAAAAAAGCAGAAAATGATGGGAGAAATGCTGCTTGAGTTAGGGATAATAACCCGGGAGCAGTTGGAAGAGGCTTTAGCTGAGCAGAAGGGGACTCATGAGCGGATTGGCAAAATTTTGGTGAATAAAGGTTTTATTACCGAACAGCAGCTTTTAGAGACCCTGGAATTTATGATGGGAATTCCCCATGTTCAGCTGAGCAAGATGGACATCGACCCGGAGGTTGTAAGATTGATACCTCCGCATGTAATGAGAAAACACAAAATTTTACCTGTTAATAAAACCAGCACTTCTCTTATGCTGGCGATGGCTGATCCTTTAAATCAGCAGGCCATAGATGATGCCCGCATGGCGAGCGGGCTTGATATAATTCCGGTTTTAGCCAGTGAAAGGGAACTGGATAATGCTATCCGCCAGTATTTGGCATTTCGTCTCGACCCTGGCATAGAAAAAATTTTAGGAGAGCTGAAAGAGACCGCCAGACAAAACAGAAAGGAATCTTATGCGCCTGTAAGGATAGAAGATGATGCTCCTGTTGTCCGCATGGTCAACTCTATATTAACCCAGGCGGTGCAGGGAAGGTGCAGCGACATTCATATGGAACCCCAGGAGGAAGATATGCGGGTTCGTTTTCGGGTAGATGGCGAACTTTATGAGGTTTTGCATATTCCGAAAGCCTCAGAGGCAGCCGTAGTTTCACGCCTTAAGATAATGTCGTCGATTGATATAGCGGAAAAGCGTATTCCCCAGGATGGAAGGTTTAATATGATGTTTGAGGGAAGAGAAGTTGATTTTCGCGTTTCCACCCTTCCCACCACCTATGGAGAAAAGGTGGTTCTGCGCATATTAGACCGTTCCAGTGCTTTAACCAGGATAGAACAGCTGGGTTTAACCCCGCAGAATCAGGAGAAGCTCTTGCGTTTGGCCAGAAGACCCCACGGAATGCTTATAGTAACCGGACCTACCGGATCGGGAAAAACATCTACCTTGTATGCTTTACTAAATGAAATAAATTCAGTTGACAAAAATATTATAACTTTAGAAGATCCTGTAGAGTATTCCCTGGCTGGTATCAACCAGGTGCAAATTAATGTCAGGGCCGGCCTTACTTTTGCCAGCGGTCTCAGGGCTGTTTTAAGGCAGGATCCGGATATTATCATGGTAGGCGAAATAAGGGATAATGAAACAGCGGAACTGGCAGTAAAAGCAGCTTTAACCGGGCATTTGGTTCTGTCTACCCTGCATACCAACAGTGCAGCCGGAACAATTGCCAGGCTTTTGGATATGGGGATTGAAGGTTTTCTGCTTTCTTCCTCCCTTATCGGCATTGTGTCGCAGAGGCTGGTTCGCCAGCTGTGTCCCAACTGCAAACAGCCTTATGTGCTGGATGAAGAGATGGCAGCAAGGCTTGGCATACCTGAAGAAGCAGGGCAGCAGTTTTTTCGCCCTGTCGGCTGCAACATGTGCAGGCAGATAGGGTATCAGGGACGAACCGCCCTGCAGGAGATAATGCCGGTTGCTGCACCTATAAAAGAATTGATAGGGAGAGGAAATGTCAGTGAAGAGATGATAGAAGCGAAAGCGATAGGTGAGGGGATGAAAACGATAAAGGAAGACGGTATTTTAAAAGCCAAAAAAGGGATTACTTCCCTGGAAGAAGTAATGAAGGCGGTATATTTGGGAGGATAAAAGATGTCTGTTTTGTCAGCTTTGGAGATAATAACGAGAGCAGTTGAAATTGGGGCTTCCGATGTCCACCTGACTGTATTTCGTCCCCCGGTTTACCGGGTAAACGGCAGGCTTGTTTCATTTGACAGCGACCAGGTATTAACCCAGGATGATACTGTGCGGCTGGCCAGGGAGATAATCCCCAATGAGGAAGTGGAAAGGAATTTAAAGGAAAAAGGCCAGGTGGATTTTTCCAATGCCTTTCCGGGGATAGGAAGATTCAGGGTAAATCTTTATGTCCAGCGCGGTTCCATGGCAGCCGCTATCCGGATAATCCCTATAAATGTTCCTAATATAGACGATTTAGGGCTCCCGCCGACAGTGAAGGAGTTTGCCATGAAAGATACCGGGCTGGTGCTGGTGACCGGGGTTACCGGAAGCGGAAAATCTACAACTTTGGCGGCTATGATTGATTTGATGAATCGAACGCGCAGCCTGCATATTTTAACTCTGGAAGACCCTATTGAATACCTGCACCGGCATAATAAATGCATAATAAACCAGAGAGAAGTAGGCATGGATACAGTATCTTTTCCGCTTGCTTTAAGGGCAGCTTTGAGACAGGATCCGGATGTGATTATGGTGGGAGAGATGAGGGATTTAGAAACAATTTCAACTGCTATTACAGCAGCCGAAACCGGGCATCTGGTATTGGCTTCCCTGCATTCGGGAAGTGCGTCCCAGACTGTTGCCCGTATAATAGATGTATTTCCACCGGAACAGCAGACCCAGATAAGGGTGCAGCTTGCCAATTCCCTGCAGGGAATTGTAAGTCAGCAGCTTGTTCCCCGAATTGATGGGAAAGGGAGGGTGGTAGCGGTGGAGGTTTTAGTTGCTACTCCGGCTGTACGCAATCTTATCAGGGAAAACAAGATTCACCAGATTTATTCGGTTCTGCAGACGAGTGCTGGCACCGGTATGATTACCATGGAAAAGTCCCTGCGCAGCTTGTATGACCGAGGCCTTATAAGCCTGGAGGAACTGAACCGAAGGCTTGCAAATAAGGAAATGAAAATTTTCTAGGGGGAGGAGGTATATTTTGCAGTTTGAATATAAGGTTCGCGATGTTCAGGGAAATCTTTTGAGGGGAATTTTGGAGGCGGATGACCGGGATGCGGTTATTCAAAGCCTCCTAAGCCAGAATTATTACATCACCCGTTTGGAAGAGGTACAGGCTTCCAGCCGTCAGATTGAACTGAGTTTCAGTTTGGGGAGGGTTCCAACCCGCGACCTGGTGCTTATGACCAGGCAGCTTGCCACCATGCTTTCGGCAGGGCTCTCCATACTCAGGGCTTTTAATATATTGGCCGAACAGACAGAAAATAAGCTTTTAAGGAAAACCCTGATTCAGGTGAGAGACGATATTGAAGAAGGAATTCCTCTGTGGCAGGCTTTAGCCAGGCATCCGAAGGTGTTTTCCAAGGTTTATGTAAGTATGGTAAGGGCAGGAGAGCTGGGAGGCGTTTTGGAAGGTGTTTTGGAAAGACTGTGCGAGCATTTGGAAAGGGAAGACGAGATTAATTCCAAGGTAAAGACTGCTTCGATTTATCCTTCCATAATTGCAGTTTTTGCAGTGGCTGTTGTCTTCTTTATAATCAGCTTCATCATGCCTACATTTGCCGGCATGTTTGAATCGGCCGGAGCGGAGCTTCCTGCTCCTACCAGGATGCTTTTAGGCATCGGGCTTTTTTTGAAGCAGAAGTGGTTCCTTTTGCTCACAGCTGTTATTGCCTTGGCTTTAGGTCTCAAGGCCTGGGGAAGGACGGATAGGGGGAGATTTTTCTTCGATTCACTTTATCTCAGGCTTCCCCTTACAGGCAAGGCGGTTTCCAAGATTACGGTAGCCCGCTTTGCCAGGACTATGGGCACACTGCTCCGTTCAGGGATCCCCGTCCTGCAGGCTATGGAAGTGGTGGAAGATGTGGTGGGAAATGCTGTTATTGCCAGAGCTATTCGCGAAGCCAGGGAAAGCATAAGCGAAGGGGACTACATAAATGTTCCGCTCGCGCAAACCGGGGTTTTTGAGCCTATGGTGGTGCAGATGATAGCGGTAGGGGAAGAAACCGGGGCACTGGACGGGATGCTGGTAAAGCTTTCCGATTATTTTGAAAGAGAGGTTATGCATACGGTTGATTCCCTGATGGCAATGCTTGAACCGCTTTTGATTATT
The DNA here is from genome assembly GCF_017656155.1 of Thermosyntropha sp. Classification (GTDB taxonomy): domain Bacteria; phylum Bacillota; class Syntrophomonadia; order Syntrophomonadales; family Syntrophomonadaceae; genus Thermosyntropha. The sequence continues at coordinate 157,180 of NZ_JACDOH010000005.1, read as the reverse complement.
GTAGTAGCACTGATGGTAGGCGGAGTGGTAGTTTCTACCCTTCTGCCGGTATTTGAGATGGTCAATGTGGTAGGCGCAGGGGTTTAAGGGTAACGAACGTAAAACTGCTCCTTTGAAGGGGGTGAGAGTGAGAAAGGGAAAATTGCCTGTCTTAAATTTTACTTCATGGGACTGAATAATTAAGGAGGAGATGTTTTATGCTTATCAAGTTGGGGCAGATGATGAAAAGAGAAGAGAATCAAAAAGGGTTTACCCTGGTCGAGCTTATCGTGGTAATGGCGATACTGGCCATATTGGCGGCTATTGCGGTGCCGAGGTTTGGAGCTACTTTAACTAGTTCGAAAAAGAAAGCCCACAATGCTAATGTTATGATGATTGAAAAGGCAGCAGAGATGGCTTATATAAATGGGGAAAATTATACTTGGGATGGTAACACAGATATAATGGATGACCTTGTAAGTGATGGTTATTTGGATAAAAAGCCTGAGGTTCCTAGTGGAATTGGGTTGAGTGGTGACTACAAAGTAACAGTTAAAGCAGATTCTGGTGATACAGTAGACAAGATTACAATAACCGTTACGCCTGGAAGAATTTAAAACATTTTGCTTTGAGAGTTGTAGAAAAATGATTTTTGTTGTTTTTGTTTTTCTCCTCGGCCTTATCATCGGTTCTTTTCTCAATGTGGTCATATACCGGCTTCCCGAGGGAAAGTCGGTAGTATGGCCGGGCAGTTTTTGCCCGGAATGTGGAATAAGGCTTAAGGCTTTAGATTTGATACCGGTTTTGAGCTATGTTTTCCTTAAGGGAAGGTGCAGGTACTGCAATAGTCAAATATCCCCGGTTTATCCGGCGGTTGAGCTTTTAACCGGCTTCCTGTTTGTGCTGGTTTACATGAAATACGGATTGACATTGCAGACCCTGACAGGTATTGTATTAACTTCACTTCTCATTCCGGCGGCGATAATTGACATAAAAAAAGGAATTATCCCAAATAAGATTACTTATCCGGGTGTAGTGGCAGGACTTGCGCTTTCTTTCACAGGCATAGGCGTAAAAAACAGCCTGGCGGGTGCAGCTTCTTTGGCAGCTGTTTATCTTTTGGCAGCCGTTTTATCCCGCGGCGGCATGGGAGGAGGAGATGTTAAACTGGCAGCGGTAATCGGGGCTTTTACCGGCCTTAAGGGGGCATTGGCGACCTTTATCCTCTCATCTCTGGCCGGAGGGATATGGGCTTTGTTTTTGCTGGCGACGGGAAAAGGGGGGCGCAAAACGGAAGTAAGGTTTGGCCCTTTTCTGGCCGTTTCCGCCTGGATTTCGTTTATGTTTGCAGATGAAATACTGTTTTATTATTTAGGCGGGTGGAGGTGTTTTTAGATGGGGAAAGAGGCAAATCAAAATTTTTGATGGATGATTCTGGTTTTACCCTGATTGAAGTGCTGGTATCCCTGGTTATAATTTCCCTTTTGACGGTTTTTTTTCTTCCTCTTTTTACTCTTTCATATATGTGGATAGGTATGGCAGGAGATAAGGGAACAGCTGCCGACTATGCAGTTTCAGTCCTGGAATATCTTTATGCATATCCGGGGGAGATAAGAGAGAATATGGCTTTAAGCGATTTGAAAGATGCGGATATAAAAAACCCTCCTGGGGGGATGCAGGCAGTTCTGGAAGTTGAAAAATACGGGACGGGAGACAGTTTATTCCTGACCAGGATTGCAGTTTACAGAACTGAAGACATGAAAAAACTGACAGAGTTGAGCAGGGTTATTGCCAAAAAGTGAGAATAAAGGTTGTTAACAGATTGAGGGTGAAGGCTGGTGCCGAAAAGATTTTTTTCGATCTTAAATGAAGATGGGATTACCCTTTTGGAAATGCTTATTGCCGTGGCATTTCTGGCTTTTATAGCAGCAGCAGGATTTTCTGTTTTTTACTGTTCAGGCCGTGCTTTTGCTGGAAGTGGTGAGAAGGCTGAACTGCAGTTTGAAATGCGAAATGTTATGATGAGGATTGCTTCTGATATAAAAGAGAGCCTGTATTTGAAAGATGTTGCGGTGAAAGTTGCCGGTGGTGTGCTGGAGATTGAAAAAAGGGAAGATGTAAATGGAACCATGACTGAGGTGCTGGTATGCTATTATGCAAATAATGAAGGACAGATAATGAGAGAGGTAAGAAGGCTTCAGGACAACAGTCTGGTATATGTTATGCCCCTTACGGAAAAAAAGGTGGTGCCGATATTTACGGAAAAAGACGGAGACAAAGGGTTTTATGAGATAAAACTTGAGGGGGTGAATGAAGAAGGAAGGACAGTTTATGTGCTTAATTCCTGTATAGGCAGGAGGAGTATCTGAGGAGGGGGACTGTGAAGTACCAGAGAGGTAATGCGGTTTTAATGGTTTTGCTGATTCTTTTAGCTTTAACAGTTCTAGGGACTGCAATTCTCAACATCGCAGTGGCAGAAAATTATATGACGATTGCTTCTGAAGATATTAAAAAGGCTCAAAATGCTGCTGATTCCGGGATTGAGATGGTGCGGGACTTTTTCCGCTCTGAACTTAAAAAGAGCAGCATTTTAAACACTTCCCGGATAGAAGAGATAAGAAATCAGGCTTATTCAGCCTTGGTCAATCCTTCGCCTTTTTTGCTGGCTGAAGGAAGCAGGGTAATAATAAAAGAAATAGATACCAGCAGGCTTTTACAGTATGGAGAAGTCAGGGTAGTATCAGTAGGCAAGGCGAATAAAGCTTCGAGAAAGGTGGAAGCAGTTTTAAGCTTCAATACCCTGCCGGTTCAGGCCCTTTATGCCGACAGGCTCAGGGTGGTAGGAACTTACTATTTAGAATCAGATAACGTTCCTCTTAATTTAACAGGTTTTTATTCACAGCGCGATGTTTATGAAGCTCCAGAAGAGCCTTATATAGAAGGAACAGCTCATATTATAACTCCCTATGACGATAATGCGAATATTGGGAAAACGGCTTTCTGGTGGACTGATTCGCAGGATGTTCTTGAAATTCCTGGTATATATACTGGCTACCGGCTGCATTATGCTCCCTATTATGTAGCCCAGGGCAGGCTGAAGGCAGATGCGGATGCGGTCTGGTTCAACTCCTGGGAAGATAATCCGGGAAGCTATTCTGAAGATGTTTTTTATTCAGGAGCCTGCTTATCGCAGATAGAAGATCTGGCTGATCCTTTAAAATGGTCGTGTGTTCGCCATGAACCGCCCAGGGATTACAGCATTTTCCGCTCACGTCATTTCGTTGATGCCGGCATAAGGAGTTTGTCGGAACAGGGGGAATACCGTAAGCCACCGCAGTTTACGGAAGAACAGGTGTCTGAAATAAGGGCGGTGGCAAAAAAAAGTGCCGCTGACCGCCGCGGCAAATGGGCTTATATAAATAATGGAAGCAACACCTTGTATATTTTTGCTTTGCAAAGGCCATATACCTTTGTAGAGCTGCCGGCAGGCAGCACGCTTAATATAAGCTTTGGGGTTCCGCCGGGATCCAATATCTTTCATACCATTAGGAATTTCTTTTGGACAGTGATAACCCTTTTTACCGAAGGGGTTCCCGGAGTCATGGTGGTTACTCCTGCTGATATTAGTATAAGCTTTTCTGATGAATTTTTAAATATGATAAATCAATTAGAACAGATTTTAGGCAGTATCTTTAGCCAGGTTAAATCTGCCCAGTATCTTTTTATTACCCCCAACAATATAAATATCAGTTATTCCAGCCTTTTAGAAGAGGATTGGTATATCTATGCGTTGGCAGGGAAAGACTTGAATGTAATATGTGAGGCTACTCCTTTTAATCTGCTGGCTGAAAGCTGCAACCGGGGATCTTTTAATGCCGGGGGGACTTTGAATGTTGTTTTAAAACACAACCGCGAGCTTCTTACCAAAAGCCAGACCAGCAAGGCGGATAGGGTTTTGCATCTTTACAGGAATACACGGGTAATTGACAGTTTCCAGGAGCGTTGGAGCCTTTTGGGGATGGGAAGGATTGTATCATATAAAATGAGAAGTGGTGAATAAAAGGTGGGACAGGAGGAAATAAAATGTTCAGGAGCAAAGTTGGGGTTGGGCTCGATATAGGGACAGAGAAGATTAAAATGGTTAAAGTAACCCGGAGGGGCAATAATCACGAAATTTTAGGGTATGACAGCATATTTACACCTTCCGGGACAGTTGAGTTGGGTAACATATTGGAGCCTGAAAAGCTTGGGATTGAACTCGCAAGGTTGAAGGAGAAAATGGGGATAAAAAAAGAAAAAGTGATTGCTGCTGCTTCAGGACCCCAGGTCTATACGCGTATTTTAAGTATGCCGCAGATGCCGAGAGAAGAACTTAAAGAAGCTGCAATTTTTCAGGCCAGTACTTTTTTGCCTATTTCCATTGATGAGGCGGTAATAGATGTTTTTCCGCTGCGCGACATAGAAGATGAAACCGGGAAAAAGACGGAAATATTTTTTGTTGCCGTGCGTAAAAACCAGATCGAAAAGCTTGATCTGGCTTGTCAAATTGCCGGACTCAACCTGGCTGTAATAGATATTGAACCTTTGGCTTTACAGAGGGTGATAGCGGGAGAAAGAGAAAACAGAGCCTTTTTGAATATAGGAGCGAGCCGGGCATATTTTTCGGTTTTCAACGATGGAAGTCTTGTTATGCACCGATCCCTTTCTTTTGGTTGTTCCGCTTTTGCCATGTCAGCTGGAGAAGCCTGCTCAGGGTATGAGTTTTTGGAATCTGTCGATTTGCGCAGCGGAAATTATGAATACTTTATTAATGATATGATAAATGAGCTGAACCGGGCAGTTGAGTATTATAAAATGCAGTTTAAAAATACGTTAAACCATATAGTCCTTTGCGGAGGAGGTTCCAGGATGCCCGGAATAGATGAAATACTTATGGAAAAAACGGGGATAAAATTTGAGTTGGCCGGGATTTCTCCCAATATACTTATTCCGCCTGATTTAGAGGAAAAGGATAAAAAAGAGCTGGTATATGAATTTTTGATAGCCTTGGGATTGGCTGTGCGGGGGGTTGTATAGTGGAAAACAGGACACAGGTTTTAATTAATCTTTTGCCGCAGGATAAGGAGAAAATTAAGAGAAGAAAAGAAATAGCAACGGCAGCTGTTTTAATTTTAGCCGCAGTTGTTTCGACAGGTTTGTGGTATTTAAGCCTTAAAGGCACTTTGAAGGCAGAACAGGAAAGAAATCAGGAACTTAAGGCAAAGCTGGCAAAGTATGAAATAAAAGAAGATTTTTTATCTGATTTCAAGAGCTTGGAAGAAAAGCTGCAGAAAAAGAGACAGGCAGTTTCCGAGATTGAAAACAGAAAGATTTATTTTAATCAGATAATGGATAATTTCAGCGATATAAACAAACAAAGCCCTTTTATAACTTATATGGAGGTTAAACCGGACTATATAAACATAGAGGGGATTGCCCAGGATTATGATGATATGCTGGCTTATTTGGAATGGCTCTTATCTCAGGATGAAATGATAAGCATTGAAAAGATGGCTTCATGGACCAGTAAAGATACCGGAAAGCTTAATTTCAGGGTTTCGGTCAGATGGGAGGGAAGTGCCCGATGAAGATTTCTAAAAGAGAAAAAATGATGCTGCTCATTCTCCTTGTGATTTTGATTTTCGGAGGTTTTTATCAGTTCGTATATGTCCCTTTTAAAACTGAAATTTCTGATTTACAAAAAAACAACCGCCTGATGGAAAATGAACTTGTTAGATTGAGCAAACAACAGCTTGAAGAGAAAACTGCCGATAAGGAGATAAAAAAGCTTACAGAAGAATATGAAGCCTTGAGCGCCACTCTGCCTTATGATTCGCAGATGGTTGAGGCTACATCTTTTCTGAAAGAAGCAGCTGAAAAAAGCGATGTTAAAATTACCAGCATAGAGTATGAACCACAGACAGGGGAAGAAACGGGAGGCTATAAAATCGTAAATGTAAAGATGGCAGCAGAAGGAAGATATTTGGCTTTATTGACCTTTTTGATGAAGGTGGAAAATGCTTCCCGCATAATGAATATAGAAAATTTAAGCATAAGCGCAGGCATAAAGGAGGATTTTGAAGAACAAAATAGTATAAATAATAATACTGGCGAAACGGATAATCGATCCTCAGTCAGCAGGGCACTTCCTTATAATTTAAACTATTTTAATTTAGAGGTAAATCTTAAAACCTTTTACGGGATTTAAAGCTGAGTTTTTCAAAGCCTTTTTATAAGGCTGTTTTTTTTTAATGGGTTGTGGAAAAATAAATATAAAAGTGGAGGTAGTTTATGCTGGAAAAAAAGCTTTTAAGCAGGGTTTTAGAGCGTGCGGTTAAAAAAGGCGGTGATTTTGCCGAAATTTATGTTGAAGAAAGAGAGATAAATCATGTTTTGTATGAAGATAAGCGGATAGAGAGGATAAATCATGGCATGGAGCGGGGAGCAGGCATAAGGGTGGTAAAAAATGGCGACACGGGATATGTGTACACTAACGACCTTTCGGAAGAAGGGCTTTTGAGAGCAGCCGACACTGCATATCATGCTGCCGGAGAGATAAAGTACATGGATAAAGAGATTCCCCTTAAAGTAAAGGAGCCTCTTTATAGCTTTTCAGTGAAAAGACATCCAAAGGATGTTGAACTGGCAGAAAAGATAGGATGGGTAAAAGAAGCTGATGAAAAGGTGCGAGAGATGGGAGAATCCATCCGCCAGGTTGCAGTGGGGATAAGCGATGTGCAGAAAAAGGTTCAGATAGCCAATAGTGATGGGGAGTTGGTGGAAAATGAAGAGGTTAGGGTCCGGGCAGCCGCAAATGTAGTGGCCTATAAAGATGGTGTTATGCAGACAGGATATGAAGCAATAGGAGGAACATCAGGCTGGGAAATATTAAATGAGAACAGCCTTAATGACCTGGCAGTAAAAGCAGGTGAACTTGCGGTAAAACTTTTAGAGGCAAGACCGGCTCCGGCCGGTAAAATGCCGGTTATTATGGCAGCTGAAGCCGGAGGAACTATGGTTCATGAAGCCTGCGGACACGGGTTGGAAGCTGATTTGGTGCAAAAGGGGCTTTCGGTTTACAAAGATAAAAAAGGGGAAAAGGTAGCTTCTGATTTGGTGACGGTAATAGACGATGCTACTTTGGATAAAAAATACGGCAGTTATGTCTTTGATGATGAAGGGATTCACGGGCAGGAAACTGTTCTTATAGATAAAGGGGAACTTAAAGGATATATGTATGACAGGCTTGCAGCTTTAAGGGACGGTGTTCATTCTACCGGCAACGGCCGAAGGGAGTCTTATCAGTATAAACCGGTTCCGCGCATGAGCAATACATTTATTGCACCGGGAAAGGATGATCCGGAGGAAATAATCAGGTCAACTCCTTATGGACTTTTGGTAAAAAAGATGGGCGGAGGGCAGGTTAATACGACCAATGGGGATTTTGTATTTGAGGTTAAAGAAGGCTATATAATAGAAAACGGCGAAGTCCGGGAATTGGTGAGAGGTGCTACTCTTTCCGGCAATGGACCTGAAGCTTTAAAAAAGATTGACCGGGTAGGAAACGACTTAGGTTTTGCTATTGGCACATGTGGCAAAGATGGGCAGGGGGTGCCGGTGTCCGATGCTCAACCTACTATAAGGATTACAGGGCTTACGGTAGGCGGGATAGCTGATGAGGGGCTCCCAGGTATTAAAAGGATAATCAGAAAGTAGGTGAACCGGTTGGAATGGTGTTTAAGAAATACGGGTGAAAAGATTTTGAATATAGCCTATGACATGAAAGTAGAAGCAGAGGCTTTTCTTATGCATAATCGAGAACTTAATATAGAGGTGGCAAACGGAAAGGTAGAGACTTTAAAGCAGGCGGAAGAAAAAGGATTAGGGATAAGGGTTATAAATAATGGGAAGCTCGGTTTTGTCTATACCAGCGATTTGTCAGATAGGGCATTGAAGGAGGCAGTTATTTCTGCAGTTTATATATCAAAATATATGAAAGAGGATGAACATAATGTTTTGACATCCAATAATCAGATTTACCACCATCTTTCCCTTTATGATCCTGACATAGAAAAGGAAAGCCTTAAAAATAAAATAGAGCTGGCTAAGGAAGCAGAAAAAGCGGCGTTATCAGCTGATCCGAGGATAAATATAATAGAGAAGGCAGGTTATGAGGATAATTTTTTTACATCAGTTATAATGAATACCAATGGGCTTACTGCGTCAGCTTCTGCTAACTTTTGTGGTTCTTATATATTTCTGGTGGCTGAAGAAAATGGTGATGCCCAGAATGGATTTTCCATGATGTTAACACGCAGATTAAAGGGTTTATCACCTGAACAAATAGGCAAAGAAGCTGCTTTTGATGCTTTAAGGAGCCTTAATCCGAAATCTATAACTACCGGAAAAATGACCTGTATAATGGAACCGTCCGTGGTTACCCGGTTTTTAGGCATTATTGCTTCTATGGTGAATGCAGATGCGGTGCAGAAAGGTAAGTCCATGCTGGAAGGAAAGATTGGAGAAAAAGTAGCTTCAGATAATTTTACTCTTATAGATGATGGGCTTTGTGAAAAAGGTGTAGGAGCTTTTCCCTTTGATGGAGAAGGGACGGCATCCTCCCGCAAGGTCTTAATTGAAAATGGGGTTTTGAAAGGTTTTCTTTATGATAATTATACGGCTTCTAAGGAAGGGAAAAAGTCGACCGGGAATGGACAGAGAAGGTCTTTTCGCACTCTCCCCGGAGTAGGAACTACCAATTTTATGGTTAAACCCGGGGAAAAAACGCCTGATGAACTGATAAGTGATATTAAGAGAGGTTTTTATATCACTGAAGTTATAGGAATGCATACTGCCAATCCTATAACCGGGGAATTCTCGGTAGGAGCAGCTGGAATTATGATTGAAAACGGCAGGCTTACTTATCCGGTAAAGGGAGCAGCGATTGCGGGCAATTTAGCTGATTTTCTTAAAGATATTGAGGGGATAGGCAATGACCTGCGCTTTTATGGGGCTAAGGCTGCTCCGACTATCAGGATAAAGTCCTTAAGCATAGCTGGAGATTAAATTTTAGATTAAGGAGGAAAAACGCTTGTCTTATAAGGTTATGGTTATAAATGGCCCCAATCTTAATCTCTTGGGGGTTAGAGAGCCGGAAATTTACGGGAAAGAGACCCTTGATGGTATTAATAATGAATTGAAAGCTTATGCAGAAAAAAGAGGGGCAGATATTGAATTTTTTCAATCAAACCATGAGGGAGAAATAGTTGATAAAATACATGATTGCTTAAATAAGGTAAATATTATTATAATAAATGCTGGTGCTTTTTCTCATTACAGCATAGCGATAAGGGATGCTTTGAAGGCAGTAAATATCCCGGTTATTGAAGTCCACCTTTCCAATATATATAAAAGAGAGGACTTTCGGCATAAATCAGTTATTTCTGATATAGCAGTAGGCGGGATTTACGGTTTTGGCAGTTTAAGCTACAAGCTGGCATTAGAAGCTGCTCTTGATTTTTTGAAAATATAATGAAAAGGAAGTGATAATATAGACCGGCGGCTGAAAAAAGTAAGGGAGAAGATGAAAAATAAAGGGATAGATGCTTTTCTGGTAAATAAACCGGAAAACATCTATTATCTTTCCGGCTTTACCGGGGGAGTAGACGGCAAGCTTCTTATTCTTGATGATGAGCAGTATGTAATAACTGATACCAGATATGAAGAACAGGTAAAAAATGAAGCCCCTGATTTTGCTCTTCTTTTAGGCAGGTTTCCTTATATTGATAGTCTGAATGCGATAGAGCATAAATTTGAAAAGCTGGGTATAGAAGGCAAGGTTATCAGCTATTATGAATATGAAATGCTGAAGAAAAATTTAGATGTTTCTTTAGTGCCTTTAGAAGGGTTGGTAGAAGAAATCCGCATGATAAAAGAAGAAGAAGAGCTTGATTTTATAAGAAAGGCTGCCGGTATCGGCGATTCGGTTTTTGAAGAAATCTGCCTTTTTATAAAGCCAGGAATATATGAAAAACAAATTGCTGATAAAATAATTTTTCTTCTGCGGGAAAAAGGCTGTGAAAAAGAGGCTTTTGAGGTTATTGCCTTAAGCGGCAGGAATGCTTCTTTGCCTCATGGGCGTCCGGGAGCAAAACCTATAGAGGACGGAGATATGCTTACCCTGGATTACGGCGGCTTCTTTGGAAGGTATGCCAGCGATATGACGCGAACCGTATCTGTCGGGAAACCTTCAGATTACTTAAAAGATGTATACTTTGAGGTTTTAAGGGCTCAAAAGATAGGGTTATCTATGGTTAAGGCAGGAGTAAGCTGTCGTGAGGTAGATAAAGCAGTCAGAGATTATTTGGAAGGCTGCGGATTGGGAGAGTATTTTGTCCATTCAACCGGACACGGCTTGGGGCTGGAAATCCATGAAAATCCCGCTTTATCCCCGCACTGTGATATTATTTTACAGGAAAATATGGTGGTTACAGTAGAGCCTGGAGTATATGTTCCGGGAACGGGAGGAGTCAGGATAGAAGATACCGTAATAGTAAAACAGGATGGGTGTGAAATAATTACCCGTGCTGATAAAGAATTAAGAATAATTAAATGGAGGGATATTTAGCGTGATTTCAGTAAATGATTTTAGAACCGGCTTAACTATCGAGTTGGAGGGACAGGCTTATCAAGTAGTTGAATTTCAGCATGTAAAACCGGGTAAAGGGGCTGCCTTTGTCAGAGCCAAGCTGAAGAATGTAAAAACTGGAAGTGTGGTAGAAAAAACCTTTAGGGCTGGAGAAAAAGTTCCTAAAGCCCATTTGGATAGAAGAGAGATGCAATATCTTTACAACGATGGCGAAGGATATATCTGTATGGATAATCAAACTTATGACCAGATCAGCGTTTCGGCTGAAGCAATAGGTGATGGAGTAAAATGGCTTTTAGAAAACATGAATATTCAGGTGCTTTTCTTCCAGGGCAATATAATCGGGGTTGAACTTCCGAACTTTGTAGAGCTGGAAGTGGTAGAAACCGAGCCTGGCATAAAGGGAGACACCGCTACTGGAGCTACCAAAAATGCTACCTTAGAAACAGGCGCAGTAGTTCAGGTTCCGCTTTTTGTGGAAAAAGGCGACAAGGTAAAAATTGATACCAGGACAGGGGAATATTTAGAGAGGGTATAAGAGCTTTATGTGTATTTCCTCCTTTTACTGCAAATAATAATAAGGGCAAAGATTTTATCCAGGTGAAAGGAGGAAATCGCATGAGAGATTTGTCAGAACATATAAGCTACCTCAGGGGACTTAGCGAAGGGATAAATATAAATGATGTAAGTCCTCAAGGAAAAATCCTTTCGGGAATAATTGAGGTTTTGCAGGAGATGTCTGAAACTATAAGGGACATTAAATATGATATGGAAGATTTCAAAGAATATGTGGAAAATATTGATGATGACCTTTATGACCTGGAAGAAAGCTTTTTTGAAGAAGAAGAAAAGCGTCAGCGCAAATGGCTGCAGGCCAGATGCCCCAACTGTGGTGAAGAACTGTATTTTGAAGCTGACATTTTTAAAGATGAAGATGAAGTCGAACTTGTCTGTCCGAACTGCAATGAACTGGTATATGTAAATGAAAGCTCATTTGATTATGATTATGCGGTATATGATGAAGATTCTGAAGTTTATAATCCAAATCCATCTTAATAATTGAGGTAATTATACGCAAACCAGACTGCTTATAAACGGCAGTCTGGTTTTTTTGTTGAAATCTTTGTAAGTAAAAACCAATGATTATAAGGTAATAAACAAGTGTGATAACTGCCTTAAAGTATATAATGCTATATTTTAATAAACAGAATATTATACGATAGCCAAAGAAGGAGGGAAGAGAAAATGGGTTTAACCAGACGGGAGTTTTTTAAACTGGGTGGTGGAAGTATAGCAGCTATAGCTGGTGCAGGAATATTAGGAAACAGCCTTTTTAATAATCCTGAAGCACCTGCTTATGCAGCTCCCAGAATAGAATATAAGCATGGGGTTTGTGAAATATGTGAGATGAACTGTGCTTTTTTAGGGAAAATAGAAAACGGCAGACTGGTTAAGCTGGAGGGAAAACCAAAAGATCAGCACAGCAGGGGGGCACTTTGTGCCAAAGGCAACTCGGGGATTAATATGCTTTATGATCCGGATCGTCTAAAGGCTCCTTTACTTAAAACGGCACCGGGAAGGATTCCGGGGCAGGATCCTAAGTGGAAGAAAATCTCGTGGGATGAGGCTATTAACAGGGCAGCATCAGAAATCCAAAAAGCAATAGAAAAATACGGCCCTCAATCAGTTATATGGATAGGGCATAACAAAGGCACTGATTTTTTAAGGGCCATTGGGAGTCCTAACAATATAAACCATCAGTCAACCTGTAATGCTGTAAGAATCATGGCGACCAGAATAACCCTGGGTGTAGCTAATTATGTGCCTGATTTTGAAAACAGCAAGTATATTCTTTGTTTTGGATGGGATCAGCTGGGAAAAGCTAAAAACTCGCTGGCTAGAGGCTTAATTGAAGGAAAAATTAAAAATAATGCCAAAGTTGTGGTTTTTGATCCAAGGTTTTCTACTACTGCTTCCAAGGCTCATGAGTGGATACCAATCAGGCCGGGAACTGATTTGGCAGTAGTCCTGGCTATGCTTAATGTAATTATTTCTGAGGGTAGATATAATGCTGATTTTGTAGCTAAATATGTTGAGGGTTTTGAAGAATTGGCAGAAGAGGTTAAGAAATATACTCCGGAATGGGCTTCGAAGATAAGTGATGTTCCGGCGGGGACTATCAGGCGTATAGCGCATGAGTTCAGCGGTGGATGTCCGGCAGTCATTCCCATCCATAAAAGAGAAGCCATTCAGGTAAGACCAGGAGGGTTTGAGCTGGCTAGAGCTTGTTTGGCTATGATGGCTATAACCGGAAATATCGAGCGAAGAGGAGGAGCGCTTTTACCCCGCATTGCACCTTTAAATTATCCTAAGCCCAAAGAGAAACCTCCGGAATTGCAGGTAACTGAGAGAATAGATGGAGGACATCTTTTCCCGTTAGCTGTCCCCAAACCTTTAAGTGGAACCGGCCTTTACCAAAGTGTTCCGGATATGATTTTAAGGGGAGAACCTTATCCGGTTAAAGTAGCTGTTGTTTACGGTCAGTCTTTACAATCTATGCCGGAGACTGAGAAGTGGCTGAAGGCTTTCGAAAAATTAGATTATGTCATAAATATAAATATTTATCCTGATGATATGGCAACTATTTCTGACCTGGTACTTCCGGAATCAGTTTATTTGGAAACGCCTCATATATCACCGCGTATAACTAATGCCCGTTATTATCAAATAGCAGTGGCTGAACCTATGGTTAAAAAACTTTATGATACCAAAGAAGTGGATGAGATTAAATATTTATTAGCTAAAAAGCTTGGAGTAGATAAATATATGCCTCCGCATGGGGAAAAGGTTTTAGATTATAAGCTTAAAAGATATGGATTAACTTATAAGGATGCTCTTAAAAAAGGCGGAATTTTAAATGGCAGCCAGAAATTTACTCCTAAGGATTTGACTTCTTTAAGGACTGAAAGCGGAAAGATTCAAATTTACTCTCCCAAATTAAAAGAACTGGGTTATAATCCTCTGCCCTGGTTTGATGAAACCTGGCTTATTGAACCTAAAGCTGATGACGAGTTTTATCTGGTAACTAGCAGACCTCCTATGCATCGTCATTCGAAAACCCATAATATGAGATGGCTACATGCTATTATGCCAGAAGGCTTTATTTATATTAATGCTGCGAAGGCAGAAAAGCTGGGTATAAAAGATGGAGACATGGTAGAGCTAAGCTCTAAATACGGAAAAGAGACGGGAAAAGCAAAGCTTATACAAGGTATAAGACCAGATACTATATGTGTTTTACACGGATTTGGAAATAAATCACCCTACATTAAGTTAGCCTATAATAACGGGCCTAATGATTCCAGGATAATGCCTGCCTACCCGAAAGAGGTAAACATGACTTTAAAAGATCCAGTGGGAGCCAGCATGGACTGTCATGTGATCGTAAAGGTCAGGAAGGTGTGATGGAAATGTCTGAGATATCTATAGATGCTGATTTATTTTGGGCAGCAAAAGAGCTGTTTGTTTATCCTGAAGAGGAAAGGCTTAATCAAAACAGGCAAAATATGCTTAATCTCGTACAATTTACAGAAGGATCTGATTTAACTGATATAATTGAATTTAAAAATCTGCTTAAGTCTGGATATTTTGAGCTAGAGAAGCTTGAGGTGGATTTTACCAGGCTTTTTATAAATGGAGTTCCTACTGCAAAAGCGCATCCTTTTGCCGGCTGGTATATGGGAGATGAGATTGTTTTTGGCGAAAGTGATAGAAGTATTTTGAATTTTTATGCTGCTTATGGACTGAATTATGATTTAAGCCAATCTATTCCTGCCGACCATATATTAGTGGAACTTGAGTTTATAGCGGTTATGCTGGAAGAATATGAGAAAAGCCGTCAGGGATTATATCTTAAGGCAGTAGAAGAATTCATAGATGGACATGTGACAAAATGGGTTCCATTTTTTGCCAAAGAGATTAGAAATCATGCGGAGACTGTATTTTACCGAGGAGCGGCCATGATAGTCGAAAATTTGTTTAACAGGGTACTTAAGGAAATTAAAGGGAGGGAAATAGATGGCTAAAAAAAGGTGGGGCAAAATAGTTGACCTTAATAAGTGTGTAGGATGCCATGCCTGCAGTGTGGCTTGCCTGGCTGAAAATAAGGTGCCTAACGACAAGTTCAGAACAAAAATAATTGAACATGAAGAAGGGATTTTCCCTAATGTTTATCGCTATACTGAAAAGTGGTCCTGTAATCATTGCCAGAAGGCTCCTTGTGTTGATGCATGTCCTACTAAAGCTTCCCATTATACTGAATGGGGAACAGTTGAAGTAAACCCTGACCTTTGTATAGGATGTGGCTATTGTGTTTTAGCCTGTCCCTATAGAGTAAGAGTTATGAATGAAAGAGAACATGGAGGCTTGCCGGAAAAGTGTACTCTCTGTACCCATCGTTTAGAGAAAGGAGAAAAACCAGCCTGTGAAGCTTCATGTATTGCAGGTGCTATTATTACCGGGGATTTAAATAACCCTGATAGTGAAATTAACAAATGGATGGCTAAAGGTGCGGTAGAAAGAAGACCGGATCTTAAAACTCATCCTAATGTATTTATTATTCCTTATCGGAGGTGATTGTTGATGGAACATCATTTTACCTGGAATTATTTGATTGCTATTTATCTTTTTACGGCAGGGATTTCTTCAGGGGCAGGGATTGTGGCTGCCGTTGGTTATGTAGTTAATGGTATGGATGAAAGATTAAAAAGAGTTGCTGCTTATTTTGCGCCTTTTCCTGTGTTGCTGGGATTGTTATGTTTGATTTTGGATTTACACCGTCCCTGGAACTTTTATAAGGTATTGATTCACTATAACATAACTTCAGTTATGTCCTGGGGTGCATTTTTCCTCTTGGTTTTTCCCATGGTTGCATTTATTTTTGCAGCTATGGTTTACTGGAATATAGATAATGTGTGGCGAAGAATATTTGCCTGGCTTGAGCTCATTTTCGGGATAGCCATAGGTGTTTATGCAGGTTTGCTTTTAGCTGCTATTTATAATAACCCGGTTTGGAGCAATCCGCTTATCGCATTTTTATTTTTTATATCTGCCCTTTCTACCGGAATATGCAGCCTTATGCTGATTGGAAAAGTATGGGATAAAATTGAGGATTTTGTGCGGAAGTTTTTGCCTTCAAATTGGCAGCCGGAGAGGATTTTGCTGACATTTGACCACAAGCTTTTAAAAAGGATTTTGATAGTTGATGCAGTTTTTATAGTAGTTGAACTTATGGTAATATCAACCCTGCTGATAAGCTATGCTTTAAGGCCTACTGGTCAAGTTGCGCTTGGGGCTATAATTACCGGTGGTTATTATCTCTTATTCTGGATAGGCGTAGTGTTGTTTGGGCTTACTATTCCCCTTATTCTAGGAATTATGGAAGTTGGAGATAAGATAAAAGGTGGGATGGCAGGGATTGTTCCATGGGCAGAACCGATTATGGTTTTAATAGGTGGTTTCATATTAAGGTATGTAATAGTTTATGGTGGACAAATAGTATATCCTATACTTACTTATTACCCTTAAGCACATGCCCTTCTTTCCTGCAGTTCTGTACAGGTACTAGGCAAATGCCTAGACCTGTACAGAATGGCATATTTTAATCGAAAACCTTATTTTCCCAGCAAAAAACACTTTTTTGGGAGTTTAGCATAAGGTCGATAAATTTTTGGGCTTGAGGAGAAAGGTTTTCTGTTTTTAGGTGTACCAGATTAATATCCATTTTGAGATCAAGGTCTTTAACTTTTATGGTTTTTAACAATTTGTTGGAAATTTCCCTTTGAATGGTGATTTCAGGGACAAGTGATATACCGATATCATCTTGTACTGCTGCTTTAACAGAATGGATGCTGGTCATTTCTGTTACTATATTAAATTGATCCAGCTTATAGCCATACTCTTTTAGAACATTTTCAAAGATTTGCCTGACAGCTGCTCCATCTTCACGGATCACCAAAGGCTTAGAACGCAGCTCGGCTATAGAGATTTCTTTTTTTTTCACTGTTTTTGAATCATATGAGGCGATAAAGGCTAATTTAATGTTTGTAATATGGTGAATAGCAAAATTAGGGTTATCTATGTTTCCTTCTATTACTGCTACATCAATTTCTTTTTTGGCTAATTTATCTAAAATACCCCGGGTATTGCTTATATCAAGTTTTATACTTATATCTGGATAACGGCTTTTAAGAAGTTTTATATAACTGGGCATGGCATAGTTGCCCACAGTGCAGCTTGAACCTATCGTCAGACTAGGGCTGTTGAGGTTTAGAAGCTGTTTTAATTCTTCATCCATTGCGCGGTGCAGATTAACAAATCTAACTGCATATGCATTTACTATTTTGCCTGCTTCTGTAAGAGTTACCCCTTGGGCAGTCCGGTGAAACAGTTTTAGCCCGTAGTAATCTTCTATATCCTTAATTTTGCTGCTGATAGCAGGTTGGGATAGATGGAGAAGCTTAGCTGCTTTGGAAAAACTTTTAGTTTCGGCTACGATAGGTATTATTTCAAAATGATTAAAATACATCTTCCTTCTCCCCCGTTTTCTGCCTTTTATGCCTTATGACCTTAAATATTAAGATGTACTTACATTTTTTCTATATTATTTACATTATAATAAAAAAATTATTTTCCTGTCCATAAAATCGGTTTTTATTGCAATTTGTGCAAAATGGAGCTTATTATGAACCTATTTTTGTTAAGCTGCTTAATTTGTTTATAGGGTTATAAGGATTTCAAATAATTCTTTTATTTTATTGCTGGATATAATTTAATTAAGGATAATTATTGGTCTTTTAGTTTTCAGTCTGGATGGAGGGGGGTGAATGGGACATAGTTTGCGGGTATTTCTAAAGTATTAGCCAAAATACTGTAAAAGGGGAGGAATTTTAATGTTTAAAAATGTAAAAACCAGATGGCTTGCGGTTTTATTGGTGGTAATGCTTTTAGCCACATTAGCAGTAGGTTGTGGTAAAAGCCAGGAAGCTGATAATGTTCCCGAAACTGATCAATCTGCTGCTCAAAAAACCGTTGATATTCGTGAGATAGCAGATGCGTATTTTGCACAAATGCCTGAACATATCTATAAGATTAATTCTCCCGAGTTAAAAGAAAGAATAGATGCTGGGGACGCAAATATTTTAATAATTGACATCCGTTCTCCTGAAGATTATGCCAAAGGACATATTAAAGGGGCAGTTAATATCCCTTTCGCAAAAATGCATGAGTATTTAGACAAAATACCTTCAGATAAGGAAATATTTGTTTATTGTTATACAGGTCAAACAGCAGGGCAAACGGTTGCTATTATGAATATGTACGGCTATAATGCGAGATCCCTGCATTTTGGATTTAATAAAGGTTGGGTGGGAGAAAATAATTTCCCGGTAGATACAGTTGAAAATGAACTTCCTGCTGATGTAAAGCCTGCTGAAGTGGATAAAGAAATAGCTTCCATTTTAAAGGATTATTTTGCCAAACTGCCTGAAAATAAAAATATTATAACTTCAGAAGATTTGCAAAAGAAGATAGATGCAGGTCAGGATATGATGATAGTGGATATCCGCTCTCCTGAAGATTATGCAAAAGGTCATATTAAAGGAGCAATAAATATTCCGTTCAAAGAAGTTAACAAACATTTTGATGAGTTTCCTAAAGATAAACCAGTATATATTTATTGTTATACAGGCCAAACAGCAGGCCAGACCGTCGCTGTTTTGAAAGTATTAGGAGTAGATGCCTACTCTGTCAAAAGCGGGTTTGATTTAGGTTGGGTACCTGCTGGACTTCCTGTAGAAAAATAAATAATAATAAACATAATGATTAAATAAAGGGAAAAGCCTGTACTTTTCCCTTTATTTGGTTTTATTTTATATAATTCTGTCTGGAGGTTTAGCCGTGAAAACTTATTTGATAACTGGTGGGGCTGGTTTTATAGGCTCCAATTTTATACATTATCTTATGCAAAAATATGGTGATGAGGTTTTAGTAATAAATGTTGATAAACTTACTTATGCAGGCAATCTTTCAAATTTAGAAAACATACAGGACAGAAATAACTATTTTTTTATAAGGGCTGATATTAATGACCGTAAAGCTTTGGAGTTAGTTTTTAATAAGTATAAGCCGGATATAGTTATAAACTTTGCGGCAGAATCTCATGTGGACAGAAGCATAAATTATCCCCGTATTTTTACTTACACTAATATCTCAGGAACTCAAGTATTGTTAGATTATGCTCTTAAATATTCGGTTTCTAAATATGTTCAGATTTCAACTGATGAGGTATACGGTTCTTTGGGAGAACAAGGTTTTTTTACGGAAAAATCGCTTTTAAAGCCCAGCAGTCCTTATTCTGCCTCTAAAGCATCGGCTGATCTAATGGTAGAGGCATATTATAAAACTTACGGCTTGCCAGTTAATATAACCAGGTGTTCTAATAATTACGGGCCGTTTCAGTCACCGGAAAAATTAATTCCTCTTGTCATTGAACATGCCTTAAATAATAAACCTGTACCTGTATACGGAAATGGTATGAATATAAGGGACTGGATTTTTGTTAAAGATCACTGTAGGGCAGTGGATTATATAGCTAATCAGGCCAAAGCAGGCGAGATATATAATATAGGTGCCAATTGTGAGATGGAAAATATCCGATTGATTCGGCTCATAATAGATTTGCTCAAGGAACTTTTGCCTTATGATGATAAAAGGCGGATAATGATAAATTACGATTTAATAACTTTTGTGGAAGACCGCAAAGGGCATGATTTCAGGTATGCAGTAGATTCCCGCAAAATAAGAGATGACTTGGGCTGGCGTCCTGAGGTAAGCTTTGAAGAAGGGATAAGGTTAACCATAGAATGGTATTTGCGGAATCAAAAGTGGCTTAGAAATGCCAAAAAACGCATTACAAATTGGCGAAAAAGAGGTGGAATATGAAAGGAGTAATACTGGCAGGGGGTAGGGGAACCCGTTTATACCCTCTTACTAAAGTAACTAATAAACATCTTTTGCCGGTAGGAAAAGAACCTATGATTTTTAATCCGGTAAAACAGCTAATTTTTGCAGGTATTACTGATATTATGGTGGTTACCGGAAAGGAGCATATGGGGGAGATTGTGCGTCTTTTAGGAAGCGGGAGAGATTTTGGCTGCGATTTTACTTTTAAGGTTCAAGAAGAACCTTTAGGCATAGCAAATGCACTGCTTCTTGCTGAAAATTTTGCTCGAGGAGAAAAAATCGTTGTTATTTTAGGCGATAATATTGCTACTCACAGCATAAAGAAATATGTTGACAGGTTTCGTCAGCAAAAAGAGGGGGCCCGTGTACTTTTACGCAAGGTTGAAGATCCTGAAAGATTTGGTATAGCTGCATTAGATGAGCTTAAGATAGTTGAGATTGAGGAAAAACCGCTTTATCCCAAGAGTCAATATGCAGTTATTGGTATATATATGTATGATGAAAAGGTTTTTGATATAATTCGTCAGATAAGGCCTAATGCTCATGGAGAATATGAGATTACCCCGGTAAATAATTTTTATATCAGTTTAAATCAGCTTTATTATGACCTTTTGGAAGGCGAATGGACTGATGCCGGGACTTTTGAATCACTGGCTTATGCCAACAGAATTATGCTGGAAATTGATAATAAAATAATTGTTTCAGAGGATTAAAGCTATGAAGATTCCCTTTAATCAGATTTATACTACAGGTCGTGAAATTTATTATATAAATAACTGTATAAAGAGTCAGGGGGGACAGGGCAAATTTTATACTAAGAAGGTGCAGGATTTTATATGTGGTAAGTTTAAAGCTTCAAAAGTTTTGCTTACTACTTCCTGCACAGCTGCATTGGAAATGGCAGCTCTCCTTGTTAACCTGGGTCCTGAAGATGAGGTTATTATGCCTTCGTTTACTTTTACCTCCACCGCTAATGCGGTAATGCTTAGGGGAGCTAAGCCGGTATTTGCAGATATTGACGGGCTGACTTTAAATATATCTCCTGAAGATGTAGAAAAGAAAATAACTTCAAAAACTAAAGCGGTTATTCCGGTTCATTATGCAGGAATAGCCTGTGATATGGATAAACTTCTTTATATTGCAAAAGAGAACGGATTATTTTTAATTGAAGATGCGGCTCAAGCCGTAAATGCCTTATACAAAGATAGATATCTCGGAACTATAGGGCATATAGGGTGTTACAGCTTTCATGCTACCAAAAATTATACCTGTGGCGAAGGGGGAGCTATTCTTCTTAATAATATAGACCCTAAAATGATTAAGAGAGCAGAATATCTGTGGGAAAAAGGGACTAACCGGCAGGCGTTTTTAGCCGGTATGGTTGATAAATATACCTGGGTTGATGTAGGTTCAAGCTATACTCCGGCTGATTTGCTTGCTGCCTATCTATATGCACAAATGGAAGAATTAGATATTATATATGATTTTAGGCGGAAGGTTTATGAGCGTTATTATGAAAGTTTACTGGAATATGAGAAAAAAGGTTTAATTAGGCTTCCTTTTATACCTTCTTATGCAGTTTCCAATTATCATATTTTTTATTTGCTTTTTACTTCGGAGGAACACAGGAATTTTGTTAAAGAAGGGCTGAATAAGGTCGGCATAGAAGCAGTTATCCATTATATGCCTTTGCATCTTTCGCCTATGGGGAGAAGATTGGGGTATAAAGAAGGGGATTTGCCGGTTACGGAAAAAGCAGCTTCCACCATACTGAGGCTTCCACTTTATCCTGATTTAACGGAGGAAAAGCAGGAATATATCCTAAAAAATCTCAGCCGGCTTTTAAATGCTTTAGAATAAAGTTGAGGCAGGAAAGTTTATGATGATTTCAATAGTTATTCCGGTATATAACGGAGCTGAAAGCTTAGAGGAGCTATATGACAGGATTAAAGAAGTAATGGGAAAAAAAGGTCTAGATTTTGAAATTATAATGGTTGATGACTTCAGCCGGGATGAAAGCTATAAGATGATGTGCAGATTAAGGGAAAAAGATAAAAGGGTAAAGCTGATAAGATTAGCCTTTAATTCCGGCCAGCATAATGCGACTTTATGCGGTATGCGCTACTGCAGCGGTGATTATGTTATTACTATGGATGATGACCTGCAGCATCCTCCGGAGGAGATTGTAAAGCTTATTGATAAGATTGAAGAAGGCTATGATATAGTTTTTGGCATAGCTGAAGACAAAAAACACAGTTTTTACAGGAACTTAGGGAATCGTTTAATTGATAAATCCCTCAATGTAATTTATGACAAGCCTCCTGATTTAAAGGTGAGCAGCTTCAGGATTATAAGAAAAGGATTAGCAGAGCTTTTGAGTAATTGTAAACGAAAAGAGATTTATCTGGCAGGACTTATTTTTGAAAATACTTCTAATACAGCCTGTATTAAGGTTAAACACGATGCCAGGAAATATGGCAGGAGCAATTACAGCATAAAAAAAGCTGCCAGATTAGCATTAAATCTGGTATTTAATCATTCTGATCTGCCTTTAAAAATAACTGTTTTTATATGGCTGGTGTTTTTTACCGTACTCAGCATAGCTTCTGTTTTATTATTTGTTGCTCCTATGAAATATTTTTTCGATAAGCTGGCTTTTATCATTTTATGGTTTTTAACTTTGTTAAACCTTTTATCTTTCCTGGTTACAGCCAGATATATAAAGGGTTTGCGTAGGGAGATGTTAAATGATAAACCACCTTATGAAATAAAAGAATTACAGCTTTAAATGGAGGATTTTATGAAGGTATTAATATTAGGCGGCGGTTTTATGCAGATAAATGCAATAAGGAGGTCAAAAGCTAAAGGGCTCACGGTTATTGTAGCTGATTATCTGCCCGACGCTCCGGGAAAAAAACTGGCCGATTTTGCGGAGATGGTAAGCACCTTTGATATTGAAGGTAATATCGAAATCGCCAGGAAATATGGAATTGACGGAGTTTTTACCATAGGAACCGACCAGCCGGTTTTAACTGCAGCTAAGGTGGCTGAAGCCTTTGGCCTTCCCCGCATGATAAGTTCGGAAACTGCTTTATGGGCAACTAACAAGAAGTATATGAAGGAGGTTTTTGTAAATAACGATATTCCTTCCAGCCGTTATTTGATGGTGAAAAAGGAGGACTTAAAGGATAAAACTGATCTTTATAAACGCTTATCTGCTTTGAATTTTCCTATCGTTGTAAAGCCTATCGACAGTCAGGGGCAGAGAGGGGTTTTTAAGATTTACAGCTTGGAAGATGATGTTGTTTCTTTTATGAACCAGACTTTTGCTTTTACCTGGGCAGATGAGATTATAGTAGAAGAATTTTGTCATGGAGACGAAATAACCGTAAGTGCCTGGGTAGAGGACTTAATCCCCTATATTCTGATGATAACCGACCGGCCTTTACTCAATGTTGAGCCTCACTTAGGGATACCAGATGGACATGTTTTTCCATCAATTTATACATTTAGCCACTATGAAAAGATTAAAGAGGTAGTGGAAAAGATAGTTAAGGCATTTAATATATTTTCAGGTCCGATATATATTCAGATGATAGTCAATGGAAATAATCTGGAAGTAGTGGAAGTGGCCTGCAGAATCGGAGGAGGACATGAAGAAGAACTTATTCCTTTAGTTTCTGGAATAGATATAGTTGATATATTTATTGAGAAATCTATAGGCCGAAGTGTAGATATATGTAAAATTAAAAACTATGATCTTTTATCAAATAATAAATATGCTATGGTCAAATTTATTGTAGGAAAACCAGGAAAAGTCAAAGAAGTCAGAAGCCTTGATCAGGTTAAAAAAATGCCGGGGGTAGTTAATGCAGGCTTTTATAAGCCGGATATTAAAGAAATAAGACCGTTGGTAGATAGTACATGCCGGTTAGGATATTTGCTGGTAGAAGGGAGGAATCGTAAAGATTTAGAAAGAAAGGTTATTGAGGCATACAAAAAGGTTGAGATTATTGATGGTTCAGGTGAAAATATGGTTTGCTTTATGTAAAATGGTGGGGAAGGAGAGAAGGTTGTGAAAAAGAAAGGGTTTATACTTGCTTTGATTTTAGTTTTCGCTGTCAGCAGTTTATTGACAGGATGCAAACAGGAAAACGACAGTTCTGTTTCTCCAGAAAAACAGGTTAACAAAATTACTATTGCCATTCAGTATGGCTTAGGCTATGCCCCGTTGCAGATAATGGAGAGCAAGGGCTTGATTGAAAAGTACCTGCCGACAGCCCAGGTAGAGTGGAAGCAGATGGGTACCGGCCCTGCAATAAGGGATGCCATGGTTACAGGCGATGTAGACATAGGATTTATGGGTATATCCCCTTTTCTCATCGGCTGGGACAAGGGGGTTAAATGGAAGATAGCAACTGCTTCGTGCAGTCAGCCCTTAGCTTTGATGACTTATAAAGATGGGGTAAAGGGTATAAAAGATTTGGGCTTTGATGATAAGATTGCTACACCGGCTATTGCCAGCATCCAGCATATACTTCTTTCCATGGCAGCAGAAAGAGAATTAGGGGATGCCCGGGCTTTGGACAATATAATGATATCTTTGACTCATCCTGATGCTATGACTGCTTTAAAAGCTAAAAAAGATGTAACTGCTCATTTTGCATCTCCGCCTTACCTGTTTGAAGAATTGTCTGATCCGGGGCTTCATCAAATTCTTACCGGAGAGGAAGCTTTTGGCGGTGAGTATACTTTTATTTTTGGAGTAGCAACCGAAAAATTCCATGACTCTAATCCGGCTGCTTATGCGGCTTTTATAGCTGCTTTTAATGAGGCGGTAGCTTTTATAAATAATAATCCTGAAGAAGCAGCTGCCATATTGGCAAAACAGTATAATCTGAGTGAAGAACAAACTTATAAGTATTTAACCTGGGAAGGTACCAACTATTGCTCAACCCCTTATGGACTTATGTATTTTGCCGAATTCATGAAAAAAGCCGGTTATATTGAGAAAATGCCGGAAAGCATTGCGGATATAGCCTTTGAAAATGTTCAGGCTGCAATCGGCAAAAAATATGGCGAAATGTCGGCTATCGAAAAACTGCAGTTTAAAAGGTGAAGTTTGTGAAGAGCTTATGGTTTAAAAAAGAGATGCTGCCCAAGTTTATATTTATTGTATTGCTCGTTTTGCTTTGGGAACTGACTGCTTGGAGTGGAATATTCGACCAGGCCTTGTTTCCCCCTTTTTCCAAGGTTTTTAAAGAATTTGCCAAAGGTGTAATAAGTGGTGTTCTAGTAGTTAAAACGGTTTATTCACTTTTGCTCATATTGAAAGGTTTGGTTCTGTCCCTCATCATAGCTCTTTTAATAGCTTTTTTTGCTCTGTCATCGAGATGGGTAGAAGATATAGCAGATGCGTTGAATTCTATATTTCATCCTTTGCCTGGTATAGCACTGCTTCCGGTAGCTATATTATGGTTTGGGATAGGGGAAACCAGCATATTGGTTATAGTTATACATTCGGTACTCTGGCCTATGCTGGTAAACATAAAAACCGGTTTTAAATCTGTTCCTTCTGTTTATATTGAATTAGGGCAGACTTTCGGTTTAAAAGGGATTAAGTTTTTATGGGAAATAATTTTGCCTGCTTCCCTGCCTTATTTTTTATCCGGTCTTAAAATCGGCTGGGCCAGGGCATGGCGGGCAGTTATTGCAGCCGAAATGGTTTTCGGGGCTGCGTCTGGAACGGCCGGTGGTTTGGGATGGCATATATATATGACCCGTTATTATTTCGACATGGCCGCTACCTTTGCTGCTCTTTTAGCTATTGTAATGGTAGGGATAATTGTTGAAGTGTTTGTTTTTAATGTGGTGGAGAGATTAACTGTTCGAAAATGGGGTATGAGTATTTAGGAGGAGAAGGGTTAATGCTGCAGCTTGAAGGTGTGAATAAGGTTTTTAAAAATAACGGTTCTTTTATTCATGTTTTAAAAGACATAGATTTTACTGTGAATTCTGGAGAATTTTTCTGTATTGTTGGCCCTTCAGGTTGCGGTAAAACTACTCTTTTAAGGAGTATTGGAGGATATGAAAAAATATCCGGGGGGCAGATATTAATAGATGGTAAAAAGATTACGGAACCGGGCATTGACCGGGTTATGGTTTTTCAGAGTTTTGAACAGCTTTTCAGTTGGAAGACGGTGAAAGAAAATATTGAGTATCCTTTGAAAATTACAGGCGTAAGTAAACAGAAACGGAATGAGTATGTTCGTAAATATGTGAAAATGATGGGGTTGGAGGGTTTTGAAAATTACTATCCCCATCAACTATCCGGCGGGATGAAGCAGAGGACGGCACTGGCACGCGCTTTAGCCCTAAACCCTGAGATTTTGCTGATGGATGAACCTTTTGCTAATCTTGATGCCCAGACCAGAGAAGTTTTACAAAAGGAGTTGCTTAAAATTTGGCAGGAACTGAAGCCGACCATAATTTTTGTTACTCATGCCATTGATGAGGCAATTATACTGGCAGACCGCATTTTAGTTATGTCAAAACAGGGGAGAATTAAAACTATCATAGAAAGCCATCTTGAGCGTCCCCGCAGACCCAGCATGAAGGGATTTTCAGCTATGTGGGATATACTTTATTCTTTGCTGGGTTCTGATGATAATCCATAAATAAAAAGGGAAGTAGTGTAAAATGAGTATTTCTCTGAAATCAGCAAGATGGATTATAGTGACTGTTTATATAATATTAAATCTTGTAATATTAAACTATTATTCAGCCGCGTGGCAGGATATTTTAAAATTCTTTATATGTATATTTTTGTGTGTTTTTATACCGGGGTTAGTTTTTATTAACTTCATGGGTGTTTATAGAGATGAGCCTTATAAGCTTTTTCTTGCTTTGGTTGTGGGAATAGCTTTAGATATAATTTTATATATTATATTTGCTCTATTAAATCTTAAAACCTGGTTCTATTTATTTTTTGCTGCTGTATTTGTTGTATATATCGCCAATGGCTGGCTGAGGCAGGATTTTAATATAATAAAAAAAATGGTGGAAAAAACCCCGGCCAAATACTTCGGTTTATTGGTATCTTTTTCTTTTTTGGTTCTGCTTTTGACCATAGAGATGTATTTTATCCCTAATATTTTGCCGGGAAAAGAGGCTGTCATATATAATGTGGATTTTCCCTGGCATATAGGCAATATAGCTGAGATTAAAAACCACTGGCCTCCGGAAGATATAAGGATCAGCGGATTTCCTTTCCACTATCATGTCTTTTTTTATGTTTTTATTGCCTTTCTTTCTTTTATGACTGATATTTCAATATCACTTCTCTTTTTACGCCTTTATATTATCCTGTTCATTTATTTATTGCTTTTTGCCGCTTATTTTGCAGGAAGCAGGTGGTATAAAAATCGGGATCCAGGGATTATTAATTCTTTTGTATTTATGTTTGCAGGAACTGCTTTGTTATCATCACCCTATAATGTTTTTCTGAAAAATTTTTTCTTCAGCCCTACTTTTTTCCTGGCTGTTTTGATTACTCTTTTTCTTATAGTTGAGATAAGGGATTATTTATCAGGAGAGAGGAATTTTGTATTAATCCTGCTGCTGGTTTTTGCCGTCAGCGGTGCCAAGGGAAGTTTTTTCCCGGTTATATTTGGCGGGATTTTTTTAGCTTTTTTATATGCTTTCTTAACTGGTGAAAATAATTTAAGAAGGTATGTTAATTTACTTTGCGGAAGCTTTTTAGTGTTTATAATGGTTTATTTTCACATATATGGATTAAGGCCGGGAGGAGAAGGATTTAACCTGGTTCCTCTGCAGATTATGAAAAATACTTATATTTACAGGATATACAGCAGCCATTTCGAGATAGAAAACTTATGGAGTATTTTAGCTTTTATACCTTTTTATTTGCTGGCTTTCTTCAGCTTCAGGCTTCTGGCGTATATTGATTTTATAAGAGGATTTTTTAGCAGGACTAAAAACATATCTTCAGATAAGGTTTTTTTAGGAGCAACAGTTCTGATAAGCTTTATACCTGCTTATATCTTGAGTTACCGGGGGGATTCCCAGTATTACTTTTTATTTGTAGGTTACATATGCCTTAATATTTTAGCAGCAGGCTATTTATACAAGGTGATAAAGGCAGAAAAAGCCGGGATAATAAAATTGGTAATTGTTATTTTGCTTCTGGTATCTATTGGAGATACCTGGGGGATGGTTAAGAAAACAGAAGGTATAAATACAAAACTGATGTCACTTAATAATAAACCTTTAACTCCCGGACTTTATGAAGGATTGATATTTTTAAGGGATAATACGAACAAAGATGCGGTAATAGGTGCACGCAGGGTATTTTTAATCAGTGAAGATAATCCTAGATTTTTTTACTATTCAGCCTTTGCCGAAAGGCGTATTTTAGTTGAAGGGTGGCAGTATATGCCGGTTAGCCGTCAGAAGGAAGCGTATAAGAGATATGAAGATATGACTGTTTTGTATTTTACCCATGACCGAAAAAAAGCTGAAGATATATTGGATAAATATAAAATTGATTACCTCATAGTTGATAAACACGCCAGGCAGAAGCTCAGGTTTGATTCTGCCGGCCTCTTTGTCAAAAAGTTTGAAAATGAAGCAGTGGTTATTTTTGAAAAAATGAACTGAAATCTATTTTTAAGTATATTTGGACAAGATGATTTCGGCTGGTTATTTGAACCAGCTTTTTTTATATTAAAAAATAATACATTGGAGATTTTTTGATAAGTAAGGCTTTTTTCATTAAAATACATGGAATAATTTGAGTATTTCACCAATATCTATTTAAAGCAAAGGTGGTGAGTTTAATGAGGGAGAGGACAGATGCAAAAGTCATTAGAGAAGAAATATTACCTTATTTAGCTCCTAGAATAAAAAGCCTTTTAAAGAACAGAGAAGATCGGTTTTTCAGGGGGTTAGAAGAAATAAGGCTAAGAAGGGAAAAGCCGCTTTGCTTGAAGATAGGGGACAAAGATTATGGTATAAACCGCCGTGGTGAAGTTACGATGAATTTGAATGATTCTTATGTTGTAAATGAAGAGGATATATACCGAACTATTGCTTCTATAAGCGATAATTCGCTTTATGTTTTTGAAGAAGATATAAAAAGGGGTTTTATTACAATCCCGGGTGGACACAGAGTAGGACTTGCTGGACAGGTTATTTATAAAGTAAATGAAATATATAATTTAAAAAATTTTTCCGGCATCTGTTTCAGGATAGCCCGGGAGATAAAGGGATGTGCTGAAAATATACTGCCAGACATAGTTGAAAACGGCAGAATTTTGAACACCTTGATTATTTCGCCTCCGCGTTGTGGAAAAACTACTGTTTTACGGGATTTAGCCCGGATGATATCTGATGGTATAAATCTTCCTGAAGCAAAGAATGTAGTAATAATCGACGAGAGGTCTGAAATAGCCGGATGTTATCAGGGGGTTCCCCAGCTTGATGTGGGAATTCGCAGCGATGTTTTAGATTCCTGTCCTAAGGCTGCCGGGATTCTTATGGCTGTTCGTTCTTTATCTCCTCAGGTGGTAATAACTGATGAAATAGGCAGACAGGAAGATGCAGCTGCTGTATATGAGTGTGTCAATGCCGGAGTTGCCGTAATAGCCACTGTGCATGCCCGTGATATAGAAGAGTTGAGCAAGAGGCCGATTTTAAGGGAATTATTAGCTTCAAAAAGCTTTAAGGTCGGGGTTGTTCTTTCCCGCAGGCGGGGACCGGGGACATTAGAAATGTTTTACAGGTGGGATTGATGATGCTTTGGCTTAAATCGGCAGGAGTTATTTTAGTTATCTTGAGTTCGGGAATCTGGGGGCTTATGGGAGCCAGAAATTTGCAGTTGAGGGTGGAACAGCTGAAGGATTTAAGGATGGCCTTAAATTTTTTGGAAAAGGAAATTGCTTATATGCATACTCCTTTAAGCTCTGCTTTGAGAAAGACAGGTTATTTTTGTGCTTCACCCATCAGATGGCTTTTTTTGGAAAGTGCAGAAAGGCTTGAAAGAAAAGAGGGGAGGACAGCTTATGAAGCATGGCTTAGCGGGGTTTATAAGCTTGAGAGGGCTTCCAGCCTTAAAACTGAGGATATTGAACTTTTAAAAACGGGAGCTATGCAAATTGGCATTTCTGATGTCTATGAGCAGCGCAAGTTTTTTTCTATGCTGCAGGAAGAGTTAAAAATCATGGAAGAAAAGGCGGAAAAAGAGGCTGAGTCGGGGGTAAAGCTGTGGTCTTATGGAGGGTTTATATTAGGAGCTGTAATCGTTCTGCTTTTTATATAAATTTAATGATGTAGTTAAGGAGGTTTTTCATGAACATTGATATTATTTTTCGCATTGCAGGTATTGGAATTTTAATTTCTGTGCTTTCGATTGTTTTGAAACAGGCAAAAAAAGAGGAACAGGCAGAAATGTTGACCTTGGCAGGGGTGGTAGTAGTTCTTATTATCGTTGTGCAGCTTATGAATCAGCTTTTTGTGGTGGTGAGGTCGGTTTTTAATCTTTAAAGACATAGCAGACTTAAGTGTATATAAATAAAAAAGGAGCGATATGTGTGGAAATAGCCCAGATTGTGGGATTAGCTCTTATAACTACTTTGCTTCTTCTTATCCTACGTCAGGAGAAACCGGTCATGGCAGTAGTTTTGAGTATAGTATTCAGCATAATTATTTTCAGTCTTATGCTGGGCAAAATGGCCGCTATTATAGATGTTATGCAGGAGATAACAAGAAAAGCTGAGATTAATTATTTTTTTCTGGGGACTATGCTTAAGATACTGGGGGTAGCCTATTTGGGAGAATTTGCAGCAGCTATTTGTCAGGATGCAGGAGAACAGGCAGTAGCTAAAAAAGTAGAGTTTGCTTCCAAGATTATAATTGCAGTCCTCGCTCTTCCTATCATGATTGCTATTTTAGAGTCGCTCATGGAACTTATCCCCAAATAAACATCATGTTTTTAATGAGGGAGGATATTTGGTTGTTTGGAAGATATGGCAGAAAACCTGGCGAAAAAAGAAATAGTTTTTCTGTAAAATTCAGAAGGATTCTAATTCTTTTCGCAGTTTTAAGTATGTTTTTTAACTGCTCATGGGTTTTGGCTTTTGAAGAAGATCAGGCAGCATTTTCGGTAACTGAAGCCGTGCAGAGTATAGATTTGAATGTTATGGAAGAATACAAAAACAAAATTGACGGAGAGATAAATTCTTATCTAGAGAACAAACCTCTTAAGGATTGGATTATAGATTTTATCAAGGGAGATTGGAATTTTGATTATAAGGAAATGGGAAATAATTTAATTCGCTTTTTTTTAAAGGAGGTAAGAGCTAATACCGGACTTTTAGGGAAACTTTTAATTCTAGCTGTGTTATCCGCTTTACTTATTAATCTGCAGACTGCTTTTTCCTCTTCAATAGGACAGATATCTTATACCGCCTGTTTTTTAGCCCTTTGTGCCATAGCTTTAGGTTCGTTTAAGATTGTTTTGGATATAGGGATGCAGACAATTGAAAATATGACCTCTTTTATGATGGCAATGCTTCCCCAGATGATGATTTTAGTTGCAGGTTTGGGTAATATAAATTCTTCAGTTATGTTTTTTCCGATGCTTACGGGGGCTACCAGTCTTTTTGCCAATTTTATGAAAAATATTGTTTTCCCTTTAATAATAATGTCAGCAGTTTTGAATCTTCTTAATAATATGTCGGAAAGCCTTAAAGTTGCAAGGTTAGCTAAGTTTTTCAATCAGATAGCCCAGCTTTCGTTAGGTTTTTTCTTAACCTTTTTTGTGGGGCTGTTGACCCTCAGGGCTCTTTATGCATCAGTTTTAGATAAAGTAACCTTGCGTGCTACCAGGTTTGTTACAGACAATGCTATTCCAGTGGTAGGCAAAATGTTTTCCGATACTATAGAGGTTACTGCTGGTTATATAGTTCTTTTGAAACATGCGGTAAGTGTTTATGGAGTTTTAATCATAATAGGAATTGTTATATTTCCGGTATTAAAAATAGCTGCTATTGCACTTATATATAAAGTTGCTTCTGCAATAGCCGAACCTTTAGGAGATGCCCGTATAGCTTCGGTGTTAGAAATTATGAGTGCTCACCTCTTTTTAATGATGGCAGCAGTTGCTGCTGTGGCCTTGATGTTTTTTATTATGATAACTATTGTAGCTGCGGTATCTAATCAGGTAATTTTGCTGAAATGAGTGATATTCCGTTAAAAAGGCAGGGAAGGTTGTATGTCGGTATTGGCAGGGATAGTAAAAAATATTGTGGTTATTATAATCGTGGCCAGCTTTTTTGAGATTATACTCCCCGAAGGCAGGCTTAAACCTTTTGTCCGTTTTGCTGTAGGGCTCTTTATTTTGATCTCAGTGTTAAACCCGGCATTATCTTATATTTTTTCAAATCGGGAAATTGAGATTAACATGTGGGATTATACCGAAAAATATGTTGATGAAAATGAAATCTTGAGTAAAGGAAGTACGCTGAATAATGAGATAAAAAAACGGAAAGATGCGGCAATAAGAGAAAAACTTGAGGGTCAGATAAGTGCAGTGGCTTTACTGTTTCCTCAGGTGGAAAATGTCAATACTGAAGTTTATATATCAGATAATGGAAAGTTAGAAAAAGTGTATATGGTAGTAAAGACTAAAAGTAGAGAAAGGACATTTTCTGGGGATAAAATAGGGGTTTTTGCAGATAAAGGATATATGGATGAAGAAGAGCAGGAATTTATTGAAAAGAAAATAGTAAATGTTGTCCAAAATTTATATGGCCTAGACGGTGATTATATACAAATTGAATTTGAGGGGGGTTAATTATGCTGGAAGAATGGATAAGAAATAAGGGGGATAATAAGGTGAATAGGGCAGAAGAATGGAAAAAGAAAGGCATGTATTTTTTGGTGATTTTATGCTGTGCAGGAATTCTTGCCCTTATATGGCCGGTAAGCAGTACTGATACTCAGACTGATTCTTCATCTATATCTGAGCCGGTTTATAAAAAGAAAGAAATTGATAATGTAAAAGCAGAAATGGCCAATGAGTTGGAATCCATACTTTCCCAGATTGAAGGTGCAGGAAAGGTAAGTGTAAGCCTTACTTTGAGCTCTGATGGAATTAATACTTATGCAGCCAATGTAAGGGAGGAAAAAAGAAATCAGGAAGAAACCAGCAAAGGGAGTAAGAAAGTGACCAATGAAACTAATATTTCGCGTGATGTGGCAGTTAATTCAGGAAATGCCTTATTGATTGAGCATAAAAATCCTGAAGTTATTGGAGTGTTAATTGTGGCAGATGGGGCAGGCAACCCGGAGGTTAGAGAGAATTTGACTTATGCGGCTTCTACCTTACTCGATATTCCGGCTCACAAAGTAAGAGTGATGCCGCGTGAAAGGAGGAGTAACTAGATGATAATAGATTTAAAAAGGGTGAAAATAGCAGGGATTTTGTTAATAATTATTTTATCAGGGATTTTTGGCATAAGCAGATTATATGTGTTAAATCATAATAACAAAGGAGTGCAGGAAGTAGTAGTTAAAAGTGCTGATTTGACCAGTGATGTCCTTAATTCGGATATGGCGGATGAAGAGGCGATAAGCCAGGAAAAGAAAAATAATTTTTTTGCTGAATATCGATTGGAAAGAGAACGCATGAGAAGCCGGCAGATGGAAATGTTAAAGGATATAATAAATAATGAGAAAGCCGAAAAAAAAGCTAGAGAAGCAGCTTCTTTGCGCATGGTTGAGATTACCAGGGAAATGGAAAAAGAATTAAAGGCAGAGAATTTGGTCAAATCTAAGGGGATTGAAGACTGTATAGTCTTATTACAGTCAGGAGGAGGGACAGTAGTAGTCGAAAAAGATAACCTTTCTAAGGAGGAGGAAGCGGAAATAAGAAGAGCAGTAGGTAGTGTGGTTGGTAGTGACTATGCTAGGATATTCATAATAGTGAAGAATGGAGATGCGTGATTTTTGTATACATAAAATCGTATGATTGCAAAAACTAACCATTATTTTTATAATTAAAAAAGTTAAACTGAATTAGTATCTCAGGCACTTGCCTGAGTATATTTGTATATGCGGAAAATAGCAAATGAATTAATATAAGTTATCTGTAATTTTTAAGGGGGAATAGCATGGGCAAAATAAAAATAACTGATACCAGTTTGCGCGATGGGCATCAGAGTCTCTGGGCTACCCGCATGACTACGGATGATATGCTGCCGGTTTTGGAATATTTAGATAATATAGGATATTATTCATTGGAAGTGTGGGGAGGAGCTACTTTTGATGTATGTATCCGCTATTTAAACGAAGACCCGTGGGAAAGGCTAAGAATAATAAGAAAGAATGTTAAGAAAACCAAGCTCCAGATGCTTTTGAGGGGACAATCCCTGGTAGGTTATAGCCATTATCCTGATGATATAGTTTGTAAGTTTGTAGAAAAGGCAGCAGAAAACGGTATAGACATATTCCGGGTATTTGATGCTTTGAATGATATTCGCAATCTGGAAACTGCTATGAAGGCAATAAAAAAGACAGGTAAACATGCCCAGGCATGTGTAGTTTATACTATAAGTCCGGTGCATACTATGGAACATTTTGTAGAAACTGCATCATCCCTTAAAGATATGGGAGCCGATTCTATATGTATTAAGGATATGGCAGGGCTCCTTTCACCTTATGTTGCTTATGAACTGGTAAAATTACTTAAGGAAAAGGTTGGTTTACCAGTTCAGCTTCATACCCACTATATAGGGGGATTGGCAGTTGCGGCTGTTCTTAAAGCAGTAGAGGCAGGGGTTGATGTTGTAGATACCGCAAGTGTTCCTTTAGCCTTCGGTTCTTCCCAGCCACCGGTAGAGACTATTGTCCGGGCACTGCAGGATACAGAGTGGGATACCGGACTTGATCTGCATGAACTTTTTGAAGTGGCTACTCATTTTGAAAAGATTCGCAAACATAAGGGCTTTGAGCGCGGAGTAACCCGCATATCTGATATGAAGGTATTTGAACATCAGGTACCGGGAGGCATGATATCAAATTTATATTCTCAGTTAGAGGAACAAAAAGCAGCTGACAGAATTGATGAGGTTTTAGCAGAGATACCAAGAGTAAGAGAGGATATGGGCTATCCTCCTTTAGTAACTCCTACCAGCCAGATAATAGGCATACAGGCAGTGCTTAATGTTTTGACAGGTGAAAGATATAAACTGTGTCCCGGCGAAGTTAAAGACTATGTGCGCGGTCTTTACGGTAAACCACCGGTGCCTGTCAAAGAAGAAATAAGAAAAAAGATAATTGGAGATGAACCGGTCATTAATGTGCGCCCGGCAGATCTCTTAGATCCTGCTTGGGAGAAGGCTAAACAGGAGGTAGCGCATATTGCGCAGAGTGAAGAAGATGTTCTTACTTATGCCCTTTTCCCACAGGTGGCTTTGAAGTTTTTTGAATATCGCCAGAATAAGACTGATGAAGATGAACCGCAGATAAGGCCACAGGAGGAAGTGGGCGAAGAAATTAAAGTTGAAAAAGTCAAGCCAAAAAGGCCTGCTGCTTTAAAGGAAACTAGGAAGGTGGCAGGCAGCAAGGAGGAAGATGAAATGAATATTGATGAAATAAGAGAAATAATGCTTCTTTTAGATCAGACTGGCATTGCTGAACTGGAACTGCAGAAGGATGATTATCGTTTGACTTTGCGTAAATTCTCCGGGGCAGGAAAAGAAACAGTCGGGACAGAACCGATAAAAATCCCGGTTCAGGATAAACCGGATTTAAGTAAAACTGAACCTGAGAAAGAAAAAGCAAAAGCTGATAATTTGGTAGAAGTTGTATCACCTATGGTAGGTACTTTCTATGCCGCTCCTTCTCCTGATTCACCGCCTTATGTAAACGTAGGGGACAGAGTAGAGGTAGGTCAGACTTTATGTATTGTTGAAGCTATGAAGCTTATGAATGAAATTAAGGCAGAAGTTTCCGGAGTAATTGCTGAAATACTGGTAGATAATGCTGAACCTGTAGAATATGGTCAGCCGCTTTTCCTAATTGAACAGGATTAAGGGGTGATATATTGTTTTCCAAGGTTTTGATTGCTAACCGGGGAGAGATTGCTGTCCGGATTATTCGAGCATGTAAGGAGTTGGGGATTAAAACGGTTGCCGTCTATTCGCTGGCTGATAAAGAAAGTCTGCATGTTAAACTGGCGGATGAAGCGGTTTGCATAGGGCCTGCGCCGGCTAAACAGAGTTATTTAAATATCCCCAATATTATTGCTGCAGCTCAAACGACCGGAGCTGAAGCTATTCATCCCGGATATGGATTTTTGGCGGAGAATGCTTATTTTGCCGAACTCTGCGAAACTAACGATATAAAGTTTATAGGACCTAGCCCGGAGGCTATTTCTATAATGGGGGATAAGGTAAAGGCCAAAGAAGTAGTGAAAAAGGCCGGAGTTCCCCTGGTTCCAGGAAGCGATGGAGGAGTAAAAAGCTATGAGGAAGCTAAAAGGATTGCAGATGAGATAGGCTACCCAGTTATGATAAAGGCTGCAGCCGGAGGCGGAGGGAAAGGAATGCGTCTTGCCCATTCGCCGGAAGATTTGCGCGAGTCTTTGCAAATGGCTAAAATGGAAGCAGGAGCAGCTTTTGGAAATGATGAGGTGTATATAGAAAAGTATATTGAGGAACCCAGACATATTGAAATCCAGGTGTTAGCTGACGAGTTTGGAAATGTAGTGCATTTAGGAGAAAGAGACTGTTCCCTGCAGAGAAGAAACCAGAAGCTTTTGGAAGAGGCTCCCTCAAGCTTTCTCGATGAAGAACTGCGCAGTAAAATGGGAATGACTGCAGTTAATGCGGCTAAAGAAGTGGGATATTGCAGTGCCGGAACTATAGAGTTTTTGGTAGATAAACATCGGAACTTTTATTTTATCGAAATGAACACCCGTATTCAGGTGGAACATCCAGTAACTGAGATGATAACCGGCATAGATCTGGTTAAAGAACAGATAAAGATTGCAGCAGGAGAAAGGCTCAGCTTTAAACAGGAAGATATCAAACTCAATGGCTGGGCTATTGAATGTCGTATAAATGTGGAAGATCCGGCTAATGATTTTTGTCCTTCTCCAGGCACAGTGGCAAAATATATTGTTCCGGGAGGTATAGGGGTAAGGGTAGATTCTTCTGTATATCCCGGCTATACTATTCCGCCTTTTTATGATTCTATGGTAGCAAAGCTTATTGTATGGGGCAAAGACCGCAATGAAGCTATTTCACGCATGAAGAGAGCCTTGGGCGAATTTACTATAGAAGGGGTAAAAACTACTGTCCCCTTCCATCTTAAGGTTTTAGATAATGCATTTTATCGTAAGGGGGAAGTATATACCAACTTTATACAGCGTCGTATGCAGGATGATTGATTTAAAAATAAATTGTTTGCTACTCAAAGGAAAAGTTTGTTATAATATATAACAGATAAATTGGGAGGTGGACAGATATGGAAAATAAAAAGCCGGAAATAGCCAATGAATTTGGGGTAATACGCATAGCTGATGAGGTTGTTTCAACTATTGCCGGGCTGGCTGCAGTGGAAGTTGAAGGGGTTGCCTCTATGAGCGCAGGCTGGGGAACCGAAATTGTGGAAAAGTTGGGCAAAAAGAATTACGGTAAGGGAATTAAGGTTGAAGTATTAGATGATGAAACCAAAATTGATATTTTTCTTAGTGTAGAATTTGGTTATCCTATTCCTGAAGTAGCCTCAAATGTGCAAAAGGAAGTTAAAATGGCGGTAGAAACTATGACTGGCTTGAAGGTTTCGGAAGTTAATGTTTACATTGCTGGAGTTACTATGAAAAAATCAGCTGATGTCGAGGATAATCTGGCTGCCGAAGCTGAAAACGAATAAGAATGGGATTTTTTGATAAACCCCCTGTGGAGCCAGGGGGTTTATCTGTATTATTTACCCGAAAGAGGTGAGAAAATGTCAATTTTTTGGCGTTTGCTGTTATTTGTATATAATGTTATCTTTTTAGTTATAGCTGGTGCGGTTTTGGCAAGAGCAGCAGGGCGTCCTGAACCTTTAGCTTATGTTGAACTTATTTTTTCTACTCCTGAGAACCGTATAATTGCGGGTATTTGTGCCCTGATTGTTATAGTTTTGATTTTTTATCTGTTTATAAAGTCTTTAAAAACTGCTCCTAAACCAAAGGCTGTAATAATAGACAGCAGTATGAATGGACAGGTATCTATTACTGTTGAAGCAGTAAAGGTTATAATAATGAAAGCTGTTAAGGAAGTAGAAGGTATAAAAGAGATAAGGCCGGTAGTAAATCCTAGTGATAAAGGTTTGGTTGTTTATTTACATATGATGATTAATCCTGAATACAGCGTTCCTGAAATGACTGATAAGATAAAAGAGATTGTTAGAAAGTATTTAGAGGAGTTGGGTGGGCTGAAAGTTGCAGAAATTAAAATTTTGGTAGATGATTTTGGCAGTCTTAATAAGGCTTAACCTTAATATCCTTGGATGTCTTTGAATTGGTGGGAGGCTTTCGTATGTGGGAAAAATTTTTGTTTTTGCTTTTAGAAGAACACCGTGGTAAAGTATTAGGGGTTTTATTAGGTCTTGTTGCAGCTATCCTGGTAGTAACTTATGGGTTTTTAAAAGCGCTTTTTATAATGCTTTGCATAGGTTTGGGGTATTTTATTGGTAAGAAGGTCGATGAAAAACAGGATATAGATGTCTGGTTAAAGCAGATTTTCAGGAATCGCGAATGATAAAATAAAATTTACTTTTTGGGAAAGGGGATTAATTTGAGCAGGCGCAGAGCAAGGGAAACAGCTTTTAAAGTAGTTTTTCAAGTAGAACAGGCTAAAGCAGATCCTGAAGAAGCCTTTAATTATTTGGTTGAAGAAGGTTCTTTGCCTGAAAAGGATTGGGAATTTGCTCAAAAACTCATTCGGAAATGTCTTGAAAATTTAGAAAGCATTGATGATAAGATTGCAAAATATTCTGATGCCTGGGATTTAAAACGCATGTCAGCGGTTGATCGGAATATTATGAGGATAGCTGCTGCTGAAATGTTATATCTTAAGGAGGTTTTGCCTCCTATTGCGATAGATGAAGCGGTGGAAATTGCCAAGAAATATGGAGATGAAAAATCTCATGCTTTTGTAAATGCTATTCTGGATAAGATTGCGAGAGAATGCCAATGAGTATTTATTTAGGGATAGATACCAGTGCCTACACTACCTCTTTAGCCTTGGTTGATGAAGAAGGTAATATAATAAGAGATGAGCGTATTTTGCTTTCTGTGCCGAAAGGTAAAAGAGGTTTAAGACAATCAGAGGCTTTTTTTCAGCACATAAAAAACCTTCCGCTTTTATTTGAAAAGACTAGAGGTGTAATCCCTGGGCTTAAGGCAATTGCTGTAAGCTGTAAGCCAAGGCCGGAGGAAAACAGTTATATGCCGGTTTTTAAAGCAGGAGAGTCGGCAGCTGGAATTTTGAGCTTATCAGCTGATATTCCTCTGTATATGGTAAGTCATCAGGAAGGGCATGTTATGGCAGGGATTTATAATAATCCGGTTTTGCTGGATAAAAAGGAGTTTTTGGCGGTTCATTTTTCGGGGGGAACCTCAGAAGTTCTGCATATAAAATCCGGAGTGTCTTCTTTTTTTGCTATTGAGGAATGTCTTTCCGGTCTTGATATTCATGCCGGACAGTTGGTAGATCGGGTAGGGGTAGCGATGGGACTTCCGTTTCCGGCAGGCAGGGAAATGGAAAAGCTGGCCTTAAAGGTAGAAGGTGATGTTGATATATTTATACCTTCCTCAGTAAATCGAAGAGGCTTTTCTTTTTCAGGAGCTGAAACGATGGCTTTAAGGTTTTTGGCTGAAGGTATTCCTAAGGAAAAAGTGGCTTATGCTGTCTTGAAAGTTATAGCTAATACCCTGGAAAAGGTTTTATTGATGATATCTGAAGAGCGCAAAGTGCGTGATGTGCTGCTGGTGGGGGGAGTAATGTCCAATTCTCTAATAAAGGCAAGGCTTATAAAACGATTAGAACATCCGGCGGTTGGGTTAAAGCTTTATTTTGCTTATCCCCACCTGAGCACGGACAATGCGGCAGGGGTAGCATTACTTGCAAGGGAAATTCATAGGAAAAATGAAAAATAGACTAAAATAAATGTCTAATTGCTTTATAACGGGTTGTTTGAGGGGAGAAGGTAAATATGGAGAGAGGGAATGTATTGTATGGGAAAATAGTCAGAGAAAAGCTTATTAACGAAATAAGGGAAGAGGTAAAAAATCTAAGGAAACAGGGAAAATCGCCTTTGCTTATGACTTTAGAAGTCGGTGACAATCCGGCTTCTAAGGTTTATTTATCTTCTCAGCGGCGTACGGCCGAAGAAGTGGGAATAAATTATGAGTCTATTCAACTTTCTAGTGAAACTACCCAGGAGAGGCTTTTAAATGTTATAAGGGATATTAACCAGGATCCTTATATAAATGGTTTAATTTTGCATATGCCTTTGCCTGGACATATTAATGCAAAGATTGCCCAGTGGAGTATAGATAAAAAGAAAGATGTAGAGGGGGTTACCCCTTCCAACTTGGGACAGCTTTTTCTGGGAATGCCGGGCTTAATTCCCTGTACTGCACAGTCTATTGTAGCTTTAATAAAGTCAACAGGTGTAGATCTAAAAGGTAAAGAAATAACGGTAATCGGACACAGTGATATTGTAGGAAAACCGGTTGCCATGCTTTTGATGCAGCAGGAGGCTACCGTTACGGTTTGCCAATATGAAACTTTTAAGCGGGGAATGCTTGAAAAACATGTTAGAAATGCTGAAATTTTAGTAGTAGCAGCAGGTTATCCTGGATTAGTAAAAGGAGAATGGATAAAAGAAGGAGCTATTGTTATTGATGCAGGTATAACTGCGGTAGAAGATAAGATAGTAGGAGATGTTGATTTCAAAGAGGCGCGGAAGAGAGCAGCTTATATAACTCCGGTTCCTGGAGGGGTAGGAATTTTGACTACCGCTTATTTGATGAAAAACACTGTGGAGGCTTTAAAGTGGCAACTTGCTGCTGATTAAGAGGGGTGAAAAGATGCAGATAATTGACGGATTGGGAATAGCACGCGAAATAAGAGAAAGAATTAAAGCGGAAAACCTGGAAAACAACATAAAGCCAAGGCTGGCCGTAGTTGTAGTTGGAGATGACAAGGAAAGCCTTGTATATGTAGGCTTGAAAGAAAAGGCTGTTGAATATACAGGTGGAGAGGTTGAACATGTTATTTTTCCTTCAAATGTTACTAGAGATGAACTGGTTAACAGGATAAAAGAGCTTAATGAAGACAGTTCTATTGACGGTATTTTACTGCAGCTTCCTTTGCCGGAAGACTTAAATCCCTTTTTGGAGGAGATTTTATCGGCGATTTCTCCCCATAAAGATGTAGACGGCTTTACTCCTCATAATCGGGGTTTGCTTATGGGGGAAAAACCTTCTTTCACAAGCTGTGCAGCATTAGCCGCTTTGGAAGTGATTGAAAGAAACATTATATCTCTACAGGGGAAAAAAGCTACTTTGATAGGAGATTCATTTGACCTTATACTGCCTTTATCTGTTATGCTGGTTAGAAAAGGGGTTAATGTAGATGTGATTCCGGAATTAGACAAAAGGGAATTGGAAGCAAGTGATATTTTTGTATTTGAAAAAGGAGATCCTTTGAGTGTTACAGGCGAAATGATAAATGAAGGGGCTTTAGTTATAGATGCCGGGTTTCACTGGTTGTCTTATGATAAAATATGCGGAAATGTCCACAATGAAAATTTAAAAGAAAAAGACGGATTTCTCCTTCCTGTTCCTGGGGGGTTGGGGCCCATACTTATAAGCAAGTTGCTTCAAAACCTGCAGCTGGCATACAGGAGGAATAGACTGAATAATGCCTGATTTTATTACGGTAACTCAGCTTAACAATTATATAAATGAAATATTAACCAGGGATCCAGTATTGTCAGATTTGTGGATTAAAGGTGAAATTTCTGGTTTTAAGCTTTATCAGCAGTCAGGTCATATGTATTTTACCTTGAAAGACAAAAAAAGCACTTTAAGCTGTGTCATGTTCAAAAACCGAAATTTGAGATTGAATTTTATCCCTGAAGATGGGCAAGAGGTTTTGGTCAGGGGTAGGGTCTCAGTTTACCCTCCTCAGGGTAAATATCAGTTATATGTAGAAGAAATGCAGCCCTATGGAGTAGGAGGGCTTTTTTTGTATTTAAACCAACTTAAAGAGCGCCTAGAGAAAGAAGGGTATTTTGACCAAAGCAGGAAAAAAACTCTTCCTTTTTTTCCTAGAAGAATAGGGATAGTTACTTCTCAGGATGGTGCAGCTTTACGCGATATGTGGCGTATCTTGAAAAGCCGCCATCCCGGGATAGAAGTGCTTCTGGTGCACAGTGCAGTTCAAGGGATGGAGGCTCCTTATCAGCTGGCTGAAGGGATAAGGCTTTTAAATGAATATGGGGAAGTTGATCTCATAATAATCGGCCGTGGGGGTGGGTCGGTAGAAGATTTAAAGGCTTTTAATACGGAAGAAGTAGTAAAGGCGGTATATGAATCTGAAATACCGGTCATTTCTGCTGTGGGACATGAAGTGGATTTCAGTCTGACCGATTTGGCAGCAGATGTAAGGGCGGCAACTCCTACGCAGGCTGCTCAGATGGCTGTGCCCGATTTTGAAAGTTTAAGAGAGAATATAAAAGAGTATCAACAAAGATTGATTCGGCTTATGGAACGGAGACTTCTCTATTACAGTGAAAACCTGGATAACCTTATGATGAGAAAAATCTGGCAGGAGCCGGAATGGACGGTTAAGACAAAACAGGATTATTTACACAGCCTTAATAAAGATTTAATCAGAGCAGTGGATAATATTTATCAGAAAAAGGCTAACAGTTTTATGCTGGTGCTTTCTGGACTTGAAAAGTTAAGTCCTTTAAATGTTTTGAAAAGAGGGTATGCAGTGTTAATGAAAGATGGAAATGCAGTCCGAAATCTTGATAATATTAAAGAAGGAGATCTTTTAACTGGCAGGGTGGCGGAAGGCTATTTAATCCTTGAGGTTAAAGGTAAGGAGAAGGAAGAGCTATGGAAAATATGACTTTTGAAATGGCTATAAAGAGGCTTGAAAATATAGTTAAAGACCTGGAAATGGGAGATTTAAGTTTGGAAGAATCGATAAAAGTATTTGAAGAAGGCATAAAACTTTCTTTATTCTGCCGGAAAGAACTGGAGAAAGCTGATGCCAGAATAAAACAGCTTTTGCGCAATGCTCAGGGAGAAATAGAGCTGGTAGATTTTGATTTGGGAGAAGATTAATGATGAAGATAGAAGAAATGTTTAATAAGTATGATTTAAAGTTTAATCGGGATGATTTTTTGCAGGAACTTAAAACAAGGCAGGAGTATATTGAAAAGTCATTAAATGAATGTTTTGAAAAGATTAAGGGTTATCCTCCCCTAATTCATGAAGCTATGCATTATGCTTTGTTTAATGGGGGGAAAAGGCTGCGGCCGATTTTAGTTTTGGAAGGAGCAAGGCTGGCTGGAGGAAATCCGGAGGATGTAGTTCGGACTGCCTGCGCTTTGGAGATGATTCATTGTTATTCTCTGGTGCATGATGATCTTCCAGCTATGGATAATGATGACTTCAGGCGGGGCAAACCTACCTGTCACAAAGTTTATGGCGATGCAGTAGCTATTTTAGTGGGTGATGCTCTGCTTACTGCTGCTTTTGAGCTTATAGCCAGTAATGCTGAATTAAGCGGGATTTCAGCTGATAATGTTGTGAAAGTTATTGCTGAAGTTTCTAAAGCTGCAGGGAGCCGGGGCATGATTGGTGGACAGATAATTGATTTAGGCACAGAAGGAATCGATATAGACTATGAAAATTTGCAGAAGCTTCATCAGCTAAAAACAGGAGAATTATTTAAGGCTTCTCTTAAAGCAGGGGCAATACTTAAAGATATGCCTGAGGATGAACTAGATTTGTTGGAAAAATTTTCATATGAGTTCGGGTTAGCTTTTCAGATAGCTGATGATATTTTAGATGTTAAGGGTGATCAGAACCTTATTGGCAAGCCGATAGGAAGTGATGAAAAAAACAATAGAACCACCTATGTAACAATTTTTGGAGTGGAAAAAGCACAGAAGCTGGCAATAAAAAGGGTAGAAAACTGTTTTATGTATTTAGGTAATTTTGGAAAGAAAGCTGATTTTTTGAGAAAGCTTGCTTTGTTTACTATTTGTCGTGATTATTAGTTTTTACATATT
Organism: Thermosyntropha sp.; assembly: GCF_017656155.1. Taxonomy (GTDB): domain Bacteria; phylum Bacillota; class Syntrophomonadia; order Syntrophomonadales; family Syntrophomonadaceae; genus Thermosyntropha. Next base: position 113,103 of record NZ_JACDOH010000005.1, on the reverse strand, counting down.
TTAAATTACAAAGTAAAGTTTATAATGTTATCGAAAAGAAAGGTTTCCCTTTTTGAGAACTTTTCTTTTAAACTTGCTTATGGTATGTTATAATATACAACCGAACAATATCTGGCAAAAGGTTGCAGTATTCTAGTCAGCCCTTTTGATGTCGAAGACGGGCCTAAAAATCCGTTAAGGGCACATCGATGAAGCTTCTGGTACTGGCTTTTGACGCCCAGTCAGGGGTTAGTGCTGGGAGGTAAGAGTACAGGGGCAATCCGCAATGGCATGCGGGCATGACCCCTGTATTCGTGGAGGCTCATTACCGCGAGGTAATGAGAAAACCTGCATTCGGTTTAAGCCGGGTGCAGTGTAGCCTGCCTTGAGTGGTGGCGGTGGATAAACCTGGTAGATAGCAGTACCTCGGCCAGGGTGCTGTTATCTGTTTTGAAACCGTCTGCTGCAAAAGAGGCTAGACATCAAGTAGGGCTGTTGAGGAAAACTCCTAGACTGTGCGCGGTGTTAGCGCGGTTTATCGAGGATTAAAGTGCGTACTTAGTGGTAATCCAGTCTCACCTGCGGCGACGCGGTGAAGCAGGCGTAAAGGGAAACCGCCCATTTGGCGACAAATGGGAGACCTGCTGGGAAAACCTACTGGACCTATGTCGCAGCGTTTACTCGATAAACAACCTTTTGCCAGAACCGTTTTTTTTTATCTGGAGGATAAAAAAAGTTGACGAGGTACATACAAAGAGAAAACTTATTATCAGGATTAATAGCAGCTTTTTTTACATTTTTTATAGCCCTTATTTTAAGTTTAGGTTCCGAAACTTTAGTAAGGGCAGTTAATAATGTTCTGCTGGCTGTTGTTTTGTTATTGCTGGTTATTTTAACTGGCATATTTTTTGATGTAATTGGGACTGCTGCCACAGCTGCCGATCTGCCTCCTTTTAATGCTAAAGCGGCCAAAAAGGTAAAGGGAGCTAAACAGGCGGTAAAAATCATAAAAAATGCCAATGTTGTAGCTAATTTTTGCAATGATGTGATCGGCGATATAGCAGGTACTTTAAGTGGAGCTATAGGAGCAGGCATAGTGGTAAGTATAGCTGAAATGCTTAATTTTATCGATATTGTACTTTTGGGGGCGTTGGTGACCAGTTTTATCGCAGCTTTAACGGTTGGAGGAAAAGCAATAGGCAAGAGTATAGCTGTAAATAAAGCGAATGATATTATTTATAGAGTTGCCCTTATCATGAGCTGGTGGGAAAGGGTTACAGGTGTAGAGTTGTTTAAGGACAGAAGGTGATAGATTTTTATGCCTAAAATAATAGATAGAATAAATTCGCCCCGTGATTTGAAAGCTTTAAACCTTTCTATGATGAACCAGCTGGCTTCAGAAATAAGAGAATTGTTAGTAAATACAGTTTCGCAGTGCGGGGGACATCTAGCTCCAAATTTGGGGGTAGTAGAGTTGACCCTTGCTCTGCATTATGTCTTTGACTCTCCTCACGATAAGATTATCTGGGATGTAGGACATCAGAGCTATGTCCACAAAATACTTACCGGTCGCAAGGATAAGATGCCCACTTTACGCCAGTACGGTGGCTTAAGCGGTTTCCCCAAATATGAAGAGTCTGAACATGATGTTTTTAATACCGGCCACAGTAGCACTTCTATTTCTGCCGCTTTAGGTATAGCTTTAGCCCGCGATCTAAAAAGGGAAAAATATTCGGTAATCGCCGTGATAGGCGATGGTGCACTTACAGGCGGTATGGCTTTTGAGGCTTTAAATCATGCTGGACATAAAGGTACTGACCTTATTGTTGTGCTTAATGATAACGAAATGTCTATATCTAAAAATGTGGGTGCACTTTCAGGTTATTTAAATCGTCTTCGCAGCGAACCTTCTTATACCCGCACTAAAGAAGAAATAGAGATGGTATTGAACAAAATTCCAGGTATAGGACCTAATATTGCCAGGGCTGCAGGCAGATTTAAGGATATGGTAAAATATATAATGGTTCCTGGCGTATTTTTTGAAGAGCTGGGGTTTACCTATATAGGTCCTATTAATGGACATGATTTAAATGAACTGACTTTAGTTTTTTCTAATGCCAGGAAGATGAAAGGGCCGGTGCTTATTCATGCCATAACGGAAAAAGGATGTGGCTATGAACCAGCCCGCCGTAATCCGGATGTGTTTCATGGAGTTGGCCCTTTTAATATAGATACGGGCAGTCCTTTAAAGAAGAAAGTAAAAACATATACTGAAATATTTGGAGAATTTATTACAGCTAAAGCTAAAGAAGATGATAAAATAGTGGCTATTACTGCGGCCATGACGAGCGGAACTGGTCTTACTGATTTTGCTAAAAAGTTTCCAGATAGATTTTTTGATGTGGGTATATGTGAACAACATGCGGTAACTATGGCGGCAGGTATGGCGAGGAATGGTCTTAAACCAGTTGTGGCTATATATTCAACTTTTCTTCAAAGGGCGTATGATCAGATTATTCATGATGTGGCACTGCAAAACCTGCCGGTTATTTTTGCTATCGACCGTGCAGGCCTGGTAGGAGAAGATGGACCAACCCATCATGGAATTTTTGATATTTCATATTTACGCAGTATTCCAAATCTTGTTCTGATGGCACCTTCTGACGAAAATGAATTTGCGGATATGCTCCATACTGCTTTTGCTGTTAATGGGCCTGTTGCCATAAGATATCCGCGTGGGGCAGGAGAAGGAGTTCCTGTGGCTGACAAGAGAAACCTGCTTGAAATAGGCAGGGGTCTGGTGATAAAAAAAGGAAAAGACCTGGGTATAATTGGTATAGGCCGGGGAATGAGCCTGGCCAGAGATGTAGCAGAGCTTATGAAGGAAAAGGGAATTTCAGTTTATTTGACCGATGCTCGCTTTATTAAACCGCTTGATGTAGAGCTTTTTATAGATATGGCAGATAGTGTAAAGAGGCTGGTAACTATCGAAGACAACTGCCTGGCAGGCGGATTTGGCAGTGCAGTAGTCGAAGCCTTAGCGGATTATAATAAACAGACTGACATTATGCGTATAGGGATTCCTGATGAGTTTGTAGAACATGGTAAAGTTGAGGTTTTGTGGGAATATCTTAATATGGATCCTGAGTCAATAGCTGAGAAGATAATAAACCGCTGGCCTGAACTATTAAATAATAATACATGGGAGTTGCTGAAATTTGACCAAAATCAGACTTGATTTGTTGATGGTTAAGAAAGGTCTGGCAAAGAGCCGAGAAAAAGCTAAAGCCATGATATTAGCAGGAGAAGTTATGGTTAATGGCGCAAGAGCGGATAAGCCCGGGGTTGGTATTGATGAAGAAGCTGAAATTGTCCTTAAAAAGTCGGGCATTAGATATGTTAGCCGTGGAGGATTAAAGCTTGAAAAGGCGATAAAGGAATTTGAGGTTGATTTTGAGGACAAGGTTGTTTTAGATGTAGGAGCATCTACCGGCGGATATACAGATTGTGCCTTAAAACATGGTGCCTCTAAGGTATATGCGGTTGATGTGGGATATGGCCAGCTGGACTGGTCACTTCGCAATGATCCGCGGGTAGTTAATATGGAAAAGACCAATGTTCGTTATCTTACTTTTGAACAATTGGGAGAACTGGTGGATATTGTAACCATAGATGTTTCTTTTATATCTACCTCTTTGGTTTTTCCAGTGGTAAGCCAGCTTATAAAGCCTGAAGGAATAGTTATTTCTTTGATAAAGCCTCAATTTGAGGCGGGAAGGGAAAAGGTAGGCAAAAAAGGCGTGGTTCGGGATCCCCTGGTGCATAAGGAAGTTTTGCTTAAATGTATAAAAAGCGCTGCAGAAGAAAATCTGATTTGCCAGAATGTAACTTTTTCCCCAATAACAGGGCCAAAGGGTAATATTGAGTATTTTTTAAAGCTGTGTCCAGATGGAGAGGTTTTAAATGATATAGAAAAAAAGCTGAAAGCGGTAGTGAAAGAAGCGCATGAAAAGCTTGGAGGGCAAAAAGGTGAAAATTCTTTTAGTAAATAACCGATTAAAAGAAAATACTGAGCTTATGGCTTTTAATATAGCTGAGGATTTGAAGCTTAAAGGAATAGAAGTGGCTTTCGATAATGGCTACACCCGCCCTGAAGCTGTTGATGACATTGATCTGATAATGGTGCTGGGGGGAGATGGGACGATTCTAAGGGCAGCACGCCATTATGCGATTTATAATGTTCCCGTTTTAGGGGTGAATATGGGCACAGTAGGTTTTTTAAGCCATATTGAAGTTGCTGAGATTGAAGCCTGTATTGATAAGTTTATAAGAGGGGATTATGTTTTAGATGAGCGAATGATGCTGGAAATTAATGTGTTGAGAAACAATGTCCCCGTACAAAAAGTACACGCCCTCAATGAGCTGGTTGTAAGGTCTAAAAATCCGCGTTTAATATCCTTTTCCCTTTATTTAAACAAAAATAAGATAGCCGATTATAAAGGGGATGGAGTTATAATTGCGACTCCTACCGGAACTACTGCTTATTCACTTTCTGCGGGGGGGCCACTTCTAGAGCCTGATTTAGAAGTGATGGTTATAACTCCTCTGGCTTCTTATGTTTTAGGCCGCAGGCCAGTAGTAGTGAGCGGAGAAAATATTTTGCATTTAACAGATTTGCACAGCGAAGAAATAATTGTATATGCAGATGGGCAGACCAAGCTTGATTTTATGCCGGGAGATGAGCTTTTTATAAAAAAAGCGGATTATAAACTGAAAATGGTGGATGTAAAAGGAAGACCTTTTTTCAGTAATATTGATAGCCGACTTTCCAGAAACTGAAGGAGAGGACTTATGAAAAGAGGCAGGTTTAAAAGTGCGGTAGATTTTTCTCATTTCATAATTAGCCAGTGGATAACGTTCGGGGATGTGGTAGTTGATGCAACCTGTGGAAGGGGGAAAGATACCCTTTTTTTAGCCAATTTGGTAGGGGATAATGGCCTGGTATATGCTTTTGACATACAGGATGAGGCTATTAAAAGCACTTATAATCTGTTGAGAGAGAATAGCCTGGAGAAGAGGGTTAAGCTTATAAAAGCTGACCATAAAGATATGGCAAAGTACATAGATGGATTTATTAATGCATGTATTTTTAATTTAGGCTATCTTCCGGGAGGAAATCATGAAATAAAAACAGAAGGAAAAACTAGTTTGGCAGCGGTTAAAGCTGCTATTGAACTTTTAGCTCCAGGAGGATTAATTGTTATAGTAGGGTATACTGGACATGAAGGAGGAACAGAGGAAGTAGGCATAATAAGGGATTATTTGATTTCTTTGCCTCAACAAAAATTTGAAGTTTTAGAAACAAGATTTATTAATCAGATTAATAATCCTCCTCAGATGATGGCAGTACATAAACTATAGGTGGTGATTTTAAAAGTAATGAAATCACGCAGACATTTTGCTATTATAGACATAATATCTAATCAGCGTATAGCTACTCAGGAAGAGCTGTGCGAAGCTTTGAAAAGAAATGGTTTTGATGTTACCCAGGCCACTGTTTCCCGGGATATAAAGGAACTTCAACTTATTAAAATCCCTGACGAACATGGTTATAGATATGCTATGCCTGCTTCTACGCCAGTGCGAAGTTCACAGGAACGGATGAAAAGGGCCTTTGCTGATTCGGTAATAGCAATTGATTACAGCGGGAATATAGTGGTAATAAAAACACTGCCTGGGGCGGCTCAGTCTATAGCTTCCTTAATAGATACTTATGATAATCCTTTGATTTTGGGAACAGTAGGTGGGGATGATACAATATTTGTAGCGGTAAAGCCGGAAAAGGCAGCAGCAAAGATTGCTGAGGAATTTAAGAGCTTTATTATGCCGGTTCAAGAATGAGAGGGGATGGTATGTTACGGGAAATTTATATAAAGAATTTTATCCTGATTGACGAACTTCGTTTGGAGTTTAATAAGGGGCTTAATGTTTTAACTGGGGAAACAGGTGCAGGCAAATCTATTATAATAGATGCTTTAAGCCTGATTATGGGTGAAAGGGGTAAAAATGACCTTATAAAAGATGATAAATATAAGGCAATTATCGAGGGTGTTTTCAGTTTAGAAAGTGAAGAGGTCAGACAAACTCTTGAAGAAGGCGGATTCATTGAAGAAGAAGATGAAGATGTGATAATCTGCCGCGAAATATATCCGCAGGGCAGAAGCACTGCGAGGATTAATGGCAAAACTGTTAATATAACTTTTTTAAAGAACTTGGCACCCTTTTTGGTGGATATGCATCTGCAGCATGACCACTTGACTATGCTGCGTCCTGAAATGTATTTAAGCTATATTGACAGTTTTGTTCCAGAAGCCAGGGAAGTAAAAGAAAAGCTTTCTAGGACATATGCAGAATATAAAAAGCTGGCAAAGGAACTTGAAATTATAAAAACAGAAGAAAAGGATAGAGCCCAAAAACTTGATTTTTTAGCTTTTCAAATAAATGAGATTAAAAAAGCTGATTTGAAAAAGGATGAAGAAGAAGAGTTAGGCATATTAGCTGAACGTATGCGTAATGCTCATATTTTAGGGAAGACAGCAGATAAAGTTTTGAAGCTTTTATATACCGGTGAAGAAGGATTCAGTGCTTATGATCAGATATCTTCGGCTATTGAGGCTATAAGTGCAGGGAAACCTGATGCATTTTTTGAATCCTTGCGCGGCGAGCTGGAGGATATCTACTATAATCTGCAAGAAATAGCAAACAGGCTTACCCGCTACCGTGATTCGCTTGATTTTGAACCCGGGCTTTTAGATCAAGTAGAATCCCGGCTTTATGAGATAGGAAAATTAAAAAAGAAATATGGCCAGAGTATAGAAGAAATTCTTGATTTTCTAGCTAAGGCCGAGGAGGAGTTTGAAAGGCTCAGCACAGTAGAGGAAAGACAGGAAGATTTAAAACATCGGTTTGCACTGGTTGAAGAGGAATATTACCATTTAGCTGAGGAGCTTACAGAATTCAGAACGAAAGGGGCTCTGCGTCTGGAGGAAAAGGTACATCATGAACTTATGCAGTTAAATATGCCTTATATAAAGTTCATGGTGGCTTTAGAAAAAAAGAATGCTCCTTCTGAAGCTGGAATAGATGAGGCTGATTTTCTTTTTTCACCTAATCCGGGCGAAGAAATGCGGCCTATATCAAAGATTGCTTCCGGAGGGGAAATATCGCGTTTTATATTAGCACTCAAGAAAGCTTTGGCGGAAGTATACAGGGTGCCTACTTTAATATTTGATGAAATTGATGTAGGAGTGGGAGGAACTGCCTTGACTGCTATGGCACGGAAATTAGGAGAGCTTTCCCGGAGCCACCAGGTTATTCTGGTGACCCATTCGCCCCAGATAGCAAGCTATGCCAATACCCACTATCTCATTGAAAAAAAAGTAAAAGAAGGAAGGACTTATACTCTAGTAAGAAAACTTGATTATGATGCCCGAATCAAAGAGTTAGCCCGTATGCTGGGAGGAGAAAATTATTCTGATATTACCCTTAAACATGCAGGAGAAATGCTGGATAAAGCAATATTGGAAAATTAGAGGGATTATTTTAAAGGCTGTCGGTAGGGAGAAAGTACCGATAGCCTTTTGGTTTGCATATAAGGTTGGTTAGAAAAAGCTGTTTGTTTTTAGAAATTCAGATTTCTCCAATCACTACCATACCAAGCAACAGCTACTTTGTTTATATTTTTTTCTATCGTTATATTTTTTATATAAAGTTTAACTGTTGAGCCTGCTGGTGCTGTATAAATGGCTCTTGAATTCTTCTATTAATCATTGAAAAAAGGTTTATTAGAAGTTGAAGAAAAGCCCGAAACCCAGCAAAACATGTGTTTTGTATATTGTTTTGGAACTAACATATAAAAATTGGACTAAATTATCCATTTTCTTGGACTTCTTTCTCCAGTTCTTTTATCCGTTCCATAGATAGTCCGGTTATTTTAGCTGTAAATGATAAATCGGCTCCTGCTTTTATAGCTTCTCGGGCGGTTTCTTCCTTGGCTTTAAGTTCACCTTTTTGTATCCCTTTTTCCATTCCTTCTTTTATAAGCTTTTCCGCGATAGTCATAAGCTCCTCACTCCTTTCCGGGATTGTTACATCTATGCATTCTTTTATGTCTTCATATTCTATGTCTTCCCTTACCACTATTATATATAATACTGAGCTCCTGTATAATATATCGATTAAATGATCTGAAACTCCTTCTTTTTTAAGAAGCCTGCGCAGTTCTGCCAAGTTTCGTGTGAGCTCTATTTTAAAGATTTCTTTATCAGGATGAAAGATTATCCGCATAAATTCAAGAAATATTTTTACTGCTCCTTCTATATTTTCTATCGGCTTGTCCGGGGAGATTTCGGCTAATAGGTATTCAAAATCAGGAATATAGGGTTTAAGTTCCGGATATTTTTCTATGTTTTTTATGAGATAGCTAAAGCTTCGTGGGACTTTCCACTCTCTCTGTCCATGGTAAAATACCAGAGGGACTATGGGGGGAAAACTCCTTTTTGTTTTCTTTTTTACTTCCCGGTTCCAGATGTTTAAAAGGTATTTTAAAACCTGTAATACCGTGAAATAATCAGGGCTGCTTTTATGTTCAACCAGAAGGTATATATAGCCTTCCTCACCTTTGATTTTGGTTTTGAATAATAAATCTGAATAGCTTTCCTTAAGCTCTTCATCGATAAAGCTTTCCTGCTGGGGGATTAAGAAATCCAGATTGACGATGTTTTTTAATTCTGAGGGAAGGTAGTATTCAAAAAAACTTTTAGCAATTTCTGTATTGTCCATGTTTTCTTTGAAGTATCTGTCATGCGGGTTTTTAATATACTCCACAGGACTCCTCCATTAATTCAATATTTTGTAATATTATACCATTGTATATATTAGAGTGATATAAAATTTTTGAGCATACTTGAGACAACAGCTAGTTTTTTAGAAATTAGGCAGTGCTGTTTTGACTATATATAATATTTATCATGCTTTTTAAGACCCCTGAAAAAGCAGTATACTTTCATTCCTGCAGGGAGAGAATATATAATGTCAATTTTTCAGGGGAGTGAAAAAGTTGCGTAAGTTAAGCCGATTTCGACCGGTTTTAGGTTTTATAATTGTTATTTTATTTTTACTTTTTGTTTTTAGTCCACAGGTGCGAAGTATTTTGACTCTCCCAGAAAGCCAGAGGCTGGTGGTGGGAGAAAAGAGCAGGATAAGCATAAAGGTTCCTCAAAATCTCAGTGATAAGATTGATATGCTGGTAAGCCACAGTTCTCAGAGCGTTTTTGCCCAGCCTGGAGATCCGCCAATTGTGGTGAGGAAAAATAGGGACAGTTATGAAATATTAGCTTTGAAACCAGGAAAAGCTGAGATAAAACTTAAAGTTTTAGGGTATATTCCTGTTAAAACTATTGAAGTAGAATCAATACCCCCTAAAAGGGTAATTTTAGGAGGACATTCTATTGGGGTGTTGTTACAGTCGAATGGTATTATGGTAGTAGGATTTGCACCTATAACCAGCAGTGATGGCAAAAGAGTTTCCCCTGCTAAAGAACAGGGGATTGAAATAGGAGATCTAATTATGGCGGTAGATGGAAATGAAGTTAAAACTGAGAACGATTTAGCACGCATTATTGATGAAAAAAAGGATAGAACATTTAATATCAGAATAAAAAGAGGAAAAAAGATTATGAGTATACCGGTTAAAGCCAGATTTTGCCCAGAAACCCAAAGATACAGGATAGGTCTTTTTGTGCGTGATGGTGTTGTTGGAGTAGGGACTTTGAGTTTTATAGATCCGGAGTCTCAAAAATATGCAGCCTTAGGACATATAATAATTGATGCTGATACCAAAGAGGGTATAAATGTTTTAAAAGGAAGGATAGTAGGGGCTTCAGTACAAACAATTAAAGCAGGCAAACCGGGAAAACCGGGAGAAAAGATCGGGACTTTTGATGGAGAAGACGAGATTTCCGGAAATATTACCAAGAATACAATGTTTGGAATCTATGGGCAGATGGATAAATTGCTGGAAAATCCCTTGGTGGATTATCCAGTAGAAGTAGGTTATGCCCACCAGGTAAAAACAGGTTCGGCAGAAATGTATACTGTAGTAAATGATAATGCTATTGAAAAATTTTCTATTGAAGTTGAAAAAGTTTATCCGGAAAGAAAAAATGGTAAAGGAATGATAATAAAGGTTACTGATCCTAGGTTGTTAAGTTTAACCGGAGGCATAATCCAAGGAATGAGTGGAAGTCCTATAGTGCAGGATGGCAAAATAATAGGGGTAGTAACCCATGTTTTTTTGAACGATCCTGCACGGGGATACGCGGTTTTTATGGATAATATGCTGTCGGAATTAGCTGAGGAAGAAGAAATAAATGAAAAGGTTTCGACAAATTATTAAGACAACACTTATTTAAAAATATTGATTTAATAGGGTATAAGGCTGAAGGTAGATTTTTTTTATAGTAAAGCTAATGTATATTTGTGTTAATGTCTGCAAAATTATAGATTAATTTGCTAGAAAAAAAAAGCAGGAAATAGTTGGTGTCCAGTCGAAAAATTTTAATATACAAAACTGCAAAGAGGGATGAGGGGGAATTATGGTTTATGTTTAACGAAAATAATCCTATTAAAGTTTTGGTGGCCGATGATAACCGGGAATTTTGCGGTATTTTGAGGGAATATTTCAACAATGAACCTGATTTTCATCTGGTGGATGTATGCAGCAACGGGATGGAGGTTTTAGAAGTTCTGAAAAAAGAGGATGTTGAAGTTTTGATACTTGATTTGATAATGCCTTATATCGATGGTATTGGAGTTTTAGAACGCATGAGCACAGTTAAACCTCAAGTCTCCCCTAAAATTATAGTTTTGACTGCGTTTGGACAGGAAAGTGTGACCCAGAAGGCAGTACAGTTAGGGGCGGATTATTATATTCTTAAACCATTTGATTTAAATGTGCTGGGTGATAGAGTGCGGGAAGTTGCACGTGACATTAAGCCCGGGCATGAAGCCAGATCTACTTTAGGTTCGTTTACTCAGCCGGCATCAAACCCCAAAAATCTTGAGGTGGAAGTTACCAGGGTTATTCATGAAATTGGAGTCCCTGCTCATGTCAAAGGTTATCAGTACTTACGGGATGCCATAATGCTAGTAGTTGAAGAAGTAAATTATTTAGGTGCAGTAACCAAGGAATTATATCCTGCCATTGCGGAGAAATACGACACTACTCCCAGCCGAGTGGAAAGGGCTATAAGACATGCTATTGAATTAGCCTGGGATCGTGGAGACATGGAAAAGATAAATAAATTGTTTGGTTATACGGTAAGTGGAGAAAGAGGCAAACCTACCAATTCCGAATTCATAGCGATAATAGCGGATCGTCTTAGGTTGGAAAATAAGGTTAGTTAGAATTTTTTCTTGGCCGCCTGATAACTCAGGTGGCTTTTATATTAAAGCAATATAATTTGGAGTAGGTTATAATAATATTTGGTGAAATATATGGAAAATGAGCGTTTTCCGTTCTTCAAATACTTTTTGGTTAATTTGATGGCTATATGTTATAATACTATTTTGAAAGATATTAATTCCAATATAAACCAGATAATGACTTCAGGTTATTTTAAGGAGATGCGGTATGCTCATAAAAGGAAGGGCTAGACTGGATAGGCGCACTAAGAATTTGGTAAAAAGGCTTAGAAAAAATGAAATTGCTATAATAAACCATGATGATATAGATGAGGTAGCGGCTAATGCGTTAATAGATATAAAGCCGCAGGCTGTAATCAATGCTTTACCTTCTATAACCGGGCGCTATCCGGCTAAAGGTGCCTTTAAGATTTTAAAGGCAGGGATACCTATAATAGATGAGGTGGGTGAAGCTGTCTTTGAGGAGATAAAGGAAGGTGCTCTAGTTACTATAAAAGACGGTGAAATTTTTTTGGGAGAAAAGCTGATTGCCCATGGCAGGATTCTTACTTTAAAAGATGTAGAAGCAAGGATTAAAGAGGCTAATAAAAATATTCAAGTTGAACTGGACAATTTTGTCGATAATACCCTGGAATATGCTAAAAAGGAAAAAGATATTCTTTTGGGCAATACAGAGGTTCCTTCCCTCACTACCAACATGTTAAACCGGCATGTGCTCATAGTTGTCCGCGGCAGCAGCTATAAAGAAGACTTACGGACTATAAGTTCATATATTCAGGAAGAAAGGCCGGTTTTAATAGGAGTAGATGGAGGAGCAGATGCGCTTTTAGAGTTTGGTCTTAAACCTGATATAATTGTAGGAGATATGGACAGCGTATCTGATGAGGCTTTGAAGAGTGGAGCTGAGATAGTAGTTCATGCTTATGCTGATGGCAGAGCTCCTGGATTTGAAAGAGTAAAAGGAATGGGTATAGATGCTAAAATAATGCCTATGCCTGGAACCAGTGAAGATGTTGCCATGATATTAGCCTGGGAATACGGCGCAAGTCTTATTGTAGCAGTAGGAACCCATTCGAATATGATAGATTTCCTGGAAAAAGGACGTAAAGGAATGGGAAGCACTTTTTTGGTTCGCCTCAAAGTAGGGTCAATTTTGGTTGATGCAAGAGGTGTAAGTCAGCTTTACCGGCAAAGTTTGCAGTCAAAATATCTTATGCAGCTTTTGATAGCGGCAATGGTACCCATAACTATCATACTCTGGGTTTCACCTGCGACCAAACCTTTTTTTAAACTGCTTTGGCTGCAGATCAAACTGCTTTTTAGTATTTAATTAAGGAGATAAGTGTTATGGTTGATTTAAGGTATCACATAGCTTCAATTATTGCCATTTTTTTAGCTTTAGGACTTGGTATACTTATCGGCAGCACCATACAGGGAGGTGGCATATTAGTTGACCAGCAGCAGAAGGTTATTGATCGTTTGGAAAAGGAATTTGATGTTTTGCGCGAGAGGGAAAGTGCACTTTTAGCTCAAAATGAAAGTAAAAACCGAATAATTGAAAATTATGAGAACTACAGCCGGACTGTAATGCCTTTTCTGATAAAGGATCATTTAAAAGGATATAATCTGGCAGTGGTGGTTACTGGAAACACTGATATTCCAGCAGGAATTATAAACGCCTTAAATATGGCTGGGGCTGAGGTAGGGTCTAAGACAGTAGTTTTAGCCAATATAAAGCTCAATGACAGCAGTCTGATAAAAAAAGTTGTTGATTTTTATAATCTTCCCGCTGACACTTCGGTGGATAATTTAAGGAAGTATATTGCTTCAAGTGTAGCTGGAATAATTATTAATCCCGGCGGTGCTGACCCTAATGTTGTAGATTTTTTGGAGGAAAGCGAGCTGGTTAAGTTCAGCGGCGATTATAATAAGCCTGTAAGTGGAGTAATACTGGTGGGAGGATGTAATAATATAGAAAACTATTTTGCTTCTGATTTTGACCAGAAACTTATTGAGGACTTGTTGAATAAAGGTATGAAGGTTTTGGGGGTAGAAGTGTCAGGAGTTGAGTATTCATATATGGAAGATTATCAAAAGAACAATATAACGACTATTGATAACGTAGACTTAAGCCCGGGACAGATATCTTTGATCCTAGCTTTAGAAGGAGAGTCTGGCCATTATGGAATAAAGGAAACGGCTGAAAAGTTTATGCCTTCACTTCCTGTTGACAGTATGTGGGGTGCAAATAGATGAAAAATATAGCCTGTGTTATTCCGGCATATAATGAAGAAGAGCGTATTACTGCTACTATAGAAGGAGTAAAAAAAGTCCCGGAGATAAATCGCATTCTGGTAATAAACGATGGGTCGACAGACGGCACTGCCCGGAAGGTTAAAGATGCAGGAGCAGAGCTTTTAGATCTTAAAGTTAATCGGGGAAAAGGCGGAGCCATGAATGCGGCTCTGCCTTATTTAAAAGATACGGATATAGTAGTTTTTCTTGATGCTGATCTGGGAGAAACTTCTGCAGAAGCCTCAAAGATTATTAAACCTGTTCTGGAAGGAAAAGCTGATTTATGTATTGCTGCTTTTGCTCCTCCCAGGAAAAAAGGAGGCTTTGGGTTAGTTAAAGGAACAGCTGCCTGGATTATAAGAAAGACAGGGGAATTTGATTCTATTGCCCCTTTAAGCGGACAGCGGGCTATGACAGCGGAAGTTCTAAAAGCAATTACCCCTTTCAGTGAAGCATATGGGGTTGAATTGGGTATGACTTTAAGTGCTTTAAGACAAGGATTCAGAGTCTTAGAAGTCCCTACCGAGATGCGACATAATGAAACGGGTCGGGATTTGAAAGGTTTTATACATAGAGGAAAACAGTTTATTGATGTGCTTAAGGTTATAAAGAATGAGTTGAGGAGGAAATAATTTTGTCGGCTTGGACGATAATAACAGGTTTATTAATCGGCCTTTTTGTTGAAGGGGTTGTTCTTTTTTTAGTTCTTCCCATGTTAAAAGAAACGGGATGTTCAGCCCAGAATTATCAGGGGATAGATATACCTGTAAGTGCAGGAATATCTTTTCCTATGACTCTGATTACAACAATGGTAATTTATATGCTATTGGGATGGTACGATAATGCGTACCTTTTATTTATTTTTGGCATAACAGCTGTTTCTTTTTTAGGTTTTATAGATGACCGCTTGGGAAGGAGAGATACTTTAGGTTTTAAGGGGCATTTTGGCAAGTTGTTTAAAGGGAAGCTTACCACCGGTGGCTTAAAGGCCTTGGGGGGAGGGATGATTGCTTTATTTTTAGCCTTTTCTATTGGAGGAACCTGGTATGATGTTTTGCTTAATACTTTTATAATTGCTCTTTTTACCAATCTTTTAAATCTTTTTGACTTAAGACCGGGAAGAGCGATAAAAGGATTTTTCTTTTTGCTGGCTATTATCGCAGGGTTTGCCCGTTTTGATAATGAATGGATGTTTATTGTTCCTTTGATAGGTGCAGTTATAATTTATTTTCCGGTTGACCTTAAGGCTAAAGCTATGATGGGAGATGCAGGATCAAATGTTTTGGGGCTTGGTTTAGGTTATATAAGCGCCTTGAGTCTCACTTTGAATTTAAGGATTGGGGTTCTTATATTTTTGCTGGCTGTCCATATATATACGGAAAGATACTCGCTTACCAAAACTATTGAACAGAACCGGGTGTTAAGATGGATAGATGAGCTGGGGAGATAAAATGGTTAAGAGGTGAGAAAAATGGTTAAAAGGGAAAGGCTTATTGAAAAATTTGTAAATTTAGTAAGCATAAGCTCAGTTTCCCGCAATGAAAAAGATTTTAAAGAGTATTTAAAAAAAGAATTTATAAAGCGTGGACTTAATCCTGAGGAAGATAATGCGGGAGAAATTATAGGGGGAAATGCCGGCAATCTTTTTATTCAGATACCCGGAACTGTTGATGCTTCTCCTGTTTTATTTGCTGCTCATATGGATACGGTTAAACCTGGAGAAGGGATAAAAGCAGTTGTCGATGGAGATATTATTCGTAGCCAGGGAGATACTGTTTTAGGGGCAGATGATAAGGCAGCTATTGCGGTTTTGATGGAGGTTTATGATATTTTGAGGGAAGAGAACCTTCTTTATCCTCCTTTAGAATTTTTATTTACGGTTGCCGAAGAAGAAGGGCTTAAAGGAGCTAAAAGTTTCGATTTTACCAGAGTGAAGGCTAAAAAAGCTTATGTGCTTGATGCTGGGGGGAGTCCTGGTTCAATAGTTATAAAATCACCCTGGCATAATGAAATAGAGTACACAGTCTATGGCAAAGCGGCTCATGCCGGAATGGATCCCGAAAACGGAATTAATGCAATCAAGGCGGCAGGGCGGGCTTTAGCTAAAATGCCTTGCGGCAGAATTGATGAAGAAACTACCTGCAATTTCGGGGTGATAGAAGGCGGCAAAGCACGAAATATTGTGGCTGATATTTGCAGGATAAAAGGGGAAGCCCGCAGCCTCAGTAAAGATAAATTGGATAGGCTTACCCATGAACTTAAAGAAATTTTTGTAAGTGAAGCGGAAAAAGAGGGAGCCAGGGCGGAAGTTAAAATAGAATCCCTCTATCCCGGAGTAAATTTGGATAAAGAAAGTGAAGTTGTGAAGATAGCAGAAAAGGCGTGTTTGAAGATAGGATTAAAACCGAACCTTACGGGCACAGGTGGAGGCAGTGATGCCAGTATAATAAATGGCAGCGGTATCCCATGTGTTAATTTAGGTATAGGTATGAGCAAAGTACATACTGCTGAGGAATATATAAAAATTGAGGATTTAATAAAAGATGTAGAGTTGGTTCTGGCTATTATAGAAGAATCTATAAAAGAAAGCGGGAGCTGTGTGTGATAGAGATAAAAAAAGGTCGGATTATAAAAGAAATATTTGATCGGGAAAAGGTCCAGGGTTTTTTAGTTTTGATTGAAGGCAGAGAGGAAAAATGTATAGCTTATCCTGCCTTAACAGGTGAAGTTAAGGCAGGAGATGAAGTTTTAGTTAATACTACCGCTGTTTCATTAAATTTAGGCAGCGGTGGTTATCATTATATAATGGCTAATCTTAACCGGACAGAAAAAGAGTTAAAACCAGGTGGACATATAATGAAGCTGCGTTATACGCCCATGCAGCTTAAGGTTTTAAGTGTAGAAGAAGAAGAAAGTCCCTATCACGAAGCTTTGAAAGAAAAAGACAGTTTGGAAGGAATGCCGGTTTTAGTTGCTAGTCTGCATTCAATGCTGGCACCGCTTTGTCTGCAGCTTGAGAAAGAAGGCTTTAAAACCGCTTATGTTATGACTGATGGAGCGGCTCTTCCTATATATTTCAGCAACACGGTTGATTGGCTGAAAAAAAATAGAATACTTGCTGGAACGGTAACTATTGGCCATGCTTTCGGTGGGGACTTAGAAGCAGTTAATATATATTCCGGACTTTTAGCTGCCCGGGAAGTATTTAAACCGGATGCCATTATTGTAAGCATGGGACCAGGTATAGTAGGAACAGGAACTAAATGGGGGTTTACCGGCATTGAACAGGGGGAAATCCTTAATGCGGTGGAAAACCTTAAAGGTATGCCCTTATGTGTTCCGCGGATAAGTTTTGCAGACGGGAGAGAAAGACATAGGGGGATAAGCCATCACACTTTGACTGTTCTTACCCGGGTGTGTCGGGCAAAAGCCGTACTTCCCATTCCAGTTATGGAAGATGATAAAATTGAATATGTCCTGGAACAGTTAAGAAAAGAAAATCTCCTCGATCGGTATGAAGTTTGTCTAGAAGAAAGTACGGCTATATTGGATATATTGAGACAGAGTGAATTAAAGGTTTCTACTATGGGACGCGGTATTGATGAAGATAAAGAATTTTTCCTGGCCTTAGGAGCTGCTGCCCATGCTGCAGTTAAACTTCTGAAAGGTCAGCCTTTGAGAAGAATAAGGCTAGTTTAAGTTAAGCCTTATGAATTCCTCTAAAGTGATATAAGGTGGATAACCGGAAAAGATGTAGGGCAGATCTTTGATTTTGCCGTAAAATATTAATCCCTTTTTTTGTACGATAATGTTCATTTTCATCACCTCATCCACAGTTTATGCATTTATGGAAAAAATATGCAGGAGGTTTATATGAATTTAGAAGAAAAAACCGTAAAGTCAGAAGAAGTATTTAAAGGAAGAATTGTTGAATTAAAGGTTGATACTGTGCTTTTGCCCGATGGCAGATACAGCACCCGGGAAATAGTTAAACACGATGAAGCAGTAGCCATAGTTGCAATAGATGAAAGAAGAAATATTTATTTAGTCCAGCAGTACCGCAAACCGATAGAAAAAGTTTTACTGGAGATTCCTGCTGGAATAATGAATAAAGGGGAGAAGCCTTTAGCAGCAGCTAAACGTGAACTGGAGGAAGAAACAGGTTTTAAAGCAGAACGATGGGAAAATCTCGGCTTTTTTTACACTGCACCCGGCTTTACAGATGAAAAGATTCATCTTTTTTTGGCTAGGGAGCTCATAGAGGGCAAGGTTAATTTGGATGAGGATGAATTTGTTAAGGTGGAAGTTATGCCCTTTAAAAAGGCTTATGATATGGCTTTAAATGGCGGGATAATAGATGCCAAAACCATAATAGGCATACAGCTTGCTAAGGTTAAACTCGGTTGGAGGGATTAGTCTTTGCGCCAGTTCTTTGGAGATTTACATATACATATAGGAAAGGCAGGAGGAAAGCCGGTTAAGATAACAGCTTCCCGCCAGCTTGATTTAAGAAGAATTTTATTTATAGATGCTGAAAGAAAAGGACTTGATATAATAGGGATCGTCGATGCTGGAAGTCCCCTGGTTACTGCCGAAATAGAAGAAATGATAAAAGACGGAGAATTAATTCCTCATTCTAAAGGGGGATTTATAGCTTCAAATGGAGTAATGCTTATTACCGGCTGCGAAATTGAAACAGCTGAAGGAGCTCATGTTGTATTATATTTGCCCAATTTAGAAAGCCTCTATAATTATCAAAAATACATGCAAAAAAGGGTTACTAATTTAAACCTTTCTACCCAGAAAACGACGGCTACTCTTCCCGAACTTATCAATCTTGCGATACTGCTTGAAGGTTTTATATGTCCGGCTCATGCATTTACCCCTCATAAAGGAATATATGGGATGCTTACCGGTAGTATTGATAAATTTTTAGGAAAAGATGCAGTTCAGATAAAAACAATAGAGCTGGGTTTGAGTGCTGATACTGATATGGCGGATATGCTTAAAGAAGCTTATCGCTTTACTTTTTTATCTAATTCAGATGCACATTCTTCAGCTAATGTAGGAAGGGAATATAATCTGTTTTCCATGCGGGAATTAAGTTTTACTGAACTGAAATTATGTATTGAAGGATATGATGGACGTCGGATTAAGGCTAATTATGGTATGGATCCAAGGCTAGGGAAATATCACCGCAGTTTTTGTTTGGAATGCGGGAGAATTGCTGATTCTCCCCCGCCGGTTTTAAAATGCACTTTTTGCGGCAGTGATTCGAAATTGGTAAAAGGGGTTTTAGACCGGGTATATGAGATAAGGGATTATGAGGAACCTCATCATCCAGTAGGAAGGGCTCCTTATAAATATCGGGTACCTTTAAAAGAACTTCCGGGAATAGGAATAAAAACTATCGAAAAGCTTCTAAAAGTTTATCGCAGCGAAATAGAAATAACCGAGACGGTTCCAGTAGAAGATATTGAGAGAGTTGCAGGGCGAAAGGTCGCCCAAAGTATACAGAAAATGAGAAATGAAGAGCTTACTATTTTGCCAGGAGGCGGAGGGTATTATGGCAAAATCGCCCCTTGTAATAACGACGACTGATGCTAGTGGAGCAAGACAAGCAGCGCGCGAAGGTATGCTGGTTATAATAGTAGATGTAATAGATATGTCAACTACTTTAGAAAGTGCGTTGGACGCTGGAGCTTATGCGGTTTTAGGTGCCAGTCCTGATTTTACCCGGGCTCCAGTGCCGGTTATGCCGGAGAAAATAGGCAGAGAAGCTGGAAGGCTTGCCAGAGAAAAAAACAGGGGGATAATAATAGTCTCCGAACCGCGGGTAGGTTCGGATGAGGAACGTATTACCCGCTGCACCAAGGTTATAAAAGGCATAGAAAGTGAGAAAGGGATTATTGAAGCAGTAATCCCAAATATTGGAGCAGAAACTCCTAAACTTGTAGATATGAAAGACCGGGTGGTGGTAGCAGTTACAGATACGGGAGGGGTAGCTTATGATGCCGCTTTTGTGGAAACGCGCCAGGTTATAACCGGCACCATAGCCCGTACCCTGCATAAGAAAGGTGTGCAGCCTGCTCTTACGGCAGCTAAGCGTGCTATTGAAAAAATGACTGATAAAGAGAGAGGCATAGCTGTGGTTGCAGCCAGCCGAAATTCAATGGAGGATGTTTTGGCTGCTCAGTTCATAACTAATATTTTTCTGGAAAGATATGACATATTGAGGTAGCTTTTTATTGATAAGGAGGTAATATGATATGAAACCTGTATATGTAATTGGACATAAAAACCCAGATATAGATTCAGTTGCCGCTGCAATAAGCTATAAAGTGTATAAGCAGATAACTGATAAAGGTTTATATGTTGCTGCTGCAGCCGGTGAATTAACGGATGATATACTTTGGCTTTTAAAAGAACTTGAATTTGAGCCTCCTTTAGTTTTGGATAATGTTCGCACAACGGTGGAAGATTTGCTGGAAGACAAAGATCCGGTTTATGCTACCATTGACATGAACATAATGGAGCTGGGCAACCTGATGCGCAAGCATAATATAAAGACTTTGCCGGTATTAAATGATGAAAAACAGTTTTTGGGTCTTTTGACTATAGGGGATTTAGCCATGATTTTTTTAGATAATCTTGGTAAAGGGCAGGATATTGAGCAAAGTCCGCGTATTTTGAGGGAAATTTTTGACCGTAAAGTTGCTGATATTATGAAAACGCGTGACTTGGTGCTTTTTGAAAAGGATGAGACAGTAAGTGAAGTTAGAAAACAGATGCTTGCTACCCGCTACCGTAATTATCCGGTGGTTGATGAACAAAACCGCTATCTGGGTATGATCTCTAGACATAATCTTTTAGATATGAAAAGAAAAAGACTGATATTAGTCGACCATAATGAGCGTAAACAGGCGGTGAATGGAATTGAAGAGGCGGAAATCCTAGAAATTGTTGACCATCATCGTATAGGAGATGTAGAAACTATTTCTCCGATTTATTTTCATAATGAGCCGGTAGGTTCTACCTGCACCTTGATTGGTGAAATGTTTTTGGAAAACCGGCTTTTTATAAATACTAATCTGGCAGGACTTATGCTGTCTGGTATTTTATCCGATACCATGATTTTTAAATCTCCTACTACTACGGAGAGAGACCGAAGGGTTGCGCAAAGACTGGCTGAGTTTTCAGGTTTGGATCCTCTAGATTGGGGAAAGAAGATATTTAACAACAGCGACCACTTTGAAAAGGCAAGTGATGAAGACCTTATAAATGAAGATTTAAAAGAATATATGAGCGGCAATACGATTTTTGCTATATCTCAAATTGAGACCGTAGATTTTGCCAAATTCTCCGAGCGCAAGCAAAGCCTTATAAAAACTATGGAAGAAATATGTAGGCGTAGTAATTATGCTTTTATGTGTTTGATGGTTACAGATATTATGGAAGAAGGGACTGAGCTTATTATAAGCGGAGATAAAGCTTTTTTAGTTGAGGAAGCTTTTGGGAATAAAAGACACGATGGCAGCATTTTTTTAAAGGGAGTAATGTCACGTAAGAAGCAGGTGGTTCCGGTGCTTTATGAAGCTCTGCGCAAGGCTAATGCAATATAATAATGTCTGAGGCGGCTGTTTTAAAACAGCTGCTTTTTTGTATTTAGTGATAAATTTTTTAATTACATAATAACAGTTATTATTTTAACTTGAAATAACAAAAATAATGAAATAAAATATTTATAAGCAAAATATATCGAACGAAATATTGACTTAATCTGCCAAAAAAATGTAAATTTTATTTTTTGCAAAGGATAAATGTTTAATTAAAAAATATTTGGGGGGCATATGTGATGTATAAGAAGGGACTTACCATGAGCCAAGCGTTTTACCACACGGTCAACAATTTTCCCAATAGGACGGCTCAGCTTTTCAACT
Source organism: Thermosyntropha sp. (assembly GCF_017656155.1). GTDB lineage: Bacteria > Bacillota > Syntrophomonadia > Syntrophomonadales > Syntrophomonadaceae > Thermosyntropha. Next base: position 91,405 of record NZ_JACDOH010000005.1, on the reverse strand, counting down.
CTGACCTGTATAATGGGGATAATGGGGGAAGGTTTACCTGGAAGGAGATGGCAGAAAGGGTAGAGCTTATAGGATGTGCTCTCTTAAGTTTAGGTCTGGAAAGAAAAGAGCGGGTTGCTATAATGGCTAAGAACAGCCCTTATTGGACGCATACTGATGTAGCGGTAATAAACTGTGGAGGAGTTTTGGTAACTATTTATCCTACCCTTTCTTTGAGTGAGATTTCTTATATTGTTAATGATTCTGAGAGCAGATATCTTTTTGTTGGAGATGAACAAATACTGAACCGGGTGCTTCCGGGACTTAGTGAAATGTCTAAACTTGAAAAGATTATAATTCTTGATTTCAAATACGAATCAAATCATCCTAAAGTCATGAACTTGCAGGAACTTTTGGATTTAGGAAAGAAGAATTGGGAGAAACAGAAAAAAGTTTATGATTCACGCTGGCAGAGCAATGTCTTGGAAGATTGGGCTACTATATTATATACTTCAGGAACTACCGGGCAGGGTAAAGGGGTAATACTTACCCACTGGAGCATGTCTTCGCGTATGGATGGGACCCATGATTATTTTAACGCTAGCGGACATCCGCTTGACGAAAATGATACTGTTCTTTCATTTCTGCCTTTATCCCACATATTTGACCGCGGATGTTCCCAGTGGACTGCTATTTGGCATGGAGCAACCATTGCTTATGCGGACAGTCCTTCCACATTGATGCAGGATCTGAAGAAATACAACCCTACATGGTTTAGTTGTGTTCCCAGGCTTTATGAGAGGATATATATGCAGTTTCAGCAGCAGCTTGATTCTAGTCCGACCAAGAAAAAGCTTTTTGACTGGGCTTTAAAGGTAGGCGAAGAAGCGGTAAAATACCGAATGGACGAATACGGCAGATACAATATGACTTGGGAGTTTGATTTAAAATCAAGGCTTCCTTTCGGTTTGAGATTTAAATATATGCTGGCTGATAAGCTTTTTGCCAAAGTTCGGGAATTGTTTGGAAATAGGTTTAGGTTTGCTTTTTCAGCTAGTGCGGGAATTGCTCCTGATTTGTTGAAATTTTTCTATATAGTGGGGGTTCCGGTTTTGGAAGGTTATGGTCTGAGTGAAACTTGTTCGGCTGTAACTTATAATCCGATGCGCGCTGCTAAGCCTGGTTATGTTGGCCCAGAAGCTAATGGCTCTAAGGTGCGGCTTGCCCCTGATGGAGAAATAGAAGTAAGCGGTGCAGGGTTATTTGCAGGTTATCTTAACAAGCCGGAAGAAACGGCGGAAGCATTTACGGAAGATGGTTGGTTTAAAACTGGTGATATAGCAGTAAAGGATGAAAATGGCTATTATAAGATAGTTGACCGTAAGAAAGCTATAATATGTTTGGCAACCGGTAAAAATGTGGCACCTGCTAAAATTGAAAGCCTTTTTACCACCAGTATTGCAGTGGAACAAATATTTATTATAGGTGATGAACGCAAATACATATCAGCATTAATTGTGCCTAATTTTGCTTATTTTATGGAATTGTTTGAAAAAGAAGGCATCAGCTATGATAAGAGTAAGCTGATTTATTCTGAAGTTGGCGGAACTCAGCTTTGTGTTGAAGTAGGAGAAGATTTTGTAAATCAGCCTTTGCTCAAAGATATGGTTGAACAGGCAGTAAAGGAAGCTAATAAGCAGTTGGAAGAATTTGAATCTATCAAGCAATATACCATAATTAAGCGGCGTTTTACCGAGGAAAATGGCGAGCTTACCCCTACTCAGAAAACAAAAAAACGGGTTGTTTTACAACATTATGCAGATGTTATAGAAGATATGTACGAACGAAAAAAATAAACTGATTAAATGTAGTGCCGCCCGGACTTATAAGTCCGGGCGGCTTTTTTATATGTTTTGATTAAGAGCATAAAGTTGATTTTTATAAAATATTATTTTTAAGAAGCTTCTTTGTTTCAGGAATTATTAAAAGGAGAAGAATATGCGTTTTAAGGAAGTTTTTAAAAATCATATAAAAGATAATCTTTTTAAATACATATTTATAGTAGCTGTTCTAGCCATCGGTATCTTCTTGGGTAATTATAAGTCAACTGCTTTGGAAGGGGGGGTGAGAGGATATTTATTAGAGTTGGTTGATAATTATTTGGATTACAGTTTACATCTCGAGGGAAATGAATTGTTTTTAAAGGCATTTTTAAATCAGGCTGAGATGCTTTTGCTTATATGGTTTTTAGGGCTTACTGTAATAGGTTTTCCTTTGATTTTGGCAGTGGTATTTTTTCGCGGCTTTTCTCTGGGGTTTACTACCGGTTTTTTGATTCATGAGAAGGCCGGTTCAGGTGTGATCATAGCTCTTTTATCGGTTTTGCCGCAAAATCTCGTATATATTCCCCTTTTTATTTTTTGGGCGGTAACTGCTTTTGATTTTTCACTCTACATATTGAAAGGGAATCAAAATCAAGCCATGCCTTTATTCAGAGGAATATTTGTTTATACCTTGCTCCTTTTAGCAGTCTTGTTTTTTCTCGCTTTAGGGGCTCTTATCGAAGCCTATTTAGTTCCCTGGTTTTTAAGTATAGTTTTTTAAGGAGGTGAAAGGAATGATAATTATAATAAGAAACTGGAAGAAAAAAGCTATAAGATTTTTGGCTGTCCTGGTTCTTATAATATCTTTTACCCTGGTGGTACCTTATGTAGCTGGAAGTTTGCAGGATATAATTCCGGTGTGGAATAGTTTTTTTGATGAAGAAGAGCCAAGCGGTAATCCTATGCGGGTAGAAAAAGAAAAGTCAAGCCGTTTTGACCAGATGATAGATTCGTTGGTGTTTGATTTGCAGGAGTTTTATTATGAGGATTAGCAGGATAATATTTATTATTTGTCAAATTTAAAAAGAAAACTTTGGGAGAGAATATATGGAAAGATATAAAGCTGCATTTATTGAATACCTGATTTATGAAAAAGGTTTGTCTTCTAATTCGGTAGAATCCTACCGCCGTGATTTAGACAAGTTTTTTTCTTTTCTCAAACAGAAGGACAAGTTTAAAGAACCAAATGATATAGGAAAGGACGATATTTTAGATTTTTTAGGATGGCAGCTTGAAAAAGGAGCGGCTCATTCTACAGTTGCCCGCAGCCTTTCCTGTATAAAATCTTTTTATAAATTTTTGCAGATGGAAGGCTATGTTGAAAAAAATCCTACGGTTAATCTGGAAACTCCCAGGGTTAAAAGGAAGTTGCCTGATGTTTTAAGTGTTGCTGAAGTGGAAAAGCTTATGCAACAGCCTGATGTCCTGACCCCTATAGGTATAAGAGATCGGGCTATGCTGGAGCTTATGTATGGAACCGGGATAAGGGTGTCAGAGCTTTTATCTCTCAATATTGATGATATTAATATGACAGCTGGATTTTTAAGATGTTTTGGCAAGGGAAGAAAGGAAAGAATAATCCCGGTAAATCAGACTTCACTGGATTGGATAGGCAGGTATCTTTCGAAATCCCGCAATTTTTTGGTAAAAAACCATTTTGAAAGAACTTTGTTTGTAAATGCTAAAGGCAAGAAAATGAGCCGGCAAGGGTTTTTTAAAATTTTGGCTAATTATGCCAAAAAAGCTAATATAAACAAAGAAGTAACGCCGCATACTTTAAGGCATTCTTTTGCTACTCATCTTCTGGAAAATGGGGCTGATTTAAGGGTGGTGCAGGAAATTTTAGGACATGCTGATATATCGACTACCCAAATATACACCCATCTTACCAAAAGCAGGCTTCGGGAAATATACAATGAATGTCATCCCAGGGCTTAGATGTGGAATTAAAGGAGGAAAAAGACATGAAAAAGAGAGTCATAATCATTGTCCTAGACAGTGTGGGAATAGGGGAGATGCCGGATAGCCATGAGTATGGTGACAGGGGAGTAAATACGCTGGTTAATACCGCACGAGCGGTTGGCGGGCTTAGTCTTCCAAACATGGAAGCTATGGGGCTTGGCAATATAGCGGAAATAATGGGGGTTAAGCCCGTAAGGGCAAAAGGGGCTTATGGCATTATTCAGGAAAGGTCAAAAGGAAAAGACACTACAACTGGACACTGGGAAATGATGGGTCTTATAATCGAAGAGCCTTTTCCTACTTATCCCGAGGGATTTCCTCCTGAGATTATAGAAGAATTTGAAAAAAGGATAGGGAAAAAGGTTTTAGGCAATGTTGCCGCTTCTGGAACTGAAATTATAAAACAGTTAGGAAAGGAACACATAAAAACTGGATACCCTATTGTGTATACGTCTGCTGACAGTGTTTTTCAGATTGCTGCTCATGAAGAAGTTATTCCTCTAGAAGAACTTTATAATATGTGCAAGATAGCGCGTTCTATGCTAACCGGAAAGCATCGAGTAGGAAGGGTTATTGCCCGACCTTTTTTAGGAGAACCAGTAAATTTTTACCGAACAGCTAACCGGCATGATTATCCGGTAGAACCGGCTTACAATATTTTAGATGCTGTTTTAGAGCAGGGCAAGGAGACGATTGGCATAGGAAAAATAAAAGATATATTTGCCGGCAGGGGGATAAAGACATCTTATCCGACAAAAAACAATATGGATGGGATGGATAAACTGGTAAATGCTATGGAAAAACATGAGGAAGGGCTTATATTTGTTAATCTGGTTGATTTTGACCAGCTTTACGGGCACCGCAATGATGCTAAAGGCTATGCCAAGGCTTTAGAGGAGTTTGACCTGCGCCTTCCGGAAGTGATTGAACGGATGACGAAGGAAGATATGCTTATAATTACTGCTGACCACGGTTGTGACCCTACTGCTCCGGGGACTGATCACACCAGAGAATATGTTCCTCTATTGGTTTATGGAAAGAGAATAAAGAAGAATGTTGATTTAGGGATTAGAAAGAGTTTGGCTGATGTTGGACAAACTGCAGCAGAGCATTTAGATATAAAGATTGAGGGTTTGGCTGGAGAAAGTTTTTACAGGCTGGTGAGGACTTTATGATGAATTACCAGGATATTATAAAGGCTAAAAGGGATGGAAAGGAGCTTAGTACAGAAGAAATTCGCCTTTTGGTTAAAGGGATAAGCGATGGTTCTATGGCTGATTATCAAATATCTGCCTTTGCTATGGCTGTTTATTTTAAAGGCATGAGTGAAAGGGAGACTAGTGACTTAGCATTAGCTATGGCCGAATCAGGCGAAAAAGTGGACTTATCAGGGGTCAAAGGCAAAACAGTGGATAAACACAGCACCGGTGGAGTAGGGGACAAGACGACCATGGTAGTTATTCCCTTGGTGGCGGCAGCCGGAGTGCCGGTAGCTAAAATGTCGGGGAGAGGTTTAGGACATACCGGCGGTACGATAGATAAATTTGAATCAATTCCAGGGTTTAAAGTAGAGATGAGTCATCATAGATTCATAGAACAGGTAAACCGGATAAAAGCGGCAGTTGTTTCCCAAACTGGCAATTTAGTTCCAGCTGATAAAAAACTTTATGCAATAAGAGATGTAACTGCTACCGTTGAGAGTATTCCGCTTATTGCTTCCAGCGTTATGAGTAAGAAACTGGCAGCTGGGGCTTCAGGAATTGTCCTCGACGTTAAAGTAGGTAAGGGGGCATTTATGAAAAATAAAGAAGAGGCAGTCCAGCTGGCCAAACTAATGGTAAAAATAGGAAGGGGAGCGGGACGGGAGGTAAGAGCACTTATTACTGATATGGAGCAGCCTTTGGGCAATATGGTGGGTAATTCCCTGGAGGTAAGAGAAGCGATAGATACCCTGAAGGGATCAGGACCTAAAGATTTAGAAGAGATTTCTTTGGCTTTAGCTTCCCATATGCTCGTTTTAGGCGGAAAAGCTGAGGATTTTGATAAGGGACTTTTGAAGGCAAAAGAACTCCTTGCAAGCGGAAAAGGGCTTAAGAAATTTATAGAGATAGTTGAAGCTCAAGGAGGAAAGATTGATTTAGCAAAAGAAAATTATGGGCTTAAAATGGCAGATTTTTGTATTGAAGTTAAAGCTGATAAAGGCGGCTATATTTCAGGTATAGATGCTTATGAAATTGGACATGCTGCTATGTGTTTAGGAGCAGGAAGGAGAAAAATAGATGATATAATAGACTATGCGGTAGGAATAGAGCTTAAACGGAAGGTAGGCAACTGGGTAGAAAAAGGGGATAGTTTGGCGGTAATTCATGCTAATTCTGAAGAAAAAGCGGAAGAAGTAAAAGAAAAGATACTTAAGGCTTATAACATAACCAATAATCCGCCTCTTAAGAGCCCCTTGATAATGGCAGTAATTGAATAATTTAAAGATCATTTGTTTTCTCATCCGCATAAGATAGTATTGAAATAATTAAAGAAAGGATGAGAAATATGGCAGTAGTGAATTATACTACCGGCCCTATAAGCAGCAGTAGTGACATAGATCAGATTAGGGTAGAAATACTTAATAACTCATCAAGGAGAAGAACGGCAAGGTTAAGGCTTTATGACCTTTCTTTTGCTCCCAAACGGCTCCTAATTTCTCAAGAGTTGAAGATTACAAGCAGGTCGACAGCGACCATTGATATTCCGGCTGAAGGCTTGGAAAGATGGGAAGTCCAGATAAGTACTAGTTCTACTAGTGTGCGTCCCTGGATAGGAGGCAAAAGCCAGGGTAAGAATATTCCGGGAACGGTAGTGCTTAATGCTGATTTAATGAGGTTTGGATAATAATTTATATTGAACAGTCCGAGTATACCTTTTCTTAATAATAAAAGAAATATAAAGTGCTTTATTAAAAAATTTGGAGTGGTTTTTTTATGGGCTATAGTAATATTATCTTTATACACGGCAGGGAAGCTTTTTTAGTTGATGAGGAGATCAGAAAGCTGGTTAAAGATTTTTCTTTAAATGATGAAGGAGCAGAAATTGAATATTTGGATGCCGAAGCCTTAAATCCCCGTGCACTTTTGGAAAAGCTAGATTTCAGCCCGCTTTTTGCTTTAAAGCGAATGGTGATAATTAAAAACCCTTATTGGCTGGGTAAAGTACGGAAAAAGGCTGAGTTAGAAGAGATTGTGCAGTTGTTGGAAGAGTATGTGAAGCGAGATTATGCAGGACAGATGCTGGTAATAGCCGGATTGGAAAGTGAGGCTTCAAATCCAGTAGCACAATGGCTTAAGAAAAATACCAAGGTCATCAAATGTGAGGTTTTAAGCAAACCTGTTTTGCGGAAATGGATTGAAAGCGAATTTGCCCGGAGAAACAAAAAAGTAAAGCATGAAGCCGTAAATTTGCTTGCAGAAAGCGGGCAGGATATGTATTATATCTTTAATTTGATTGAAAAGCTTTCTCTTATGGAAAATGAGGTTGTGACCGAAGAGGATGTGGCTGGGGAAATTGAGAATAAGGAAGAGATTAAAGTTTTTAAATTTACCGATGCCCTTTTGAAACGCGACCTTAAAGAGGCTTTTGATGCCTATTATAAATTGCGGGAACAAGGTGTAAGCGTGATTTTTATATTATATATGGTGGTTCGTCAGTTTATGGTTTTAGGAAAGGTTAAATTTTATCTTGAAAAAGGTTACAACAAAAAGCAGATTGAAGAGAAAACTGGTATAAAAAATTTTGTTATAAACAGAATGGCGGTTTATGCTAAAAATTACAGTTCAGAGGAACTTAAGTTTTTTTTCAGTCGCTTTTTAGAAATCGATTTAGCTTTAAAAGGCGGCATGGGAACGCAAAATGAAGATATAATTATGGAAACAGTTATAAGCGAAATATGTGGATAAAAATAAAACCTGTCGTATGACAGGCTTATTTTGCTATTTCGTTAAGTTTTTTGGTAAGGCTGGATTTTTTGCGGGCAGCTTTGTTCTTATGAATAATTCCCTTGGAAACGCTCTTGTCAATGAGAGAAATCAAACTAACCAGATTCTCTTTAGCTTTTTCTATGTCATTGGCCTGAAGAGAAGCTAAGTATTTTTTTTCTGCAGTTTTAAGCCTGCTCTTATATGCCTTATTTCTTAAACGATTAGCTTCAGCTTTTCTTGCCCGTTTAGCTGGTGTTTTGCCCTTTGCCAAAATTTCACCTCCTTAAACGTTTACACTAACAGAATTACTATATCATTACTGATTTTAAATTGCAACCGGCTTTCGCTTATTTTTTTGTTCTATACCTGGTTCTCCTGCATAAATTTTTAAAGATCACAGGTGAAACCGGGGTGGACAGGATGAAGAATGCTTATTTGGGTCATTTTATACGTGGGATTTTCTTGCTTGCTGTTTTTTTACTGGTGATGGTTACCGGGGTAAGCGTCGATATAAATAAATGGTTGGAAAAAGACTTTGCACTAAATGGAATCGAAAACCTTATGTTGCCTTTTGCCAAAGTTCATTTAGGCTGCAGAACCGGTTCAATCCTGTTTGCTCAAAACAATTTGGCTCTTTCCGGTGGTGCTAATATTTTAGGAGAAAAAACATATGGCAAAAGTTTTCATGAAGAACTTATGGCAACGACTATTCAAGCTTTGGCTTATACGTCTGATTTTTCTAAGAATGAAGAGCAGGATAAGTTGAAGAACGACCTGGAAACTCCAGTAATAAAAAGGGAGAAGACGAAAACTAAAGAACGCGATATAGTTAAATATGATTTTTCATCTGAATGTAAAGCAGTTTTGTATTGTACTCATACCGCTGAATCATATGTGCCGAGTAGCGGCAAGGCTAGATGTGAAGGGGAAAGAGGGCTTGTCGATGAAGTTGCCAGAACTTTAGCTTTTGAACTTGAAAGGCGGGGACTTAGGACTGAATATATTGATACCATTCATGATTTTCCGGATTACAGTAAAAGCTATGCTAACTCTAGAGAAACAGTAAAAAGAGTGTTAAATACCGAGGATAAGATATTAGCACTTTTTGATATTCATCGTGACAGTATTCCCGGTCTCCCACAAGGTGAAACAGTTGAAATAGGGGGAAAAAAAAGTGCCCGTATTCTTATAATTGTGGGGACAGATGAAAGGAAACCTCATCCCAACTGGCGAAAAAATTTAATTTTTGCCCAAAATATATATAATGAAGGGGAAAGGATGTATCCCGGCCTTATAAAAGGGGTAAGGACCAAAGCAGGTACTTATAACCAGGAATTTCATGAAAAAGCACTTTTATTAGAGTTTGGCAGTGATTATAATACTTTGGAGGAAGTTTTATATGCTGCAGATTTATTTGCTGATGTTTTAATTAATATTTTAAAAAAGGAAGTGTAACGGGTTATGGCAAGAATAGACAGGTTATTCGTGATAATAGTTATAGTTTTACTGGTGGCTATGGGGCTTAATATAAGCAACTATGGAATTAATCAGTTGACTATGGAGGATAGAGGAGCCGTAATCGATGTTGAAGTAGATGAGGGAAAGCTGGTTTTTACTTTCCTGGGGAGTGATTATGCTATAAAAGTTGACAAACAGGAAATTGTATCATCATTAAAAGAGATTATTTATAGAGTTGAAAAACACTTCTATAGGATACGGCACATATTTGAAGTAGTTTTTCTTTATGATATTTGAGATTTAAGGGGCAGTAAGGATAAACCTTCTGTCCTTTTTCCATGGGTCGTTTAAAGATGAGGCTTTTTATCACAATTGAATAGCTGCGACTTATCAGGTATAATTTATAGGATAATTTTGAAGTGTTCACAGCTTGGAGGGTTATAAATTGCAGGAAAGGATAAGGAATTTCAGCATAATTGCCCATATAGACCATGGTAAATCAACTTTGGCCGACAGGCTGCTTGAGTTTACCGGTGCTATAACTGACCGGGAAATGCGGGAGCAGTTTTTGGATAAGATGGATTTAGAAAGGGAAAAAGGTATTACTATAAAGCTGCAGCCGGTTCGCCTTAACTATAAAGCCAAGGATGGTAAGGAATATATATTAAACCTTATCGATACTCCAGGGCATGTTGACTTTTCATATGAAGTTTCCCGAAGCTTGGCTGCCTGTGAGGGAGCCTTGCTGGTAGTTGATGCTTCACAGGGGATAGAGGCGCAGACTTTGGCCAATGTTTATATGGCTATGGATTTAGATCTTACAATAGTAGGTGTTTTGAATAAAATAGATTTGCCTGGAGCCCGTATTGAAGAAGTAAAGGAAGAGATGGAAAATGTCATAGGTCTTGATAAGGATGAAATTTATCCTATTTCTGCAAAACTGGGCATAGGCATTGAAGAGGTTTTGGAAGCGATTGTCAAATATATACCTGCCCCAAAGGGAAGCTCTGCAGAACCCCTTAAGGCTCTAATTTTTGATTCTTATTTTGACCCTTATAAAGGAGCTATTTCTTATATCAGAGTAGTTACAGGGGAAGTAAGAAAAGGTGATGTCATAAGGATGATGTCTACGGGAAAAGAGTTTGAAGTTACCGAAATAGGTGTTTTAAATCCTTATATGACAGAAGTTTCTTCTCTGCAGGCAGGAGAGGTAGGCTATTTAGCGGCAAGCATAAAGAATGTGAGCGATACCAAGGTGGGGGATACTATAACCCGGGCTGACAACCCGGCAGATAAGCCTTTGCCCGGCTATAAAGTGGTAAAGCCGATGGTATATTGCGGGCTTTATCCACTGGAAAATTCTGATTTTGAAAGGCTGAGGGATGCTTTAGATAAGCTTAAACTCAATGATGCATCGCTTTTTTATGAGCCGGAAAGTTCCGATGCCTTAGGTTTTGGTTTTAGGTGCGGTTTTTTGGGACTTTTGCATATGGAAATAATTAAAGAAAGATTGGAACGCGAGTATGACCTGAGTCTTTTAGCTACTGCACCCAGTGTTGTATATAGAGTAGTTCTTACCGATGGTTCAGTGGCAGAAGTGCAAAATCCCAAACACTGGCCGATGCCGCAGAAGATAGATAGGATTTTAGAACCTTTTGTAAAAGCATCTATAATGGTTCCCTCTGAATATGTTGGTGCGGTAATGGAACTGTGCCAGGAAAAAAGAGGTAAATATATAAATATGGAGTATTTATCCCAGCAGAGGATTTTGTTAACCTATAAACTTCCATTAGCTGAAATCTTGTATGACTTTTTTGATTTGTTAAAATCGCGTACCCGGGGTTATGCTTCTTTAGATTATGAAATAAGTGAATATGAAGAGTCAGATCTGGTTAAGCTTGATATTTTACTTAACGGCGAGGTAGTAGATGCTTTGAGTTTTATTGTCCATCGGGATAATGCTTATTATCGCGCCAGGGCAATAGTGCAGAAGCTCAGAAAAATCATTCCCCGTCAGCTTTATGAAGTAGTTATTCAGGCGGCAATAGGAAGCAAGGTGATCGCCCGTGAAACAGTAAAGCCTTTGCGCAAAGACGTTTTAGCCAAATGCTATGGCGGGGATATAACCCGTAAGAAAAAGCTTTTAGAAAAGCAAAAGGAAGGTAAAAAGCGGATGAAGCAGATAGGACATGTGGAGGTTCCAAAGGATGCTTTTATGACTGTTTTGAATATTGAAAATGAATAGTTTTCAGCCGGGGTGTTATAAAGTGGAGGATAAAGCTAGAAAAATCGGCATTTATGTTCATATACCTTTTTGTCTGCGCAAATGCAGCTACTGTGATTTTTATTCTCTGGGCAGCTTTGAAAACGGGCTTTTAGAGCAGTATGTCAAGGCTCTGATAAAGGAAATTGAAGAGATTGAGCTTAAAGAAGACGCTATTTTTCCTACTGTTTATATAGGGGGAGGAACCCCTTCTCTTTTATCCGGTTCACAGATGGAGCTTTTGCTTAAAACCTTGAACCGCAAGTTTAATCTAAGAAAAGATACAGAAATAACTGTTGAGGCTAATCCTGCTACCCTGCCTGAAAGCAGGATTAGTCATTTTTATAATGCAGGGGTAAACCGTTTTTCTCTGGGGGTTCAAAGCTTTGATAATTTTGAACTTGAGGTTTTGGGGAGAACGCATACGGTAAAAGAAGTTTTTGAAACGGTAGATGCTCTTCATCGTTCAGGGATTAAGAATTTCAATCTCGATATCATTTACGGCATTCCAGATCAGACTGTGAAAAAATGGGAAAATAATATTAAAAAGGCGATAGAATGTAATCCATCCCATATTTCAATGTATCTGCTTCAGTTAGATGAATCTACTCCCCTAGCTAAACGGATTACGGAAGGAAAGTTTACTTTGCCGGATGAGGAAATGGTATCTGATTTTTATTATATAGGAACAGAATATTTAGAAAATAGTGGGTTTGAACACTATGAACTTTCTAATTTTTGTCGACCAGGTTTTGTTTGCAGACATAATATGATTTACTGGCATGCTGAAGAATATATAGGCTTAGGTGCTGGTGCTGTAAGTTATCTTGAAGGTCGCCGTTTTGTCAACATTGCTTCAGTTTATGAATATATCAGAAGATTAGAAAAGGGATTAAAGCCTTTGCAAGAAGAGCTTGAGTTTATGAATACTTCTGAAATGTTGGCAGCTGATGCGATTATATTAGGTTTAAGACTCTGCAGGGGAATTAACCTTTTAGAGTTTAAAATGCGTTTTGGAATAGACATCGAAAAAAAATATAAAACTATAATTGAAAAATATGAGAAAGAAAAACTGCTTGAAATAAAGAATGGGTATATATATTTGACTAAAAAAGGTTATTTTATTTCCAATGATATATTATGCAGATTTATAGTTTAAGCTGTGCTTGACAAAGAAATTTGCAGGTGCTATTTTTTTAGTAAATACTGATTAGCACTCAACTAATGAGAGTGCTAATAGAGGTGATCAGTATGACTTTAGATGCCAGAAAAAAGCTCATTTTAGAATCTATCATAAAGGATTATGTAGAAACTGCCGAACCGGTAGGTTCAAGGACGGTTGTAAAGAAACATGCACTTAACATAAGCCCAGCTACAGTTCGCAATGAGATGGCCGATTTAGAAGAAATGGGATATTTGGAGCAGCCTTATACTTCGGCAGGGCGTATTCCATCCCAGATGGGATACCGCTATTATGTGGACTGCATGATGGAAAAAGAGGCTTTATCTGATAAGGAAATTGAGATTTTGCAAAAAATATTACAGGATAATATACATGAGTGGAATGAGGTAATAGAAAAAGTCAGTTATTTTTTAGCTCAAGTCACCAGTTATGCTTCATTTGTTATTTTTCCTTCGGTTTCACTGAGCCATTTTAAATATCTTCAGATTTTGCCTATAGAGGAAAACAAGGCTTTGGTTATTGCAGTTACTGACAGCGGTCTTATTATGCACCGCAAGATAGATGTTCCGGAATCAGTTACTCCGGGAGATTTAGAAACTATTGGTAAAGCTATGAATAAGGTTTTTAGTGGCAGAAGGCTTAATGATATAAGCCGAAGTGACCTTAGGATGATTAGGGACAGTCTTAGACGAAGAAAAAAATTTATTGATAAGGTTTTAGACGCGGTAGAGTATATTCTTACCACTTCAGAGGAAGAAAGGTTAGTGATAAGTGGTACCCTTAATATATTGAATGAGCCTGAATTTAAGGATTTGGAAAAACTCAAGAAGATACTGGCCTTATTAGATGAAGGGGTTTTGTTTAAGAGTATTGTTCCCGAAGATGTAACGGATGAAGTGGAAATACGCATAGGAACTGAAAACAAGATTGAAGGGGTGAAGGAGATCAGTTTGGTAGTTTCAGGATATAATACACTGGGACAGAGAGGGAAGATAGGGGTAATAGGACCTATACGAATGGAATACTGGAAGGCTGCAGGTACAGTCGAGACAGTAGGAAAAATCTTAGAGGAAATATTAAAAGAACGTTTCTAGAATTCGGAGGTATAGATGGGTGAAAATTTTTTATCTTCTAATCAGCAGGTAGATGATAAATTTCAAACCCTTTTGAATAATGCCAACGCGGCCCGGGCTATTTCTCGGGTTGTGGAAGGCACTATCGGACCTAAAGGGCTTGACATAATGATGGTAGACCGTTTTGGAGATGTAGTTATAAGCAATGACGGAGTTACTATTTTAAAGTTTATGGAAGTAAGTCATCCTGCTGCTCGGATGATTATAAATACTGCCCGGGCCCAGCAATCAGAGGTGGGGGACGGGACTACTACCACCACTATTATAGCAGGCAGTCTGGTAGCAGAAGGTTGCAGTTGTGTTTTAAAGGGAGTACCCGTTACTAAGGTCATTGAAGGGATAAATTACGGGATCGATAAAACCCTGGAGCTTATCCAAAGTCAGACGATAAAAATAGAAGATTTAGATGATAAACTGCTTTTTAATGTAGCTAAAGTTGCGGGAAGAGGACAGGAAGATATAGCCAAACTGGTTTTAAAAGGAGCTAAATTAGCAGGAATAGAAAAGCTCAAGGAAAGAGATTATAAGTTAGCGGATACAGTTTTAGCCTGTGAACTGGCAGAACATCAGGTTTTCAGGGGAGTAGTTATAAACAGAGAACCGGTAAATGAAGAAATGCCTGATAAAATAGAAAATGCAAGGATTTTGGTAATTGATGATGCTCTGCAACCGGTTGATGCGGAACACGAAGTCTTGAAAACCGAAGCAGGTTTCAGCTACTATCTTAAAGCCAGAGAAGATTATGAAAGAAACCTTAATAAAATTTGTGATGCCGGGATAAATGTGATAGTGGTTGAAAGTTCGGTTGATGATATTGCTGAACAGGTATTTGCGGAAAGAGAAGTCCTGGTTTTAAGCCGGGTTTCTTCCCGGGAGATTGATAGGCTGTGCCGCCATACAGGGGCAAAAAAAGTAAAAAGAACTATTCTTAAAAAAGATATTCAGGTTATAGATTCTTATACAGGGACTGCCTGCCTGGTAAAAGTAGATGATAAGCTTAAAAAAACCTGCTTTTATGGTGGTGGAGGAGAAAACCAGGCGACCATAATTATCGGAGCTTCTACCGAAGAAGTGGCAGAGGAAAAGGAAAGGATTGCTAAAGATGCTGCTGCTTCATTGCAGGCAGCATTAAAAGGAGGAGTTGTTCCTGGAGGGGGAGCCCTGGAAGTCTGGCTGGCGACTCAGTTGGAGGAGCTGGCGCGCAACCTCGATGGAATGATTTCGTTTGGAGTTCTTTGCCTGAAAGAGGCTTTGCTTAAGCCGTTTTACTGTTTGGCTACCAATGCTGGATTTAATCCTTTGGAAAAGCTAGGAGATGTAGGTTTTGCCCAGCGTCAGAAGAAGGTTTCTTCCATTACTTTTGACAGCGACAGTGGACATTTGATTGATGCTTTAAAAAGCGGAATAGTAGATCCTGCCCCTGTAAAAATACATGCTGTTAAGGCTGCTGGGGAAGTGGCGGTAGCTATTTTGCGTATAAATACGCTGATAAAGATGAAAGATGATGCTTTAAATCAGGATGCTTTTGAAAAAAGTTGATAAGAGGTGAAGTTTTTTATGTCTGACAAGGATTTTAAAGAAGAAAAAATAAGCGAAGAAGAGGAAATCAAGGCAGCAGAAGATACAGAAATTATGGAAGAAATTACAACAGGGGAAGCTGATGCAGGTGAAATTGATGAACTCACCAGGCTTAGAAATGAACTGGAGGCTAAGGAAGCTGAGGCTAAAAAAAATCATGAAATGTATTTAAGGGCTTTGGCAGAACTTGAAAATTTCAGGAAAAGAGCTGCCCGGGAAAGGGAAGAATACATAAAATATGCCTCCCTTCCCCTTATAAAAAAGTTTTTATCGGTAGTTGACGACTTAGAAAGGGCTTTGGAGTCTTCTGAAGATAATGAGGACTACCAAAGCCTTAAAAAAGGTTTGGAGATGATTTTGAAAAAGATGCATGAAATTATGCAGACAGAAGGGGTAGAGCCGATTGAGGCTTTAGGCAAGCCTTTTAATCCGGAGTATCATCAGCCCCTTTCCGTAGAAGAAAGCAGTGAACACCCTGCAGATACAGTTATTGCTGAATTGCAAAAAGGCTATCTGATGCATGGGCGGGTTATAAGACCTAGCCTGGTTAAAGTAAGCAGCTGAGAAAATAATCAACTATTTATATTTTTTGGAGGTGTTTTTGATGGGCAAAGTTGTTGGTATTGACCTGGGAACTACCAATTCATGTGTAGCAGTTATGGAAGGAAATGAGGTAACAGTTATACCTAATGCTGAAGGGGAAAGAATTACTCCTTCAGTAGTAGGTTTTTCTAAATCAGGTGAAAGACTGGTAGGAAGAATAGCGAAAAGACAGGCAATTACTAATCCTGAACGAACGGTTATTTCTATCAAGCGTAAAATGGGAACTGATTATAAAGTGGAAATCGATGAAAAAAAATATACTCCCCAAGAGATATCTGCCATGATTTTACAAAAGCTTAAGGCAGATGCCGAAAGCTATTTAGGGGAAAAGATAACCCAAGCAGTAATAACGGTTCCGGCTTACTTTACAGATGCTCAGCGACAGGCTACTAAAGATGCGGGTAAAATTGCCGGGCTTGAAGTTCTGCGCATAATAAATGAGCCTACAGCGGCTGCTTTAGCTTATGGACTTGATAAAGAAGAAAATCAAACTATACTTGTTTTTGACTTGGGCGGAGGAACCTTTGACGTATCTATTCTGGAAATAGGGGATGGGGTTTTTGAAGTAAAAGCCACCAGCGGTAACAACTATTTAGGTGGAGATGATTTTGATGAAAGAATTATAAATTGGCTTATTGAAGAATTCAAGAAAGAAAATGGAATTGACCTGCGCAATGATAAGATGGCTATGCACCGTTTGAAAGAAGCAGCGGAAAAAGCTAAGCATGAGCTTTCTGGGGTTTTAACTACTGAAATTAATATTCCGTATATTACTGCTACTTCAGAGGGCCCCTTACACCTGGAGAGGACTTTAACCCGGGCAAAATTTAATGAACTTACGGCTGATCTGGTAGAAAAGACTATGGGACCAACCCGTCAGGCTTTAAAAGATGCAGGGCTAAAGCCTGAAGATATAGATAAAGTTATTTTGGTAGGAGGGTCTACCCGTATCCCTGCAGTGCAGGAAGCGATTAAAAACTTCATCGGCAAAGAGCCTTTTAAAGGTATTAACCCTGATGAAGTAGTAGCAATAGGAGCAGCTATTCAGGCTGCAGTACTGGCAGGAGAAGTTAAAGATGTGGTTCTTTTAGATGTTACTCCGCTTTCTTTAGGTATTGAAACTTTAGGAGGCGTGTTTACCAAGATTATTGAAAGAAATACTACGATTCCTACCTCTAAAAGCCAGATATTTACTACTGCAGCTGATAACCAGACCTCAGTAGAGATCCATGTACTACAGGGTGAAAGAAAGATGGCAGCTGATAATGTAACCTTAGGAAGGTTTAACCTTACGGGAATTCCTCCTGCCCCGAGGGGAGTTCCACAGATTGAAGTTACCTTTGACATAGATGTAAACGGCATAGTCCATGTATCGGCAAAAGATCTAGCAACCAACAAAGAACAAAAGATTACCATAACATCTTCCAGCGGATTGAGCCAGGAAGAAATTGAACGAATGATAAAAGATGCGGAAAAATATGCTAAAGAAGACGAAGAGCGTCTGCGCAAAATTGAAGCTAAAAACCAGGCTGACAGCATGATTTACCAGGCAGATAAGACCTTGAAAGAACACGGCGAAAATATGGATGCTGATACTAAGAACAGGATTGAAAAGGCAAAAGCTGATTTAGAAGCAGTTATAAATGGGGATAATATTGATGAAATAAAGGCCAAGACGGATGCTTTGATGCAGGCTATTTTTGAATGGAGTTCAAAGATGTATCAGGATGCTGCTGGTAGCAGTGCAGGAAGTGAAGATGGAGTTTATGATGCTGACTACGAAGTAAAAGATGATAAATAAAGCTTTAAAAAAGCAAATTAATGCCCGGAAAGCTTTAAGGCTTTCCGGGTTTTGCCCTGTTTTTATTTAAAAATGGCGCTGCTGATGAATAGTATATTATTTATAGAAGCATAAAATTCGGTATAATTTTATTATAATTTGTGATTAGATATTAAATAATAATAGTATGCGCCTTTTATGAAAGGTGGGGAAATATGTCGACTAAGCGCGATTTTTATGAGATTTTGGGGGTCAACCGGGACGCTTCTCCTGAGGAAATAAAAAAAGCATACAGGAAGATGGCAAGAAAATATCATCCAGATGTTAATAAAGATGACCCTAATGCCGCTGAAAAATTTAAGGAAATAAACGAAGCTTATGAAATATTGAGCGATCCTCAAAAAAGGGCGGCTTATGATCGCTTTGGTCATGCTGCCTTTGAACAGACTGGAAATGCGGGGGCAGGTGATTTTGGAGGATTTGGAGGCTTCGGCGGGTTTGATGACTTAGGCGGTTTCGGCGATATCTTTGATCTGTTTTTCGGTGGTGCAGCAGGAACAGGCAGAAGACGCAAGACTGGTCCGCAGCGTGGAGCTGACCGTGAAATCAGGCTAGAGATAAGTCTAGAAGATGCTATATTTGGGGTAGAAAAAGAATTTGAACTCCCCCGGATGGAAAAGTGTGAGAGATGTAATGGAACTGGAGCAGAACCAGGTTCAAATATTAAAACATGTCCTGTATGCAACGGCCATGGGCAGGTACGCAATATTCAGAGAACTCCTTTTGGACACTTTGAAACAGTTAGAACCTGTAGCCGCTGTCATGGTGAAGGTAAAATAATAGAAAAGCCTTGTTCTTCTTGCCGGGGAACCGGTCAGGTAAGAAAGTCACGGCGTATTAATGTCCGCATTCCGCCCGGGGTTGATACTGGTTCCCGCTTAAGAATTCAAGGAGAAGGAGAAGCCGGCATAAGAGGAGGACCGCCTGGAGATCTTTATGTTAATATTTTTATAAAAAAACATCCTAAATTTGAGCGGGATGGCTATAATTTGATAACCGATGAAGAGATAAGTTTTGTCAAGGCTGCTTTAGGAGGAGAAATTGAAATTGTTCTTCCTGGAGGAGAGGTTTATAATTTGCATATCCCAGAAGGAACCCAGCCGGGAGATGTTTTTACGGTAAAAGGAAAAGGTGTCCCATATCTTAACAGCCAGCGTCGCGGCGATTTAAATGTAGTTATAAATGTTAAGATACCTAAAAGGCTTACCAAGAAACAGAGGGAACTTTTGGAAAAGTTTTATGAGGAAGAAACTGGAGAAGAAAAACATAAAAAAGGTATTTTTGAAAAATTTAAAGATGTTATGGGATAAAGGAGTAATATGATGAAGTGGAAAGAGATAAGTGTAGTAACTGAAGGAATTTGTGCCGAAGCCGTAGCCGGTATATTTCATGAGCTGGGATCAGGAGGGGTAGTAGTAGAAGATTTTCAGGCAGCTAGAAGATATGAAACCCGGAATAAGTGGAATAAAGGTTTGTTTTCTCCTGATTTTCTAGATCATGATTTTGTAGTTATTAGAGCATATTTCAGTGAAGATTCCCAGGTTATAGATCAGGTTTCAGAGCTGCTGTCCAGGGTGGAGGAAAACTTTGGTGTAAAGTGTAGAATATTGATGGATGAGGTAAAAGACGAAGACTGGGAAGAATCCTGGAAAAAATATTACCATACTTTTAAAGTAGGAAAAAGGATAGTTATAAAGCCTTCCTGGGAAGAATATACCCCTCAAAATGGGGAAATAGTGGTGGAACTTGATCCAGGAATGGCTTTTGGAACAGGAATTCACGCTTCCACGCGATTCTGCCTCCGTTTTCTTGATAATTTTTTAAGAGGAGGAGAAAAGATAATTGATGCAGGATGTGGATCGGGAATTTTGTCTATTGCTGCTGTAAAGTTGGGAGCTGAAAGCGTATTTGCCATGGACATCGATGATGTTGCGGTAAAAGCAGCCAGAGAAAATGTTAAGCTAAATGGTCTCAGTGACAGGATAAAAGTAGAAAAGGGAGATATAGTTGAAAAAATAGGTGATTTAGAGGCTGATATAATACTTGCTAACATAACTGCCGAAGTTATAAATATCCTACTTCCCGAAGCTGCTAAAGCGCTTAAGCCGGGGGGGATGTTTTTCGGTTCCGGCATAGTTGACAGCCGTTTTCCTGGTGTGCAGGAAAAGCTTGAAAAATGCGGCTTTACTGTCGTAGAAGTTTTAACGGATGTAGATTGGGTAGGAGTAGCAGCCCGCAAAATCTAATTTGGGAACGACATATGTATTTATTGAATTTAAACAAAAGGAGGGTGCTTATGCACCGCTTTTTTGTTAAAAGGGAAAATGTTAAAGGTGATAAAGCTTTTATTGAAAAAGATGAATCACATCACATCGAAAAAGTTTTAAGGCTGAAACCGGGGGATAAGATTATTTTATTCGACGGCAGAGGGACAGAATATCATGCGGTGTTAGAGAAAAAGGTAAATAATCAGCTTGTTGCTTTAATTCAAGAGATTTGCGAAATTAATAATGAACCTCCTTTAAAAGTTAATTTGGTACAGGGAATACCTAAAGGAGATAAAATGGACCTTGTCATTCAGAAGGCCGTAGAACTTGGAGTTGCCAGTATCTATCCGGTGGTAACCACCAGAACAGTGGTAAAGCTTGCAAGAGATAAGGCTGTAAAAAAAGCTGCCAGATGGCAGGATATAGCCATTGAAGCCTGCAAGCAGTGTAGACGCAATATAATTCCGGAGGTTAAACCGGTTGCAGCTTTTTCGGATATTTTGGAAATTATAGGAGAAAATTGGGCTATAATGCTCTATGAAAAAGAAGAAAATGCCAGGTTAAAGAATATTTTGAGGGAAAAAAAAGGGACTGGAGAACAGGAAGTATTTTTGCTGGTAGGACCTGAAGGGGGCTTTGCTCCCCATGAGGCAAAGTTGGCGCAAGAAAAAGGAATCTTTCTGG
The DNA here is from genome assembly GCF_017656155.1 of Thermosyntropha sp. Classification (GTDB taxonomy): domain Bacteria; phylum Bacillota; class Syntrophomonadia; order Syntrophomonadales; family Syntrophomonadaceae; genus Thermosyntropha. The sequence goes on along the minus strand of NZ_JACDOH010000005.1, from coordinate 70,604 downwards.
CCGGGCTGGGTCCCAGGGTTTTGAGGACTGAGACTGCTGGTATAGCTGGGTTAAGTATAATTCTTTATGAACTAGGTGATTTAGGTTGAAAATTACAGAAAAGGGGTTATAAAAATTGCCTAAAGCAGCATTTTATACTCTAGGCTGTAAAGTTAATCAAGTGGAAACTGAACAGATAAAAGAAGAATTTATTAAAAAAGGCTACAAAATTGTTGATTTTTCTGAATCGGCTGATGTTTATGTTATTAATACCTGTACAGTTACTCATATAAGCGACCGAAAATCAAGAGCTGTGATAAGAAGGGCGGTGAGAAGAAATCCCGAAGCGATAGTCGCAGTGGTCGGATGTTTGGCTCAGATTGATGCGGAACAGATAGGAAGGATTGAAGGGGTAGATTTGATTGTAGGGAATAAAGAGAAGTATAATATAGCTTCTATTATAGATGACTATAATCTGGGCCGGCAAAAAAAAGTAATAAATCCTGTGATAAGTTCTAAAGACAAGCTGAATCCAGTAATTTATACTTATAAACATGAAAGGACCCGGGCTTTTATAAAGATTCAGGATGGATGCCAGAGCTTTTGCTCTTATTGTATAGTCCCATATGCTAGAGGGCCGGTGCGCAGTAAGCTGCCGGAAGTTGTTTTATCTGAGGTAAGACAGCTTATCGATTTAGGATACAAAGAGATAGTTTTTACAGGTATACATACGGGAATGTATGGAATAGACCTTAAAGGTTGGAATTTAGGCAGTTTACTAAAATTTATATTGGACGAGGTAAAAGGAGAATATAGAATAAGATTAAGTTCTATCGAACCTTTAGAGTTAAATGAAGAACTCTGTAAATTTATAAAAGAAGAAAAAAGATTATGTCGTCATCTGCATATTCCCTTGCAGAGCGGAAGCAATAAAGTTCTAAAGGATATGAATCGACGCTATACCCGCGAATATTATCGTGATCTTATTATGAAAATTGCTGAGGAGGTTCCTGGAATAGCTTTTACGGCTGATGTTATGGTGGGATTTCCCACTGAAACTGAAAAGGATTTTGAAGATACTTATGAACTTTTAAACAGCTTACCTGTTTATGACCTGCATGTTTTCAAATATTCCCGCCGCCCTGGCACCAAGGCGGCCCAGATGATTTCTGCAGTTACAGAAGAAGAAAAACAAAAAAGAAGTGAAGAATTAATCAAATTGGCTGATAAAAAGCGAACAAATTTTATTTCTAGATTTTTAGGACATGAAATTATGTTGCTGGTAGAAAGAAAATGGGGTATAAAGAGTTATATAGGGTTGAGTGATAATTATATTGAAGTGGAGTTTTTTTCCGAAAATGATCTAACAGGTGAACTGACAAAGGTTAGGATTGAAAAAATTGAAGATGGCAAAGTTTATGGCAGTTTAATCTTGGACAATAATTGTTGTGCAAATAAACAGCAGCAGAATATGGAAGGTGAAGGATATGGGATTTAAAGAGATTGGGAAAAAACTGCAGATGGCAAGGGAAGAGGCAGGATTGAGCCAGGAGCAGCTGGCAAGTATGTTGGGCTGTGCCCAGTCAACTTTATCCAACTATGAAAAAGGGAAACGCCGACTTTATTTAAACCAACTGGAGCAGATCGCTGCGGTTTTGGGAAAACCTATTGAGTATTTCTTGGAAAGCAGTACACCGGCTGAGAATAACAGCAAGGAGGAAATCAAAAAAAATATTGATTCAGCTTTAGATGATGAACCGGAACTTTTGCAGATAATAAATGCACTTTATGATTTACCGAGGGAAAAAAGGCGTTCAGTGATGGATTATATTATTTGGCAGAAAACGCGCAGCTAGGGGGGAGGAACATGTTTAGAAGCACTATTCCTAAAGAAGACCGCGAACTGGTAATGATGGTAAGGGAACTGGTGGAAACCCATATTACTCCAAAGGCAGTAAGCTACGATAAAGATGAAAATGGGAGTTTTGATTGGTCCCCTGTAAATCTTTTGGCCCGCTATAACCTGATGGCTCCCAATATACCTGAGGAATATGGGGGCAGAGGGCTTTGCAATATTACCACTGCGATGATTTTAGAAGAAATTGCGGTTGGATCAGCCGGTTTGGCGGCTGTTCTGCTTACCAATTTACATGCGGTAAGCCCTCTTTTAACGGTAGGAACCGAGGAACAGAAAAAAGAAATATTGCCTCTTATGACCGGAGAATCCCCTAAACTGGCTGCAGCTACTATTATTGAACATAAACCTAACCTGGAACTGATTGCTCAACCTGAAACGATGGATATAAGACATTCTTCAGTTAATGTGGAAAATATCGAAGAAGGTCACCTGGTTGTAAAAGGATTAAAAGATTATGTTATGAATGCTGGAATAGCTGGTTTTTTAGCAGTTGCTTTATCTACCAATCCGGAAAAAGACAAAGCAGGTTTGCAGATTGCTGTTTTGCCTGTAGAAACAGAAGGGATTATTATCGGAAAACAGCGTAAAACTTTGGGTCTTAGATTTTGTCAGGCAAATGAAGTGATTTTTGATAATGTTGAAGTAAGTGAAAAATATCTTATAGGTAAACCAGGAAGTGGGTTTTTAGTATTTATGCAGAATTTAGACCGAATGGTTCCTTTGGCTGCTGCCTTATCGCTTGGTGTTGCCAGAGCAGCTTATGAAGCTGCTTTAAATGCTTCTAAAAACCGTATGTTTATGGGAAAACCTATTTTTGAAGAGAGCACAGTTAGCTTTACCCTAGCTGAGATGGCAACCAAGATTAATGCTGCCAGACAAAGCGTTCATTTTGCATGTTGGCTTATTGATAAGGATCTTGATTATTCTCAGGCCTCATCTAAAGCGAAAATAATTGCCAGCAGTGTAGCTCAGGAAGTTACAGCCAAAGCCATGGAGATTATTGGAGGACAGGCTTATCTTTACGGTCACCATGCCGAAATATATTTAAGAGATGCCAAGATGCTTTCTATAATTGACGGCAGTGAGCAGTTTCATCGAAATCTCCTGGCTTCTCAGCTATACTGAGGGGAGGGAAGGGAAATTTTATGGCTACTTTTATTTTAAGCAAGGAAGAAATTGAACTTATAAATGAAGTGCATGAACTGGCAGTTAAAAAGATTGCGCCAAGAGCTGCCGATTTAGATGTTATTGGAGATGGAATTCAGGACTGGAGTATTCCCGAACTTCTTGCCGAGAAAAATCTACTGGCGCCCATTATTCCTGAGGAATATGGAGGAAGAGGTTTGAGCATGGTTGCTACTGCAGCCGTAATTGAAGAATTAGCTGCCGGATGTGCAGGAGCAGCAGCGATGGTAGTGCAGAATATTTATGCAGTTACCCCGATTTTAATAGCCGGAAATAAAAAATTAAAAGAAAAGTTTTTGCCTTTGCTTAGCGTCCGGCATCCGCATTTGGCTGCTATTGCAATAAATGAGACCAGACCTGATTATAACTTGGAAAGGCCGGAAAGTCAGAGTGAAGAAATTACCCGAATTTCTACTACCTTTTGTTATAATAAAGATGGTGAAAAGGTCCTTATTGAAGGAAGCAAAGATTATATAATAAACGGTGCCGAAGCTTCTTTTGTCACACTTTTGGCCAGAGACAAAGAATCCCGCCATAAATCGAGCCTGCAGTTTTTTGTTATTCCAGGTGATAATTCTGGGGTTGAGGTAAGAGAAGTACTGCGCAAGATAGGTCTGAGATCATGCCATACGGTAAAGATGGGATTTAATAATGTGGAAATTCCGTCTGATTATGCGGTAGGAAGAAGAGGGGGAGGCTATCTTTTACTCCTGCAAACCTTTGATATTAACCGCACCCTTTTAGGGGCTATTGCGGTAGGGGTAGCAAAGGCTGCGTTTAACCTGGCACTTAAAGCAGCCCGTAATAATTCTTTGCTGGGAATGAATTCACCTTCAAAGTATTATATATCTTCCAGCTTGGCAGATATGTCCACCCAGATTGATGCAGCAAGGCTATCCGTATTGCGGGCGGCCTACTGTATTGATGTAGATGAAAACTATGCCCGTGTGTCGGGGATGGCCAGGCTTTATGCTACTCAGGTAGCTCAGCAGGTAACTTCAAATGCTGTCGATATAATTGGCAGATTAGGTTTTTTAATCGGGCATCCTGCCGAGAAATATCTGCGTGATGCCCAGATGCTCTCTATGATTGCAGGAAGTGATTATCTGCATAAAAAGGTTTTAGCTGCTCAGTTGTAGATGCCAAAAGGCCTGAACAGTTCACTTTGGTTAAATTATCTGTTAGAATTAAGAAAATACGTCTAAACTGATATTAATAAATGAAAAAAGATAAAGGAGGTGAAAAAATGGCGGATGATTGTATTTTTTGTAAAATAATTGCTAAAGATATGCCGTCAAAGATCGTATATGAAGATGATAAAGTGATGGCAATTGAGGATATTAATCCGGCGGCTCCGGTGCATATACTTATAATACCTAAAAAACATATACCTTCACTCGATGCATTAAATGAAGATGATTTAAATATAATGGGTCATATACAGCTTGTTGCTTCGCGTTTGGCGAGGGAGCTTAAGATTGCGGAAAACGGGTATCGTCTGGTGAATAATTGCAAAGAATGGGGCGGGCAAACTGTTTTCCACATTCACTACCATCTCTTGGGCGGTAGACCATTTGCCTGGCCTCCAGGCTAATCTTGACGGGTCTCTTTATGAATAGTAAAATATAAAGGCATTTACTTACCTAGTTGATGAGGGGAGGGAAACGATGAGCGAAGTAAGAGTAGGCAAAAACGAATCCTTGGACAGTGCTCTTAAGAGATTTAAACGCAACTGCCAGAAAGCAGGGGTTATGCAGGAAATTAGAAAGCATGAACACTATGAAAAGCCAAGTGTTCGCAGAAAGAAAAAATCAGAAGCTGCGCGTAAAAAGAAAAAATACTAAGGAGGTAATCCTTTGTCTCTGAATGAACGACTGCTTAATGATATGAAGGAGGCAATGAAAGCTAAAGAAGCTGGCAAAATAAGGCTGTCCACTATAAGGATGGTTAGAGCGGCGCAGAAAGAATTGGAAATAGAAAAAAAGCGCCAATTAACGGATGAGGAACTTATCCAGCTTATAAGGCGCGAGGTAAAAAGACGCCAGGATGTTATCGCCGACTATGAAAGAGCAAACCGTCCTGAAATGGTTGAGCAGTTAAATGAAGAGATTCGTGTTTTAGAGGAATATCTCCCCGAGCAGCTAGGTGAAGATGAATTGAGAGCCCTGGTGAAAAAGGCTATTCAGGAAACTGAAGCTAATAGCCTTAAGGACATGGGCAAGGTTATGAAAGTCTTGATGCCTAAGATTCAAGGGCGTGCTGACGGAAAAACAGTAAATGAGATGGTAAAGGAAATGCTCGCTTAAGGTAATGAAGTCTGGTAAGTTATAAATTTACCAGACTTTTAATTTTATAATTATTTTGAATATAAGCTATTAAGTGGGGGTATAACTGTGAGCTTTATGAATCGTATCAGGCAGGGAAAAAGACAGAAAAGGCTGCTTTTTATAATAGTAAGCCTGGTTATAATATCTTTTCTGACCAGTATAGTTGCCGTAGCTTTTATCTAGTTCAGAATTCGGATGCTGCAATTTAAGACGGAGGCAAATGCTGTTCAAGGTATAAAATTTGTGATATTATAAAATTGTTATAACCAAAGTCCTATTACATATATATTTTTTGATAATTCTTTTTTGCATTATACTGGGATTAATTTTGCGGTTTTTAAATTGCCGGGAAAGGGGGGAATTAAGATCTTTATTGTATGTTTTTGTTTTGCAGGATTATAAGTAAAGTGTGAGGAGGGAATATGGTATGCAGAACTTGGGTAGGGAAGATTCAGGTAAACAGAACAAACGAAGCCGCAATTTTTTGAAAAATGTAAAAATAACCTCGCTGTTAATTAGCCTTCTGATATTTACCATCGCTGTTTTATCTTATCTTTCTTATTCTTCTATAAAAGAGATGCGGATTTTAAGCAATGATATGAATCGCCTCTATACCAGGAATATGCTGGTTTCCCTCGAGCTCAAAAACCTGGAAACTGAATTTTATGTTATCAGGCTTAATATGACCCAGATGCTTTATTCCAATTATTATGACGGCAAAACAGCCTCAGAAATAGAAAGCAAAAAGGAAAGCCTTAGCGCAGTTTTTGATAAATACCGCAATTATGACTTAACTCCAGAAGAAAGGGCTTTATTTGATAAAATCGAAAAAAGCTATAAACAGTATTTAGCTGAAGCTGAAAGGCTTATGGGGATTTTAAAAGAAGGAAACAGTGTAAGTGCAGAGGAGGTAAATGTAATAATAGGCTATGCTTCTGAAGCGCAGAATAATATAAATAATTTGGTGGCTCTTAATGCCGATACTGCCCAGAAGGCGGTAGACAGGGCCAATGAGCTTTACGGAAAAGCCCGCAGTCTTTTTACAACTTTGGCCTTTACTTTTATCATTCTTCTGGCGGTTTTAATTTTGATTTTAATTAGGTTTATTCGGGATTCTATGGCTCAGGTTAATGATGTCTTATCAAGGTTGGCTGAATATGACTTTACGGTTGACTTAGAGGAAGACGGCAAGAACGAATTTGCCCAGATGAACCTAACCATATCCCGTGTTATCCGCAACATGAAACAGGCTTTGGCTGAGGTAAAAGACAATGCGGGCAAGGTAACCGGCCAGTCCCAAACCCTGGCTTCCGTATCAGAGGAACTTTCGGCTTCTTCTCAGGAACTGGCAACTACCATGCAGCAGGTGGCAGAAGGAGCGACTAACCAGGCCCAGGATCTTACAGAGATAGTAAGTTCTCTGGAACAGCTTACCAATAATATAGACAATGTTTATAAAGAACTTAAGAATGTAAAAGAAGAAACTGAAAACACAGAGAACAAGGCTAATATTGGAAAAGAGGAAATGGATAAACTGGTTAAATCCATAGAAGAAATAAGGGCTGCTTTTGAAACCGTAGTAAGAAAAGTAGAGACATTAACTTCTTCAGTAAGAGAGATAAGCGGTATTACGGAGATTATATCCGGCATATCTGAGCAGACTAACCTGCTTGCCCTCAACGCCGCTATAGAGGCAGCAAGAGCAGGAGAGCACGGCCGGGGCTTTGCGGTAGTAGCCGAAGAAGTGCGCAAACTGGCAGAAGAATCTAAAAACTCTACGGAGAAAATTGTAAACCTGGTTACATCTATAACTAAAGACACAGATGAAGTAATAAATACTTCCCGCAATGTAGAAATATCAGTAAAAGAACAGACCAAGTCGGTAGAGAATACCGTGAAAGCCTTTGGGGATATATTAGATTCGGTAGAAAACATTGCTCCTTTAATGAACCGTACATATCAGGCTATGGATGAAATCGTAAAATCGAAAGATGAGATAATGCAGAGGGTAGAGCAGGTAAGTGCGGTAACTCAGGAAAACTCTGCGGCAACTGAAGAAGTAGCCGCATCTTCTGAAGAAATGACAGCTTCTTCTGAGGAAGTAGCAGCAACTGCTCAGACCCTGGCTTCTGTTGCCGAAGATATGAACCGCACAGTAGAAAGGTTTAAAGTTTAAAACATTTGATTTTGCTCAGGGGAGAGGACGGCTAAACATGAAGGAATTTATTTACACCAGCTTGATAGAGTTTTTTCCTCTTCCCTCTTATATCCTTAAAGGAGAAAAAATTGTTTTGTGCAATGAAAAGGCAGCTAAGCTTTTAGGATATGAAAGGGAAGAAATTATAAATGAGTTGTTTTTAAAGTTTTCTCCTTCCTACCAGCCTGATGAAGGCAATTCCAAAGATAAGGGAGAAAAGATGATCAGGAAGGCTTATGAGGCCGGCTTTAACCGTTTTCGCTGGCTTTACAGGCGTAAAGATGGAGGGGAATTTTGGGCAGAAGTTGCTATAAAATGTGAAGGTGATTTTTGCCTGGCTACAGTTATCAACCTGGATGGGACATGTGACCATAAAGATGCTTTAGATTTTACTCCGGTGCGCGATTATCTTACAGGGACTTATGATAAAAGGTTTTTCAGGGAAAAGCTGGAATATATTCTTAAGGCTGAGCGTAAGAATTCAGAGGTTGTTCTTTTCTTTATTGATTTGGATCGTTTTAAAGAGATAAATGATGCATTGGGGCATCAGGCGGGAGATGAGCTTTTAAAGCAAATAGCCCGAAGAATTGAAGAAATTCTTCCTTCAAATGCAATGATTGCCCGCTACGGGGGAGATGAATTTGTTGTACTCTTAGAAGAAAAGGAAGATAAAGAAAGGCTTTATAAGCTGGCAGAAAAGATAATTGATGCTATTAATCAGCCCTGCCGGATGGAAGGAAGGACTTTTTATGTTTCAGCCAGTATAGGGATTGCCTGTTATCCTGAGGATGGGCTTAATGCTTATACTTTGCTGAAAAATGCGGATATAGCCATGTATAAGGCTAAAGCCGTCTATGATGAAACTTATCGGATAAAATTTTTTTCACCTGAAATGGAAGAAGAGATAAAAGAAAGGTTTTTTATACATAGCTGTTTGCGCCAGGCTTTAGAAAAAGGAGAGCTTTTTATTCATTTTCAGCCAATAGTAGAGTTAAAAAGCGGACAGGTAAAAACGGCTGAAGTTCTTCTGCGTTGGGAAAATGAGGCTTTGGGAAATATTCCTCCGGATAAGTTTATCCCCTTGGCTGAGGAAAGCGGAGTTATTCATGATATAGGAGATTTTGTGCTTAAAGAGGCATGCCGGTTTATAAATCAGTATAGAAATAAAATAAGGAGATCATTGGCTTTATCGATTAATATATCTTTAAAACAGTTAGAACGCCTTAATTTTGCGGAAGAAGTTCGGGAGATTTTAAAACATTACGGTGTAGAGGGAAGGGAATTAGAGTTTGAAATTACTGAAAGGGTAGCAGCAGGAAATATTAAAGTTATAACTGAGAATTTGCAAAAAATTAAGGAGTTAGGAATAAAAATATCTATGGATGATTTTGGGAGCGGCTATTCTTCTTTTGCCATGCTCTTAAACCTGGAAGTTGATAAGATAAAAATAGACAAACAGTTTATTGACAAGATTGAGAGGGATAGAGAAAATAAGATAACCAGAGCAGTTGTCTCTGTGGCCAGGGAATTAGGTATGGAGATAGTGGCAGAAGGAGTGGAATTTGAAGAGCAAATCAGATTTTTAAAAGGATTAGGTTGCCAGTACGGACAGGGATATTTCTGGTCTAAACCGCTTAATGAAGAAGACTTTATAGCTTATTTATTTGAAAGGAATATATAGGTTAAGGTAAATATATTTCGGTAATAGTAAATCCTCCCAATTATTATGGGAGGATTATTTATATGTTTGACATTTGATTTATTTTATGATATATATATATTTTGAAACTCAAAATGTATTGAGGAAGGTGTAAAATGGAAAAAACCGATCATGAATTGTTAAGTTATTTGTTTTGGCACTTGGTGGAAAAATATGAAGCAATAGAAGAACAATATTGGCAAAAAAACGGCCTAGAAAACCTTACCCGTGCTGATATAAGAGCAGTTCATCGTTTAGGACTTTTGCGCCGCGAAAAAATGTCCAATTTAGCTAGACACCTGCGGCTTACGGTAGGGACGCTTACTACTACCATTAATCGTTTGGTTGAGAAGGGATATGTTTTGCGCAATCGTCCAGAGGAAGACCGAAGGATTGTAGAGGTAACCCTTTCCCCAGAGGGGCAGGAAGCTTTCAGCCGTATTGACCAGGTAAAAAAAATAGTAGCTGATCACATTTTCGGCCCTCTTAATGATGAAGAAAAGAAAGTTTTATATAACCTGCTCAAAAAACTTAACCAGGAAGGATAATTTTTTTAAACTAATAATTTTAAATTCAAATATTTTTACATTATTGTTTTTTTTATTTTGCCAACATATTTTGAAAAATCGTTGGTTCCCCTTATTTTTGCTGCTGATGCGCTTCCTCATGATATTGCGTCTATAAAAAGCACTGCCTTGCCTATATAAAAATCGCTTTGGATTTTCGGATACTCTATAATCTTATAATTTTGTTTGAAGAGAGATGGTTATGGTGGTTGAGCTTGCAGTTTGTTATGCAAACAGAGGAAATCTAAAGATTTTTTAAACTCTCGGTTTTAGCCGGGGGTTATTTTTTTTGTAATTTAGACCTCTTTACAGGAATATATTTGTATGAAAAGTAAAATACCTGTTCAAAGGATGGGAGGAAAAAGATGAGCAAACGCCGGGAGGTTATCAATAAAATTATGACAGATATATTTGAAATACCTAAAGATTTGGTTTTAGATTTACCTAAAATAACTATTATAGGCAGGAATGAGCTTTATCTGGAAAACCATCGGGGAATTATTGAGTATAACTTGAATCGTTTGCGGATAAATTTGGTACGGGGATTTTTGGAGATTGAGGGCAAAGATTTGATGATAAAGGCTCTTTTAGCTGAGGAGATGAGCATAGTAGGGGAGTTTTATGTTATAAGGTTTATGGATTAAAGGGGAGGATAGTTTGGCTGGTAATTTTTTTGACTTGGTAGGCGGGGTAAAGAAGGTTCGCATAGGAGGGAAAAAACAGGAAAAAATAGTAAATATGGCTTCTGCCCGCGGAATATATATATGGGGGATAAAAAAGAACGGGGATAAGATGGAATTTAAGGTTAGAAGCAGCGGTTTTGAGGCTTTGCGTAATATAGCTGCAGAAAACGGGCATGAAGTTGAAGTTGTGGAAGAAAAAGGATTTTATTTGTTAAGAGGTATAGTTAAAAGGCGGTTAGGTTTTATTATTGGAGCTTTAGTTTTTGTACTTACTTTATATCTTTTATCTTCTTTTGTATGGGTGCTTGAGGTGAGCGGCAACAGCAAGATTGATAAAAACAGGATAATTATAACTGCGGCTAAATATGGTCTTTATGAAGGAGCCCCTAAATGGAATTTTAAAGGAAGTGAAGTGGAAGAAGGAATTTTAAAGGATTTAGATGAGTTGTCTTACGTTAAGGTGGATATTGAGGGGGTAAAGGTTAACATTCAGGTAGTGGAAAAAATTATGCCAGATAAAACGGTTACTGAGCCGTGTCATATAGTAGCTGCTAAGGATGGTATTGTAGATGATATACTGGTTTTACAGGGACAGCCTAATGTAAAGATAGGTGATGTAGTTGCCAAAGGGGATATTCTTATATCAGGTATAATTTTTCCTGAAGATCAGGTGATATCAGGAATAGAAAATGAATCTGAAGGTGTTTCGGATGAAGAATTAAAGCCTTGGACGGTAAGGGCGCGCGGGGAGGTCAAGGCCAGGGTATGGTATGAAGGCTATGGGGAATGTCCGTTAAAAAAGGAAACCTTGATTATGACCGGAAACAAAAAGAAAAAGGTTTATATAATTGCGGGAGATAGGATTTTCAATTTGAAAAAAGGTAATGATTCAGGATTTAAGATGGTTAAAAAAGAAATAAGGGAAAATTCTATAAATACTCCCTGGGGTAAAATAGGTATTGGAACTGAGAATCTATATGAACAGGCAAAAAAGGTAACATTATATTCAGATAAAGAAGCTTTTAAAATTGCCCGAAAAAAAGCTTTAGATGTTATTAAAAAAGAAGTGGGAAAAGATAAAGAGCTCCTTAAGATTAAGTTTGAGGTAGTTTCTGCCCCCAGCGATTCTTTAGTAAGGGTTAAAGCAGAGGCTGAAGTGATTGAAGATATTGCAGTTCCTCAGCCGATAATTTCACGATAGAAAATGGTTAGGTGGGATGAGGTTATTACAAGTAAACATATCTTGTAAAACATTGAATCTCTGTGTTAAACTTAAGCTAACTCTTTAATTATTTTGCTGAGAGGAGAGTAGATAGGATGAGCAGAGAAGAGCTCACCAAAATTGTCCTGCCCGAGGAGAAACTTCCCAGGTTCTGGTATAATGTGCAGGCTGACATGCCAAACCCTTTAGCACCTGGCCTTAATCCCAAAACTGGAAAACCTCTCACTCCGGCTGATTTGGAGCCGATTTTTGCCCGCGAGCTTATTCTTCAGGAAGTTTCACAGGAAAGGTATGTAGAAATTCCAGAAGAAGTAAGGGAGCTTTATAAAAAATATCGTCCAACTCCTTTATATCGGGCTCATGGTTTGGAAAAGGCTTTAGATACTCCTGCCCGTATTTATTATAAATACGAAGGGGTAAGCCCGGTCGGAAGCCATAAACTTAATTCGGCTTTAGCCCAGGTTTATTACAACAAAAAACAGGGGATTAAAAGGATAACTACTGAAACTGGAGCAGGACAGTGGGGAACAGCTTTAGCTTTAGCCTGCAAGCTTTTTGGGCTTGAGGCCATGATATATATGGTAAAGGTCAGCTATTATCAAAAACCATACCGCCGTTCTATAATGGAGCTTTACGGGGCTAAATGTGTACCCAGCCCGAGTGAACTTACCCAGAGTGGCCGTGATGCACTGGCTAAAAATCCTGACAGTCCCGGCACTTTAGCTATTGCGATAAGCGAAGCGGTAGAAGAAGCCTTAAAGAGAGACGACACTAATTATTCTTTAGGAAGCGTTCTTAATCATGTATGTTTGCATCAAACCATTATAGGGCAGGAAGTTAAAATACAGCTAGAAATGGTAGATGATTATCCGGATGTAGTTATAGGCTGCTGTGGTGGAGGCAGCAACTTTGCAGGCATTGCCTTTCCGTTTGTCCCTGATAAGCTGGCAGGCAAGAATGTCCGTTTAGTTGCGGTAGAACCGGCTGCATGTCCTACCCTTACTAAAGGGGTATTTGCTTATGATTATGGGGATTCAGTAGGCTTGGTTCCTATGGTTAAGATGTATACTTTAGGTCATAATTTTACCCCTTCCGGCATTCATGCAGGAGGATTAAGATATCATGGAGAATCGCCTTTAGTAAGTCAGCTTTATCATGACGGGCTGATAGAGGCAGTAGCGGTAAAACAAAACCCAACCTTTGAGGCAGCTATGCTCTTTGCTCAGTATGAAGGAATTGTTCCGGCTCCCGAGTCTGCTCATGCTATAAGGGCAGCTATTGATGAAGCTCTAAAGGCTAAGGAAGAAGGAGTCGCAAGGTGTATAGTATTTAATTTGAGCGGACACGGTCATTTAGATCTTTATTCCTATGATCGTTATTTATCGGGAGAAACTGAGGATATTGAGTTTTCCGATGCAGAGCTTAAGGAAAGCCTGAAGGATTTGCCAGAGGTAGAATTTTAGCCTGATATAATGTGGGTAATCAAATGAGCCGGGATTTGATCAAAACCTGTTTCTATTTGAGGTATAAAACCGGCCGGTGCTAGCTTATGCTTTTCGCAGATCACATAAAATGGGATGCCCAGTTTATCTGCTAGATAGGCTATTCTAGCAGTTGGGAAGCCGTTTATAAGGGTGCCGTCGTTCAGAACGGTATCGGCTCCAGTAATGACATAATCTGTTTTTATAAGGTAATCTTCGATTAAATTATCGGGGATTACCTTTTTGTTTATCGATGACGGCAATTTATCTGCAGTCATTTCGCCATAAGCACAGGTGCTTGCCGGAGAAAGAGAGCGGGCAATGAATACAGTAAAGATTTTTCCTTGATTATAAGCGGTTTTTATTGTTTCGACTGTAGTAGAGCTGTAGCTGCAGGTCATTATAATGTCATGACTTTGAATTAATTCTGCTCCTTTTTGAATAAGCTGTTTTTGCAAAAGAAGAGTTTGTTCTATAAGCTTGTCTGCTAAACAGGCGGCGGTTGAATTTAAGTTAGCTCCTTCTTCACTTAAGCTGAGTTTTTGAGTTAATGTTTGCATATATAATGTAACCAGGTTATAAATTGACACCATAGAAGGACGACATAGTTTAAGTTCATCTGCTAAGGTTTGCATATATGAAAGAAAATGGTCTTTATCATAACTATCAGAGAATAAGGCCGCTTTTTTTAAAATTTTTACTGCTTCCAGGGCAAGATAGCTGGCTCCATGACTTTTATCATTTTTTATTTTTATTATTTCTTCAATTATATCTTTCATTTTACTCTCTCCCAGGCTTCATAAAGTCCAGGCACGGTAGACAGTTTCAGCATCTGTTCGGGAAGCATCCATCTGAATTCAGTATGTTCCCAGTCTAATTTAAGTTTTTTAAGTTTTAACAGGCGAAAATGAAAAGGGTGGACTATCCATTTTCTTTGCATTTTTTCATCGATTACCGGGATAGGGTCTCCCTCTTTTATAAGTTCAACCTCTTCGTTTTTAAGGCCGGTTTCTTCGTACAATTCTATTTCTGCCTGTTTTAGAGGGGTGTTTTCAGGTTCGATGTATCCGCTTATTCCAGCCCATTTATATTGGTAAGAACTTACCTGGCTGCTTCTTTTTAAAAGAAGGATTTTGCCTTCATATTCTAAAAAGCAGGTTACAACATGCTTTTCTTCCAAGGTTAACACCTCTTTTGCTTAAATTTCTTATATTGCACAAATCTTGCTTATAGTTTTTATCTAGGTTATATTATAGCAATAAATTAAGAAGAAAGGGTTAAGATAATTGTGCATGATAAAAGATTGCAGGCAATAAGCGGAATGATAATTAAAGGCCGATCTTTAGCGGATATAGGGACAGATCATGCCTATTTACCCATTTATCTGGTAAAAAATAATATAGTGCCTTTTGCTATTGCTACTGATATAAATAATTTTCCTTATGAGCGGGCAGAGAGTGAAGTTAAAAAGCACGGCTTGGAGGACAAAATTGAAGTAAGACTGGGAGATGGGCTTAAGGTAATAAGCCCCGGAGAAGTTGATAATGTGGTGATTGCCGGGATGGGAGGAGAAACTATAACCGGGATTTTAGAAGATGACCTTAAGAAAGCCTCAAGTTTTAAGCGGTTTATATTTCAGCCGATGAGCCGTCCCGAAGTTTTACGCAGGGCTTTAGCGGAAAAAGGATGGATTGTTTTGGAAGAAAAGGTCGTATATGAAAACAAGAAATTTTTTATAGTTATAAGTGCTGAACCCGGAGGGACACCGTATTTTTTATCTGATTTAGAGGCGGAAGTTGGCCCTTTAATTTTAAGATCTAAATCTTACCCTGATTTTTTACGATATTATTTACAAAAATACAGGAAAATTGTAAATGAACTGAGTAATTCTACTGGATATGAAGAGAAACGGCTTAAAAAATGTTATGAAGAAAAAATTAAAGAGCTGGAGGGGTTTTTGTATGGCTAGAGTTAAAGATATTGTAAAGATAATGGAAAAGCATTTTCCTTTAAAACTTTCTCAAAAATGGGATAATTGCGGACTTCTTCTAGGTTCGTCTGATAAGAAAGTAAAAAGGGTTCTCCTTTGTTTGGATTTAGATGAAAGCAATTTGGCAGAGGCTTTAAACTGCAGGCCGGATTTGATAATTACCCACCATCCTCTTTTTTTTAAAGAATTTAAAACGATAAGTTACAGCAGCTCTCAGGGAAGGCTTATAAGAGAGCTTATCTTAAGCGATATAAGCGTTTATTCTGCTCATACCAATTTAGATGCCGGAGAAAAAGGGATTAATCATTTTTTAGCTGAACTTTTGGAATTACAGGATATAAAGCCTCTTTTTTCAGAGATGGTGGAAAAACTTTATAAGCTTATAGTTTTTGTCCCGGAAACCCATATTGAAGAAGTAAGAAAAGCAGTTAATGGGGCAGGAGCAGGTTATATTGGAAAATATTCGGATTGCAGTTTTCGCACTAAAGGGATTGGTACTTTCAAGCCGGGAGAAGGGACCAATCCTTTTATAGGGGAGAAAGGGATATTAGAAGAAGTGCAAGAATATCGCCTGGAGACTATTGTGCCTGAATCAGTTTTATCTTTGGTTATAGATGCTATGCTTACTGCTCATCCCTATGAAGAAGTGGCCTATGATATTTACCTTTTGCAAAATCAGGGCAAGGTTTACAGTACAGGCAGGATGGGAGAGCTTGAAAATGAAATTACCCTTGAGGATTTTGCCAAACTGGTTAAGGATAGGCTACATCTTGAAAGCATAAAGGTTGTGGGGGATAAAGACAAAAAGGTTAAAAAAGTAGCGGTTATAAGCGGAGCAGGAATGAGTTTGGCTCCTGGAATTCCTGAGGACATAGATGTTCTTGTAACAGGTGATGTGAAATATCATGAGGCAAAAAATGCTTTATTATCAGGTTTGGCGGTTATTGATGCCGGGCATCAGGAGACTGAAGAATTATTTTTGCCTTACCTTCAAAAGCTGCTGGCGGATGAAAGCAGAATTTTGGGCTATGAAATTGAATATAAATATATTTTGAACGATAAAATTTTTTGGAGCATTTAATTTGTATTTTTAAAAAGGATTAGATTGCTATTTGTAGAATTAAAATTATTGAATAAAGGAAATAGAGGGAGAATGATGTATGCTTAAAATAAGGGTGAATACGCTTAAGCCAGGAATGAAACTGGGAAAAGATATATTTACTTATGATGGTAAACTGTTGCTGGCTAAGGGAACGGTAATAGCTGAAGAGCATTTAAAAAGCTTTGCCAACCGCGGCATCAGCGAAGTTTACATAATGGAAGCAAGCCCTCAGGTTAGGACGACTAAAAAGTTTGAGGAGGCATTTGATGATTCGTTAGATCTGGTAAAGTCTTTTATGCTGGAAGCTAAGCTTGGGCAGAGTTTGGATCATAAGGAAATTGAAGCTTCCGTAGAGGTTTTACAGCAGCAGGTTTTTAGCGTAAATGATATTTTTAAGCATCTGCGGCTTATGAAAGATAAAGATGACTATCTTTTTACTCATTCGGTAAATGTTTCGCTCCTTTCTATACTTATTGGCCGCTGGCTTAAGTGTGAAGAAGGTATAATTAAGAAATTGGGCATGGCAGGCATGTTGCATGATATAGGTAAAGTGTATATAAGCAGTGATATATTAAATAAGCCGGGAAAGTTAACACCGGAGGAGTTTGAGGAGATAAAAAAACATCCTATATTAGGCTATAATTTTCTGATGCAGAGTGAGGATATAGATGATGATGTTGCAAGAGCAGTTCTCATGCATCATGAGAGACTGGATGGTTCAGGTTATCCTATGGGGGTTAGAGGCAAAATTAACTTTTTTGCTTCTGTAGTAGCGGTAGCTGATGTTTATGATGCTGTAACTTCCAATCGCACTTATGCAGGAAAGCTTTCTCCTTATGCAGCAGCAGATATTTTATGGGAAGAATCATTTGGCAAGCTTGATCCGAAGATAGTCAAGGTTTTTTATGATCGAGTAGCTAATTTTTATGTGGGGAATGAAGTGGTGCTTTCCAATAATAAGCGTGGAGTTGTAGTTTATGTTCATCAAACCCAGCCTACTAGGCCTATTGTTATGGTAGGGGAAAATGAATTTATTAATCTGGCTGAAGAACCGGATTTGGCAATTGTGGAGGTCCTAGATTAATTTTTTGTTGGGCTAAAAAGTCCCATAAAATGGGGATTTGATGTATAAAACTGCCTTTGCAATGGCAGAATGTTAGTATACAGCTTATAAAGTAAAATTTTTTATAAAATTCTTTAAAAAAAATGGTTTTCAGGCAGGAATTGTGGATTTTTTGGGGAATCTAAAATATGGCTAAATAAATTAAAGGGAGGATTAGGCGTGAATAAAACAGAACTGGTGAAAGCTTTGGCTGAAAAGGCAGAAATGACTCAAAAGGATGCAGGTAAGGCTTTGGATGCAATGCTTGAAGTTATTCAAGAGGCTTTAGCTACAGGAGACAAAGTACAGATTATTGGTTTTGGCAGTTTTGAGGTTCGTGAACGCAAAGAAAGAAAGGTAATAAGCCCTGCTACTGGTGAAGAAATTATGGTTCCTGCTACCAAAGTTCCAGCTTTTAAACCGGGAAAAGCTTTAAAAGATGCAGTTGCTGTTGTTGAAGAAAAAAAACCGGCTGCCAAAGGCGGCAAAAAAGGATCTAAGAAAAAATAATTGATTGATTTAACGGGCTTTGTTTATATCACATAAGAAAATAAATAATTTTTTGGAGGTATGCATATAATGCATACCTCTTTTTGATTTTAGACCAAAAATAAAAGCGTCCCTGTATATAAAAGATTTAACTGGCAAATCTATATAAATGAAAAAGACAAAGGTTTATATGAGGTGTTTGATGTTTATTTTTGGAAAAAAGAAAAAAGATAAAGATAAAGAAAAAAATTTAAGCAAAGCTGCTTTGCCAGCCGAAAGTGCTTATAAGCTTCCGCTAAAGTTGGAAGAAAAAATGGAACTTATTCAGCCTTATTTGATTAAAAATGATGATATGGTTGGACGCCCTTTTTGTCTTGGCGGAGAGCATGAGATTAAGGGGTATGTAATTCATCTTGAAGGCATGATAGATAATATAAGCCTGCAGCAGGATGTTTTAAGGTCTTTAATGTTTTATGCGTGTGGTGAAGAATTAAACAAGAGAGGAACAGATTATTTAATAGACCATATATATAAAAATTGCCTTAATGTAAGTCAGATAGAAAAGGTATACAATCTGGATAATTTATTACAGGCAGTTTTTGATGGTTTTGTGATACTAATTTTTGATGGTATAAGTGAAGCTTTAAAAATTGATATTCGTAAAACAGACCGAAGGGGGATTGAAGAACCCGACTTAGAAAGGGCTTTACGCGGTGCAAAGGAAGGATTTGTTGAAAATGTTATAGTTAATACAGCTCTTGTCCGCAGACGTTTGCGTGATACTAATCTGGTGATAGAAAAATTGATTATAGGCAGGAGAACCAGGACAGATGTAGTTTTAATGTATATAGAGGACATAGCTGACCCTGAAATAGTGATAAATGTGCGGGATAAACTTAACCGGATAGATATGGACGGGATATTGGGAACCGAATATATTGAGCAGTTAATTGAAGATCATCATTACACACCTTTTCCACAGTTTAAGACTACGGAAAGACCTGATAAGGTAATGATGGAACTTTTAGAGGGCAGGATTGTTATAATGGCTGATGGTTCTCCCGATGCCTTAATTATCCCCAGCGTATTTAACAGCTTTTTGCAGGCTTCGGAAGATTATATAGAAAGACCGGTAATAAGCTTTTATAATCGTCTTTTTCGCTATCTGGCATTCATTTTAGCTGTATCACTGCCTGCACTTTATATTGCCCTTTTAAGTTTTAATCCTGAGCTTATCCCTGTGCAGCTTTTAATTACTCTGGCCCAGGGAAGAGATAAAGTTCCTTTTCCGGTAGTTCTGGAGGTCATGATTCAGGAGGTCATAATTCAATTAGTTATTGAAACAGGATTAAGGCTCCCTGTGCCTATGGGACAGACAATAGGCGTAGTAGCTGGTATTGTTTTGGGACAGGCAGCCATTACGGCCGGACTGGCCAGCCCCGCTATTATAATTATTATTGCGGTTACTACTATAAGCACCTTTGCCCTTCCCAACTCTACATTAGTCATGGCCAGCAGGATAGTCAGGATTTTTATGATTTTGATGGCGGCTGCTTTTGGTATATTTGGATTTTCGGTAGGATGGTTTTTACTCTTGACTCATCTGATAAGTCTTGAAAGTATGGGAGTTCCCTATTTTTCTCCCTATGCACCTATGCGTTATCCTGACCTTAAGGATTCAATTTTACGCGGATTTATTTCTAAAATGACCAAGCGTCCTGTATCGATACCCGGACAGAATCCAGTAAGAAAGAGGGAAACAGATGGATAAGGACAGGTTTGAAATTACTCCGAAACAGCTGGTTTTTCTTGTTGTAGGATCAGAAGTTGCTACCGGTATATTAAGTTTGCCGCGGGTTTTAAGTGCCGAAGCAGGCCACTATGCATGGCTGGCAGTTATTTTGGGGGTAACAGTTCCTGTATTGTCCATTTATTTTATAGTAAGTCTTTACAAAGATTTCAGTGAGCCAGACTTTATAAAAGTAAGCCAACTCTTATTTGGTCGGTTTTTAGGATTTGTTATTGTGGTACTTTTTTCAGCATATATTGTTTTCTTTCAGTCAATCGTTATCAGGATTTTTGCTGAAATAACCAAGACTTTTTTATTGCCTCGAACTCCTATATTTGTGATTCTTTTTTTGATTCTTTTTTCGGTTTATTATGCTGTAAGCAAAGGAGCCAAAACTGTAGCGAGGCTTAATGAGATTTTATTCTGGATATTATTGGTTGACCTTTTAGTTATTATAATTTTAATTCCCCAGGGAGACTGGACTGCATTTTTACCGTTGAATGAATTGAATGTTACCGGTTTATTAAAAGGGGCAAAAGAGAGTTTTTATTCTTATGCGGGAATAGAATTTTTGTTTGTAGCTTATGTGATGGTGAACCGGAAAGAAAAAATTTTAAAGGCAGCTTTTACAGGACAATTAATAGTGCTTTTGCTTTATTTAATGGTGGTTGTTGTTTCCCTTCTCATCTTGGGACCGAAAAGCTTGCAATATCTGATCTGGCCGGTTTTAGACCTTTTAAGTGTGAGGCAAATTGCTGTTTTAGAAAGGCTAGAAATAGTTTTTCTCGTTTTCTGGCTGGGAATAGGTGCCCGTCCAGTTCTCAATTTAAATCTGGCAAGTGCTTATTCAATCTGCCGGCTTTTGAAATTGGATAACCGGAAATATTATATATGGGTGACTCTGCTTGTTGTTTTGGCTATATATATAATTGCTCTCATTCCTGATAATTTAGTTGTTGTGTTTAAACTGGCTGATTTTGCAGGGAGTATGTTTTTGCTCATTTCCCTGGGATTGCCGGTTTTATGCCATATAGTTAAATTTTTCCGAAAAGGCAGGATTGGTTATGAAAAAGCATCTTAGCCTGAGTTTACTTTTCTTTGTTTTACTTTTCGTTTGCGGTTGCTGGGATGCACAGGATATTGAGGATTTTAATGTACCTTTAATAGCTGCTTATGATCTGGCAAAGGAAAATGGGAAAGAGGTAAGAGTAACTGTGCTTTATCCCGATGTGGCCCAGAGAAATAAAGAATTGATAGAACCAGTAGAAGGAAAAACGGTTGGTGATACGAGGTCTAAAAGAGGAACACGGTTTCCAAGCACCCTCCTTTTAGGACATATACAGCTGGCACTTTATGGAGAGAAGCTGGCATATCAAGGATTATATTCTTTTATAGACAACTATGTGCGTAATCCCCGCATAAAAAAATCGCTTTATATGGCAGTTGTTAAAGGGGGTAGTTATGAATTTTTAAAAGAAGTTCACCAGAATAATCAGTATCTTGGTTTTGAACTTCCTAAGGTTTTCAGCAGTAAAAAGAAAAATCAGTTTTTTGCTATTACTACTCTGTATGATTTTGCTCATGCTGTAACAACTACTGGAAAGAATCCGGTATTACCAGTGCTTTCAGCCGATAAGAGGAAAAATTACAAGATTGATGGAACGGCTATTTTTAAAAAAGATAAGATGATTGCCATCGCAGATATGAATGAGACTGTTCCCCTTATTTTACTGCGAGGAATAGAACGTTGCTGCGGTCATATTCCCTTTATTATAACCAAAGAGGGGAAACAAATAGATAAAGGTACAGTTGAAATTGCAAGTCAAAGGAAAGTCTATGTGGAAAGAAAAGGGGATAAGTTCATTTTTCATATTAAATTGAAAATTAACGGCAGATTGGTAGAACATTATACTTCTGAACGTTTTCTAATCAAAGATGCCAACTATATTAGAGAGGTGGAAAAAGCGGTAGAAGAACAGATAAAGCGTGACTGTCAGAAATTAATTCTCAAAATGAAGGAGGAATGGGGTGTAGACTGTATAGACATAAGCAGGTTTGCCCTGGCCAAGTGGCGTCGTGAACTTGAAGATGTTATAGAAGATGAGGATTTTATCAGGAATGCTGATATAAAAGTAGATGCTAAGGTAAACATTGATTGTTGGGGTTCAGGAAGCTGATTGGCCAAAAAGGGATTAAAAACCCTTTTTGGCCAACCTTATTATTTTATCCACGTAAAAGGTCATTGGCTATTACCAGTCTCTGCACCTGGGCAGTTCCTTCAAATATCTGCATTATTTTAGCATCCCGGAAGTATTTTTCTACGGGATATTCCTTAGTATATCCATAGCCTCCAAATATTTGTACGGCATCAGTAGCCACCTTCATGGCTGTATCTCCGGCAAAGCATTTAGCCAGTGATGCTATCTGGGTGAAAGGAAGCCCCATGTCTTGTCTGGAGGATGCTTCAAGGTATAAAAGTCGTGCCGCATGAATATACTGTGCCATATCTGCCAGCATGAACTGTACTGCCTGGAAAGAAGCTATCGGTTTGCCAAACTGGATTCTTTCTTTAGCATATTTTATGGAGGCTTCCATCGCTGCCTGGGCAACTCCAACTGCCATAGCGGCAACTGAGGCCCGGGAAAGGTCCAGGGTTTTCATGGCAATTTTAAACCCTTCTCCTTCTTTGCCTAAGAGGTTTTGGGCAGGAACACGTACATCTTCAAAGATTACCTGTGTAGTATTGGAGCTTCTGATACCTAGTTTATCTTCTTTAGGTCCTGCAGAAACCCCCGGGGTGTTGCGATCGACGATAAAGGCACATATGCCTTTGTGGCCAAGTTTTTTATCAAGAGTAGCAAATACAGTATATATCTGGGCTACTCCGCCATTGCTTATGAATTGTTTGGTTCCGTTTAATATATAATAATTGCCGTCTTTTATACATTTGGTTGATAATCCGCCTGCATCTGAACCTGCTCCGGGTTCTGTAAGGCAGAAGGCCGCAATAGCACCTTCATTTTGCATACCATAAAACCATTTTTTTTGTTCGTGGGTTCCGGCGATAAGCACCGGGTCAGCTGCCAGAAGGGTGCTAGCAGCCATAGTGGTTGCTATGCCGGCATCCCCACGGGCAATTTCTTCGGTTACTATGTTTTGGGCTACATGATCAAGGCCTGGTCCGTCGTATTCTGCGGGGACTCCGATAGTCATAAGTCCCAACTCATGCATTTTTTTAACTGTTTCTACCGGAAAATAATCATCTCTATCCCATTGCTGGGCATAAGGTGCAATTTCGTTATCCGCAAATTCCCGAGCCATTCTTCTCATCATTTTCTGTTCCTCAGTTAATCTGAAATCCATAAAAATAATCCTCCTCTTTTTTAGAAATAAAAAATTTAAGGTAAGATGGGTATTGTTTTTAAAATATATTTATGTCCAAGCCTTATTTATTACAAAATTCCGAATATAATAAAAATACAAAAAAGTAAAACGATTACATCTTAATAAGATATTAAAGTTAAAGGAAAATTTTACGAAACGAAAATTATTGATTATTATGCAATTAAGTGACAAAAAATATAAAAAACTAAGATGTTAGAATGAATAATTTTGTAATTTAACTATATAATATTAAGAAGTACATATATTTTTGGATGACTTAGAGAAGAGAAAAAGCGGTATGCAGAAAAAGAACGAAAAATAAGGAAAAATTAGAGAACGAAATCAGAAATAAATTGGAAAGGGTTAGCAACCAGTATAAAAGAGAAGAAAACGGCAGATAAAATAAAATGGCTGTAAAAATGAAAAAATGTACACCTAAAAGGCGTACATTTTTTGCTGATTTTTTTAGTAAGCAAATCTATAAGCGGAGTTCTGTATTAGATAGTCATCTATCTGGGATGCCAGTTGCCTGACACCTCAAGCGACCTAACCCGGGAACGAAGCGGGCCACTTCATAGTTCCCCTATTCGGTCTTGCTCCGGGTGGGGTTTGCCTAGCCGTTTAGTCGCCTAAACGCTGGTGAGCTCTTACCTCACCTTTCCACCCTTACCTCTTTTTTGAGAGGCGGTTTGTTTCTGTGGCACTTTCCTTAGGGTCGCCCCCACTGGATGTTATCCAGCACCCTGCCCTGTGGAGCTCCGACTTTCCTCAGGTAATTATTACCCGCGACTATCTGATTTGCTTACTTTAAAATTCTTGCAACAAGAATTATAATACATATATGATGATTTGTAAATGATTATGAAATATATTACTGAAAAAAGTTGGAGTTTTTAAAATATTTATTTAGGCAGGAAAAAAACAAAAAAAGCAGAATAATATAACAGGATAATTAATATAAGTGAAATCAGACTTGTCCCAGCCGGTATAAAATAATAAAATTAATTATAGATGAGAGGGGGGAACAGGATCAGTGTTTTTTGGTGCGGAAACTGCTCATGCAAGTGGTGCAGCTATATTTTATAATCCTATCGTCGCGATTTTGATTATCATTCTGGCGATTGTTCTCTTTGTTAAGTTCTGCGGGTGGGCTAAGAATTTTTCTTTATCTAAAGGAGTAAAGAAAGCGGTATATATTTTGACTGGTATTGGTTTGATTGTATTTAATTATCTTTACTCAATAGGTAACAAAGCATATGCAGAGGGAGATTTTTCCCGTGCTACTATAGCTCTTTTAGTTGCTCTTGTTTGGACATTGATTTTTGCATTTGTTGTTATGACTGAAACAAGAGCTGAGTAATTGATTTTTTCTGAGGCGGCTTGGTGCCGCCTTTTTGTTATGGTATTTTATCTGGTTAAAAGGAGTTGCATTTATGTTTAAGGAAGAAAAGATAATTGGTAAAACTATTTTAAGATATATAAGAGGAAAGGGGGCAAGAAAAGAAAATGATTTAATAATTGTGGAAAATGCTTATAAAACTTTTGTAAATGATGTTTTTTACAATGTTTTTTATTGCAGTCCGGAATATTTGGAAGAACTTGTGATTGGCAATCTTGCCTTGAATGGGAAAATAACGAGTTTTGAAGATATTAAAGATATTGAAATAGAAAGCGATAAAATAAACATAAATTTAAATTCTGAATGTAGAGAAAGTATAAGGGAGGAAATAGCGAATTTTAAGGTTTATGCTGACGATTTACTGGATTTGATGGGAGAACATCTTGCAATATCTGAAATTCATCGTTTGACGGGAGCTGTTCATATTATGAGCCTCGCAGACGGGGAAAGGATTTTAGTTACCAGGGAAGATATAGGGCGTCATAATGCGGTAGACAAGTTATATGGATATTGTTTAAAAAATAATGTTTTTTTGTCTGATAAAATTCTTTTAAGCAGTGGAAGGATTACACATGAAATCTGTTATAAAGCTTTTAAGATGGGGATAAGGATTTTGGTTTCCAGATCGGCAGTAAGCAGTATGGCAATAGAGTTGGCTCAGACGAATAACGTGACTTTAGTAGGGTTTACCCGTGGGGAAAGGTTTAATATTTATACTTGTCCGGAACGAATTATTACTTATAGATAGAAAAGGAGGATTTATGACAGAACAGGTTAAGGTCCGGGTTATCAATAGAGGAAGAGAATATGAGTACTGGGTTCCCGCAGGACAGGATTTGTGGACGGTTCTGGCGACTAACAATTGGTCAATAGATGATTTTTGCGGAGGACGGGGAATTTGTGGAAAATGCCGGGTTAAAGTAGAAGGCAAGGTAAGTGAAATCAGCGTTGCTGAACAGGAGAAGCTTTCTCAAGATGAAATTGAACAGGGAATAAGGTTGGCATGTTACTGCCGCATATATGGTGAAACTACAGTATATTTAAATGAAAGTATTTCTTTTGTAACCAAAGAAAATCTGAGTTATGACAAAATAGAAGATATAAAAAGTGATGATAAAGTAGAGATATTAAGTTTTTTTATTCCTGGTTTGGATAGTGAAAAACCTGTTCCTATTTATGATCGTTTAAACAGCGCTTTAAAAGATTATTCTCTAAAGTTGTCAACAGAAAATATAAATGAGCTTTCTTTGTTGGATCGTGCAGGAAGGCCTTTGATAGAGCTTGAGGCTTTAGCATTTGAAACCAGGGAAATTAAGCAAATAAAAAAACAGATAGATAAAGTTTATGGTATTGCCATGGATTTAGGAACTACCAGCCTTTTTGCTGCTTTGGTGGATTTACTTGAAGGTAAGGTTATTGGGGTTTCCTCTAAAACTAATATGCAGAGAATCTACGGTGCAGATATTATTTCCAGGGTAAGCTACTGTCTTGAAAAATCAGAAGGTTTAGAAAAGCTGCATCAGATACTCATTAATAATATTAACAGCATGATTGAGGAATTTATGGAAAGATGGCATATATCTCCTGACCAGATTTATCGTTTTACGGCGGTAGGAAATCCGGTTATGTTGCATTTTTTAATTAATCTTAGCATAAAAGGTTTTTCTAAAGCTCCTTATATGGGGCTTTTTAGTCAGGAGATGAACTGGAATGCATATAACCTGGGCATTAATGCCAATCCGGAAGCAGAGTTAATTATCCTCCCGCAAATTGGAGGTTTTATAGGAGCAGATACCATAGGGTGTCTTTTAAGTTTGGAACCTGAAGTTCCTGAAAGCTTTCTTCTCATAGATATTGGAACTAATGGAGAAATAGTTTTAGGGTGGAAGGGTGAGATGTGGGCAGCTTCTGCTGCTGCAGGTCCAGCCTTTGAAGGAGGGAATATAACCTGTGGCGGGAGAGCAGGTCCTGGAAGCATAGATAAATTCTACTTAGATGGGGAAGAAAATCTTTGCTTTAGTTTTATGGGGCAGGGATTAATAAAAAATATATGTGGTTCAGCAGTTATTGACCTTGCTGCCTGTCTTTTGGATGCCGGATATATTGATGAAAAAGGGATAATAACAACGAAAGCTGAAGAAAGGTTAAAAATCTTTAAAAACGATAAAAGGGGCAAGGAGATTGTAATATGTGATGATATAAACAAGGTGAAAAACGTTCCTGTTGTTTTTAACCAGGAAGATATAAGACAGGTTCAGCTAGCAAAATCTGCCGTAAGGACGGCGATAGATGTTCTTATAGATAAATCCGGAGCTGAAATTGATGAATTGGAATATATTTTTTTAGCTGGAACTTTTGGGAGTTTTCTTAATCCGCAAAATTGTATAAGGATTGGTCTTTTGCCTGCAGTTGATTTAAAAAAAGTGAAGAATATAGGCAATGCAGCAGCGAAAGGAGCAATAAGAGCTTTACTTTCTTCTGAAATGCGAAATAAAGCCCGGAAAATTAAAGAAGAGATTAATTATGTTGAGCTCGCTTTGGAACCTGATTTTAAAGATAGATTTATAAAGAACCTTAACTTTTAAAGGCGGCTGTTTATACAAGCCGCCTTTAAAAGCTTATTTATTGAAATTTTAAAAGGATAATTTTTGGCTGTGACGAATAATGACTTTGAATACTCTATAAACCAGACTTAGGAGGGAATGTGATGCGATTAGAAGGTAAAGTGGCTATCATTACGGGTGGAGGAACCGGTATAGGAAGGCAGGCAGCAATTGATATGGCTAAAGAAGGGGCTAAGGTCCTGGTGGCAGGAAGAAGGCTGGAACCGCTTAATGAAACGGTGGAAATTATAAGATCGCATGGAGAAGAGGCTATTGCCTGTTCAGCTGATGTAACTAAAATAGCGGATATTGAAAAGATGCGGGATATGGTGAAAAATGAATGGGGCAGGCTGGATATTTTGGTTAATAATGCTGGATCGGCTATGATTAAGCCTTTTTTAGAGATTACTCCCGAAGAACTCGATTATACTTATCAGGTTGATCTTAAGAGTGTATTTATGGTTACCCAGATTATGGTTCCTCTTATGCTGGAAAGCGGAGGAGGAAGCATTATTAATATTTCTTCCATATTGGGGGTTTTAGGTACTAAAAACCAGTCGGCTTATTGTGCTATGAAAGGCGGGGTCGTTCAGCTTACCCGGGCTTTGGCAGCCGAATTGGGACCTAAGATAAGGGTGAATTGCCTGTGTCCTTCCCATATTGCTACTCCAATGCTTCAGCCTATGCTTGACCATCTCGAGGCTACAGGCAAGATGGATAAACTTAATAAACTTTTTCCCATGAAACGGATAGGTTATCCGGAAGATATGAGCCCTAGTATAGTATTTTTTGCTTCTGATGAGTCAAAGTGGATTACCGGAAATATTTTTATGATTGATGGAGGTCTTTCCTGTTATTGCTAGCAAAGCTTTGGTAAAGGAAGATTTAAGCCGGGACATGTAATCCCGGCTTAGAATATTTTTACAAAACTGCATTTGCGCTGGCGATAAGTTGCGATATATTTTATATCAAGCTTTTCTAACAGGGCATATGCGATATCGAAATGAGAACATAAATCTTCTGCTCTGTGGGCGTCAGAGCCTACGGTTATAATTTCTCCGCCTAATTCCTTGTACCTTTTGACAATTTCAGTTTGAGGATGAAGCTGATTAAGTTTATAGCGGTAGCCGGAAGTATTTATTTCTATTCCTGAACCGTTGGCTATGATTTTGCGCAAAATTTCATCAATTATATCTTTAAAATCTGCATAAGCCAGGGTTTTGCTTTTAAAGTTTCCATATCGAACGATGAAGTCTAGATGGCCGTATACATCATAGTTTTGAAACTGGTTAACTGCATCTAGGACATTTTCAAAGTATCTGCGGTAAGATTCATTCTGATTTTTAGCCTGAAAGAAGTCTCCGGTATAAAAATCCAGGCGATCTGCCATGTGGGTAGAACAGATGACGAAGTCAAAAGGATAAGTTTGAAGAAGTTCTTCTATGTTTTTTTTGATATGAGGCTGATATCCTACTTCTACTCCGAGGAGCAGATTTATTTTTTTCTCATATTTTGATTTAAGCTCTTCGAAAAATTTAGTGTAGGTATTATAATCTATCGCCTCAAAACTGGGGTCAGGGTAATCGTAGTCGACATGATCGGTAAAGGCTAATTCTTTTAAGCCCAGTTTTATTGCTTTTTTAATCATTTCTTCCATAGAAGTGTTGCAATCACCGGAAAAATCAGTATGTACATGGTAATCAGCATAAAAACGCATAACTTTAACCTCCATTGAAATAGGTTTCTTATTACTTTAATTATCCTTTCCTATTTTACCCTTAAGCATTTGCAAATTCCAGAAAAAGCTTTTGTCTTGATTTAAAGCATAATTAGTGATTTAATAACAAATTAGAGGAATTTAAAGATGATAAATTATAGTCCAATTCAGTTTTTAACAGGAATCAAGAAAGGAGAAAAGCGATGAGCAGTATAGCTGTTTTAATCATCAGCCTGGGAATAATTCTTATCGGAGCTGAGGTTTTTGTTAACGGAATTGAATGGCTTGGGGCTAAGCTTAACCTTTCGGAAGGTGCGGTAGGGAGTGTGCTGGCAGCGGTAGGAACTGCCTTGCCGGAAACTATGATACCTTTGATTGCTATTTTATTCGGACACGGAACAGCCGGGCATGAGATAGGTATAGGTGCAATTTTAGGAGCTCCTTTGATGCTTTCTACTTTAGCCATGTTTGTGGCAGGTATGTCAGTTATTGTTTTTAGCTCTAGGCGTGAGAGCGGCAGAACAGTAGTAGCTGATTATGAAACAATGTCGCGTGATTTAGGTTTTTTTCTTATAGTCTTTGCAGCTGCAGTCTTAACTGGTTTTATTCCTCATGAACTTCGCTACTGGCAGCTTATAATTGCTGGATTTATGGTTATTTCATATATATATTATCTCTTTGTGCTTATAAGTGAGGAAAGGGAAGAAGATGCGGATCATTGTTTACCAGTGTTTTATTTTGATCGGAAAAGTTCCTCACCTACTTTAAGTAGAATTATTCTTCAGGTTTTAGTAGCCTTGGTGCTGATAATATGGGGCGCCAATTTATTTGTAGGTTCAGTTAAAGAAATAGCAGTTATGTATGGAGTTCCTGCATTTATCCTGGCCCTTATAATTGCTCCGGTTGCCACCGAATTGCCGGAGAAATTCAACAGCATAATCTGGATTTCAAGGGATAAAGATACCTTGGCCTTGGGCAATATTACAGGTGCTATGGTTTTTCAAAGCTCACTTATACCGGCTATCGGGATTTTTCTCACCAACTGGCAGCTTAAAGGGGGAGGAATGTTTTTGGCTGCACTTATCGCTCTAGCTTCTGCCGGAGTTATATTTTTTGAACTGCGCAAGCGCAAAGTTATAAGTGCAGGGACTTTGCTTTTAGGCGGTCTTTTTTATGGTTTGTTTATATTTACAGTTGTAGAAGGGATTATCAGATAGGAGGTTTTAAAAGTGAAAGTGGAAGAAAGGCTAAAAGAGTTGGGAATAGCTGTTCCTGAAGCAGCTAGACCTTTGGCAGCTTATGTGCCTGCTCTTAAATCCGGAGAATTTGTATATATATCGGGACAGTTGCCGATAAAAGAAGGTGAGCTGGTTTATGCCGGAAAATTGGGACGCGATCTTTCACTAGAAGAAGGAAGAAAAGCAGCTGAAATTTGTTTAATAAACTGTTTGGCTGCTTTGAAAAGCTGCCTTGATTCCTTTGATGATATTGATCAAATAGTAAAAATAACCGGGTATGTTCAAAGTACAGACGATTTTTATGAACAGCCACAGGTTTTAAACGGGGCATCTGAGCTTGTAGAAAAGATTTTTGGCGAGCGGGGAAAACATACAAGGGCTGCAGTGGGAGTAAATGCTTTGCCTTTAAATGCAGCCTGTGAAGTAGAAATGATTGTTAAGGTAAAATAGAACAAGAAAAAAAGGGGCTGACTTCTGTTAGTCCCTTTTTTAATGGTTTTAAGCAGCTTTTTTCCACATAGTTTTGGTTTTTTTATGCCGTTTGTTGTATAAAGCATAAGCCACCTGCCATCTTTGTTTTTCATCAGCTCTTTTATGGGTTAAATAAGCTTGCAGAAGTGCATGTTTTTCACGGGCTTTTTTCTCAATGATTATAGTTGCTATATATATAGCTATATATATTGCTCCTTTGACCAAGAAATAAACAAAGGTATAGAAAAGAAAAACCTGTTGCATTTCCGTCAATTTAATCCCCCCTTTGTTAAAATTTTTTCCGGCCTGTTATTGTTTGGCATATAAAATATTACGATTCCAGATAGACCCTCTTAAATACATAAAGCATGCTTAATGTGCCGCTTATCAATGAAATTCCGATAGCCAAACCAGCAGCTACAGTTAACATTTTGATCCCCCCTACATATCACAAAAACATAACATACTGTTATCTTAATAACATATTAACATAACATACTATTACAAACAAATTAGCAATAATTTGAAAAAAGATAAATTAGCAAGGAAAATAAATAAATTTTCATGAAATATGAAAATACAAAAAAATAAAATTTTATGAATAATGAAAGTTGGGAGACATGGTAAAAAAGGTTGGGGAGTATAGAAAGGATTATTTTTACATAGCAGGAGAAATAAAAATAGCCTGCCTTTTTGAGTAAGGCAGGCCGAAAATTACTCTTCTTTTGGTTCTTCAGTGGGGAGGGGGATTCCTTTTTTTTCAAATTCTTTACGCCATTCTTCCAGATAATCTTCAATTAATTTTCTTACCAGGCGTGATTTTGTGGTTGCTTGATCTGCACAGGCAAAGCGCAACTCACGGTCAATTTCTTCAGGTACTACTACTGAAATATACTTCATGTCTTACTACCTCCTTTCATTGGTAAGCTTTCCGTACCTTGCTTTTATTTAAATTTTAATATGATATGGCTTTGTATACAATTTATTCAGAGCATTTGGCAGCTAATCTTGCTTTTTTCGTAATTTACAGGGTATGATATTCACATTTTGCTATTGTATTCACAAAAGCAAAAAATTGTATTTT
This sequence comes from Thermosyntropha sp., assembly GCF_017656155.1. Lineage (GTDB taxonomy): Bacteria > Bacillota > Syntrophomonadia > Syntrophomonadales > Syntrophomonadaceae > Thermosyntropha. The sequence continues at coordinate 38,979 of NZ_JACDOH010000005.1, read as the reverse complement.
TTCTCTATATCATATTAACCTAATAAAAATACCAATTTGTAAGCTGTTATGATAATTTATATCATAAAGTAAATTTTTTTTCAAAGGGTGTTGGACTGATTATGCTGTGATATTGACAGAACAAGCAGGATTTAAGGCAAATAAAGAAAAAAATCACAAGATAAAAAAATAATAACTTAATAAATATTAGGCCGGCTTTTTTTAATAAATATTAGGTATACAGTATAATTTGTTGTTTGAGTATTTACAATTGAAATAAAAGGCTTAAGAATTATATTTAAAATTATTAAATGGGGGGGATTTTATGTATACGATAAAGGATAAGATTCTATTAGCGCCGGGAATTAAAATGTTTATGATCGATGCTCCGTCTATTGCCCAAAAAGCAAAGCCAGGACAGTTTGTAATTGTTCGCAAAGATGAATACGGAGAGAGAATTCCTTTAACTATTGCTGACAGTGATAAGAGGGAGGGAACAATAACTATTATATTTCAGGAAGTGGGTCGTTCTACACAGGATTTGGGTAAAATGGAAGTCGGAGATATGATTTTAGATTTAGTAGGACCTTTAGGTCGGGAATCTGAGATTGATTTTTATGGAACTGTAATATGTGTAGGCGGAGGAGTTGGAGTTGCTCCTATATACCCGATTACTCGTGCATTGCATATGAAAGGAAACCGGATAATTTCCATTATTGGCGCGAGGAGTGCGGATTATCTTATATGGCTGGATAAAATGGATGAAGTAAGCGATGAGTTTTATGTAACAACTGATGATGGGAGTTATGGGCGAAAAGGATTTGTTACCGAAGTTTTGACTGAAATCATGGATAAAGAAGAAATAAATATGGTGATGGCGATAGGGCCGATTCAGATGATGGAAGCTGTGTCTAGGATTACTAAGGAGAAGGGAATTAAAACTTTAGTAAGCCTTAATCCAATCATGTTAGATGGAACCGGGATGTGCGGCGCTTGTCGGGTTCAGATAGGGGATGAAGTGAAGTTTGCATGTGTGGATGGGCCTGAGTTTGATGGACATCTGGTAGACTGGGAAAATGCGAAAAGGCGTCTCAAGATGTTCGAGAGAGAGGAAAAAATAGCTTTAACTTCATTGGGCTGCCGCTGTTGTCAAGGAGGTGAGAAATAATGCCTCGGGAGATAATAAAAAACAAATATCCTATGCCCCTTTTACCGATTGAAAAGCGTATAAAAAGTTTTCACGAGGTTGCACTTGGTTATACGGAAGATTTGGCTATAAAGGAAGCGGAGCGTTGTTTGCAGTGTAATAAACCTTCATGTGTTGAAGGATGTCCTGTAGGAGTAGATATTCCGGCTTTTATAAAGCTTATTTTAGAAAGGGATTATTTGGCTGCAGCTGCTAAAATCAAAGAAAAAAACAGTTTACCTGCAGTATGTGGGCGTGTGTGTCCGCAGGAAAATCAGTGCGAAAAAATGTGCGTTTTGGGTAAAAAGTATGAGCCCGTGGCAATTGGTAGATTAGAGAGATTTGTAGCTGACTATGAATTGGCTAATGGAGAATTGCAATATACCAGAAAATCTCCAACCGGTTACAGGGTTGCAGTGGTAGGGTCAGGTCCGGCCGGCCTTACCTGTGCAGCTGAGTTGGCCAAAATGGGACATGAGGTTACTGTTTTTGAAGCACTCCATATAGCAGGTGGAGTTCTGGTTTATGGTATTCCTGAATTTCGTTTACCTAAATCGATAGTGGCAAAGGAAATTGAAAATATTAAGGCTTTAGGAGTAAAGATAGAAGTTAACAGTGTAATAGGTAAACTGTGGACAGTTGATGAACTTATGCGGGAAAAAGGGTATCATGCAGTTTTTATTGGAACAGGGGCTGGGCTTCCTTATTTTATGGATATTCCTGGTGAAAATCTTAACGGGGTTTATTCAGCCAATGAATTTTTGACTCGGGTAAACTTGATGAAAGCGTATGATTTTCCGAATTATTTAACCCCGATTAGAACAGGTAAAAGAGTTGCAGTTATTGGAGGAGGCAATGTTGCTATGGATGCAGCCCGCACTGCTTTACGCCTGGGAGTAGAAGAGTCTTATATTATTTACCGGCGGACGGAAAAGGAAATGCCAGCCCGTGCGGAAGAGATTGAACATGCTAAGGAAGAAGGTGTTCGGTTTATCTTCCTGTCCTGTCCAGTTGAAATAAAAGGAGATAACGAGGGACGGGTATGTGAAATTATATGTCAAAATTATGAATTGGGTGAGCCGGATGAATCGGGCAGAAGAAGACCTGTCCCTATTCCGGGTTCTGAATACAGTTTGAAAGTGGATACGGTTATTATGGCGATTGGACAGGGCCCTAATCCTCTGATCGCAGCAACAACTGACCAGCTACAGGTAAATAAAAAAGGAAATATAATTGCAGATGAACAGACTGGAAAGACTTCTAAACCAGGTGTTTTTGCCGGAGGAGATATTGTGAGTGGTGCTGCCACAGTTATATTAGCAATGGGCGCAGGTAAAAAGGCAGCTCTGAGCATTGACAAATATTTGCGAAGTTTATAAAAACTTATGAATACAATATATCTTTTGATAATCTATTTACTTTATCCATATAAAATTTATAATTTGAGAATATAAAAAAATATTGAATGTTCCAAAGGGGGAAAGGTAATGTCGTATTTGAATGATTTACTGGAAAGGGTAATTGAGAAAAATCCTAATGAACCTGAATTTCATCAGGCAGTAAAAGAAGTTTTAGAATCATTGGAGCCGCTTATTGAAAAACATCCGGAGTATGTGGAAAGTGGAGTTTTAGAAAGGATTGTGGAGCCGGAAAGAATAATTATATTTAGAGTTCCCTGGGTAGATGATAACGGAAAAGTGCAGGTAAATAAGGGATATCGGGTAGAGTTTAACAGCGCTATTGGGCCCTATAAAGGCGGACTTAGATTTCATCCTTCAGTAAACTTGAGCATTTTAAAATTCCTGGGGTTTGAACAAATTTTTAAGAATTCGCTTACCGGCTTACCCATAGGCGGCGGTAAAGGTGGCAGTGATTTTGATCCCAAAGGTAAATCAGACGGAGAGATCATGCGTTTCTGTCAGAGTTTTATGACTGAGCTTTACCGGCATATAGGAGCAGATACAGATGTGCCTGCTGGTGATATTGGAGTAGGTGCAAGAGAAATAGGTTATATGTTTGGGCAGTATAAAAGAATAAGAAATGTTTATGAAGGTGTTTTAACCGGCAAAGGTATAACCTGGGGCGGAAGTTTGGTAAGAAAAGAAGCTACCGGTTATGGACTAGTTTATTTTGTGGATGAAATGCTTAAAACTAAAGGAGAAAGCTTTAAGGATAAGACCGTAGTAATTTCAGGTTCAGGTAATGTTGCTATCTATGCAGCAGAAAAAGCTATGCAGATGGGTGCTAAAGTAATTGCTATGAGTGATTCAAATGGTTATATACTCCATGAAAATGGAATAGACCTTGATACCATAAAACGCATAAAAGAAATGGAAAGGAAGCGTATCAAGGAATATGTAAATTATCATAAGGATGCCAAGTATTTTGAAGGTACCGGGATATGGAGCATTCCTTGCCAGATTGCTCTTCCATGTGCTACCCAAAATGAATTAGATGAAAACGATGCTAAAACTCTGGTAGCCAATGGAGTTATTGCCGTAGGTGAAGGTGCTAACATGCCTTGTACTCCTGAAGCTGTCGATGTATGGCTTGAGAACAAGATTCTTTATGGTTTGGGCAAAGCTGCTAATGCTGGCGGTGTTGCGGTATCAGCTTTGGAAATGTCTCAAAACAGCATGAGATACAGCTGGACTTTTGAAGAAGTAGATACTAAGCTTAAGCAGATAATGGCTGATATTCATAAGAAGGCAAGTGAAGCTGCCAAAGAATATGGCTTTGAAGGTAATTTGGTGGTGGGAGCTAATATTGCCGGTTTTGTAAAAGTTGCCGATGCTATGTTGGCTCAGGGGATTGTATAATTTTAGGATAAATAATCAGATTTTAGGGAGCTTTTATGCTCCCTTTTTGTTTTTCCTGAAGTTGAAGTATGTTATAATTGCCTTTAGCTGTGATGGGAGGATGAGAAAAATGAAAAAAAGGCTTATTTTAATTTTAGTTTTGCTTGTAAGTTTTATTTTACCGGGATGTGCTGCTAAAGGTGACAGTAATGTAATAGCAACAGTGAATGGAGAAAATATTACCGCAGAACAGTTTGATGGGTATTATAACATGTTGAAAAAAGGTTATGAGTCGGAAATGGGAAGTATCGATGAAGCAAAGGATAAAGAAATTTTGAAAAATATAAAGGAGAAAGCCTACGATGATTTGGTTTTGCAGGTTTTAATTAAACAGGAAGCTGAAAAAGAAGGTATAAAGGTTACCGATAAAGAGGTAGAAGATGATTTAAAGGCGTTTAAAGACAGGATAGGAGAGGAAGGGTATAAAGATTTTATTGCCAAAATGGGAGTAACAGAAAAGGAACTCTTGAGACAGCTTAAGATAGAAAAAATGTATATGGAGCTTAAAGAAAAGGTTACTTCAGATGTTAAGGTCAGTGATGAAGAGGTTAGAAAATATTATGAAGATAATCAGAGGATATTTACTGAACCTGGAGGTATCCGTATTTATCACATATTAGTTGACACAGATACTGAAGCCAGAGAAATTCTGAAAAAGATAGCTGAAGGTCAGGATTTTGCAGACCTTGCCAAAAAGTATTCTAAATGCCCTAGCAAAGAAAAAGGCGGGGATTTAGGCATAGTAAATGAACAAACTAACTTTGTGCCTGAATTTAAAGAAGCTGCCTTAAAATTAACGCCGGGAGAGATTACCAAAGAACCGGTTAAAACTGAGTTTGGGTATCATATTATAAAGGCCGGAGAAAGAAGTGAAGCTAAAAAGGCTTCTTTTGAAGAAGTTAAAGAAGAAATAAAATATCAACTTTTAGAACAGGAAAAAAATGAGGTTTTTAGGCAGTATCTTCAGGATTTGAAAAATGAAGCAGATATAGTTGATAAAAGAAAGGAATAAAATTTTTTATTGTCCTCATGAATGCAGCTAATATTACGGATATTAATCTGTATTGAACAAAAGATAACCTGAATTTCTAAAGTATACAATATATTGCAGGTTAAAATATTGTTTTTTAAAATATATTGATTAAAATAAAATTGTAAACAAAATAATTGGTCAGGGCGAAGGGGACCCGGGTAAAGCCAGTCGAAAGGCTTTATACCGTGGCCCCTTTTTTTTGGAAATAAAAGGCCATATAAGTTGAAGAGTTGCTTGTTCACAAGGTTTTAAATATTTAAATGGGTGTAGCTTCCCCGAAGAGAGGTGAAAGATTTTTGGATGAAGGGAGCATTGTGATTGGCGATAGTAATCAATTGAGCCGCAATTTTATAAAAGATGTACTGATTTGTGGAGGCTTTAAGGTTCAGGCAGAGGCAATTAATACTTTTGAGCTTTTGCGGGTATGCCGCAGCCTATATCCTGACCTGGTTATCATTGATTCTAAACTTGAAGGGGGTAATGTGAAGGAAATAGCAGGTATTATTGAGGGGGATAATTTGGGTTCAGTAATATTTATAACCAGAAATAATGATGCCACATGTTTTGCGCAGGATTATCCGCATATTATTAGACCTATAAATCCGGATGTGCTTTTAGCTGTAGTTGAGGTCTCTTTTTATTATCAAAACAAAATAAATGCAGCTAAGAAAGAGATTGATCGCTTAAGAGAAGAGCTAAAAACACGCCAGCTGGTGGAAAAAGCTAAAGGAATTCTTATGAAAAAATATGACATGGATGAAGACCAAGCCCATCGCTGGCTGCAAAGAGAAAGTATGAATCACGGGGTGGCAAAGCGTGAAATTGCACGCATGTTGATTTTGGCTAATGAAAAAAAACAATAAGGAGGAAGAAAATATGACTGAAGTTCAAAAGGAGATTATTTTGGAAAAGGTTAAGGAATATGATGTGAGGTTTTTAAGGTTGCAGTTTACTGATATTTCAGGGATATTGAAAAATGTTGCGATTCCGGTAGGCCAGCTTAAGAAGGCTTTAGATGGAGAGATTATGTTTGACGGATCTTCTATAAATGGTTTTGCAGATATTTCTGAATCTGATATGTATCTTTTCCCTGATCCTGATACCTTTGTGCTTTTCCCCTGGCGCAGTGGTTCTAATGGAAGGGTAGCAAGACTTATATGTGATGTGGGAAATCCAGATGGAACTCCTTTTGCTGGCTGCCCGCGCAATAACCTGAAGAGGATTTTAAAAGAAGCTAATGATTTAGGATATGTGATGAATGTAGGACCAGAAGCGGAGTTTTTCCTGTTCTTGGCAGACGAAGAGGGAAAAGCAACTACCCGCACTCAGGATGAGGCAGGTTATTTTGATTTAGCACCAATGGACTTGGGTGAAAATGCAAGGCGGGACATGGATTTGACATTGGAGGAGATGGGTTTTGAAATTGAGGCTTCTCATCATGAAGTAGCTCCAGGTCAACATGAGATTGATTTTAAGTATGCTGATGCTCTTAAAATTGCTGATGCTATAATGACCTTTAAACTAACTGTCCGATCTATTGCCCAGAGACACGGGCTGTATGCCTCTTTTATGCCTAAACCTGTTTATGGGGTTAACGGTTCGGGTATGCATACTCATATTTCTCTCTTTAAAGATGGAAATAATACCTTTTATGATCCAGGTGATCCGGATGGTTTAAGTGAAACTGCGCGCTATTTTATAGGAGGGATATTAAAACATGCCCGTGCTCTTTGCGCGGTAACTAACCCTACTATTAACTCTTATAAGAGATTAGTGCCTGGTTATGAAGCCCCTGTTTATATAGCATGGTCGGGGAAAAACCGCAGTTGTCTTGTTCGGGTTCCAGCTAAAAGAGGTATGAGTACCCGCATTGAAGTTAGAAATCCTGATCCCAGCTGTAATCCATATTTGGCTATGGCTGCTTTATTAAAGGCAGGGTTAGATGGAGTAGTAAACAAGATAGAACCTCCTGAACCGGTTGATCGAAATATATATATAATGGATGAAGAAGAGAGGAAGGCCTTGAATATCCAGAGTTTGCCGGGAAGCCTTCTGGAAGCTCTCCAGGAATTAGAGAAAGACGAAGTGATAAAAAGTGCATTGGGAGAGCATATTTATGAAAAAATGGTAGAAGGGCGTATGCAGGAGTGGCAGGAGTATAATATGCAGGTAACTCCCTGGGAGTTAAAGCAATATTTAATCAGATTTTAATTGAATAGTGTCTATTTTTAAGCACTATTTTGCCACCTTTTTGCATATATTAAAAGAGGCAATGGAGCCGAAGATATATTTCTTCGGCTCTTTTTTACTTATTTGAAAAAATAAAGGAGAGTGGCAAAATGTGCGGAATAGCAGGTTTGGCAAGTTTTAATAAAAATGTTAAGGGAGATTTAAATATTGTAAAAAACATGATGGAGATACTTAAAAATCGTGGACCAGATGCAGAAGGAACATGGGAGGATGACGAAGTTATTTTAGGGCATAGGCGATTGATTGTTTTAGACCCGGCAGGAGGGATCCAGCCCATGATCAGAAAGAGAGGAGAAGATGCTTATGTTATAGTTTATAATGGTGAACTTTATAATGCTTCTGAGCTCAGAGAGGAGTTAGAAAAAGCGGGTTATATTTTCAGCACGCGTAATTCTGACACTGAAGTGGTTTTACTGGCTTATATGAATTGGAAAGAAAAATGCCTTGAAAGGTTTAATGGTATTTATGCACTGGCGATATGGGATATGAGGAATAAAACCTTATTTTTAGCCCGGGACAGAGTAGGGGTAAAACCTCTTTTTTATACTTTCAAAAACGGATGTTTGATTTTTGCTTCGGAAATAAAAGCACTTTTAGTCCATCCATCTGTAAAAGCGGAAATTGACCGGGAAGGGTTGTGTGAAATTTTAGCTTTGGGACCGGGACGCACACCGGGGCATGGTGTTTTTCGCAATATAAAAGAGCTCAAACCTGCCTCTTATATGATATATAGCAGGCAGGGAATAAAAGAGGTTTCTTACTGGCAGCTTCCTTCGCTTCCTGTAAGTGCTGATATAGAAGAAGTAGCATTCAATATAAGGAATATTTTATCTGATGCAGTAGAAAAACAGCTTAATGCCGATGTTAATATCTGTACTTTGCTTTCCGGCGGACTCGATTCCAGCATTATAACCGCTTTAACGACTGAATGTGCTGGCAAAGAGAATTATTTGGCCGATATAAGCTCTTTTTCCGTAGATTATGAAGATAATCAAGTTTATTTTAGAGCTGATGGCTTTGAAAAAGATGTTGATGCAAAGTGGGCTTTAAAGGTGGCTGATTTTTTAAAGATAAGACATAATACTGTGCTTCTTGACAATCGAGAACTTTTTCAGGCTTTAAATCAGGCTTTGGAAGCTAATGACCTTCCGGGTATGGCAGATATTGATGCTTCGCTTTATCTGTTTTGCCGGGAAATAAAAAAGAAGGCCACTGTTGCATTATCGGGAGAATGTGCAGATGAAGTTTTCGGAGGCTATCCATGGTTTACTGATAGTGCTATGTTAAAAACGGAAGTTTTTCCATGGATAAGAATGCTTGACCAAAGAAGCATGTTTTTAAGGCCACAAATAAAAGAAAAGATTAATTTAACGGAATATGTTAAATATCGATATGAGGAAGCGATAAGGAAAGTTCCTGTAGTATATGAGGAGAATAAAGAAGAACAAAGGCTGTTGGAGATGGCTTATCTTAGTATTCATCATTTTATGCCTACGCTATTAAATCGTAAAGATCGTATGAGTATGGCCTGGGGGCTGGAAATAAGAGTTCCCTTCAGTGACCACCGGTTGATTGAATATGTATGGAATTTACCTTCAGAAATTAAGTTTTATAAAAATATGCCGAAAGGTATTTTAAGGTATGCTGTGAAAGGTTTGCTGCCAGAAGATATTTTATACCGGGCTAAAACTCCATATCCGAAAACGCACCATCCCATTTATTACCGAATGGTGAAAAGGGAAATGGAAAATATATTAAAAAATCCGTCATCACCAATTTTATTTTTGCTGGATAGAGATAAACTGGAAGAATATCTGAAAAACGAGCAGCAGTTTTTTACTTTGCCTTGGTTTGGTCAGCTTATGAGAGATGCTCAGTATTTGGCATATATGATTCAGCTCAATCGGTGGATTAATAAATACAATGTCAATATATTGATAGATTAAAATCAGCTTTTGAATTAAAAAAGAAAGGAGCTGGCATATGAAAAAGATAGAAGCGGTTATACGCCCTACCAGTTTGGAAGTTTTGAAGAAAGCTTTGAATGAAATGGAAGTAAGAGGAATGACTGTTTACAATGTGATGGGAAGGGGATTGCAGAAAGATATAAAACAGTATTACCGGGGGCAGGAGGTTGAAGTAGACCTTTTTCCCAAAGTTAAAGTAGAGATTGTATGCAGGGATCACTGGAAGGATCGGATTGTTGAAAAAATAATTAAGGTATGTCAGACAGGCCAAATTGGAGATGGTAAGATATTTGTCTACCCGGTAGAAGATATTATACGGATAAGCACCGGGGAGAGAGGAGACAGTGCTCTTTAGGTTGTTCTCAGAATTGAATCAAATTTAAATAAGTGAAAGCAAAGGCGCTTACCACAACAGGTAAGTGCCGTTTTTATCAAGAAGGGGTTTATATTATGATGTTGAAAAATATGTTACCGCGTTGTATTGGTTTGAGTCTAGTTTTGCTCGTTTTGATGACTTATCCGGTTGCAGCTGCCGAAGGGAGTAGTTTGAATTCGGGAGATACTGCTTTTCTGATAATATGCACCGGGTTAGTAATGCTTATGACTCCTGGATTAGCTTTATTTTACGGAGGCATGGTAAAAAGAAAAAATGTCTTAAGTATTTTAATGCAGTGTTTTGTAATTATGGCGTTAGTTTCTGTCCAGTGGATTATGATAGGCTATACTTTATCTTTTGGTTCGGATATATCAGGAATCATAGGAGGACTAGACTGGTTGGGGTTTAAAAATGTAGTTTTTAATTCCGATAATGCTTATGTTGGGACAGTGCCACACTCGGTTTTTGCTCTTTTTCAGCTCATGTTTGCGATTATAACCGCAGCTATTATAACCGGATCTTTTGCCGAAAGAATGAGGTTTTCTGCTTTTATAATTTTTATATTTTCATGGACAACTTTAGTTTATGATCCCCTTGCCCATTGGGTATGGGGAGGAGGCTTTTTAAGTAAGCTTGGCGCTTTGGATTTTGCAGGTGGTATGGTGGTTCATATAAGTTCAGGGGTTTCCGGATTGATAACTGCTTTGGTGCTGGGCAAGCGGCGGGAGGAAAATCCCGGGCCGATTGTATCCCATAATCTGCCGATGACGGTTTTAGGAACTGCTCTCCTCTGGTTTGGATGGTTTGGTTTTAATGCTGGCAGTGCTTTAAAAGCTGATGAAATTGCAGGTCTGGCACTTTTAACCACTAATACCGCTGCAGCTGCTGCCTCACTTTCCTGGATAATTATAGAATGGATAAGACAAGGGAAACCCACGGTTTTAGGTGCTGCCAGCGGAGCAGTTGCAGGAATGGTTGCTATTACCCCGGCGGCAGGGTTTGTTTCTCCTCTTTCAGCTTTAATTATTGGTTTATTGGTAAGTCCCTTGTGTTATTTTGCAGTGAGCAGATTAAAGACTTATTTAGGATATGATGATGCACTTGATGCTTTTGGCATCCATGGAATAGGTGGAACTTTTGGAGCTTTAGCTACAGGAATATTTGCCTCAAAGAGAGTGAATCCTGCAGGGGTTGACGGAATTCTTTATGGAGGAGTTCATCTTTTTCGGGCAGAGCTTATAGGCATAATAGTAACTTATCTTTATGCTGCTTTTATGACCTGGTTAATACTGAATGTATTGAAAGGTTTAATTCCTTTGCGGGTAAGCAGGGAAGAAGAAGAGGCTGGGCTTGATGTTTCAGTGCATGGAGAAAATGCATATAATATGTAATATGCGGGCTGTATAAATTTTGAATAATATAAAGCTTTGCAAGTCTTTTGTCTGGTTGAACAGATAAAAGACTTTTTATTTGCTGCAGAATGTATACATTATATCTTTTTTGTCAGTATTGCTTTTCCAGCTAAAGAAGGCATAAAATTAGAATAAAGATAAAAGATGCAAAGGTGCATCGAATTGCTATTCTAAAATAATATTTTTATGGGACAAAGAAGTCCTTAGCACCAGTTTATCTGGGGCTAAGGGCTTTTTTGCATAGAGGAGGGAAGTTATGAACGAAGGTAAGGTAAGGATTTCGTCTGGATGTGCTATAGCTGGAATTATAGATAGAAAAAGAGAGATGTTTTCTGGAACTGATATTATTGAATCTATTGCGGTTATGCATGAAAGATCCAATGGTTTAGGTGGAGGCTTTGCTGCTTATGGTATATATCCAGGTTATGAAGATTGTTATGCTCTGCATATTTTCTTTGATGATAAAGGAGCGCGCCAGAAAACAGAAGATTTTCTTAATTGCAATCTTAAGGTGGGTATGACCGAAGCGATGCCTTTGCGAAAGGTAAAAACAGTAAAAAAACCTCCCCAGATATGGAGATATTTTGTAAGAGCAAAAGAACAAAAGCTGATGGAAGCAGGTATGAGTGAAGATGAATTTATGGTACAGGCGGTTATGAAAATCAATAAGACTATTAAAGGGGCTTATGTTTTTTCCAGCGGTAAAAATATGGGGGTTTTTAAGGCAGTAGCTTATCCGGAGGATGCCGGAGAGTTTTATCGTCTTGACGAGTATAAAGGTTACTTGTGGACTGCGCACGGTCGCTTTCCCACCAATACTCCGGGATGGTGGGGCGGAGCTCATCCGTTTAATCTTTTGGACTGGTCGGTTGTTCACAATGGTGAAATTTCTTCTTATGATGCCAACCGAAGGTTTATAGAAATGTATGAGTATGAATGTACTTTACAGACGGATACAGAGGTAATAACTTATATTTTCGACTTTCTAATTCGCAAAAATAACCTTTCCATCGAAAAAGCTGCTGCAGTTGTGGCTCCGCCTTTATGGGAGCAAATAGCTGAAAAAGACCAGAAAAACCGGGAAAAATTGAGGCGGCTTAGAGGCACTTATGGAAGTCTTTTGCTTAATGGACCTTTTTCCATAATATTGTCGGCAAGCAATGGGATGATGGCCTTAAATGATCGTATAAAATTGCGTTCCTTGGTAGCTGCAGAGGAGGGAAGCAGGCTTTATGTAGCAAGTGAGGAGGCAGCGATAAGAAGAGTAGCAAGGGAAAAGTTAGAAAGAATATGGGCTCCGCGGGGAGGAGAACCGGTTATAGCTTTGCTGGAAGGGGCAGACGATATTTTCCTAAAACAGGATGAAGCAAATTAATTTATCAACGGTTATTTAAGTCAACATAAAGGGAGAGAGAATTATGGGGATAAATTTAGTCATGCAGGAATATGAAGTTTTACGCAATGAGGCAAAGTGTATAGGTTGTAAAATATGTGTCAATCAATGTGCTAATAATGTGCACAGATGGGATGAAGATTGGCAAATGATAATAAGTGATGATAAATACTGCGTAAATTGTCATCGATGTGTAGTTTTTTGTCCTACCGGCGCCTTATCTATAAGAAAGAACGCTAATGATTTTACTTTTAATGCCAATTGGGAAAACAGACACATTAAGAATATTTATCGCCAAGCCCAAAGTGGTGGGGTTTTGTTGACTGGAATGGGTAATGACCGGCCGTATCCGGTTTATTGGGATAAAATGGTTTTGAATGCTTCGCAAGTAACTAATCCTTCAATTGATCCTTTAAGAGAGCCTATAGAGCTAAAAGTTTTTTTGGGGCGTAAGTCGGCGTTAAATGAAAAAGATGAGGTATTTAAAGATGATATATTTCCCTGGCTGGAGCTGGATTTGCCCGTGATGTTTTCAGCTATGTCTTTCGGGTCGGTCAGTCTTAATGTTCATAAGGCTCTAGCACGAGCGGCTGAAACTATGGGAACTTATTGGAACGCGGGAGAAGGGGGAGTGCATGCTGACTTAAAGAAGAGTATGAACCACACTATAGTTCAAGTAGCTTCCGGAAGGTTTGGAGTTAATCCTGCAATGCTGAAAGAGGCTGCAGCGGTGGAAATAAAGATAGGACAGGGAGCAAAACCTGGCATAGGAGGACACCTTCCGGGTGAAAAGGTAGGTCAGGAGGTGGCTGATACCCGTATGATACCTGTAGGCAGCGATGCTATATCTCCTGCTCCTCATCATGATATTTATTCGATTGAAGATTTAAAACAGCTTATTTTTGCTATAAAAGAAGCTACTGATTATAAAAAACCGGTAGCAGTTAAAGTTGCGGCTGTTCATAATATTGCGGCTATTGCTTCAGGAATTGCCAGGGCAGGTGCAGATATTATCGTTATTGATGGTTTCCGGGGTGGAACTGGTGCAGCTCCACAGGCTATACGCGATAATGTGGGAATTCCGATTGAATTTGCTTTAGCTGCAGTAGATCAGCGTTTAAGAGAGGAAGGGATAAGAAACGAGGTTTCTATTGTGGTTGCTGGAAGTATTCGCAACAGTTCAGATATAGTTAAGGCTGTTGCTTTAGGAGCTGATGCTGTGTATATTGGAACGGCTGCTCTTATTGCACTTGGCTGTCACATGTGCCAGAAATGTTATACCGGAAAATGCAACTGGGGAATTGCTACCCAGGATCCGAAATTGGTAAAAAGGCTTAATCCGGAAATTGGAGCGCGTAAATTGGTTAATCTCCTTACTGCTTGGCAACATGAAATCAAGGAAATGCTGGGAGGTATGGGGATAAATGCAATAGAAAGCCTTAGGGGAAACAGGCTAATGTTAAGGGGGATAGGGCTTAATAAGAAAGAGCTTGAAATTTTAGGCATAAAGGCAGCAGGTGAATAGGAGGTTTTGTTATATGAAAAAAGTTTATGTGATAGAAGATTTTTGCATAGGTTGTGGAACTTGCATGGTTTATTGTGCAGCTGCCCATTCAGAATATCCGAAAGACCTACTTAAGGCATTTAAATTATCGTCCTTAAAACCTGTTCCCCGGTTATTTATTGAGGAAGAAGAAGGCAATTCTTATTCTTTGATGTGTAGGCATTGTGATGAACCTTTATGCGTGTATTCGTGTATAAGTGGAGCTATGTTTAAAGATAACCGAACGGGGGTGGTGAAAGTTGATAAAGAAAGATGTGTAGGATGTTTTACCTGTGTAATAGCCTGTCCCTATGGTTTTATAAGGGAAGGGAGTGAAAACGGCCGATCTCTGCCTTTGAAATGTGATTTATGTAAGGATAGCTTTGATATGCCCCAATGTGTTGAGCATTGTCCAAATGAGGCTTTAAGGTATGGGGAGGAATAATTATGCGTTATGTAATAATAGGTAATTCAACAGCAGCCATTGGAGCGGTAGAAGGAATAAGGGAAATAGACAAACAAGGGGAAATAATAATAATCTCTGACGAAGTTTATGAAGCTTACTCACGTCCTCTGATTTCTTATTATTTAAGTGGGAAAATTATTGAAAAAAACATATATTATCGGGATAAAAATTTTTATGTCCAGAATGGGGTAGCCTTGCATACAGGGCAAAGCAATGTTCAAATAAATCCGGAAACAAAAATTGTATGGATTGAACCAGGTTCAGAGCAAATTCATTATGACAAATTGCTGATTGCTACTGGAGGAAAACCTGTTGTTCCTGATTTTTTGAATGGTGGTTATGATAATGTTTTTTTGTTTCATAGTTTTGATGATGTAAAAAAAATAGATGACTTTTTAAAAAAAGCGGGCAAAAGGCAAAATGTTGCAATAATAGGGGGAGGATTAGTAGGACTTAAAGCAGCTGAGAGTATGTTTTTTAGAGGACAGGATGTTGCAGTAGTGGAAGCAGGGGATTGTTTGTTAAATTCTATTTTGGATTTGAAGGCTGGAAATATAGTTGAAAATTATCTAAAAAGGCGTGGAATCAGCATATTTATACAGAATATAGTGGAAGAAAAAGAGGGAGAAGATAAGCTTGAGCGGCTTATATTGAGCGATGGAACGATTTTAGAATGTGATATGGTTATAGCTGCTGCTGGTATAAAACCTAATTATGCCTGGCTTAACCTTAAGAATTTAAAAGTTGATAAAGGTATTTTAGTTGACGAGTATTTGCAAACTTCTATAGATGGAATATATGCAGCCGGTGATGTTGCCCAGGCTTATGAAATTATTTCTGGGGAAAAGAAAGTTGTTCCCATATTACCTAATGCTTATATCCAAGGAAGGATTGCCGGCGCGAATATGGCAGGTGAAAATGTCAGATATAGAGGAAGTATTGCTTTTAATTCCATTCCTCTTTTAGGTTTAAATATTGTTACTGCCGGTCTTAGTAATTGTGACGACAGGGATTCAGAAATTATAGAGGAGTTTAGAGGGGAATTTAACTATAAAAAATTTATATTAAAAGATGATGTTCTTGTTGGGACTGTTTTGATAGGAGATATTTACCGATGTGGAATATATCGTTATTTAATTGAGAAAAAAATCAAGATCACAGATTTTAAACAGAGTATATTATCTCCGGAAATTTCATGGAGGCTCCTTGGAAGAGCAGAAGCCGGGTTTAAGGGGGGGACTTATTGATGGCTGTTTTTATAGATGGTGATAAGAAACATTTTCGCCAACTTAACGGTATGATTAAAGAGGCTTTGAGCTCTGACAAAAACGCGGTTATAAATAATGTTAACGGGCAGCGGTATATTGCAGCGGGTTTGGAAGGTGATTTCGACATTGTAATCAACGGGGTGCCGGGGAATGATTTGGGCATCTTTATGGACGGGCCTTTTATCAGGGTTTATGGCAATGTTCAGGATGGAGCTGCCAATACTATGAATGGGGGGGCTTTGGCAGTATACGGAAGTGCCGGAGATATTATATGTTACGGTATGCGTGGTGGCAGTGTGTATGTTAGAGATAATGTAGGGTATAGAGCAGGTGTGCATATGAAAGAATTCGGAGAAAAAAAACCGGTTTTGGTTATAGGAGGGACTGCCGGAGATTTTTTAGGGGAATATATGGCTGGAGGAATTATAATACTTATTAACCGGCAGGATGCTTGGCGGCCAGCTGGGTATTTTTGCGCCAGCGGTATGCATGGAGGAGTCATTTATATGAGAGGAAATGTTGAGGTTGGGCGGGATGTAAGAGTTGAATCTTTAGGGGAAAGGGATAAAGAGGTTTTGACATTTCATTTAGAGGTATATAAAAGTTTGTTTGAAATTAATTTAGAAAATGTAAAAATTGATGAGTTTAATAAGATAATAAGCACTGGAAACAGACCTTATAAAAAATTATATGCTGGAATTTAAAGTGAGGGTAGTTTTATGAAAGAAGGATATTTAGTATTAGAAAACGGTTTTGTCTTCAAAGGAGAGCTTGTAAGCGGAAGTGAAGCGGAGGGGGAAATAGTATTCAATACCAGCATGAATGGTTATCAGGAAATAATAACTGATCCTTCTTATGCCGGACAGATACTGGTTTTTACTTATCCTCAGATTGGCAATTATGGTTTTAATGAATATGATTTTGAATATGAGAAACCGGCTGTTAATGGAATTGTTTTATATGATTTTGCCGAACTTACGGGACATTATCAGAGCAAGTGGAACATGGAGCAATTTTTAAGAGAATATGACGTTGCCTGCATCCGGGGAATTGATACCAGAATGCTTACTCGGATTTTGCGTACAGAAGGCAGCATGGGAGGAGTTATATGTTCTAAGGTTGAGTCAATTGAAAAAGTAAGAGAAAGGGCTGCCAACAGTAAAAAGATGCTGGATGAGGATTTGCCGCGTAAGGTAAGCATAGATAAGAAGATGATTTATGGTAATGGTAAACAAAAAGTTGTAGTTTGGGATTTGGGCGTAAAAAAGAGTATTATAAACAAACTTTTCGATTATGACTGCACAGTAATAGTAGTCCCGGCATGGACTAAAGCAGAAGAAGTTATGGAGTTTGTCCCGGATAAAATTATTTTATCTAATGGGCCTGGGAATCCTAAAGTTTTGAATTATGTCCAAAGAGAACTGCAAAAGATACCAAATTATATTCCCATTCTTGGCATTTGTTTGGGACATCAGGTTTTAGCTTTAAGCACGGGGGCGAATACTTATAAAATGAAGTTTGGACACAGAGGGGGAAATCACACTGTTAAAGATTTAGAAAGCGGCAGGTGTTTTGTTACTGCCCAAAATCACGGATATGCTGTAGATAGAGGTTTGCTTGCTGAATTGGGATGGAAAATATGGTTTGAGGAATTGAACGATAAAACGGTGGAAGGTTTAAAACATAGATATTATCCGTATTTTACAGTGCAATTTCATCCGGAAGGGGCTCCGGGGCCTACGGATACCGCGTATGTTTTTGACTATTTTATGACAATTTAACAAAATGTATAACCTAGTTTGGTGCCAAATTACTCTTCATTTTATGGTAAAATAATAGCGAACTTTTACAAAGGGAGGGTATTATGAAGAAGGGTAATTTGGCATTTTTATTTATGTGGGGGCTTTTTCTAGTTATTTTTGTTTTTTGCAAATTACCAGTGGCGATTGGGACTGACGGAGAAGCCAACAAGTTGCCTGTTGAAAAATATGAAAAAGCTATAGTTTTAGAAGTTAATGAGGCCTCTTCCAGCCCGGAGCAGGATGAACATTATTTTACTGAACAGATTATTAAGGTAAAAGTGCTTACTGGAGAATACAAGGGAAAAGTAGTAGAAGCGCGCAACTCGCTTTCAGGGACTAGAGGATGGGATTTAATTGTTAAACCAGGAGATAAGGTAGTTCTCTATATAACAGAGGAGAATGGCAGGTTATCTGAAGTTTATATTGCGGATATGGTCCGTACATCTTATTTGAATTACCTTATTTTAGGTTTTGTTTTATCTCTTATTATTGTTGGCGGTATAAAAGGGATAAAATCATTGGTAGCATTGGGATTTACTATTTTGGCTATATATAAAGTTTTGCTTCCTTTTTTGCTTAAAGGATATTCTCCTATACCTGTTACTGTCATTGTGCTTGTGGCGGTTACCCTTTTGACTATGTTCATTGTAGGGGGAATTTCACGCAAATCTGTAGCAGCTACCTTAGGAACGGCAGGGGGAGTTGTTGTTGCCGGCTTAATTGCTATGTGGGTAGGAGATTTAGCTCATTTAACCGGTTATGCTACAGAAGAGAGCAGGATGCTTTTGTATGTTGAAAATTTGAAGGTTGATATGCAGGGACTCTTATTTGCCGGTATAATAACAGGTGCTTTGGGTGCTATCATGGATGTTGCCATGTCGATTGCCTCTTCTATTGATGAGATAAAAAAAGCTAATCCGGGTTTAAATAGACTGCAGCTTATGGGTGCAGGGATGAATGTTGGGCGTGATATTATGGGGACTATGGCCAACACCTTGATTTTGGCTTATACTGGTGGAGCTCTTCCTCTTTTGCTTTTATTGATGGCTTATAATACACCGGCAATAAGAATATTTAATACCGAGCTGATTGCTACGGAAATAGTGCGGGCATTAGCAGGAAGTATAGGACTTATAGTGGCGGTGCCTTTAACAGCGATTATTGCTGGTCTTCTTGCGGAAAAGGAAGCTCAAAACTACAGCAGCAGGATTGAAGATTTTTAGTATAAACATTCTTCAAATGAGATGGAAAAGACTTGGTCTATGTTCTGGGAATATATGGCTTTTGTGAATCTGTGGTCGATACGGGAGATTTTTGAACAGATAAAAAGGGTGGAAAAGGGCTGGTATCTTAAAAAGAGCTGATTTTACATTTTTTTTTAGAGTGTTAATATATAATTAGGGCTATTATCTAAAGAGGGAGTAAAAATGGATAAAAAGATAAATGCCAAGCTTAAAGAGAATAACTACAAGCTTACCGAACAGCGGGAAGCTGTTTTAGAGGTTATGATGGATAACCGTGGTAAGCATTTAAGTGCGGAAGAAGTTTTGCAGGAGGCAAGACGAAAACTTCCCAATATTGGAATGGCTACGGTTTATAGAACTTTGGAAAAACTGGCCAGCATGAATATTTTGTATAAAACTATGTTTGAAGGTGGTAAATTCCGCTATGAGCTTTCTGATGATGAAAGTCACCGGCACCATCATATAGTTTGCCTTAAATGTGGCAAGATTTATGAAGTTGAAGAAGATTTACTGAATGGACTGGAAAAAAAATTGGAGAATCGTGGTTTTGAAATTGTTGACCATGAGCTGAAGTTTTATGGATATTGTCCTGAGTGCCGAAATTCCTCGACGAAATAATCTTTTTTTATAGGAATTTTTTGATAATGATTATTAATATTATCGCATTGGGACGGCAAGACAGGTAGTAGTTATGTAGGTATTATACTTAATTTAATTTTGCCGGCACAAAAAGGAGGGACTATGAATGACAGTAAATGAAATGACTCCAGGCCAAAAGGCAAAGGTAAAAACTATAAAGAAAGGTGTTCAGGGACAAAGAAAACTTTTTGAAATGGGATTGGTACCGGGGACTGAATTAAAGCTTATATCGCGTCATCCATTTAACGGGCCTGTGGTTTTGGAGATAGGAAGAACCAGGCTTGCTTTGGGGAGAGGAATGGCAGATGCTGTAGAGGTAGAATTGTTACAAAACTAGAAAAAATAATGGATGAAAATTTTGTATCATATTTTTGGTTTTATATAATTGATATGACATTATTGTAGAGTTGAAATTTTTTGATTTTATTTTTATTATGAGTATTAGTAGTTCATTGAAGTATAACAAAAAGTTATGTTAAAATATTGTTCAATATTATGTGCAGCTTTGGAGGGCAATAAATGTTAGAAATTAAAAATATAACCATGGCTGTCGATGACCATGGTGAAAATAAAGAAATACTTAAGGGAATAAATATAAAGTTTGAACCTGGTAAACTTTACGGAATAACTGGTCCTAATGGTGGGGGAAAGACTTCTTTGGCAAAAGTTATTATGGGGATATATAAGCCTACTGAAGGACATATTTATTTTGATGGTGAAGATATAACCGATCTTTCGATAACGGAGAGGGCAAGAAGAGGGATTGCTTATGCTTTTCAGCAGCCTCCGCGTTTTAAAGGTCTTACTGTACAGGATTTACTTAAGATTGCCAAACCTGATATAGATAATAATCTCCTGCGTAAAACTTTGCGTGATGTAGGTCTATGCCCTGAAGATTATTTAGAACGTGATTTAGATGCCAGTTTGAGTGGAGGGGAGATAAAGCGCATTGAAATTGCTCAAGTTTTAGTGAGAAATGCAAAATTAAGCATTTTTGATGAGCCGGAGGCAGGAGTTGATCTCTGGACTATACAGAAGCTTATACATATAATTATGAGTAATTATAAGAATAATGATAAGGCTATTGCCATTATTATAACTCATAATGAAAATGTTCTTCCGGTATGTGATGAGATAATTCTTATAAAAGATGGAGTTGTAGCTGCTGAAGGCAGACCAGATGAAATATGGCCGCTTATATGTGATGATATTGAATGCAAAAAGAGACAAGAATGTCGGGGAGAAATGATATATGAAATTAAATAATCTAGATTTTGATGTTTTAAATGCAGTTGCGAATTTAAAGAATATTCCTTCAGGAGCTGTTAATATTCGAAAAGATGGGGAAGCAGTTGTACGAAGTTCCTCTTCGAATATCAAGATAAGTTCACATCCTGAACATGGCGGCCTTGTGGTAGAGATAAAACCTGGAACTAAAAATGAAACGGTGCATGTGCCGGTAATACTTACTAAACCGGGAATGCGGGATAAAGTTTATAATACTTTCATTGTGGGAGAAGATGCAGAGGTAACTATAATAGCAGGCTGTGGAATCCACAATACAAGTCATAGCGATTCCAGACATGATGGTATCCATGAAATTATTGTCAAAAAAGGTGCCCGGCTCAAATATGCGGAAAAACATTATGGGCAGGGAGAAGGAAAAGGCAAGAGGATTTTAAACCCCTCTACAATTATCAGGATAGAAGAAGGAGCAAGTGCTGAGCTGGAAATGGTACAGATTAAGGGGGTTGATGACACTTTCCGCTCGACTGTTGCTTATATTGGAGAAAAAGGAAGCCTTAAAATTATAGAAAGGCTTCTTACTCATGGAAAGCAGAGAGCAGAGTCTGATATTAATATATATATAGAAGGAAAGGACGGCAATGCTCAGATCCTGTCCAGGTCAGTAGCGAAAGATTCTTCTGAACAGGTTTTTAAAGCATCTTTAACCGGTAAGACCTCATGTTTCGGACACGTCGAATGTGATGCTATAATAATGGACAACGCTAAGATTAA
The DNA here is from genome assembly GCF_017656155.1 of Thermosyntropha sp. Lineage (GTDB taxonomy): Bacteria > Bacillota > Syntrophomonadia > Syntrophomonadales > Syntrophomonadaceae > Thermosyntropha. The sequence continues at coordinate 17,544 of NZ_JACDOH010000005.1, read as the reverse complement.
GTCGATTCCAGCGCTTATTGCAGAAGACTCTGATGCAGTTATGACTCATGAAGCTGCGATAGGCAAAATAGCCGGCGAACAGCTTATTAAGCTTATGTCCTTGGGTCTTACTGAAGAGGAAGCAGTTGAAACTATATTGAATGGTTTCTTAAGATAGGTGGGTGAATTAATGAATATTAACTTATTAAAAACTTACATTAAGGTAATCGAAACTCAGAATTTTTCAAAAACGGCTGAAGAGTTTGGACTTTCGCAGCCGGCAGTTACCAAACAGATACAGGCTTTGGAGGATATGTATGGGATTTTGCTTATAGAACGTTCGGGGAGAAAGTTAAAGCCGACGGAGGCAGGCGAAATTTTGTATCACCATGCAAAAGAAATAATAAAAGCAGTTGAAAAAGCTGAAAAAGCCATGGAGGAAGCTGCCGAAAGCCGTAAAGGAAAGCTTTATATCGGTGCGAGTACTATACCGGGACAGTATATATTGCCTTCTCTTTTAAAGAACTTTAAAGAGAAATATAATCATATAAGTATAAGTATGAATATAGGAGATACAGAAAAAATAATCAGCCAGATTGCTGAACGGGAACTGGATGTAGGAATTGTAGGAGGATGGATAAATAATCGCAAGATAGATGGTTTTAAGTGGCTTGAAGATGAATTGGTGGTGATTGTCCCTTTAAATCATGCTTTAGCTGAAAAGGATGAGATAGAAATCCCACAGATTTTATCTGAGCGTTGGATCTTCCGTGAAAAAGGGTCTGGCACCAGGCAGGCGGTTGAAGATCTCTTGACTGCTTATGATGTTAAGAAAGATGATTTAAATATTTATATGGAAGCTGGAAGTACAGAGGCAGTTTTGGCTGTAGTTGAATCAGGTATGGGAATATCTATTGTTTCGGTATGGGCATTGAAAAATCTTGAAGGGTATAGGAAAATTAAGGTGTTAAAGATAAAGAATCCTAAGGTTAAACGTTTTTTCTATGTTATTTATCCTAAACAGAAAACGCGTCGCAAGTCGGTGCAGGATTTTCTAAATTATATAAAAAATATAGATAAGAGCTTAGGTACCTAAGCTTATTTTTTTGCTTTTTAAAGGGAAAAATAGGTTTGCATTTTAAATGCCATTGTATATAATATTGCTATTGTTTGATCTGAATTTGATGTTAAATATTTATATGTTTTTTTATAAAGGAGGAAGGTAGATTGGAACTTTGGGTAACTGAATATCAGACTCCATTTTTGGGATTAACCTGTAAAGTGAAGGCTACGCTTAGAAATGAAAAGACTCCTTTTCAACATCTGGCAGTAGTTGATACCGAACAGTTTGGAAAAATGCTTTTATTAGACGGTATGGTAATGACTACGGAGTCTGATGAGTATGTATATCATGAGATGATTACCCAGATTGCTTTAAATTCCCATCCGCATCCGGAAAATGTGCTTATAATAGGAGGTGGAGACGGGGGGGCTTTAAGAGAAGTTGTGCGGCATCCGAAAGTGAAAAAAGGGACACTTGTCGAAATAGATGATCGGGTGGTCCAGGCTGCCCGCGATTTTTTTCCAGATTTGGCCTGTTCTTTTGATGATGCGAAAGCTGATGTTGTGATAGATGATGGGGTAAAGTTTGTCCAAGAACATGAAAACTTCTTTGATGTTATTCTTGTAGACTCAACTGAACCGGTTGGACCTGCAGTAGAGCTTTTTTCAGCTAATTTTTACCGTAATGTTTACAATGCGTTAAAAGAAGACGGCATTTTGGTAGTACAAAGTGAGTCACCTTTTTATAATAAAGATGTTATCCAAATGGCTTTTAAAGGTATAAAAAGTATTTTTCCGATTACCAAGCTTTATTTAGCCAGCATCCCTACTTATCCCAGCGGATTATGGAGTTTTACAGTAGGATCCAAAAAATATGACCCAGAAGTAGTTAATTATGTGCGTGATGATGCCGAATTGAAATATTATTCGGCAGAAGTGCATAAAGCAGCTTTTAAACTTCCGCCTTTTGTTAAAAAGATTATTGCAGGAGATGAGTAAAGTGAGTCTGTTTAAATTACCTTATTTAGAACAAAAAGCTGCTTTTATGGGAAATTCTTCTGACTTTACGGTTTGTGATAAGGTAATACTGGGTATTCCTATGGATTCGACTACCAGCTTCAGACCGGGAGCCAGATTAGCTCCGTATCGGATAAGAGAGGTTTCAGAGGGCATAGAAGAATATAGCATATATCAGGATAAATCTCTGGAAGATATAAATTTTTACGATGCGGGTGATATAGTAATTCCTTTTGGAAATGTAAAGGAAAGCTTAAAAAGGATAGAAAATGTGACCAGGGAAATTTTAAAGCAGGGGAAAAAAGTTTTTGCTTTAGGAGGAGAACATTTGGTTTCTCTTCCTCTTATAAATGCCTATCATGATTTTTATCCTGATCTGGTAGTTATCCAGATGGATGCCCACGCTGATCTGCGCTCCGATTATTTAGGAGAAGACTTTTCCCATGCTACGGTTATGCATAAAATAGCGGAAAAATTAGGCAAGAAGCGGGTATTTCAGCTTGGAATACGCTCGGGAACGAAAGAAGAAATGGAATATGCGGCTGAAAATACATGTATTTATCTAAATCAGCTTTTATCGGCTGCAAAAGATGTTAAGGATAAAATTGGAGATAAAGCGGTATATATAACCCTGGATATAGATGTACTTGATCCGGCTTTTGCTCCTGGAACAGGAACGCCGGAAGCAGGAGGTTTTTCTTCGCGAGAGCTTTTTGAAACCCTTGCTGTTTTTAAAGGATTAAATATAGTAGGTTTTGATCTGGTGGAAATTTCTCCACCTTATGAGCAGAATGACAACACATCGCTTTTAGGGGCTAAAATTTTGAGGGAAGTTTTGCTGGCTTATTAGTAAAACAAAAAGCGGAGATTTTAAATTCTCCGCTTTTTAAATTAGTAGTTTTCGCACATTACTTCATAATAGCCTTGAGGATGTGCACAGGCCGGGCAAATTTTCGGGGCTTCATTTCCTTCATGCACATATCCGCAGTTGCGGCATTTCCATTTTACCGGATGCGGCTTTTTGAATACGGTTTTATTCTTAACATTTTCTAAAAGCTTTCTGAATCTCTTTTCATGTTCCTCTTCTACTTCTGCGATTTCCCGAAAAACATCAGCGATTTCATCAAAGCCTTCTTCGCGGGCAATCCTTTCAAATTCAGGATACATGCTGGTGTGTTCGTGATTTTCACCGTTAGCTGCTTCTAATAAATTTTCTTCAGTGATCGGAATTGAACCTCCTACTAAGAATTTGTAAAGCCTTTTGGCATGTTCTTTTTCATTGTCTGCGGTTTCCTGGAAAATGGCGGCTATCTGTTTGTAGCCTTCTTTATCTGCCTGGCTTGCCCAGAAGGTATACTTGTTTCGAGCCTGGGATTCGCCGGCAAACGCTTCCCACAAGTTTTTTTCGGTGCGGCTGCCTTTGAGTTCCATAATTTATCCTCCTTTTTAATATTTGGTAATCCAGTTGGGATATACATAGATGAGATTACTGTCGTCTATCTGCTTGCAGATCAGATAATTGTTGAGGACTTCGACAATATTTTCTATATATTCTGAAGATGATTTTTCCAAATTATACACTTTAATTTCAAATAAGGCAATATCGGCTTCCATCCAGTTTAAAAGCTTAAGTTCCTCAAGACCTTCTTCCAGAAAGGCCAATTCGCTGTAAGGCATGGAAAAAGGAGCTTTAGATTTGCTTTTAATATGTTTTTCCATCATATTGATAAAGTGCTGCAGTTTTTGTTCTTTTTCCACTGTTATACAGTATTGAAAAAGTATATCATAAAGGTGCTGAGTGGTAATTATTGCTGTAACGTTGGGCAAAAGCAGGTGCTTTTCCAGCCTCAAAAACTTCAGCTCGAATTCTGACAGGTTTGTCATTTTGTCACTCCTTTTATTAGTCAGTTTTTTTACATGATATATTCTTTTTGGGGTTTTTGGCAATTATTTATTGCCCGTGGAGGTGAGAAATTGAGAAAGTTGAGAAATAAAAAAAAGGAACAGTTTTATTATGAAAAATACCAGATGATAGAAAAGCAGAGAATGAAAAATAATATTTTGGGTGTAGTTGTGCTCATTATGGTGATAATTTTATCCCTTGAGACCAAGGGATGTATAAATGTATTATAGAAACAATAAAAAGGGGATTTCCCCTTTTTATTGTTTAAAATAATCAATCTTCATGGCTTCACGGACTTCCTGCATAGTTTCTATGGCTACTTCATGTGCTTTAGCTGTACCAGTTTTAAGTATGTCTTTAATATCAGAAATGCTGTAATTTTTTCTTCTTTCATGCATAGGAGCCAAAAGCTCATTGATTTTAGAAGCCAGATTTTTTTTGCATGCTACACAGCCTATATTGCCTTGGCGGCAATCCTGTTCGATTTCCGGCACTTCTGCGGAATTAAATACTTGGTGATAAGTAAATACGGTGCATACTTCAGGATGACCTGGATCGTTTTTTCTTATTCTAGCCGGGTCAGTTACTGCATTCCAGACCTTTTGATTTACTACTTCAGGTGGATCTGCCAGAAAGATTGCGTTATTAAGGCTTTTGCTCATCTTAGCCTGTCCGTCTAAACCTATTAAACGCGGAATTTCGCCAACTATTATTTCAGGCTCTACTAAAACTGGAGCATAAAGTTCATTAAATCTCCGCACGATTTTACGTGTAAATTCGATATGAGGTATTTGGTCTTCTCCTACCGGAACCAAATCTGCTTTGAATATAGTTATATCAGCTGCCTGACTTACCGGATAGCCTAAAAATCCATAGGTCATGTCTTTGAAGCCGTGTTGGGCAGCTTCAGTTTTGATAGTTGGATTGTGGCGTAGCACATTGACCGAAGTAAACATCGAAAAATACATGGTAAGTTCATGTATTTCAGGAATCATGCTTTGGATAAAAATGGTTGCTTTATTTGGATCAAGTCCGGCAGCCAGGTAGTCAGAAGTTATCTGCATAACGCTATCATAAAGGCTTTCACCTTTTTCCCAGTGGGTGGTAAGGGCTTGCACATCTGCGATAATTATATAGCTTTCATATTCGTCCTGCAGCTTAACCCGGTTTTTTAAGCTACCTACATAATGTCCTAGATGAAGGCTGCCAGTAGGGCGATCACCAGTCAGTATTCGTTTTTTTATTTTTGGCATTTTAATTACCTCCTGTTTTTGCATATATCTAGTTTTAAAGTGTAATTTTTTTGGATATAATTTTTAGATATAGAGGCTCAAAAAATAATATATTTGACTGCTCGACTTTTTTAAAATAACATTATAGAGTGCGTTATGCAAGCCTTTCGCCTCCGGTAGATTTTATTTAAAAGTAAATTATGTTTACATATAATTGTTAAGTGTAATAATATGATTATAAAGATAAAAAAATAAAAATTTTGAGTAAAGGAGTTTGAGTTATGAACGATTTTTCCAATTATATATGTTTTAATATGCGTGCCGCAATGAAGAAGATTGATAAACATTTAACAGAAAAATTAGAATCATACGGAATAAGTATTCCGCAATCTTTTATTCTTTCCTGCCTTTTACAGGAGAATGGTCTTACTCTGAAGGAGATAGGCAATCGCACTTTGATCGATAGTTCTTCTATGACGGTTCTGGTAGATAAACTGGAAAAAGAAGAGCTGGTAGAAAGACAGCTTGATTCCCAGGATCGGCGTGCAATAAGGGTTTTTATCACTGATAAGGGCAGAGATATTGCCGAGAAGATAGTAAAATTAGCTGATGAATTTAATTCTCATTTATTTGAAATTTTAGGTGAAGATAACCAGAAAGAGTTTTTGCATGGGCTCAATAATATAATAAATGGGCTTGAATAAAAAGGGATTCGAGATTGAAGGTGGAGATGACATAATTACAAAAAAATCTGCTTAACTTGAAAGCAGATTCAAAAGCTAAAAATGCATAAAAAGCAGGAAGTTTGATATTTAACTTCCTGCTTTTTATTTTGTCGATAGCAGAGAGTGAATGGTTAAAGTTAACGCATACGCCATCAGGTATCCGGCAGGAATTATGCCAGAATCGTTGAATATGAGGGCAGTAATTGCTCCGGTTAAAAGTCCCTGTATTCCCGCAAATATTACAGGATTATTATTTTTAAGTTTTATAGCTAATGATGAAGGTTTAAGTATCAGTGCAGATACAGTCAAAATTAAAAACAGTAAGATCCAGCCTAATTTTGTATAGTTGATTATTTTTAAATGAAGATAGAGTTTTTGTTTGATTATATTTAAAGCTTCTTTATAACCTTCATTTATGACTGCCCGAAAGCTGTTGCCTAAATGAGACTGCTGGTTTACGGGCATCCTTAAATCAGATATTAGCATAGAGCTAATTATAGCAATAGTTAAAGCAATTATTAAAAGTATATCTTTTGCTTTTAGTTGCCGGTTATTAAGATTAAACCAGGTAAAGCTTAATGAAATACAGGCAGTTATGGTTCCGCCTACGTTTATTCCTATATGAGGAGAAGAAAGCAAAAATATAACCAGTGCGAAAAGCGAAAAAATTAAGCATTTAGATAGCAAAGAATTGTTTTGGTTTTGTTTTAAGGCTGCCCATGTTATTGCAGAACCGATGAGTATACCCATGTATTCGTTACCTAAACCATAGTAGCGTATTCCGCTTATGAGTTGATAACTCATTATAGAATTTTTTATCAGTTCAAAGCCGCCAATCATATCAGCAGTTATTATAATGACGTTAATGGCTGTAACAACTGCTAAAGGAGATATTCTTAAGATTTTGGCAATGGTAAAGGACATTATCCCTATGAAAAGGCTTAGAATAAATGATATGATTATAAAAGACAAAAGACTGTTTATACTTAATAAGGGCATTACAAACAAAGTTGCCGGGATAGAAATCGGCAGAATTATAAAGAAATAAATCAGTTTTCTGAGTTTTTTCTTTTTCAGCAGTATCAATAAAATCGCTCCAGAAAAAGATAAAAGAGCGATAATAGCATAAAAAGTAAGTATAAAAGGCTGGTTTACGTAGTTAAAAACAGCCTTTTTATTGATTTTGGTCAGTGTTTGTAAAGGATAAGAAACCGATATGGCGAAGACGGGGTCGACTTTTTCCGGGACGATACAGCTTAAAATAGAATCATGCAAATTGATTAAGGTTATTATTCCGTCACGCCGGGTGGAATAACTTGTTAAAATACCATTATATCCCGGCTTTTTTATGAAAACAGGGGTTAAAAGATTTTCAGGATTTTTTCCATTTAAGGAAGGAGCGATATTTATTATATAGCTGCAATGTTTGGTTGATTTATTATATTTTTCGATTTCGGCAATCGAACTATCGATATTTTTAAGTATTTTTTGCCTTTCTAGGCTATAGTTAGCCGGAGAGAAGAGTTTTGACATAGCTTCTAAGCGGTTTAGATCGCCATATTCTATTAAAATTACGCTTTTTTCTTTTATGTTTTTAATTTTATTATTTATGGCATCATAGTCTGTCCAGATAAAAACCGGCATATTTGGATCTCTAATGGTAGTAGATTGGTCGACAGCTCCTTTGTCGACCAATCCTTTTTTGTTCATAAGTATTATTGCGCCTGGACGATAATAATAGCCCGGGCGGTCAGCATTGCCGATTATATATGTGGTATAGCCGTGTTTAGATATTTCTTCCCCTAATTTTCCGACATCTCCTAGATTGCGTTTACGGTTATTTTTTTCTATTACAACAAACGAGCTTATAACTATATTTTCTTTTCCCGGTTTTATTCCTGTATTGCGGTAAAATACAGTTCCTGCATTTTCACCTTCGCAATTTTCGGCTGCATTATAGTTAAGATGAGAATTGGCGCTGCCAACGGCAGACTGTCCGGCAGATACGGTAGCACAGGCATTTTTAAAAGTGCGGTTTTTGGCAGCTGAAGTATTTAAAAGTCCTGTTGCCCATTCGTTTTGAATTTTCCATAAAAAAGGGGTATTAGTTGGAGTAATATCGCTTAGAGCGAGATTGTCTATCATATAGATTATTATTTTTTCGTTTTGGGTATTTCCATCAGTTTGAGCTTTAATATATTCAGGAAAGATGATCAGATTAAATATAAAGATAGCTATGAGAAAGTTAATAATCTTTTTCATTATAAATTCACCTTAACTTCTAAAATTTTATGCAGCTTTTTTTATAGTCAGCCACATGAGCGAAACCATATAAAACAGAATGAAGGATGCTGCAATTACTCCGGTATCGTTGACCAGAAAAACGGTTGCTGCAGCGACTGCGAGAATTTTTAGAGTCTGGTTTATATAAGGATGAATTTGTGAAATCTTAAGAAAAGCATCGCGTTTTTTAAGCTTCCAGAAAACGAGAACAGCTACTTCTGTTATAAGGACTAAAGTCCAGATCGATTTGTAAACGGTATTGACCAGTATGCCTAGTTTTATGCGAATTATAGAAAAGAATGCTTCTCTGCCTCCAGACAGGAGGCTTTGAATAGCTTTTCCTGCATGTGAAGGATTAGGATTAATAAAAGCATCCAGGCTAGCTATACCTACTACAGCAAGTACGGATACTATTCCTGCTATTATGATTTTTTTGAAATTAAGCTTATTTTTTTGCATTAACAGAAGAAAAATCCCTGTAGTAAATAAGGTGCTGATAAAGCCTCCTACATTAGCTCCCAACTTAGGATAACCTATTACCAGAGCGGTAAAAAGCAGGGGAATGCTTCCTAATAAAGCTTTCAAGTTCGGGTTAAGCTTAAGTTTATTTATTGTTAAAATTGTTGTTATTATGGCACAGGATAAAAGAATCCCCATATAGTCGTTTCCTATTCCATAAAATCTTCCGCCGGCTATTACATCAGAGCCCAAAGGTGAATTCAGCATTAAAGGTGAACCGCAAAATACATCTGATATAAGTAAAAAGACTGTGATAAAAGCAATGGTGAAAAAAGCTTTAAGAATATCAGGGCAAATTCTCAGAATTATGGCTGAGAGTAAAAACGCCAGCAATAAAGTTAATAATATAGATATGATTATAGAATTATAATTAGTAAAGCCTAAAAAAAGAAAAATTACTGGAATACAAAGTGAAGATATAATTAATCGATCGAGTAACGGATAAAACTTGGTATTTTTTTTGTTTATTACAAAATGTCCCAATAATATAACTGCTAAGGCGAGGAGCATGAAGCTTATGTTTAAAGGTTTTCTATTGGTTCTTAATTGTTTGAAAAATGTAAGTTTTTGTTCTAAAAGGCGAAGATTATTATCCACGTTGTTTACAATTTGCATTCCCTGATTGCTTGGCACTATATTACTGTCTAGATAAGCGAATATAGAAGGCAAGACATCAGCACTGGCTACTATACCTTCACGCCGGGTAGTAGGAGATGTTAACAACCCTTTTTTATTGTTGGGATAATGGACTATTATAGGGGTTAATGCAAAGTTTCCTGCTTCTACCATTTGCGCACTGGGATTAGGAGTTATAATTACCAGCATGGTTTTGTCAAAGTTGATTTTTTGAAGAATTTGACCTATTAGCTGGTCATTGCGTTCTAAAGCTTGCTCGCGTTGTTTTCTAATTATATCTTCGGCAGCATTTGTGCGGTCTGATTCTATTCTGGTTGTGTCGCCTAGATCTATGAAAAGGATATCGCATTCAGGCAAATATTTTTGGATATTGTCCAGCATAGCTTTATGGTTGGTTCGCATTCCTCCCAAAGTAAGTGGACTTGTTTCTAGCAAATCCTGACTTACATTTCCGCATGGGACTATACCATCTTCGTCCATACCTAATAAGGCAATGTTTCGATTCAGACGGGAAAGCGTGTCTCCATTTCCTATAACACCTACTCTAAGATTGTTTTCACGGGCAATTTTACCTATTTGTCCGATTTCATAGGCTGGCGTGTACTTGCTGGCGGTATTTTTTAGCATTTCTGTATATATATTGACTACTCCATCAGAAGGAGGGATTCTACCAGTAAATAAGGAATATAAAGTTTCTGCCTTAGTAGTAACACTCTGATTTTTGAAAACATAAGGTAGTGCAGAGATTTCTTCATCAGTGTTGAAAGAAAGTTCTGCCCTGGATACAGTGCCTACTTTTGTTCCAACTGCTATAGACATATAAGAGCTTGATGGATTAAGATTTTTGCTTCTTATATTCATGAGACCAGTGCCGCTGTTTTCTATAAGTTTGTCTAAATTGGGAGTATGAGCTGAAATTAAATCGGAAACATCTATATAATCCATAACCAGTATTACAACTTTTTTATCAGGCTCGGTATTTTGTGCAGCTGCTGGTAATGGAAAAGCGATTATGGACATTATGCAAAACAGTAAGGTAATAATAATAGACAGTTTAACTTTTTTGTGCATTCTAATGCCTCCTATTTGAATTGTGAAAACAGATTGTTTTTTTGTTTAATCATTTGCTAATTATACAAAAATAAACTGGGAAAAAAAACTTTAGACAGTGATATAATTAGCTTCAGATTATTTTAATCCTGCATTTTAAGCGGTTTTTAATGACTATGCGAAAAAATTAATTTATAGTTGACTTTCCAGACAATTGTGCTAAAATTCTACATGTATCTTTATGTATTAAAGGAGGTTTGGGAAACCAAACGCAATTTCTGGAGGGAGGCGACATTATTGCAGGCTTTAGGGAGACACATTTTGGCTGAAATTTATGGATGTAAGTTTGAGGTATTAAATGATCTAAAGAAAATCGAAGATATCATGCTCAACGCTGCTTTAGAGGCTGGAGCGGAAGTCCGAGAATTTGTTTTTCACAAATTTAGTCCGCAAGGAGTAAGTGGAGTCGTTGTAATTTCAGAATCCCATCTTGCGATTCATACCTGGCCTGAATTAGGATATGCAGCTGTAGATGTATTTACCTGTGGAGAAAAAGTAGATCCATGGGATGCTTGTAATTATTTAGCGGAAAATTTTGGTGCTGAATATGTTAATGCAACCGAAGTAAAACGCGGTATTATAGAACAAGGTCAGGAAGAGCGCTTGGTGGCAAACATTTAGGAGGGATACTATTTTAGTTGACCGATGTAGATTAAAGAAGAGGAACGGTAAGTATCGTTAGTAGACCTTATTCGTTGGGAGGAAACGGATAAGGTCTATTTTATTTTTGGAAAAAACGCTTTTAAATAATTATTTTTCTGCTCTACAAGCTGGGTTTTTAATTTATAATAAAAACAATAATGATTGTTATTATAATTGCCATGTTGAAGGTCGAATTATATTCCAGCAGGTATCTTAATAAGATTAAGTATTCAGGTGATTTAAAGAGGGGGAAGGGGAATGAAACAGTCCGTAACATCAGGGGAACTGCAAAACGAGCTTAGAAAAGTTAATGAAGAATTTACAAACAGCTTTGTTATATGGCAGGAAGAAATTGAAAGATATGTTGAAAAATTAAGCCATGATCCTTTGTTGGATATCATTCCGGCTTTTGTGCTGGGTGTTTATAAATATGCGGGGATTGATAGGGATTTAAGTATTTCTATGGCCAATATTTTTAAGATTATTTATCTGGGAACCTGTATCCATGAAGGTGTTAAGGATAAAGAAGAAGGTCAGGAATGTGATCAGGAAATGCAGTTTTCTATTTTACTGGGAGATTATATATTTGGAAAAATACTTAAACTACTGATTCAGGTTGAGGCAACAGAACTTTTAGATATTTTTGCCGAATTAATATGCCAGATGAGTGAAGGATTAACTGTAAAATATAAAATGAAAACAGATCTACTGTATGAACTTAAAAATATATATGTTCCTATTTTTTCGGCAGCTTTTATTTCAGCAGCTCGCCTTTCAGGAAGTGATAAGAAAAAAGAGGAAGCTTACCGCAGACTGGGATGCAGTTTGGGATTTGCTGTATGTCTTTCGATAAGTTGTGATTATACGGAGTATCCCCCTCTTGTTCAGTTTTATATAGATGAAAGTATCAGGATTTTATCTGAATTAGAACCGGAAAATCACATTAGTTCCAATTATATTCAAAGGCTGCTTTTAGAAATCTGTTCTATTGATAGATCCAGGGAAAAAGCGGTGGTCTAAATATCATCGGGTGGAGGAAAGTAGATATGGCATATCAAGACCTGCGAGAATTTATAAGTGTTCTCGAAAAAGAAGGGGAACTTAAAAGAATAAAGGTTGAAGTTGACAGTGAACTGGAAATTACGGAAATAACCGACCGTGTATCTAAAGCTTATGGGCCTGCGTTGCTTTTTGAAAATGTTAAAGGATATAATATGCCGGTTTTGATTAATGCTTTTGGCAGTGTAAAGCGTATGTCTATGGCTTTGGGGGTAAAGAGTCTTGATGATATTGCCCAAGAAGTTACTGATTTGCTGGAGATTAAAGATAATGTTCCCAGATCGATGTGGGATAAAGTAAAAATGCTGCCTAAGCTGGCTGAACTGTCATCATTTATGCCTAAAATAGTAAAAAAAGCCCCTTGTCAGGAAGTAGTTGATTATGAGCCTTCGCTGGATATTTTGCCTATTCTTAAATGTTGGCCTAAGGATGCCGGAAAGTTTATAACTTTGCCTCAAGTTTATACTAGAGACCCTGAAACTGGTAAAAGGAATGTCGGTATGTACAGGATGCAGGTATATGATAGCCAAACTACTGGAATGCATTGGCATATGCATCATGATGGAGCAGAAAATTACCGCAAAAACTGCAAGTTGGGCAGGGCAACAGAGGTAGCAGTAGCTTTGGGAGGAGATCCGGTTATAACTTATGCAGCTACTGCACCTTTGCCTAAAGATATAGATGAGCTGATTTTTGCAGGTTTCCTTCGCAAAAAGTCGGTTGAGCTTGTTAAGTGCAAGACGGTTGATCTGGAAGTTCCGGCTGATGCTGAAATCGTAATTGAAGGATATGTAAACCCGGGGGAAACCAGAGTAGAAGGACCTTTTGGAGATCATACTGGATATTATTCTTTAGCTGGGGAATTTCCCGTATTTCATGTCCAATGCATAACTTACCGTCGTGATGCAATTTATCCGGCAACTATAGTGGGTAAGCCACCTCAGGAAGATTGTTATATGGCTTTGGCTACTGAACGCATATTTTTACCTCTTTTGAAATTCCAGCTGCCGGAGATTGTAGATATGCATTTGCCTATGGAAGGGGTATTTCATAACTGTGTTCTGGTATCTATTAAAAAATCATATCCCGGACATGCCCGTAAGGTGATGAACGCCTTATGGGGGATGGGACAGATGATGTTTGCCAAGTTTATTATAGTGGTAGATGAAGATGTAAATGTTCAGAATGTATCTGAGGTAATGTGGAAGGTATTTAATAATGTAGATCCGCGTCGTGATACGGTAATAGTAGATGGACCTTTAGAAGTTTTAGACCATTCGGCTCCTCTACCTTTATATGGTGCAAAAATGGGGATTGATGCCACTAGAAAATGGAGAAGCGAAGGGCACCTGCGTGAGTGGCCGGAAGATATAAAGATGTCTCCGGAAATTAAAGAGTTAGTTGACAAAAGATGGAGTGAGTATGAAATTGACTTATAATAAGATAAAGCTTTTTTTGGAAATGATAGATTTTAAACATACTCTTTTTGGTTTGCCTTTCGCTTATCTGGGAGCTTTTCTGGCTGTTATGGGGATGCCTACGATAAGACAGTTTTTCTGGATAACTGTTGCTATGATAAGTGCCCGGACAGCAGCTTTGTGTTTAAACCGCTTAATTGACCGCAAGATTGACAGGGCTAATCCGCGCACCAGGGACTGGGTAATGGCAGCGGGAAAATTATCGGTAAGGCGGGTATGGGTGGCAGTATTTATTTTTTTTGCTTTGCTTTTTTATTCAGCCTATCAATTGAATATGCTTTGTGTTAAGTTGGCGCCTTTGGCAGTGGCAGTTTTGTGGATTTATTCCTATACCAAGCGTTTTACCTGGTGGTGCCATTTAATTTTGGGATTGGCTATAGGCATGGGACCGATAGGTTCCTGGATAGCAATAACAGGAACTTTGGATTTTGCCCCTTTTATTATGGGATTAGCGGTTGCCTTCTGGATAGCAGGTTTTGATGTTATGTATGCATGTCAGGATATAGAATTTGATCGCTCTTATGGGCTTAAGTCTGTCCCCGCACGTTTTGGAGAAGTAGGTGCTTTAAGGTTTTCTGTCTGGTTTCATGTTTTGACTGTTCTTTTTTTTGTTATAAACGGTTTGTACTTTAAACTGGGATTATATTATTATTTTGGTATTGCTTTTGCTGCTTTTATCCTTTTATATGAACATCTTCTGGTTAGGCCGGGAAATCTTGATAAGGTCAATTTTGCATCTTTTGTTATCAACCGCTATGTAGGTCTTATTATTTTTGCCGCTACCCTTGTGGATATTTTTGTCTAGCCTATGAAAAAATAGTTTATAGCAAATGGATTTATCTAAGGAGGTAAAAACTTGAAAAGGTATGTAGTAGCTTTTACTGGTGCAAGTGGTGCAGTTTATGGAGTAAGATTGGTAGAAGAGCTTTTGAAACGTGAGTTCGAAGTGCATCTTATTATAAGCGACCCAGCTAAAATTGTACTTAATCAGGAGATGGGCTGGGAATTCGAAGGCAGTTTAGAAGAGGTTGTAAAAAGCCATTTTAACAGTGAAAAATTGTTTGTATATAACAATGCGGATATAGCTGCTCCTGTAGCCAGTGGATCATTTCTGATTGATGGAATGATTGTTATTCCCTGTACCATGTCAACCATAGCTAATATTGCCCATGGGGTTTCCAAGAATCTTTTGGAAAGGGCTGCTGATGTAATGCTTAAGGAAAGAAGGCCTCTTATAGTAGTTCCCAGGGAGACTCCTTTAAGCACTGTACATTTGCGCAATATGCTGTCTTTATCAGAAATGGGGGTATATGTAGTTCCAGCTATGCCTGCTTTTTATAATTTCCCGCAGAGTATAGACGATATGGTTGATTTTATAGTAGGAAAGGTTTTGGATGTAATAAGGATTCCTAATGATTTGTACAGAAGATATGAATAAATATATTTTCGATTTGGAATAAAACCGATATCTTTATATAATTAGTATAAAAAATTAGGCTTAAGGGGAAAGGTATGAGTTTTAATTTTTTTGTTCCGATAGAGAGAGAACTTGAAGTGGTGGAAAGAAATCTGATCTGTAATATAGATAGCAGTGTTCCTATTCTTAATGAAGCTTCCCAGCATTTGGTAAGCGCAGGGGGGAAAAGGTTGAGACCTGCTTTTGCACTTTTGTCTGCCAAAATTTTTAAGGATGATATAAATGACATTATTCCTATGGCTGTTGCTTTAGAACTTATCCATATGGCAACGCTGGTACATGATGATGTTATTGATGACTCTGAGGTAAGAAGAGGAACACAGACTGTAAAAAGCGGCTGGGGAAACCGGGTTTCCATCTACGCCGGCAATTATATTTTTGCCCGTGCATTATCAATAATAGCTTCATACGGACGAAATGATATTTTGGACATATTAGCAGATGCGAGTATGAAAATATGTGAAGGCGAAATTGTTCAAATGATGAGTTCTTTTGATATTACTAAAGGATTGAAAAATTATCTGCGCCGGATTGAACGTAAAACTGCTTTGCTGATTTCGGTTAGCTGCCAACTAGGGGCAGTTTTGTGTAATGCAAATCAAAGAGATATCAATGCCTTAAAGCTTTACGGATATTATCTGGGGATGGCTTTCCAAATAACTGATGATATTTTAGATTATATTGCTGATGAAGAGGTATTAGGCAAACCTACTGGAAGTGATATAAGACAGGGGGTAATAACTTTACCTGCTTTATTTGCTTTAAAATATAGTTCTAAAAGGGAAGAACTGGCAAGATTGTTGGCTTCTCCGCAATTATGCAATGCTTATACCGACTATATTATTGAGGCTGTTATAGATTCAGGTGGGATTGATTACGCCTATGAGGTAAGCAGCCGTTTTGCTTTTAAAGCGCAGAAAGAGCTTGCACTTTTGCCTGATGTGGAAGTGAAAAAAAATTTGTCCGATATAGCTGATTTTATTCTTCAACGTAATTATTGATGTGGAGAAAGAGGGGGAGGGTTTGTGGTTTTTAGAGATCTTTCGCCTGAGGACAGGCAAACTATAATTGAACATTTGGAAGATTTAAGAAAAGCACTCCTTATAAGTGTAATAGCGATTATTATTGCTGCTGTTTTTTCTTTTTATTATAGTGAACAGATACTTGCCATAATTATGTCTCCTCTGAAATCGCTTAACGAAAATCTGGTGGTAACAGGAGTTACCGAGGCTTTTTTTGTTAAGCTTAAATTATCTTTTATTGCCGGATTTATAATAGCTTTTCCCATAGTAGTATGGGCTATCTGGCGATTTGTAAAACCTGCACTTTACCCCCATGAACGGAAATATGTGTATATCCTTTTTCCTGTAACTGTGCTACTTTTTGCCGGTGGGGTTTTATTTGCTTATTTTGGGATTTTGAAGCTTATCCTCAACTTTTTTATCTATATTGCTGGCGAAAATCTGGAAACTATGTTTAAGGTAGATCAGTATGTTTCTTTTGTCCTGGCTTTTACTATTCCTTTTGGGATAGTGTTTGAGCTACCGGTAGTAGTTTTTTTCTTAAGCAAGCTGGGGATTATAAGTTATGAATTTATGGCCAAAAACCGGAAATATGCCTTGCTTATAATAGTCATACTAGCGGCAGCCTTAACTCCCGGACCAGATCCTTTTTCTCAGATAATGATGGCAGTACCTGTGTATCTGCTATATGAAATAAGTATCTGGATTACTAAGATAGCTGAACCGAGTGAAGAAAGAAAACAAAAGATGGAAGAAAGGCGTTTGAAAAAACAAAAACAAAAAAATAAAGATTCGAATATTGATTAAGCCTTTAGCTTTACAAAATTCACGCTTTTTGTCATAATAGCAGTAACAATTTAATCTTTAAAATATCAGGGTGGTAGTGGAGGAACTGTTAACTTAAAATGATGAAAAAACTCACGCAATCATAGAAAACCAGCGATTATGTTTAAATTTTGGTGTAAAACCAGCAACTTCAGCCGGAGACCAGTTATTTAAACCCGAATGTGGTCGGGCGAAGTTATAACAGGTTACCCAAAAAGAGATTAAAGCTACAGCACTATTGTAGGATTTAAAGCCGCGAAGTTTCTTGTACCAGTCTTTAAAAGTGCCCATAAAGCGTTCAAGAGTATTATTAGAGATAAGGTCTTCGAAAGAGTTAACTCTAATATGCTCGGCATGAGGGCAATCAGCATAGAAAGCAGAGACATAAGCTGGGTAACGATCTGTAATCAAGACAGCAGGTTGAGTTTGAGAATTACGGATAGCAGCGCGCAAGAGTCGTATAGCTTGGATCGTATCACGATAAGGTGATAAGTGCCAGGCTAAAACGACGCGGGTTTCGCTGCATAAAGCAACCCAAAGGTAATATTTTTTACCAGCTACCTTAACAACAGTTT
>NZ_JACDOH010000004.1 GCF_017656155.1 Thermosyntropha sp. | reverse complement strand
AGTATTTAGGCTTTAACTACCGAATGACTGACATACAGGCAGCCCTGGGCATATCCCAGCTTGACAAGCTGGACTGGTTTGTAAAAAGGCGTAGAGAGATAGCTAAAAAATATAACCAGGAATTCAAAGAACTGCCTTTAGATTTGCCCTTTACTCAAGAAGGTTACTACAGTTCATATCACCTGTATACAATCAAAATAAAAAATGAAGCCAAAATTGACCGCCGAGAGCTTTACGAAAAATTGAGACAAAAAAACATATATACCCAGGTGCACTATATACCTGTTCATACATTTCCGTATTACAGAGAAAAATTTGGATACAGCTGGGGAGATTATCCGGCAGCTGAAGACTGGTATAAAAAAATATTATCACTGCCAATCTTTCCGGGAATGAGTGATGAAGAAATTAATAGAGTCATAAAGGCAGTAAGAGAGGTAATCAAATGAGAATAGTAATAATAAGCCAGGCGCGGATGACATCCACCCGCCTGCCGGGCAAAGTTTTAAAAGAAGTAATGGGAAAACCACTGCTTGAATACCAGATAGAAAGATTGAAAAAAGTAAAAAATGCTGATGAAATAATAATTGCTACTACAATAAACAACAGTGACCAACCGATAGTAGAATTATGCAGAAAGCTTGAAATTCCTTACTATCGCGGTTCAGAAGAAGATGTTCTATCAAGGTATTACGAGTCAGCCAAAGAATACCGGGCAGATGCAGTAGTAAGAGTAACATCAGATTGCCCTTTAATCGACCCGGCAGTTGTAGATCTAATAATAGATACTTACATAAAAAATTCCGGAAAATATGACTATATTTCAAATACCATAGAAAGGACTTATCCGCGGGGAATGGATACCGAAATACTTTCCTTTGCAGCTCTTGAAGAAGCTCATAAAAAAGCAGTTTTAAAGCCGGAGAGGGAACATGTAACCCTTTATATCTATTCCCATCCGGAAAAATTTAAAATCTTTTCTGTTAAATACAAAAAAGATGAAAGCAAACATCGCTGGACAGTAGATACAAAGGAAGATTTTAAACTGGTAAAAACGATCCTGGAAAGGCTTTATCCTTACAAGAAAGATTTTACCATGGAAGACTGTTTAGAACTTATCGAACAAAATCCGGAGATTTTCAATATAAATCAGCATATAAAACAGAAGGCGATAGAGTAGATGAAGAAGATAATTTTTAGAACTGATTCCGCTTTCATAATAGGGTCAGGACATCTTATGCGGTGTTTGACCCTTGCCGATGAGCTGCGGAATAAAGGAGCAGAAGTAAAGTTTATATGCCGCAATTTGCCGGGGAATATCATTGAAGTGGCTGAACAAAGAGGATACCAGATATATATGCTTCCTTACGAGAACAAAAGCCAGATTATACCGGATGATTATTCAACCTGGCTGGGAGCAGATTTTAGAAGAGATGCCGAAGAAACTGTCCGGATACTTAAGCAAGAATCGCCCGACTGGATAATAATTGACCATTATGCAATAGACATAAAATGGGAACAAATAGTAAGGCCATATGTAAAAAAAATCATGGTGATAGATGACCTGGCTAACAGGCAGCATGACTGCGATTTATTATTAGACCAAAATCTTGTTGAAAATATGGAAAAACGATATGAGGGTTTAGTTCCTCCCCACTGTGTAAAGCTTTTAGGTCCTTCCTACGCTTTGCTGAGACCTGAGTTCAGAGAAGCCAGGAAAAAGTTGAAAAAAAGAGACGGAACCGTTCGAAGGATATTAATCTTTTTTGGCGGTTCTGATCCTACCAATGAAACCGAAAAAGCGTTAAAAGCCGTGTTAATGCTTAATCGTCCGGATATAACCGTTGATGTAGTGGTAGGGAAGGCAAATCCGCACAAGGAAAAGATAAAAAAACTGTGTGATGTTTACCCTAATGTCAATTATTACTGCCAGGTAAACAACATGGCAGAGCTGATGGCAGAGGCGGATTTGGCTATCGGGGCGGGAGGGGCAACGACATGGGAAAGGTGTTATATGGGGTTGCCTTCTTTAGTCATTACGGTAGCTAAAAATCAGGAAGATACAGCAAGATATCTAGAAAAATTAGGTATAGTTAGATATGCAGGCATAGCAGAAGAGGTTAGTGAAGATTTTTTATATGACGAAATAAGAAAAATGTTAAGCAATCGGATAATATTAAATTTTCTGAAACAGATGAAGATTGGGAATAATAATGTTTATGAGTTTCTGCAATTCTAAAAGAAAGCTCAAGTTAAAAGGAATAAACAAAGGGGAATCTTAAAGTTGGATATACATTTCAGATTGGTTCAAGAAGAAGACTGTGATTTACTATACAAATGGGCGAATGATCCGGTGGTAAGGGAAAATTCTTTTAACAAACATTTTATAAGTTATGATGAGCATAAAAAGTGGTTTTATGAAAAAATCAATTCTCCTAAATGCTTATTCTTTATAGTGATTAGTTTTGATCAACCTGTTGGACAAATTAGATTGGATATAGAAGAGGATACAGCTATTATAAATTATAGTGTAGATAAAAATTACAGAGGAAGAGGATATGGAACTCAGATATTGATTAATATAGTTCAGGTAATAAAAGAGTATAATATACCTGTAAATAGGATAGTAGGAAAAGTTAAGTTGTCTAACATTGCTTCACAAAAGGCTTTTAAAAAAGCAGGATACAGTGAAAAAAGATTTAAAGACTACATTGAGTATAGTAAAGATATTTAGGCTGAGATTAGCTTTTATTATTTAAATAAGGAGATGAAGGGGTTTATGCCCATTGAGATTGCTAATAAGCAGATAGGAGAGAATTGTCCTCCCTTCATAGTTGCCGAAATGTCAGGCAACCATAATCAATCTTTAAAGCGGGCGTTAGAAATAGTTGAGGCGGCTGCTAAAGCGGGTGTAGATGCGATAAAACTTCAGACCTATACTCCAGATACGATGACTTTAGATGTTAACACACCAGATTTTTTTATAGAAGATAAAGAAAGCCTCTGGAAGGACAGAACCCTCTACGATTTATACCAGGAAGCATATACCCCCTGGGAATGGCATAAACCGATATTTGAAAAATGCAGGGAGTTAGGTCTCATTGTTTTCAGCACTCCTTTTGACGAAACGGCGGTTGATTTCTTGGAAGAATTGGATGTTCCGTGTTATAAAATTGCTTCTTTTGAGAATACAGATTTGCCGCTTATTAAGAAAGTTGCTTCAACCGGCAAACCGATGATAATTTCTACCGGAATGGCAACAGTGGCAGAACTAGACGAGACTGTGAGAACGGCCAGAGAAGCTGGGTGTAAGGATATAATACTTTTGAAATGTACAAGCACATATCCGGCAAGTCCTGAAGATACAAACTTGCTGACTATACCTCACATGAGAGAACTGTTTAACTGTGAAGTAGGTTTGTCAGATCATACTTTAGGAATAGGAGCAGCAGTAGCCAGTGTCGCTTTGGGGGCCACCTTTATAGAGAAACATTTTACATTATCCCGGGCGGAAGGCGGAGTAGATGCTGCTTTTTCCATGGAACCGCATGAGATGAGGATGCTGGTTGAAGAGACCAAGCGTGCCTGGCAGGCCTTAGGCAAAATAAACTATGGAACTACCTATAATGAGAAAAAATTGCTTAAATTCAGGCGTTCATTATATGTAGCTAAAGATATGAAAGCAGGAGAGGTTTTCACTGAAGAAAACTTAAGGATTATACGGCCGGGTTATGGTCTAGAACCGAAATATTATGATATAGTTCTAGGAAAAAGAGTAAACAGAGATGTGAAGAAAGGAACTCCGGTTAGTTGGGATATGATTTGATTTTAAGTGTTGTAGTGATTTTATGAAGAAAACAACAAATTCTTACCTTGAGGTGCCTTCCGTGAAAAAAACCATCTTAGCATTAATGATAATAACTTTGCTTTCCAAATTCCTGGGTTTTGCCCGGGAATTAGTTTTGGCATATTTTTATGGGGCGTCGGCAGTGAGCGATGCCTATTTGATTTCTATTACCATTCCTACGGTTATTTTTGCGTTTATCGGAACAGGACTGGCTACCAGCTATATTCCCCTTTATACGGAGATTACAGCGCAAAAGGGAGTCAAAGAAGCAGACCGGTTTTCTAACAATCTTATAAATTTCCTTATTATTTTTTGCACGCTGGTTATTTTTGCAGGTTTAGTTTTCGCTGAGCCAGTTGTGAAACTGTTTGCGTTTGGTTTTAAGGGAGATACTTTAAGGCTTGCAGTTGATTTTACCCGTATAAGTATATTAGGGATATATTTTATGGCATTAGCCTATGTTTTCATAAGCTATCTGCAGATAAAGAACAATTTTATTATTCCTGCTCTAATCGGTTTTCCTTATAATTTTTTTATAATTACTTCATTTTTTTTGAGTGCGGACGGCAGTTATATTTTTTTGCCCTGGGGGCTTGTTTTGGCTATTGCTTCCCAGTTTTTTTTACTGTTGCCTTTTGCCTTTAAAAATGGATACAGGTACAGGCTGCTTATTGACAGAAAAGACCCCTACCTGAGAAGGGTTATATATTTGGCATTACCGGTTATATTAGGTTCTTCGATAAGTCAAATAAATACTTTGGTGGACAGGACTTTAGCCTCCGGAATAGCAGTAGGCGGAATATCGGCCTTGAATTATGCCAACCGGCTAAATGGTTTTGTGCAGGGGATTTTTGTTTTAACTGTTGCTACTGTTATTTATCCGGCAATTTCAAGGATGGCAGCAGATAATAATATTGAAGGATTGAAGAAGTCAATTGCTCAAGCGGTTAATACGGTTAATCTGATGTTGATTCCCGTAACCGTAGGAGCCATGCTGCTTACTGAACCGATAGTGAGGCTGCTTTTTGGCAGGGGTGCGTTTGATGCCAGGGCAGTGGAAATGACCGCTTATGCTTTGTTTTTTTATGCGATAGGCATGACTGGATTTGGACTGCGGGAAATTTTAGCCAGGGCTTTTTATTCTCTGCAGGACACTAAAACACCTATGATAAATGCAGCAGTTGGGTTTACGATGAATATTATTTTAAACCTTATTTTATCAAGGTATTTGGGTATCGGCGGGCTGGCTTTAGCTACGAGCATAGCGGCTGTTTTCACCGCCGGGCTTTTGATGTTTAATCTGCGGAAGAAAATAGGGGCTTTGGGAGGAAAAAATATTTTGTTAACTTTTATAAAAATATCGGCTGCTTCAGCAATTATGGGAGCAGCGGTTTTTGCGCTTTATAATACTCTGCCTTTATATATTAACGCCAATCTGGCTTTGGTGACTTCGATTGCGCTGGGCGCGGTTGTTTATTTTATAATTGTAAGCTTTATGAAGATAGAAGAGGTGGATGTTTTATTGAGAGCGGCAAGGGCAAGGATAGCTCAGATATAAAAGGTTGACGGAGGGATTTGCATGTCTGTTTTGGTGACCGGCGGAGCGGGGTATATAGGCAGCCACACTTGTGTGGAGTTTTTAGAAGCAGGCTATGAAATTGTAATTTTAGATAATTTTTCTAACAGTAAACCGGAGGTTTTGGATCGGATAAAGAAGATTGCCAGAAGGGATTTCAGGTTTTATGAGGCAGATATTTTAGACAGAGAAGGACTTAAAAGAATTTTTAAGGAAAATGAGGTAGAGGCTGTAGTTCATTTTGCCGGGCTTAAGGCGGTAGGTGAGTCGGTAAGTTTTCCCCTCAGGTATTACCATAATAATGTGACAGGAACAATAGTTCTCTGCCAGGTTATGCAGGAATTTGGGGTAAAGAGGATGGTGTTCAGTTCTTCGGCAACGGTTTACGGAAATCCTGATTCTGTCCCTATAAAAGAAGATTTCCCGCTTAAACCGGTAAACCCTTACGGGCGGACTAAGCTTATGATAGAAGAGATTCTGCGGGATATTTATATATCCGATAATGAATGGGGGATAAGCCTGCTTCGCTACTTTAATCCGATAGGTGCTCACGAAAGCGGGCTTATAGGCGAAGATCCGGAAGGTATTCCCAACAATCTCATGCCTTATATTACCCAGGTGGCGGTAGGCAAGAGAGAAAGGCTGAACGTTTTCGGGGGAGATTATGATACCCCTGACGGAACCGGGGTAAGGGATTATATCCACGTAGTTGACCTGGCGAAAGGGCATTTACAAGCATTGAAAAAGCTGGAGTGGGATAGAGGGGTTATGGTATACAATTTGGGGACCGGAAGAGGCTATAGTGTTTTGGAGGTTGTTCGTGCTTTTGAGAAGGTTTCGGGGGTAAAAATTCCATATGTCATAACTGACCGCAGGCCAGGGGATATAGCGAGATGTTACGCCGACCCGACTAAGGCTTTTAAGGAGCTGGGTTGGAAGGCGGAGAGAGATTTAGAGGATATGTGCCGTGATGCGTGGAATTGGCAGAGGAAGAATCCGGAGGGGTATGTTTAGTGCATTATTTATGGAAAATGAGGGGCTGAATATGCAAGAAAAATCTCGTATTTATCTATCTCCTCCCCATCTAAGCGGATATGAAGAAGAATATATAAAGGAAGCCTTTGCTTTGAATTGGATAGGTGCAATGGCCCTAATGTAGATGCCTTTGAGAAGGAACTGGCTGAATATGTGGGAGCAAAAGGAGCGGTAGCTTTAAGATCGGGAACAGCCGGGATTCACCTGGCATTAAGGCTTATAGGGGTAGAGAGGGGAGATATGGTTTTCTGTTCTACCCTTACTTTTATAGCCAGCGTAAATCCGGTTTTGTATCAGGGGGGAATCCCCGTTTTTGTAGATTCGGAACCGGAGAGCTGGAATATGTCTCCTTTAGCACTTCTTAAGGCTTTTAAATGGGCAGAAAGGAAGGGGAAGCTTCCGAAAGCAGTAGTGGTGGTTGACCTCTACGGGCAGAGTGCGGATATGGAGCCTATACTTGAGATATGCCGGGGGTATGGTGTGCCGGTTATTGAAGATGCGGCAGAAGCCCTGGGAGCCACCTATAAAGGGAAGAAGTGCGGGACCTGGGGGGATTTTGGCGTATTTTCCTTTAACGGCAATAAGATAATAACTACTTCCGGCGGGGGAATGCTAGTATCTGATGATGAAAAAGCGCTTTCTAAGGCCAGGTTCTGGGCAACGCAGGCGCGGGATAAGGCGGTATGGTACCAGCACAGCGAAATGGGCTATAACTACCGCATGAGCAATGTTTTAGCCGGCATAGGCCGGGGGCAGCTCAAGGTTATTGAAGAAAGGGTAGAGGCAAGAAGAAGAGTTTTTGCCAGGTATAAGAAGGCATTAGGGGATATAGAAGGCATAGATTTTATGCCGGAAGCTCCTTTCGGCCGTTCTAACCGCTGGCTTACAGTAATGACTCTGGAGCCTGAGAAACTGGGCATAACTCCTTTAGATATTATAAATGCCCTAGCAGAAGAAAATATCGAATCCCGTCCGGTGTGGAAGCCGATGCACCTGCAGCCGCTTTTTGCCGGGTGTGAGTATTTTACCCACGAGGACGGGATAAGCATAGCTGACAAGCTTTTTAAAAAAGGCGTCTGCCTTCCTTCCGGCTCTAATCTTAGCTGTGAAGAGCAGGATAGGGTGGTGAAAGTGGTAAGGAGGGTGTTGGAGAGGGAATAAGGGAGCAGCGGTTGCTGTTCTCGTTTTTTATATCAGATTTTTAATTACTTTGCAGTTATTGTTCTTAGGGAAATATGAAAGAAATGCAGTAAGAAAGTATTCTAATCTTATTGCACGGTGTATTTTTATCCCATATACTGTAAAATAGAAGTATGAGAAAGGAACTAATACAGGTGAAAGAAATAACCAATATCCATGACAAATACTTCAAAGAATTTATGGAAAACCCTGAGATAGCCAGAGAACTTTTGGAGGTTATTTTGCCTTCTGAAATAAAAGAGATTATAGACCTTGAGCGTCTCCTTCCCCAGAAGGCGAGCTTCATAAGCCAGGAATTAGAGGGAGCTTACTCCGACCTTCTTTTCAAATCCCGGCTAAAAGAAGGGGGAGAGATATATGTATATTTTCTCATCGAACATAAAAGCTATTATTATGAATACACTTCCCTGCAGCTTTTAAAATACATGTTGAACATCTGGGAGAGGGAGATAGACAAAGAAAACCGGAGAGAGCTTACCCCTATAATTCCGGTAGTATTTTATCATGGAGAGGAAAAATGGAAAATACCGTTTGCTTTTAAAAAACTCATAAAAGATATAGAAAAATATCCAGCCCTTGAGAGATATATTCCGGTTTTTGAGCATATATTATTTGAACTGAAACCGGAAATAGATTTAGATAATGATAGAAGATCTAGCAGTAAAACTG
Source organism: Thermosyntropha sp. (assembly GCF_017656155.1). Taxonomy (GTDB): domain Bacteria; phylum Bacillota; class Syntrophomonadia; order Syntrophomonadales; family Syntrophomonadaceae; genus Thermosyntropha. The sequence continues at coordinate 206,723 of NZ_JACDOH010000004.1, read as the reverse complement.
TTTTTGAGAACATTGCTTTTGAGAAGGAAGATAGAGAAAGAAGGATTTGCAGTATTTTTTGAGCAGGTTTTTTGGGAGATAAAGGGACTGCCGGAAGAAGAGGGGTATTTATTTAGTGCGGTAATGCTTTACATATTGAAGACAGTAGAAGGTATAGACATGAAAAAAGTGATGGATTATGCAGAACGGATTATACCGGAAAGGAGAGGTGATATAATGACGATTGCGGAGAAGCTGATAAAAGAAGGAATGAAAGAAGGAATGAGAGAAGGAATAGCGAAGGCAGCCAAAGCACTTAATGCTTTGAAAAAAGGGCATAGTGTGGAGGAAGTGGCGAAGCTTACCGGACTTGCAGTTGAGCAGGTGGAGGAGATTAAGAAGAGTCTGGAGGAATAAGTGGAAAGTTTTGGATGAAGAGGTGCGTGTACAATTTGCACCTCTTTTAATTTTAATATACCTGTTTTTAGCTACATTTGCGGGTTTTGTTTTGGTGGGATGGTTAAAGGCGCGAAGGCTATGTAATACAGGCAAAACTCAGGAAATTGAAACTGAAGGACCGTGTTATAGCATTTTAAGAAAAAGTCATAATTACGACTTTAATGGCTTTCCTGACCTGGAAGATATAAGAAGGAAGATAATAAAAGGCTCAAATAAAATTTAATTTAGGTTGATTAAGAAGGAAAGAATGTAATGAACGAAATAATCAGCATACTTGGGAGGATTATTCCGGAGAGGAGGGAAGATATTATGACTATTGCAGAGCAGTTGAAAAGAGAAGGGAAAATGGAAGGGATAAAGGAATCATTTTCCTGCTTTTTTATATTTTTAAAGAAATCCCGGAAGCCCTCCCATGATTCCTGGGGAAAAATAAAAACCGCAGAGGGAAAAGGTTAAATCTCTGCGGATTTTTAGTATACTGTTTTAGCAAGGGCTAAACTGCCGGAAAGTTATCTTTCTCCCGGGGGAGAAGGATGATGGCTTCCCTGAGCTGGATTATAGCTTCGGTAAGGGAATTTAACTTGTTTTCAATGCGCACCAGAAGATAAACGGCAACCGCGATGGGAAAGCCGACATTGCCTATTATTCCGAGCATTTCTTCCATGTTGTTTCCCTCCTTATTTACAAGTTTTAAGCTGGCTTGTTTTCCAAGCGATTTTGAAAACCGCATTTGCTGCCGGCAGCTCGCTTTTGAATCGGCAGATAGGTTAAAGCTGTTTCCTTTGGGCAGAATATTTGGATCCTCAAACCGGCGGGCAGAAGCTTTTGCTTGAGCAAGGTTTAACTGTAAAGCAAAATGCAGAAACAGGAACTGGTGTTGCTGAAACTATTTAAAACTTTGACTGCTGATATAGATGAATATGTTACGAATCGAAATAGATTTAAAATTAAGAACCGTCCCCATTTTAAAAAGTATTTCGATGATGAAGTAGTTTTAAAATCGAGAACCGTCCCCAATTTAAAAGAGGAGGAAGGCGGGAAGCCTTCGCTCCTTTTGCTGTGTTCAGACTGAGATCAGCCGAGTTGAATTTCAGTTACTTCGCGGGAGATTATCTGGGCGGAAGACTTGCTGGTTATATCCCCGCTTGCGGTAGCAAATATATTGGAGGATACGATGCTGTCCATGACGCTGTTTACCTCGGCAGGAGTAAGGTCTTCACGGGCTCCGCTTATTCTCATTCGGTGGGTTTTGTCCCCTTCGGTTTTGAATTCCAGGACAAGGGTTCTTTCAACTGCCATATATGTTTCACCTCCTCTCCGGTTATGTTAAAAAACAGGCTATTCGGTTATTTCCACCATGTCTGCCTTGTAAACGGCCAGGTTTTCTTTTTCCTGCAGGCTTATAAGGCCCTGGGCTACATTGTAGATGTCATCGGCGACAGCATTTACCTTCAGGCTTTTGAAGGTGAGCTTTTTGGTTAAAGTCCTGCCGGTGGAAGATGTTCCGTTTTCCATCACTAAGACCAGGCTGCTGGATACGGGGACTGCGTTTGCCATCGGTTTCACCTCCTTTTGATGATTTAAGAGAGCTCTCCTGTGCCTTTTATTTTAAAACCGGGCAGGGAAAAAGGAAAAAGACGGAAAACAGATTTTTCCTTTAATTTTAGAACAAATGTTCTATTTTTATAAAGCTTATGCTAGAATGAAAAGGAATTAAATGTTAATTTGAGGAGGGAAACAAGATATGGCAGCAGTAAGGCTGGAGAAGATAAGGGATTATGTAATTGCCTTAAGACCAGTTTATACGGATAAAGGAGATGCGACTGAAATTTACCTTGCAAATGGGGAGGTTAAGGTTTTTTACAGCGGAATAAAAGCGGTGAGGAGAGCATTTTTAAAGAATTATGCTGTGGACTTTTTTGAACAGCAAAGGCTCTTATCCCAGGAATTTGGGAAATCCAGGCTGCTTCCTTTTTACATAGATGAAAGGGTTTTTATTCCGCTCAAGATGAGAAAAACGGTGAGCAAGAATGACATGGTAAACGGGTATGTGGAGGTGGGAGCCGTCCGGGACTTTAAGAGGGAAGGCAGATTATCCTGTCTGATTTGCCTTGCAACTGGTGCGGAAATCCCCCTTACCTGCGGGGAGGAAACGCTTATAAAGAGTTTTCATATGGGTAAACGCTTGCAGGAAAGGCTTGTAAGGGAGCGGGAAGATAAAGGTTTGGAATATAAGTATAAGGCGGCTGATTCCCTGCTGACTCTGGTGGCAGAACTGGGAGCGGTGATGGGGAAAAAGCAGGGATAGGAGAGATTTTTACCTTCTGTTAAGCAGGAAAATATGGTATGGTTAGGGTGTTTAGCGGCAGGGGAATACCCTGTTTGATCTGCTAGTGGCGATAGAAGCGGGCGGAGGAAGTAGAAGGAGGAAAAAGGTTCACATCCTGTGAAACAGAGAACCGTCCCCTGTTTCAAAAAAAATTAAAAAAATTTTTTAAAAAAGTGGAACCTGAAGTGGGATTATGGCGTCATAATTAACAGCCGGTGAAAAGCATGGTGGAAGTCTTAGATGGCTTAAAAGGCTCCACTGATGACCTTAAAATTTTCAAGGAAAGGGGGAATAGGGGAGCTGTCTAAGGGTTTTTGACCACCTGGATCACCTGAAATTACTTAGAAAATAAAAAAAACAAAAATAAAAGGAGGAGACGGACTTGATAAAAGCAAGAAGCAAAAAATTATCCATACTGCTCGTTCTTGCCATGCTCATGACCATGTTTGTGGGTCTGGGAACTGCAAGTGCAGGAACAACTTATGAAACATTGACAGCACCAACGGTTTCTACTGATACTGTAAATGAACAAACACTTGGAACAGTTAAGGTAAACATTCCTGATAAGAGAGTTTTTGATACTGTATATGCGGAATATTTAACAATAAGCCTTCCTTCCGGCGTGGAATTTACAAGTAATAGCAATGTCGCTGTTACTTCAAGTCAAGAAGGTGGTGTAGACGAACTTACTACAGTATTGAGCGCTAAGAGTAGTGCAACTACTTGGGAATTAGCTTTTGTACGCAATGCTGCCGCAGCGGGAGATAATGAAGCTGACTTGTTGATTAAATTTGAAAATATTTTAGTAAAAAGTGGATCTGGAAATGTTGATGTAACCTTTATGTCTTCAGGAAGTGTTTTCCCGACAGGAACGGCTACCATAGCAAAGATTGGCAGCGGTGCTACCCAGACTATAGCTAAAAGTGTTAAGACGATTGGAGAAGACGGTGGAGAAATTGATACCATAATTATTCGTGAAACCATTCCGGGAGTTTTGAAAGCAGGCGACGAAATTGAATTAAGATTGCCGAGCGGATTGTCTTGGGACTATAGCAATGCAGTTGTTGCAGGTGCATGGGGCTTCTCTGGGCAAAGTAGCTCGACTGGAGAATTTAGTCTTTCAGGAACAGATAATGTTTTAATATTAAAATTAGAAAGCGGTTTTACCAAATCCACTGTTGATACCACTGCTGGTAGGATCAATATAGGTATTTCCGGAAATTATCTGAAAATAAAAGCTGATGATGATATAAACTATGATGAAATCGAAGTAAGCGTTTCCAGCAATACTAATGATGATGTAACCGAAGAGGATGTAGTAGTTGCAAAATATGGTAGTTATGGTGTTGAGGTAGAACAAAGTGAAGTTGAAGAAGTTATAGCTGGGCAAACTGGGCAGGATATTGGAGAGTTTTATATAAAAGAAAATATTGCTGGCAGTTTAATTGCCAACAGAAGTATAGTTTTAGAATTACCTGCTGGGGTTAAATGGTCTAAGTTACCTCAGGTAAGTATTGAAGATGGTAGTGATGTATTTGGAAGCAATGGATTCGATTATGTAGGCAGCAGCGAAAGAAAAATTTCTATTGATGTTGCAAGTCTCAGTACTGAAGCTGCCACAATTAAGGTAGAAAAAGGAGAAGTTTATGTTGAACCTGGTTTTGAAGGGGATATTGAGATCGAAGTAAGCGGCAGTGCAGGTGCTGAGGGAACCGTAAAGGTGGCTGAAGCTGTTAAGGCTGTGGAAATTAGCGTTGATGAAGTTCCTGATATAGTTGTTGGGGAACAGGGAGTAAAGGTAGCCGATATTACAATTAAAGAAAATAAAGCTGGTGCTATATTAGCAGGCACTGATAATAATCAAATTGTTATAGCTTTAGATGGTGGTTACAAGTTTTATAAAGAACCTACAGTAGGAGTTGTTGCAGGCAATCTCGAAATTGACGATGTGGATATAAACTCCAATGATGAACTGGTTATAACCATTGACACAGATAGCACCAAAGCAAGCACCATTAAAATTAGCGATGTATACATTACCGGATACCGTTATGCTCCGACTGGACCTGTAGTAGCTACCTTAGTAGAAGCTGAAGGTACTGTTGGTAATGGTACTGGCAGCACTGCTTTAGATGAAGGCTATATAAAAGATGGCGCAACTGGCACTGCAGAATTCAGCGAAGTATCTGCTGGTGAAGTTGTCATTGCCAACTGCGTAACCCCTGCTGAAGGTGCTGGAACTGGCACATTCAAGATTGGTTCTTCCATCTACTATGTTGGTGGAGTTGCTAAGGTTATGGATGTAGCTCCTTACATTAAGGATGCTAGAACTTATGTTCCGATGCGCTACCTCGGCGAAATGCTGGGTGCAGAAGTTGCTTGGGATGATGCTGCAAGAACCGTAACCTTAACTAAAGGTGACGATGTTGTAGTATTCACCATCGGCAGCACCACCTACACCGTAAACGGTGAAGCTAAGACTGCTGATGTAGCTCCTGAAATCGTAAACAGCAGAACCATGCTGCCGGCTCGCTTCGTAGCTGAAGCATTCGGTGCAGTTGTTGGCTGGGATGCAGGAACTCAGACTGTTCTCATTCAGCAGTAAGCTTATAAAAGTTAAAAAAACCGGGCTTTATGCCCGGTTTTTTTATTGCTTTATTTTAAGGTCTAAATTATAATAAAAATAAACAGTCTGACCAGCGGGTCGGAAAATGTCAGGAGGAGGGGTTATGGAGAATTTAAAGCGGATAGTTGTATTTTTTATGCTGGTTTTTTTTATGGCAGCTTTAGTGCCTTTACCTGCTGAAGCGGAAGAAGTGTTGACTATTGAGGAGGCTTTGGCTAAAGCTCATAAAAGTAATCCTGATTTGCGCCGCGTAGACCTCGAGGTTGAAAAGGCGCAGATTATGCGTGATGATGCGGCAGAAGCCGTGTATTATATTCCAACCGGCGGGCTGGTTTATCCGGAGGTCCAACAGGTAGTTAACATGTACCAGCAGGCTGAGATTCAGCTTAACGCTCTTAAAAAACAGCAAAAGGCTGAAAAAGCCCGAATAACTAAGGAAGTTATAACTGCTTATGCTGATGCGGTAAAAAAGTATAATGAGGCGGAAAATCTTCGCGTCGCCCTTAAAAATGCGGAAGAAAAGCTGCGTATAAGTGCTATCATGCGGGAAGTGGGATATATTTCCTCTTTTGATTATGAACAGACTGAAACAGGTATAAAACAGCTCAAGGAATCATATAAGGCAGCTTTGAGAGCATATGAAGGCTCAGTTGCTAATCTCGCAGCTTTATTAGGCGAAAGTCAGGGCTGGAAGCCTAGGCTCGCAAGCCGGGCAGTGCTTGCAGAGTATCCCCGTCATGAGCTTAGTGTGGAAATAAGCCGGGGATTGGAAGAGTCGGTTATGGTTTGGAGCAAGAAAGCTTTGTATGATATTGAGGAAAGCAAGCAGAACTGGATTTTGCCTAATGAAAAATCGGAAATTACCCGGATTAAGTATGAAGTGGCCGGCATAGACTATGAAAAGGCTAAGCGTGATACCAGGGCTGTGATTGAAAATCTTTATTATACTATTGATACCCTGGAAGGACAGATTAAAGCAGCTGAAACTGCTTATGTCCAGGCAGAAAAAGCTTATAACATGGCTAAAATCAAGTATGAAGCTGGAATTATTCCGCGCATAGGCACAGCAAATGATGACCTTATAACTGCAGAGGCTAATATGACCAAGGCAAAGCTTGATTTAGAGAATCTAAGGTTGGATTTGGCCAAAGTTAAAGCGGAGTATGCCTATTTAACAGGAAAGGAAGTATATAATTCGGGAGATTGGAATTAGCATTTTATTTATGACTGAAAATGCAGGAAGGCATGGCATGAGCTTTTCTGCTTTTCTTTTGTTTGCCTGCAAGAAAGGAAAAAATTTAAACCTGGGAGGGAAAAGAGATAGTGGGAAATAAGAGCTACAGGTCTGTTGTTTGTGTAGTTCTGGCAGTTTTTTTGTTTGCCGGAATGGTTGGCTGTAAAAAGAAGGAGGAGGTTCAAAAGGAAACACCTTTGACGGTTACGGTATCTGAGGCCGCGGTTCGGGATATTGCGGAAACGGCTGTTTATTCTGGATTTGTTAAAGGAAAAAGTGAAGTTTCGGTTTATCCGAAAATCCCCGGAAGGGTAATAGATGTTCTGGTTAAGGAAGGGGATTATGTCCGGGAAAACCAGCCCATTATAATTCTGGACAGCAGCGATTATGAGGTTTCTTTGAAACAGGCGGAAGCAGCCAAAGCTCAGGCTGAAGTGCAGCTTAAGACAGCAGAAAGTAATTTGGAGCGCACAAGAAAGCTTTATGAAGCAGGGGCTGCTTCAGCCCAGCAGCTGGAATCGGCGGAGACGGCAGCGGAATCGGCCCGTATTGCTGTTGAACAGGCACAGGCGGGGATAGAGGCAGCTCTTCTTCAGATAGAAAACTGCACCATAAAGGCTCCTATCAATGGGGTAGTTGGAAGTGTCGGCATAACTGAGGGAACTATGGTTTCTTCCCAGATGCCGGTTGCGGTGATTTTTGATCCTGCTGATCTGGAGGTAGAGGTTATGGCAGGAGAGGCTGACATTAACTATATAAGCTCAGGCGGGGAAGTTGATGTTTATGTGAAAGCGGCAAGGGAAGAAGTGTATAAAGGAGTTGTAACATCGGTTGCCCGGGTGGCAGATGCGACCCGGAAAGGCTACCCGGTTAAGATAAAAATTGTGGATAAAGATGATAAACTTAAATCCGGGATGTTTGCGGAGGTTAAACTGGCAGCCCGCAGCAAGGGAGATGTCCTTTCTGTTCCCCGCAATGCGGTAGTCCCGAAAGGAGCAAAAACGGTAGTTTATGTTATAGACAAGGAAAACCGTGCCCGCATGAGGGAAGTTAAAACCGGTATAGAAGGCGGTAGGTATATTGAAATAAAGGAAGGGCTGAAAGCAGGGGAAAAGGTTATTGTGAAGGGGAATACCCTGGTTGATGACGGGACTCTGGTCAAGGTTGCCGGGGGTGATAAGTAAATGAAGCTGGTTGAATTTTCGGTAAAACGCCCGGTAACTATGACGATTGCCATAGCAGTTCTTCTCATTTTAGGATTTTTCACCTATTCTAAGCTACCGGTTGACCTGTATCCTGATATGCAGTTTCCGGTAGCCGTGATTATGACCTCTTATCCGGGGGCAGGGCCGGAAGAGGTGGAAGAAAGAGTAACCAAGCTGATTGAGGGAAGTATTGCCACTTTGAATAATGTGAAGCAAATCCAGTCTACTTCCAGCTCAGGCAACTCTATGGTAATGGTAAGTTTTGAATGGGGCACCGATATGGATGGTGCCACCCAGGATATAAGGGAAAAGATAGGACTTTCGGAAACCTGGCTTCCTAAGGATGCGGAAAAGCCTTTTGTTTTAAAGATGGATCCCAGCCTTATGCCTATAATTCAGATGGGGGTAAGCGGTGAACGGAGTCCTGAGGAGATGCAAACTTTAGCGGAAGATGTGATTGTTCCCCGACTGGAGAGAATCCCTGAGGTTGCCACGGTTTATACGACCGGGGGGGAAACCCGGGAGATTAAGGTGGAGGTTGACCCGGTAAAGCTTCAGAACTACGGACTTACCCTTTCGCAGGTAGCCCAGGTTTTACAGATGGAAAATTTTAATATGTCAGGAGGGAAGGCAGAAAGCGGAGATAGGGCTTATTTTATCCGCACCCTGCAGGAATTTGAAAAGGTAAGCGAAATAGGGGAAACAGCCATAACAACCCCGACCGGGGCCACGGTATATTTGAAAGATATTGCGGTTATTACAGATGGATACAAGGATAAGGAACAGCTTACCCGCATAAACGGGAAGCCGGCGGTTGGCATCCATGTGATGAAGCAGACCGGAGCCAACACGGTAGCGGCCAGTGAGGCAGTGCATAAAGAAATCGAGAAGATATCAAAAGAGCTGGGAAAAGATATTGAAGTTCAGTTTATCTTTGATCAGGCAGATTTTATAAAAGATTCGATAAACAACACTATCCGCATGATTTTGGAAGGCGCGCTTCTTGCCATGCTGGTTCTGTTCCTTTTCCTGCGCAATATGCGCAGCACTGTGATTATTTTTACTTCCATACCTTTATCTATAATTGCCACCTTTATTCTTATGTATTTCACCGATTATTCGGTAAACCTGCTTACCATGGGAGGATTAGCCCTGGGGGTAGGACGGATTGTTGATGACTCGATAGTTGTTTTTGAAAATATTTATCGCCACAGGTCTTTAGGAACTCCTCCTATGGAAGCAGCAATAAAAGGGGCTACTGAGGTTGGAGGAGCAGTTATTGCCGCTACTATGACTATAATTGCGGTGTTTTTCCCCATCGTTTTTGTGGAAGGGATAGCATCCGTCATCTTTAAGCCTTTGGCAGTTACTATTTCATTTGCTATATTATGTTCTTTCCTGGTAGCTTTAACGGTTATTCCACTTTTGTCGTCCCGAATTCTTACCGATAAATCAATGCAGCGGGCGGCGGAGCCGAAAGGGAAAATTGGGCGAGCTGTTAACAGATTTGGCGTTTTTATGGATAATTTGGGAGAACGCTACCGCAATTTCCTGGCTAAAGCCTTGAAGAGGCGAAAGCTGGTGGCCCTGGTGGTAACTGTTCTTATGGTTTTGTCCGTTGCCGCAATTCCATTAGTAGGAGCGGAATTTATGCCTAAGATGGATTCTGGAGAGATTTCAGTCAGGATAAAGGCTGACCGGGGAAGCACTTTGGCCTCTACCGACCGTATAACGGCGGAAGCCGAAGAAAAAATAAAAGAGGTAAGCGAAGTAGAACTGATTTTTAGCAGTATAGGACAATCCAGCTTTATGTCGATGGGTGGAGGTCAGACCGACAGCTCTCTCCTGTATGTAAAGCTGGTTCCAAAAGATAAGCGTTCGCGCAGTGTAGATCTGGTGGCTGAAGATATAAGAAAAAGGCTTATGGAAGTTCCGGGTGCCAAATTTGAGGTAAGCGTGATGGATCAGACATCGGCTATGGGCTCGGGAACCGGAGGCCCCGTGAATGTTCAGGTTCGTGGGGATGATATGGATACCCTGAAGGAAATTTCGGTTCAGGTTGAAGAGATAGTCAAGAAGGTTCCCGGCACCAGGGAAGTTACCTGTTCTCTTACCGACGGCAGCCCTGAGGTTCAAATCAGGATTGACCGCAAGAGAGCTGCTGCATTTGGGCTTACTCCGATGCAGATATCAAATGAGATAAAAAATGCCATGGAAGGGACAGTTGTTACCCGCTACAAGGCGGAGGGCGAAGAGATAGATGTCCGTCTTAAATATATAAGCAAGGGCTATAAAGATATTGACTATCTTAAAGACCTTACCATTATGTCTCCGAGGGGCCCAGTTAAGCTTTCGTCGTTGGTTGTTTTTGAAATAGGGCAGGGGCCGACTGAGATTGAACGGGTAGATCAGGTAAGACAGGCAGATATAAATGGTTATCTTTTGAACCGGGATTTGAGGAGTGTAATGAATGATATAAAGAAAGAGACGGATAAATTAAATCTCCCAGCCGGCTATACCATCGAATTCGGCGGTGAGAGTGAAGATATGATGGAAAGCTTTTCTAGCCTTGCTGTTGCTCTGCTTTTGGCAATAATCCTGGTCTATGCGGTTATGGCCGTCCAGTATGAATCTTTCTTTAACCCGTTTGTTATCATGTTCTCAGTGCCGACTGCCATAATCGGGGTGGTGTTTGGCCTCCTCATAACAGGCAGAACCTTTAATGTGCCGGCATTTATAGGGCTTATAATGCTGGTCGGGATAGTAGTTTCCAATGCCATAGTATTTGTGGACTATCTGAAACAGCTGAGAGAGAGAGGCATGGAAAGGGATGAAGCCATTTTGGAAGCCGGGAGGGTTCGCTTAAGGCCGATACTTATGACTGCTTTTTCAACGATTTTGGCCATGATTCCCCTTGCCTTAGGCTTGGGAGAAGGCGGCGAATCCCAGGCGCCTTTGGCTACCGTAGTTATCGGAGGGCTTCTGGTTTCAACCCTTATAACCCTGGTTTTAGTCCCTGTAGTCTATTCTGTATTTGATGACTGGGGACAGCGGATAAGCCGCCGCTTCAAACGTGCTTAAAACCGGGAACGGTTCCCGGTTTTAATTTGGGGACGGTTCTCAAGTTAAAAACCATTTCGATTCGGAATGATTTAGGAAAGGGTCTAAAGCGGCAAGGAAGTTTTAAAGTCGGGAGTTTGCCTAAGTGGGCGACTTAAAAGGAGGATGAAGGGTGGCACGGGGTTACGAAGGTGAGGAAAAAAGAGATAAAAGGCAGATGATATTGGACGCGGCGGTGAAGGTTTTTTCCCGCCACGGCTATCATGAAGCCAGGATGGAGGAGATTGCCGCAGAAGCCGGGATAGGTAAAGGAACTATATATGAATATTTCACGAGCAAGCTGGAACTTTTTCAGGAAATGCTTAATAAAAGCCGGGAGGTTTATTATGACAGCCTGGAAATAGATGATAAAAAGAAGCTTTCACTGAGGGAAAAGATATACTTTCTTTTTTTAAGCCATATCCAGTTTTGCCGGGAAAACAAAGAATTGACAAGAATTGTATTTTGGGATACAAAAATTATGGATGAAGAACTGAAAGTATGGTCATATGATAAGCGTAAAGAAAAAGAGAAAATGTTTAGAGAAGAAGTCCGGGAAGCGATAGAACGGAGAGAAATCCGCAAGGTAGATCCGGAGCTGGTAAGCCTTAATGTTTCAGGATTATTGAGTGCTTTATGGGCGCCTATAACTTTGGATGGATGGGATGTAGATCCTGAAGAACTGGCAGAAAAGCTGACGGATTTGATTTTTGCAGGGTTGAAACCTGAGTAGTGAAAGGAGGATAGGGAATCGGAGAATGGTTTTCCGGTTCCCTGTGTGGGGAGAGATGAAGAAAAAGTTGTTCTTTTCATTCATGGTAGTAATCGCGGTCTTGCTGTCCGCTCCTCATGCTGCCTTTGCTTTTTCTGATATTCGGGGACACTGGGCTGCGCCCCGGATTGACCATTTAAAACTCAGGGAATATATAAATGGATATCCGGACGGCACTTTTGCTCCGGATAAGTTTATTACCCGCGCTGAGTTTGTCACTATCCTTATAAATGTTACCGACAAAAGGGATGAAGCAGAAAAGCTGAAAAGGGTAAAGTCTTCCTTCAAGGATGTACCGGATGGCTACTGGGGCAAAGGGTATATAGAACTGGCGCGTGAACTCGGCTATGCCTACGGTGATGGCATTTATTTTTATCCGGAGCGCTTGATAAGCCGGGAGGAAGCAGTAACCATGCTGGTAAATGTTCTTAGGACTGGAAAAGGAGAAGAGGGGGAGATTCCTTTCAGCGATGCAGATGAGATTTCCCCCTGGGCTAGAAAGGCAGCTCTTTATGCCGCAGAATATGAGCTTATCAAGGGGTATCCGGACGGAACTTTTAAGCCGGCAAGAAGCCTTTCCAGGGCGGAGGTTGCAGTTATTATTGAGCAGTTTCTGGACTTGACTGGGCAGAAGTTTCATTTTTACGGTGAATTAGTGGATATAAACCTTCCTTTGCGCCAGATGAAAATCAGGTTTGACGAGATGGAAGAAACCTTTGAATTTGCAGATGAGGTAAAATTTTACCGGGCGGGGAAAACCGAGCCGGAAAGCGAGGTTGTTCTTCCTGTAAAGGGCTATTTTGATCTTAACTCCAAAGGAAAACTTACCTATTTTTATGTAAGTGAAAAGGTATACGGAGGAGAAACCTTTAAGGTAGACATAAAAACCCTTTACGGCCGGGAAAAGAAGGTTGAAGGAAATAATACGGCGGTAAAGCTGGTGAATATGGAAGAAGAGAATATAGAAAAGATGCCGGAAAATAAGGATTATGATCCGAAAAGGAGCTTAGAGCTTACCCGCAGGGCTATGCGGGTTGATGATTTTATTAGGGAAACCGGAGTAAATGGGCGGGGACAGCTTATTGCGGTCATCGACAGCGGGATTGATCCGGGGCATCCTGATTTGCAGAGAACAGCGGATGGAGATATTAAAATACTTGATTTTATTGATTTAACTGATGAAGGGAAAGTGTGGCTTACCCGCAAGGTGCAAGCGGTAGACGGGTTTTTGGATATAGATGGGAAAAAAGTGGATGTAAGGGGGATAGATAGTAAGAGTGAAAAATTTATCTGGGGCTATCTGAATGCCGACATTCTTCCCAAGGCTATGCAGGCAGAATTTTTGGATGACAAATTTTTGGTAGTGGCGGCGGCAGTGCAGTATGCGGAGTATTATGATGTTGTATATATTGATACCGATATGGACGGGCAGATTAAGGATGAGGTTCCTTTAAGGAAGTTTGCCCAAGAGCGCCAGATTGCGACAATCGAGGCAGGAAAAAGGAAATTTAACCTGGTAGTTGCTGAGATTTCGGGGACTGATGGGTATGTTAAATTCGGTTTCGACGCTTTGGGACACGGGACTGCAGTTGCCGGTATAGCGGCAGCGAGTGGTAATGTTGCCGGGGTGGCGCCGGGAGCCCACCTTCTTGCAATAAAAGTCATGGATAAAATGGGAAATGCCTATTTAAGCAACCTGGAGGAAGCCCTTAAACGGGCGGCTGATGCGGGTTCCCGCATTGCGGTTATAAGCATGGGGCAGTATAATCTTACGCGGGAACAAAAAGCTATGGTTGAACAGATAGCTTATCGCATGTATCTCAATTATGGCATGATTATATGTATTGCGGCTGGCAACAACGGGCCCGGGCTGGGAACGGCAGCCGATACGGCATCAGTTCCGAATGTTATAAGTGTAGGGGCTTATGCTACACCTCAGATGTGGATAAATGATTACGGGATAAGCATATCTGAACCTGTTATCTGGTATTTTAGCTCGGCCGGGCCGGGATTGGACGGAATGGCGGCACCTGCGGTAGTGGCACCGGGAAGTGCGGTATCGACTTATCCTATGTGGAATGGAGAGCCCTATAAGCTGTTGGAAGGAACCAGCATGGCAGCCCCTCATGTAGGAGGAGCTTGTGCCCTGCTTACTAGTGCCATGATAAGCAAACTGGCTAAAGATGATACGAGTCTGGTATTTCACAGTATTTTGGCGGGGGCAGTAAGGCTTCCCGGATATACAGCGGCTGAACAGGGATTTGGCGCGGTAAACCTGATGAATTCCTGGCGCGAACTTAAAAATAATCCTGAGAAACCGGGTGATTATGAGATAGTTCAGCATACTCCGGGATATGGCACAGGCAAAGGATTTTACAGCCGGGAGTATATACCAGGCAGGCTTCAGCTCAGCATAAGAAGTCGGTCGGAGGAAGAAAGGGAATTGGTAGTTGGGGGCTTATCGGAATTTATGCGTCCTGAGCAGTATACTTTAAAAATAGCCTCTGATGGGGAAAGAAGCTTTGTCATGAATTATAATATACCGGATAAGCCCGGACTTTACAGCGATTTTGTGGTGGCTGACGACTACAGGACGGTGGGATGGGATGCCTTTGTCCTGCAGACAGTTGCAGTTCCATATGATCTGGCAAATATGGAAGGAAAGAAGATGTCGGAAAAGGCAGTTTTACAGGCTGGCAGATTTAAAAGGTATTTTATAAAGGTGCCGAAAGGGATGGATGAACTTGTTTTAAGGCTTTCAGCAGGAGATAGAGGAAGGGTCAGAATGCATATAATATCTCCGGCCGGAGTGCAGAAAGTAAGCAGTTATGCAGGGGTAGGCGAGATTATGCCGACAGACGAAGTGGTTATAAGCTACCGAGACCCTGCAGCGGGAACCTGGGAAGTGGTAGTATACAGCTCGGTTACTTTAAGTCTTTTCGGACTTAACGAGTCGATTTATACATTTGAAGCAGAGCTTAAAGGAGAGGTAAAACCGGATGAAAATGTGCCTTATCAGTATTTGGTGTCCTTTTGCCGTTCTCCTCTGGCGGAAAAGGCGGGGACCCCTGCAACACTTTTCTTCTGGCATTACAACACCAAAATGCCGGGAGACGGCATGACTCTGATTGAAAACCGCCTTTATGAGCTTATAAACGGAAAAGCTTCCGTTTTGAAACAGGGGTGAAACAGGGGGACGGTTTTCTGTTTCACGCTGGCTGAAGAAAGTGAGGGGGGGGTAAGGGAGGTTTCGGCAGATAAAAGAACTTGCGGAATCTTCCTTAAACCCTGGTTTGATTTTAAATCAGCCTGTGGTAAAATTATGCACAAATATTGATTTTCAGTTTTTTAAAATTTGGGAGGCCTTATGGATACCCAGTTCAAGATAAATGAAAGGATTGAAAAGGAAATTGAAAAGATAAAAAGCCAGATGGTAGATAAATATAATCCTCTGGATATAATTCTTTTTGGTTCCTGTGCCAAGGGGTTGGCCGGGAAGAGTAGTGATATAGATTTATGTGTGATCCTGGAAACTGACAACAAGCGAAGGACTTTGGCGGAAATGCTGGTTGATATTGGTTGCGAAATGGATTTGGATATTGTTATATATACACCTGAGGAATGGAGTACCCACAAAGATGACAGGGCCACTTTGGCAGGAGTTATCAATCGAACGGGGGTAAGCTTGCTTGGTAGATTCCAAAAAATATGAAGAATGGTTTAAAATGGCCCAGAAAGACATGAAAGGAGCCAAAATTTTGTATGAACATAAGGGTGATAATGGGATAATCTGTTTTCACTGCCAGCAGGCTATAGAAAAGCATTTGAAAGGTTTTCTTATAAAGGTTACCGGTGAACTGTTGGAAGGACATAATTTGGTTAAGCTTTGCCGTAAAGCAGCAGTTTATGAAAAAAGTTTGGACAGGTTTTTAAGAGATGTAGCTTTTGTAAATGCATTTTATATCGAAACTAGATATCCGGCTGATGATCCTTTGGAAATAAGCAGACAAGATGCAGAAGATTGCATAAAGATTGCAGAAGAGATTATTAAAAAGATAGAAGGTTTAGTTAAATAAGATAATAGGTGCACCTGAAGTGTAGAAGCTGAGGTGAAGACAGATGCCCAAAGTTATAAGTATCATTAATCTGAAGGGAGGGGTGGGGAAAACCACCCTTGCGGTAGCTTTGGGGGAATTTTTAAGCCTGCTGCATGGCCTTAAGGTTTTGATAATAGACACTGACCCCCAGACTAATGCTACAGTTGCCCTGATGGATGAAAAGGAATGGAAGCGGCGCAATGTTAAAGGGCAGACCCTGCTGGGCATTTTTAAGGATGTGGTGGATAAGTATCAGGTTTTTTCACCGGCAGAAGCAATTGTAAAGGGTGTTTCCAATATTGCTGGCGGGATTGAAAATCTGCATCTGCTTCCTTCCAGCCTGGATCTGATTGAGTTTCAGGAAGAGTTTTTGTATAAGGCACATAATCATGAAGAGATTTTTAAACCTTCCCTCTTGCAGGAGAGACTGCAGGAAGTCCTGCCTTCCTATGATATAGTCCTTATCGACTGTCCTCCGGATTTGGGGTTTATCACCCGCAATGGGCTTTATATGAGCGATTATTACCTGATACCGGTGATTCCAGATATCCTTTCTACCTATGGCATTCCCCAGATTATAAGCCGGGTGGAAAAGCTTAAAAAGAGAACCGGCACAGTAATTGAGCCTTTGGGGATAGTGGTGAGCAAATTTCGGGTCCAGTCCAGTGTTCATAAAAGCCAGCTTAGTTTGCTTAGGGCCAGGGCCAGAGAGGTTGGGTATCAAAGGGTTTTTGAAACAGTGATTTCGGAAAATAACCGTTCAGCAGCGGTGATGGATTTTCACCATTCGTTTAACAGGCTGGAGGAAAAGTATGGATATCCTTATCAGAAGCCTTATGCCGAATATAAGTCGCTTGCTGAGGAGGTTTTAGCTTATGTCTAAGGATCTGGCTTTAGCCATGGCTGAATTTTTGCGGATTTTGGCTAATGAAGTGGAAAATAACAAGAGGCTCGCCAAAAGGATTTCAGTTCCATTCGAGGAGTTATTGAAGGCGGAAAAGGAAGCGGCAGGAGAAAGAAAAAAGAAAAGCCGCACTAAAAAAGAAAAAGCATCGGTGCCAGAGGGCTTTGATCCTTTTAAGGTATATTCTGATAAAGGAAGTGTTGGGCTTTATGAAGAGCTTTCCAAATTTGATGCTCCGGTTCTTAAAGCGATTATAGCCCATTTTGCATTAGATCCTTCCCGTAGCTATGCGCGCCTGCGCAAACCGGAAAAGTTAATGGGGATTATTGTTGAAAAGGTTAAGAATATGAGTGAGCGGGGAGAGGCCTTTCGGCTTTGAATACGGTCAGCTTGAGATAAAATTTATTTCGGATATGAAATACTTTTAAATTTCAGAACCGTCCCGAATTTTAAATCTATTTCGATTCGTAATAGTTTTAAACTTGGGGACGGTTCTCGATTTTAAATCTGCTTCGAAACGAAATGATTTTTAAATCGTAGATTGTTCTAAAGTTAAAAGAGGAAAATATTTGTTTACAAAAAGAGGAATTTATATAAAATTGAAGAATTTTGGATATAATAGGAAAATTAAACTTGATGGGGGTAGAGCAGAAGATGCTAGAGGGGGGAAAAATTTCCTGTTTGCAGGCTTATGGATTTTGAGCCGGTTAGGGTGAAAATGGGAAGGTTTTGGCTGGTATGGTTTTTTTGTCTTACAGTGGTATTTTTTGTTCTTACAGCCGCTGAAAGCATCAGGGCAGAAGAGGGAAGAGTTGAATATGTTAAAGCAGGCAGCGGATATAGGTTTTCAGCTTCAGACGTGTCGGGAGAAGTTCTGGTCTGGAGCGAGAGTGTAAACGGAAAGCAACGGGCCTGCTTTTTTATTTTGGGGAGCAAGAATGAAGCGAAGGTTTTGGATGGGGAAACTGTTTTGCCCAATAAGGAAGCGGTGAAGGTTGATGACGGGATTGTTGTTTATCGGGACAGATCCAGGAATAAGCTTTATTATAAGGATTTGCTCTCAGGGGAAAAGGGAGTAGTTTCTGAAGGATATATAGGGTCTTTTTACCAGATAAGCGGCGGAAAGGCTGTTTATCTGAAGAATGATTCTCTGGTAAAAGATTGTTATGTGCAGGATATCAGGGGTAGAACCGAGGTTTTTTTATTTAGCGGAAATGTGCGAGATTTGAGGTTTTATAATAAGGACGGTTTTAGTTTTTTGGCCTGGCTTAATAATGATGATGGGATTTTGTATTTTATGGATTTGTCTGATAAGGTTGTGCGAAAGGTTCCGGGGGCTTTTCCTGAGATGGCAGGGATAAGTCTTTTTAAGGGGACAGCAGTTTATATTGAAAAGGGGACAAATAAGCTTTTTAGGGTAAAACTGGGAGAAACGCCGGAGGTTAAGGATTTGGGGATAAAAGGGGCAGATCCTTTGTTTCTTTATGAGGATTGGGTTTATTACAGAAACGGTGACGACTTAGACAGGTTTAATGTGCTTAATGGTGAGGCACCTGAGCAGGTGTTGACTGACATCAGTCCGATTTATTTTGCAACTAATGGGGAAGATTTTTTCTGGGTAGATGAAGGTGGTTTAGCCTGGTATGCAGGGATGGAAAGGCTGGAGGTTTTTCCGGAAGAGGTAAGGTTGGAGGTTGATGGGGAATTTGAAATCGGGGCAAATGCAATTTATAAGAATGGCTGGATAGAGGATGTGAAAGGAAAGGCGGTCTGGACAACCAACGGTGCGGAGGTTGTCGAGGTAGAGAATGGTTTTTTAAGGGCTCTGGGAATAGGAGAAGCAGTAGTTGAGGTGGAATATGAGGGGATGAAGGGTTATACTTCGGTTTTGGTTGATGGGATGACCGGACTTAGCATGGAGCCGGGAGGAGAAATTTTGACCAAAAAGGGAGAGTCCTGGCCGGTAAAGGTAAAAGCTTTTTATTATGCGGGGAGAGAGGCTGAGGTGACAGATGATGTGGAATGGAGGAGCATTTTGGGGAATAAGGTGAAAAATAAGATTTACTGTGCCGAATTCAGCGGAAAGGATGTTCTGACTGCAGTTTACGGAGGGTTTTCTGTCTCAACAGTTATCAAGATAGAAGAAGTGGCAGAAGGGACAGATGGAGAAGAAGATGCCGAAGATACGGAAAATGAAGACCCTGGAGATAATGAAAACCCGGGAGATGAGCAAAATGGGGATGTTGGGAAGATAGGAGATGAAGCTGATGGAAATAATAAGGATGAAAATGATGAAGATGTTGTAAGCGATGAGGATTCAGGTAATGAAAATAGTGGGAAAGAAGAGGAAGATGATGAGGGCTTAAATAGCGGAGGAGTTGGAAGTGAGAGCGGAGGATGGGAAATAAACCGGAATAATAGGAGGGAAAATGTTGTCGATGTTTTTAAGGAAGGGGGGGATGGAAGTAAGGGAGAGTATGTTTTGCCATTTGGAGAAAAGGTTTATTTGGTTTGGGGTGAAACCGATTTAAAGAAAATGAAGTGCAGGGCTTTAAAGCTGAAAAGTGATTTGTTTTGTGTGGAAATAGCTGGGGTTGATAAGGTTTCAGAGATTATAAAAAGCCTTAAAATAGCAGCAGAGATGGCTAAGCTGGGTGATGAGTTTTGTTCTCCTTATTATAAATTGCAGCCAGTATCGGATTTTTGGAAGATAGAAATAGCAGGAGAAGGAATAGATGAGGCATTTAAGAAGGGGCTGAAGATTTTGGTTAAAGTCCCAAAAGGAGAAACAGGGGAGAAGAAAGCAGAGGCAGGATTTTATATAAAGAGGGATAAAGTTTGGGAATATGCGGGAAGAGCAGGAAATGAGAAGGATTTTTGGAGTTTTAATTATAAAAGTGTCGGTGTTTACGGGGTTTTTGTGCCAGAGGTTAATTTTGTTGATATTAGGAATCATTGGGCTAGAGATGATATTATTTTCCTGGGGATGCGACATATTATAGTGGGGAAGACTAGAGGGTTTTTTATGCCGGATGAAGAGATAAGCCGGGCTGAGATGGCAGCTTTGCTGGTTAGGCTGGCCGATAATTGTAATAATAAAGTTAAATACGGCAAGAGCCGGGAAAAGGTGTTTCCTGAGAATAAATTTGCTGATGTGGAAAAAGATGCTTGGTATTATCCATATGTTATGGAAGCAAAGGCAAATGGATGGATTAAGGGAAAAGGGGATGGAGGCTTTTATCCTGGAGATAAAATTACCCGGGAAGAGATGGCAGTAATTATAAACAATTTTCTGGGGATGAAGAAAGATAAACAAATGGGGAATGAAATGGCTTTAGGAGAGATTAGGGAAAATATTTCTCCATGGGCTAAGGAGGCTGTATCAAATATGGAACATCTTGGAATAATGCAGGGAAGAAGCGATGGGGAGTTCGCTCCTAAGGATTTTGTTACTAGGGCGGAAGCTGCTTCAGCTTTGAAAAGGCTTTATGATCTTGTAGGTCAGGAGGACTAAAACTTCTTTCGAATCGAAACAGTTTTCAATTTGGGGACGGTTCTAAAATTTAAAAGTATTTCGGATCGAAACAGATTTAAAATCGAGAACCGTCCCCAAATTACACAAATTACAAATTACAGGAGAATTGGAAAAGCAAGGAGATATAAACATAATTCTTGACAATATTTCCTTCGTATAGAAAAATATACACAAAAGCTGGGGAGTTTAAGCTTTTAAGAGTATTGGTTTTTAAATGCAGATGAGATGCAGCATGCGGTAGAGGGGTTTAGGCTGTTGCATTTGGGAGGGGATGAGGTGCCCAGGAGCAGAAGGGTTAAGAGTCGAAGTGGTTGTTATCATGTTATTTTGCGCGGTAATGAGAAGAAGCCGATTTTTTACGATGATGAGGATAGACTGCGCTTTATTTCAACCCTGCAGGCTAAGAAGAAAGCGACCGGATTTTATCTTTATGCATTTTGTTTGATGAGCAATCACATACATATGATGATAGGCGAAAACGGAAGAGATTTATCAGATGTAATGAAGCGGATAGCAGTAAGTTATGTATCTTATTTTAACCATAAACATGAAAGGATAGGACATCTTTTTCAGGATAGATTTAAAAGTGAAAATGTGGAAAGTGACAGGTATTTTTTAGCTTTAGCCCGCTATATTCATCAGAATCCGGTAAAAGCAGGATTAGTCCAACGACCTGCTGACTACATGTGGAGCAGCTACGGCTGTTATCTTGACGAAAAGCATCCTTTTTTCTCCTTGGTTGATACCGATATGCTTTTAAGCTTACTGGGGGCAGGAAAAGAAGAGGCTAGGGAAGAATATATTAGGTTTATGAATCAGTCGGTCGAAGGGGATTTTTTCGATATAAATGAGCCGATGAACAGGGAAGAGGCGGTTCTTTTATGGGAGCAGTTGATAAATGAAAAGGGCTTGGTTGATAATGGCGATATTTTTCTTTACGAGCAAAAGCTTTTAGCATTGAAGGAATTTAAGGAGAAAACGAAGCTTCCCGACAAGGTTATCATGGAAATTACCGGCGTTAGCCGTTATATATTGAAGAAAGCACAGAAGTTTTGATTTTGGACGGGATTTGAGTTAAAATTTTTAAATCTTGAAACCGTTCTGTAAAAAAAAGGAGGAATGTGTGATGGACAGGGGGTTAATAGAAAAAGCAAGAGAGCTTATTAATGCCAATTATATTTCTACTACTTTGAGCACGGTTGACAGGGATTATAATGTTAATATTGCGGTGATTTCAGTTCTAGAAATGATAGATGATGAGACTATTATATGTGCACGCTTTGGAGCAGATAAAACATATGCTAATCTTAAGGAAACCGGCAAAGGGGTTTTTATGGTATTATTAACTGATGGAGAAAAAAGCAAAGATGGGATAAGGGTTTATGTTGAATTGGTTGGCGATTATACGGAAGGGGAATATTATGAGCGTATTAAAGCGCGGCTTTTGCGAACTAAGTATGCTAATTTTCCCCTTAAAAACTGTCTGGTTTTTAAAATTACCAACATACTACCGGTATCAATGTTGAAAAAGCCGAATATTTAATTATGGTTGTTATGGTTTTAAGAATATTGAAGTATATATGTTTTGTGGGGATTATATGCTGCCGGCTGATGGGTGGCGGCGGTGTTGAATTTTAAACTTTGTCAATGTTAAGTAGGTAAGGGTTAGAAAATTATTTCGATACTGAAATAGTTTTAAACTTTAGAACCGTCCCCAAATTACACAAATTACAAATTAAAAAGTGTTTCGATTCGAAGTAGTTTTTTAATTAAAGGGTGCTCCAGATTGAAACAGGAGGAAGGATAGGTTGATTCATTTAGGCAAGGTTATGGTAGTGTTTGGTACCAGGCCAGAGGCTATTAAGATGGCTCCGGTTGTTAAGGAACTTAAGTCGTCAGAGGATTTGGATACGGTTGTGGTAGTTACGGCTCAGCATCGGGAGATGCTGGACCAGGTGCTTAATCTTTTTGGGATTAGGCCAGACTACGACCTTGATCTTATGAGGGAAAAACAGGATCTTTACAGCATAACCAGCGGGGTATTAAACGGAATTAAGGATATTTTGGAGAAGGAAAAGCCAGACCTGGTTTTGGTACATGGTGATACTACTACTACTTTTGCGGCTGCTTTAGCAGCTTTTTATGCTAAGATTCCAGTGGGGCATGTAGAAGCAGGGCTTAGAACCCGCAATAAGTATTCCCCTTTTCCGGAAGAGATGAATCGCACTTTAACAGGTCGTTTGGCTGAACTTCATTTTGCTCCTACCGATACGGCGCGAGAGAATCTTTTATCTGAATCTACGGCTTCTTTTAAAATTTGGGTAACGGGAAATACTGTTATTGACGCCCTTTTAGCAACGGTAAAACCGGATTATAAGTTTGGCTCTGAATTTAAGGATATTAATTTTAATAACCGTCTGCTTCTGGTGACTACCCACCGCCGGGAAAACTGGGGAGATAAGATGCGCGGGATTTATCAGGCTTTAATTGACTTGGTAGAAGAATTCCCAGATGTAGAAGTAGTTTTTCCGGTGCATATGAATCCGATAGTGCGGAACTTAGCCATGGATATGCTGGGCAATAAGAAGAGGATACATCTTTTAGAACCACTTGATTATGAACCTTTTGCCAATCTTATGAATGTTTGTTATATGGTCTTGACTGATTCGGGAGGATTGCAGGAGGAAGCACCTTCTCTCGGCAAACCGGTTCTGGTTCTGAGGGATACTACGGAAAGACCGGAAGCAGTAAAGGCAGGGACGGTTAAACTGGTGGGAACAGTTCGGGATAATATTTATCGGGAAGCTAAACTTTTGCTTACTGATAAGATGGAATATGATAGGATGGCAAAGGCTATAAATCCTTATGGGGACGGAAGAGCTTCAAAGCGAATTGTTAAGATTGTTAGAGAATTTTTGTATGTAAGGATAGGGGCCAGTTGAGGCAGGAGTTTCTTTTTTTTGAGCGAATTTGACAAATGTAAAAATATTTTATTTTATAAAATTAAAGGCGTGAAATAAAATAGCATAATTATTTTTATTAGCATTGAGGAGGAATATGAAATTGGCACATATTAAGTTTGGTACTGACGGCTGGAGGGCAATTATTGCAGAAAATTTTACTTTTGCCAGTTGCCGTATAGTATCGCAGGGGATTGCTGCCTATATAAACAGTCGTAATCTGGCGAAAAAAGGGGTTGTCATAGGTTATGACAACCGTTTTATGTCGGAAAATTTTGCGCGTGAATGTGCCAAGGTTTTAACCGGAAATGGTATAAAAGTGTATTTACCGAAAAAAGCTATGCCTACCCCGGTTACGGCTTTTGCTATCCGGGTTTTAGATGCGGCAGGTGCGGTCATGATTACTGCCAGCCATAATCCCCCAGAATATAATGGAATAAAGTTTATTCCTGAGTATGCGGGACCGGCAATGCCTGAAGTTACTGACGTTATCGAACAGCAGGTGAATAAAACCTTGGAAACTGGAAAAGTTTATGAGCTGGGGATGGATGAGGCAGTAAGGCTTGAGCTTTTGCAGGAGATTGACATAGAAAGCGATTATATAAATCATGTTAAAGGACTTATTAATCAAGATTATTTTAGTGGCCGCGGGCTTAAGGTAGTGGTTGATCCTATGTATGGGGCAGGGATTGGCTATTTAGACAGGATTTTAACCGACTTGGGATGTGAAGTGCGCACGATAAATAATTATCGTGATCCGCTTTTTGGCGGTTCTATGCCAGAACCGGTAGATCGTATTTTGGGAACCCTTAAGCGTACGGTTACTACCTACAATGCTGATATTGGTTTGGCTTTGGATGGAGATGCTGATCGTTTTGGCATTGTTGATGAAAAGGGAAGTTTCATTCCTGCCAATCAGTTTATGTATCTTTTGCTTATGCATCTTTTAAAAACCCGTGCTTATAAAGGGCCAGTAGCAAGAACAGTCGCTACTACCCATATGTTGGATCGAATTGCCCAAAAACATGGATTGGCAGTTATTGAAACTCCGGTAGGATTCAAATATATCGGGGAATGCTTGCGGGAAAAGGGATGTTTAATGGGAGGAGAGGAAAGCGGAGGTTTGAGCATTTCCGGGCATATACCAGAAAAAGATGGAATACTGGCTTGCCTTTTGGCAGTTGAAATGTTGGCTTATTCCGGAAAGACCATAGCTGAACTTAAGGCAGAGGTTGAAAATGAATACGGCAGCATGGTAAGTCAGAGACTTGATATAAAGGTTAGGGAGCAGGAAAAAGCGCGGATTATGCAGGAAATTGATGATTATATACCGAAATCAGTGGCAGGAGTAAAGGTTGAAGATGTAAACACTGTTGATGGCAAAAAGGTTTGTCTGGAAGATGGAAGCTGGTTTTTAATTCGCCCTTCAGGCACCGAACCGCTTTTCCGGGTTTATGTTGAGGCAACAGAGTGGGAAAGGCTTAAGATGATTCAAGACGAAGTTTTGAAGGACTTAGACTTGAAACAATTTTGATTTTGTCTGGATTTTTGAGGAGGCAAAGGAGTTGAAAAAGGTGAGGGTAGTTATAGCGGATGATAATGCAGTGATGCGCGAAAAAATGAAAGATATTGTAGCAATGGATTCTGCGTTGGAACTAATTACCGTGGTGGGAGACGGGCAGGGGGCAATTAATATCGCCCGTCGGGAAAAACCGGATATTTTTCTTATGGATACTAATATGCCGGGGACTGATGGGATCTGGGCAACCCGGGTGATAAGGCGTGAGCTTCCTCAAATAAAAGTCATCGCTTTAGCTGTTCTTGAGGATGAAGCGAATATGGCAGTAGAAGCCGGGGCTTCTGGCTGTTTTTTTAAAAACAGACCGGAAGAGGAGCTTTTGGAGTTGATACATACGGTCTTGGTTGATGAGGAAGAGGTAGAAAGTTCAAACCGGGAATCAAAACAGGCTGTTGGAATTGAATCTGTCAACGAAGTAAAGCTCACCAAGCGGGAAAAAGATATCCTGCGGCTTGTTGCCGAAGGGAAAAATAACAAGCAGATTGCTGAAATACTTATGATAAGCGAGAAAACGGTAAAAAACCATTTAACATCTATTTTCCGCAAATTAAATGTGCGAGATCGAACCCAGGCGGCACTATATGTTTTGAAAAACGGTATTGTATAAGAAAATAATTTACTTATGCAAAATTATCCCAGTAATCGGTATATCTCCTTTTCGCATATTTATTTATATATAAGGAGGCGGAGAGGAGGTATTTTTTTATGCTTACTTTACTGAAACTGCTCTGCCTTGCTATATGGATGTTTATAATGATTGCTGTTATTATAGGAAGCCATATAGTGGAGAAAGAGGAAAAAGTAAGGGTTAAGTCTTTTATAAGAAGAGAAATATAATAACATGGAGTTTTAAGTAGCAGATTTGATGTTTTGCTGTTTGTTTTTATTTATGAATTGTTTCGGAATTATTTCGAATCGAAAAAGATTTAAAATCGAGAACCGTCCCCAAGTTAAAAAGTATTTCGAAAGTGAAATAGTTTTTAATTTCAGAACCGTCCCCAATTTAACGGACGATTTTAGCAGGAGGTTATCTGGATTGAGAAAATTTATGTTATAATAAGATATTAAGTTAAATTTAGAAATGACAGCTGTTATGATTTGTGAATAGTATATACTAAGCGATTTAGGGTGGGGTAAGGAAAGTGTTTGATTTTATTTTAGATATTATTTTCCCTATGCATAAATGCAGTTTGTGCCGCAAACCTGGAAGATATACAACTTCAAGGCCGTGGTGTGACGAATGTGAAAAGGCTATTCGCAGTATGAGACAGGATATGCATATATGCGACAGATGCGGCAAGGTTATTCCCGCTGATAAGTTTTTATGTCAGGATTGTTCTGTTAAGGAGCCGCCGTTTGCTATTGCCAGGGCAGTTGGACCTTATGAAGATTCATGCCGAATAGCTATTAAGGTATTGAAGTTTTTAGGCAAGAGAAATTTGTCGGTAGCTATGGGGAAGATGATGGCAGAGGTGGTAAAAGGGGAGCCGCGCTATTTCCCGATAGATTTAATAGTTCCGGTGCCTGCTTCTAAAGGCCATTTGGAACAGCGGGGTTTTAATCAAACAGCAGAAATGGCAAAATCAATAAGCCGCCAGCTTAAGATAAAGATGGATGACAAGGTTTTGATAAGGGTTAAGGAAACTCCGCCTCAAAGGGAACTGTCTAAAGAAGAAAGGGAAAAAAATCTCTTATGTGCTTTTGAGGTAAAGGATAAGAAAAAGATTTATCGAAAGAATATATTACTGGTAGATGATGTATATACTACCGGTTCAACCAGCCGGGAATGTGCCCGCACCCTTCTTGGTGCCGGTGCAGAAAGAGTGGCGGTTATTACCTGGGCAACCGGACATGGATTTTAAATTTGATTGATGAAGGTATTAGACTGGACAAGCTTTTTAGTTAAAAGGAGGGTTTTTTATGGTTAATGATCTCAGAAACTGCCCCAAGTGTGGACGTCTTTTTGCCTATCAGGGACGGAATCTGTGCAAGAAGTGCCAGGAAGAAGAGGAGAATGAATATCTGCTTGTCAGAAAATATGTGCGGGATAATCCCGGCGCGACTATTTTTGAGGTATCAGAGGCAACCGGAGTTGAAGAAGAAAAGATTCTGCAATTTTTGCGTGAAGGAAGACTGCAGTCTAAAGGGCTGGCTGCTGCACTGGAATGTGAGAGATGCGGCAAAAAGATTTCTGCGGGAAGATTTTGTCCGGAGTGTATTAAAGAAATGGATGCCCAGATAAAAGGAATTATTGGAAGTCAAGGTTCTGAAGGCAAAAAGGATGCCAATATTGGGAGAACCATAAAGGATCGAATGTATACCAGGGAAACAGATAGGAAGTAGTGGCTGGAGACGTTGTATTTTAAGCAAAAATATGTGTTAGAAAGAGTATTAAAGAGAAAAATAAAGATATGTGGATTGTTTTTAAGATTATGGCTTTAATAATCTTTTTTTTTTTTTTCGAAAATATAACCAAGACCTGAAAGAGAGGAAGAAATGTGTATGATTATTTCTAAAAATCAGGTACAAAATATACTGCGTATTTACGGAAGCCACTTGGAGACTAATAAGGTAAATAAGAAGGAATCCACTAATAAGGCGGAAAAAGACAGCATTGTGATATCAGATGAAAGCCGGATAAAGCAGCAGCTTTTAAAAGTGGTTAAACAAGCGCCGGATATGAGGATGGATAAGGTGGAAGAGTTGAAAGAGAAGGTATCCTCCGGAACTTATATGATATCAGATGGCGAAGTGGCAGAAAAGATGATTGAAAGGGCTATTGTAGATAAGCTTGTTTAAGTATGGGGGTTATAGCTTGGAAAAGGTGTTAAGGGAATTAATTGAGGTCCTGAAAAAGGAAAATGAGATTTTAGAAAGCCTTATTGAATGCGGAAACTTAAAGCAGCAGTATATTATCGCAGATAATGTTAAGGAGTTGGATAAACTTTTGCCCAAAGAGCATGTCTTGCTGGCAAATTTAAATACGTGGGAAGATAAACGGTTAATGCTTCAGGAAAAAATGGCAGATTACTGGCAGGTTAAAAGGGAAGAGCTTACAGCCGACAAAATGCTAGAGCAGGTAAAGGCTTCTTTTCCTTTTTTTTATCCGGAATTTGCGGAGATAATGGATGCTTTGACAGCCAACTTGAGTTTTTTACAGAGATTAAACCGGCATAATAATGAGCTTATTGAACAGGCCTTGCAGTATATAGAAACGGTGCAGGTTCTTTTAGAAGGAGATGAAGCCGGGGTTTACGGTCAGAAAAATAATCCGGCCGGGGGAAAGGTTTCTAAGCCGGGAATAAACCTGATAGACAAAAAGGTATAGTTCTTTTTTGGAGGTAGGGAAGAATGTCTTTTTTTGGAATAGAAATAGGCAAAAGATCGATTATGAGTCATCAGACGGCTCTAGAGGTTGCCGGCCATAATATTTCCAATACCAATACGCCGGGATATACCAGGCAGGTGGCAAATCTGCAGACAACGAGGCCTTATCATACCCCTGTTATGGTGAACAGTGGCAAGGCAGGGCAGATGGGAACCGGGGTTACGGTTAAGGATATTCAGCGGATAAGGGATGCTTTTATTGATGAACAGATAAGAAATGAAAATAAAACAGCAGGTTATTGGAATGCACTGCAGGATGCTTTATCCAAGATAGAAGTCATTCTTAATGAGCCTTCTGAGGATGGGTTGCGTTCGGTTATGGATCTTTACTGGAAGTCGTGGCAGGATTTAGTTGCCAATCCGGAAAGTGAAGCGGTAAGAGCAACCGTGGTTCAGCGGGCTATGGCTATGGCAGACACCTTTAACCATACTTACAAACAGCTTAAGGAGCTGCGGGAAGATGTAAATGCCTCCGTTGCTATAAAGGTGGTGGAAATCAACTCGATTATTCAGCAGGTAGCTGATTTAAACCAGCAGATTTTAGCCATAAATATTGCCGGCAAACAGCCCAATGACCTTTTAGATAAAAGAGATTATTTGTTGGATCAGTTAAGCCATTTAACATCGGTTAAGATAGTCCAGGAACAAAACGGCATGGTGGCAGTGCAGATGGGCGGACGCACCCTGGTGCAGGGAGTAGAGTATTATGAGCTGGGGACGGTGCAGGATACTCAGGGTATGCATATGGTAATCTGGAAAGACACCGGGGTAAGAGCTAATGTCGAAGGAGGAGAGCTTAGAGGCCTTTTAGATGTCCGCGGCAAGACAGAAAGAGCAGAAGAACCTTCCCCTTCGCCTTATAAGGAGATTGTTCCGGAAATGATGGAGCAGCTCAATACCTTGGCTAAAACTATTGTGCTCAGGACCAATGAACTGCATAGAGGAGGTTTCAGCCTCAATAACCAGACTACTTTTCCAGATGGCATCAACTTTTTTGATCAGCCTGATACGCTAGCAGATATAAATGCCATTGAAGACTGGGCAGAATATATAAAGGTCGCTCAGAATATTGCAGTTGATCCCAAAAATATTGCAGCAGCTGCTTACCGCACATGGGATGACAGCACCGGCGTTTTGCAAAAATATAATTTCGGGGATGGGGCTAATGCTCTAAAGATTGCCCAGCTCAAGCACAGTTTGAATGACAGGTATGTATGGGCTGAAAGCCCTTCGTTGGGGAGTCTTTCTTTCCCGTATGATAATATATCAGGTGACATAGTGATTACTTATGTTGATGATCCGGCAGCAGGGACTACGGTTACTAAGACCATAAATATCAGCGCTTTAACCCCTCCTGCCAATTACCGGGATTTAGCTGAATTAGCCTACGCCCTGCAGAAATATCTGCAGGAAGATGCGGATTTGAAGGCTAATGATGTTTTGATAGAAGTCAGATTGAGTGGAGATAAGCTGATATTTGTCGGGGGAGAGAGGTTTAAGGAAATTGATGCGACAGGTCTCAATCTTTTAAAGGGGAATCCGCCGATTTCAACCCCGCTTATGACAGCAAGCCTTGTGGCAGACAAATCTTACAGCGGAGTAATAAATTATGTTACATGTGATGATTACTGGCGGGCTATTACTGCCAACAAAGGGGTGCAGGCATCAGAAGCCAAACGCATGGTGGACAGCCAGGAAATCCTTTTAAACCAGTTAGAAAGCAAAAGGCAGTCGGTCTCCGGAGTTTCTTTGGATGAAGAGATGGCGAATATAATAAAATTCCAACACGCCTACAATGCAGCTGCCCGCTATATTACTGTTATGGATGAATCATTGGAAGTCATTGTCAATCGCATTGGCATTGTTGGAAGATAGGAGGGTTAAGCTGTGATTCGCATAACCAACAATATGCTGGTAAATGACCTTATGCGCAACCTAAACAACAATTACCGTATGATGGATAAATATCAGCGTCAGCTTTCTACCGGCAAAAAGATAAATATGCCTTCTGACAGTCCGGCAGGACTGGTAAAATCCCTTCGTTTGAGGACCAATATCGTAGAAGGGGAACAGTATTTAGCCAATATAAATGAGGCTATAAATTTTATGGAGACTACTGATTCCGCACTGGATAATATCACCCAGATACTGCAGCGGGTACGGGAACTTACGGTAAAGGCAGCCAATGGGACTAATGATCCGGGGGCTCACAAGGCAATTGCTGATGAAGTAAAAGAACTTAACGAACAGATAAAGCTCATAGCCAATACTACCTATGGGACAAAACATGTTTTTGGAGGACGCAACGTGAGTGAGCCGCCTTATAGCAAGGGGGCAAACCCGGATAACTGGGTGGGAAATGACGAGCATCTGGAGCTGGAGATAGGAACAGGCATTGTTATTTCGATGAATATAACCAATAGAGATATGAATTATTTTTTTACTGATTTTAATGATGGAACGAATACCAGGGAAGGGATTTTTACCCTGCTTGATAATCTGGCAGGCGACATTGAAAACGGCAACTTAGATAAGATAAGTGCTGCTTTGAGCAAGATTGACGATAAGATGAGCGATATGCTGACAGCCCGTTCGGTTGTTGGGGCTAAAACCAACCGATTGGAACTGCAGAAAAGCAGGCTCGAATCTACCCAGATATCTTTTACCAGCCTTTTGGCCGAAAATGAAGATGCTGATTTGGCTGAAGTTATTATGAACCTCAAGATGCAGGAGAATGTTTACCGGGCATCTCTCTCTGCCGGAGCCCGTATTATTCAGCCCAGCCTGGTCGACTTCCTCCGCTAATTTAAATCTGGAGGAGGCTGGGGGACTAGAAATTTCGGATCGAAATAGATTTTAATTTGGGGACGGTTCTCATTTTTAAAAGTATTTCCATTCGAAATAATTTTACCCCTTTGAAAGGTTATCGAACCCCAATTGTTGCTATTTAAAAGAGGGGGGAGGAATTTGTGCAGCTCAGAATTGAACAGCAGTTTGTCCAAATCGGGCTTAACATAAAGGAGCCTTTTTTACCGCTTAAAACTACTCTTCCCAAGATTAATTTGGAAATAAAAGAGCCGAAGCTTAATATGCATATTTCCCATCCTAAGGTTTATATTGACCAGCGCCGCTGTTTTGCGGATGTGGAGAGAAGAAGTTTGCCTGATTTTATAAGCTATTATGCGCAGCTAGGAAGGGAACAGGTTTTAAGGGCTATAGGAGATATAGCTGAAGAAGGAGACAGCCTGGCTGCAATCGAAAAAGGAGTAACAATAGAAGAGCTGGCGGAAAAGGGATTTGGCGAGCCGGCTGATTTTAATGTTACTGCTGTCCCTAAACAGCCTCCGGAAATAACCTGGGATGTTCGCCCGGTGGAAATAGAATTTATTCCGGGACAGGTTGACCTGGAACTTGTTAGGGGAAAAGTGGAAAATTATTTTGAACCGGGGAAGGTTGAAGTTTATATTGCCCAGCAAAATTATATTAAGATTGATTGGGTAGGAGATAAAATAGACATTAAAGCTTGAGGATAGGTGCAATTTTTGGAGGGATAATTATGAAGATTGCAAGCCTGATTTTGGGCGAGATGGAGATAGAAGAAAACATGATTATTAATTTTCCGGAAGGGTTGCCGGCTTTTGAGGAAGAGAAGAAATTTGTCATTGTTCCGGTAGAAAGCGGAGCCCCTTTTTATTATATGCAATCTCTTAAGACACCTGAGCTTTGTTTTATGCTGGCTGACCCTTTTGTTTTTTTTCCCGACTATGAAATAAAGATGGGAGAAGAAGAAAGTAGAAAGATTAAGGCGGAGGAAAATGCCGGCGATATTCAGGTTTTTGTGATTTTAACAGTTCCTGAAGATTACAGGAAAACTACAGCTAATCTTCTCGCTCCTCTTATTATAAATGTAAAAGATAAAATTGGACTTCAGTTTGTTGCTGCAGATTCCGATTATAATACTAAGCACTTTATTTTTCCTTATGCTTTTGAAGGGGAAAAATCAGGTGTGGCGGGGGAGGCGAAGTAGAGCTTGCTGGTTTTAGGGCGCAAAAAAGGAGAAAGCATAATTATAGGTGAGGATATTGAAATAAGCATTATAGATGTCCAGAAAGATCTGGTAAAGATAGGAATTAAAGCCCCCCGCTCTGTAAGCATTGTCCGCAAGGAAATATATGAAAATATAAAGGAAGCCAATATCGAAGCAAGCAAATATCTGCTAAACGCAGAGAGTTTGAGCAGTTTGAAACAGCTTTTAGACAGCAGGGAAATGAAAAAAGAAGGTTCAGGCGAAGATTAATGCAGGTTTGATTGCCGAAGGGAGGAAAGCCGGATGTCTTATGGAGTGAATAATATCCGTTTTGGTGGTATAGCGAGTGGCCTTGATACTGAAAAGATTGTAAAAGACCTGATGCGCCTGGAGCAGATTAAAGTTGACCGCGTAGTTCAGGAAAAACAGCTTTTAGAATGGAAGCGCAGCGATTATCGTGAGATTAATACTAAGCTTTTAGCTTTGCGAAATTCTGTTTTTGATCTTAAGCTTCAGAGCTCTTTCCTTGCACGCGAGGTGGTTTCCTCTGATGAGTCAGTTGTTCAGGGAGTAAGTGTTAATGCCGGGGCAACACTTGGTAATTATGAAATTGAAGTTGTCCAGCTTGCTAAAGGAGCAAGTTATCAAAGCACTCCAGCTGATGGCTTTTCTGCTGTGGACGGAAGTTTTACAATTGCGGGGAGCAAAGGAAGCGCAGAGATAACTTTAGGTGCAGGAGAAACGGTTCAGAATGTTGTTGACAAGATAAATGATGCTGCCGATACTACTGGGGTTAAGGCAGTTTATGATGAGGACTTGAACCGGCTTTTTCTAATGTCGGCTGATACTGGAGATGCAGCAGCAATCAAGTTTACTGCAAGTGATGCTGGCGGCAAAACTAATCTGGAAAATCTTTTAGGAGGGACTTTTAACGAAGGCAGTGAAGTTACTTTAAGTCAGGGGCAAAATGCTTTAATTCGCATAAACGGTGGGGATGATATAAGTTTTGCCTCCAATCAGGTAAAGGTTATAGGCTTAACCCTTAATCTTAAAAGTAAGGGGACTGCAACGGTAAGCGTAAACCAGGATATAGATGCAGCGGTAGATAAGATTAAGGCATTTGTTGAAAACTACAATGCGGTTATGGAAAAAATTGACACTAAATTGACCGAAAAAAGATACCGCGATTATCCTCCTTTGACTGATGAGCAGAAAAAAGAGATGAAGGAAAATGAAATTGAGCTCTGGGAGGAAAAGGCAAGAAGTGGACTTTTAAATTCCGATCCTATGCTCCGCTCTATATACAGCCAGATCCGCATGACGGCGATGGATGCTGTTTCCGGAATTGAAAGTAATTACAAGACCTTAAATTCTATAGGTATAAATACACTTTCCTGGAATGACCATGGCAAGCTCTATGTTGATGAAGAAAAACTCAGGGAAGCTTTGAGTGAAGATATAGAAGGGGTTATGGCCCTTTTTACAAATGAAGCGGAAAATGGAATAGCCCAGAAGCTATATGATACAGTCAATAATTCTATTAACAGTATTGTAGCTAAGGCTGGACGGGATGATTATAAGGTTGATAACAGCACTTTGGGTAAGGAAATTCTGGAGCAGACTGAGAAAATATTTGAAATGCAGGAAAAAATGGCTGAAATAGAGGAGCGCTACTGGAAACAGTTCACAGCTATGGAAAAAGCCTTGGCTAGAATGCAGAGTCAGAGCGATTGGCTTATGGCTCAGCTTTCTTAAGGTAAATAATCTTTAAAAAAGGAAAATTTTATTTAAAAGCGAAATATGGACTAAGGGGATGGGAAAATAATCAGGAGAGCAGGTGTTATATGCTTGATCAAACGGTGATTAGGAATATTTTAGAGCTCTTATATACTATGCAAGAAGCTTTTGATTATATGAGAGAAAGAATGGAGGCTTTAGAGACAGAAACGGTTATAGGGGTTTTGCATGACACAATAGAAGCCTTTTTTGCCATTGAAAACAGTATAATATTTATGAGTCCTGACATAGCTGCAGGAAGAATTGGGAATGGAAACGAAAAATTAAAGGAAGCTTTCAGTATGATGGTAAAGTTTTATGAGGAGAATGATGCCGGTAAGGCTCTGGAATTTATGAAAACAAGTTTAGAACCGGTTTTTGCAGAATGGAAAAGTATGATGGAAGATGAGCTTATACCTTATGTTATGTCCTAAAACTGAAAAGAGGTGTTTTTATGGATATTGCAGCTTATTCGGTAGTTTTCAGCCAGGCTAAGCTGGCTCAGAATGTTGGGGTATCTGTTTTAAAGATGGCTATGGAGCAGGCAGAAGGCCAAATGAATGATATGCTTAAGATTATGCAGGTAAATACTCAGTTGATGGAGAGGGCGGTTATGCCACATTTAGGAGCTAATATTAATGTGAAGGTATGAAAAAAGTAGAACTAGGATGCTGAGGAAGGAGCTTTTTACTACTTGAAGAACTGAAAAGAGGGGATTTCCCCCTCTTTTAATTATTTGCTTTTTTTGAAAATTTTTTTTAAAATCCCGGTTTTTTGAGATTTATTTTTTGTTAAGCTTTCCTCTATACCTTTTACTGCTTCATCCACAAAACGGGCCAGGTGTTCATCTCTTTCCCTTTGCATGTCTCTTACCTCCATTCTTTCTGTAGTTAAACTTTAGTTTTTTATTATAGTATGCTTCAAAAGTGACTGTACTATTTTTCACTATAAAATACAAGTAAATCGAAAAATTTTTATATAAAAATTGCTAATATATGCAATTAATTAGTAATAATAAGGTCTTTCTTGACGAACGAAGAAAGGATGGAGAATTGCTCCGGAAACAAATCCTCCGATATGAGCCCAGAAGGCTATGGAATTACATGTTCCCAGCATGAGGCTGCCGGCTCCACACCAGAGCTGGGTTAAGATCCATATCCCCAGGTAAAGCCAGGCGGGAAAAACTAGGAGAAAGAAGGGCGGAACGAAAGTTAAGATACCTGCACGGGGAAACATGATAAAATATGCTCCCATAACTCCGGCAATAGCACCAGAAGCTCCGACTACCGGAACAGGAGAGGTCGGATTTATATAATAGTGTGTTAAAGCAGCTATGATGCCGCATAAAAGGTAAAAAATAATAAAACGTGTTTTACCCATGCGATCTTCAACATTATCGCCTAAAAGCCACAATATCCACATGTTGGAAAGTATATGAGCAAAATTGCCGTGCAAAAACATATAAGTGAGAGCTGAAAGAGGATTATTTAAAAAATTAACAGGGATAAAACCTTTGTGGTAAATCATTTCTTCCATTCCGATTAAACCGCTGGTGATCTGTAGATAAAAAACATAAATATTAGCTATTATTATGAGAATGGTAACCAGCGGGAAGGAAAGACTGGGAGTGCTGTCCCTCAAAGGTATCATAATATTTTTCTCCTTTATTTGGTTTTATTTAAACTGTAGCATTTTTTTTCTAAATTATAAAGCCTGTTTGCTTTTTAGCTTAAGGACAGCTTTGAAACCCTAAAAAACTTCGAATCGAAATAGATTTTAAATTGGGGACGGTTCCGAAATTTAAAACTATTTCAACTTAGAAATAATTTTTTGCAAGGTTAACCTGGAATGCCCCAGGGATTAAAATAATTAGCGAATAAAAAAGAGGGCATAATAAATACCTGCCCTCTTTAACTGTTTAACTTTTTGCTTTATATTTTAGAAGAATGTTGCTTTATATACACAAAATAATAGAAAGTTCCTACAAAAATTGCGCCTCCTACTATATTACCTAATGTTACTGGGATAAGATTAGATGTTATAAAGTGTCCATAAGTGAAAATATTATTTATTTCGGCTGCGCTTATCCCAAGACTGGAGGCTGTGGCATGTGGAGCTGCCTTGGCAACTATTATGCCATAAGGTACATAAAACATGTTGGCTACACAGTGTTCATAACCACTGCTTACGAAAGCCATTATTGGAAAGAATATGCCGAATATTTTGCCGACGATATCTTTGGCAGCCAGTGCCATAAAAACAGCCAGGCATACCATCCAGTTACAGAGTATACCGCGCATGAAAGCGGCGCTAAAGGAAAGCCCCATTTTATTTTTAGCTATATAAACTGCTTTTTCGCCTACTGGACTTAAAATTACTGTTCCAGAAGGATCATGTGTTACCCAGAACATGGCTAAAAATACTATATAAGCCAATAGAACTGAACCGATAAAGTTAGACAGATAAACTACTACCCAGTTGCGAAAGAGTCCGCCTACGGTTGCTTTGCCGTCTAAAACTGCCATAAAGCAAGTCATGTTATTGCCGGTAAAGAGCTCTGCACCACATATCATAACCAGCATGAGCCCTATGGAAAATACTGCTCCATAAAGGAATATCCCTAAAGCACTGTTGCTATCCGGGGCAGAACCTATTTTGATAGCTATGTTAGCTCCGAAGCCGATATAAACCCCGGCTAATATCCCGAGAAGAATCATTTTGTAAACAGGCAGAGAAGCCTTTTTAGAACCGGCGTTTACTGCCAAAACGGCGGTTTCCTCTGGGGTGTGATAATTCACTGGTTTTCCCTCCTCACTTTTTCTAGATTAAAGTTTCTGACTTTAAAATTATTTAGATAATTGAACAGATTTAAACTTTAAACCCGTCCCTGAATAAAAAAGCTTGTGAAATTTAGCACAACAAGATATATTTTAAACCAATTTCGATAAAATTCAACAAAAAAATGTTATTTTTTTAACGAACAGTTGAGAGATAATCATTTAAGGTTTTTTGAAATAAATTTTGTATTTTATTCTGAGACAGATTTTCTTAAACAAATTAGTTCGAAACGAAATTCTTTTAAAATCGAGAACCGTCCCCAAATTAAAAACTGTTTCGATTCGAAATGGTTTTTGATTTCGGAACCGTCCCGAAGTAAAAAAAGTGGTGTTAAAGTTTTGGATAAATATAACGATATTTATAACAGAAGTTTTTATGGGGAGGAAGTGTTATGCGGATTGAAGGTTTGGCGGCAGCTGGTAATTATCCAAGGAACGTCAGAACTGATTTCGCAAACCGTGAGGTTTTTTCCGCCGGGATGGCCGAGCAGAAAGAGAGCAAGTTAAAGGATGGAGAAGAAAAAGGACTAAAAGAAACAATGCCGCCTGCTTTAGAAAGGCTTCAGCAGGCAGTGGAAACGGCTAATGAAGCTTTTCACATCAGCAATTATCATTTGGAGTTTCAGATACATGAAAAGAGCGGAAAGTATCAGATTAAAGTGGTGGATACCGATTCTAACAAGGTTATTCGGGAAATTCCACCTGAGTATATGCTGGAAATTTCTGCAAGCATAAAAGAGGTTTTAGATAGGTTTTTAGGTGTTTTTGTAGATGCTCTTGTTTGATATGCGGCATAAATTATACTATTTACAGAAGCAGGAAATTTTAAAACAATATTTAATTTTTAAAAGGGGGCTTAAAAGAGGATGAATATGTATGCTCAGGCATATGATCAGTATAAAAAAACCAGTATTGAAACTTTAT
The DNA here is from genome assembly GCF_017656155.1 of Thermosyntropha sp. GTDB lineage: Bacteria > Bacillota > Syntrophomonadia > Syntrophomonadales > Syntrophomonadaceae > Thermosyntropha. Next base: position 168,994 of record NZ_JACDOH010000004.1, on the reverse strand, counting down.
CTCCGGGGAAACTGCTTTTGATGCTTTATGATGGAGCTATAAGGAATGTGAAAGATGCCAGAGAGGCTATAAAAACTAAGGATTATAACATGGCCCATAACCGGATTATTAAGGCGCAGGACATTGTTACTGAGCTTATGGTTACTTTAAATATGGAGTATGATATATCTAAACAGCTCTACAGCATTTATGATTATATTTACCGGCGTATGGTAGAAGCCAATGTAAATAAAGATACTGAGATATTAGATGAGGTTGAAGGTTTCCTGACTGAACTGCGCGACACTTGGCAGGAAGTAGTTAAAAAGCAGGCAGGGAACGGAATTGAAGCTAGACAGATGCAAAATCTGAGCATTAAGGGATAGATGATATGGAAAATAGTTTTATATTTGAGATTAAGGAAGAAATTAAAGCTGCCTTTGTTAACCTTCTGGATGTTTCCTGCCGCCAGCTTATGCTTTTGCAAAGTATTAAGGAAGATGAAGATACCGGATGGGAAGATGAACTTTTAGGGGTTTTGGAGGAAAAGGATAAGGTTATTGCTTATATTGAGGAGCTCTATGCTAAGATAGGAAAAGAGAATGTATTTGTGAAAGAGGATCCTGAGATAAGAGAGCTTATGTTTTTTATAAAACAGCAGGAAGACCAAAGCAGAGCGGTTGTAGAGGAAAGGCTTGAAGGTATAGGTAAAAAGATTAAGACTTTGCGTCAGAATGAAAAAGTAAGAAAAGCTTATACCCCCGAGGAGAAAGAAGAAGGGTGGTTTTTCGATAGACGTGGATAAATTAAGGGATGGGTGTTTATGGATGAGAGCACGCTTTTAAGAAAAATAATTGAAAATTTCAAAAAACAGTATCTTTTATATCTGAAGGTTTGGGATTTGGCTAGGGAGCAGGAAAGGTGCTTATCTTTGGAGAATAAGGGCGCTGATATTGATCTTTTTATAAAAATTATGCGGGAAAGGGAAGCTATAATCCGGGAAGTATCGATTCTTAATGAAGAAAATGTAAAAATGAGAAATCATGTTACAAGTATGTTGGGGATTGAAAGCTTTAGTCTTTCTCAGTTGAAAGACAGAACAAAGCCGAAAGTTTTTGATGAATTAAGTCAAATAATGACGGATATGAACCGGGTTTTGTTGGAAATAAGCGAGATTGACCAGAAAAATATGGTTTTTATAAAAGATATGACCGGAGTTCGCTGTAAATCTCCAAAGGCCAGTCATGAAGAGGCGAAGAAGTTTTATACCCAGGTTATGCAGCAAAAGAAGTGTATTTTTTAAGGCCAAAATAGACGTTTGGCCTTTTTTGTTTGTTTTATGTTATGATTTGAAAAAATGGCTTTTCACGCAGGAAGAAGTGATAAAAGTGCGCTATTGGCAGGAAATAATTTCTTTTTTTATGCTTTTTATAGATGTTAATGTTTTGATTGTTTTTTTGCTTAATTTGAGCAGTACCTGCCTTGGAACTTTGCGTACGATTTTTTTAGCCCAACGTATACTTAAGCCGGTTTACTTTACCACTTTTATCGATTCCATTATTTTTGTGTTTTCGATAACCCTGGTGGCTAAAGGTGATAATTTTGCCTATATTATTGCTTTTGCTTTGGGCAGGGTTTCAGGGATATATGTGGGAGGCTGGATTGAACAGAAATTAGCATTAGGTGCCATTGAAGTGGTGGTTTATAAACATATGGATACGGGAAAAAGGCTGGCAGAGGAGCTTAAATACTATGGTTTTCCCGTAAATATGCAGGTCGGTTATGATGAAAACGGCAATCAAAGCTTAATTTTAACTATTGTTACCAACCGTAAAAACTGGCCTTTGTTGAGGCATCTGATAAAAGAGAGTGATCGCCACCTTAATATGTATATTAAGCGATTAGATGCGGCTAAAGGGAATATAAGCAGGCGTAAACCTCCCCAGAAAAGAAGCGAAGATTTGGAAAGGCAGTCTTTTATAGCGGACTTGCGTAATAAGGTATGGGTAGAAGATGAATATGGTATTGATGCGGTATGGGAAGATGGAATTTACCGTACACCGCTTTGTGATGACGATTTTAAAGCAGAAAAATAAAAATTTTTATATAAAATTATAGGTTTTCTTGCTATTTTTAAAGTAAAGGTATATAATGAATATACTGTTAGTTAGATATCCCTCTATTAAGGGAAATATCTGCAACAGGAAATCTTAAATCAAAGTGAGGGATTCTTTTAAATGTTTGAGGACAAAACCTTAGTATGTCAGGATTGCGGCAGAGAATTTGTGTTTACTGCCGGAGAACAGGAGTTTTATGCAGAGAAAGGGTTCGAAAATGAACCGAAGCGCTGTAAGGATTGCAGAAGTGCTCGCCGTAGCAACAGCAACCGCGGCAGCAGAGCTCCAAGAGAAATGTACAGTGCGGTATGTGCACAGTGTGGGGCTGAGACTAAAGTTCCTTTTAAGCCAGTAGATGGTAGACCTGTTTATTGTATGGATTGTTTCCAGAGTCAAAGAAAAGCAGCATATTAATAAAAGGAATATTTCACCGGGCGTTTAGCCCGGTTTTGTTATTTTATAGAAATATTTTGACGCAAAACTGTTTTTATGCAGGATTTAGACATATTGAGTAGAATAATTGAATATAAGGTAAAATATATTTAAATATAATGTGACAGGGATATTTAGGAGATCTTTAATATATGTGACATAAGTTTTCATGGTTTAAAGCCTGAAGCTTAAACCATGAAAGTTAGCGGTAATAAATATAGAGAATAACCCGTGACATAAGGGAAGGAGTGGTTGTATGAAGTTTGAATTTCGGGGCAAGAATATTGAAGTTACAGAAGCGCTGAAAGACTACGCGGGTAAAAGGCTTTCTAAACTGGAAAAGTATATCGATGATGTAAAGACTGCTCAGGTTGCATTTTCAGTAGAAGGGGAAAGACATAAAGTTGAAGTTACCATACCTTTAAACGGCATGATTCTGCGCGGCGAAGAAGCCACTGATGATATGTATACTTCAATTGATATGGTCCAGGAAAAGTTGGAGAGGCAGATTGAAAAATATAAGACCAGGATTTACAAACACCATCGGGCGGCCGGATTTAAGCAGGCGGTAGCGGAAGAGATCAAAAAGGAAGCTGAAAAGGAAAAAGAAGAGGGATTTAAAGTTGTCCGCACCAAGCGTTTTGCCCTTAAGCCTATGGATGTCGAAGAAGCTATTATGCAGATGAATCTTTTAGGACATAATTTCTTTGTTTTTTTTAATGCTGGAACTGAAGAGGTAAATGTTGTATATAAGAGGAATGACGGCAATTATGGCTTAATTGAGCCGGATTTTGATTAGTTGAAGAAAAAGGTTTAAAAGTGATATTATATAAAATTAGATAAAGATTATGATAAGGAACCATATGGTTCCTTGTTTTTTTGAAAAGAGGTAAGTTTTATGATTAAAGGATTTTTGGCCAAGATTTTAGATGATAATGAAAAGGAAATTAAAAGGATAAGCAAAATCGTAGAAAAGATTAATGCTTTAGAGCCTGATTTTAAAAAGCTTAAAGATGAAGAATTCCCAAAGAAAACTGAGGAATTTAAAGAAAGGTTAAAGAAAGGAGAAACTTTAGACGATATATTACCTGAGGCATTTGCTTTGGTCCGGGAAGCTGCTTATCGGACTTTAGGCATGAGACATTTTGATGTCCAGCTGATTGGTGGTGTAGTTTTACATCAAGGAAAGATAGCCGAGATGAAGACAGGGGAAGGTAAAACCCTAGTAGCGACCCTTCCTGCCTATCTTAATGCTTTAGAAGGCAAAGGAGTTCATGTAGTAACGGTAAATGACTACTTAGCAAGCCGTGACTCAGAATGGATGCGGCCTGTTTATGAATTCTGTGGCCTTTCCGTAGGACTCATTGTCCATGGACTCGATTATGAACAGCGCAGGAAGGCATATCAATGTGATATTACCTATGGAACTAACAATGAGTTTGGCTTTGACTATTTGAGGGATAATATGGTAATAAGGCCGGAGAACATGGTTCAGCGCGACCTTCACTATGCTATTATAGATGAAGTAGACTCTATTCTTATAGATGAAGCGCGCACTCCGCTTATTATATCAGGTGAAGGGGATAAGCCTACCAACCTTTATTATCAGATTGCCAAGTTTGTGCCGCGTTTAGTTAATGAAGTGGATTATAAGGTGGATGAGAAGTCTCACCTGGTTACCTTAACTGAAGAAGGAGTAAAGAAAGCCGAGCATTATTTTGGGGTGGAAAATTTAGCAGAAAATATGGAACTGGCACATCATATAAATCAAGGGCTTAAAGCTCATTTCCTTATGCATCGGGATAGGGATTATGTAGTTAAAGATGGTCAGGTAATAATAGTGGATGAGTTTACCGGGCGCCTTATGTTTGGACGCAGGTATAGTGACGGTTTGCACCAGGCGATTGAGGCTAAGGAAGGGGTTAAGATTGAGAAGGAATCTCAGACTTTGGCTACTATAACCTTCCAGAATTATTTTCGTATGTATGAGAAGCTGGCTGGAATGACGGGTACGGCCAAGACGGAAGAAGAGGAATTCGGCAAAATATACGGCATGGATGTAGTGGTTATTCCTACCCATAAACCTATGATAAGGGTGGATAAACCTGATGTCATATACAGAACTGAGATGGGCAAATTTAAAGCCGTAGTAGAAGATATTGAGCAGAGATACCATAAAGGACAGCCGGTTTTGGTTGGCACCATTTCTATCGAAAAATCAGAGCTTTTAAGTAAGATGCTTTCTAAAAAGGGGATTCCCCATCAGGTTTTAAATGCCAAACACCATGAAAAGGAAGCAGAGATTATTGCTAGGGCTGGCCAGAAATATGCAGTAACTATCGCAACCAATATGGCAGGCCGCGGGACAGATATTGTCTTAGGAGATGGAGTTAAGGAATTAGGCGGACTTTATGTTTTAGGAACTGAAAGGCATGAGTCAAGGCGTATTGATAACCAGCTCCGGGGAAGGTCCGGCCGTCAGGGAGATCCCGGAGAATCCCGTTTTTATGTATCTTTGGAAGATGATCTTATGCGCCTTTTTGGTTCAGCTAATATTGAAGGGCTTATGGATAAGCTGGGCATGGATGATGATGTGCCGATTGCTAACAACATGATAAGCCGGGCCATTGAAAATGCGCAGAAAAAGGTAGAAGCCCGCAACTTCAGCATAAGAAAAATGGTTTTAGAGTATGATGATGTTATAAACCAGCAGAGGGAAGTTATATATGGAGAAAGACGTAAGGTTCTCTTTGGAGAAGATCTTAAAGATACTATATTCAGCATGATAGATGATGTAGTAGATCAGGTGGTAGAAAGCTTTGCCGGAGAAATAAAGTATTCAGATGACTGGGATTTGGATGGGCTTATAAATTATGTTGAGCAAAATATCCTGCCTGAACTTGATTTTACTGCCGAAGACCTTAAAGGAATGACTAAAAGGGAAGTAAAATCATTCCTGATTGATAAGACCAAGGCTTTTTATGAGCTTAGGGAAAAGGAAATCGGCAGCGAAAATATGCGGGAAATTGAAAAATGGATTTTATTAAGAATAATTGATGAAAAGTGGATGGATCACATCGATGCCATGGATCAGCTCAGAAATGGCATAGGGCTCAGGGCTTATGCCCAGAAGGATCCTTTAATTGAGTATAAATTTGAAGCTTATGAAGCTTTTCAAGCCATGGTTTTCAGTATAAAAGAAGATGTAGTTCGCTATATTATGCGGGTCAAGGTTGCCCAAAAGATGGAAGAAAGAAAAATTGTTGCAAGCCATGGCGAAGATGAAGTAAGAAAACCGGTACGGGTAGGGAAAAAGATAGGTAGAAATGATCCCTGCCCCTGCGGGAGCGGCAAAAAATATAAGAAATGCTGCGGGAGAGAGGTTAGTTAATATATGGATATAGCTACTCTTATCGGCCTTTTGATTGGATTGGGAGGTCTTATAGGCGGTTTTGTTTTAGAAGGCGGGCATGTGGGAATGCTTTTGATCCACACGGCTGCCATGATAGTGTTTGGAGGAACTATCGGCGCAGTAGTGATAAGTTTTCCTTTGGATGAACTTAAAAAGGTGCCATCTGCCTTCGCTATGGTTTTCAGCCAGAAGAGGATTGATTATATATCAGTTGTAGAAGAGCTGGTAGGAGTAGCTGACCGGGCAAGACGGGAAGGGATTTTAAGCCTGGAAAATTATCTTCCGGAAATTGAGAATCCTTTTATGGCCCGTGGACTGCAACTGGTTATTGATGGAACCGACCCTGACCTTACCCGCAATATGCTGGAAATGGAAATAGAAGCCTTTGAAAGTGAGGAAAGTGTTAAGTCCGAGATATTCACAGCTGCCGGAGGCTATGCCCCGACTATGGGAATTATCGGTACAGTTATGGGTTTGGTGCATGTTTTGAGTAATATTTCAGAACCCGACAAGCTGGGAGGGGCTATTGCTCTGGCTTTTATAGCTACCCTTTACGGGGTTTCTTCAGCTAATGTTCTGTGGCTTCCTTTCGGAACCAAGGTAAGGATGAAAATAGAAAAAGAAGTAAGGCTTATGGAGCTTATTACGGAGGGGATTTTATCGGTGCAGGCAGGAGAAAATCCCCGTATTATAAGGGAAAAACTTTTTACCTTTATTCCTCCCGAAGCTAAGATGGAAAGACAGGCAGAAGCAGGGAGAGAAGTAAGGATGTGATTTTATGCTCCAGCGGCGTAAAAATAAGGAGAAAAAGAAAGATAACCACGATCGCTGGCTGGTAACTTATGCTGACCTTATTACCCTCTTGATGATTTTTTTTGTCCTTATGTATACCATGAGCAGGATTGATGCGGAAAAGTATAAGGCGGTGGCGAATTCCCTCAGTGTAGTTTTGACCGGAGCGGATTTATCTGTTTTAGATTCTAAAGGGCCATCTATAGTAGAAGGACAGTCAGGTGAGAAAACTCCGCAGGACGAAGGAAAGGTTTCCCAAAATCAAAAGGAGTTGGAAGAAGTTGAAGAGCTTATCCGCAATTTTATAAAAAATAAAGATATTGTCATGGATTCAGGAGGGCAGGGGCAGGGAAAGATTACAAAACTCAGTGATTATATAATAGTTTATGAACAGGAGAGGGGCTTGGTAGTAAGCTTTAAGGATACTTTGCTTTTTGAAAGCGGTTCAGATGAGCTTACTCCTCAAGCCCGGATGATAATTATAAAAGTGGGAGAGGCTTTAAAAGGCTTGCCCAACTATATACGGGTAGAAGGACATACCGATAACCGTCCTATAAACACCAGGAAATTTCCTTCTAACTGGGAACTCTCTGTTTTGAGAGCAGCCAATGTGGTGCATGTTTTGAGTGAAGATGTGGGAATACCTCCGGAGAAACTTTCCATAATAGGATATGGAGAATACCGACCTATTGCACCTAATGATGATAAAATAGGCCGGGCGATGAACCGGAGGGTAGATATAGTCATACTCAAGCAAAAATATGATTATTTTGAGCCCCATAAAATGGGGGAGAATACGAATTCTTAAGGAGGGATTAGTTTTGATTGAAAATCCTTTACAGGTATGCAGGGATCTGGTCCATCGCCTTGAAGAGATGAGGGTTTCTCTTTGACATAGAAAATAAAAAGTCAAAGCTTAGAGAATTGGAGAAGAAAAGTTTATCTCCGGATTTCTGGGATGACAACCAGCAGGCGCAGGCGATTCTTAAGGAAATGAGTGAGCTTAAGGAAGATATTGAGAATTATGAAGAGCTTTTAAACGATGCAAATTATATTTCAGATATGCTGGTGATGGCGCAGGAAGAGGGAGAAGAGGATTTATTCCGGGAAATGGTAAGAGACCTTAAATACTTGGTAAAGAGGTTTAAAGACTTTGAACTTATGACCCTTTTTTCCGAAGAGCATGACAGCAAAAACGCTATTGTTTCTCTACATGCGGGAGCTGGTGGAACTGAAGCTCAGGATTGGGTAGAGATACTTCTGCGCATGTATACAAGATGGGCGGATAATTCCGGCTATAAAGTTGAGATTATGGATTATCTGGCAGGTGAAGAGGCAGGTATAAAAAGCGTAACTTTTTTAGTCCAAGGGCCTTATGCATATGGGAAATTAAAGTGTGAAGCCGGAGTGCACAGGCTTATCCGTATTTCCCCTTTTGATGCTTCTGGAAGGCGCCATACTTCTTTTGCCTCAGTTTCCGTATTACCCGAAATAGATGAAAATATTGAAATCAATATAAATCCTGAAGATTTGAAGATCGACACTTATCGGGCCGGAGGGGCTGGGGGACAGCATGTTAACAAGACGGATTCGGCTGTTCGTATAACCCATATTCCTACTGGTATTGTGGTTCAGTGTCAAAATGAAAGGTCACAACATGCTAATCGTTTGGGAGCCATGAAGATTTTGGCAGCCAAGCTTTATGCTTTAAAGCAAAAAGAGTTGGAGGATAATTTGCAGAGTTTGAAGGGAGAATATAAAGAGATAGCCTGGGGAAATCAGATAAGAACTTATACATTAAATCCTTTTACCCTGATAAAGGACCATCGAACCGGGGTAGAAGCAGGAAATGCCGAAGCAGTTTTGGATGGGGAATTTGATGAATTTATTTATGCCTGTTTAAAACAGAAGGCATGGAAGCAGCGATAAGAAGTTTTTAATTTTTTTAATAAGGTTAAGGAGGTAAAAGGTGAGAGAGATTAATCTTGAAACTGTAAGAATAGTTGAAGGCAAGGCCAAGGTTTTAAGAGAAGATATTTTAAAAATGCTGGCTGAAGCAGGGTCGGGTCATACCGGCGGTTCTCTTTCTTCGGCAGACATTGTTGCCTGCCTTTATTTCTGGGAGATGAGCATAGATCCAAATAATCCCCATGATGAAAACAGGGATCGATTTGTTCTGAGCAAAGGACATGCTGCACCTGTTTTATATGCTGCTCTGGCAGAAAAAGGATTTTTCCCCCGTGAAAAGCTTAAAACTTTGCGCAGGTTGGGGAGCCCTCTGCAGGGACATCCGGATATGAGAAAGCTTCCGGGAGTAGAAGCTTCCACGGGTTCTTTAGGGCAGGGGATATCCTGGGCAGTAGGTATGGCATTGGCAGGAAAGATTGATAAGAAAGATTATCGGGTTTATTCTTTATTAGGAGATGGAGAATTGCAGGAAGGAATGGTATGGGAAGCATTTATGGCAGCTGCCCACTATAAGCTGGATAATTTAACTGCTTTTGTTGACCATAACAGGCTCCAGATTGATGGAAAGATAACTGAAGTTATGTCTCCTGAGCCGGTAGCAGACAAGTTCAGGGCTTTTGGCTGGGAAGTCATAATTATTGATGGACATAATGTTGAAGAGATTATGCGTGCTTTAAATAAAGCGAGAGAGATAAAAGGAAGGCCGACTGTGATTATTGCCGAAACCGTTAAAGGTAAAGGGGTTTCTTTTATGGAAAATCGGGCAGAGTGGCATGGAACAGCACCTAAAAAAGATGACCTTGAGAAAGCATTAGCTGAACTTTTATAATTTTAGGCACCTCTGTCTGTTATTTATTGACAAGGAGGGAATTCTTATTTTGGAAAAGCAGGCTACACGGGATGCTTATGGTAAAGCTTTAGTTGAATTAGGGAAAAAATACAATGACGTAGTAGTATTAGATGCAGATCTTTCAAAATCGACTAAGACTTCCGATTTTGCTAAAGAATTTCCGGAAAGGTTTATTAATGCAGGGATTGCTGAACAAAATATGATAGGCATGGCTGCAGGTTTAGCGGCTGCCGGGAAGAAAGTTTTTGCCAGTTCCTTTGCTGTTTTTGCTGCAGGTCGCGCGTTTGAGCAGGTAAGAAACTCGGTTGCTTATGCCAGGCTGAATGTAAAAATATGTGCCAGCCATGCAGGTATAACCGTAGGTGAAGATGGAGGGTCTCATCAGGCAGTCGAAGATATAGCTGTTATGCGGGCAGTTCCTAATATGACAGTAGTAGTACCGGCTGATGGAGTAAGCACTAAAAAGGCGGTTTTTGCTGTTTATGAACATGAAGGACCAGTTTATATGAGGCTTGGAAGACCGGCGGTTCCTCTGATATATGATGAAAGACTTGATTTTAAGATTGGCAAAGGGATAGAACTGCGTTCCGGCAAGGATGTTACCTTAATTGCCTGTGGGATTATGGTGGGAAAGGCCCTTGAGGCGGCAGAGCTTTTGGCTAAGGAAGGAATAGAGGCTTCTGTAATCGATATGCATACTATTAAGCCTTTAGATGAAGAACTTATCATCCGCAAGGCTGAGGAGACCGGAGCTATTCTTACCCTGGAAGAACATAGTATTATAGGGGGATTAGGCGGAGCTGTCTGCGAAGTAGTAAGTGAGAAATGTCCGGTTTTAGTTAAGAGAATGGGAATAAAAGACCTTTTCGGGCAGTCAGGAAAACCGGATGAGCTTATGGAATATTATGGATTGACTGTTGGGCATATAATGAATAATGTCCATAATTTGCTGGAAATTAAACCGTAATTAAAAGAGGATTTTTGCATATTTTTGTAGAACCACCATTAATGGTGGTTTTTTTTTGTAAGGAGGAGGACAGATGCTGATTCAGTTCTACAATGTCTCCAAGATTTATCCGAATGGTGTAAAGGCATTAAATGATGTTTCATTAAAAATAGATCGTGGGGAATTTGTATTTTTGATGGGACCAAGCGGAGCAGGCAAATCAACCCTCATAAAAATGCTTTTTAGGGAAGAAATACCTACCCGGGGGCAGATTTTTATTGCTTCCCGCAGTATTGTACGCATGAAAAGAAAAGAAATACCTGCCTTGCGTCGCAGTATGGGCATAATTTTTCAGGATTTTAAGCTTTTAGAGAATAAAACTGTTTATGAAAATATAGCTTTTGCTATGGAAGTTATCGGAGCAAAGCCTTCCGACATAAAATATAGGGTACCGGAGCTTATAAAAATGGTAGGGCTGAAAGGTAAAGAAAGATGCTTCCCAGGAGAACTTTCCGGGGGAGAACAGCAACGGGTAGGAATTGCCAGGGCTTTGGCCAATCAACCTTTAGTTCTTATTGCTGATGAGCCTACGGGTAATTTAGATGTTGGGACATCTAATGAAATTATGGAACTGCTTTATGATATTAACCGAAAAGGGACTACCGTTATTATGGCTACTCATGCCCGGGAGTTGGTAAGGCATGCTCGCAAACGGGTTATTATGCTGGAAAAAGGACGAGTGGCTGGAGATTATCCTGATGGGGAGTTCTTGGCATGATTTTACGTAATTTTAATTATTTTTCTCGAGAGGCTTTTCGTTCTCTTTCCCGCAATCGTCTGCTTACTTTAGCCACTATTTCCACTGTGTGTATATGTATGCTTATTTTAGGAATAGCAGTTTTAATTACCGTTAATGCGAGCAATTTTATGCAACATTTAGAGTCAGATGTAGAAATAGTTGCGTTTATAGATAAATCGGTAATGCCTTCACAGGTTCAGCTGATAGGCAAAGAAATATCCACCATTCAAGGAGTAAAGAGGGTCAAGTTTGTTTCTAAAGAAGAGGGATTAGAACAACTGCAGGAAAAGATGGGAAATAAAAATTTAAAAGAGACTATCGGGGAAAATCCGCTGCCTGATACTTATGAAGTACAGGCAGAAAATCCCCATGATGTGCCCGAAATTGCCAGAACGATCGAAAAAATTGATGGAATATACAAGGTTAAATACGGACAAGGAGTAGTAGAAAGGCTTTTTGAAGTTACTAAATGGGTAAGGATCGTAAGTATTACAGTGATTGTCCTTCTGGCTTTTGGAGCTGTTTTTCTGGTAGCAACTACCATAAGGCTGGCTATTTTTTCACGGCGCAAGGAGATTTACCTTATGAAACTTATAGGTGCGACCGATTGGTTTATAAGATGGCCATTTTTTATTGAAGGGCTGGTTTTGGGAACTTTCGGGGCTTTAGTTGCTGTAGGCATTTTAGCTTTAGCTTACAATTCACTTATCAACAATATGCAGATGGTCTTCTTTTTGCCTCTGGTAGTAAAATCAGAGGTAATAAACAGGCTTTATTTAAGCCTTGTAGGAATTGGTGCACTTTTGGGGATTGTTGGAACTTTTATTTCGGTTAACCGCTTTTTAAAGGTTTAAATCCTTTAAGACCAGGGAGGGTTGGTTTGATGAAGAATTTATTCGGGGAGATAAAGGGAAATAAGGTTTTAGCTTTATTAATAGCTTTTTCTCTTTTATTTTCCTGTATTATACCGGTTTATGCCGACCAGTTGGAGGAAAAGAGACGGGAACTTAATGAGGTAAGCAGACAGATAAATAATCAAAAGAAACTTTTGCAGGAAAAAAGGCAAGAAGCCAACTCTGTTCTGGGGCAGATAAAAGCTTTAGAGTCGAATATAATTACTGCTGAGAATCAGATTAATAATTTAGAAGACAGGATTAATATTTTAGAAGAAGAGATTGCTGCAAAAGAAAAAGAAATTGCCAAAACAGAAGAAGAGCTTAATGAAAAGGTTGCGATTTTAAGCGAGCGTCTGGTTTTTATATATGAAGCCGGAGATGTTTCTTATCTGGAAGTTTTGTTTTCAGCTACAGATATTAAGGACTTTTTAACCCGTTATGACATGCTGAGCATGATTGTAGAACAGGATAAAGAGCTTATAGAAGAGATTGAAGAGAAGCGGGATCGCTTAAATATGCAGAAAAGCGATCTTGAAGTTAAAAAACGGGAACTGGAAAATGCTAGACAGCAGCAGGAAAATTATATAAGAGAGCTTGACGCCAAAAAAAGCGAAAAGAAAGAGCTTTTAGGCAAACTGCAGATGGAAGCCAAGGAATACGAAAAGGCCTTGGCAGAGTTAGAAGAAACATCTAGACAGCTGGAAGCTATGATAAGGCAGATGCAGGGCCAAAGTGGGGGAGAGGCCTTGGGGACAGGTGTATATACTTGGCCTACTCCTGGTTATTATTCCATAACTTCACCCTTTGGGATGCGCTTCCATCCTATTTTGCAGACCAGAAAGCTGCATACAGGGGTAGATATAGGTGCACCAATGGGAGCCAACATCGTGGCGGCTGACAGCGGGGTGGTCATTTATGCGGGATATAACGGGGGCTATGGTAATATGATTATAGTTGACCACGGCAACGGTATGTCTACTCTTTATGCTCATATGTCGCGCTTTGTGGTGGGAAATGGAGCTACCGTAACTAAAGGGCAGGTAATTGGCAAGGTTGGAAGCACCGGCTTCAGCACTGGACCACACCTGCATTTTGAAGTGCGCAAGAACGGAACCCCAGTTGACCCGATGGGCTATATCCGCTAACATTTCGCTTCGAAATACCTTTTAATTTAGGGACGGTTCTCGATTTTAAAACAATTTCGAATCGAAACAGTTTTTAAATTCAGAACCGTCCCGAAGTTTAAAAGTATTTTGGGTTCGAAATAATTGTGGGGATGGTTTTTCTGGTTTATTATTGGAACCGGAAGAAATCATCCCCTTGGTTCTAATTGTTTTATTTGTTTTTTTGCAGTAACATATTATTATCAGTTTTTTAATAAAATGATGATGTGGTGGTGGCATTTTGAGAGAAAACAGGTTTTTGAAAGGGATTGTTGTTTTTTTTGCTCTTATAGGTTTTTTGACTCTGGCCAGCCTTATCTGGATTTTTGCTACTAATGCGAATCATCTGGCAACTTTGCTGAGTGTTGTAAGTCTTGTAAAAACTCAAGGGTTATATGAGCCGGATACAGAACAAATGATTGTAGGTGCAACAGCCGGTATTGTCGACAGCCTGCATGATCCATATTCCAAATATCTGGATAAAGCTACCTGGGAAGAGCTTAGAATAAGGTTGGAGGCAAAATTCGGCGGTATAGGGGTTTATGTTTTAGAAGAAAGTAGAGGGAAATTTAAAATCATATCTCCAATTAAAGGTACGCCCGCTTACCGTAAGGGGGTAAAAAACGGGGATATTATTCTTAAGATAAATGGAGAAAGCGTGCAGAATATGACCCAGGATGAAGTGGTAAGCCTTATGCGCGGTGATCCGGGAACCCAGCTTTTGCTTACGGTTTTCCGGGAATCAGAAGGTAAGGAATATGAGTTTAAGATTATCCGTGAGATCATAAATGTTCCTTCGGTAGAATATGAAGTTATAGATGAAGTTTCTAAGATAGGATATATATCTTTAAAGCAATTTCATTCCCATTCAGCCGAAGAGATGGCTGATGCTTTAGATGAACTTTTGCGGGAAAGGAAAATTAAAGGGCTTATTTTAGATCTGCGCTATAATGGAGGCGGGGATTTTAACGCAGCCCTTTCGATTGCCAGTCTGTTTTTAGACAAAGGAAAGGAAATAGTTAGCGTTTCCGATGGCAAGGGAAATGAGGAAATATATGAATCTTCCGGAGGCAATGTAGATGTCCCTGTGGTAGTCCTTATAAACCAGGATAGTGCTAGTGCAGCAGAGATTTTGGCAGGGGCTTTAAAGGATAATAACCGGGCTTTGCTTGTAGGCACTACTACTTTTGGCAAAGGTTTGGTGCAAACGGTTTATCCTTTGAGAGATGGTGGAGCATTAAAGCTTACGACTCAGAAGTATTTTACCCCTGATGGAACAGATATTAATGAAATAGGAATACATCCCGATTATGAGGTGAAAAACGGGGAGGACATGAACAGGGATTTGCAGATGGAAAAGGCTGTAGAGGTTATTAAAAAGCAAATATTTTGATATGTGCGGAGGTCATCTGTTTGAGCGCATTTATTAGTTTATGGTATTTGTTGGGGCAGGTAGTCAAAAATTTGTTTACCTCGCCCCTTTTTCTTATCATATATATTCTTTTGCTGATTCTTATAATCTGGCAGTATTTCCGTCTGACTTCTGAAAAAACAGATGAAAGCGGTTTTTCTTCCAGGTTAATTTTTTTAATTCGAGAACCGTCCCCAATTTTAAAGGGGATAATGTCCGCTTTTTGTGGTTTTTTAGGAGGGATAGCGGGTAGCTTTTTACTTATAATTATTGGAATCGACCTGGCTTCCATAGGTATAGTTCAGCTTTGGATAGCTGCAGTTATTTTGATGCTTATAAATCCACGTTATTTGTGTTTTGCTTATGCTGGAGGAGCAGTAGCTTTGATAAGCCTTATAACCGGCTATCCGGACATAAATATTCCTCATCTTATGGCCTTGGTGGCCGTTTTGCATCTGGTAGAGAGTATGCTTATCTATTTTAATGGAGCTTTTGGACCTGTTTCGGTAAAAGTAAATAAGGAAGGAATTTTAAGGGAAGGGTTTAATCTTCAGAAGTTTTGGCCTTTGCCTCTTATGGTCCTGATGAGCACAGGATATAATCAGTTTTCCTGGGTTTCCCTTATGCCTGACTGGTGGCCGCTTTTGCCCGGATATGCCGGGGATTTTGCAAGAAGTTTAGATTATCAGATTTTGCCGGTCTTGGCAGTTTTGGGATATGGAGAAATAACTACTGTTGATAGCCCTCAAGAAAGGTGCAAAAAGTCGTCAAAAAGACTTTTGGTTTTTAGTTTGCTTCTTTTGAGCTTCTCTTTTTTAGCTGCAAAATGGCAATTTTTTATGCCGGTTTTAGTTTTTTTCAGCCCTCTAGGGCATGAATTTATTATCTGGTTAGGGATGAAGGAAGAAGGGGATAAGGTAAATTTTTTGGATTACCGGGAGTGTTCACTTTTTGTCAACTTAATGAATAGATTAAAGGCAAAGAAGTTTTAATGAGGTGAATTTGAGTGAACCAACCGGAAATAAGATATGTTTTGGCAAGCAGCAATACGGTAGAAGGCTTTTTAAGTTTTATTCCTGAACTTATCAAGAATCTGAGGCAGGTTTATATATTAAAAGGGGCAGCTGACGGAGCAGTTTCGAGCTTTATCAGAATGTGCGGGGAGTTTTTTTATGAAAAGGGCTGTGCCCTGGAATTCTGGGTTTCTTCTGTTGCTCCTTTTAATATCGATGGGGTTTATGTACCATCTCTGGGTATTGCTGTAGTTAAAGGGACTTTGCCGGAGGAGGTAGAGCCTCTGCCCCCTGGAATAGGGGTAGAGTTTATAAATCTCGGGGATTTTATCGGAAAGGGAATTAGAGAAGAAAGGATAAATGAACTTAATGAGCTGGCTGATAAACTCAGGGAAGAGCAGGCTAAGGCATTTAAAGAGATTAAAAATGCAGGTCGGATTAAAGAGGAAATTTATACGGCAAGCCCTTTTAAAATGGATATAACAAGATTACAAGAGCTTACGCAAAAATTGATTGCAGATATGGAAAAGGGATATGAAAGGGAAAGGCATTATTTTGCCTGGGCTTTTACCCCGGAAGGCAGGATAGACTATATGGAAGAGATAAGCCGTAGGTGTCATCGCCGCTATATTTTAAAAGGACCGGCAGGTAGCGGTAAATCTACGGTTATAAATAATTTGGCCGAGTTTTTCAGAGAAAAAGGGTACTTTTTAGAATACTACCACAACGGTTTAAATAGAGAAAGTCTGGATATGCTCATTGTGGAAAATCTAAGGACAGCAATAATAGATGGAGGCGAAAAGGGAATCTTGACAAGACCTGGAGATGTAGTTATAGATATGCGGGATTTTTCGAGTTATTCGGAGGAAGAGGACATTGATAGGTGTATTGATTTAATGCGTTCCTATGAAAAGGAATTGGAAAAAGCCAGGGAATATTTGGAAAAAAGTAGGGATTATCTGCAAAAAATTGACCTTATATGGACAAAAGGTCTGGATTTAGCTGCTTTAGAAGAAAAAAGGCGGGAATTGGAGAGAAATTTTATAAAAGAATATTAGCTTATATTTTTTTAGATATGTCCAAGCCTTGCCGAAAAGGCTTATAAAGTGGTTATAATGTAATAATAAACTTAAACATTGAGATGGAAACGGGGATGAAATGATGGAGAAATTCAAGATAAATTCAGATTACAAGCCGACCGGTGATCAGCCTCAGGCTATTAAAAAAATCTGTTCGGGACTTAAGAAAGGATATAAACACCAGACCCTTTTGGGGGTTACCGGCTCTGGCAAGACTTTTACCATGGCTCATATTATTCAGAACATGCAGCGTCCGGCTCTGGTTATGGCACCTAATAAGACTTTGGCCGGACAGCTTTATGCTGAGTTTAAGCAGTTTTTCCCGGATAATGCGGTTGAGTATTTTATAAGCTATTACGATTATTATCAACCGGAAGCTTATGTGCCGGCAACCGACACTTATATCGAAAAAGATTCTTCTATAAATGATGAGATAGATAAGCTCAGGCATTCAGCAACCGCTTCGCTTCTTGAAAGGCGAGATGTTATTATTGTGGCTTCGGTTTCCTGTATCTATGGATTAGGTTCGCCGGATGACTACTATAAGCTGGCTATCTCCTTAAGACCGGGAATGGAAATGAGCCGGGAAGATCTTTTGCGTTGCCTAGTAGAAAACCATTATGAGCGAAACGAGGTTTCCTTTGAGAGGGGAAAGTTCAGGGTAAGAGGGGATATAGTGGAGGTTTTTCCGGCTTCTACTGGGGAAAACGCAGTGCGCATTGAGTTTTTTGGAGATGAGATTGACCGTTTGGTTGAGTTTAATCCTTTAACTGGTGAAGTTTTTGGTCGCAGGATGCATGTCATGATTTTTCCGGCTTCTCACTTTGTAACTACCCGGGACAGGATGCTATCTGCTGCCGAAGAGATTGAAAAAGAGCTGGCCATGCAGCTGGAAAAGTTTAAAAAAGAGGGAAAGCTTTTAGAAGCTCAGCGTTTAGAACAACGAACCAGATATGATTTGGAAATGATAAGTGAGGTAGGGTATTGCAAGGGGATTGAAAATTACTCCCGCTATATAACGGGAAGGAAGCCAGGGGAACCGCCGTATACCCTTTTAGACTTTTTTCCATCCGACTTTGTTCTTTTTATAGATGAATCGCACATTACTGTGCCACAGATTGGAGCTATGTACGAGGGAGACCGTTCCCGCAAGCAAAATCTCGTTGATTTCGGCTTTAGGCTTCCTTCAGCTTTAGATAACCGCCCGCTTAAGTTTGAGGAATTTTGGCAAAAGGTAAATCAGGTGGTGTATGTAAGCGCAACTCCGGGTGATTTTGAACTAGAGCACAGCAAGCAGGTAGTTGAACAGATAATTCGTCCTACCGGTCTTGTGGATCCAGAAGTAGAAGTCCGGCCTACGGAAAACCAGATTGATGATTTGATGGAGGAAATAAGAAAAAAGGTGGAAAAGGGCTTTAGGGTTCTGGTTACTACCCTTACCAAGCGCATGGCTGAAGATTTATGCGATTATCTGAGCAATGCCGGGATAAAGGTGCGCTATCTTCATTCAGATATAGATGCGTTGGAAAGGATTAATATACTACGAGAACTGCGCAGCGGGGTATTTGATGTTTTAGTGGGAATAAACCTTTTAAGAGAAGGCCTCGATTTGCCGGAAGTTTCTTTGGTGGCTATTTTAGATGCAGACAAGGAAGGGTTTTTGCGTTCTACTAGGTCTTTGATTCAGACGATCGGACGGGCGGCCCGTAATGCGGAAGGAAAGGTGATAATGTATGCCGATCGGATAACTCCTGCTATGCAGGCAGCCATAGATGAGACTGAACGCAGGCGCAAGATTCAGATGGAATATAACAGGAAGCACAATATCACTCCGCAGACTATTAAGAAGGCAGTTTATGCGCCTGTTGCGGCAGTTATTGCTGAAGAGGCGCTTTCTTATAATAATGATGATAAATATCTCAAACTGCCGCCGGAAGAAAGAGATAGAATAATAAAAGAGCTGGAGTTAGAGATGTTTAAGGCTGCGGAGGAGCTGAACTTTGAAAAGGCAGCCGAGCTCAGGGATATGATACGAAAGCTTAAAAGAAAATAAAGCATAAAATAGTTTTTGGCTGAATTTAGATATGGAGGGAAAGTTTAAAATGTCCAGGGACTTTATATATATAAAAGGAGCCAGGGAACATAACCTTAAGAATATTGAACTTAAAATTCCCCGGGACAAGCTTGTTGTTTTTACCGGGGTTTCAGGGTCAGGCAAGTCAAGCCTGGCTTTTGACACTATTTACAGTGAAGGGCAGAGAAGATATGTGGAATCGCTTTCTACTTATGCCCGCCAGTTTTTAGGGCAGATGGACAAGCCGGATGTAGATTATATAGAAGGCTTGTCTCCTTCAATATCGATTGACCAGAAATCTACTTCCAATAACCCGCGTTCTACGGTGGGAACGGTTACAGAGATTTATGATTATTTAAGACTTCTTTTTGCCCGGGTGGGAAAACCTCACTGCCCGCATTGCAAGGTTCCTATTCAGAGACAGACGGTAGATCAGGTGGTGGATAGCCTTTTAAGTTTGCCGGAGAAGACGAAGATAAAGGTTTTGGCTCCGGTGGTAAAAGGGCAGAAAGGGGAACACCGTAAGGTTTTGCAAAACCTTTTTAAGGACGGATTTGTCCGGGTAATGGTCGATGGGTATGAATATACTGCTGATGAGGAAATTGTTCTGGACAAAAATAAGAAGCATGATATAAGTGCAGTAGTAGACCGTTTAGTCATAAGGGAAGGGATAAGAAGCCGCTTGGCTGAAGCGGTAGAGATGGCTTTTGAGCTTAGTGAAGGGATAGTAAATGTTGTTATTTTAGGTGAAGATGGAAAAGAAGATATAAAGATATTCAGCCGGGATTTTGCCTGCACCTCCTGCGGTTTCAGCCTCCCGGAATTAAGCCCGCGCATGTTTTCGTTTAACAGTCCTTTCGGGGCTTGCCCGGAGTGCGACGGGTTGGGAGAAAAAAAGGAGATAGATCCTCATCTGGTGCTCGATATGGATAAAAGCTTAGAAGAAGGAGCAATAATTGCCTGGGCCAACGGCTTTCATTCTTATTATCAGCAGGTTACGGCCAGCATGGCCCGTTTGTATAAAATTCCTATGGATAAGCCATTAAAAAAGCTTACTAAAAAGCAGCTGGATATTATTCTCTATGGCAATGGTGATGAAAAATTCCTGGTTACTTACACCAACTCTTATGGCGAAACCGGCACTTTCAGGACTTCCTATGAAGGGGTTATAAACAATTTATCCCGGCGCTACCGGGAAACTAAGTCGGATGCCTCCCGGGAGGAAATTGAAAGATATATGACATCAGCTCCCTGCACGGCTTGTAAAGGGAAACGGCTTAAACCTGAAGTGCTATGGGTTTTGATTGAAGGAAAGTCGATAGCGGATGTAACTGCTATGTCGGTGAAAGAGGCTGCTCTTTTTTTTGAAAATTTAAGGCTTTCGGAAAGGGATGAGATGATAGCCAGGCAGGTAATTAAAGAGATAAAAAGCCGGCTTAAGTTTCTTTTAGATGTTGGGCTTGATTATCTTACTTTAGACCGTGCAGCCGGCACTTTATCAGGAGGAGAAGCTCAGCGCATAAGGCTTGCTACCCAGGTAGGATCAAGCCTGGTAGGGGTGCTTTATGTTTTAGACGAGCCGAGTATAGGATTGCATCAAAGGGATAATAACCGGCTTATTGGGACCTTAAAGAGGCTGAGAGACTTAGGCAACACGGTGATTGTGGTGGAACATGATGAAGATACGATTAGAAGTGCGGATTTTATTGTGGATATTGGCCCGGGAGCAGGTGTCCACGGAGGGGAAATAGTAACAGCCGGAACTTTAGAAGAGGTTATGAATGATGAAAAATCTCTGACTGCCCTTTATCTTTCCGGAAAAATGGATATAAAGGTTCCTGCTTCGCGCCGGAAAGGAAACGGAAAATATCTTATTGTAAAAGGGGCAGGTGAACATAATTTGAAGAATATAGATGTAAAAATACCTTTAGGCAAGATGGTGGTTGTTACCGGGGTTTCCGGCTCTGGCAAGAGCACCCTGGTAGAAGAGATTATTTATCCTGCCCTTATGCAAAAGCTGCCGGGACGAAACCGAAATTCTGCCCTAAATTACCGGCCGGGTAAGCATAAGGAGATAAAAGGAATAGAAAATATCGATAAAGTTATAAATATAGACCAGTCTCCCATCGGCAGAACTCCCCGCTCTAATCCAGCTACTTATACCGGGGTTTTTGATGGAATAAGGGAACTTTTTGCCGAAACTGCAGAAGCCCGTATGAGAGGGTATAAACCGGGGAGATTCAGCTTCAATGTGCGGGGAGGTCGGTGTGAGGCATGTCAGGGAGATGGAATAATCAAGATTGAGATGCATTTTCTTCCTGATGTTTATATCCCATGTGAAGTATGTAAAGGGAAGAGGTATAACCGGGAGACTTTAGAAGTAAAGTATAAGGATAAGAATATTGCTGATGTTCTGGCTATGACGGTAGATGAAGCGGTAGAGTTTTTTGCTGCTATCCCCAAGATATACCGCAAGCTTAAAGTCTTGCAGGATGTAGGATTAGACTATATTACACTGGGACAGCCTGCCACTACTTTGTCGGGAGGGGAAGCCCAAAGGATAAAGTTGGCTGCTGAGCTTTCCCGCCGTTCTACCGGGAAGACTTTATACATTTTAGATGAACCTACTACCGGATTGCATAAACATGATGTGGCACAGCTTATATATGTTTTAAACTGCCTGGTAGATGCAGGGAATACAGTTCTGGTTATTGAGCATAATTTAGATGTTATAAAATGTGCCGATTATATCATAGATTTAGGACCAGAAGGCGGGGACGCCGGAGGAAGGATAGTTGCAGAAGGAACTCCAGAAGATGTTGCCCTTAATCCTGATTCTTATACCGGATATTATCTGCGCAAGGTTTTGGGGATATAAGCCGGAAAGGAGGCGGGTTTTATGGAGACGGAAAGGGAAAAAGAAGATAATCTGATATTGCTTAAATCCCGGTTAAAAGAAGTTCCCTTAAAGCCAGGGGTCTATATCTATAAAGATGAAACAGGCAGGGTTATATATGTAGGCAAGGCAAAAAGGCTCAGGGATCGGATGCGGTCTTATTTTCAGTCTCCGGATAACCTGCATCCTAAAGTTAAAGCGATGATGAGAAAGGTAGCTGATTTTGATTTTATTGTTACCGGAAGTGAAGTAGAAGCGCTTATTCTGGAAAATAATCTTATAAAGGAATATAAACCTAAATATAACATTAATCTGCGGGATGATAAGACTTATCCTTATTTGAAGCTTACTTTAGGAGAAGAGTTTCCCCGCCTTTATATAACCCGAGAAGAAAAAGACCGGATATCCCGCTATTTCGGGCCGTATCCTGATGTAGGCTCCCTCAGGGAAACTTTAAGGGTTTTAAGGCAGATTTTTCCACTTCGCAGCTGCCGTGGTTTTAAGGGGGTTAAACGCCCCTGTCTGAATAGGGATATAGGAAAATGCCTTGCCCCTTGCACTGGTGAAGTTTCTGCCGAGGAATACGGTAAAGTAGTGCAAGAGTTTATTCGCTTTATGGAGGGTGAGGACGAAGAGATAATTAAAAGAAAAGAAGAGGAAATGAAAGAAGCTGCTTTAAATCTGGAATTTGAAAAAGCAGCTGCAATAAGAGATACAATAGCTAATATAAGGAAAATACAGGATAAACAGCAGGTAAGCTTAAGGATGGAACACAACTTTGACCTTATTGTCCTGCAGGCGGGAGGGAAAGAAAGCCTGGTTTTACTTTTTCGGATAAGGAAAGGAAAGGTTGTAGGCAAAGATTCCTTTTGGCTTTTAAGGCCGCTTTATGAGGATGAAGCAGGCGAAATGCAGTTTTTTATAAGCAGCTATTATGAAAAAGGACAAGATATTCCTCCTGAGATAATAGTCAATATCCTTCCTTCTGAACCGGAGCTTTTGGAGGCTGGACTTAAAGAAAAAACCGGGCATAAGGTTAAAATTAAAGTTCCGGTTAGAGGAGACAAAAAAAACCTTTTAGATATGGCTTTAGAAAATGCCCGTTTGCTTTACAGGGAACGGTATGACGAAGAAAATAAAAAAGAAAAGGCTTTAATTCGCTTGAGTCGGGTTTTAAATATGGAAACAGTTCCTTTAAGGATTGAAGGATATGATATATCTCACCTGGCAGGAACAGACACCGTGGCTTCTATGGTGGTTTTTACCGAAGGTGGGCCTGATAAGAAATCTTACCGCCGTTTTAAGATGGAAGAGGATCAAAATGACGATTTTGCTTCTTTGGTCCAAACTTTAAGGAGGAGGTTTGAAGCTAGCCGTAATGGAAATCCGGCTTTTTTGCCGGAGCCTGACCTTATACTTATCGATGGAGGCTTGGGACAGGTAAATGCTGTAAAAGAGGTTTTAGAGGAGATGGATGTAGACATTCCTCTTTGCAGTTTGGCTAAAAAGAGGGAAGAAATTTATCTTCCGGGGATGAGCACTCCTATAGTTTTACCCCGCGGAGATGAGGCTTTAAGGCTTTTGCAGAGGATAAGGGATGAAGCACATCGCTTTGCCATAACCTACAACCGAAACCGTCGGGTAAAAAAGATGAAAACCTCGGTTTTAGACGATATTGAAGGGGTAGGCGAAAAAAGGAAACAGGTTTTGCTTAAAAATTTTGGGTCAGTAGAAATGATAAAGAAAGCATCAGTCGAGGAATTAGCTTCACTTCCCGGTATGAACCGGAAAATAGCGCAGAAAATTAAGGATTATTTTTCTGAATAAAAGATATTTTTCCCCGGTAAATGTAAAAAATAATGGAAAAATGCTACAAATGCTATTAAAATAAAGGAAAGGGATAAAGTTTAAGGAGGGTTTTTATGAAGGGCTGGGTAGTAAGGTGGATTTTAAATATAATAGCTATTATTCTTACTGCTGCGATTTTGAAAGGTTTTGAGGTTACTCCCTGGGCAGCTATTGTAGGGTCTGTTTTTTTAGGAATTGTAAACGCAATTATAAGACCTGTTTTACTTATTCTTACTTTACCGCTCAATATTTTAACTTTGGGACTTTTTACTTTTATTATAAACGGGTTTATGCTCTGGCTTACTTCTGTAACTATAAAAGGATTTGATATTCACGGCTTTGGCTGGGCAATATTAACGGCTATTGTTTTAAGTTTGGTAAGCTTTGTTATAAGCTATTTTGTAAAAGACGAGGGTTTGAAATTTTAAATTGTATCAAAATTGTATAAATTCCTGAAGATAGTAGAGCCGGGTATTTGCCCGGCCTTTCTATAAATTTTGATTTGGGGATAGTTCGTGATTTTAAAGGCATTAAGTTTAGAAGAGGAGAGGAGTTATGGCAATAAGGCTTATAGGAATTGATCTGGATGATACTCTGCTTGACGGTAAAGGTAATATAAGCGTAAAAGCAGCAGAGATGATAAAAAAAATAAAGGATAAAGGTGTTTTAGTTACTTTAGCGACTGGAAGGATGTATTCTTCGGCGCTTCCTTATGCTTTAAAGCTTAATATGGAACTTCCTTTGATAACTTATCAGGGAGCACTGGTTAAGAATTCTTTGTCGGGAGAGGTGTTGTATTATAAACCTTTAGAGCCGAAAAAAGCCGGGGAAATAATTGATTTTTTTAAGTCATACAAGGTTCATTACCATGCCTTTTTAGGTGATAATTTATGTATGGAGAAGTTGACCCCGGAAGGCAGGGATTATATAAATTTTGCCGGTCTAAATGCTGATTTGGTGCCTGATTTGCGCAGGAAGGCGGGTGAGGGGGGTTCGATAAAGGTAACTGCCATGTCTTATGAAGTGGAAAAGATTTTAGAAATGGAGAAAATACTCAAAAGAAATTATGAAGGGGAACTTCATATTACCCGTTCCAGACCGTATTTTTTAGATGTTCTGCATGTGAAAGCAGATAAGGCAGAGGCGCTTAAAGTAGTAGCCGAGCATTATGGCATAAAACAGGAAGAGGTTATGGCTATAGGAGACAGCTACAACGATATTCCTATGCTTAGATGGGCAGGAATAGGGGTAGCGATGGGGAATGCGCCGGAGGAAGTGAAAAAAGAGGCAGATTATGTGACCTTTTCTAATGAAGAAGAAGGGGTAGCTTATATTTTGGAAAAGCTGATATTGAGATAAGGAGACATAAGGAATATTATGGAAATTAAGTTAGTGGCTGTAGATCTAGATGATACTTTACTTAATTCGAGGCAGGAAATAGGAGAAGAATGTTATAAAGCAGTTGAAGAACTGAAATCTAAAGGGGTTATAGTAGTTTTAGCTACTGGCCGCATGTTCAGAGCAGCTTTGCCCTATGCTGAAAAGCTAGGTCTTGATATGCCCTTGATAGCCTATCAAGGGGCATTAGTAAAAAAACCTGGGAGTAATAGGGTTTTATATTGCCAGAACCTTGAGAATGAAATGGCTTTGGAGGTAATGCGTTTTTTAGATGAGGCGGATGTTTACTACCATATTTATGCAGATGATAATCTATATGTAGATAAAATAACCCGGGAAGTAGATTTTTATATAGAGTCAGGGATAGAACCTTTACCTGTTGGGAAGCTTATTTTTTTTGCCGATAATCGGAATATTACGGAGATTATGGCGTCAGTCCATGATGAAAAACGGCTTTTGAAAATAGCTGCTGGACTCAGGGAGAATTTTGGAGATAAATTACACATCAGCTATTTGAAGAACAGATATATTGAAATTATGCATAAGAAGGCAAATAAAGGTGAGGCTTTAAAGTTTATATGTAATTATTATGGTATAAATCGGGAAGAAGTAATGGCAATAGGTGATGGATATAATGATATTCCCATGCTTAAATGGGCAGGGGTAGGTGTGGCGATGGAAAATGCGCCGAAAGAAGTAAAAAAAGCGGCGGATTTTATCACTTTTTCCAGCGATGAAAACGGAGTGGCTTATGCCCTTAAAAAGTTTATTTTGAAAGACTAATGGGTATATTGGGTTAAAACCAGGTGAAAATATAAGCATAAACCTTAACTGAAATGGGGGAATGGATATGAAGGATAATATGACCGCTGAAAAGATGATGGAATATCTTTACGGATTGCCGAATCAGTTTGTAGAATGCCTCAAGGCAGAGTTTACGTTCATGGGAAATTATAAAAAAAGGTATAAAAATATTGTTGTTTCAGGTTTGGGTGGCTCAGCTATCGGGGGGGATATTCTACGCTCTTATGCAGAAAATAAAGGGAATATTCCGGTTATAGTAAATCGAAGCTATGAGATTCCCAACTTTGTAGATGAAAAAACCCTTTTTTTTGCTGTAAGCTATTCGGGAAACACCGAAGAGACCTTGAGTGCGTATGAAAAGGCTAAAAATAAGAGAGCAGATATAATATGTATAACCAGCGGAGGAAAGCTGTCTTTAATGGCTGAATCTGACGGTTACGGGGTGGTTAAGGTTCCTTCCGGTCTGGTTCCGCGGGCAGCCATAGGCTATCTTTTCTGTCCCATGGCTTTGATTTTATCTGAACTGGGGATTTTTCCTAATTTAAAAAGTGAAATTGAGGAGACAGTACAGGTTTTATCTGAACTGCGTGAAGAGATTAAACCCGATATAGTTTTTCCAGATAATCCTGCACGCAGGCTTGCTGAATCTTTAATGGATTCTATCCCTGTTATATGGGGAAGTATCGGGGGGACAGAAACTGCTGCCTTGCGTTTTAAGGCTCAGATTAATGAAAATGCAAAAAGTCCGGCTTATTACAATGTCTTTCCTGAACTTAACCATAATGAAGTTGTAGGGTTTGCAGTTCCTGAAGATATTTTATCCAGGGTAGTTATAGTAATTTTTGAAGATAAGTATGATAACCCGCGGATAAAAAAGCGCATTGATATAACCGAAGATATAGTAAAAAACAGGGTTAAAAACCTTTTGCGTATAGAAAGCAGAGGAGAGTCTTTTCTGGCTCGGCTTTTTTCCTTAATTTACCTAGGGGATTATGCAAGTGTTTATCTGGCAGGCAGATATAGTATTAATCCTACTCCGGTAGGGGTTATAGATTATTTGAAAGCTCGGCTGTCAGAGGGTTAATTTAGCAAAATGCGGTCATAAACTTTGAGTATTCTCTGATATAATTAAAGTAGATAACAAGAGGCGGCAGGGGAGGATTTTTATGCCGGAAGTAAAAGAAGACGAAATATATATACTCATTATCACCGGTTTGTCCGGAGCCGGCAAAACCCAGGCAGTAAACTGCTTGGAGGATGCAGGATATTACTGTGTTGATAATCTTCCTCCTGTTTTGCTGCGTAAGTTTATTGAACTTATAATGGATTCGGAAAGGAAAATAGACCGAATTGCATTGGTTTTGGATGTTAGAGGTGGACAGTTTTTTGATCAGGTTAACCAGGTTATTGAAGAGCTTGGTCGCGACAATATAAGACTGGAAATATTGTTTTTGGAGGCTTCTGACGAAGTTTTGGTGCGCAGGTTTAAAGAATCAAGGCGTAGACATCCTTTAGCTGTCAGGGATAGGCTTTTGGAGGCAATAGAAAGGGAACGCCAGATGCTTGAAGAGCTTAGGGGACGGGCTAATTTTATAATTGATACTTCTAACCTGACTCCCAGGGAACTTAAGGACAAAATTATCAGTTTACTGGGTGAGAACAAAAAGTCCCGCTTTACTGTAGGGGTAATGTCTTTTGGTTATAAAATGGGGATTCCCCTTGATTCAGATATAGTAATGGATGTGAGGTTTTTGCCCAATCCATTTTATGATCCGGTTATGCGGGATATGACCGGGGAGGATGAACTGGTTGCCGATTTTGTATTATCTTCTCCGGTAACCAAATCTTTTACCCGCCGTTTTTTAAATATGCTTAGATTTTTAATACCTTACTATATTGAAGAAGGCAAAACTAATCTGGAGATAGCTTTAGGCTGCACAGGAGGGCAGCATCGTTCAGTAGTCCTGGCTGATTATATTGGAAAGCAGCTCAGGAATATGGGATATAATGTTAATATAAGGCACCGGGATATTTTCAGGTATAAAGTGGAGGAGTAGATGAATAAAAGGGAACGGGATTTTAAGCTGGTAGTAATCGGAGGGGGGACTGGGATTTCTGTTCTTTTGAAAGGCCTTAAAAAGCACACTTCTGATTTGACTGCAGTAGTTACGGTAAGCGATGATGGAGGAAGTTCCGGGAGACTGCGCACTGAATTAGGTGTTTTGCCTCCGGGAGATATAAGAAATTGTTTGGTTGCTCTGGCCGAGACTGAAACCTTGATGGATAAAGTTTTTCAGCACAGGTTTAAAACAGCAGGGAGTTTAAATGGGCATAACATGGGCAATTTGCTTCTGGTTGCCATGGCAGAGATAACCGGAGATTTTATCTCGGCTATAAAAGAAGTAAGCAAGATACTGGCAGTAAGAGGAAGAGTTATCCCGGCTACTTTAGAGCATGTGATATTAGGAGCCTGTATGGAGGATGGAAGGACAGTTTTTGGTGAAACTGCTATCAGGAATTATAAAGGAAGAATAAAACAGGTTTTTCTGGTTCCCTCTACCTGTGAACCGGTTCCTGATACCCTGCAGGCAATAAACGAAGCTGATGCAGTGATATTAGGGCCCGGAAGCCTTTATACCAGCATTATACCCAATCTTTTGGTCAAGGAGATAAAGGAAGCAATTAAGGAAACGAAGGCAGTTACTTTTTATATAAGCAATATCATGACTGAAAGCGGAGAGACTGATGATTATACTGCTGCTGATCATGTAAAGGTTATAATTGAACATTTAGGGGAACAGCTTATAGATTATGTTATAGTAAATTCCGGTTCTATAGGTGAATACAGGCTTAAAAGATACAAGGAAGAAGGTGCCGTTCCTGTAAAGGCAGATAAAGACAGAATTGAAAAGCTGGGGATTAAGGTAATTGAGGCTGATTTAGTGGCAGATGATGAGCTGGCTTGGCATGATCCTGATAAACTGGCTGCAATTATAATTGATGTATTGAAAAGTGTAGTTTAAAATCATAAATGGTGGAATTGAACGATTTTATATACGGAATAAAGAGGTAATATTATGGGGTTTTCACATGAGGTTAAAGATGAACTTACCCGGGTTATGCCGGATAGGCTGTGTTGCTCTAAGGCAGAGTTGGCTGCTTTTTTTTTAGCTGGAGCTAAAATTACAAAAGATAATGATATTATGTCTTTACAGATAGAAACTGAAAATGCTGCTACCGCCCGTAAGATTTTTTCTTTAATAAAACAAATCTATGGATTTTCTTCATCTGTCCGCATGGAAAAGAGGAAGAGGTTTAATAAAGAACGTATATATATTGTAAATACTCCTTTGATCGGGGAGGAAGAAAGTAAGGCTTTAGGTGAGTTTTTAAATATTGAGGGTGAAGGTAGAGTAAGAGGAGGAGTAAGGAGAGGATTGGTGAGCCGCAACTGTTGCCGAAGATCTTTTTTGCGGGGGGTTTTTTTGAGCCGTGGTTTTGTAAGTCGTCCGGAAGAGCAGTATCACCTGGAAATTTCCTTAAACGACAGCCGCCTGGCAGCTGATGTGCAGAAAATTGTCTCTAAATTAGGAGTAGAATTGAAGAAAACGGAAAGAAAAAATTCTGTAGTGCTTTATATAAAAGACAGTGAGAAGATTGCAGATTTTCTTCGTATAATAGAAGCGAATAAAGCCCTCTTGTATTTTGAGAATGTGCGGATTATTAAATCGATGCGCAATGATGTTAACCGGCAGGTCAACTGTGAGACGGCTAATCTGGCTAAAACCATAGATGCTTCGGTAAGACAGATTGAGCTTTTAAAAAAATTGGTTAAAGAAAAGGGAGTTGCGAGTTTACCTCCTCATCTTCGAGAACTGGCTTTTTTAAGGATAAACTATCCCGATCTTTCGTTAAAAGAATTGGGAGAAATGCTTAATCCACCTTTGACCAAGTCAGGGGTAGCTTACCGTATGCGAAAGCTGGAAAAAATGGCAGAGGATTTATTGAATGAATTATGAGATAATATAGAGCATAAACTTGAAAAAGAAAGGAAATCAGGTTTGGATAAGGTATTTAACCAGGAAAGCGGGGGACGTCCATGAAACTGGGATATGATGTGTTTTTGGAGCAGCAGCAAAAACTGTTAATAACGCCTGAGCTGCGTCAGGCTATTGCAGTTTTGCAGATGTCCGCCCTTGAATTGCAGGAATATATAAGCCGGGAAATCGAGCAAAATCCTTTTTTGGAAGAAAGAGAAGAGAATGATCTAGAGGAAGAAAATAAAGAAAAAGAAGAAGAACATGATGAGGAAAAAATAGAAGAATGGCTGGAATATTATAATGACCGGGATATAGGCATGAATTTGCGGGAAAAAGAGGAATACAAAAATTTTGAGAATTATATCACCCGGCAGCCCAGCCTTTATGAACATCTTCATTTTCAGCTGCGCTTAACAGTAACTGATGCTGTTGATCTGGAGATAGGTGAATATATTATCGGCAATATTGATAGTAAAGGATATTTATCGAGTAGTGTAGAGGAAATAGCTTTAAACCTTAATAAAGCCAAGGAAGATATAGAAAGAGTTTTAAAGATAATTCAGACATTTAGCCCTTATGGAGTAGGAGCCCGGGATTTACCCGAGTGTTTGCTTATTCAACTAGCTCATTACGGTAAGGAAAGTGAAGTTGCAAAGCAAATAATTCTTTATCATCTAGATGACATTGCTAAAGGAAAGATAAACAAAATAGCTCAGAAGCTGGAAGTTCCGGTTCATCAGGTGCAGGAAATATGTGATCTCATACGAACCCTCGATCCTAAGCCTGGATTACAGTACAGCAATGATGAAGAGATAAAGTATGTGGTGCCTGATGTTTTAGTAGAGAAAATTGAGGGAGAATATGTAGTAGTAATCAATGATTTTCATTTTCCAAGGCTGATGATTAACCATGTCTATGAAAACATTCTTAAAAGGCCGGAGAATTTCTCGATTGAAACCAAGAAGTATTTGGAAGAAAAGATGGGGGCAGCCTTATGGCTTATTAAAAGCATTGAACAGAGGCGTATGACTTTATATAAAGTAGCCCGCTGTATTGTGGATATTCAAAAGGATTTCTTTGAAAAAGGAGTGGCTTATCTTAAGCCTCTTACGTTGAAACAGGTGGCAGATATAGTTCAGGTACATGAATCTACAGTAAGCAGGGCTACCGCAAACAAATATATGCAGACACCACAAGGGCTTTTTGAACTTAAATACTTTTTCAGCAGTGGGATACAGGCCAGCAACGGTGATAATAAAGTATCTTCTACCAGCATAAAACATATGCTGCAGGAGATTATAGCAGAAGAAGACAATACCAGTCCTTTGAGTGATGAGGCTATTTCAAAGATTTTATCCGAGCGCGGTATTAAGATTTCCCGGCGCACAGTGGCTAAATACCGCCAGGAATTAGGAATTCCGTCGGCTATGGCAAGGAAGAGGTATTGAAAAAGCGGGTGGAATAAGCCCGCTTTTTTAGTTTGCGGGAAAAATTTTATGAGCTGACAGGATGCCGAAATGCGAAACCTTTATGGAAGAGTGCCAATAGGCGGATGCTGGTAATTTCATCTGGGATATATGCTGCCTTGATTTAGTGATTGGATATAGGAAAATTTTTGCTGTTGTGTTATTATTAGAATTAAGAGATTTTTAAGCACATTTTTGTTGCCTACCTATTGAGGAAAAGCTCTGCTTTTGTAGTTTAAGCCTACCTATTAGGATTGCAAACATTTCTGATCTTTCTTGTTTTCTCCTTGTATAATTTTAATTTATATATTTTTTAGATAGAATCGGCCGTTTAAAAAGAAAATATGAGGCTTAAGAATGGGGAGATGAAAATTGGCTAACAAAATATTAGTTTTAACTGTAGGGACTAATCCTCTTCCTAGCTATGTGGTAGGAAAATACCTGAATAATTATGATAAGCTGGTGCTTATACATTCGGAGAAAAAAGACTATCAGAAAGGGACTTATGATTATGCTCAAAAAATAAAATCTGGACTGGAAAAATATTCCGAAAAGACAGACTATTTTTTTATTAAGCTTGAGAATGTATCGGATCCTAAAGAAATAAGGCGTGATTTGAAAAATGGGATTAATGCTTGCCTATGCTTTAAAGACCAGAATGAAATAGAAGAAATTCATTTAAACTACACAGGCGGCACCAAAACGATGGCAGTTCACATTTATAACTTTTTTAAAGAAAACTATAATGATAAACTTAAAGCTTCCTATCTCGATGCGAGGAATTATAAGCTGGTTTTCGAAGATGGGACAGTTGAACCTTCGGGGAAAAAAGATTTGCGGGATTATGTAAAAATAAGTATAGATGAACTTTTGCAACTTCATTTATATAAAAAATGTGAAGAAAATTCTTTAGATATAAAACAAAAATATAAATTTAAGAATGAATTTGGAGCAGATAATTTTGAGAAAATTAGTCATCAAATTGAATATATAGTAAAAAATGAAAAAAGCAAAGATTTTACAAAATGGTTGTCGGATGTTTTTAGGAAAGTTTTTAAGAATGGCAATGATATTTTAAGGAGCAAAAGAAAATTTATAGAACATATAGAAAAAATATCAGAAAAAGTTGCAAGATTTGATAATGAAACCCCTGATTTTGTGAAAGATTTGCTAAAAGCATTTCCAGAAAAGAACCGAATAATAGATGAAAAGCAAGGATTATGGAGACCTGGAGACGATATAAACAACCATCAACTTGAAAAAAGGATAAAACCGGTTGTGGAATTCTTAAATGGCAGATGGTTGGAGTGGTATATTTATAGTCAAACTGAATCAGAACTTTTGTCAATGCCAAATGAGTTACAGGAGGGAGAACAGTTTGGTTTGTCATTAGAAGCAAGAAAAGCAAGCAGGGAAAATACTACCGAGTTTGAACTGGATATGTTTGTGCTTTACGGTTATCAATTGATAGGTATATCGGTTACTACCGCTGAAAAGAGGGGAACCTGCAAATTAAAAGGTTTTGAGGTTATACACCGCGTTAAGCAGATAGGAGGGGATGAAAGCAAAGCTATATTGGTTACAGGCCTGGGAAGTGGGACGAAATCTCTTGAGGATGATTTGGCTTATGAAACTGGATCGGCAGAAGGCAAAATTAAAGTATTCGGCATTGAAGACTGGAAGGATATCGGGAAAAAAATTGTCCAGGAGGTGTTCAAATGAATGATAAATTAACTGCTGCGCTCATCGATACTGTTTCTATACAGGAGTATATATTTTCCAGCAATAAGCTGCGGGAAAATATAGGTGCTTCTTACATAGTAGAAAACATTTATAATATTCCACTTAAAGAAGCATTGGAAAAACTGTTCGGCAAGCAGAATGTTGACATTCATAAATGGGAAAGGGAACCTTGCAATATAGTGATAGAAAAGGAAGAAGCAGATTTTGAAATCGGCTATATCGGAGGAGGTAATACCTTAATCTTTTTTAAAGAGGCTGATAAGGCTAGGGAGTTTATAAAAATATATACTAAACATCTTTTGGCAACAGCTCCCGGATTGCGGACAGCATTTGGTTTAATTGAAGATTTTGATTTGCTTAGTTTCCAGGATTCTATGCTGAAACTGCATAAAGAATTGCAGCATAACAAAAATAGATATTTCCCTAATGTAGATATAAATAAATATGGTTTTACTTTAGATTGTCCCAGAACTAATAAAAGTGCGGAATTAGGCAGAAAAGATGCGGAATCTAAATTTATTTCAGCAGCAGTAGATGCTAAAGTTAAAGCTTCCAGGCATGCCAAGAAATATTTGGAAGAAAAATTTTTTAAAAAAGATGTCCCATATACATTTACATATGAGATCACCCAATTAGGGCAGCATTTAAATTTGAGAAATTATATAGCCGTAGTTCATGTAGATGGAAACCGAATGGGAGAGAAATTCAGCAAGTGCGGCAGTTTACAGGAGATAAGAACCCTTTCAAAATCAGTAAAATCAGCTACTGAGAATGCTTTTACTAAAATGGTTGAAAAAGTTGTAGATAAAATTGAGGATCAGACAATTTCCTGCCAAAATGATTTTCATTTGAGACAAGAAGGAGGTAAAACTGTATTACCATTAGTTCCTGTTGTAGCAGCTGGAGATGATGTTACATTTATTTGTGAAGGAAGGTTAGGATTATGGCTGGCCGAAGTCTTTATAAAAGAATTTAGCAGTAAAAAAGTTTTAGGAGAATATTTGTCAGCCTGTGGAGGAGTAAGCATTGTAAAAACTAAATATCCTTTTTACAGAGCTTATAATCTTGCAGAAGGGCTTACGAATAGAGCTAAGAAAGAGTCGCGGAAGCATAACAATTCTTCTTTTATAGACTTTTTTATATCTTCTAGTGGATGGAATGGAGAAATAGACGATATATTCCAAAAGCACTTTACGGCTCTGGAGGGTAACCTGCATTTTGGACCTTATAGAATA
Organism: Thermosyntropha sp.; assembly: GCF_017656155.1. Taxonomy (GTDB): domain Bacteria; phylum Bacillota; class Syntrophomonadia; order Syntrophomonadales; family Syntrophomonadaceae; genus Thermosyntropha. Next base: position 134,633 of record NZ_JACDOH010000004.1, on the reverse strand, counting down.
GATGCAGGTGGGGAGAAATCTGTTGCCAATCTGAAGAATATAATAAAAGGTTTTTATCGATTTCCCAAAAATAAGCTGATGCAACTCAGGGCGGCATTATTTGAAAGTAAAGAGGCAGGAAGTGCAGTAGTGGAAGAATTGAGAGCAAAGAATCTGTCTTTGCCGAAAGCAGGAAATTATTATGAAAATGTAGATTTATGGAACAACCAAACTACTCCTTATTTTGATGCTATAGAACTTATCGATTTTTATCCGGAGGGATTACTATGCATATAAGTTTGCAAACCCTTTCTTATACTTTAATAGGCTCTGGAGAAGGTGCAGGTATGATTGACAGTGATGTAGTTTTAGATGAATTGGGCATACCTTATATACCTTCCCGCCGCATTAAAGGGGCTTTAAAAGAAAGCACCTTGGAAGTTTGCGAAATGTTAGGGATTGCTGCAGAGATAGTCGATAGCCTTTTTGGCAGTAAAGGATTAGGTGAAGGAAAGATCAGCATAGCCAATTTAGTTATAGAAGATTATGAAGAGATAAAAAAAGATATAAAAGAATTGAAGCAAGATAGTAAATACAGAAACTTTTTAACCTATCAGAAAATATCTTCATTTTTTACAACCATAAGGCAGCAAACAGCCATAGATTTAGATAAAGGTATTGCTAAAGAAAGCAGTTTGAGGACTTTAAGAGTTTTAAAACCTGAATTAAATTTTAAAGGCGAAATATATGAAACCAAACCTTTATCTGATCGTGAGAAAGCTTTGCTTTATTTAGCGGCTTTAAATTTGAAAAGGATAGGTACTGCTAGAAATAGGGGATATGGGGAAATAAGTTGTAGTTTTGAAGGATTAGGAATTGAAGAAGCATTACGTATTTTAACGAACAAAGACGAACAGGAAAGAAGAGAAGAGTTCAGAACAAAACAGCTGGAATTAAGCGGTAAAGGTTGTGTGAAAAGTTTACAATATCATATTAAAGTAATTTCTCCTATTTTAATAGCAAAACAGGTGGGAGAACAAAACAGTGTTTATACGGAAAAGCATATTCCAGGGAATGTAGTAAGGGGACTGCTGGCTCATAAATTTATCAATATTATGGGACTGAATAAGGAAACTGCCCATCTTGATAAGTGGTTTTGGGAATTTTTTTTAAACAGAGGACTGTTAATAAAACCTGCCTATCCTGCCAAAGAGGGAGAAGTTTATTATCCTGCTCCTTTATGTCTGCAAAAAGAAAAGGGAGAAGATAACAGGAATTTTTATAATGTTTTTAAAATGGAAAGAGAAGAGAAAAAGACTAAGCCGGTTGCTGCCTTTTGCTGCATGAAAGGGGAAAATATATATTTTTACGAGCCTGAAACCACCTTTTATTTTCACAATACGAGAGATAGAAAAAGAGGAAGCAGTATAGATGGCGGTATTTTTTACTATGAAGCTGTAAATGCGGATGAAGAATTTATTGGTGAAATATTGGGAGATGAAGAATATTTAAAGGAAATTAAAAAATTATTTGATTCTTTTACTGCTTTTATCGGCAGGTCTAAAACAGCTCAATATGGTTTGATTAAATTTACCTGGGGGGAAATAAAAGAAACGGCTGCTGCTGATATGGATGATGAATTTATAATTCATGCTTTATCTCCTATCATTTTATATAACGACCAGGGCTATCCTGAAGTTTCAGAGGAAATTTTTCAAAAATACTTGGAAGAATTTTTAGGCGGCGAAGTAGAGGTAATTAATCAATGTGCCAAAATTCAACCTGTTGAAAATTTTGTTGGGGTATGGGCTATGAAGTCTCCCGCAGATACAGCATATGCACCAGGATCAAGTTTTGAAGTGAGGTTAATATTTGATGAGACTGATTATGAAAACATAAAGGAAAAGATTAAAGAACTTCAGATTTACGGCTTGGGAGAAAAAACCGAAGCAGGATTCGGGCAGATAAGAATATATGAAACTTTGGAAGAAAGATATGCTGAAAGAGAAGCGAATGAAGATAGGAATTCTATTGGGATAGAAGAAACTGTGGCAGGAAGTAAAGTGTCTCCTGTTTTGGAATATATAGTAAAAACAGATATATTAGCATTTGTAAAGTATAAAGGTTTAAAAAAAGCGGAAGAAAATAAAAGATACTGGCAGATTTCTAATCATTTGCTGGGCAGATTAGAAGGTATGCTATTAGAGGCTGAAATCTTAGAAGACGCCAGAAAGAGGATAGAGCAGCTGGAAGGGAAAAATGCAGGAGATGTCCTCGATAGCGTAAAGTTGTGGGATGAATTATGTGAATTGAATATTTATGATGAAATTAAAAACCAAGCAGATTTCCAAAAGTTTTTCAAAATATTAGAATTGCTTAGTTGGGACATAGAAAATGATCATGATTTTAAATGGGAGATTTCTAAAACTTATTGGATTTCTTTCCTGCGTTGTCTGAGGTTATTCAAAAAACAGGGGGATAAATAGCATGAGTAAAGTTGTTGGTAAAATTGTGATAACCGGCATACTTGAAAATAAATCACCTTTTGTTATAGGGTCAGGCAAAGGAGATATTATAGACGTAGAAATTTTAAAGGATGAAAAAGGTAATCCTTATATTCCTGCTACTTCTTTTGTAGGAGCACTGCGGCACCATTTGGAAAGTAACTTTTTAGTAGAAAATGAAGAATCTTTTAATCAATTTTGGGGTTTTGTTGATGCCGATAAAAGAAATGTCTGCCAGAGTCATTTTACAGTAAGCGATCTCAAATTGATAGGAAAAAAGGATGGTAGTTTGACGGGCATACGGGATGGAGTAGCGATAGTAGCCAAAACGGGCATTGCCCGAGAAAAGGCTAAATATGATTATGAGATAGTGAATAGAGATTTGAACTTTCGCTTACAGGCAGAACTGACGTTGAGAGAAGGCTTTAATAAGGAAATGTTTTTGAAAATATTAAAAACAGCTTTATCTGAACTTGAACAAGGAAAAGTATGTTTGGGAGCCTTAACTACTAAAGGTTTTGGCAGATTTTTCGCCAAAGAAATCAAGGTTTACAGTTTTGAATTCCCCCGGGATGGGGAAAAATATTTGCAATATTTGGCTTCTTCAAAGAAAGATAAATTTAGTGCTATAAATCTTGCTGATATTCCACAGCTCATTCCTAAAGAAACCTGCGATTTTGTTCTAAAAGCCTCTTTTTCTATAAAAAGTTCCTTAATAATAAGTTCCTATACTACTGATCCAAAAGATCCCGACAAAGTTCATATCAAATATAATGATAAACCAGTTTTGCCTGGTACTTCACTGAAAGGAGTCATAAAAGCCAGGAGTGTAAAAATAGTTCAGACTTTATTAGAAGGAAGAGAAGAAAATTTTATACAGGAAATAAAAAACAAGCTGGATGATCTTTTCGGCTTTGCAGATACGGAAAATGAAACAGGGAAAAAAATAAAGAGCAGAATGATAGTAGAAGAAAGCATTATAGAAAATATAGAAGAAGCAGAGCAAACGAGAATAAAAATAGACCGTTTTACCGGTGGAGTTGTGGAGAGAAAGCTATTTCAATCAAAGCCAATATGGCATAAAGAAGAGAATATAAATTTATGTATTACCATAAAAAATGCAAAAAATTGGGAAGTGGGTCTGCTGCTGTTAGTTTTAAAAGACTTGTGGAATGAAGATTTGCCGATAGGAGGAGAAAAAAATATTGGAAGAGGTATTTTGATTGGAAAAGAAGCATTGTTAAAACATGGGAAAAAAGAATATTTTCTTAAAAGAAAAAATGACAAAGAATTGGAGATAAAAGGGAGCAAGGATGAGCTGGAGGATTATGTTAAAAGCTTATTGCAGGAACTGGGGGTAGAATGATGGAGAAACTTTATGAAATAGAAAAAACCAGGGTTAACTTTCAGCTTTTCAAGGACAAGGATTTTACCGATGATATATTGCATAAACTGGCCTTAATGTCAAATGGATATGTAGTTTGCTGGCTGCATTATGCTGTATTGTTTGGTAAAATAAGGAACAAAAAAATAGAATTTTATAAAAACCAGATGCCTGATTTTAACAAGTATCTTTTGAAGCTTAGAGCATTTAACGGTCGAGAAGAACTGCATGTGTGGAAGGGCAAAAAATATTTTAACTTCCGATATATAAAAGAAGATGAACAGGGGGATAAAGAATTAGAATTTATAGATGCTAAGCAAGTGATGTTTGGTACAAAGTTTAAAAAGTTAGATGAGGATTTTTATGAGGTTTGGGAGGATAGAGGTATTCGCTATATTATCCCGGCAGAAATTATACCAAAACAATTAGAGTCTGAAATCAGAGGAAGATTAGTTTTACATACAAGGAATTATATAGGTTATAATCCCATTGGACAAGCAGGTTTTATAGACAGCCAGTTCATTAAGTTAGAATTTAGGGGGGATTAAAGAGTGAACAGATCTTTACGAAATAATAATGGGGAAAGAAGAGTGCCGGCAAAGGCGCCTTATAATTTTGTTCCATTAAATAAGTGTGTAATAGCGGCTCAGGATATACCGGATTTTGACAAGTTTTTTGTTCGAGATAGATATTCAGGTTATATAGAACTTAACATGGAAACAAAAACACCTATGTATATAAGAAGCCAAAAATCAGATTTTTTTTCTATAAATAACAGACCCAAAATACCGGGGAGTTCTATAAGGGGAATGGTAAGAACACTTGTAGAAACTGCATCGTTCGGCAAGTTCAGTTTTTATGATAATAAAAGGCTGTATTATAGAGCTGTTGGTGATACATCGAGATTAGGACAGGACTACAGAAAGATGTTTGTCAATGAGAGTGATAGTTGTAGCTATAAATTTTCGGCAGGGATTATGAAAAAGAAACAGAATGAATATAAGATCTATCCTTCTAAAATTATAAATAATACCCAGATTTACCGAATAGATTTTAGTGATTTGCCGGCTGAATTAAGAAATATAACACCTTATGAATTTAAAGAAGTTTATTTTAAACCAGAACCTGTAGGTGAGCATATCCATCGCAGGCGCAAAGGTGGTTTGAAATTAAAATATGCCAAAATTAATTCTATTTCACTAACTAAAAGCGGAAGAAACCAGCAGAAAGGATATCTCATAGTTTCTGGAGCATTTGGGACTAAAAAACATATGCATTGGGTTATAAATGAGGCACAAGATAAAGGCATAATTGTAGAAGAAGAAAAAATTTACCAGTATAAAAATGATTTTAATCGAGATGAGAAATTTGATGTGTTAAAAATACTTGAGAAAAATAAGGATGGGGTTCCTGTATTTTACATAATGGATGATAACCAGCAAATTAAAGCTTTTGGGCATACTGGATTTTTTCGTCTTCCGTATGAATTGGCTATTGGTGATCATATACCAGAGAATTTAAAGTTAGAAGAGATAGTAGATTTTGCCGAAGCTATTTTTGGCAAAGAAGGAAGATTTGCAACAAGGGTTTTTTTTGAAGATGCGGAACTTGTTGAAAATCAGGAAGAAATATTCTTGGAAGAGGCTTTTCCTCAAATTCTTGCTACCCCTAAACCTACTACCTTTCAGCATTATTTAGAGCAAGAACCAGATGGAGTAAATACACCTAAAGATAAATTAAGCCATTGGAATGACAGTTCTGCATTAATTAGAGGTTATAAATTTTATTGGCATAGAAAGACCTTTATAAAAAATGATGAATACTGGAAGGCAAAAGAAATAGTAGTAAATAAATCAGATTTTGAAAAATTTTTAAAAGAAAAGAAGCTAAATGGATCATGTTTACTGGATAATCAATGGGAGTTTGTTTCATTTCATAATAACAAAATAACTATAAAAAAGGAATTTGCAAAACTTCCAGAAGAAATAAAAGAAGAATTAAGAAAATACCTATTCTGGGAACATAAGAAAAACCAGTATACTATAATAAGACCTGTTAAACCTGGAATAAAATTTAAATCACGTGTACGCTTTGAAAATCTTTCGCGCGAGGAATTGGGAGCTTTGCTTTTTGTATTAGATTTGCCGGAAAAGCATTATCACAAGATTGGTATGGGTAAACCGCTTGGACTTGGGAGTATTTCCATAAAACCTGTTCTTTTCCTTATTGACAGGCAAAAAAGGTATAAAAAGCTTTTTGCGGGAAATGAATGGGAGTTGTCCGTTAATGAGGTACAGGGACAGCAGTTTGAGGATTTCAAAAAGGCTTTTGAAAAATATGTTATAGAAAGGATTTATTCCAAAGAAGCAAATAAGTTTTCTTCACTTTGGGATTTTACGCGGATGAAAGAACTGAAGGCTATGTTGAATTGGGAGAATACCAACAAAGAGAACTGGCTGGAAAAAACGAGGTATATGATGATAGAATATTGTGCTGATAATGGAAAGAAACATAATGAATTCAAAGAGAGGCCTGTTTTGCCAAGACCAAGTCAAATCGTATCTAATCGTAATTGATTATTCAAAAAATTGTTAATATAATAATGTTTGATATTTATAAGAATTGTTGTCGACCTCTAATAATGCAAAAAATCCCGGAGGTCGACAACAATTTTAAATATCGTTTTATTTCACGAAAATACTTGCATACTCTGAGTTGTATGTTAAAATGAGGAACAGAAATGAAATTTAAATTAAATATTTTAGCGAAATAAAGTTTTATTTTTTTTATGGGTATTTCAACGGGTTTTTAGCCTACCTATGAGGAATTGAAACCAGCCCTGGGACTTGGATTCAGGGGGAATAAAGTGGAGTTTTTAGCCTACCTATGAGGAATTGAAACAAGTTCGTCCATCCTTCCTTCTAAACCACTTATAAAAGTTTTTAGCCTACCTATGAGGAATTGAAACATGGGTGTTTGTTTATTTAATTTAAAATGATTTTATGTTTTTAGCCTACCTATGAGGAATTGAAACAACATTCGCGAATATAAACTAGATTTTTCCTCGCCTCGTTTTTAGCCTACCTATGAGGAATTGAAACCCGATAAAATGTGTTTTTTAGCGATAAAAAATGGTAAGTTTTTAGCCTACCTATGAGGAATTGAAACTGGAAGGATATGCAATAAGATTCAATGAGCCTGCAAGTTTTTAGACTACCTATGAGGAATTGAAACCCAAATGTATCGTTTACACCGCCTTCATACGGATTAGTTTTTAGCCTACCTATGAGGAATTGAAACCTGGAAATGAAGTAGTAGTTGTGTTGGAGTTGGTAGTAGCTATTTTACATAAAACAAAAAAACACTAAGAATAGGTTAGATGCTACCTGAAGAATTCTGTATGTGTCATGGAAATGGAGAAAGAGGAAAATAAAAAGCATTTGGTCGAATACCTGTGATAGCCACCCAAAACCCCTGGTAAGGGAGGTATTCTTCCAAATGCAATATCATTTTATCAAGAATTTTCTTTTTTGGAAGATATAAGTATTGATGGTGTTTATCATTTTGAAGATCGTTGTGAAATAAGCATATCAAAACCGGTAAAATCTCATAAATGTCCTTTCTGTGGGACAATCACTCGAAAAGTTCATGATTGCAGAAAACAGAAGCTGATTTTGTGGAAAATATTAGCGAATGACCAAACTTTTAATTAAAGCCATTATTGAAAAGATTTGCGGCAACTACAGCATGAAATCAATTGCAAAGGATTTTGGCATTTCTAGTTGCACTGTAGCTAGAATATTTGATTTTTTATCATATAAACCTGATGCATTTCCGAAAGTATTATCTATCAATGAATTTAAAGAAACTACTGAAAAAGGCAAATATCATTGCAGATTAGTTGATCCTATAAAGTCTAATGTCATTGATTTTGTTTATTCTGGCAACTTTGCAGAAGCTAAAAGAAAACTTTCAAAGTAGTTGAAGCTGGTAAAGCTATATAACCTATATAACATTGAGGAATTTTTTTATCTAGCCAAAACTATAACCAACTGGAAAAATATTGAATTATTTTGATGTTCTTTATAATAAAGGCTGTGTAGAAGGGTTTAATAACAAAAATTAAAGTTATAAAAAGAGATGCGTTTGGATTTAGAAAATTTGATAGACTTAGCAATCGCATATTACATTGCTGCACATAATAACAAGAGGGCGACAGAAATTAGACCAAATACCTGTCGCCCCAACTATTGACAAAGAACCTCTTTTTTTTTAATTAGACTCTAAAGAGGCTGTTGCCCTTTACTTTGTTGACAGCCTGAGATTAAAGAAAATAAGTTAACCATGGAAAATGGCAGATTAAAAAGATTTTTGCTGATAAGGAATTAGAACTTGCTGTTTTAAGGAAACTGAGGATCTCAAAAACCCTCAGTAACCTACTAAAGTGTTATTAAGTGTAATTTTTAGTAAGAATAAGTTTAAGGTGAATTTTTACAAATTAAGGGAACAGACTACTCTCTTGCTATTCGGTTCGGATTGCTTCTAAAACGCTGAGATTCATGGCCCGACGGGCAGGAGAATAGCCGGAGATTAAACCTACCAGTGTGGCAAAGGCTATTGCTCCGAAAGCAAGGTAAACTGGAATTACAGATAGTTTGGAACTGCCCATGCCTTCCATCATTCCAGCCCCAATTTTATTTAAAACAAAGGAGATAATATAGCTCAATAGGACTCCTATAATTCCCCCAATAAATCCAATCATTCCTGCTTCTAAAAGGAACATCTTTTTAATGTCATTTAATTCTGCTCCCAGGACTTTTATTACTCCGATTTCCCGAGTGCGTTCATATATGCTCATTATCATGGTATTGGTTATGCCTAAAGCAGCTACTAAAAGGCTTATGGCACCTATTCCGCCTAATATAAGCTGCATAACCCGGGAAGCTTTTTTCATGGATTCAATCATTTCAGTTAGGCTGTAAGTCTGATAGCCCATAGCTTTAATCTGTTCCTGTACTTTTTGAACATCCCGAAAATCATGGCATTTTACTTTTATAACATCATATTTGTTCTGGTTTTGACGAATATTTTTCCTTTCACGGTTTTGCAAGCTTTGCCGCTCATCTTCAGCCAGTATTTTTTCCAGATAGGCTATATTGATATATGCACAGTATGCTTTTTCATCATTGCTTTCTTTTAATATCCCTACTCCTTTTACTTCGTGTACTGGAGGAGGTTTGAAATCAGGGTCATCGTTGCTTCTTTGCCTTTGTCCGTATCCAAAATCAGCTGTGAGAAGCAGTTTGCTGCTTAAAAGATTTACGTTTACTGGACCATACATATGAGGGTTTTTTAAGCGAGGATTGAAAAAACTTTGGCTTACATAGCTGCCGAATATTAAGGCTTCTTTGTCGGTCGGGGTTAAAAGACGCCCTTTATCGATTTTAAAGTCAAATTCTTTTAAGGTTTCGGGATTTACACCTATAACCTGCACATCGCTTACCATTTTGCCAGCAGCGATACGGTAATAAGCCCTTTTCTGGGGCATTACCGCTTTAACGCCTTCTATTTTGGAAAAGGTGGCAACCGCATTGTCGTCTAGCTTGGGACGATTTTTGTTTGCCGGGTTTGGTTCGGGGCCATAATGTTCAGCATTTACGTTTATAATAGTAAGATCTCCCATCGATGCGATCTGTTCTTTAAAATTTTGATCCATGGCTATGCCTAGGGAAAGCATGACTACGATAGAGCAGGTTCCTATTATTACACCTATTATTGTGAGAATGGTGCGAACCTTGCGCCTTTTAAGACTTTGCCAGCTCATCAGGAGCAAATCATAATTCTTCATCAATATCAACTTCCTCTAACTTTTTTCTTTTTTTGCGCCGGCGATAGATTACTATCCCTGAGATAAAAATCAGTGTCAGAATTCCTCCGCCGGTAAGCAATTTTTTATTTTTTGATGTCCCTTTTTCTTGGGGAGGAAATTCTGGTTCAGGCATGGGAGGCGGCTCGGGAGCAGCCATTACATTGAGTTTAAAAGGTTTTTCAACCGTATAATTGCGTCCTCCATTGTCTTCATATGTAAAAATTATTTTTCCTTCAGTTGCTCCTTCCTCACGTGGAAAAATAGTCGCATCATAATAGTTGCTTTTTCCGGGTTCAAGATTACCGATAAAAAGGGTGCCGTCTTGAACATCGAAATTCCCTTCAATTTTGACTAACAGATTGCGGATTAGTGACCTTCCCATATTGTAAAAATCTACGGAAAGGCTTATCGGAGATCCTGCATATATTTCCTGAGGAAGTTCTATGGAGGAAATATTGAGGATAGTCTCCTGCTCTATCGGAATGCTTATCATTTCTTCTTCAGTCAGTTTGGCACCACTATTGTCCTGATAATTAATGTTCAGATTAAGACTATAAATCTTGGATTCTGTATCGAATTTGGTTTTCAAGGTTAAAGTTTTTTCAATATGCTGTTCTGGTCCAATTTCCGAAATATAGATGGTATTGCTGCTTCCTACTGGCATAAAGGCTTGATTTTCCGAATTTAAAGTTATTTTTATATTTTTTACCGCTTTATTAGGACTGGTGTTAAAGAAAGACAGGGTCAAGGGAAATTCCTGCCCGGCTTCTATATAATATGGAAAGTCATAATTTTCAAGAATTATTCGGGGGGTAAGTTCGTCGTCATTTTCTCCTTTCCCTTTTACCGGAAGATAGACTTTGGCCTGGTCGGTATAAGTTCCTTCATATTCGTCTTTATAGCTCATATTCAAGGTTAATGCCTGGGTTCCGCTTTCCATTTTTGAGTCGACCATAAGCCTGTATTCTACCAGTTTAATTTTACCGGGCTCTATAGTTTTGATAAACTGGGTTTCCGGCCATTTATCAAGGTTAATCCCATTGGGGGTGAAACCTTCAAGTTTTAATTCCAGGTCTTTAATCAGGAAATCGCTGTCATTTTGCAGTTTAAGCTTGATAAGACTGCTTTTTCCGGCTGGAAGGGCATCTTTTTCATAATCGACCCCAAGGAATTTCACTGAGGGTGCTTTTTTGCGGTTTACTATTTTGATATAGACGGTTTCGCTTGCACTTCCACTGTTTCCAGTATCGCTCCGGTAAGAGACGTGGACATTTATGGGATAAGTCCCCGGTTTGACCGTAGGTGGAATAAACAGCTTGAAGCTGAAAATGGAGCGACTATTGCCACTTACCGAATAGGCAAACTGAGTAAGGGACATTTTATCAGTTTGAAAAGGAAGATCATCGCTTTTGCTTATAGAAACGGTAACATCCCGTGCTGAAGCGCTGCTCAAGTTCTCTATTGGGATGGATAAACTTATTTTTTCCCCGGCACTGAATTCAGGTATCCAGGTGTCTTTGGCGATAAAAAGGCGCGGCTCTTCCTTGGGCTGATCAGGAAGTTCATATGCTTTTAAAGGCAAGGGTAGAATAAGGCTTAAAAAAGTTAATATAAGTCCGGCCGAGATAAGTTTTTTAATATGCATGAGGAAAATCCTCCTTTTTATGTATGTTTTCTTCAATTTTTTCGATATTACCATCTAATATATGGACTATGCGGTCGGCATAAGAGGCCACACTGGAATCGTGAGTAACCAGTATCAGGTTACTGTGATTTTCGCGGGTTATATTAACCATAATCTCCATAACTTCCCGGGTAGTTTTGGAATCTAAGTTGCCCGTAGGTTCATCGGCAAATATTACTTTAGGTTTGATCACAAAGGCACGGGCAATTCCCACTCTTTGTTGTTGACCACCGCTCATTTCCGATGGTTTGTGCCTCGCATGTTTAGCCAGACCTACTGCTTTAAGCATTGCCATAGCCATTTTTTCCCGTTTTTGACGGGGAACCCCGCGAAAAGTCAGAGGTAAGGCGACATTTTCCAGAGCGGTAAGTGAAGGCAACAGATTATAGGACTGGAAAATAAAACCTATATATTTCTGGCGGAATAAGGCCAGCTGCTTCTCGTTCATTTTTTCCACCGGAAGGCCGTATATTTTTATACTGCCGCGGGTAGGCTTTTCTAAACCTGCCATCATATTGAGGAGAGTAGATTTGCCTGAACCTGATGTTCCTAATATACAGGTTATTTCTTCCGGGGGAATAACCAGATTGATATTGTTTAAGGCTATGATTTTTTCTTTTCCAACCCTATAAACCTTGCGCAGATTAGTTATTTCCACTGCATTTTTGATAGATTATCCCTCCTTTTTCAAAAATTCGGGACAGTGACGGATTAAATTACAAATTTTACTGTTTTAAAATTACTTCGAAGGTGAAATAATTTTGGGGTTCAAGATTGTCCTAGGTTAAAATACGTTCTATTTTTAATTTCCTTACACCTGTTTTAAAATTTTTTTACCTTCTGATATGTGCTGTAAAGCAGTTATGAAGATTAATACGGCAAAGGTTAGGGCTATTCCTTTTAAATAGTTAGGAAGCAAGAGCATGAGGGAAAAAAATATAAAGCCTTCGGTTCGTTCCATAATCCCGGCCTGATAATAAAAGGATTTGATGCCTTTTTTTTCGGCTAGGGCACCTACGGTGAGAAATACAGTCATGGAAATAAGTATAGAGCTCATGAGGATTAACAGCCAGAAAGAGGCTTCGGGATGTAAAACGGCTGTGCTTAAAATAATTCCGATTTCTACCAGGCGATCAAATGTTATGTCAAGAAGGGTGCCCCAGGCAGTAGGTCTGCCCAGCTTGTGCGCCATTGCCCCGTCCAATGTGTCACAAAATCCGGAAAGCCTATGAGCAAATTGCCGGATTTTGAAAAACTCAGGTTTTTAAACAAGGGAATTTTTAAATTCCCGCAATAGTTTCTGAGGAAAATGTCCATAATCATCAAAGTTATTAAAGCGACCAAGGCAAATAGGACCGATCCCGGGCGTCGTTTATCGGCACCCGCTTCAGCTGATGAGATTTAACCGGTCTGTAGTTTATGGTTTCTGGTATTTTCCCTTTTGCCTCTGCCGCATATCGGCGAAGTCCCTGCATAAGCTCTTTAAGTTTAACTTTTTGTGGGTAAACCTTTTCGCAGTGGCCGCATAAAGTGCAGTTGTAAGGAATGTTTAAATCTATTTTGCCGTCAAAAGAAATTTTAGCAAGCAGCTCTCCGGGCATAAGGTTAGTATAGGTATAAAGAGGGCAGTTTTTGGTACATGCCCCGCAGTTAGTGCATTTTTCTGATTCCGATCTTTTTAATTACCTTTGCCAATGCCGGCCTTTTCGGCTGGATTAAAGGAGCTATTCTTTCCTGGGCAAGTGCCATGGTGGGGCAGCATTGTGTTTTGGGATTGCCCACTGGTATGGGCGGGGGGTGGTTGAAAAATTTACTACCAATAAGGCATTGGCTGAGGTTGACATATTTTTTTGAGAGGTATGGAAAATGGGCAGTTCTTGTTGCCAGGCTTTTACCTTTTATGTCGTTTGATATTGTAAGCTATGCGGCTGGACTTACTGGTATGGGGTTCTGGGAATTTTTATGGGCTACAGGGTTAGGACAGCTTCCGGCTACTTTGATTTACTCTTATGTAGGGGATATGCTGGCAGGAAGTGCAAGGAATTTTGTTTTTGGTTTGCTCCTTCTTTTTGCATTGAGTGCGCTTGTATTCATGGGGCGCAGGATCTGGAACGATAGGCAAACTGTTGCCTGATTTTCGTATTATTTTATTATTTAACCCATATGGATTTTTTAAGTGTTTTTCTTACATGAAATAAATTTTTGTTGAATAGGAAACAAGATGAGTAGTATTTTATTTGATTGACAAATATATTATTGTAATTTTATTATCAAACTGTAAAGTGATCAGAATATTTGGTATTTTTAACCGGCAGCTTTGTTTTGCAATATTGCGAATGTCGATTTTTATGGTTAGAGTATTTTTGTTTTTGAGATTTATTGTATACAAGATGGTCGATATTTGCTGATAGACTTAGAAAAGGGAGGGTGGAAAATATTGATACAGGATTGTTGATTTTATGTAATGTTTTTTATTGTTAAAATTTATGGGGAGGTTATTGATTTGCGAAGAATTATTGCTTTTGTTTTATGTTTTTGTCTTACGCTTTTATCCATACCTGGTGCAGCTTGGGCTGATGACAGGGCAAAAGAGGAATTTACCCGAAACTATATTTATCTGCTGGATCATTCCCTGAAGATGCAAAATTCATTACTGAAAAACCTTATCAATAATACTGTAAATATGAGTGTCAGGGCGAAACTTACAGATGGGAGTGTCGAACTTGCTGATGTAACTACAGTAAGTAATGTTGATGGCGAGGCCAATGTTGATCTTGCATTTAACTTAAAGGAAAAAAAGGCAAGTCTGAAATTTGATGGTGATATAGCTTCGTATGATTTGAAAGGAAAGGTTTATGTTACCGAGGATGGGGTTATAGTAACCAGGGAAGCAGTAGAGGCTTTCAGGAAAATGGGAATAGATGCTTTAGGCGAACTTGATGAATTTAACGAACTTCCGTCCTATATAGTTTTTCAGGAAGATGTTAATACGAAAGAATTGGAAGAACTGGACGAAGTGCTGGAACAGCAGGATAAACTGATATCGGATAAAGACGAAGAGATGAAGACTTTTATAAAAGAACTGATAAATGTTATTCCTGCATCATGTTTCAGATATTCTGGCAAATATGCGGTTTTAGACCTGGATATGTCAGTTTTTTCTTCGGCTGTTTTACTCAATAATTTAAAAGAAAATAGTGAAAAATTGGTCGACGCTTTCCTGGCTCTCATGGAAAAACCTGAAGATGTTAGCGATGAGGAATACGAATTATTAAAAGAACAGATGAAGTTTGAGATTGTTAATGCAATCGATTCGGTTAGCATATCGGATGTGCAGGATTTCATGGCCCAATTAAACGATGAAAAGCCTATATCTATTAATAAATTCCAGATTAAAACCTCACGCACCGAAGTTGTAGCAGATATAGATTTATCAGGAAAGTTTGAGGAAATCAGTTATGTGCTGAAGGGTGAGTCAAAGGCAGAATTAACTGCAGGTGCTCTTAAAGGATATGCTAATCTGGATTTCAAACTGGATTCTCCGGATATAACCATAGATTTGAATATGGTTGAAGATGAAAAAATGAATGATAAGGAAATTCAGGCTGAATTGACTGTTAAGGGCGATATGGATATTGATGATAACATTATTGGCGGCAATGTAAAAATGGATTTGGATATGGATTTCACCGATAACGCCACTATAGTTATCCCGAATTTAAATGAAGAGAATTCTTTGGTTATTGACAATAGAATTAAAGTCTCCCCTGCGGAATCGGGTGCGGTATATCCTTTCTTAGAAGGGATTGAGAATAATGGCAACATAAGGGTTTTTGTTTATGGGGAGGAAGTTGATTTCCCGGATGCTAAGCCGATCATCAGAGAAGGCAGAACCTTGCTACCTCTTCGGGCTTTGGCTGATGTATTAGATTGTGAAATTGCTTGGCAGCCGCCTGATAAAGTTATTTTGAAAGATAAATATGGTGAGAGTGAGGATATGCTTTTAATAATTGGTTCGCGAGAATACCAGATGGGTGACGAAGTAGAGGTTATGGACGTGGCACCGGTTATAATTGATAACAGGACTTATGTTCCGGTAAGATTTATTGCTGAGAACTTTGGATTTACAGTTGATTGGCACAAAGATACCCGGTCGGTCATTTTGGATTGGTAGATAACTGTTCACTTGGACGGTTCTCGAATAAAAAAAGTATTACGAATCGAAATAGATTTTAAATCGAGAACCGTCCCCAATTTACCTTCAAATTTATAGACCTTATCATAGCCCAGGCTTAAAAGTTTTTGGGCCATTTTATCGATGGCTTCTTTTTTGCTGTGATAAAGGACTACATTCTTATCTTTCTTTATTCCTTTTTCTTCGAGCAGGTTGACAATTTCGTTGTCTCTGACCTTGTTAAGCCAGGCTGCGGGAAACTGAACTGCATTTTTGATATGTCCGCCTCGGCTTATTTCGTCAATTTTCCAGCCGTTATATGCTTCGTCAGGACGCAGGTCAACTATCACATAGTCAGGGTTATCCAGATTTTTCTTTAAATTTTCCATAGAAATAATTCGAGCCTGGGCAGCAGTCTTGGCAGGTTCCTGATACTTCTCTTTACAGCCGGAGGTTAAGGGTAAAAATAAGATGATTAAGATTAGAAAAGGAATTGTTTTTTCTTTCTGAACATTGTCCTTTCCTCCTCTTTTTTAATTTTTCAGAGATTATTAAAAACTATTTATATTTTGCATTAAATAACATAAACTAATCAATATTATATATAAAAATTATAGAAGCATAAAACTAGTTAATGGTAATCAGGGGCGTTTTATGGTTTTTAGAAAATAAGGAAAGCTTTTTATTTAATTTATAAAGTAAATAAAATATCAGCTGGTAATTTAATGTTCATCATTTTTAGCAAATGTGATATAATAATTAAGCAACATAAAGCAAAATGTTAAATTTTTTATGAATAGTGGGACTAATTTAACCCTATGGGACATTTTTGTCCCAAAAGTAATATAAATATATTAACGAGGTTCTTGCTGTTATGGAAAGGATTTTTACCGTTCTGGAAAGGTTGGTTCCGGAAGCTAAAGAGATGCTGGAAATAAGGTATCAGATTTTGCGTCAGATAATGCACAAAGGACCAATCGGGAGAAGACAGATTGCCAGAGACCTCGACTATACCGAAAGGCTGGTAAGGCGGGAGATAGATATTTTAAAAGCCAGGGGAGCAGTCTCTATCTTGCCGGCAGGAATTATCCTTACTCCGTATGGAGAAGAGCTTTTACGGGAAATAGATGAAGTGATGCCTTTTCTTTTCAGTACCCAGGATCTTTCCAGGCGTTTAAAGCTTATGTTTGGTTTGGAGGAAGTAATTATTGTCCCCGGCGATTCTTTTGTTGACTATGTAGCCAAAAAGGATTTAGGAAGGGTTGCAGCCCGCTATTTGCAGAAGGTGC
The DNA here is from genome assembly GCF_017656155.1 of Thermosyntropha sp. Lineage (GTDB taxonomy): Bacteria > Bacillota > Syntrophomonadia > Syntrophomonadales > Syntrophomonadaceae > Thermosyntropha. The sequence goes on along the minus strand of NZ_JACDOH010000004.1, from coordinate 117,750 downwards.
TTTTTCCAGGATGTGTTCTGGCGGTTACCGGAGGAACTACTTTGGCTGAAATGGCAGAGGCAGTAAGTGCAGATGCTACCTGGCCAGATGTTCTGGTGGTTCCTGCCCGCGGAGGGTTGGGAGAAGAGATGGAACTGCAGGCAGGTGCAATTGCCGCTAAGATTGCTAAAACATTAGGTGCTCAGTACCGGCTTCTTCATATCCCAGATAATCTTGAGGAAAATACGGCTGAGGTTTTAAAAAGGGATTCACATATAAGTGATGTGGTAAAGACTATAAAAAGATGCGATATATTGATTCACGGCATAGGGGCAGCCATGGAAATGGCTGCCCGCCGAGGGCTGACATCGGAAGAAGTGCAAGATTTGGAGAAAAAAGGTGCAGTGGGGGAAGCTCTGAGATTTTATTTTGATTATAACGGTAATATAGTTCATGAAGTTCCGGGGATAGGTTTGGAACTTGATGACTTTAACAATATTAAAAAGGTTATTGCGGTGGCTGGAGGGCAAAATAAAGCAAAAGCCATTGAGGCGGTGCTTAAGCATGGTTATCAAAAGGTTTTGATAACTGATGAAGGTGCTGCTAAGAGGATAGCAGGCAAAAATAATTAGAAAGGATGGTTGAGTTGGCAGTCAAGGTTGCTATTAATGGATTTGGGCGTATTGGGCGCTTATCAACCCGCGCAGCTTTAGACCGCGAAGACATAGAAATTGTGGCAGTAAATGACCTGGGAGATATAAAAGCAGGCGCGCATTTGTTTAAATATGATTCGGTACATGGAGTTTATAAGGGGCAGGTAGACTGTGATGAAGAATTTTTGATGATTGACGGAAGGAAGATCAGATATTTATCTGAAAAGGATCCGGAAAAACTACCCTGGAAGGATTTGGGGGTCCAGGTAGTTGTCGAAAGCACCGGGGTGTTTAGAAAAGGCAAAGATGCGGCTAAACATATAAAGGCAGGGGCTTCTAAGGTAGTTATAACTGCACCTGGCAAAGATGTTGATTTGACCATGGTTATGGGAGTAAATCATGAGGAATATAAGCCTGAGCACAATATAATTTCCAATGCTTCCTGCACCACCAACTGCCTTGCTCCGGTAGCCAAGGTTCTTCTTAAAAAATTTGGCATAAAAAAGGGGCTTATGAATACGATCCATGCTTATACCAATGATCAGCGGGTTTTAGATTTAGAGCATAAAGATTTAAGAAGGGCCAGAGCAGCCGGGCTTTCTATGATTCCTACTACAACCGGGGCAGCTTCGGCGGTAGGTCTGGTTCTTCCTGAGCTTAAAGGAAAGTTGGACGGTATGGCCGTCAGGGTTCCCACCCCTACAGTGTCAATGGTTGATTTGACAGTTGAATTGGAGAAAAATGCCAGCAAAGAAGAGATTAATGCAGCGTTTAAGGAAGCGAGTGAAACTTATCTTAAAGGAATATTAAAATATACCGAAGAACCGCTGGTATCTACCGATTACCGTGGTGAATCGAATTCTGCCATAGTTGATGGCCTTTTAACCATGACTATGGGGAATAATATGGCTAAGGTTATAGCCTGGTATGATAATGAATGGGGCTATTCGGTTCGGGTAATCGATGTAGTTTCATATATAGCACGGAAGGGACTTTAAGGGTATTTGTTTTTAAAAATTATGGAGGTGTAAGTTGTGAGGGTTTTGCATGAGGCGGATATCAGGGGGAAAAGGGTTTTGCTCAGGGTAGACTTTAATGTGCCCATGAACGAGGATGGCGAAATCATTGACGATACTAAGATCAGAGCAGCTTTGCCTACCATTGAGTATATTATCGCTCAGGATGCCAGTTTAATTCTGATGAGCCACCTGGGAAGACCTAAGGGAAAGCGGAACAGTAAATACAGCCTTGCCAAGGTGGCAGAACGTTTGGGCGAATTAGTGTCAGCACCGGTAAAAATGGCTTCCGACTGCATTGGGGAGGAAGTCAGAGCTATGGCTGAAGAACTTAAAACCGGTGAAATTTTAGTTCTGGAAAATGTGCGATTCCACAAGGAGGAAGAAAAAAACGATCCCGCTTTTGCCAAAGAATTAGCCATGTTGGGCGATGTTTATGTAAATGATGCTTTTGGCACTGCCCACCGAGCCCATGCTTCTACAGCCGGAATAGCACAGTTTATTCCAGCTTATGCCGGTTTTTTGATGGAAAAGGAAGTTAGAATGTTAAGGATGGTTTTAGATTCCCCCCGGAGTCCGCGTATGGCTATTTTAGGCGGAGCTAAAGTTGCAGATAAATTAGGACTTGTTAATAATCTTATGGAAAAGCTGGATATAATACTTATTGGCGGTGGTATGGCCAATACTTTCTTAAAGGCTCAAGGGAAAAATATAGGAAAATCATTGTGTGAAGATGAACTTGTCCCTGAAGCTAAAAGAATATTGAAGGAATCCTCCGAAAAAGGTGTAGAGCTTCTGCTTCCGGTCGACGCGGTAGTTGCTGAAGAATTGTCTGCCAAAGCTGAAGGGAAAGTGGTAAGTGTAGATGAAATACCTGATGATATGATGATTTTAGATATAGGTCCCAAAACGATTGAGCTTTTTAGCCAGGTAATTAAAAAAGCACATACTATTGTATGGAATGGGCCGCTTGGAGTTTATGAATATGAACAGTTTGCCCAGGGAACCTATGGGGTGGCTAAAGCTGTTGCTGAATCTGATGCGGTTAGTGTTATCGGAGGAGGAGATTCAGCAGCCGCCGTCCAGAAGTTGGGTTTATCTGACGCTATTACCCATATATCTACTGGTGGGGGGGCAACCCTTGAGTTTTTGGAAGGGATTGAGCTTCCAGGGGTAGCAGTATGCGAAAGAGAAGACAGTTCTGAATTGTATACAGTTTAGTTAAGGCAAATATTACTGAGAAAATCTTCTTTTTCTCAGTAATATTTTTTATACTTTTTTAAGGGCTGATAAAAATATAGATATGAAAGAGGTGTTGGCTATAAGAAGGAAACTTTTAGTTGCGAACTGGAAAATGCATAAAAATATCTCTGAAGCACAGGCATTCTGCAGGCGTTTTTTGCCCGAAATAGAAGAATGTGACAGGGCAGATATAGCCATATGTCCTCCTTTTACTCTGCTTACGGCAGTTAAAGGTGCTTTAGGCTCTTCAAAGGTAAAATTGGGAGCCCAGAATTTATTTTGGGAGGAGAAGGGGGCTTATACGGGAGAAGTGTCTCCGGCTATGCTCCTTGATGCAGGATGTGAAATGGTTATTATCGGACATTCGGAAAGAAGGCACATTTTTGGGGAAACGGATGAGATGATAAATCGCAAGGTTAAAGCGGCTTTAAGAAATAAACTTATCCCTATTTTATGTGTGGGGGAAACTTTAGAAGAAAGAAAGAAAGGACAGGCTGAAGAAGTAGTTAAGAGGCAGCTTCTTGAAGGATTAAGGGAGTTGGAATATGACGGGGAGATTGTAATTGCCTATGAACCGGTATGGGCAATTGGGACAGGCGTTAATGCCAGTCCTGATGATGCTCAGAAGATGAGCTTTTTTATCCGTCAGATCTTGAAAGGCATTTTCCCGGAAGAGAAGGTATTAGAGATGCGTATATTATACGGTGGAAGTGTTAAACCTGAAAATATAACAGGATTTACAGGCCAGCCTGATGTTGATGGTGCTTTGGTAGGAGGAGCTAGCCTTGATCCTGATTCTTTTGCAGAAATAGTGAGGTTGAGTTGTTATGCGTAAAAAGCCTTTTTTACTAATGATTTTGGACGGCTGGGGGTGCAGGACGGATAAGGAGGCAAATGCCGTCTATCTGGCTGATCCTGTTAATTTTTATGCTCTCTGGGATAAGTATCCTCATACCCTTTTGCGCTGTTCCGGTAAAGATGTGGGACTTCCTCATGGACAGATGGGAAATTCGGAAGTCGGGCATCTTAATATGGGAGCAGGAAGGGTAGTTTATCAGGAAATAACCCGGATAAGCAATGCGATTGAAGACGAATCTTTCTTTTCTAATTCCGAGTTTTTGAAAGCAATTGAATATGTAAAAGCTAATGATGGAAAACTCCATTTAATGGGGCTTTTATCCGATGGAGGTGTGCACAGTCATATAGAGCATCTTTTTGCCCTTTTAAGGTTGGCTAAGATGCATGGGCTTAACAAGGTTTATATTCATGCCTTTTTGGATGGAAGGGATGTAGGACCTAAAACAGCCGGAAAATACATAGATAAGTTGGAGAAGAAGATGCAAGCTATGGGAGTAGGCCAAATTGCTACCATAGGCGGAAGATTTTACGGCATGGATCGGGATAAACGCTGGGAAAGGGTGGAAAAGGCCTACAATGCTATGGTTTTAGGAGAAGGGGTTAAGGCTCCCAATGCCTATGCAGCCTTACAAAACAGCTATGAAAATCGGGTTACCGATGAATTTATGGAGCCTGCAGTGATAATAGGAGAAAGCGGTAAGCCGGTTGGTCTGGTAGATAATGGAGATAGCATAATATTTTTCAACTTCAGGGCTGATCGGGCCCGTCAGATTACCAGGGCGTTTACGGATGAGGATTTTACGGGTTTTGAAAGGGTTAAGAAGCCTGAAGTTTATTTTGTCTGCATGACCCAGTATGACATAACTATAAATGCGCCAGTAGCTTTTCCTCCCCAGGATTTAAGAAACACTTTAGGTGAAGTTTTGTCTAAAGAAGGTTTAAAGCAGTTAAGAATTGCAGAAACCGAAAAATATGCCCATGTAACTTTCTTTTTTAATGGTGGGGTAGAAGAGCCTAATTTAGGAGAAGACAGAATTCTTATCCCTTCACCGAAAGTGGCGACCTACAATTTAAAGCCGGAAATGAGCGCATATGAAGTTACTGATCGGGTGCTTAAGGAAATAGATAAGGATGCCTATGATGTAATAATATTAAACTACGCTAATCCGGATATGGTAGGACATACCGGGGTTTTAGAAGCAGCAATCAAGGCAGTCCAGGTAGTAGATGAATGTTTGGGCAGGGTGGTAGAAAAAGTAAAGGAAAAAGGCGGGACTGTTATCATAACGGCCGACCATGGCAATTGTGAAATGATGGTGTGTCCGGAAACCGGGCAGCCTTTTACTGCTCATACCTGCGAAAAAGTGCCTTTTATACTGGTGGATGATGACTATATAGGATATAATTTGCGTGAAGAGGGTGCTTTAAAAGATATAGCACCGACTATGCTGGAGCTTTTAGGAATAAAGAAACCGGAAGAGATGACAGGGACTTCTCTTTTAGAGCAGGATAAATAATTTGGAAAGGAGAGTATGATAGATTATGAGCACAATTGTTGATGTTTATGCACGGGAAGTTTTAGATTCCCGAGGAAATCCAACGGTAGAAGTTGAAGTAGTTTTAGAAGACGGCAGCATGGGACGGGCTATTGTTCCTTCAGGGGCTTCTACCGGAGCTTATGAGGCAGTAGAATTGAGAGATGGAGATAAGAGCCGTTATAACGGCAAGGGTGTATTAAATGCGGTTGAGAATGTAAACAGTATCATTGCTCCTGAGATTATAGGCATGGATATAACCAGGCAGGCAGAAATTGATGCAGTTTTAATCGACTTAGATGGCACTTCCAACAAGTCAAGGCTAGGGGCTAATGCTATACTGGGGGTATCTTTAGCTGCCGCCAGAGCAGGAGCCAACTATTTAGGCTTACCTTTATATCAATATATAGGCGGGGTTAATGCTTATGAACTGCCGGTTCCTATGATGAATATCCTCAATGGAGGCAAACATGCGGATAACAATGTGGATATTCAGGAATTTATGATTGTTCCTACCGGAGCCGAAAACTTTGCTGAAGCTCTGCGGATGGGAGTAGAAGTTTATCATGCTTTGAAGAAGGTTTTAAAGGACAAAAAACTGGCTACATCAATAGGAGATGAAGGCGGATTTGCACCGGATTTGCCTTCCAACGAAGCAGCTTTGGAAGTGATTATGGAAGCGATTGCTGCGGCCGGTTATAAGCCCGGAGAAGATATATATCTGGCAGTTGATGTGGCAGCCAGTGAACTTTTTAAAGATAGCAAATATCATTTAAGCAGTACAGGACAGGTTTTAACTGCGGGAGAAATGATAGACTTTTATGAAAAGCTGGTTAATAAATTCCCCATTATATCAATTGAAGATGGTCTTTCCGAAGATGATTGGATCGGATGGAAAGAGCTTACAAACAGGTTAGGGAAAAGAGTCCAGCTGGTAGGAGATGACCTTTTTGTAACTAATACTGAAAGATTATCCCGCGGAATTAAGGAAGGCATTTGCAATAGCATTCTTATAAAGGTAAACCAGATTGGAACTTTAACCGAGACTCTTAAGACTATTGAAATGGCGAAAAGGGCAGGATATACCTGTGTTATTTCTCACCGCTCAGGAGAAACAGAAGATTCAACTATTGCCGACATTGCTGTTGCTACTAATGCCGGACAGATAAAAACAGGTGCGCCAGCCCGCACCGATCGAGTGGCCAAATACAACCAGCTTTTGAGGATTGAAGAAGATTTAGATTTGGCAGCTGAATACTCCGGGATAAAAAGTTTTTATAATTTGAACAAATAGTTAACGTTAAAAGGCTTGTTGGATATTGTATACCTGTGTTAAAATAAGCTTTGGCTCAGGACTGGCTTGGGATGGAGGTGAAAGGATAATGAAAACATTCGTTTTGATTCTGCAGATAATATCTGCATTAGCTCTTATTGCTGTAGTTCTACTGCAGCCCGGGAAAAGTGCAGGTTTGTCCGGCAGCATAGCCGGGGGAAGTGAAGCCCTTTTTGGTAGCAAAGCCAAGGGGGTAAATGAGTTTTTAGAAAAGATAACCGGCTGGGTTGCTGCAGTTTTTATAATCACCACTTTAGCTTTAGCCCTTATTTAATAAAACAAAATAAATGTGTAAGGAGTTGTGGCTTATTATGAGTAATTTAGCCGTTTTTGCTCCTGCAGGAGGAGCCTTGGCTCTTTTGTTTGCGATTTATTTAGCATCCAAGATAAAAAAAGCTGATCCGGGAACAGAAAGAATGGTAGAGATTTCAAATTATATTCATGAAGGAGCTATGGCTTTTCTTTCCAGGCAGTATAAGGCTTTGGCAATATTTGTAGCTATAATTTTTATAGTGCTTTTAATTTTTATAGATTGGAAAACAGCAGTATGTTTCTTGGTGGGAGCTACTTGTTCTGCTTCAGCCGGTTACATAGGCATGTCCATAGCTACCAGGGCTAATGTGCGGACTGCCAGTGCGGCAAGAACTTCACAGAATGCTGCTTTAGGAATAGCCTTTTCCGGCGGAGCAGTAATGGGAATGTCAGTTTCAGGACTCGGTTTGTTAGGTTTGGGGATTCTCTACCTGATTTTTAAAGATCCTACCATTGTAAACGGTTTTGCTTTAGGTGGAAGCTCGATAGCCCTTTTCGGTCGTGTAGGTGGAGGTATATACACTAAAGCGGCTGATGTAGGGGCTGACCTGGTAGGAAAGGTTGAAGCTGGGATTCCTGAAGATGACCCGCGCAACCCGGCTACAATTGCTGATAATGTAGGGGATAATGTCGGTGATGTTGCAGGAATGGGAGCTGACCTTTTTGAATCTTATGTTGGTTCAATAATTGCGGCTATGACTTTGGGTATAGTTATGGTAAATAAGTCTCCTGATTTAGGATTAGGTCCGGTAGTACTTCCTTTGGTTATAGCTTTTATCGGAGTAGTAGCTTCTATAATCGGTACTTTCTTTGTAAAAACCGACGAAAATTCCAACCCGCTTAAAGCCTTGAATGCAGGAACTATAAGTTCAGCTGTGCTTTTAGTTATAGGAGCTTTCTTTGCAGTAAGATATATTTTGCCTTCTGATATGTTCAATGTATTCTGGGCTTTAGTTGCTGGTTTGGCTGCAGGGACGATCATAGGTTTTGTTACCGAATATTATACCTCTGATGAATATAAGCCGGTTCAGGGTATAGCGGCATCCTGTGTTACCGGACCAGCTACCACTATTATTTCCGGTTTAGGTGTGGGAATGCGCTCTACCATGCTTCCAATTTTGATCATTGTGGTAGCTATTTTCCTGGGATATATGACAGGAGGAATATATGGAATTGCTTTAGCTGCAGTAGGAATGCTGGCTACAACCGGAATGGTAGTTGCTGTTGATGCATATGGTCCTATTGCGGATAATGCGGGCGGTATTGCCCAGATGTCGGAGCTGCCAGAAAATGTTCGAAAAACCACCGATAAACTTGATTCAGTAGGTAATACAACAGCTGCTATCGGTAAAGGTTTTGCCATAGGTTCGGCGGCGCTTACCGCATTGGCCCTCCTGGTTTCTTTTGCCAATGTGGCAGAAATTGATTTTATTAATCTTTTAGATCCTTTTGTTGTAATTGGGCTTTTGATAGGCGCTATGCTTCCTTTCTTCTTCTGTGCTTTAGCTATGGGAGCAGTTGGAAGGGCTGCTTCTAAGATGGTAGAAGAGGTTCGGAGACAGTTTAAAGAAATCGCCGGTCTTATGGAAGGAACGGCTAAAGCTGATTATGCCCGCTGTGTTGACATAAGCACACAGGCAGCAATTAGAGAAATGATTTTTCCAGGTGTTCTGGCAATAATTGCTCCGATTATAGTAGGATTTGCTTTAGGAGGGGAAGCTTTGGCCGGTATGCTTGCAGGTTCTATTGCGTCCGGAGTTTGCCTGGCTATTTTCCTTGCTAATGCCGGAGGTGCCTGGGATAATGCGAAAAAATATATTGAAAGCGGTAATTACGGCGGAAAAGGCAGTGAAGCTCATGCTGCCGGAGTAGTGGGAGATACCGTAGGTGATCCATGTAAAGATACGGCTGGACCTTCTCTCAACATACTCTTAAAACTGATGGCAATTGTTTCACTGGTTTTGATCGCACCTTTGTTGTAAGAACGGCTTAGCTGTATATCGTAGCTGAGAGCAGGTAGAAAGAGATTCTACCTGCTTTTGGTATATGAAGTTTTTGGGGTGGAGAGTTTTGATATATATTTATCCGGAGGCAGAACCTTTTTTTCTTAAAGGGGAAGGGGAAAAAGCCCTGCTTTTTTTGCACGGCTTTACGGCTTCTCCTTCTGAAGTATTACCAACCGCCCGGATTTTACAGCAAAGGGGAGGGCTGACGGTAAGCGGGATTTTACTCCCCGGACATGGGTCTAATTCTGCTCTTTTGAATCAAACTACCTGGCATGATTGGTTCAAGGCGGCAGAGGGAGAAATTCTGCATTTAAGGGAGAATTACTCTGATGTTTATGTTGCCGGGCTTTCAATGGGGGGACTTTTGGCGTTATATGCTGCCCTTCATTTAGATGGTATAAAAGGGGTAATAACTGTAAATGCCCCGGTATGTTGTCGTCATCCCTTGAAAACCTTTTTAGTGCCATTTTTAAAGTTTATAAGACCGTATTTTCCAAAAGACTTTGATGAGGAAACATTGTGGCTTAAAAAGCTGGGAAGGTTTGCCTATGATTGTTATCCCCTTAAAGCTTTTTCAAGTATGCAGGAATTGAGAAATTCTGTTAGACATGAAATATCGGCTCTTAAAGTTCCGCTTCTAGCTATGCAGTCAGTAAATGATGACACGGTGGCAGTCCAAAGTCTGGATTTTATGAGGGAAAAGGTAAAAAATACTGAAGTTAAGACTATTGAGCTTTTACATTCCGGACATATATCAACCATGGAAGAACCTGAAACAGTTGCCCGTGAGATGTTGACTTTTATAGAAGGAACTTCCTTAAAATGAAATTCATTATTTGATGGAGGAGATGGATATGGAAAGAGAAAAGGCATTAGAGCTTTTAAAAACTTATCTTAAAAATGAAAATCTCATAAAACACTCCTTAGCAGTTGAAGCAGTTATGAGGGGGTTGGCTGAACGGTTGGGCGAAGATGTAGATAAATTCGGCTTGGCCGGCCTTTTACACGACATTGATTATGACAGCACTGCCAATGACCCTAAGCTTCATTCAATTTTAGGGGCTCAGATATTGGAGGACTACGGATTTCCTGAGGATATAGTATACGCTGTTAAAGCCCATAATGAGTATCATGATTTAGAAAGGAAAAGCCTTATAGATAAAGCTTTATGGGCTGCTGATCCGGTAAGTGGCTTTATAACTGCCGCAGCTCTTATAAAGCCGGAAAAGAAGTTGTCAGCTGTAGACCTTAAATCACTTAAAAAGAGGTTTAAAGAAAAGGCGTTTGCTAAAGGGGCTAGCCGCGAGCAGATAGCAAGCTGCATGGAATTTGGCCTTGAGCTGGATGAATTTTTGGATATTGCTTTAAAGAGCATGCAAAAAATAGCAGATGAACTGGGTTTATAGAGTAAAACCTGTTTTTAAGGGGAATTAATATATTAAAGAAACCTTAAGGCAGGTCAAGGGGGATTTTATGATTTCACGTGAAGCGATTCTCGATTATATAAAACAGGCGAGCTACAGACCGCTTAGTTACCGAGAGCTTTTAGAGGTTTTTGAGATTGGTGAGGAGGAAGAAGAAAAATTCAAAAAGATTTTAGGCAGGTTAGAAAAAGAAGGAGAAATTGTAAAAACGCGCAAAAACAAATACGGACTTCCGGAAATGATGAACCTGGTTAAAGGGATAATCCGCTTAAGCCAGTGGGGATACGGAATTTTAGTTCCGGATGATCCGGAATGGCCGGAAATATTTGTCTATGGGCGAAATTTAAATGGGGCTATGCACAATGATAAAGTTATGGTTAGGGTTCACAGCAGGGGAAAAGTTGGTGGGCAGAGGCCGGAAGGCGAAGTGATAAGGGTAATAAACCGTGCCAATAAGGAACTGGTAGGAACGGTGAAAAAGGGCAAGCATACTCTGCAGGTGATTCCGGACGACTCGCGCCAGATTTACCCGATTTATGTTAAGCCTTCCCGCAAGATGAAGGCGAGCAATGGAGATAAAGTTTTGGTGAGCATAACTGCTTTTCCCGACAAAGATAGATACCCTGAGGGAAAAATAATAGAGGTCTTAGGGCGCAAAGGGGAAGCGGGACTTGATTTGCAGGTTATTATAAAAAAACACAACCTGAGGGCTGAATTTCCTCCTGAAGTAATAAAAGAGGCAAAGGAAGTAGCAAAACCGGTGTCACGGGAAGAAGTCGCCCGAAGAAGAGATTTGCGGGATTTGCGCATGGTAACAATTGATGGGGAAGACGCCAAGGATCTGGATGATGCGGTTTCAATAGAAAGGACTGACAAAGGTTATCGTTTAGGGGTGCATATTGCGGATGTTTCCCATTATGTGCGGGAAGGAAGCAAATTGGATAAAGAAGCTTTCCTCAGGGGAACCAGCGTTTATCTTATTGACAAGGTTTTGCCAATGCTTCCTCCGGAGCTTTCCAATGATATCTGCAGCCTTAATGCCGGTAAAGACCGCCTGGCGATAAGCTGTCTCATGGATATAGATGACAGGGGGCGGGTAATATCTTATGATATTTGTAAGTCAGTTATTAATGTCAATGAACGCATGACTTATACCGATGTTAATAAAATACTGGTGGAAGATGATAAGGAGACTAAAGAAAAATATGCTTATTTAGTGGAAGATTTTCTTCTTATGAAGGAATTGGCTGATATAATTCGGGCAGAAAGGATGAAAAGAGGAGCTTTAGATTTTAATTTCCCGGAATCTAAGGTCATAGTAGATGAAAACAGCAGACCCATAGAGATAAAAAGAAGGGAACACGGGCCAGCCGAGATGCTTATTGAAGATTTTATGATTAAAGCCAATGAAGTGGTGGCTGAACATATGTACTGGCAGGAGCTCCCTATATTGTATAGGGTGCATGAAAAGCCGGATGAAGAGGCTTTATCTAAAGTAAATATGGTTTTAGGGGTTTTTGGGTATAAAATTCCACCTCATGCCCGAGTAGAGCCTAGAACTTATCAGAAAATCTTGGATGAAATTAAGGGAAAGCCGGAAGAGGGGCTGCTTTCTATGATACTTCTGCGCTCGATGAAACACGCCCGCTACATGCCGGATCCTTTAGGACATTTCGGGTTGGCTTCCAAATATTATTGCCATTTTACCAGTCCGATAAGAAGATACCCGGATTTAATCGTCCACCGGGTTTTGACTCTCTTGTTAAGAGGCGGCTTAAGGGGCAAAAAAAGGGCTAGTTTGGAGAAAAAAATGCCTGTTTACGGAGAACAGTCTACCCAGCAGGAAATAAAAGCGGAAGAAGCCGAAAGGGAGTTGGTTGATATAAAGAAAGCCCAGTATATGCAGCAGTTTTTAGGTGAGGAATTTACCGGGCGGATTTCTTCCGTTCAGCCTTTTGGGTTTTTCGTCGAGCTTTCCAATACCGTGGAAGGATTGGTTCACATTTCGACCATAGCTGATGATTATTATGAATTTAATGAGCGCTCTTACATCTTAGTAGGTGTCCATACAGGAAGAAAATTTGCCATTGGGGATGAAGTCAGGGTTCAGCTGGTAAAGGTTGATGTAGATGATGGCAAGATTGATTTTGAACTGGTTGAGGATTAATCAGATAAGATTACAGAACATATATTCTTGACTAATCAGGAATTTTAAGTATAATTAAAAATGAAATAGAATGAGCAGTAATCCCTGGCCTTAAGAACGGATGAAGGCGAGGGTTTATTTTTCGAGGTGGACTTATGTCTAAAGATAAAGGGATAAAACAGGTTATAGATAACCGCAAAGCCAGACATGATTATCATATAAAAGAAACTATGGAAGCAGGGCTGGTTCTGGTAGGAACCGAGGTTAAGTCTTTGCGCATGGGAAAAGGCAATCTGAAGGATGCCTATGCTACTGTAAAGAACGGGGAAGTATGGATTAACAACTTTCACATAAGCCCTTATGAAAAAGGCAACCGCTTTAATCACGACCCTTTGCGTCCTAAGAAACTGCTTTTGCATAAAAGTGAGATTAATAGGTTGATCGGGCTTACCAAAGAAAAAGGATATACTCTGATTCCTTTAAAGATATATTTTAAAAACGGAAAGGCCAAGGTAGAATTGGCGGTTGCAGTAGGTAAAAAACTGTATGATAAGCGGGCAGATATAGCTGCCCGTGATGCTAAGCGGGATATTGAAAGGGCTTTAAAGGATAAAGGCAGATATTGAGATAGTTACAATATATGGCTGATAAAAGTATGCCTTTTAATGTTATAATATAGATGTCAGCTAAAGATTATTTTCAAACTATAAGGGGGCGTAATGGTTTCGACGGGGGAAAAGATGGGTAGAGTAGCGAGCCGAGTTGTTCGCCAGCTCGTTAAAAAGGTGAAATTAAAAATAACTGCAGAAGAAAATTACGCTTTAGCTGCCTAATTAGGCAGCTCGTCCGGCTGACTTCACCCGCGGGTCAGCTCAGGGCGTCACGTAGCGGGAGTACCTTTTAACCCTCGGCCCTGAGGGGTTAAAAGGGAATTTAATCGGGGATAGCTCTTGAAAAGCCTGTCCGTGGGCGTTTCGGGAGCGAATTAAAAAACACGGACTGCGCTCGGAGAGACTCTGCTGGTCTTTCCTTCGGACGGGGGTTCGACTCCCCCCGCCTCCACCAAATGATAAATATTTATTTATACAATAGATATGAAAGTCCTGGTTTGCAGGGCTTTTTTACTTTTTCTGGATTTTATCATTTGATTATAAATAAGTCAGGTCTGCAGTTTGATTGTAGGTGTTTCATTGATTTATTTTTTAAGCATTGCTATATAATCATAAGTTTATTTATAATTCTATAAAAAGGGAAAATGCATGTTTCTGCAGAACGAAAAGTTTTAAAAGTTAAATAAGGTTATATTATGGTGCTAGGGGGGATTTCTTTTTTTATAATAACGGATAAGGAAAACTGGAAGGATGCTTGATGAGCAGATTGCCAATTTTAAGGGCTGAAAATTTTGAAATTATTAAAAATCATTGACGAATTATGTGATTTAAATTAGGTATAACCCGGGCTTATATAGTGAATGCGTGAACGAGCCAGGGAATGATTTCACATGCTTGCTTCAGGAGGGGAATATGTGATGGAAAAAGGTAAGTTTAGTTCAGTGGCGACTGTTCCAGGCAATTCTAAATGGGAAAAGTGTATTAGTCGTGAAATGGAAATATACCAACGGAGCGATGATATACGAACTGAATTTTACAGAGACTACAACAGAATCCTTCATAGCACGGCCTACAGACGACTAAAGCATAAGACGCAAGTTTTCTTTGCTACAAGAAACGATCATATTTGCACTCGTATTGAACATGTTAACCTGGTAGCGGATTGATCCCCTAAGTCCGGAGATTATGCACTAAAAGATTCAAGTTTTACAGAATTACTCATAAATACTTCGTAAAATCCATTTGGAGTCATAAAATTTATACTTCCATGTCTTGGCTCTGTTTATAAAATTCCATATATTCTGTTATAACCTGGTGAGCATCCATAAAGCTCTCAAATTCATTTTGACTCTAGCATTCGTCCTCTAAAATTGCGTAGAACGATTCTATATGAGCATTCATATTAAATAGCTTTTCTCCGAATATTTTAAGGAGCTAAATAGATATGTAATCTGGCTGAATAAGGTAAAAGACTTTGAAGGATAATTGTGATATAATTAAAAATAGTGTGATGGAAGAACAGAGGAGAAAGTATTTTATCGAGAGCAGCAGGTGAGATGTGGAAGAGTCGGTTTTATTAATAGTTTGGCGTGAAGATTTTGCGCAAAATTTTAAGGTTTCGATTTTTAAATTTATATAGCTGGCTTGCGGCATACAAAATAATAAAAAGTACATACTTGGGTGGGTATTGATGGTAATACCTGCCCTTTTTTATCTGATAAGAAAAAAATATAAGGGGGAATTGGCATAAGGGAATTTTGACAGGAAAAATTTTCGACGATAATCTACAAAAAATTGAGCCAGTTTATACTTATAGTTAAATTTAAGTTTGGAATGGGTCTTGCTGAGCCTGCTCAAGCGATTATTAAAAAAATGAAGGAGATGGTTGAATGTCGGCAGTGGATGTAAAGGTTTATAAGGGACATATAGTTTTTACTCCTGAATTTGGAAAGTACGAAATAATTGAAAACGGATACATTGTTGTTGAAGGAGGCCGGGTAAAGGGGACTTATCAAACATTGCCAGCAGAATATCAAAACCTGGAAGTTATGGATTATGGTGATAAAATGATAATTCCAGGTTTTGTTGATCTGCATTTCCATGCCCCTCAGTTTGTAAACCGGGGACTGGGACTTGATAAAGAGCTTTTGCCCTGGCTGGAAACCTACACTTTCCCGGAAGAATCCAAATATAAGGATTTAGAGTATGCGGAAAAGGCATATAAGAAAGTAGTCAAGGAACTCTGGAAACTGGGAACTACACGTTCAGTTTTATTTGCCACCATTCATAAAGATGCAACTATCAAGTTGATGGATCTTTTAGATAAAGCCGGGCTTTCTGCCTATGTGGGCAAAGTTAATATGGACAGGAATTCCCCCGATATATTAATCGAAACTACCGAGGATTCTTTGAGTGATACTGAAGAATTTCTGAAAGAAACTGTTGACAGATATGAAAAGGTTAAGCCTATAATTACTCCCAGGTTTGTTCCGACCTGTTCTCCTGAACTTATGAAAGGTTTATCGCAACTTGCCAAAAAGTACGACGTTCCGATTCAGTCCCATCTTTCGGAGAACAGATCAGAAGTAGCCTGGGTTAAGGAACTTCATCCGGAATGTCCCAACTATGCCAGTGTATATGATCTGTTCGGATTGTTTGGGCAGCAGCCGACAGTTATGGCGCACTGCATCTATTTAAATGATGAAGAAATAGAATTAATGGCCAAAAATAAGGTATATGTTGCTCATTCACCACATTCCAACAATAACTTGTCAAGCGGCATATCTCCGATAAGAAAACTGGTAGAGGCCGGGGTTCCGGTAGGCCTGGCCAGTGATATATCAGGAGGACATGATGTATCAATTCCGAGTGTTATAGTAGCAGCAGCCCAGGTTTCCAAATTAAAATGGGTCGAAAACAGTGAAAATGGGGATCCACTGTCGACGCCAGAGCTTTTCTATCTGGCAACTAAAGGTGGCGGAAGCTTCTTTGGCAAAGTAGGAAGTTTTGAAGAAGGATATGAATTTGATGCGCTTGTAATTGATGACAGTTCGCTTGCAGATGTTAATCCGCGAACTATTGAAGAAAGGTTGCAGAGATTTATATATATTGGAGATGACAGAAATATTGCAGATAGATATGTATCAGGCAAGAAAATTGAAGAACCACAGTTTTAATTTAAAATAGGGGCGAATTTCGCCCCTATTTTCGTAGTTTCTTTGTCAAAAGTTGGGGCGCAGGTATTTGAATCAATACCTGGCGCCCTTATTTTTATTTACAGTATTGCAGCGTAAGCCTGTAAAAAATATTTCTTACATATAGGAGATGCACATTCAGTATATAGTTAATATTTTCTAGAGGAGGGTCTCGTTAATATGCTAACATTTGAACATAAGATGAATTTATAAAACAGGAGGAGCACATATGCTTTCCCAAAGTATCTTTAGTGAATTGAAAGGGCTTTTAGGTGAGAATAAGGATTATACTGCTGATGGAAAACTGCTTAAGAATAAAATTATTGAATCTGCTCTAATTTTGGATGAATCGTTAATTAGACTCCTGCTGAGCCGGGAAAGACTAAAATCATATTTTTTTAAAAATATAGACGGGGTGCTGGTTTTTGACAGGGACAAGTTTGTAAGATTTGTGGATAATAAGGAATTTCTTCCCGACTCTTATACTGCATTTAAGAATAAAATAGGGCTTGCAGTTGATAACAGCTATTTAAGCAGAAATAAAGATGTTGTTCTGGTATGGCCTTATAAGGACTGTGTACTGGAGGGAGGGCAGGAAAAATCAGTTAAAAAAAGGCAGGAAGTATTTTATAACGAAATTCTCGCCCCGGATGAAATAGATGTTCTTTTAGAACCAAAAGTATTTTGCAATTTTCTCAGGATTGACAGGGAAGGCAAGCATGAGGTTTTGGAAATAAGGTCGAATGACAATTTGATAATCAAGGGCAACAACCTTCTGGTACTTCATTCGATTAAAAAAAGATTTGCAGGCAAAGTAAAGCTCATATATATTGACCCTCCATACAATACAGGGAATGATGAATTTCAATATAATGACAACTTTAGACACTCAACATGGCTTACATTTATGAAAAACAGATTGGAGGCAGCAAAAGATCTCTTGCGGGAAGATGGAGCTATTTTTGTTCAGTGTGACGATAATGAGCAGGCGTATTTAAAGGTCTTAATGGATGAAATTTTTGGCAGGGAAAACTTTAAAGAAGATATTGTAGTAATGATGGGGTCTGAAAGTGGAGTTAATGCTGTGAATGTAATGAGAGGTGAGCATTTATTTAAAGTTAAGGAGCACATATTATATTATGCTAAAAACGGCAGGCTGCATAGATTTAAACCTTTATACGTTCGTGCCGCGGAATATAATGACAGCTATCGCTGGGAAGTAGTTAAGGATCAGGAAGGATATATTGTGACTGATGTTTATAAAAATATTTTGAGAGATATGTTTGGGCAGGAAACTTTAAGAGGTTTAAGTGAGGAACAAAAAAATCTGTTTTATTTGAAATTTCGAGAGTATTGTTTAAAAAATGCTGAAAAGATTTATGCCCTGAAAAATGATATTCAGAAATCGGGAAAGAATTTTAAAAAATTTGCCCAGGAAAACAAGTCTAAAGGTAAAGTGGAAGAATATAGAACAGGAGATGGAAGAACTGTTTTAGTTTATGATGGAGGAATGCTGTCTCCACTTTCTGAAAGAATTGTTATAGAAAATGGCAAAAAATATTATGGAAAGCTTATAAGCGATTTTTGGTGGGATATTGGGGCAACTCCCGCAAGTGAAGGAAATGTCAGCTTTAAATCCGGCAAGAAGCCGGAAAAGCTGATTAAAAGAATTATAGAACTTGTGACAGAACCCGGAGATATAGTATTGGATTTTTTCTTGGGTTCAGGGACTACCTGCGCAGTAGCTCATAAAATGGGCAGGCAGTATATTGGAATAGAACAGCTTGATTATGGTGAGAATAGTGCGCTTGCGAGGCTTAAAAATGTGATTGCTGGAGAGCAAACGGGAATTTCTAAATCTGTGAGCTGGTTGGGGGGTGGGAGTTTTATTTACATGGAGTTGGCAAAAATTAATGAGGTATTTATAGAAAGAATACGGGAAGCCGAAACAACTGATGATCTTATAAATTTATGGCAGGAAATGAAGTCAAGCAGTTTTTTAAGTTATAAGGTTGATTCTTTGTTGTTTGACGAAAATATTGAAGAGTTTAAAAATATGAATTTTCCTGAGCAAAAAAGGATTCTCGCAGAGATACTGGATAAAAATAATCTTTATGTGAACTATAGTGAAATTGATGATGCTATATATAACATAAGCTATAAAGATAAGGTTTTAAATGAAATGTTTTATGAAAATGATTTGAATGAGACCGGGAGGATTTAACATGTCCAGTAAAGGTCTGTTAAGTGAAATATATGATAATATTTCAAATTCAGGGCTGTTAGAGAAAAACAGTATACCGGAATTTATAGGGAAAAACCTGAATCAAAGGTTTAAACTGAGGGATTATCAGGTAGAGGCAATAGCCAGACTGATTCATTATATGGAAGAATACCCGAAAAAGAAGAAACCGGTTCATTTGCTTTTCAATATGGCGACAGGTTCAGGTAAAACCCTACTTATGGCTTCAAATATCCTGTATCTTTACAGTAAAGGATACAGAAATTTTTTGTTCTTTGTTAACAGCACAAATATAATTGAAAAGACCAGGGAAAACTTTTTGAATCCGCTTTCTCCCAAATATATTTTTAATGAAAAGATAAAGTTTGATGGCAGAGAAGTTAGTATGAGTGAAGTCCTAAACTTTGATGATGTGAATGATTATGATATAAACATCATTTTTACCACCATCCAGGGACTGCATAGTCAACTTAGCCTTTTTAGGGAAAATCAGATTACCCTGGAGGATTTTGAAAACAGAAAGGTTGTTTTACTTTCAGATGAGGCACATCACATAAATGTCTGGACGCGAAAAAGAAATAGGCTGGGGAATGTTGAGATGGCAGGCCTTAATGCCTGGGAAACTACTGTGATGAAGATTTTAAATTCCTGTGATGATAATATAATGCTGGAATATACTGCAACGATAGATATGGAAAATAAAGAAATCTATGAAAAGTATAAAGACAAGATTATTTACGAATATGATATTAAAAGGTTTAGACAGGATGGTTATTCCAAGGATATAAAAGTGTTGCAGTCTAACCTGGGTAACTGGGAGAGGATGCTGCAGGCTGTGGTGCTCAGCCAGTATAGGAGAAAAATAGCTGAAAAGAATAGTATATATCTGAAACCGGTGATTTTATTTAAATCATTGAGCATACGAGAATCAAAATATAACTATATGTTATTCAGGGAAAAAATAAATGGACTGAAGGGGACAGATATTAAGAAAATCGAACCTGCGGAATATTCAATAATCAAAAAGGCCTTTATTTTTTTCAGAGATCATGGCATTTCTTTGGATAATCTTGCTGAGGAAATAAAAGAAGAATTTTCCGAAGAAAAATGTATTTTGTTAGATTCAGAGAATATAGACAGGGAAAGGCAGATAAAGTTAAATACCCTTGAATCCGAAGACAACCAAATAAGGGCTGTATTTGCTGTTAAAATGCTTGATGAAGGGTGGGATGTTCTAAACCTTTTTGATATAGTTCGGCTATATGACAAAAGAGATGGAAAATGGACAAGGAGTGGGGAGTATATCCCTGGAGCTGCTACCATAGCAGAAAGGCAGCTTATCGGTAGGGGGGCAAGATACTATCCGTTTAAAATAGGTTCCGACAATAATATCTTTAAGAGAAAGTTTGATAACCAACCTGATAATGAGCTTAGAATCCTTGAAGAGCTTTACTACCATAGCTGCTATAACCCAAAATATATTGAAGAGATAACCAAAAGCCTTGTGCAGTCCGGATTTGTTCCGAATCAGGGGGTAAAGCCCGAACTTATGGAAAAAGATAAGATCATGGATAAAAAGTTATATAACGAAGGAAGAGTATCTGATATAGAGGAAAATTGCGGGTGCAGTGATTTAAGGTTTGTTTCTGACCGAGTTTACAGGGTTAAACTTCCTCCTCTGGTATCTACAGAGATTAATCTTTTTGAAGATGGTGATTCAGAGAGTATTGAATATAAATCATTTGTTTTAACTCTAGGTAATTGTGGTTTACCTGTTATAAGAAAAGCCATGTCTAGACTTGATTTTTACAGGTTTAATAATTTAAAGCGCTATTTTCCTTTTATTTCATCATCGGTGGAATTTATAAACTGCGTAAAAGGTCTTAATGTAGAGGTTAAAACATCGGAGGTCAAGTTTAAAAACCTGACTCCGGAAGATAAGCTGTATATCTGTCAAAATGTTTTGGCTCAAATAGAAAAAGAGGTTAGAGGAAGAAGGACAGACTAAATTTTGACACGAACGAGAGTATATTTGAATTTTATTATAACTGGTTAATTTGTTCCGTTTTTCAAAAAACGGATTTTTTTATTTTTGGAGATAAAAAATAAATTATAAATACATAAAATCTTTACACAAAAATATCGAAATCGTAAGAAATTTAGTGTATAATATATAAAAATTTTAAGGCAAAAAGTATAGCCTAATTAAGTTCGTGGAAAGGAGGGGTTAATAAACAAGCCGGATAGGATAAGCACCAGCCTTTATCTTTGCTCTTCTCTGCTTGGGGTGGTAAAGATTAAGCTGTTGTAGTTGTTTGTCGCTTATTTTGTTCGTCAAAATAATTATGGAAAGGAAGGTTGTTTGGACATGGTTAACTGGACTAAAAAAGCCAGGGCGTGCTGGAGCAGTATTTTAGGTTTTTTTATGGTGCTGTTTTCTCCTGCTTTAGCTATGGCTAGTGAAGCAAACTTAGTTCTTCCCGAACTTGCGGCAGAACAAAGCAAGCTGCTTATGATGGGGCTTGTAGTATGTGTTCTGGGAATGCTGTTCGGTTTGTATCAATACCGCAAGGTTAAGAAATATCCTGCTCATAAGTCTATGCTGGATGTAGCCGAAACTATTTACGAAACCTGCAAGACTTATCTTATTCAGCAGGGTAAATTCCTGTTGATTCTATTTGTTTTCATAGGTTTATGTATTGCTTTCTATTTCGGTTATCTGCAGCATACCGGCATGAATGGTGTTCTATTTATATTGATGTGGACTATTATAGGAATGATGGGATCATATCTGGTTGCCTGGTATGGAATACGCATGAATACGGTGGCTAACAGCCGTACGGCTTTTGCCGGCCTTGAGGTAAAACCAAATAAGGTATTTGGTATTGCGATAGATGCAGGTATGAGCATAGGGGTTCTTCTGGTATCAGTTGAATTGATAATTATGCTCATAATCTTGCTTTTTGTGCCCAGGGAACTGGCTGGAGCCAGCTTTATAGGATTTGCTATCGGTGAATCCTTAGGTGCCAGTGCTCTTCGTATAGCCGGGGGAATATTTACTAAGATTGCAGACATCGGTTCTGACCTTATGAAAATTGTTTTCGGGATTAAAGAAGACGATCCGCGGAATCCGGGTGTTATTGCTGACTGTACCGGTGATAATGCAGGCGATAGTATAGGGCCTACTGCTGATGGTTTTGAAACTTATGGGGTTACTGGAGTTGCTCTGGTTACTTTTATTGTTCTCGCGGTAGCTCCTGCTTTGCAGACTACGCTTTTAACCTGGATCTTTACCATGCGTATACTTATGATAATAACTTCTGTAGTTGCTTTCTATATCAATAAGGGTTTAACCCAGGCTAAATATGGCAACAGTCAGGATATGGACTTTGAAAAGCCTTTGACTAATCTGGTATGGATAACTTCTATTCTTTCCATTGCTGTTACCTATATAGTAAGCTACTATATGTTAGGACCTGTTTCGAATGCTGCTCCTGAACTGCAGTCTATGTGGGTTGTCCTGGCTACGATCATAAGCTGTGGAACTTTAGGTGCTGCTATTATTCCTGAGTTTACCAAGATATTTACCAGTCCTAAATCAGCTCATACTGAAGAAGTTGTTAAGGCTTCCCGGGAAGGCGGAGCATCTCTTAATATTCTTTCCGGCTTGGTAGCAGGTAATTTCAGTGCTTTCTGGATTGGTATGGTATTTTTGGTTTTGATGTTTATTGCTTATGTAGCTAGTGGTTATGGGTTAGAATCGATTATGATTTATCCTTCTATTTTTGCTTTCGGTTTAGTTGCTTTTGGAATGTTGGGTATGGGACCGGTTACTATAGCGGTTGACAGCTATGGTCCGGTTACTGATAATGCTCAATCTATCTATGAACTTTCTCTTATTGAAACTATTCCTAAAGTAGACAAGCAGATCGAAAAGGAATTTGGATTTAAGCCTGATTTTGACAGGGCTAAGCATTATCTGGAAGCGAATGACGGTGCAGGTAATACCTTTAAAGCTACGGCCAAACCGGTGCTTATTGGTACAGCTGTAGTTGGTGCTACTACCATGATTTTCTCCCTCATTCTGGTTATAAAGAATGTGCTGGGGGTTCAGCCGGAAAGTATTTTAACCTTGCTCAATCCGTACACCTTGTTTGGATTTATCTGTGGTGGTGCAGTAATTTACTGGTTTGCGGGTGCTTCTACCCAGGCAGTTACCACTGGTGCTTACAGGGCAGTTGAATATATCAAGCGCAATATCAAGCTTGATACTAATAGCCAGAAGGCAGCAACCGAAAACTCCAAAGAGGTAGTCAAGATTTGTACCCAGTATGCTCAGGCAGGTATGTTTAATATTTTCATCGGTATATTCTCTTTTGCCTTGGCATTTGCTTGCTTGTCTGCTCCTGTAAATGGAGCAACACCAGTAGCTCTTTTTGTATCGTACCTTATATCTATTGCGATATTTGGCCTTTTCCAGGCGGTATTTATGGCAAATGCCGGAGGAGCTTGGGACAATGGTAAGAAAATAGTAGAAGTAGATCTCAAGGAAAAGGGAACAGATCTGCATGATGCTACCGTAGTAGGAGATACAGTAGGCGATCCTTTTAAAGATACTACGGCGGTAGCTTTGAACCCGATTATCAAGTTTACTACCTTGTTCGGACTTTTAGCTATGGAAATTGCTATTTCACCTGCTTTCAGCAACATAGCTCCTTATGTAGGGATAGGATTTTTGCTGATTGCTCTGATATTTGTATGGCGCACTTTCTACAGAATGCGCATTGAAAAAGAGATGTAGAGGGAAAAATATTCAAAAGCAAAAACCGGGGTGATTTTTTAAAATCCCCGGTTTTTTTATGAAGTTTAAGTCTGGACTACATTATACGTGTTACAGGTATGCCGAGGGCATTTTTAACCGGACATATGGCTGCTGCCTGTTCAATGAGTTTTTCAATTTGGTCTTCGGGAGCGTTGGCATCTACTTTTACCTGGTATTTTATTTCCTTTACATTTCCATTTTCTATGTTGGCTTCCACCTTGACTTTAATATCATTTATTTCCATTCTTTTCTTTTTTCCGACTATTGCAATCATTGCGATGATGCATCCGCCTAATGAAGCAGGGAGGATTTGCAGGGGAGTCGGACCTTCACCGGTTCCGCCGCTTTCTACCGGAGAATCCATGATTACCTTTTGACCTGCCACCTCGGCTATGCTTTTTATTCCTTCATGTTGCCAGGCAACTTCGGCTAATATTGGTTGATCAGCTGCCATAAGATATTACCTCCTTTTATATAAAAGATAAATTTTGCCTGTAAACCAGTAATGATAATCAGGCATTTGACTATATTATAAACCTAAGGTGTTAAAATACAAGTTTATTCTGTATATTTTAAAGTTTCTCCCGGTGAACATAATTTTATGTGGTGATTAAGTTTTCTTTTTTTGTTCACAGAAGCTTCACAAAAGTGGACTACAATATAATTGCAGAGAGAAAAATAAAAAAAGAAAGGAGATGTATTTTAAATTATGAAAAAGAAAGGTTTTTTAACTGGTTTTTTGGGAATTTTATTGATTGGAGGGTTACTTTTAGGTGCTGGAAGTTTTGCAATAGCTGCTGGTGATTCACCCGGTTTTTTTGGGGCCAGAAAGGCTTTTTCAGGGGATTTTAAAGGGGCAAAGAAAGGAATGCCCGAAGAGGAGATTAGCGGTGCTTTGGAAAAGCTGCAAAGCGAAGGGGTTATAACAGCTGAACAGGCGGAAAGCATTAAAAGTATGGCTGCTGAGCGGATACAAGAACGCGAAGCATGGCTTAAAGAGGCTGCTTCAATGTCTCCTGAAGAGCGGCAGGCTTTAAGGGATGAAAGACAGGCTAAAAAACCGCTTTTGAGTGAAGCTGTAGAAAGAGGTATAATTACTTCTGAACAGGCAGAAAACATTATGAAAGCAATGCAAGAACTGCGTCAGGAACAGCGAAAACAGGAAGTAGAAACAAGGCTGAAAGAGCTGGTGGCAAACGGGACTATAACTCAGGAGCAGGCTGATGCAGTTATAGCCAAAATGGAAGAAGAGATGAAGGAAAGGCAAGCTGAAATAGCTAAAAGACAGCAGATGCCCCGGGAAGAGTGGAGAGAATATGTGAAAAATCGGGAGAAACCGCAGATTTTAAGGGGACTTGTTGATGAAGGTGTAATTACTTTGGACCAGGCAGCTGATATAGCTCAAAGCCTGCGCCCGGAAAAGGCTGGCAGAGGAATGGGAAAAGGCAGACAGGGCAGATGTCCTGGCAATTGCTTTTACGCTTCAAACAGTTAAGAAATAAATTGGGGGAGCCTTTTGAAATAAAAAGGCTCTCTTTTTTATATTTCTTTATATCCTTTTGTTAGTCTGATATTGGTGTTAACTACTTCTTCCATGAAATTTTTTTCTAGCTGACCTACTTCTTTAAGTTTGAACAGGTCATCTTGATTAGTGATGATTGCTCCAGTTGGCACCAGCTTATGGGTTGGAATATCAATACCTTCTACTATTGCTCCGTGTTTCACCATGCTTCCTTTACCGATAGAGGTTTTAAATACAATGGCCCTAAAGCCGATAAAACAGTTTTCCGCAATTGTGCAGGGTCCGTGAACAATACAACCGTGTGCCAACGAGGAGTTGGGTCCTACTTCTACTTTGGTGCCGGCCAGAGCATGTATTATTACTCCATCTTGTACATTTACATTATCACCTATAATTATAAGAGCAACTTTGCCGGTCTTTTCATCTACTTCATCAGCTCTTATAACCGTATGTGGCCCGATGTAGCAATTTTTTCCGATAGTTACTGCCCCTATGATGACTGCTGATGGGTCGACATAACTGGAAGGGTCAATTGTTGGTTGATCTTTAAAAGGATTTAGACGAATGTTGGCGCTCACTCTAACTCTATCCTTTCTACTAAAAAATTAAAATATGTGACGATTATTATTTTTTTTTGTTTCTTGTTTAAAAATAACTTATTATGAAAAGGAAAAGTTTTGCTATAAGATATTATTTATATTTGAGATTTCTGTATTAAATAATCTACTATGTCTTCCAGCCCTATTAAGCCAACTACTTTATTGTTATTATCTATTACCGGAACTGCTGATATATTGTTTTCCCGTATGATTTTGGCTACAGTTATTATATCATCTTCCGGATTTACGGTTACTACCGATTTGGTCATGGCCAGTTGGACTGGGTAATCTTCAAAATGCCCGGGTTGCCGCAAGAACCTGTATATATCGGCTTTGACTATTATGCCCTGCAGCTGGTCATTTTCATCTACTACTACTGCCACGCTTTTTTTGTGCTTTTCCATTTCGGATAGAGAAAAAAGCAACTGTTTGTTCAGGATAGATTTTGATAAAACCTTTATTTATTATTTCATTTAGCATGATTTTAAGCCCCCCTGATTGTTTAATCTATATTAATTATACTTATTGTAATTAAGTTTAGGCTACAATATATGTAATCATTTCCTGATTTATTTGTCCTTCACAGTAAAGACACAAAAACAGGTTAAAATATTATTGTTTGGAATTATTGAATAACGAGGAGGGAGGTTGTTTGAAAAAGGTTTTAATTGTAGATGATGAGGAGCGTATTCGCAGGCTGGTAAGTGACTTTTTGAGCAGAGAAAATTTTAAAGTACTGGAAGCAAAGAATGGAAAGGAAGGACTAGAAATTTTCGAAGAAGATGAAAATATTGACTTGATAATTCTGGATGTAATGATGCCGGAATATGATGGCTGGGCTGTTTTGCGCGAAATTAGGAAAAGATCCAGGTTACCGGTTATAATGCTTACAGCCAGGGATGGAGAAGAAGATGAACTTTTTGGGTTTGAACTGGGAGCAGATGAATATATAAGCAAACCTTTCAGCCCTCTGGTTTTAACCGCGAGGGTTAAGGCTCTTTTGCGGCGAGCGGGGGGAGAGAATAGAGCGGTTAAGATTTTTAAAGGCCTTAAAATAGATGAAAATGCTCGTCGTGTGGAGGTAAATGGAGAGAGGGTAGAGCTTACATTAAAAGAATTTGAACTTCTTAATTATTTGGCAGAAAATGAAGGAAGGGCTTTAAGCAGGGAGCAGATTTTAAATGCGGTCTGGGATATAAATTATTATGGTGATATGCGGACAGTAGATACCCATATAAAAAAGCTGCGCATGAAACTTAAAGATAAGGGGGAGTATATAAAAACTGTCAGAGGAATAGGTTATAGATTTGAGGGGGAAAAATGAGAAGGTCTATAACATTTAAGCTCTTTATAAGCTTTATTTTATGGGGAATTTTTTTTGTCAGTTTTTCATGGTTTCTAAATACTAACTATATGAAGGATTTTTATATTAAACAGAAAGAAAAACTTTTAAAGGATATAGCTTTGGACATAGATAGTTTTTACACCGGGGATTTGGAAGATATAGATTTGAAACTGGAAAGTTTAGAGAGGGGAAGAGGGCTTTCCCTGTTTATTTTAGATAGCCATTTGCGCCCTAAGTATGCTACCAGAGGTGGCATAGGACATATGCCTATGAGAAGAGAACTGCGTTTTTTATTGAATGCCTATAAGACTTCGGAAGATAAAGAGATTTTTGCGATTGTTGCTGATCCTATGCTTAAAACTAATTTTTTGAATATAATTTATGCCTTGAATAACGGGGATATTATGGTTTTAAGCACTCCGTTGGAAGCTATAGAGGAGAGTGCAGGGATAGCCAACAGGTTTTTCCTATTTTCTGCTTCGGTAAGTTTGGCTTTAGGAATTTTCCTTATATTCTTATGGGCACGCAGGTTTACCCATCCGATTTTAGAAATGAATTATATAGCCAGGCAGATGGCCAAGTTAGATTTTAGCCGCCGGTGTGAAGTTAAAAGAGAAGATGAGCTGGGACAGCTGGCTGAAAGCCTTAATTCCCTTTCGGATCAGCTTAATCAGGCAATTTTAGATTTGAAACAAGCTAATGAAAAGCTGAAAGATGATATTGAAAGAGAACGTCGGATAGAGGAAATGAGAAAAGAATTTATATATAATGTATCTCATGAATTTAAAACACCTCTTGCATTAATTCGCGGTTATGCGGAAGGGCTTAAGCTTAATGTGGCAGAAAGCGAAGAAGACAAAAATTTTTATTGTGAGGTTATAATGGAAGAAACAGAAAAGATGAATAAACTTGTGCGCGAACTTCTAGATCTTGCTCAGATGGAATCGGGCAATATGGAACTGGAAAAAGAAAGGTTTATCTTATCTCTCTTTGTTTCTGATATTTTGCACAAGTATCACCCCTTGTTTAGAGAAAAAGAAATAAAGCTTGTAGTTGATGTGCCGGAAGACCTGGAAGTTTGTGCTGATTATATGCGGACAGAACAGATTATCACCAATTATATAAATAATGCCCTTAATCATGTAGATGAAAATAAAATTATCAAAATAAATGCTTGGGAAAGAGGAGATAAAGTGAGAATTTCGGTATATAATTCGGGGCAGCATATACCGGAAGATGATTTGGATAAAGTTTTCATGAGCTTTTATAAAGTAGATAAGGCGAGAACCAGGGCTTATGGAGGAACCGGTCTTGGTTTAGCAGTAGTTAAGGCCATTCAGGAGCTGGATGGAAATCTTTACGGGGTTGATAATGTAGAAGGTGGGGTTTCGTTCTGGTTTGAATTGGATTTAGCTTAATTTTAGATTTAAAAAATTTTTTGCAGGAATTATCGAGATTTTTACGAATAAAATTATTTAATGAGGAATAATTAGAGATACTTATTTATTGAGGGGGTAGGTAAAAATGACTTAGATGAGGTAGAGGTTTTATTTTATATAGTGCGATTTATTTAAGTTTAAGGAGAGGGGTTTTAAAATGGCTGCATATGAAAGTCAGGTAGAAGATAACATTATAATATTCACCTTCTGCAATGGCAAGGTAAACTCAATAAGCCGGGAGACTTTACAAGGCTTGGAAGAGGCCATTGATCGTGTGAATAATGAAGAAGAGCTTAAAGGAATTATAATTACTGGGCAGGAACGGTATTTTTCCGGGGGGTTTGATTTAGAGACTTTTACTACTTTTGAAAGTCCTGAAGCTATTGTCGATTGGTTCCAATATGAAGAAGAAATTTTATATAAGCTTTTTACCTGTTCTAAGCCGGTAGTAGCGGCGATAAACGGACATGCTACTGCAGCAGGTATGATTGTTTCTATGGCCTGTGACTATAAGATTGCCAAAAATCATCCCAAAATAAAGATAGGGATGACAGAAATTAAGATAGGCTTATCTTTGACTCCGGCTGAAGGGGAAATAATGCGTTTTGGTTTAGGTTCTGAAAAGAATTTCCGGGATATAATCTTTAAAGGAGAATTGGTAAGTCCGGCATTTTGTGTAGAAAGAGGTATATTTGATGAGCTGGCAGAAGATGAAGAAACCCTTATAAAAAGAGCTAAAGAAGTAGTAACCAGTCTTATTGATACTCCGGGTCGTCCTTTTATATTGCTTAAGTATCTGGAAAGAAAGCCGTATGCTGAGTATATGCGTAATTTTATAGACAATTATGATTTTGATCTTTTGATTAAAACGTTTACTGATGAAAATGTAATTAATACTTTAAAGGCAGTTAAGGCGGCTATAAGCTAGTTTTTGATAAAATCTGACTAGAAGAGCCCTTTTAAAAAGGGTTCTTTTTTTATTTGACAAAGAATTTATTGTTTGACTCTGGGAAAAGATAAGTATGGTTTGATTTGCATTTTAAATTAAAGAGGTGAGAGCCTGGTGAATAAAAAATACTGGAATATTTTTATTACAGGTTTGCTTTGTGTGTTTTTTTTAGCCGGTTGCTTAAATTCTGATGATAAAGGAGCTTCTAAAAAGCCACTCAGGGAAGAAAAACCTGAAGCACCTTCGTCTTTGAAAAAGATTATTTCTGATATTGATAAAATAAATGAAGAGCTGATGAAGAAAGTTAAAGAAGAAAAAGAGTTAAAAGCTAAAAAGAAACAGGAAAAAGAATCTGCTAATGATGAAGGAGGACAAGATAAAAAAACTAAATCTGAAAAATTCGGATCAGAAATGGGATTAAATAAAGAAAAGGAATTGCTGGGTAGGATGTATAGAGAATGGAACATGCTAGAACCTGAACTGGTAAAAGAGGGGATAAATAAGAGTGAGCGGGAGAATTTTCAAAAAGGATTGGATGAATTGGGAAAGGCAGTTCAGGAGGAAAGCAAGGCTGATGCATTGCTGGCTGGTTTAAAGATGTATAAACATTATGCAGATATTTCGCGTTTTTTTGCGGTTCCTGTGCCAGCTGATTTTTATATGGTGAAATACGAAGCTTTAACTGCCGCAACTCTAGCAGAGAATAGGGATTTTGATAAGGCAAGAAAACATTTGCCGGCTATGCTGGAATATTGGAATATGCTTAAAGTGCAGAAAAAACAGGCAGATGCTAAGCTTTTAAATCAGGTGGAATTCTCCCTGTATGATTTAAAACAGGTGATAGAAAATAAAGAGGGTATGCTTTTGGTCTGGAAAACTGAAGTGGTAAAGGGCAATTTCGAACAGCTGGAGGATAGCTTATCGGGAATGTAATTTAGGGTATAACCCTATCAACCTTGATTTCTAAAATCCTGCCTTTGAGCCGATTGTGTACTCTGGCCTTCAATATTTTCCTTCTTTATTTTGATGGATAATATGAACTATTTATACTTTAAAATTCCGTATATAAACATAAAGATAAACATCATAATCTAGAGTTATAAACTGTCCAAATGTTTTCTATTAGCATGGTTTAAACTTTATTTGTAAAATTTATTAAGCTGGGGTTAAAGTTTTTAATGCTATAATATAATAGGTTTTTGATGGGAAAAGTTAAATGAGGTTTTGGCTGAGGAGGAAAATAGGCGATGGAGTTTTCTTGGCAGGAAATAATATTTTCTTTTTTAGGCGGTTTAGGGCTGTTTTTGTTTGGGCTTAAATTTATGTCAGATGGTTTACAGTCGGTAGCCGGGAATCGGATGCGAACTATTTTGGAGCAGGGGACTAAAAGTCCGATTAGAGGAGTTTTTACCGGAATGTTGGTTACCGGCCTTATTCAAAGCAGCAGCGCTACCACGGTTTTAACAGTAGGGCTGGTTAATGCTGAGCTCTTGACTTTGAGACAGGCAATTGGTGTAATTATGGGGGCTAATATAGGGACAACAATTACAGCTTATTTAATAGGTTTTAATTTAAAAGAGTATGCCCTTCCTATAATAGCTTTAGGAGTACTTCTTTTTATGTTTGCCAAAAATAAAAGGCTGCAGCTTGTTGGACAGGCTGTGTTTGGTTTTGGCCTTTTGTTTTTTGGGCTTACTATTATGGGACACGGAATGAAGCCTTTAAAAGACCTACCTTTTTTCATTAATCTCATGATGAGCATTGATAATAATGCTATTTTCGGGGTATTAATTGGAGCAGTTTTTACGGCTATAGTTCAGAGCAGCAGTGCAACTATTGGGGTTTTGCAGGAGTTGGCTTATCAGGGAGCAGTTGCTTATAAGCAGGCAGTTCCTATTTTATTTGGAGATAATATAGGAACTACGATAACTGCTCTTTTGGCGGCAATTGGAACCGGAGCGGCAGCTAAGCGCACGGCACTTACGCATTTTATATTTAATATGTTAGGGACTATAATTTTCTTGCCTCTTTTTATTCTAGGTATTTTTGAAAAGATAGTCGTGCTTTTTACCAACTACTTTTTTACCCTTATTCCAGGGTTTGCAGGCACTTGGGATACTCTGAACATAAAGTTGCAGATTGCTCAGACCCATGCGGTTTTCAATATAAGTAATACCTTACTTCAATTGCCTTTGGTAGGTCTGCTTGCATTTATTGTAACTAAGCTGATTCCTGAAGATAAGACTGAAGATGAAGTTGTTGAATTTAAACCAAAATATATTGATAGAATATTCCTTAGTAATCCTCCGGTAGCCTTGGCTCAGGCTTACCGCGAGACCCTTCGTATGGCTGAACTGGCTGTTCAGGCATTTAACAATGCAGTAGAATATTTTGAAACTAGGGATCAGAAACTTCATCAAAAGGGGATGGCTTTAGAAGAAACAGTGGACAATTTGGAGAGAGAAATTACAGATTATGTTGTTTTAGCTTCTGAAAAGCGTTTGTCAAAGGAAGACTCTAATCGAGCTTATATAATCTTGCAGTCTCTAAATGACATTGAAAGAATAGCTGACCACAGTGAAAACATAATTGACCAAGCAGATTATGCTACCAAATATAATGTGAATTTTTCCGGGGAAGCCCAGAAAGAACTGTCTAATATAATTGATATGACCAAGGAAACACTTCGTTTAGCTTTTAGGGCTTTAGAAAAGAACGACAAGGATTTAGCGCGCAAAGTTATGCAGAATGAGAGAATGGTGGAAAAACTCCAGGCAGAATATCGAAAAGCTCATATAAGAAGGCTTAATGAAAGGGTATGCAACGGTAATAATGGGGCAGTATTTTTGGATTTATTGAGTAATATAAAAAGAATAAATGAACACTGTCGTAATATTGCAGGATATGTTTTGGATGAAGTTGCCTGATCCTGATAATATAGTGTAGTAAATGCAGCATTTTTTAAGATGCTGCATTATTTTAGCGATATGTGATGCCTATGACGCTATGGTCAGTGAAAGACCTTATAAGAAGGCGATGCCAAAAGAGGAGGCCCTGGAGATTTTGCGAAAAGGAGCCGGGATTCAATTTGATCCGGAACTGGTTGAGATATTTTGCCGGTATATCAAAGAAAAAGCAGGGTAGAAAATCTGCTCTGCTTTTTCTATTTTGAGGATAAAAATTAGCTTTTTTCTTGCTTTTCCTCTCACTGAAAAAGTGGTATTTTTAGTTAAAGGATAAAAACGGAGGGGGATATAGGCAGTGCTGAATGAAGTGTGCCAAGCCTTGAAAGACAGGAAAGCTGGGATATTAGGACAAGAGAAGATGTTCAAGTCAGCAGTTTTACTACCTTTGGTAAAGAAAAATGGTGAGATTAGTGTGCTTTTTGAAAAAAGGGCGGCCAATCTTTCGCATCAGCCGGGGGAAATATCTTTTCCCGGAGGAAAAATAGAAAGTTATGATGAGAATCCCCAGGCTGCAGCGGTGCGGGAAACTTGTGAAGAATTAGGACTTTCTCCTGATTGTATAGAAGTTATAGCCCCTTTAGATATAATGGTAAGCCCTTTTAATGTAATTGTTTATCCTTACTGTGCTTCTATTTCTTCTTTTGAAGCGATAAAACCTCTCACGGATGAGGTAGAGGAGGTTTTTGTTGTTCCTTTAGAGTATCTAAAAACTTATAAGCCAATAGTTAATCGAATCAAACTTGAGCCTCGTCTGCCTGATGATTATCCTGTCCATCTTATTCCTAACGGCAAAAAATATGCTTTTAAGAAAGGATACCTTCCGCAGCTTTTTTATCTTTGGGAGGATTATGTTATATGGGGAATGACGGCTAGAATACTGCATAATTTTTTAAATTTAATAAAAAATGATAACGTATGATTTGCCATTTCGGGGGGAGCCTGACCGCTTTTGCTTATCGCCGATTTGTAAATCCGGTGTTGACAGAAAGTATTAAGGCTCATGCAGGCATGGATATTATTGGTATGTATTTGAGAAAATTTCATTTTTTTAGGCATATCCTCCTTATTTAAAGCTCAAACTATTTTTATGAATGAAGGAGTGAGCTGAAGGAGGATCAGATGGTGAAAACAAATGAAAAAGGTTTATCAGCAGGCGGGTTAGTTATGCTGGCATTAGGGACTGTAATAGGTGGGTCTTTCTTTTTGGGATCAGCTATTGCTATAAATGCTGCCGGCCCAGGTGTAATAGTAGCTTTTTTGTTAGGTGGGGCATTAGTTTATATTATCCTTTTTTCTCTATCGGAGATGACGGTAGCTTATCCGGCAGCAGGCTCTTTTAGAACCTTTAGTGAACATATGTATGGCTTTATGGCAGGTTTTGTAGTAGGCTGGGTTTACTGGACAGGGCTGGTTTTGGCTATGTCTAGTGAGGCTATTGCGGTATCCGTATTCATCAGGACATATCTTCCGAGTTTCTCTTTACCAGTGCTGGGAGCTGCAGTTATTATTGCAGTAACTTTGATTAATCTGTTGGGAGTAGATAAACTGAGTAAACTTGAAAGCAGTCTGGCAGGAGTAAAGATATTTGCTATCATAGGTTTTATAGTCCTTGCTGTTTTGCTTGTAGCTGGATTAATTTCAGGACGGGTGCCTGTAGGTATAGGGGAAATATTAAGCGAACCTTTTTTTCCTAATGGAATAGCTGGGATAGCAGGCAGTATGCTTATAGTGATGTTTACTTATGCAGGTTTTGAAATTGTTGGTTTAGCTGCTTCGGAAGCATATAATGCTAAAGAAACTGTGCCGCGTGCTATAACCTTTACAGTTCTTTCTTTAGTAGGGCTATATGTAGTGGCTGTTGGACTTTTGCTTTTTTTGGTTCCTACTGCCGTTTTAAATGAAAAAGTAAGCCCTCTGGTAAGTGCTTTAAATCGCCACGGTTTAAGCCTTGCTTCAACAGTTATTAATGCAGTTTTAATTACAGCCATTTTTTCTACAATGATGGCAGCAGTTTTTGGAATTGCCCGTATGCTGCGTTCTTTGGCAGATGAAGGACATGCTCCGAAATGGCTTAAAGATAGAGGAGATATTCCCTATCGCGGTATATTATTTTCAGGGTTAGCTATGCTTTTCGGTTTAGCTATGGGATTTATTCTTCCTCAGAGAATTTATCTTTTTTTAGTAAGTTCGGGAGGTTTTGCTTTCCTGTTTGTTTATCTGACCATTGTAGCTACCCATTTGAAATTTCGAAAAATTTACGGTTGTCCTCCGAAAGGAAAGTGTCAGTTGCCTCTTTATCCTTATACTAATATTGTTGCGATTATTTTTCTCTTAGTAATAATGGCAAGTATGCCTTTTATAAAAGGGCAGGGCTCAGGATTAATTGCTGGTTTAAGTTTGGTATTCTTATATGTTTTGATTTATTTTGTAAAGAAACATGTGGAGGATAAAAAGGGCATTGAAGAAGTTATACGCCATGAATTAAGTTATTTCAGACTGCAGACAGCAATGGAGGCAGCTAAAGAATTTCCGTTACCAAATGGATGTAAGTCATGCATGGAAAATCAACAAGATGATAGTTGATAAACAAAATGGCATTATTGTATGATGTATACTTTACAAAAAAATATCCATAAAACGACATTATGTAATATAATTAAAAGATATATAGAAAATTATTACTGTGAGGAGATGAAAATAAAATATGTCGGAAAGGATTCGTCTAGAAAAAACCAGTTCTCCTAAAGCAAAGCCTGATTTTAACAAACTGGGTTTTGGAAATCATTTTACTGATCATATGTTTATAATGGACTATACAGAAGGCAAAGGATGGCATGACCCGCGTATAGTGCCTTATCAAAATCTTTGTCTTGATCCGGCTACTATGGTATTTCATTATGGACAGGCTATATTCGAAGGCTTAAAGGCTTATAAGGCAGTAGACGGCAGAATTCTTCTTTTCAGGCCGGAGCAAAATATGCGGAGAATAAACATTTCAAATGAGCGTATGTGTATACCTCCTATTGATGAAGGATTTGCAGTAGAAGCAGTAAAAGAACTGGTCAAGGTTGATAAGGACTGGATACCTGATGCTGAAGGAACTTCTCTTTATATAAGGCCTTTTATCATTGCAACTGACCCATATTTGGGAGTACGACCTTCCTTAACCTATCAATTTATAATAATTTTATCTCCGGTAGGAGCTTATTATCCGGAAGGGATAAATCCGGTCAAGATTTATGTGGAGACTAATTATGTGCGGGCAGTTAAAGGCGGTGTAGGATATGCCAAAACACCGGGAAATTATGCGGCAAGCCTCAAAGCTCAGGTAGAAGCGCATGAAAAAGGATATACCCAGGTATTATGGCTGGACGGGGTTGAAAGAAAATACATAGAAGAAGTTGGCACCATGAATGTTTTCTTCAAGATAGCGGGAGAAGTAATTACTCCTGCTTTGCAAGGAAGCATTCTCCCCGGTATAACCAGGGATTCTACCATTCAGCTTTTAAAGAGCTGGAATGTACCGGTTACTGAAAGACGCATAAGCATAGAAGAAGTATATGAAGCTCATAAGAAAGGATTGCTCGAAGAAGTTTTCGGAACAGGAACTGCTGCAGTTATATCACCGGTAGGAGAGCTTAACTGGAATGAAAATATAATAACGGTAAATGAAGGCAAGACTGGAGAATTATCAGCTAAGATCTATGAGACTATAACTGGAATACAGTATGGTAGAATCGAAGATAAATTTAGTTGGACTATGGAAGTTAAATAAATTTATTTAAAGAGCCACAGTAATGTGGTTCTTTTACCTGTCTTGACAAATTATAAGATTATAAGACAAAATATTAGTTGATTACAAGTGAATATCAAGAATAGAGGCGCAGCATTTAAGAGTACTTTAGCTGAGGTAAGCACGATGAGGCTTAAGGAAAGGAAATGCTGCCGAAGTCTGCAGCTGATGCTTTAAGGCTGTATGGCTGGGGCTGCATAGAATATATGCAGCACTGTCACAAATAGTTTTTATTTGTGGAGGGCTATTCTTAAGCGATAGAAGTAATAAGATTACTTTTGGACCTTGAGAAAAATCCTCAAGGTTTTTTTATGTTTGCTCTATTTTTGATATTCGCGAATTTTTACAGAGGAGAGGATGAAATGAAGCTAAGATCTAACAAACACTTGTTATGGCTCTTTTTTTTGTTCGCAATAGTATTTACTTTAGGCGAAGCGGAAACAGTTATGGCAGCAGGGACTGATATACCTCCGGAAGTGGCTGCTATGGTAGAAAAATATGGAGTATTTACACTTGTTCCTCCACTTTTGGCGATAGTTTTGGCTTTTATAACTAAAAATGTTATATTCTCATTATTTTTGGGAGTGCTTTCCGGCACTTTTATGCTGGAGCTTAATGGAGCTAATGTTTTTGCTGCTTTAGGCAAGGGGTTTTTGCTTCTTATAGGCAAGGCTTTAGCTTCTTTGGCTGATCCATGGGATGCAGGAATTATTTTACAGGTTATGGCAATTGGAGGGGTAATTGCCCTTATAACTAGGATGGGAGGAGCCAAAGCTATAGCGGAAGCTTTAGCCAAGAGAGCTACTACTCCCCGGAGTTCTCAAATTGTAACTTGGCTTATGGGACTTATAATCTTTTTCGATGATTACGCGAACTCGCTTATAGTTGGGCCAATTATGCGGCCGGTAAATGATGCTTTAAGGATTTCGAGGGAAAAACTGGCCTTTATTATCGATGCTACAGCTGCTCCGATAGCAGGGATTGCTCTTATATCTACATGGGTAGGCTATGAAATAGGTGTTATTAAGGATGCATTTGATTCTATAGGCATGACAGTTAATGCTTATGCTCTCTTTGTTCAGACTATTCCATACCGTTTTTATAATATTCTGCTTTTAGCTTTTGTAGTACTCAGTGCTTTAATGCTGCGTGATTTTGGACCTATGCTTAAAGCAGAGAGAAGGGCAAGAGAAACTGGAAAGGTTATGGCAGATGATGCCAAACCCATGATTTCGGTAGAAACAACGGCTTTAGAACCTGCTCCGGGAGCAAAGCTTAACATCTGGAATGCGCTCATTCCTCTTCTTGTGCTTATTATTGGAGCTGTTGGAGGTTTTTACTATAACGGATATAATGCGATAATGGCGGGGGAAGATAAGGCTTTAATAAATCTTTTGACAGCTGCTCCACTTTCTTTTAAGGCGATTCAAGAAGCTTTCGGAAATGCTGATGCCAGTGTGGTTCTTTTTCAGGCGGCAATTTTAGCAGGAATTGTAGCTATAATCATGGGTGTTTGGCAAAAGATATTTTCTTTGGGAGAAGCTATAGATACCTGGGTGCAGGGAATAAAATCGATGGTTATAACCGGGGTAATTCTTCTGTTAGCCTGGTCTATAAGCAGCGTAATCAAAGATTTAGGTACAGCTCACTGGCTTACCAATGCCTTGAAAGATTCTATACCGGCTTTTATTCTGCCGACAGTTATATTTGTTTTAGGAGCAGTTATATCTTTTGCAACCGGGACTTCTTATGGAACTATGGGTATACTTATGCCTCTTGCAGTGCCTTTAGCCTATGCGCTTTCTCCCGATATGGGGTATATGATTGTATGTACTTCGGCTGTTTTGACTGGAGCTATATTTGGAGATCACTGTTCGCCTATTTCAGATACGACTATTTTATCGTCCATGGGTGCTGCATGTGACCATATTGCCCATGTTAATACACAGCTTTGGTATGCGATTACGGTTGCTTTAGTTACCATAATTTTTGGATATATTCCGGCTGGATTAGGATTGTCGATATGGCTTGTTCTTCCAATTTCTATTCTGGTTATAGCTCTGGTCATAAGATTTATAGGAAAACCGGTGGAAGCGGTGGAGTAATCGAGTAAAAAAGCCTGCCTTAAGGCAGGCTTTTTCTTATGATGATATAACCGGAATGCTGAATCTTTCTTCCGCTAGGGACTGGTCGGCCAAGACCCTTATATATTCAACATTGGGATCGGAGGTTCCCTGCAGTTCGCAGTTTTCATTTTTTAATACCTTGAGGTATTCTACTATATCTGCTGTTATCCGCTCACCCATACATACTACCGGAATTCCCGGGGGATAAGCCATGATGTTTTCACCCGCAATTTCTCCCACCGCATCTTCAAGTTTTATAACCTTTTTCGTGCTGTAAAAGGCCTCCCTTGGTGGAACTACCATTTCCGGGTTATGAGGAATCCGGGTAGAGTTTTTCAGGATATTTTTGCTGCATTTGTCTGCAATATTGCGCAGTGCTTTTGTAAGTGCTTTAAGATCTTCAGGTCTGTCGGCAATGCTCATTATAGCTAAAATATTATAGAGATCAGCCAGTTCAATTTGAATATTATATTCTCTGCGCAGTTTAGTTTCCATCTGATATCCGGTATAGCCGAGTCCGACGATATTTATGCCCAGCTTAGTTTCATCAAAGTCAAAGCATCCGGGTGTTCCTTTTAATTCTTTACCAAAGGCATAAACCTCATCAATTCGGTTAAGCTGATATCTGGTCTCTCTGGCCAGCTCCAGAGTGTGAGTCAGAAGTTCTCTTCCTCTGGTGGCCAGCTGCTTACGCGCCACATCCAATGAACACATAAGCAGATATGATCCGCTTGAGGTATAGGTTAAGTTTAATACCTGCCGGACAGTTGAAGGCATGATGGTTTTGCTGTTGAGCAGCAAAACAGAACTTTGGGTCATGGAGCCGGCTGTTTTGTGCATGCTGGCTGCACTCATGTCAGCTCCCGCTTCCATGGCGGTAAGGGGAAGATCATCGTGAAAATACATGTGAGCCCCATGTGCTTCATCTACCAGGACAGCCATGCCATAAGCATGTGCTATATTGACAATACTTTTTAAATCAGAAACTACCCCGTAATAAGTAGGATTTATAACGAAAACGGCCTTGGAGTCAGGATGTTCCTGTATGGCTTTTTTTATGGTTTCTACACTTACTCCCATGGCAATTCCGAGCCTGGTATTTATTTCAGGCTGGACATATACCGGCACTGCTCCGCTTAAGATTATGCCACCTATAACTGATTTATGGGCATTGCGGGGAATAATTATTTTATCTCCGGGAGAGCAGGCACTCATTATCATGGCCTGGACTCCTGAAGTAGTGCCGTTAACCAGGAAGAAAGCATGTTCGGCTCCAAATGCTTCGGCACAGAGTTTTTCGGCTTCAGCGATTACTCCGGTAGGATTATTGATATAATCGAGATCTTCCATGCCGTTAGCATCCATTTGCAGGGCTCGATAACCTATATATTCAGCCAGTTCTGGAAGTCCGCGTCCTTGCTTGTGACCGGGGACATGGAACTGGATTACTTTGTCTTCCACGTATTTTTTTACTGCATCGAATAATGGTGTTTTGTTCTGGTCTAATCTGAACATTTCCCCTTACTCCTTTCTCAGGTTACCAAAATGATATTATAGCAGAAAATCATTATTTTATATAGATAATTTATGATAAAAAAATTAAAAATTTTGCATCTCTGTATTTGAGCGGAAAATGGGAATTTTTTCATTAATATACCATTTCCAGTTTGGGAAAAGTTTGAATTGTGAAAAATTCACAATATAATAATTTTTTATGTATTAATTATAAATACTAATAACAAATAAACATAAGAAAGGATTACAATGAAATTAGATATTGGAAGAATAAAATATTAATTAAGGGAGGGAGAGCTGTGTTAACCATAACTGACGAACAAGTAGTATATTCACTTAGCCCGAATAATGCTCCAGTAGCAGAAGCAGAGCCAGGAGAAACTGTTATATTTTATACTAAAGATTGTTTTAGTAATCAAATTCAGACAGAAGCAGATCTTTTTGAAGCAGTTGGTTGGGCAACCATAAATCCTGCAACCGGTCCGCTTGCCATAAAAGGAGCAAGGCCTGGTGATACTCTCGTAGTCTATATTGAAGATATAGAGATTGCTGATCAGGGTTGTATGGTTACTGTGCCTGGTATGGGGGCAGCCGGAGATCTTATCGAAAAAAGTGAGACAAAGATAGTACCAATTAAAAATGGCAAAGCAGTTTTTAACGAAAAAATAAGTATTCCTATCCGACCTATGATAGGGGTTATTGGGACTGCACCAGCCAATGATGATATTCCTTGTGGAACTCCAGGTAAACACGGAGGAAACATGGATACTAAGTTGATAGGCAAAGGTACAACCCTTTATCTGCCCGTTTGGGTTGAGGGGGCTTTATTGGCTATGGGCGATCTCCATGCTGTAATGGGTGATGGAGAAGTATCGGTAACTGGAGTAGAGATACCTGGTAAGGTAACTGTCAAGGTTGATTTAATTAAAAATAAAAGCGAGGAATGGCCTGTTTTAGAGACGGAAGAGAGCTTTTATGTTATTGCTTCTGCTGAAGATCTTGATGAAGCTTCTGATTTCGCTCTTAAAGGTATGATTCAGTTTTTGTGCAAGCGAACTGATATGAACATGCACGAGATAGTTTCGTTACTTAGCGCTGTTGGAAATATGGAGATATGTCAGGTTGTGGATCCGTTGAAAACTGTGCGTATGGGTATATCCAAAAATATCATGCAAAACTATAATCTTAAGTTTTAGTCTGATTGGTAAATATCCGAATTTGTATATATTTGACCGTTTTCACTTTAATATTTGAAAGCGGTCTTTATTATTTTTATCAGGAAAGGACAGTTGTTAAATTGAAGTAGCTGGCTAATCCTTAATACCTTTAGAGAAAATCTATCCGAATAATACGAATTACAAACAACAGTTTTTGTTTTATCCACGGTTATTCTTAACTATTATTTCTCCTGTTTCACAGCCCAGGTCAGCAGCAAGAACAGGACACTTTACTTTCAGCAGGAAAAAAATTTCTTTATCTTTTACCTCGCTCAATGTTTCATAATTTGCCTGTCCTTTGGCTATAACAAGGTCAGCTTTACTAAACTCCCGTAAAAAATCATCTGAGCAGAGTTCCAAAATAGTTCCTGGCGCATCAGTCCCATTACTTATTACTCTTACTATGTCCGTAAGTCCGACTGTTTCTGCATCTTCCAGTGTGGCATCATTTATTATAGGAGCACCTTTTACTGCATAAACTATCTTTTCCAGCGGCATTTCTTCCAACAAAACGCGGTCAAATACTATTTCACCCGCATTATCCCCTAAAAAAAGAATACGCTCAGCCTTAGAAATACTTTCTTTAAATTTCTGCAAGTTATCAGCAGGAAGCTCCTGCTTCAGACAGCTTTCTAGGGTTTTTTCCACCATTTTTTCATCAATATCTGCTGTCACCCCAAAATCTATAATGTTTCCGGCAATAGATATTTTTATAGCTTTTTCTATCGGATCAGGAGAATTTTTAACTATTTCCTTTAACTTTGGGTACATTTCCAGTGCAGCCCGATTAAACCTCTCCTTTACTTCTTTATACGGGTCTTTTATTCCGGTGAAATTGCGAATGAACTCATGTATTCGGTGTGCCATGTAGGGCGGAGACTGACGCAGATCAAGCTGCGAAGTTTCTATCAGAATTTCTTTTATTATCTTTTCCTGTAAACGGGGGTCATCAGTAACAAATCTCAAGGCTTCTATTGTCTGCCTTATAAAACAGGGAATACAGTCCAAATATGTTTTCATTAATTATCTCTCCTTGCTATTTTGGAGTTCTGTTAACTTAAATCATATTTGCAATCGTAGAACCTCAGTGTTTATGCTGTTGGTGTAAGTTACCAGCTTCACCCCCAAACATAAACAAAGGAGGTTCTACGAAAATGGGTAACTTATCCTGTCCTAAGTGTTCAAGTAATTCTCTTTGGAAATACGGCCGCGATTATAAAGGTCGTCAAAAATATTGCTGTAAAAAATGCCGTACTCAATTTGTCCCTGAAGCAAGTCGACATAAGCAGCTTAATATTAAATGCCCTTGGTGTGGCTGTGCTATGGAAGTCTACAAACGCCGCAAGTTCTACACTTATCATTATTAAAGTTTTGCCCTGCCGGAAAAGGCTAACTCGGTTAAATAATAGCCACAGCCATTATCCCCTGATTTAATTATCGTCAAGAATATAATCATATACACGAAATAGCCAAAAAAACGGGAAAAGGTTTCAACTGGTTTGTTCTTTTTGAATGATTCTAAAAAGAAGTAACCAAATATTATAGCAGTTATGTTATGCCAATAATAAGAAAAGCAGTTTCGTAAAGGCCAAAAAGGATATAGTGATTTTGGAATCCAAGGTGTGATTAAAGCGTATAAGGCAGGAATACAGATTGCCAGAAATATTATCCAGTCAAAAGTCCATACCCCTGATTGTTTAGTTTTCGAGAGGAAATGGGGAACGGCAAATATAAGACCTATTATAAAAGGATGGAGTATTGAGAAAATATAGTAGAATCTTTTATAAGGCCAATGATCAGGCGTTTGATCTTGAAGACGAAAAGAAACCATATCGCCCAATTTAAGCAATATTATAAAAGAAACTATATATAAAAGAAAACCGAGGAATTTATTTAAATTCAACTTATTTAATCCCCTTTATCTATTTTTTTAATATTTAATTTATGCTTGGCTTAATGCGGGCTTCTAATTGAGTATTTAAAAAAAAGAAATTATATCGATATTTGTCTTAAACAATAGCCGATAAATCAATACCTGTAGATCTATTATTAGAATATATAAATTGCGTAATGTCGTTTTTATCAATGCCCTTTACTTGTTGTAATTTTGGTATACTTTTTTATTAATTAAACAAGATTTCCGTTTTTCCTCTATAATAAGTAACCAATTACGAGCAAAAATGGCCCTCTTACCACATGTATGTGTATACAAAAGTTACCATATGACCATATACTTGTAAGTAAGTTAACTAGAGGAGTGGTTAAATGTATCCCCTGCCATGGTATGGCATTTTATTAATATCCGTGCCTCAAACACTGCTGGTAATAGAATTGGGGTTTGGGCTGTTTGGATTAAATTTAGACCTGAAAAAAGCCTTATTAGTAGCGTTTATAGCAGGTTTTATAACTTATTTCTTAAGACAAAGCAGTGTAGCATTTGGGTTACACACGATAATCTTGATAATAACCGTGGCATTTTTAGTTACTGTTATCGCACATACTGATATCCTGCACAGCTTGGCTGCATCACTGCTCGGGTTTATGCTTCTTGGGGTTATTGAGGGAGTATGTCTGCCCCTGTTCCTGAAAATGACGTCAAAGACTGTGAGAGACCTCGCATTACATCCAGGGCTCAATATATTAGCGTTTGTACCAGTTTTGCTAATTGCGTTAGCCCTATTTATACTGATTCGGCGCAATAATTTTGTTATCTATGACTTGGAGGAAGGAACCGATCAGATATGAAGCTGAAGAATATCGATGTGCAGAAAACATGCTTGATACTGGACACCCTGCGG
The DNA here is from genome assembly GCF_017656155.1 of Thermosyntropha sp. Taxonomy (GTDB): domain Bacteria; phylum Bacillota; class Syntrophomonadia; order Syntrophomonadales; family Syntrophomonadaceae; genus Thermosyntropha. The sequence goes on along the minus strand of NZ_JACDOH010000004.1, from coordinate 74,108 downwards.
TAATGGGTTTGCTAAATACTAAACGTAATATTGCACAATCGCAGGGTATAGAATTTGCTGTTGCTGTAAAGTGCGATATCTCCAGGATTAATATACCCCCCTGGGGTTTAAACAGTATTCTAGGTAATCTCTTGGACAACGCTATAGAAGCTGCGATTTATGATGTTAACCCCCCGGGTAATCATAGAATTCCTGTATGAGGACGGATACTACTGGGTTTACATAGAAAATAACGGTGCTGTAATCGCTGATAAGGCTAAAATATTTGAGCCGGGATTTTCTACTAAGGATCCCTGCTCCAGAGGATACGGTTTATATCTGGTCAAGATCCTGATAGATAAATACGGAGGAGATATTGAGGTATTGTCAAACCGGCAGACGACCGTGATACTAAAATTACCCTGCGAAGGAATAAATGGTGCTAATAAGCACCGTCTCCCAGACCAAATCATATATTGATTTCCTATGCTCATTGTTACAGGGAAGAAATTTTAACCGACTGCAGGAGGGTATCGAACCCAAGGGTGTTATTATATTTTATTTCTCCGAGGATATAGGAACCATATACTGCTTCTGTTTCAGGTCCTGTCATCAACCACAATAAAAATTAAGCAATCTGTTATTGGCTAAAAAATAAATAAAAATTGGGCAATCTCCCGAAAAGGCTTATGCAAAATGTATCCTTTCAGGAGAAATAAAAAGGAAAAGATTTTTTATGAAAAAAACGCCGGCAGAATTACTCAACTCTTATTGTGATTTGTAATTTACTTTTCTTTGATTAGCTTAATAAGCTCTTCCATATTGTGCAAAATTTCTTGGCTGATCTTGTGTTTTTGATATATAGTCTTAATCATTATAATCAATGCGCCGATTATTAAAGCATACATAAACAAAAGTATAATTATGTATAGTATTGAGCCAGTCAATATTTTGTCCTCCTTTCATCAATTATGGTCGATTATTTTACTAAAAATGCCTATCTCAATGTAGGAGAGGCTTAAGCCCCATAATGCCTGGATTTTATTTCCGATATTTGTATTATAATACCAGAAGGGTTTATAAGGGTCAACAGGTGCTGGAGCCGTAAAGTATTAATATTACTACATCTCTTATTAAATCGCTTAATAATAGCAATGAAATAAACATCCTTTGCTTATTTAGGGTAAGTTATAATACCGGAGTATGGACATTGACCTCCAAAAGGTATGTAGGCATTTCTCCTGAATTTTTATCCCCTGATACTGTTTCCCACATTTTTATAACCGGCTGATCTGATCTTAAGCTCTAAATTTCCACAGTTGATTTTAAGGTTTAAGATTTCCTTTACGTCAAGATATTCCCTTGTAAAATTCGTAAATACCCGTTTTGGAGGTGTAAATAACCAGGAAGAGGAATCCCGGCTGAAAGGATCCTGTAAAGGGTTGATACGATCCTAACCCGAAATGGATTTTAAAATTTTACTTAGAAGTTGTATACTTTTTCGAAACTGAACCGTTATATAAATGACTGACAGGGAATGCATTCCAATTATTTAAAGTGTTTGGGAGGCGGAGATGGATAATGAAGTATTATTGGAAAAAATGTTTGCGAGTAAAATGAACATCATTTACAAATACCTTGTTAAAATAGGCTGCAGCCCTGCTGATGCTGAGGATATTGTGCAGGATACTTTTTTTAAAGCTATTGTTCATCTGGAAACTGTTGATCCTGATAAAATGGCTTCCTGGCTTTTTAAGGTTGCCTTGAATAGCTACTATGACTTGTGCAGAAAAAATAAGAAGCTTCCGCTGGCTTCGCTGGAGATGGAAAGTATTTTGAACAATATGCCGGCAGCAGATTATCTTCCGGAAAATTATGTTCTGGACAATGAGAGGAAGAAACAAGTAGCCCGGGTGTTGAATGATCTAAGTCCAGTATATAAAAACCTGCTGGTTTTAAAGTACATGGTAGAACTTTCCTATCGGGAAATAGCGGAATTGCTGGACATCAGCGAACAAACGGTGAGGACTTATCTTTACAGGGCCAAACAAAGATTTAAAGATACCTGGAGGGGGCTGAATTATGAATGACGAGAAAAAACTGACCGAAACCTTTGACTTTAATAGCAGTGAAACCAGAAAGATATTGCGAAGGGCTAAAGCATTTACTTTACTTCGGACAATTGCTGTCAGTTTACTTGTTTTTTTACTGTTAAGTGCAGCAATTGTTGTTATCAACGCGGGAATGTTAAACCGTATATCCAATGATGAATTGGCAAGTGAACAGAATTTTGACTTGGTGGCCAGACCCAACACATATATGAGTCAGTATCAGACTGATGATGGTTTTCTTACAGGAGAGCTGGAGTATGTTACGCACAGGATTGTTGGCAACAGGGCTGTATATAATGGGACTTACAAAATCCGGTATAATATTGTTCCCGTTGTTTCAGGTATTTCCGGCCATTCAGCCAGAGGGCAATTGACCCGTATCGAATTTAGAGAGGAGCATACTTATTATAACCGGGTCGGACACAGGGAAATGAAGTTTTATCATCCCCGTATTGAGTATGGAAACTACCAAAACGATCTTGCTCTGCTGGAAGAGATCGGGGAGAATAAATACCTTGAACTGGCGCTTTCCTTTGACCGGGATTACAGTTTCGAAGAAGTGCGAGCAATGCTTCCTGATGAAATAAAGACAGTCTGGTATTGGGTAGATACCTATAATGAGGAAGATTTGAGCGGAATGCAGGGACATTATGAAGAATTAAGAGGCAAGGATGGGCAGAAAATTGGTGAGAAAATATATCAAGAACCAGAGGTTTTGTTTGCCAATGAGGTATATGGCATGAAAGGAGTTGATGCCTGCGGAATAACCATAGAAGATCCCCGCCGTTCTTTCATCAATGCAATTAATTTTGGTTTAAATCATAAAAACCGCTATCAGGCACAATTCCAGAGGCTGTATGACAGGTTGAGCAGTGATAAGGGAGAGGTTACTAAAGATAATATCAGAATTATAGGAGTAGTAGTTACGGGAGATACTGCTTCCATGAAGCTGTTGAGGGATGAAGGTTATATAAAAGCAGCAACTTTAGGAATAGTAATAGATAAGTTTTAAAAGGAAGAATAAGCTTACAGGATGCCCTATTCTAAAGGGGGCATCTTTTTGTTTATTTTACTATCCTGATCTTGCAGGTAGCTTCAAATGATCTATTTTTTTACTTTACGCGTTTCTTTTATATATCTTGTAAAATGGTGAAAAAGGACGCGACAATTTGCTTTCAACTGTATACAGTAAAACTTAATTTGAACTTGCGAAAAGAAATAGCAGGTAGTAATTGTTTGAAATAGATAAAATAGGAAATAAGAAGATGGGACAAATTTTAGTATAAGACCGGCCAGTTGAGGCAGAATAGAATATAAAGGATTCAGTTTTAGGGGAGATCATGCAGAGGTGAGGAACAATTAAATTTATTTATTTTGATTATGGCGGGAGTCATTCTTCAGTTTTGGCCGCCAATATTCATGCCGGCAAACTGGAAAAAGGGAAAGTACCTTCTAAAGAGGATATGATGAAACTGCCTTTATTTGACAAGACCACCCCGGATGATTTTGGCAGGATCTATTATGTGGGTTCAGACCAGAAAGGGAATGAGATTTACATATTAGGTACGCAAAATTCCAACTTTGAGCCGGCTTTGCGCAGTTTGACCGCTTTGATGGAACTGGACAAGGAGTTTGTTCTGGTTTGCACCATGTCTTACGTAAATGTGGTTTTGCGTCTGGGCGGTTTTTTATCCAGGCGGATGTCCTGTCCTCTTTTGGGTCGTCCTTTTGTAATATGGGGTTCTAAACTGGCTTTTCCCCATCTGGAGAAATTAACAGAAATAGTTAAATTAGAGTCCTTGTGAGGAGGAATAATAGTGATCTATCTTTTTACCGGCAGGAGCGGGGTTTTTGAACCCTTGCTGGCAGCTTATACTTATCTTGGTAAAAGGGTGAAAGAGGAGGATGAGCCTCTGTTTGCCAGGGCTGAATATGACCGGGAGGGATTTCCGGTTTTTGTGGGTTTTGATAGGGAAGGAAACAGAGTATATACAATGGGGGTGCGCAACTATAAGCTGCTTGAGATTATATGTGCAGAACTGGATGAGGTAGCAGGAAGAAATGAAAAAACCATGAAAGTTATCCCCGTGGAGGTAAAAGGGGAAAAACTAACCGTATTTTTCACCTGGCTGGGGCAGAGTCTGCATCTTACCAAACCTTTCTATTTTTTGGCTAAACGATGGGTTATAAGCCGGAAGAAACTTATTGAGGAGGGAGGACGCAATATTGCCAGGTAGTTTTTGATACTCGGACAAAGGGCTGTCTTATTTTTTCCACTGCTGTGACTAAAGCTGTTCTGTTTTCGACCTAGTCATAGTTTTTTAGAGGATGGTAGTAAGGTGTCTGTCATTTATGCGGAGGTTTATAATCTCAAAAAGATTTTTTATATTTTATGTAACCTTTTCGGCTCATCAGTGCTTTGCCTTGGTAGTTTTTAAAATTTACCTGATAGGTTCTATTGCTTGTTTGGTCTATGGTATCTACCCAGTCGAGATTTATCAAATAAGACTTATGCGATCTGAGAAAAACGTCTCCCAATAAATCCTGTAATTCTTGAAGGGAATAATAAGTTTTATGAACCCGTTTGCATGTATGCAGTAATGAAATATTATTTTGCTTCTCAATAAATATTATTTCACTGGGATCAATCTGAAATATGTGATTTTTACTCTTTAGTATTAGAGGCTTTAGTTCGGTCTTTTTTTTCTTTGCGGCAATTTCCTGTACTAATTTGATCATGCGATTCTTGCTTATTGGTTTTAATATATAGTCGTAAGGATGTACTATGAAGGAATCCAAAGCATATTGAGCATACCCGGTAATAAATACTATAAAAATACTCTGGGTATGCTCAAATATGATTCTGGCAACCTGCAGTCCGTTGATATCCTGCCCGTCCAGCTCTATGTCGAGTAAAATCAGGTCGGGATTTTCCTCTTGGGTAAGGCTTATTGCTTCTTCACCACACGAAGTAGCTATGACCTCTGTTACTTCCGGTATTTGATTTAATATTTTTACAAAAAACTCCCTGGTATACTCTTCGTCTTCGAGTAGTAAGACCTTCATTGCTTCAACCTTCCCTCCTTTATTTCTTTAGGCATTTTGGTGTGTCCGGCTCATAGAGAATGAATACTTTAGTAGCACTAATATTTGCTGTTGCAATGAAAGTAAGCACTAGAGCAAGAGTAGCTGCTGGCAGTTTCATAAGTTTCTTAAACATATTTTCATCACCCCCGGTTGATATTGTCTAGAACCCTATCAATACTTCTGATGAGGTTATACCCCCACGGTGTCATTAATAATAAACTGCTAAGGGCTCCCAGGATAAGAGCAAGTAAATAATTATGCAATTGCAGTTTGCCTATCACAATACATGCAACACTCCAAATAATAATAAGAGCCGTCATATAAATTTTTTGTTTAGTACGTATTTTAGGATCAGTGATAGGATTTTTGTCAGTGCCAGGCGGAACCCACTTTGCTGTGACATATACTCCAAACACGAATGTAATGATTAACAGTATAAATAAAAGAAGAAAGGAAACGCTTAGTGTAGATATAGTGCCTAACCCTACAATTAATAAAGTACTTATTACTAAACACCGAATACTGGTGCTCATATGTACTCCCCCTCCAAAAAACCTAAAGGGAGCAAATACTGCTAGGAACATCAGTGTGTTAGGTAGACTTCCAATAATGTATGCTAAAATGAATACAACAAAAAAGTTAAAGACTGGTAGTAACAACAATTCCAATCCATAAGCATAAACTTCTATCTGATCTGGTCTTGCCTCTAAGATGTCACCCAATCTCCTGGCAATACTTTGTGCTATACCCTGAATCATCTTTTATCCTCCGAGATGGAAAATTCAAATAAATTGCGGTGCCTTTTTTAAACGAGGATATTTTTATTTCGCCGTTATATTGCTCAACAAGTTTTTTAGTTATATAAAGACCATATCCACGTCCATTAGAACCTTTGGTTGTAAAGCCGGGCTCATAAAACTTAGCTTCTGGTGGAAATGGATAACCATTATTAAAAATATAGACATAATAAGAATCATCTGAATATGTAAACTCAATAGCCACTCTAGGATTTTGTTCATCTTCCATGGCTGCTTCTATGGCATTATCTAGTAAATTTCCAATTATACTGCAGAGATCCCAGGGAGGAATATCCAAACCATCAAGCTCGCATTTCACGGCAAAAGCAAAGTCTATTCCTTGTTTTTCTGCAGCAGCTTTTTTAGTATTGAGTAAAGTAGCTAATGCAGGGTTATCAACGTAAATGTATTCATAATTTGGCCAATAACTCTCAGTAATCCCTTCTATATAATGTTTGGCTTCCTCGATTCTTTCCAACTCCACTAAAGCTTGTACTGTCTCAATGTGTCGCGCATATTCATGTCTTTGCATTTGAAGAGCTCTAAGAAGTTCTTCTACCTGGGTAAGAGTACTTTTTAGCATCATGGCTTTGATTTTATATCTAGCGTTTTTATCGATGTTTTTGATAGAAATAATACTCAAGATACTGAGACCTACGATAACTAAGTTTATATAAGGAATGCTATCTTTCAGGTTTGTTAAATTATCAGAAGTTAGTATTTGATTACTTATCAGTAAAAGTATCAGAGTTTGCACAAGGACAGTTGTAATTACTAACTTATCTTTGCTCACTGTACTCTCCCCTGGTTCCTAAATCGTATATAACAACATTAAATCTTCTACAAAGGAAATAAATACTTAGTATAAGCAATAGTACTGGAATAAATAAAACTATGTTTAAAAACGAATTAGTTATTACATCAGATACGGTATACTCAGTTATTTTAAAAAACGTCTGTAAAATAATATTTTCAATTACTCCATATAACATTACCCCTAGTAAAGAAGCTATAAAGCTATCTAAAAATGGCGTGTTGCCAATCAAACTGGTTAATACAGCAATACCCAGGATTATGCAAATCGTATTTACAGCTAGCGGGATGGGAAGTAACCGTATTAAATAACAGATTACTCCCATCACTAGTGCAACAATAACAGTTCGAGATAAATCAATTTTGAGATTAAATAAGCTAAACCCCATTAGAATTATCATCAGTGTTTGAGGAATAGATATTAATAAAGCTAAATACCAGGCTATAGGATGCATTAATATTTCCTCCACCGCTTGATTATTATACTTAGAAATTGTTTAATAAGTAAATTTGACATCTTTTTTTCATTTCCTTTATGCTCTATGGACAGTTACCATCAAAAATGGACATTTCACCACATGTATGTAGAAATTGTAGATTTAATCTGTATAATAATTTATGTCATAATTTTACCTGTATTTTAAAATTATTCCAAGGGAAGTGATGTGTCTTTTCTTGTAGTAATGTTTGTATTTTGTTTATGGAGGCTATCTGTGCTGATGTGTTCGCGGATATATATTATATGCTGAATTTTTGGTGCTTTTCACGAATCACTTAACTAAACAGTATAGGCAACCAGGCCAGAAAACTGATATTCCTTATAGAAAGGAGGTTTGAAGCTAATATCGGAGGTTGGAGGCAATTTATATTTTGAAAGGGGGGAAATAGTTCATTATTATTTGTTGTTTTCTGTCCATTTTAGTTTAGCAGTTACAACAGGCTATATTCCAAACGCAAAAAGAAATTCGGAGCAACAAATTTCAAGCATGAACTACCACCGGCAGAAAAAATTAAAAATATAATTGCTGCAGCTTTATTAAGTTTAACATTTTTATTTGGAACATCTGTTACGGTTATGGCAGGAGATCCCGTTAGTAACAATATTTGATATTTGTTCAGCCCCTATATATCTAGAGGTTGTTCGGGGTTGTCTGTATAAAACTGGATTAAAACGATTGGAGGTATGTAGCTTGAAGAGAACAAAAAGAATATTAGTTGGATTAATGGTATCCATAATGTTAACTACAATGGTTCCAGCCTTGGGTCTTGCAGATAATGCTGGACTTACTGAAAACGACACGCAAACAATTACAGTTTCTCCTCAAACACTAGAAAAAAACAGACTGATTTTAGAACTTGAAGAGGATGTTCAAAACATTATTTCTCTTGAAAAACTAGACGGTAAGGATCGAACTGCCTACAATAAGGCAGTCTTGAAGTTCTTGAAAAAGTGGAAAGGCATAGAAATAAATGCAGCTGATATTAATTCTTCACGAGCAATAACATCTAAAGTATTAGGAGTATCTGCTATAGGGCAGGAAACAATATATTACTGTGGACCCGCTTCGGCGAAACAGCTATTAAATTATAAGAATATCACAACGAATCCTAATGATAACAGGCCAGCTACACAATCTAATCTTGCATCTGATTTAAATACTAGTAGTTCAGCTGGTACCCCATTTCCAGGTACCTGGGAAAGTACATTAGAAGATTGGACACCATGGAATTGGCATACATTATGGTCACCAAGTAAAAGTGATTTAAAATATTATGTCAGAATTAATTGTGTAGCGGACCTACCTACTATTTGTGATACTCACATGGATGATTCTAATGGGTATTTGCCAGGTTATACTACGGAAAGTTGGCATTATGTAACTGCTGACGGATGGCGTGATGATGGCATTACCGAAGAAGTACATTATGTTGACCCTAATAGATATAAATCGCAAGCTTTTGGAGCTCATTGGGTTAGTTATGATCTAATGGCTAATTTAGTTGCTGATCGTGGTATAGTATGGTAATGTTTTTACCAAGTGATTAGCTTTTCTTACTGCTTTTGGCAGTGAAGGTATTTAATTTCAACGTTACCCTTTGTCCTGAAAAATACAATCTTCAAAAAAGTTGTGGGAGGGACATGTTTAAATGGTATTATTGAGATATCTGGATACCAAAAATCTTCGACTAGTTGTTCTTTTACTAGTGTTGATTATTACCAGCGGTTGCGTTAGAGAAAATGTTTCTATGGCACATTTGGCCTTATCATCTAAGGACAGTAAACTTGATTGTAAAACTATGGAAGAATATTTGTATTTCCCCGAAATTGCGGGAATAATGGCATCGGGTGAAGACGGAAAACTAATAGGTTTTTTATGGGATAAAAATAACCAGACCAATCAGCAGGTATCTTCAGCATTGTTCAGGATTGATCCCACCCACAAAACTGCTACTAAAATAATTGATCCACAATCTGGTTTTGAAATAATTAGTTTTGCGGAAAATGACAAATACTGTGTATGGGTTGAAAGGAACGAATTAAAATGGAGAATATATAAAAAAGATAAAGCCGCCAACGACAAAATGATTATTGACCAAGGACAGTATTTTAAAATGGGCGGAACAGATTATCCTTCACTTTCCTTGTATGGGGATATTTTGGTTTATGATAGAGAATTAGAAATACAACCACAAAACAAAACTTCTCAAATTATTAAAATTGAACTAGATAATCATAAAAAGACAGTAATTCAAGAAATAAGGGGCGTTAACCAATATTTGGGACACCCAAGTGTTTTCCTTAATAATGTGGTCTGGCATCGGGGTGAATGGACAAGCGAGATGAACGGAGAGATATATTTGTATGATTTAACAAAAGATTCTATACAGCAGTTAACAACTGATGATCCTTCCATATGTCCAGTTTTATGGAATGGTTATGTAGTATGGACCACATATGAGAAGGATACTCCCGAATGTAAGAACATTATGATATATGAATTAAAAAGTGGCAATTTATCCCCAATAACTGAGGCTGTGCCTTCTGATTTTGTAGAATATTGGGGAGCAACAGTAAGTGATGGGTTTGTTACATGGAATAATAATTTCCTAAATAGTAAGTTAGAGGTATATGATATCACTGCTAAGAAGAAGTATTGTCCACATTCAATAATAGCCCAAGAAAGAAGAATTTTTGGAAACTGGCTTTGCTGGAAAAATAGAAGTGAAGGTAGTGGAGTCTATATTATGTCATTAAGCCATATTCGAGAATAATATGCGATATAAAGGCAATGAGATATGACAGATAAGTTGCTTCTGATGTTTATATCATGGAAATAATTGGAGAGAGTGGGGGTGGTACCTTACGGAATGACAATGAAGCTCAAGAAATGGAACCCTAACTTCGTTTAATATTCCTGTTGATGAGGCTTCTTATGGGATTAGTGGAGAAAAGGCAGCTCAAATAGTACAGATTCTTATCCTTTCTTTCCCTCAGCTGACACAAATTTCATTTTCCCTTTTCACTAGGTTAAATTATGCAAACTTTTTTTTACAAGCTGCACCCCAAAAAATACCATTCAGGTTCAAAAACCTTCCATTTATTCCATTAATATTGACTTATTATTTTTTTTGGCGTATTCTGGTATCAATAGCAATTTGTAGGCATAACAATCAGTCTAATTAGCTGTTCCCATCAGGCTAAAGCGGGCAGAAACCAGCAAATAAGGGGATTTGCGCCTAACCAGGGTGCAATAAAATAAATACTCAAATATAGATATAACCTCTGATGAATTTGAGTAAAGAAAAGCAAAAAACTTTAAAAAAACTTAACCAGCATCGAAAGCTGACTAGTATAGTATCCGGATATATCCGTTTCCAAGAATCAGGCCGGCTGCAGGAAAAAAGATAGATGGAGGTGTTGACAAAAAAAGATTCAGAATTTGTGTCAAACTGATATGAAAGGAAATACTTAATGGCAAAACGATTAGTTTGAAATGTCCAAGGCATTAAAGTGATTGTCGAACAGAAGAGTCATTCCTTTAAAAGAGGGGGTGAAAAAGAAAAATTAGAATTAATAAACAGATAATCATATATATGGAAACAAACTTGCTAATTAGACTTTGGGTATTTATCTTATTATAACAGTTATTCGCGTTGATGAACTGGTAATTGATTACTAAAAACAAAGCTAAAAACTAATCAAAATCAAAGTAGTTGACTCGATATGAGAATATAACTATTACTAATTTATATATTGAAAAAGGAGGAATTACAACATATGAATCGTTTAATTATATTCTTCTGTTTGGTATTTGTATTCCTGTTCACTAATACAGGTATTGCTTTTGCTGCAAATTCAGGAATATCCGAAAGTATGTTAAAGAATCCAGAAATCCTACAGCAATGGGAACAGTATAAAACATTTTATGAAAATGCATTAGATAAAGGAAAGGGGGAAGGATTGCCTAGTTCCGAATATATGAAAGAAATGGAACGCCTTGTTTATGAATCAGCTAGAACTGGAGAGGATTTAAAACCAAGTCCCAAAATATTAAGAGAAATGGAAAAGCAATATGAAGAAACAATGAAAAAAGTTCATAAAGAAATGCTTAATGCTGAGCTACAGGATGTGAACAATCTAAGTGTAAAGTCTATTTCCATTGTTAATAAAGGTTCTACTTATACGTTTAACCAAGCAGATTGTGGTAGTTCAGGTGAGCATGGTGATACTGTTGGTGGTAAATTCAAACATGATTGGGGATGCGATTCCGGAGGATGGGCTGATGCTCTAACATCGTATAATCCTACAATCAATCCTGCATTATTTACACATACTGCAACTACGTGGGCAACAGTAGGCAAGAAAATTAAAGTTAATGGTACTGGAAACGCACGTATTTATTTTAATGGAGAATACGGTTACAGTTTGATAGGGAATGGTACTGCACCTATGGCTTTATCAGTTGGAACTATTGTTGCAGTAATTTACGACCTTACGGATGGAGTAGAAAAGAAACGTAAAGTTATACATAAACAACAAAACCCATTGCCAATCCCGTCTATGTACGAAGATTCGTTTAACGAATATATTGATCTTGAATTAGAGGATGATCATGTTTACACCCTGAAACTAGGAGTGGAAGCATATTGTTCAGGAGCCGGTTCATGTTATGCCGACCTAATAAATTATGGGGATAATCCTGGGGCAGGAGATGATGGAGTAGACTATAATTATATTAAAATAACGTGGCGTTAAAATTAAAAAGAGATTAAGTGGAAACAATTGGGTTTCCACTTAACCATGCTTAATAAATAATTCTATATTTAGAAAGAAGGGCTACAATGACCATCATAAAGGATGCTATTATTTGGTGGGTAAAAAATATTCGAATGGTTTGTGCAATTTTGGCGCCGGCTTTGGTAATGGCTGTCATAGTTAAGTCAATTTTATCTCAAATATTTATAGTAGAAGGGGATAATTTTTTAGGTATTGGCGCTCATACTATACGATATTTTTTCCCTGTTTGGTATGTAGTTGATGTTTGTTTTGCTTTGCTATGTATGGGGGCTTTACTGTATTACCTTGAAAATTCACCAACAAAAGACTTATCGTATAAGAAAATAATCATTGCGGGATTATATAATTGGCCTAAGCTTATTGCAACTGCTATCATTATAGGGTTTGTGGTATATGGCTTGCTATTACTAAATATGGCTGTTAGAAATTCCTTATTATTATTAATAGGACAGGTATGGGCCTTATTTATGTATTTTTTTATCCCCTGGCGTTATGGACTAATATTGCCTGTGGTAGTAATAGAGAAGCAGGGGATTTTAAAATCATTTGCAATCAGTGCTGATTTATCGAAAGGAAAAAGAGCTCAAATTTTAGCTGTTATAATAGGTTATTTTGTTGTAATAAATGCTTTGTTAATAGGATTGGGTCTAATATCAAGAGAATTCCTAATGCCTTCAGAAAACCTTGGAACGATACTAAATGTTACAGTTATGACTTGTGAATTACTAATAATCTGGTTTGCTTTTTCTATGTTATCTGTTGTATTGTTCTTTTTTTATAAATCCGGCAAATCTGCTTAAATTATGTCTATCTAGTCCCTAACCGAATCGGAGAAAGAAAAGAGCCTTTGAGTGTAGGAGTTTGCCTCCGATTTGTTGAATTGCGCCTTGGCCCCTTATTTATGTAAAAAATCTGTCTAAATCTAATGCTCTTTAAAAATTACATAAAATTAGACTACTAGAGAAATAAGTTTTCAAAATACTTATAAAAAACTCTGTTAAGCAACCTGTACCAAAATATTTTTATCTCTGTGAATTTCATAATAATCAGCAGGAGTATATAGTATCCAAGACTTCCATGTATTCTCCGGTTGTTATAATACTCTATATACTGGCTTATAATTTCATACGCTTCCCTGAAATTTAAAAATTCATTGCAGGTATAGCATTCTTCTTCCAAAGAGTTAAGAACTTTACAGGTTTTACATCCTTTTTCTATCCACCTTCTGGCTATATTAACCCTGTCGGTTAACGAGGGTTTTTATTATTAGTCAACTCTCTCAAGATAGCAATTTCTAATTCTTTTTCAGCAAGTAATCTTTTTAATCTATCGTTTTCAACACTTATTTGTTGAAGCTGTTTTTCTAAGGTTTTATTTCTATCCTTCCCAGCTTTAGGCAAAGTTTTTACAGACCCGGTTTTGCGATATTTTTTTAGCCAGGTATGAATAGTGTTGGATGAAATATTATAGCGCCGGGCTACAATAGCTACATTACCAGTTTCCCTACATTCTTTAATAATTTGTTCTTTTAGTTCATCACTGTACTGTTTTTTACTGCTTATTAATATCTACCCCCATTTGTTTAAAGATTATCATATTAGACAGATTTTCTCTAAATATTTTAGGGGGCTAAATAGATAGGATGTGGATATGAATAATAATTTTACTGATTGCTAAGATGTTTGATAGCAAAAGGGCAATCACGTAAATTTTTATAAAACTTGTCAACATTGTACTTTAATATTGTTAAAAAGCATGTTTGAAAGAGCGTTAACAATTAATTAGAGCTCAACTGAGTAGGAGGGGGTAATTAAGCCCCTCCTACTCAACTTATATAATCGGCTGCCAAAATGACTGAACGAAGGAAAAAAATACTGAGCTATTTGTAATTATCTTTATTTTTCTGTAGAGGTGTTTCAAGTTGTTTTAGTATTTTTATTAAGAGCTTATTTGTGTTTAATAGAACAATTAAAATAATAATTGGGACTGCTAAGCTAATAATTGGAACTAGCAGAGCCAAAACTACACCAAATTTTTGCATTTCCATGATATTTGCCCTCCAATAACTTATGTGGTTATGTCAGTCCAATGATTATGCTGGTCAACAAACAAATCTATCCAAGCAGTTCCTGTTACAATTGGTCGTCCTTTAATTTGGTACTGATATTTAAAAGACAATCTTGCATGAGCGGGATCAGAGTCCGTTTGCACTCTTTGAATAATTCTAAGCTTTGGATCCCAGTAATCACCAGCCACTACTGTGACTCTTTCATCCCACACCCTAAGTATTTCTGATCTTGGATAATCCCAGTCATATAACACCTTTGCTTTAAATTCGCCGGTTGTAAATGTAGTACTCTCTTTTACTTTTATTTCTTTCGTAATACGGGTGCCACAGGGAGCGACTTCGTTATTCCCAATTTCGACTATTTCTAGACGAATTTTTGACCCATCGGCAAAAGTATATTCAACTTTCGGATTATTTTCTGAAACATTTAAAAGGGAGGAAATCTGCTTGACTTTTTCGGGATTATCACTGTCTGGCAACTCGCCATTTCTTATCTTATCAATTAAACTACTTTGAGCAGTTTTTTCTATACCTAAATAATTCATGTTCTCTATAATTTTATTTTCATTGATTAAATTATTATCCATTTCTGTTGCTAATGCTGAAAATGGTGTAGATAGTATCATCATAGAGGCCAATAAAAAAACAAACATTTTTTTATTTTCTTACTGACTGACACATTTTTTATTAGTAATATTCCTCCTTTTCATATTTAACAGTTTGTTAGCCGAGCAGATTTTATATTCACCTGAATACGAAGGGACATTATATCTGCTCTTCAAAATAATATATGCGTTTAGCCCGGGGGATACCACACTCCTTTCATATCAGTTTGACACAAATTCTGAATCTTCTTTTGCCAACACCTCCGTTCATCTTATTTCCTGCAGCCGGACTGATACTTGGATACGGGCGTATTTGGATACTGTATTAGTCAGCTTTCGATGCTGGTTAAGTTTTTTACTTTTCTTTACTCAAATTCATTAGGATTCATATTCAAGTATTTATACGCCTTGGTTCGGGACAAATCCTATTATTTGCTGTTTTTTGCCCGCTTTAGCCTGGTGGGGACAGCTGATCGGCTTAACTGCTGTATCTATAAATTGCTATTGATACCATAATACGCCAAGAAAATAATAAGTCAATATTAATGGAATAAATGGAAGGGTTTTGAACTTAAACGGTATTTTTTAGGGTGCAGCCTTTAAAAAGAGAGTTTGCGTAAATTTAACCTGGTGGGCTTGGGAAAGGCAGAAAAATTTTCATAAGGAGAGCTCGGAATTTAAGCCCTGTTTTATAGTGTTTTGTTCCTCCTGTCGTAATTTATTCTTAGTTCGAAAACATGGTCCTGCAGGGGACGCCTTGTCCCCTTATTGATGGAGAAAATTTGTCTAAATTTCATGTTCTCAAAATATTACATTATATTTTACACACCTAGCAAATTCTTTCGGGGTTTTGCAAAAAACATAAGGGTAAGTCCCATTATTTCAACAGGATGTATCTAAAAGTAAATTTATCTTTACCAACGATTTCTCCATATTTTTGATCATACCAAACCAACAATCCTCCATCCAGGAGATGCGGATATTTAATTTCGTCCACTTTTACTCCATCTGGAGGTGGAATGAGATTATATAACTTGTTATCCTTCTGATTAAATATTGTTATTCCCCAAGGAATGCCCGAACTCCATAGCAGATAGCTTCCGTATTCTTGTAAATCCGTTAGATAATAATCTTCACGCGGCTTATACACCGAATAACCGTTGTTTATTTTATAAATCCATTCATTCTTGTCAATATCATAAATACACACTTCGGCATCATAAAAAGTTTTGTTGGGTTGCCCTTCCGCGTATATATAGTTGCCGCTAATTCGGGGATTAATTATATTTTCATCGGTAACCAGTTTTGCTTTGACCTTGCTTTTTATGTCGTATAGATATGAGTAGCCAGTGTATGTCCCGTCAGGATTTACCACAGCCTTGCACCAGACCACTTTGTTACCGGAAACATTAGGGTTGCCGAAGGCATGATTGGTGAGATCCTCATTGAGGTAGTCAAGGATTTCCAGTTTACCGGTAGACATGGTATACAGTTTGATCACACTGGTTACTTCACCATCCGGATTATGTTCCCAAGAGCAATAGGTTATGTAATCCGATGCTATACTGATTTGGTTGGGACATAGGTATCGATATTGGGCGTTTTCCGGAACTACTGTTCCGGGTCTGTATTCATCAACTTTGGTTATGGTTTTGGTTTTAAGGTTGGCATAATACAAAGCCCAATCTGCTCCGTTGGTGAGATCGGTTGCGGGATCTTGATCGGCATGAGGACATTCAGACCAGGCAACTATATCGCCCCGCTTTTTTATAGTATAAACATGGTTCTTGCGCCCCTGCATAATATTCATCACAATTGAAATATTTCCGTCTAAATCTACCCTTTCTATATCTTCCGTATCGGAATTAAAGATAATAATGTTGCCTTTTCTATCTGTTCCAAGTAAAGTAGCCTCAGGGCGGTCAAAGGCTTTAGCCGTAAGTTCACCCTGTTTTGCAATGATATCAGCATTATTGCCTGTAGGAATCTCGTCATTGATTTTGTAATTCTTCTTCGTTACTAATTCAATACTTTTCGGTTGGATTTCAGCATTATTGCTGACAGAAGAATTGCTGGATATGGATTCCTGATTTTTATTTTGGATACAAGAAGTTAAGGTTAACATAGTTAATGTCAAAACAACTAACAAAAGTATTCTTTTTTTCATTTAATTTACATCTCCTTCATTTATTTGCCATACAACCCAGTTGTATATTAAATCCTCTGGCTTTGTACGACGACAAGGCCAGAGGTAACCAGCTTAAATCTCAAAACCTAAAAAATCAGGCCCCTATCATTACACAAGACAGCTATACAATAAAAAGTAACTTCCATGTGCCTATCGCCCAAATTATGTTTTTGATTATTTGAATCATAGTAATAACAAATTCTTTTTGAAGGATCATAGCTATTAAACCCTTCTCCTGCAACATAATGATAAATGTGATTATTTTTCATAGTTTCATATCCTTGTAAGTGATATTTGCTACCTTTTATTTGATGAACATCATATATGACTCCATAACCACCTAGGAGCGTAGATATTGCGCTATTAGTAAATTTAACCGGCCAATCGGGTGCAGTGTAACCCGGTCCCATGAGCAAAACATATCTGAACCGATTGCCGTTCCTGCCATTATATTGATTAAGCGCTGGTGCAACATTGCCTAAAAGTGTGCCGTTTGTAGTAGTTTTCATCTTATTTGCCAATTCTGACTGGGTAACACTTATTCCCCTCCCGCGTAAAACAGCATAACCTGATGCTGGAGCACACCAATAATCTTTTTCTTGAACTTTACCTGGTAACCATAGATTCATTGCTTGATAATCACCAGGATTTGTTTTAATTGATACATTGCTATTAGAAGTCTTGTCTATAATATTAGTAGAGATAAAATTACTAACAGAGGTTCCCGCAAAGTATTTATCAATAAATTTTTGAACAATTTCAAGATCGTTTTTTGTTATTGATTTCGGACTAATAAGAGATTTGTCTCTTATTTTCATTACTTTTTGTGCCATATCCGATTTTTCTTTGGCTGCTTTTTTTTCATCAGATGATATATTTCCGATACCACTGTTTGTTGCATTATAATCCTGAATTATAGGCGCTACGATACTATGTTTGGGATCCTCTAAATTATCGATATTATCAGCAAACACTATTCCGGGTAAAATTATTAAACACATAAGAGTACTTAAAGCAGTGTAGATTATTCTTTTAAATTCCTATTCATTTTTATTCCTCCTATTTCAATATTTTGATTACTATCTGCTTTTATTTCTTGATAACGCAGTTTTTTATTTTACAAAAGACAACCATTTTCCATGAATAGCCTAATATGCTTATTCATGGAACAATATAACATTTTATCAGCCGAGCAGATTTTATATTCACCTGAATACGAAGGGACATTATATCTGCTCTTCAAAATAATATATGCGTTTAGCCCGGGGGATACCACACTCCTTTCACATCAGTTTGACACAAATTCTGATTCTTCTTTTGCCAACACCTCCATCTATCTTTTTTCCTGCAGCTGATCTGATATTTGAATACGGGTATGCCGGGATACTGTATTAGTCAGCTTTCGATGCTGGTTAAGTTTTTTGCTTTTCTTTACTCAAATTCATCAGAGGTCATATTTGAGTATTTATTTTATTACACCTTGGCTCGGGACAAATCCTATTATTTGCTGGTTTTTGCCCGCTTTAGCCTAGTGGGGACAGCTGATCGGCTTAACTGCTGTATCTATAAATTGCTATTGATACCATAATACGCCAAGAAAATAATAAGTCAATATTAATGGAATAAATGGAAGGGTTTTGAACTTAAACGGTATTTTTTAGGGTGCAGCCTTTAAAAAGAGAGTTTGCGTAAATTTAACCTGGTGGACAGGGAAAGTGAATTTTGTGTCAGCTGAGGGGAAGGGAGGATAGAAATTGGCATTTTTACTGTATGAGCGGGGTTTTGCTTTTTGTCGGCTGAGATATCAGGAATGATTAAGGATAATTCTGCCGATCTTCAAGCGAGAAATGAAACGCTTAAATTTTGGGGAATTATAAGGAATGCCCCATAAAAGTGCTGAGGAGAGAATGTGTATAAACCGAGCTGACTGGGGTAAGCAGAAGGATAATAGTTAAAATTGTATTGTAAAAGGAATGTGGATTATGCAGAACCTTTTGTGGTCTTTCCAAGAAGGTTTAGAAAAAGGCAAGAAAAACTGTTCACGCGGTGTGTTCCCATGGTTTTTTTGCCTCTTTTAAGGCAACCCCTAATCTCTACATTTCCGTTAGGGTTCTTATAGGCTCTTATTATTATTTTATTGCTGTAATCGCCAATTTCTTATAACCATTTTTCGTGAAATTAGTAAACATTACCTAATATTAGGGGATAGCCATATTATAATAGGTATTGTCTTTATGATACTTACGATTTTAAACCTTCAAAAAATTTTTCTACTATAAAAATTCCCCAGGCATATATGAATACTAAAACTCCTGAAATCTGCATGGGATGCAATTCATTTTGCCAAATCATCTCGCTGATAATAGGGCTGATCCAAAGAATCAATCCTATTATTAAAAGATCTCGTATACGCAAATATTGTTTTGAAGATGATGATAAATATAAATAATAAGCTAGTGCTATTACTCCAATAATTATTTTAATGAGTTCAAAACTGATCATTATATATCACCTTTTAATATGATATTTGTAAGTACTCAAAATCGAGTAGTGTAAAATATATTGTGCTTTTAAAGGTCAGTAACCAGTTGAGATCTACAAATTAATGGTGTCTGTATTATTTATATAAATATATGTTTTTTATCATGGGGAATAGTAACACAAATAATATTAATATGAATATTAAATTATTTGTAATTTGAGGATAAACATCTTTTAAAAAATGCCTTGCCCCCAAAAATCCTATGATAACCAAAGCTAAGAAGAATAAACCTGCTGTAATAACTTTACGTGGTCCTATGGAATAATAAGGTTGCATCCCCAAAAATATCAATGGACTATTCATAATTTTTTGGGTATATGCTATTTCTCCTATAACAATGCCAAAAACAAAGATGAGAATGAATAAACAGCCTAAGATTTTATTTCTCATTGTTAGCCCCCCACAAATACCACTGCATTTTGGTCCGCTTAATCTGCAAAAAACAAGATATCACCTCTAGGAATCAAACATCTATAGTTCTTGGGCGGCAAACTTCCTTAACTCATCATAATTGTATAGTCCCCTGACCAGATCGGAGAAAAAGCATTTAAGTGATAAAATGAAAACATAAAAACAGGGAGGAATTCCTGATAACATTCGCACCTGAACATAAAAAATAAGCAAACAGGTTCATTAAATCCATCATCTAAAAATCAAAAAAAGGAAACAAGAAGTCCGGCCTTCTCCATCCACGTATCGCAAAAACATATCTGGAAAATTCGGCATCTTCAAAGGAAATAAAAATAAATCTGAAGTCTATGCTGCTCCCATTACAGACAGCTTCTTATAATACTCCTAACTTAATCATTAATTGGTAATGGAATAGAACATTTCCCTTGTTTATAGGCTTCATATAATACATCTATTTCCTCCTGGTGCTTAATATAAAATTCTGAATTTGTTTCTAAGAGCAAGACTCCGTTTTCATCGTAAATTTTAACCGGTATTTGGCTCTGATCCTGTTCTATAAATTCAGAGTTAAGACGTTCATTTTCATATTGTTTAAATTTTTCTTTTTTTTCTTTAGATATAGGAGTACCTTTATAATTGTAATCTCCACCAGCCACGAAAGCAGCACAAATAAATAGCATCAACATGCAGAATATGATAATATTACTAACTTTTTTTGATAACTTCACGTTTATACCTCCCTGAACATATGAGGTTAAGTTTCTTTTTAAGGTTTTTGGTTCTCGATGCTCAATTTCAGCAGGAGTTACACTTAAGTATTTATACGCCTTGGTTCGGGACAAATCCTATTATTTGCTGATTTTTGCCCGCTTTAGCCTAGTGGGGACAGCTGATCGGCTTAACTGCTGTATCTATAAATTGCTATTGATACCATAATACGCCAAGAAAATAATAAGTCAATATTAATGGAATAAATGGCAGGATTTTGAACTTAAACGGTATTTTTTAGGGTGCAGCTTGTAAAAAAAGAGTTTGCGTAAATTTAACCTGGTGGACAGGGAAAGTGAGATTTGTGTCAGCTGAGGGGAAGGGAAGATAAGATAAGAATGCTGACATGACTGTTCCCAAAAGACAGGGGGAGAGAGGGCCTCTACCTCGGCTTGTCTCTTGGAAACATATGGATTGACAATTGCGGTCGATGGTAGTAGAATTGTGAAGGATGAATTTTTTGAATTATTATAATAAATAAAAGTAATAATTAGTCGCCTGTGACAGGCTAAAATTAGGTGCACTATTTCGAAAAAATGATGAGAGGAGAGAAAGAATGAAAAAAGGTAAGAGGTTGGGTTTTGTGTTATGTTTGATTTTGATGTTTGCTCTGCTTGTAAGCGGATGTGGGCAGCAAGGAGGGAAGGATGCGGCCTCCCGGGCGGAGCAGGTACCTGTTATTAACATGGGATACATATTCACTACCCATCATGCTCCTTTTATTGTGGCCATGGCCAAAGGGGAGGATTTTAAAGAGATGGGAACTTATCTTAAGGAAGTGGTTCCCAAAGAAAAATATGAGCTTATAGAGGATGGAAAGAAAGTAGCAGATGTAAATGTAGTAGTTACCAAGAGTGGGTCGGAGACTGCCACCTTGTTTGCTCAGGGTAATCTGGATATAGCTCTGAGTTCAGTTACTGCTTTTATGACAGGGATAGATAAGGGAACTGAGGTTAAGGTTATAAGTCCTCTTCAAGCTGAAGGGATAGCAGTGGTGTTTCCTCAAAAGAGTAACATAAAGGACTGGGATGCTTTTGCTGGTTATTTAGCTGAGTCCCCAAATCCCGTAAAAATAGGTTATCATTCCCCAACTAGTGCACCTAAAATTGTATTTGAGGCTGCTCTTAAAAGTCAGGGCTTGAAGGTTACAGAAGATCCTAATGACAGTACGGCTGATGTTTTGTTGGTGGATTTGAAAGGGACTTCTAATTTTATTCCGGCTATGAACAGCAAACAGGTTGATGGGGTAGTGGCTCCTGCACCTTTCCCCAATGTCGCAGAAGTTCAAGGGGTGGGCAAAATTGCATTCCAGATTGCAGATATGCCTCCTGAAGGACGCTGGGTTAATGTTCCCTGCTGTGTAATGGGGGCTCGGGATGAGGTAATGGCTGATAATCCTGCCGTAGTAAAGGCTATGGTTAAACTTATGAGTAATGTTTCCAAATGGTGTAATGATAATGCGAAAGAAGCGGCTGATATTACTGCCGAGTGGATAGGAGTCCCGCCGGAAGCGGCTGAAAATTCTGTGATTGTTTACAGTACAGATCCTAATGCTGATTGGATGCGGGGAATTGAAACTTTCTTAGATAGCCTGAATCAAATGGGAAAATTGAACGGTGAACTGAAGGATAAAAAATTGGAAGAAGTTAAAGATATATTGTTTGATTTCAGTTTTCTCAGATAAACAGGAATAAAATTTAAGTTTTTTTGAGGTTCCTGCCAACTGCTTTATGCTGATGGCATGGAGCCTTTGTTTTGTGTTCAACAAAAGGATTGGGGTTAATAGTGCCCGCATTCTTTTGCAAAAAGAGCTTTTGCGGATTTGGCAGACGAATCGCAAAACTATAGTTTTTGTAACCCACAGTGTTGATGAAGCTATATATTTGGCAGATAAAATTGTGGTAATGAGTACACGGCCGGCACGTATAAAAAAGGTAATTGAAGTGGATATGCCGCGTCCCCGCAGCCGTGCCCATCCGCTTTACGGTGAGCTTTCCACCTGCATACTTGACATGCTGGAAGAAGAAGTGTTAAGACAGAGTTAGACAATTTGTTCTGGAGGTTTTGTGATGAAGAGTGAACCCGTATTATCATGTACTGAATGTAAAGGGAATAATTGTTACCGGCGTGACGGTAAATATCCAGATTTCTGTCTTACTGTAAATCTGTCGGAAGAAGAGATAAAAAAGGTAAGGCAGATCTATGCAGATGAAGAGAACCGGAGAATAATGCAGACAGCTGCTTTTATTGAAGGGAAATATTATGGGCAACTTACCCGGGTTGAAGAAACTATTAAATTTGCTAGGAAAATGGGAATGAATAAAATAGGTATAGCCGCATGCATAGGTTTAATCAATGAAGCAAGGATTTTTGCACGCATTGTAAGGGCTAAAGGACTTAATCCCTACTGTGTAGTTTGTAAAGTAGGAAGTGTTGATAAATGTGATTTTGGTTTACAAGAGGAGATGAAATTAAAGCCATATCAATTTGAGGCTGCCTGTAATCCGATTTTACAAGCAGAAGCCCTGAACCGTGAAAATACTGAATTAAATGTAGTTATAGGTCTTTGTGTAGGGCATGATATTTTATTTAATAAATATTCTAAAGCTCCTGTAACCACTCTTATAACTAAGGATAGAGTGCTCGCCCATAATCCGACAGCAGCTCTTTACACGGTAAATTCTTATTATAAGAAATTACTTGAGGAAGATAAATGAAATATTGAACAAGGATCCTTATATAGATGTCCTTAAGAGTTTTTACAGAGGGAATTTTGTAGAACTGTGCACTTTCCAGAAGAAGTTTATTCAGACAGATTTGAATAAGAGAAATTGTTTTTTTATTGTTTAATTTCTGCCAGAATTTATAGGTGTTTGTGATCAGAAAATAAAAAAAAGTCAGGTATGATACTTGAATTATCAGAAACTTCTTGCATATAATAAGTTTGTTATAGGAGGTGTTGATATAATGAAAGCATTGTTAGTTTATGCTCATCCCAATCCTTTAAGTTTTAATGCTGCTATTGCTGCCACAGTAAAAGAAGAGCTTGAGAAAAAAGGTATTGAAGTAAAGGTAAAAGACCTTTATGCTATGAATTTTAATCCGGTGCTTTCTAAAGCCGATCTTGAAGGTACACATACCGGTAATGTTCCAGCTGATATTAAAGCTGAACAGGAAGATGTAAGAAATGCTGATATTATAGTTATGGTAGCCCCTATTTGGTGGTATTCGGTTCCTGCGATTATGAAAGGTTATATGGATCGGGTGTTTAGCATAGGCTTTGCTTATGAATATACTGAGTCTGGTCCTAGAGGTTTGTTGAATGGGAAAAAAGGGCTTATTATTACTACTGCAGGAGCTGATGAAAAAACTGCCAAAGAAACCGGATTGGATAAAGTCGTAGATATGGGAATAGCTCAGGCTCTCTTTGGTTTTTGCGGTTTTTCTGAATATAAGAGCAAGATTTTTTATGCGGTTCCTATGGTAAGTGATGAGGAACGTAGAAATATGCTCAGTGAGGTCAGAAATCTTATTCAAAATTTTGCTTGAGTTTGAAGATAAAAAGATTAAAAATGCCCTTCTTGAGCTGGTTGCTTGAGAAGGGCATTTTTTATGGATAAAACAATTATATAAAGTAACCTTTTGTTTACTGATTGCTTATTATAAATTGTCAGAGAATATTAAGTTTAGACTGACAGGGGGTTCCTTTGTATGCGGCTTTCAGATTTGAAAGTAGGGCAGAAGGGTATTATCGATCTTGTTGATCTGGATGGTTCTATTAAAAGAAGGCTTTTAGATTTAGGTTTTGTGCCGGGGACTGAGATTAAGAGTGTGCGTAAAAGTCCGGCAGGTAGTCCCATAGTTTTCGAATTAAGGGATACATTAATTGCCCTGCGCAAGAAGGAGGCTTATCAGATATTTGTTGAAACTAAATAAAATATAAAGTATGGTGGAGGTTTAAGGATGAATTTTGAAGAGTTAGTTAAGGTGAGAAAAAAGTTTAATGTTGAAATATCTTCACCTGATGAGGTGGTGGTGGCCTTAGCCGGTAACCCTAATACAGGGAAGAGCACCATATTCAATAATTTGACTGGAATGAAGCAGCATACTGGTAATTGGCCAGGTAAAACAGTAGTTCAGGCTCAGGGTGAGTTTATTTTTGAAGGCCGCAGATATAAACTTATAGATTTACCGGGGACTTATTCTCTTTTTGCTAATTCTTCCGATGAACAGGTAGCGCGGGACTTTATTTGTTTTGGTTGTCCTGATGTGACGGTGGTGGTAACAGATGGAACCTGTTTAGAGAGGAATCTCAATTTAGTTTTACAGATATTAGAAATAACGGATAAGGTTATTGTTTGTGTAAATCTCATCGATGAAGCAAAGAGAAAATCACTGTATGTTGATACCAGAAGGTTATCCTGTGAGCTGGGAGTTCCGGTGTTAGCAACGGCAGCCAGGGCTAAAAAAGGGCTTGATGAACTTAAAATCCTGATAAAGGATATGGTGGAGGGTAGAATTAAAACTTTTCCCTGTTTAGTCAGATATGATACTGAAATAGAATTATTAGTAGAAAAAATACAATCTCAGCTTATGCAGCTTCCTGTAAGTAGATTTATAAATCCCCGTTGGGTTGCTTTGCGCATTATAGATGGAGATAAAGGTTTATGGGAAGGGATAAACCAATACTGGACTGAAGAAAGCAGTGTGATCTTATGAATGCAAATAATATTTTTGTTAAGACTGATTTATCAAATTTAAGCCAGGAATTGCAAAAAAATCATAAAGATTACAGCGAAACTATTCTTAAGAGTATTTACTGTCAGGCAGAAAGTATAGCTCAAAAGGTAGTAATAAAAGGAGATAATAAGGTTGATATTGATACTATTATAGATGATATAGTAACTTCCAGGTATTTGGGAATTCCTATTATGCTAGCATTGCTCGGGCTGGTATTTTTTATTACCATTATTGGGGCTAATTATCCCTCAGAATTGTTGGCAGCGGCTTTTTTTGCTATTGAAGAGAAGATTACGCAGCTTTTTGTTGCAGCAGGCTGGTCTGACTTTATACAAGGTTTTTTTGTATCAGGGGTTTACCATTCGGTGGCCTGGGTAGTTTCAGTTATGCTGCCTCCTATGGCTATATTCTTTCCTTTGTTTACTTTGCTTGAAGATGCCGGATATCTGCCGAGGGTAGCTTTTAATCTGGATAGTATTTTCCAGAAAGCAGGGACTTGTGGAAAACAGGCTCTTACCATGTGTATGGGGTTTGGATGCAATGCAGCAGGAGTAACTTCATGCCGTATTATTGATTCTCCCCGTGAACGCTTGATAGCTATATTAACGAATAATTTTGTGCCTTGCAATGGAAGATTTCCTCTAGTTATTGCATTATCTATGATTTTTTTTGGTGGAACAGCGGCTTATAAGGGGATTATAGCTGCAGGGATAGTTGCAGGCCTAGTTTTGATTGGTGTTTTAATGACTTTGTTTATATCTTACGTTTTATCAAAGACTTTGTTGAAGGGTATTCCATCGAATTTTGTTTTGGAACTTCCCCCTTATCGTCGGCCTCTTATAGGGCAGGTAATAGTAAGATCGATATTCGACAGAACAATATTTGTTTTAATGCGTGCTATAATTGTAGCTGCTCCGGCTGGAGGGATAATATGGATTATGGCTAATACTGTGGTAGGAGACTGCAGCCTTTTACAGTATATGACGAGTTTTTTAGAGCCGATTGGCAGGCTCATAGGGCTTGATGGGGTTATTTTAACTGCTTTTATTTTAGGGCTGCCGGCTAACGAAATAGTGCTGCCTTTGATGATAATGGGTTATCTTTCTACGGGAGTTATGATCGAGGTTGAAAGTTTAGAAAGTTTGCGCTCTATTTTGATAGAACAGTGTGGCTGGACCTGGATTACGGCGCTATGTGTTATGCTTTTTTCTCTTTTGCATTATCCTTGTGCAACTACATTACTTACGATTAAGCGGGAAACTAACAGCTTAAAATGGAGCTTTTTAGCATTTATAATTCCTCTTCTTGTTGCTGGGGCGGTGTGTTTTATAGGAGCCCAAACATTAAGATGGCTGGTTTAGCGCGGCTAAACCTCATATTATGTTTAACCGCGCTAAATTTTCCTGTGGGATGTAGCGGCTTACACAGATATTATCTTCCTCAAGATAGGCGATTTCTGGATAGTCTTTCGCAGTATGCCCGGATGGGGAACGGGAAAATTTGTCAGCAATGCGAATTTGCCCTGGTGCCATTTGGAGGGCAAAGATAATACTGTTTTTATCCCCATAAAAGCCGGCATGTACTATACCTTCTAACTTGCCAAGAACAATTATATCATGGGCAGCTATTATTTCGGCACTTTCATGCACATTGCCCCATACTATTACTGAACCTTCAGAACGAATTTTTTGCCCGCTCCGAACATTGCGGTATACTATGACATCATTGCCTGAAGATTTTTCAGGGGTAAATATTGTATTATTAAGTATCACGCCGTATTCAAGGCATAGCTTTTGTATTTCAGCTATTTGCTGATGGGAAAGATTTTCTAAACCTTCCCCGCGGAAAATGACTTTAGAACCGGCAAAGAGATTAGGATTAGCTGAAAATTTTTGACGTAGAAAATCTATGTATTCATTAAAGCTGCCTTTGCTGAAGGTGAATACCAGATTCCCATTTATTCCTTTTATGCTTATCATAGCCTGCCATTTACCTGCCTTTTAGCGGAATATTGATGTCGAGTGCCGACTGCCTTCCTTCATGAATGATGGTTACTTCAGGCGTGCCAGCAATTTCGACATGTTTGGCGATAACCTGGATGATCTCTTCTTTTAAGGTTTCCATGAGCTGATTTGAAGTTCCGGCTCTATCATGAGCCAAAACAATGCGCAGCCTTTCATTAGCCTGTGCCCGGCTTGAATTGTTTTCTCGGGAATAAATTTTTTTAAGGAATTCTATCATTGCTAGATCCCCCTTTTATTTTCCAGCGAAAAGAGTTTTTATTTTTGACCAGAATGACGGATTTTCCTCAAAATCCTGTATATCAACTTTTTCACCGGTGATGCGCCGGGCAATATTATTAAAAGCAGTGGCTGCCGCTGAACGTTCGTTTAAAATTATAGGTTCGCCTTTATTGGTTGAAATTACTACATTTTTGTCTTCCGGAACTACTCCTAAAAGGTCAATACATAGGTGTTCGAGTAAATCGTCAATGCTTAGCATATTGCCGGTTTTGACCATATCTATGCGGAGACGGTTAATTATAAGTTTTATATCCTTAAACTGGGCGGATTCGAGCATGCCGATTATCCGATCTGCATCTCGGACGGCGGATACTTCAGGATTAGTTACAACTATGGCTTTATCAGCAGCAGCAATAGCATTTCTGAATCCTTGTTCAATTCCCGCAGGGCAGTCTATAAAGATATAATCAAAATCTTTGCGCATTTCGTCACATATTTTTTTTACCTGTTCAGGGGTTATATCATCTTTATTACGGGTCTGGGCTGCAGGAAGCATATAAAGATGACCAAAACGTTTATCTTTTACCAAGGCCTGTTTTAAAGTGCATTCCCCTTCAATGACTTGAACGATGTCATATATTACACGATTCTCCAGTCCTAATATTAAGTCAAGTTTTTTAAGGCCAATATCAAGATCCATAACTGCTACTTTATGTCCCATACGGGCAAGTGCACAGCTTACATTGGCTACAGTGGTAGTTTTGCCTACTCCACCTTTACCTGAAGTGACTACTATAACCTGACTATTATTTTCATTGTTGTTCATATTAGATGGCCCTCCCTGAAGACATTGATAATAAATGAAATAAAGATTCTACATATATATTAATTTTAAATGATATTTTTCTCAGAATAAACTGCTATTTATGGAAAATGAATGAACCGGGACGAAGAAAATAAAAAATGTGCAGAAAACTACATGAGCCCTTTACGGGCTCATGTGGAGAGGGAATGTGATGGAATTTATATTTATACTTGGGGGGTGAAGGTATCTTTATTATTACATGTAAAATGATTTTTTGCAATACTCTAAAGATTATAAAAATTTATTTAGAGATATTTAATAAATTTATGACCATACGGGTTAAAGTTTTCCGCGGTTTAGAAGGGGATTTAGACTTTGAAAATATTCTGGGAAAATTTTCGTCAATTCCTTTAACTATTTCATCAACAGCTTTAGCAAATTCCTTATCTCTTTCCTGCATCATGTTTCCCTCCTTTCGATGTCATTAAATTATAATAATGTGAACGAAATATTTTTGCTAATAAATATTCTTGATAGTATGCATTATTTTAGATTAACAGGTTTTCATTTCCTTTTTCCAGGGTAAGAGCCATTTCTTCAAATGCTTTGCTGATGTTTCCTTTTGGATAAAGTTTAGCAAGCCGCCTGTACAGTCCAATAATACTCATGCGTGCTTTCATACAGGTTGCAAAAACATCTTCGACGTTTTTGGTGTTGAAATATTTGCTTGCATCAGGAGAAGGGTTGTTTGCAAAACTGTTTTCAATTTCCTGCATCCAGTTGAAAAAGTTTTCTAAGTTTCTGGTTATTAAAAGTTTAGTTTCCGCGATCTGTTCTTTTGAAATATCCAAGGGGATGATAGTTCCTCCCGATTGATAAAAACGGGTGATTTCACAGTTAAGCGCAAATTTAAAATCGGATGAAAAAGTTTTTATTTCTTTTTCTTCCTGGGCAGCAAAGAGATTTAAAATTTCACGTCCCTTTTCGCTTTTGCATTGTGAAGATAAAATAGTTAAAATATGCAGGAATAAGCTTGACATAGTGATTCCTAGTGTATATGCTTCGCTGGCTGTTGTTGGAACTTTGAATTTGATCTTTTCTGTCTCTTTTGTTATTTGGTTTTGAATAAAGAGGGCAGTAGCAGCCATAATTGTAACCTCCTTAAAAGTTTTGCCTTTTAAAAGACAATTAATCCTTCTAATGTGATTGTAATATCTTTCACAAATAAATACAAGCCTTTTTGTCCTTTTTTTCACAAAATCAAATTTTATGGACTTCACTGAAAATATTTATGATCCTGGATAAATAGTCGTAAAATTAAAACAAAACAAATAATTCTTTGCAATTATATATTTGACGCTTTTAATACAATGTGACATAATATTTAATAAAATAATATACGTGCTGGAGGGAATGTGGATGTTTTTACTTAACCCGAAAAAATACCATAGGCCTTTTAAAGATGAAAAAACAAACGATATTTTTCAAAAGACCATCGATTTTTTTGAAAACAAGGGGTTGGCTAGTATAAAGGAAGATGACCAGGATATAAGATGGTATGATGATTATATTAATATGCTGAAAGAAACTCAGGCTTATGCAACCCTTTTGACCCCTGCTGGATATGGCGATCCCGATGCCCGGTTTGATATGTACCGGATTGCCCAGTATAATGAACTGCTTGGTTTTTACGGTTTGTCTTATCAATATTGTTATCAGGTAAGTATATTGGGATTAGGCCCTATTTGGATGGGAGATAATGAGGAAGTTAAAAAGAAAACCGGACAGCTTCTTAAAGAAGGCGGTATTTTTGCTTTCGGGCTTTCAGAAAAGGAACACGGAGCAGATTTATATGCCAATGAGATGAAGCTTTATCCCAGAGGAGATGGAACTTATCTGGCAAGAGGGGACAAATACTACATAGGAAATGGAAATAAAGCTGCTTTAGTGTCAACTTTCGGTCGTTATGCTGATACCAATGATTTTGTATTTTTTGTAGTTGAAACAACTCATCCCAATTATGAATGTGTGAAAAAAATCAACACTTCAGGAAATCGCCCTGCTTATGTTGCTGCATATTCATTGCATGATTATCCTATAACTCGGAGTGAGATTTTATCCAGCGGGCAAAGGGCATGGGATTCAGCTCTCAATACCATCAATGTAGGGAAATTCCAGCTTGGCTTTTGTTCTGTCGGTATTTGCACCCATGCACTTTATGAAGCTATAAATCATGCCTATAACCGTTGGCTCTATGGACACCGGGTAACTGATTTCCCGCATATCAAGAAACTCTTTACCGAGTCTTTTGTACGCCTTGTGGCTATGCGTCTCTTTGCTATGCGGGCAATTGACTATTTCCGTTCTGCCAATGATAATGACCGGCGCTATCTCTTATACAACCCGATTCAGAAGATGAAAGTTACTACCGAAGGCATGAAGATTATTGATATGCTTTTGGATGCTATTGCAGCAAAAGGTTTTGAACAGGATACCTATTTTGAAATGGCTGTAAGAGATATTGGCATGATTCCGAGATTAGAAGGAACTACTCATGTTAATATGGGATTGGTAGTTCGGTTTATGGGAAATTACCTGTTCAATAATATAGACCTGCCGGAAATTCCGCTGAGAGATGATATAGCAAATGATGACTATATTTTGAATCAGAAGGCAGGAAGCCTTAAAGCAGTTAAGTTCCCGGATTATAAGCGGCCTTATGCCGGAATATCTACTCCGAATATCGAAGTATTTAAAGACCAGATTGAGCTTTTGCGCGCATTTCTGTCTGATACTCCTCCTGACAAAGAACAGGCAGATAACAAGGATTATATGCTGGCTTTGGGAGAAATATTCACCATGATTCCTTATGCACAGCTTATTCTTGAAAATGCCAAGATTTACAATATACCACAGGAAATCGTAGATGAAATTTTCAACTTTATTGTTAGGGATACTTCGCAGTATGCTTTACAGATGGTATCAAATCATCGCAACAGTGAAGCGCAAATAGCTAATCTCATGAAAATTATCAAACTGCCGGTAAACAGCGATAATACAGACAAGGTATGGAATGACCATGTTTTGTCATTAGTAGGAGCCTATGAAATGAATCCGTAAAAAAATTTGATAAAAGCGAGGGATTGTTCCCCCGCTTTATTTTTTGTGTCAGGTTAAAACAGAGTAGATTGAGTTATTATTTGATGGTTAAAATTGGTTTTTTCTTCAAAAAGTTCAGGGGTTGCCCTGATATTTACCGTTTTAGAATGCCATTCAGCAAGCCTTTTTAATGTCCTCAGACTTTCGGCATGGCCGGCTTTAGCTTTTTTAAGAGCCCTTCTTAAGGTTTGGTAAGAGTTTTCAATATCTTTTTCATTTACCGGAAAAGGAAAGCCGTCTTTGCCTCCATGGGCGAAGGAATAGCGCACGGGGTCTTCAAAACTAGGTTTTGCTCCATAAGCTACTTCAGCTACTAGGCACAGTGCTCTGAGGGTTCTGGGACCGACTCCTTTAATGGAAAGAAGCTTTTCAAAATCTTCAGGTCTGTTTTCATAGAGTGCCCTTAATGATTTGTCAAGGTATTTTGTATTAGGGATAGTGTGATGTGGAGGCATTTTTAAATGGGATATAAGGTTAAGTTCGTGCAATATTTTTTCAGGTTTTAACTCAGCTATTTGAATGCTTAAACTGCGCAAATCTGAGTTTTTATGTGAAACTAGGTTTAAAGTTTCTCCTTTTTTATCACAACATATAGCAGTATGAGGTTCTTCGGTAAAGCTATTTAAATTAAGACTCAACCAGTGATACCTGCGTGCCTGTTTTAGCCTTTCATTCATGCCCTGCTGAATTACTGCCCATTCTCCGCTTGCAGTGAACACAAAAAAATGATGATATATTTGATAGCCGTCCTGAACTGCGGCATTATCAACTTTGGCTGCCATTTTGCTGGCATAAATAAGAGAGGATGGAGAGGTTTGCAAAGGAATTTTATCGGCTATTTGTTCTATTTCTTTAGGGGTATTGAGGGCAGTTTTTCCTTTGCCGCCGGCAAAGAAAATACCGGTGTTTAAAGAGGATAAACCTTCCTTGATAGCTCCACAAACAGTAGTAGTAAGTCCAGAAGAATGCCAGTCGAAGCCTGCTACACATCCTAAGGATTGAAACCAGTAGGGGTCTGATAAACGGCGCAGAACCTCTGAGCTTCCGCTTTCTTCTAATATTACTTCAATTATAGCTGTACTAAGCTTTTTCATATGTTCAAAAAGCCAGGATGGGCATTTGCCGCTATGCAGGGGCAAATCAGCTGAACCTGTTTTCATCCGATAAATCCTCCAATGTTAGATATGATTTCATTATACTATAAAGAGGCTTTTAAGAACATATGTTTGTTGATTTTTTACTTAAAAAGGTCTTTCCAATAATCGCGGTCGCTGAATATGAATACACCAATGATTGCTGCCAAAATTCCTCCTCCTAATAGAAGAAGCAGTATGATAAGGGCAGTAGTTTCGGCATCGGTCATGATATCACCTCTATCAAACACTACTAAATATAATAACATGCTGGTTACGTAAAAAGGATATAAAGGGAAAATAAAAAACTTATCTGAAAATTTAATCAGTAACCGATTGAGTCTTTCCGTCTTAAGATAAGAGGGGAGGGGTAAAAAATGCGCATGGTTAATTCTGATATTAAGGGAATATATAGAACCACTTTGAGTGATAAGCCTTGGATACCTCCGGGGGTAGCACTTATTGCTGCGCAAAGGATGTGGCCGGTAACTAGAGGAGAGAAAACGGTGGTTGCTGTTATAGACACAGGAATTGATTATACTCATCCTGATTTAAAGTCGAATGTAGTCGGAGGTATGAGTTTTGTCCCTAGGGAAAAAGATTATATGGATGAAAATGGACATGGAACTCATGTAGCCGGGACTATTGCAGCTAATGGCAAAATTTTGGGTGTAGCCCCCGAAACTAAAATTTTGGCGATAAAGGTATTGAATAAGTATGGAGCAGGCAGTCTAAATGCTGTGGTTCAAGGTTTGACCTGGGCCCGTAAGTGGAAGGGCCAGAAAGGGGAAAAGGTAAATGTAATTAATATGAGTTTAGGCAGTATGTTGCCTTATGCCGCTTTGCACAAGGAGATAATAAAAGCAGTAAATGATGGGATTACCATAGTTTGTGCTGCAGGAAACGAAGGCGATAGTAAGCCTGATACGATAGAAATATCTTATCCGGCTTTTTATTCAGAAACTTTAGCGGTAGGTGCAGTAGATTTATATTCCGGCATAGCATCTTTCAGCAATTCGAATCCTCGTGTCGATATTGTGGCTCCGGGTATTGATACCTATTCTACTTATCCAAAGGGAAGATATGTAAAATTGTCAGGCACCTCTATGGCTGCACCTCATATTGCAGGGGCTGTGGCTCTGATTTATTCCAGGTATATGCTGCGTTTTGAACATTATCCTGTTCCTCAATATATCAAGGAACTTTTGCACTATCAGGCGATAGATTTAGGTGAGGCGGGTTTTGATTTTTCTTACGGTTATGGATTGTTCAGTTTCAATATTGATGGAGGAAAAGCTGTGAGGATAAAAATAGGAGAAAAAAAGTATTTTATTAATAAAAAACAGTATGAATTTGAAATGGCTCCTTTTATGAAAGGAGAAAAACCGGTGGCTTTGATAGAAGAAATAGCCCGTTTGCTTTCGGCAGAAACTGTTTTTATTTCTTCTGATAATTCTGGAGAAGGACATAAGGGAGAGGTCGAAATTTGGGTTTAAATAATTTTTTTAATAAAAAAATGTTGAGGGAAAAAAGGGAAAACCTTCCTGTATACAGAATATATATATTATTATAGAGCCAGTTTGTTAGGAGCGAGAGGGGGATGATAGGATGGGCAAAAGGTTACACATTTTTGCGGTTTCTGATTCGGTGGGTGAAACGGCTGAAAAGATTGCAGTGGCTTCGTCGCTTCAATTCCCTATGGAGAGGAGTATAACCAGGTTTTCCAGGGTAATTAAAGAAGAGCAGGTATTAAAAATAATCGAGGAGGCAGAAAAAGAAGATGCAATAATTGTGTTTACAATTGTTAAGCCGAGTTTGGCTAGGTATCTGGAAGAAAAAGCCCGTGAAAAAAATATATATGCGATAAATGTTATGGATCCTATACTGCAGGCAATCGAGGAAAAAACAGGAGTTCAGCCTATATATGTTACAGGACTCAGACATAAAATGGATGAACAATATTTTAACCGCATGCAGGCGATAGAGTTTGCAATAGAACATGATAATGGTCAAAATTTAGATACGATAAAAGAAGCTGATCTTATTATATTAGGCCTTCCACAGACTTCAAAAACTCCGCTTTCCATGCATTTAGCCAATTTAGGTATAAAGGTAGCTAACTATCCCATAACCCTGAACACAGAAATACCAGAGGAAATTATTGAACTTAAAGGTAAGGTTCCCATGGTAGGGCTTACTATTGATATGGAAAACTTAATTAAACTGCGTCGTGAAAGAATGAGAAGTTTTAAAATTCCTGAAGATATAGAAAGTCTGGATGAAATGGTAGCAGAAGAGCTTGATAACGCTTACCGAATTTATTCTAAGCTTAAATGCCTGGTAATTGATGTTACATCTGATGATATAGAAGAAATCGGAAATACTATAACCCATAAATTTAATCTGCCCTTGCGGGTGACCCACCATCGTTTTTAATGAAGGATGAGTGAGAATTTATGGATATAATAAACAGGATGGCTTATATTTATAATATTTATATTAGAAATAAAGACCATCCTGTTTTTTTAATAAATAAGTGCCTTTTTGAGGCTTTGGATAAAAAAATCTACTATTATTGGATCAAATTGTATTCCGGAACATCTTTTCAGTTCGCATATGGCTTCTTCAATAGATAGAGGCTTTTTATAAGAGCGATTGCCAGTCATAGCTTCGAAACTGTCTGCTACTGCCAGCATACGGGAGAAAACCGGTATCTCTTCTCCTTTTAAACCATCCGGGTAGCCATTCCCATCATATCTTTCATGATGATGTTTTATTATAAGAGCAATATCTTGGTAAGGGCCTAAACTGTTTATTAGTTCTGCGCTGTATCCAGGATGTTTTTTTATTATCTCCCATTCTTCAGGAGTTAAGAAAGTTTTTTTAGATATAATTTCTTTATCTATTAAAAGTTTTCCAGTATCGTGCAGTAGGCTGGCAAAATAAAGCTTTTCACGATCTTTTGGTGATAAAGATAATGTATTAGCCAATATTGAGCAATAAAAAGTGGTTTTAATTACATGTGAAAAGGTACAAATATCTATCATCTCAATTATTTTGAGTAGGGTTTTAGTAATAATTAAAAGTTCACTTTCCTGGGTTGTTTGTTTAAGAAAATTCCAGATATTTTCGATACTTGCCTGCATGTTGCTTCCTCCTTTCTCTACTACATTCTATTGATAACCCGCGAAAAATGTTTTCCTTAATATGGCAATTATGTAATAAAAAACTCAGGACTTTTTCAGTAATTTGACGATTTTTTTGGCAAGGGAAATAGAAAAAAAGGACGAATATGTTTGCTGGTGGAGAAAGGAGAGTATAAAAGTGGACATAAATTATGATTTTGAGATTAGTGTTTCTAAAATAATAGAAAGCTGGAAAAGAAGCGATGAATATAGAAAATGGCGTCTTCTGGAATTTTTAGGTGTGCCGGTTGTGATATATGATCGAAAGGGAAAAATTCTGGATGTTAATATAAGAGGGGCTTTATTGTTAGGATATAAACGAAATGAGTTATTAGGACAAAATTTTTTTGATATTGTTGTTGCAGAAGAAAGTCTGGAAGAAGAGGTTTGTCTTAAAACAGATGAAATTGTTTATTTAAAAAGTAAAAATGGAAGTTATCTTCCCTTTTTTATGGAATTGTTCAAACATGAGGATATTTGTATTTCTTTTTTGATTGAAGCAGAAGGTTATCCGGATGCTAAAAAAGCTTTGCTGATTTTAGAACAAAGATACAAAAGTATTTTGGAGCATGCATTAGAGGGTATTTGCATTATAGGAAAGGAAGGTTTTTTAGCAACCAATGAAGTTTTTTGTCAGATTTTTGGTTATGATAAGGATGAAGTGTTAAGACTAAGTCCTCTGGATTTTGTGAGAGAGGAAGAAAGAAAAAAGCTGGAGTATTATCTGGAGGTTTTATTTGATCATCAGCTTCTGGTAAGAGAAAAGATAAAAC
Source organism: Thermosyntropha sp. (assembly GCF_017656155.1). Classification (GTDB taxonomy): domain Bacteria; phylum Bacillota; class Syntrophomonadia; order Syntrophomonadales; family Syntrophomonadaceae; genus Thermosyntropha. Next base: position 37,402 of record NZ_JACDOH010000004.1, on the reverse strand, counting down.
ATCATTTTCTGCGTAAAGATAGGATGCCGATTTACTGTGAAGTAAGTTATTTTTCTACGATGTATGAAGGAGAGTTTGCAGTGCAGCTGCATATTCGCAATGTAGAAGAAATGGAGCATTATAAACAGATGATGTGCAGGTTTGAATCTGGATATATGTTTCTTCTGGAAAATTCTCCGGAACCGATAAATATAATTTATGAGAATAATATCATATTTGCTAACAGGAAGTTCTGCAGTATAACCGGATATACACTGGATGAATTAAAAAAATTAAAAAAATGGGAATGGATAGCACCGGAATACAGACGCAGTTTTGCGGTAGTAGCAGATAAGTGTAAGAATGTTGAACAGGAGATAATCAGTTTTACGGCTGATGTAGTTACGAAGAATGGGACAAGAATACCTGCTGTTTTAAAATTAGTGTCCCTTTTTTATAATGACAAACCGGCAGTTATGGTATCATTGAAGGATTTAGACATTGAAGAAAGTTCGGGAGAGAGTTATGAAGAAAAGAGACTTAAGAACGACCTGGTCAAAAGGATATTTAGAATAATTGCCGAAAGCAAATGTGCTGATGAAGCTTTTTTTGATATTATAAAATGCTTTGCTGAAGAAATTCCGGATTACAGCTTTGAAATTTATATATACAATGATGATATAGTTAATATTTATACAATTAGACAGAGAAAAAACTGGTTTTCGACTATACATGATAAAAAGGTTTGCGATATTATTGAGGGTTTAGAAGAAAGACAATTTGTTGAATATTACCTAAGTGGAAAGATTAACAGAGATGACCGGCATTTGTGGGAGGCTGGATATGATTATGCAGTAAAGATGCCCCTTAAAGGTGTAAACGGGAAAATAGGTTTGTTTAAATGGGCATATAAGAAAGATAAAATTAATGTAAACAACTGGATTATAGCCGAAATAGTATCAGAAATATCTATTGCCATAGAAACCTTGCTATACCGGGAAAAAATGGCGGAGATTATGCGAAGGGAAGCTGAAAAAGAGCAAAATGAACTTTTTCAGCGTTTTGCTATTATTGGTGATATAGCGCAGAGCATTGCCCATGAAGTGCGTAATCCTATGACTACTGTCCGCGGGTTGGCTCAGATGCTGGCAGTTGATGATCCGAAAAATAAAGATTTTTATAATATGATGATAGAAGAGGTAGATAAGGCTGATAATATAATACATGCTTTCCTGCGCCTGTCCCGTGATATCATAACAGAAAAAAAAGAGACTGATATAAATCACCTTTTGGATAAGGCTTTAATCGTAATGCGCAGGGAACTTATGATGCGGGGAGTAAATCTGGTGAGAAAAGGCAGTGGTGATGTATGTAAGGTTTATGTTGACATAGATCAAATAGAACAGGTTTTGATAAATATCCTGCGCAATGCCTTGGAGGCTTCTGATTCAGGAAGTACGATAACCGTAGAAACAGGGAGAGAACAAAACTTTATTTATATAATTTTTACCGATGAGGGACGTGGAATAGACGAAGATAATTTAAAAAGGGTAATAGAGCCTTTTTTTACTACCAAAGATGTTAATACAGGTCTTGGCCTGTCAATAAGCTATAAGATTATAAAAGAACACGGGGGAGAGATAATATTGGACAGCAAGCTAAATCAGGGAACCAGGGTAAAGATTTGTTTGCCCTGTGCAGGTTAATTTTTTAAGATGGTGTGCAACAAGGTTGATAGATTGTATTAGATATCAACCTTGTTTTTATTTTGGGAGATTTTGAGCAAGATGACTGGATAAAATGTCAAAAAAAATAAGACCAGAGAATGAAATTTTGCTAAAATTAAAATAGGGATGAAAGCTGTTATTGTGGATGGGGAGATTGATATATGAAAAGAAAAATTTCACTTAACGATTTAAATATAAATGAAAGTTTGGCTCAGGATATTTTTGATGAAAATGGCAGACTCTTATTGAAGAGTGGAACAGTATTAATTGCTGAATTGAAACAGGGGCTTTTAAATAAAGGCATAGAATTTGTCTATATCGAAACAGAAGGGAGAGCTTCTACCAGTACTTCTCCGGTTTCCAATGAAAATTTGGAAAAAATGAAAGAAAAAGCCAACAATTTTGCTGAATTTTCCAAATTATATAATACCCTTTTGTTTGAAGTTAGGAGAACGGCTTTAAGAGGAAAATATAATAAACCGATGCAGGGAAATTTAAAGGATGATATAATGCTGTTAACCCGTTATTTAATGAATGATGATAAAACAGCGTTGAACCATTATTTGCAGATTAAACGAAACAGAATAGAGTACACTTATGAAAATCATGCCCTGAATACAGCTATTTTAAATATTCTGCTCGGTATCTGGCTTAGGCTTAACAATCATCAAACATGGGAAGCAGGCTTAACCGGATGTTTACATGATATAGGAGAAACCAGGCTACCGGAAGGAATGCTTCAGAAAAAAGGCCCCCTTGATGCAGAAGAATGGGCGCTGGTAAAAACTCACCCTATTTTGGGTGCTAAAACCCTGCTTAAAACCGAGTGGATGCCTTCCCGGGTTATAATAGGAGTTTTGATGCATCATGAGCGTTTAGATGGAACAGGCTACCCCCAGGGAGTTTTAGGAAGTGATATACCCCTTTATGCCCGTATGACAGCGGTTTCCAGCATATTTAATGCTATGACTACTGATCGTCCTTATGCAGCAGCAGTAGATTTTTCTGTTGCTTTAAATGAATTGCGAAATCGTTCTTTCGGTCAGCTTGATGCCAAAATAACACGGGTTTTGTATGATAAAATCCATGAGGCTTTAAGCAGATAAAATATTTTGAAAGGGTAAAGTATAATATCTTCTTGAATTTATTCATTTTTTAATGTAGAATAATTCTTGCATTGATTTTAAATTAATATTTTTGTGTCGGGATGTGGCTCAGCTTGGTAGAGCGTCTGGTTCGGGACCAGAAGGTCGCAGGTTCAAATCCTGTCATCCCGACCATTTATTTTTATGTCCGGGCTGAGCTGGAAAGTCTTAATCAAGTTTTAGCATGGGCATCAGATGATTTTAAAGAAGGAACTAGAGCTTTTGCTGAAAAACATAGATCACAGTTTACAAGTAAGGTGCTGTGAAGAAAATAGTGTCGTGTATTGCTAAAACCACCTGTCCTCAAAATACTGGACAGGTGGTTTTAGCATTTGCGGGAAATATATCTACAGGACATTGTCTTCCAGAATATCGGTTACTTCTGGAAAGGGTTTTATGGTGCGCTCTAACACGCCCTGAACATAGCTTATGGCAATACCATAGTTAGTGATAGGTATGTTATGAGCTCTGGCTTTTTCTATTCGGTTCAGATAAGCGCGGCGGGTTATAGTACAGCCGCCGCACTGGATGATAAGTTTATAATCTTCAAGATTTTCCGGAAAATTAGGACCGGCAGCCGTATCGAAATGCAATTCTTTGCCTGTATAACGTGTAAGCCAGCGCGGTATTTTTACCCTGCCTATATCATCAGCCAGGGCGTGATGGGTACATGCCTCAGCAATGAGCACTTTATCTCCGTGGTCAAGTTTCTCGATTGCTTTAGCTCCTAAGACCATAGTGTCCAGATCCCCTTTAAAGCGGGAGAAGAGGATGGAGAAGGTGGTAAGGGGTATGCTGTCTGGAACATCTCCTGCTACTTTAAGCACCACCTGAGAATCGGTTATTACCAAGCGTGTCTGGTAATTTATTTTTTCCAGGGTGCTGGCCAATTCTCGCTCTTTTACTACTAGAGCGGCAGCATCATTGTCAATTATATCCCGTATGGTTTGCACCTGGGGCAGGATAAGTCGACCTTTGGGAGCTCCCAGATCTATGGGAACTACTAAAACCACCAGATCCCCACCTTTAATTATGTCCCCTATCAAAGCAGGTTCCTCTAGTTTACTCATATTTTTAAGCTGTCTTAGTTTTTCTTTCAGTGCATCTATACCTTCTTTTTTCAAGGCGGAGGTAAGTACGTATTCGATATTTTTGGCTTTAAGGGTTTTTTCTAATTCTGTGTGAAGGTTTAAGTCTTTTTTGTTGATAATTGCTATTACCGGTTTGCCTTTTTGGGTGAGAAGTTTCAGGATTTTTTCTTCATATTCTGTCCATTTTCCATCACCGATTATGATAAGGCCTACATCAGCATCATCTATAACCTGTTCAGTCTTTTTTATGCGCATTTGCCCCAGTTCTCCTGTATCATCTATCCCTGCCGTATCAATTACCAGACAGGGACCTAAAGGGCTTATTTCCACCGCTTTGTCTACCGGGTCAGTAGTAGTTCCGGCGATATCAGAGACTATAGCCAGGTCAAAGCCTACCAGTGCGTTTATAAGAGAAGATTTGCCTGCATTACGCCGGCCAAGAAAAGCTATGCAGGTGCGCATACCTTTAGTTGTTTGGTTAAGATCGTTCATATATCAACCTCTCCTAATCTAAGCAAATTGTAAGGATTTAATAATTCTTCCAGCTTTTCCGGAGGCATGAAATTAAGAATCTGGTTAGCCTGAACCAGGTCTAACTGGTTTTTTTGCATATAGTTCCATATTTCTTCGATTCTGGTGCATCCCAGATAAGGCAGCAGGACAGTAAGTAAAGCCTGACTGGAATACAGGTTTTGTCTGATTCTTTCCGGGTTGGCTTTTATGTCACGGATACAGTAATCTACCGCTCTTAAATCAGTTTTTTGCAGTAGTTCTAATGACTCTAGCATAGTATAAGTTATAAGCGGTAAGAACGGGTTTAGTTCTAAATGTCCCTGGGAAGTAGCGTAAGATATGGTAGTGTCGTTTCCCAAAACCTTTAGCCCGCTTTGCACCATAAGTTCGGGTATAACCGGATTTATTTTACCAGGCATAATTGAGGAGCCACGTATTAATGGTTTTAACGTGATTTCCCGACATAGGCTCGAAGATAAAAATCTAAGGTCATTGCCGATTTTAATGAGGTTTACTGCATGAGAACGCATGATTCCGCTTACTTCAGAGTATACGTCAGCATTGGAAGTTGCTTCTACCATATTTTCAGCCCTGGCGATACCAAGGCCGGTTATTTTTCTCAGCTGTTCACTTACTTTAAATATGTAGCGGCGGGGGGCAGTGATTCCGGTTCCTACTGCTGTTCCTCCCAGGTTGATAACTTTTATGCGCTCAAAGGATTTGAATATGCGCCACCTGTCACGGGCAATTGCTTCAGCAAAAGCGCTGAATTCCATACCAAGGGAGATGGGAACAGCATCCTGATATTGAGTACGTCCTGCTTTTACCAGGCTGACAAATTCTTTTTCTTTTTCTTGCAGTGAGCTTTGCAGTTTTTCTACTGCCGCTTCCAGTTCTTTTAATGCATAGATAATGGCCAGCCGAGAAGCAGTAGGGAATACATCATTGGTGGATTGGAATTTATTTACATCATCAATAGGATGAATAATGTCATAGCGGCCCTTTTCATAACCTAATATTTCTAAAGCTTTGTTAGCTAAAACTTCATTTATGTTAAAATTGGTCGCGGTTCCTGCTCCTCCCTGCAGGGGATCAACGATGATATATTGATCCAATTGGCCGGATTCCAATATTTGAGTAGCCTGCAGGAGGGCATCAGCCTTGTTTTCTTCCATATATCCTAAGTCTTTGATGGTTTGGAGGGCAGCCTGTTTTACCTGGGCTATGCTTTTGATGAAAACCCTCTGCCACCGGTAGCCGGAAACATCATAGATTTTGCTGGCGCGGACTGTAGCAAGACCGTAATAAGCATCCTCGGGAACTGATTCTTCACCGAGGTAATCTTTTTCTATACGCACCTTTTAACACCTCACTGTATTGGTGATTGCTGGTTTATTTAGGAATGTAGGTTAAGTTATGACGTTTATACCAGTGGGGCGGATCTCCCCATTTCCATAAAACTATTTCAAAGCCGGCTTTTTGTATCTGATTGAATAAATCATTAAATGGAGTATATTTTTTGCCTGTGTACAGACTGTAATCTTCACGTCTTTCTTCCGGAGTTAAAACAGGCATGACTATATTGGCGCCTGCTTTAAGTCCCATTTTTAAACCTTCCGGATGAATAGTCTGCAAGGCAGTAGAAGCTACTATATTAATATCAGGCATTAATATCCGGGCTAAGCTTATCATTTTAACAGTTGAAATGTAAGGGTCTATTTTTATCTTGCTTTCCTGAGCTAACGGGGTATCAGGATGGGGAATATAAGGCCCCATCCCCAACATGTCAATATCAAAGTCTAAAAAAAATTTAAGGTCACATGCCAAGTTTTCATAACTTTGATGTGGAAGCCCGATCATGACACCGGTTCCTACCTGGTATCCTATTTCTTTAAGGGCATAAAGACATTCGAGCCTTTTTTGAAAGCTTTGCTCCGGAGGATGCATCCGAGCAAAGAGATCGGGGTTTGAAGTTTCAATGCGCAGAAGGTAACGGTGGGCTCCGGCGTCATAAAGTTTTTTATACTGGGAAAAGGTCAATTCCCCGATACTTAAAGTAATTCCTAACCCAGGATCGTTATTTTGGGAGGTAGTTTTTTTTATTTCATATATCACATCGGCTAGAAAATCAACCTCTGATTCAGTTGGTATTTCTCCTGACTGCAGGGCAATGGAATGAAATCCGTTTTTATAAGCGGTATTGGCAAGAAGAAGTATTTCGTCTTTAGAAAGATGATAGCGGTTTACTTTTCGGTTGCTTCTGCGCAGACCGCAGTAAAAACAGTCTTTTGAGCAGATATTGGAAAACTCAATAAGACCTCTTGCATAAACAACATTGCCGATATTTTTTTCTCTAACTCTCCCAGCCTTGTTTATAAGGTAAATCAGGTCATTCGCGTCTTTGCTTTCTAAAAAATAAAGGATTTCTTTTTCAGACATATTTGGCATTCAAAAAAGCCTCCTTGAGCCCGTTTAAAAGCTCTTCTTTTTGCTCAGGGGTAAGGATTTCAGGATTATCAAGCAAAATTCCAACAGATTTTGTGAGTTGATGTTTTTCCATGGCAAGGCTTAAGCCGGTTTGATCGCCTCTTATAAAAGACCAGCGGTTGCCGTAAATTTTAGCCCACCTTATCAAAAGATCCGGATAAATTTGCTTTATGATTTCATGACATTTTTCTATAAGGTCTTCTTCATCTTTAACTTTTTCTTCTGGTATTAAATCAATCAGGTTTAACATCATTTGCACCTTCTTTACAGGAAAAGATCTCTTTCTCCGTTTTCAATTCGCTTAAGCATTTCCCGGACGGTATTCTTAAGAGATTCGCTTGGCAGGGCTTCCAGTTCTTTTTCTATTAATTTTTCACCGACCATTTTAGTTTCCTCACTTGCATAGTCTAATAGGTATTCTTTAAAGGTTAGAATAGCGTTGGGCATACACAGATGATGGACTTTCCCTTTTTTGGCAATATCCATAAAGTAATCGCCAGTTCGGCCGCAGCGGTAACCGGCGGTGCAGAAGGAGGTTATTCGCCCGTTTTCTGCCATTTCACGAATGACTTCATCTAAACCCCGGGTATCTCCTAATATAAACTGCTGCCGGTCATGATCGACGGTATCTGTGCTGTATGCGCCGATTCCTATGTTGGATCCGGCATCTATCTGGGTTACTCCTACCGGTATAACATCCCTTCGGACTTCGGCCCTTTCGCGAGCAGTTAAAATCATGCCGGTATAGGGGACAGAAAGCCTGATTACAGTTACTAATTTCTTAAAGGTTTTATCATCTACCAGGTATTTGCTTTGTCTGGTAAATGGAGTATTAGAAGCAGGTTCCAAACGGGGGAATGATATGGTATGAGGACCTACCCCCCCAAACCTTTTTTCTAAGTCTATGGTATGCATCAGAAGTCCCATAACTTCAAACTTGGGATCGTAAAGGCCGAAAAGTGCACCTATACCTACATCATCTACACCTGCATCCATAGCACGGTGCAGGGCATAAAGCCTCCATCCGTAATTGGCTTTTATGCCGCGGGGATGAAGTTTCCTGTAAGTTTCATGATGGTAGGTTTCCTGGAAAACCTGGAAGGTTCCTATACCTACATCACGCAGTATTTCTAAATCTTCTATGGACATAGGGGCTGCGTTAACATTGCAGCGGCGAATTTCGCCTCTGCCTTCTTTAGTGTTGTAAACCGTATTCAAGGTTTTGGCTATAAAATGAACATCGGATAATGGATGTTCGCCAAATACTACAATGAGGCGCTTATGGCCTTTGGAAATTAGAGCTTTTACTTCTGCTTCTACTTCTTCCATAGTAAGCTGTTTGCGAACTGTTTTCTCATTTTCCGTGCGGAAGCCGCAATATACACAGCTGTTTACACAGTAGTTGCTGACATAAAGGGGGGCAAAGAATACTATTCTTCGTCCATATACTTTTTCCTTTATTTTACCACCAGCTTCGAACATTTCTTCCCATAATTCTTCGTCTTCACAGTTGAGAAGGGCTGCAGTTTCTTCAGGTTCCAACCGATTTAGTTCCAGTGATTTAGATATTATTTCTCTTATTCTTGATTTGTCTGGATTTTTATTGGCCATAAGGGTTTCATATATAAAGTGGTCATCGATAAAATCGCGTCCATTTTCCAAATATTTTTCAATTTGTTCCGGTTTTATTACACTTTCAATCCACTTATCGATCTCATTTTTGGTAAGCATTATACAACCTCCTTTTTTTGCTTTAAAGGGGTTCTTAAAAGAAAATCCGCCTGCCCTGATAAGGAAGGCGGAAGCTTGAAAAGGCTTTTATCTATTTAAGCCCCCCTTTAACGCAGCTTTGACCTTGTTATCAGGGATGATAGATTTCGATTTTACAGTTTTATTTATTTTTGGTTAAAGCGGTTTTAACTGTAACATGAGGAATATTACCCAGCTTTCCTGTCATAGCTCCAATTTCATCAGTATTTCCGTCTACAATCAGCGATATAACCGACACCTCTTTTTCTTTATAAGGAACGCCCATACGGCCTATTATTATATGTGCATGTTCGCCTAGTATCCTGTTTACTTCTGCAGCAGAATTACGGTTTTCTATGACTATTCCTACCACTCCTAAGCGGGTTTTCTGCATTTTAAAAACCCCTTTCTTAAATGAAGGCCGTTTACTCTGAGAGGACAGAGTAAACGGCCGAAACTTTTCTGTCCCCCCTCTAAATCAGCTTAACGCCTTTTTATCAGGAAGAATGATATTGTTTAATGAGTTGGATAATTTTTAAAGATATTTTTTGTTTTTCGGATGATAATGAGTATGCAGGAGCTCATGCGATTTATGTCCTAACGGCTCATGCAGGAACTCATCATAAAGGATTTTTACTTCGGAATTTTCATGTGATTTTCTGATTTCACAGCTTTCGTCTTCAGCATAGATAGCATCTATGCGAACTTGGCGCTGAGCATTGGATTTAGTTATAGGCTGTCCACCGCCGCCGATACATCCACCGGGACAGGCCATTATTTCGATGAAGTGGTATGGAGATTTGCCTTCTCTTACCTGATCCATGAGTTTTCTTGCATTGCTTAAACCGTGAGCAACTGCAACTTTCACCACTGTGCCTTTAAGATCAACTTCAGCTTCTTTAATGCCTTCCATACCGCGAACAGCAGTAAAGTTTACATCTTTGAGCTCTTCTTTAGTTACTACTTCATATACAGTACGGAGGGCTGCTTCCATAACACCGCCGGTAGCCCCAAATATAACTCCGGCACCGGTGTATTTGCCCATCCAGGAATCAAAGGGAGCTCCTTCGAGCTTGGTAAAGTCTATACCGCTCATTCTAAAGAGGCGTCCGATTTCACGGGTGGTCAGAACCAAATCTACATCACGGTATCCGCTGTCCTGCATTTCCGGTCTAGTTGCTTCGTATTTCTTAGCAGTACAGGGCATTATTGAAACAGAATAGATTTTAGCCGGGTCAATACCCATTTTTTCTGCCCAGTAAGTCTTTACAAGGGCTCCAAACATCTGCTGAGGAGACTTACAGGTAGAAAGATGATCTAAAAGATCAGGGTAATAAGTTTCGCAGAAGTTAATCCATCCCGGGCTGCATGAGGTGAACATCGGCAGAACTCCGCCTTCGTTCAAGCGCTTTAACAGTTCGTTGCCTTCTTCAATTATGGTAAGGTCAGCTGTAAAGTTGGTGTGTAAAACATAATCAAAGCCTACTTGGCGTAATCCAGCAACAAATACATCCATCGGCATTTCACCCGGTTTCATGCCGACTTCTTCAGCAATAGCCAAACGAACTGCCGGAGCTATTTGGGTTACTACTATCTTATCAGGATCAGCTATGGCTGCTAACAGTTCGTCTAACTGTTCATTTTCAGTTATAGCTCCTACCGGGCAAGCATGGATACACTGACCGCACATTGCACATGGGCTGTCCATTAAGCTTTTGCCCATAGTAGGAACAACCATAGCTTCGTGACCACGGTCTTCTAAGCCTAAAGCGTATACCGACTGGGTTACGCTGCACGCTTCGATACAGCGGCGGCAAAGTATACATTTGTCCGGATCCCGGACTATTGCAGGAGTAGAAGTATCTTTAGCTAGACCGCGGACTTTATGTTCAAACGGAATATCACGGATGAAATATTCTTCAGCTAATGTCTGCAGTTCGCAATTTCCGTTCCTTGGACAGTTAAGACAATCTTGAGGATGATTGGAAAGTATGAGTTCTAATATAGTTCTTCTGGCTTCAATAACCTTGGGGGTTCTGGTTTTAACCACCATTCCTTCGGTAACCGGTGTTGAACAGGCTGCCTGCAGAAGTCTATTTCCTTCAACTTCACATACACATACCCTACAGTTTGCTTTCACAGACTGATCGGGATGATAACAAAGAGTAGGAATTTTAATACCGACTTCTTTAGCTGCCTGCAGGATGGTTGAGCCTTCAGGAACGGAGACTTTAATTCCGTCTATAGTAAGATTAACCATTCATTTCACTCCTTTTTGCTCTTCTTTCCTACACTAATTTAGCATTATAGTCGGCTTTAAAATGCTGAATAGTGGTAAGTACTGGTGCGGGGGCAGCCTGACCCAGCCCACACAGGCATGAATATGACATAACCCGACCAAGTCTGGAGAGAGTTTCAATGTCTTTAGCTGAGCCTTTGCCGCTGTTGAGCTTGCTCATTATTTCATGCATTCTGGCCGTGCCTTCCCGGCAGGGAGCACATTTACCGCAGGATTCGTGTTCAAAGAATTTGGCGATTCTGGTTACTACATCAACAATGTTGCGGGTTTCATCAAGTACAAAGACAGCGCCTGAACCTAAAGTAGCTCCAATAGCTGCCATATTGTCGAAGGCGACGGGAGTGTCTAAAAGTTCTTCAGGGATGAACGCTCCAGAAGTTCCGCCTATTTGAACAGCTTTGAACTTCTTGCCTCCCGGAATGCCTCCGCCGTATTTGTAAATGAGTTCGCGAATAGTGGTATTGGTAGGGACTTCGAAGAAAGTTTTGTTGTTTATGTCGCCGGTTAAAGTGAAGACTTTAGTTCCAGGATAAGAAGGCACCCCTATAGAAGCATACCAGTCAGCACCTTTTTCAACTATAACCGGAATATTGGCAAAGGTTTCGACATTGTTTACTATGGTGGGCTTGCCCCATAATCCTTCGGAAGGAGGATAAGGCGGTTTAAAGCGCGGTTCGCCTCTGTGTCCTTCAATAGATTCAATAAGGGCAGTTTCTTCACCGCATACATAAGCACCGGCTCCGCTTCTTACCTGGAGATCGAAGCCGTCAAGGAAACCTTTTTCTTTTGCCTGTTTGATGGCAGTATTTAGGACATCAACCAGATGCGGATATTCGCCGCGGCAATAAATATAACCTTTAGTAGCTCCGATAGCATAGGCGCAAATAGCCATGCCTTCAATTAAGGTGTGCGGGTCATTTTCCATTATAAGGCGGTCTTTATATGTCCCCGGTTCACCTTCATCAGCGTTGCATACTACATATTTTTGATCAGCCTGTGCCTGATAGGCGAAAGACCATTTTTGACCACAGTTAAATCCAGCTCCTCCACGTCCTCTCAGCTTGGATTTCTTTACTTCTTCAATTAATGCTTCTCTATCCATACTACGGGCTTTTTCCAAAGCTTTATACCCGCCCTGGGCTATATAATCTTCAATTTTAAGCGGGTCAATTTTGCCGTAGTTGCGCAGAACGATGCGCATTTCCTCGGCCATATTTTGCCCTCCTTTCAGGTATTGGAATCATATCGTATTTAATAAGAAACAGGTTTTATTTGTATTCTGCTAAGATTTTCGGTACTTTTGCCGGGCTGACATTGAGATAAGGTTTACCGTTGATGGTGATTACTGGAGTAGCTTGGCACTGTCCGACACACTCGGTGAATTCAAGGGCAAAAAGACCGTCAGGTGTGCTTTCTCCCATGCAGATGCCTAATTCCCTCTCCAGTGCTGCTACTACTTCGGCAGCTCCAGCAACGTGACAGGGTGCACTTTCACAAATACGAATGACATTTTTCCCCCTGGGCTTTACTGAGAACATGGAATAGAATGTTGCTACACCATAGGCTTCAGATACAGGAATGTTAAATACCTTGGCAGCTTCAAAGATGGCTTCTTCAGGCAGGTAGCTTAATTCTTTTTGAACGGCATGATATGCTTCGATTATGCCCCCCGGTACATCAGCATAGCTGGCTATGATTTCCTTGTAGCCCTTCATCTACTTTCCCCCCTCGTTGAATTTATTCAGATTTTAAAAAACAGCTGCTAACCTACGCTATGCATACAGTAATACAAAATACAAAATTTGTAAAACCTGTTGGTTAGCAACCACATGGATTATATTAAAATTATAAACCATAATCTTTTTATTTTAAATAAATATATTTGTTTTATATTATTTTTAAAATTCGATTTTTTCAAAGAAAAATAACTGAATTTTCAAAAAATAATCTTTTTCAGTATGAAATAAGACTGGCAGTTAAAACTAGTAGCACAATGGATAAATTAGCGAATATGAGGAGGAGAGAAGATGCCTTTTGACTTAGAAAATGCTTTTTATGCAGAAGAAGATATACCCGAAAAATTTAGATTGAAAAAGTTTGCTTTAAATCGGCAGTATTTATTAAATGGCGAAATTTTAACTTATGATAAAGGAACTGAGGTTTATTCACCGCTCAGAATAAAAGAAAGATCAAAGATAAAATTGGTAATGGTAGGCGAATATCCGGAACTTTCTAGAAAGGAGGCTTTAGATTCGCTTAAAGCTGCTTTAGATTCATATAAGGGGGGAACCGGAGAATGGGCGAAGATGCGGGTTGGAGACCGGATAAGCTGTGTTCAGGATTTTATAAGCAAAATAAAAAATATCCGTGAAGAATTTGCCCTTTTAGAGATGTGGGAGATAGCCAAGCCTTATCCTTCTTGTTTAGATGAATTCGATCGGACAGTTAGATATATAGAAGATACTATAACCAGTTTACAAAACCTCGATAAGAAGAGCAGTGGAATAATAAGTGTAGAAAACTTTGTAGCACAGGTGAGAAGAACACCTTTAGGTATTGTGCTTTGTATGGGCCCTTTCAATTATCCTCTTAATGAAACCTTTGCTATGCTTATTCCTGCTCTTATTATGGGCAACTCGGTGATTGTAAAGCCACCGCGTTATGGAGCACTTTGCTTAAGCCTTTTTATGCCTGCTTTTGCCTGTTCTTTTCCTAAAGGAACTATCAATTTTATAAATGGTGACGGAGAAGGGATTATAGGGCCTATAATAAAATCGGGAGAGGTAAATGCTTTAGGGTTTATTGGCTCAACTCAGGTTGCAAAATTATTGATAAACCAGCATCCACATGGCAACAGGCTTAGAACTATATTAGGATTGGAAGCAAAAAATCCTGCTTTTATTTTAAGTGATGCCGATCTTGAAAAAGCAAGCAAAGAATGTGTTAAAGGAGCTTTAGAGTTTAATGGACAGAGATGTACTGCTTTAAAACATATATGGGTTGATGAAAAAATAACGGAAAAGTTTTTACAGATTTTTTGTAATGAAGTTGATAGCTTGAAATGCGGTATGCCCTGGGAAGAAGGAGTAACTGTAACCCCCTTGCCGGAAAAGAATAAAGTAGAATGGCTAGGAGAGCTGGTAGAAGATGCAGTAACCAAAGGAGCTAGGATTATTAATAAAAATGGAGGTAAAAGTTCCGGCAATCTTTATTATCCTACTGTGCTTTATCCGGTTACCAGCGATATGAAGATATATCATGTTGAACAATTTGGCCCCGTAATACCTGTTTCCTCATTTGCGGATATAGATGAACTTAAGGATTATCTTTTTACATCTGATTATGGACAGCAGGCGAGTATATTCAGCACCAGCGCAGCAAAAGCTATACCGCTCTTAGATATTCTCGTACATCAGGTATCACGGGTAAATTTAAACAGCCAGTGCCGCCGCGGACCGGATGAATTTCCTTTTACCGGACGCAAAGATTCAGCTGAAGGTACTTTGTCAGTATATGATGCTTTGAGGGCTTTTTCAATAAGGTCATTAGCAGTTGCCAATGAGGATGGGAGGGCTTTGTTTTTTGATGCCTTGAAAGAAAATACTTCTGATTTTTTATGGATTTGATAAGGTTTATTAAACTTTTTGCGGTAACTTTTTTCAGATTATTTTGTTATAATAACTTAGATATTGATTATTCTCCGGCAAGGTAAATCTTGGCCGGATATATTTTTGTTAAGGTGAGAGAATATGAGTATTTTGATGGTTCTTCTGATGGGAATGACAGCAGGTATTTTAGGGGCTATTTTAGGGATTGGCGGAGGAGTTGTAATGCTTCCTGCTTCCGAAATTTTACTTGGGCTTTCTTCTCCTGTAGCGGTAGGAACTACTCTTTTTGCGGTTATTTTTACTTCTGTATCAGGTGCTTTTGGCCATTACCGTAAGGGAAATGTAGAAGTAAAAAGCGGGCTTCTGGTAGCATTGGGTGGAATTACCGGGGTGTGTGCAGGTTCTTATATATTCAAGCAATATCTGACGACTAATGTTGAACTATTAAAAGTTCTTTTAGGGATTATTTTTTTAATTATGGCAGCGAAAATGGCATGGGAGGTTTATGCTGGCTGGCAAAAAGGAGAGAAAGCAGATGAAACTAAAGAAAAGAAGATCCCTTTTTATTATTTGATTTTACTGGGCATTTTTACTGGAACCCTTACCGGACTTTTAGGGTTGGGGGGAGGCTTTATTATGGTGCCGGCTATGATGTGGATGCTTAATTTAAAGCCGGCAAAGGCAGCAGGAACTACTCTTCTGGCTATGCTTCCTATTGCGTTATTTGGAGGGATGATAAAACTCTTGCAGGGTTTTGTTGATTTTGAAACTGGATTTTTAATGGGATTGGGAACGGTTATTGGTGCCCAGATAGGGGTAAAAATATCAAATGTTATAAGGCCGGAACTTTTTAAAGTCTGTTTCACGATTATCTTTATTTTACTCGCTTTTGATTATTTACAGTCTTTTGTGCATATGCTTTTGTAGGATTTTATCTAAATAATTAATTTTTTATTGATCAGGAACGATATATATATTATGAGGTGATTATTGCTGTGACTTTTTGGGGTTGGCTTAAAAGAAATATATATTACAATAATAATTTATGGATATTGCTCTGGTGTTTAATTCTGGTTAATATCATGGCTTTCCTTGCTTTAGCCGGGATTTTTTCGCTTTTTTTATTGGTTATATTTTTAATTTTAGGAATTGCCGGCATATTGTTTATAAAGTCTCTGGCTTATTTTGAAGAAGAACAGGATTTAAAGGAAGTGAATAATCATATAATAATAAATAGGCTTATGCAGGAGATAAAACCGTTATGTGAAGAGATTTTTGAAAAAGAAATAAAAGCAGCAGTTGAACCGCTGTCAGAAGAAATATGTGAAGATTTTGAAGAAGATTTGGGGCAGCTTTGGGCAACCGGCCAGGATTTTGCCAATGAAGTAGATAAGATTATCGGAGAGATAGATCCAGTTTTAAAAATAGTAAGAACTACCACCGATGAAAGATATAAGTTGGTTGAAAGGCTTAAAGAGGATATCGAGCTTATTTATAATATAACTAAAGAATTAAGATATATGCGGGAAAAGAGCAGCGATGACCTTTCCCGGGTTATAGATAATAGAAAAAACGGATTAAAAAGTGCGTTAAACGCTGAAAAAGAAATTTTTTATGAATATATACACAAATTATTGCTTGAGCAATTGAAGGACTATAGGGAAGAACAGGATATAGCCCAATATTTTGATGTTTATAAACTAGCTGATCAGTTTACAGGCGTACTTAAGAAATCTCTAGAGAATCGCTTAAATATATTTAGAGACGAGATAGCTAAAGATTTAGAAAATTATTCGGCCGATATAGTAGGGAAAATGCAAAAGTATACTTTAAAGATAATGAATGTATTTGATGAAATGGAGGAAAATTTAAATAAGCTGGTGGAAAACGGTAAAAATGAAAGTGTTTTAGTATTAAGAAGATTAAATGAGGAAGTGCTGCAGGTATCTTTTTTGCGGGAGAAAGCTGGAGAAATAATGCTTACTTTATCATGGCATGATATTTTATTGGAAAGAAGATGGCAGAAGCAGAAGGAAGATTTGGAAGCTCTAAAATATAAGGTATTAAATGAAATAGACGAAGAATTATTAGAAGGTGTAAAACAGATTATAGAACAGGAAATACCAGGAATTTCTTATTTTATCAATAATCCTAAGCAGGCCTTATGGTATAAGATGCTTTTAGAAGCAGAGCTTATTTATCAGGTTTTTAAAGAGAAAAAGCTTAATGATGTTATATCTGATGGGGTTTATTCTCTGCTTTTTTTTGTTCTGGTTTTAGAAGATTTAGTAAGGCAAAGCATCCGGTTTAGCGAAGAAGGCTTACGCATAAAAAGAAGTTTGAAAAAAGCAGCTAAAGATGGAGAACACCGGGAACTTTTTAATAATATAAAAGAATTGCTAAAAATAGATAAATCTGAATTAGAAGTTTATCTGGAAGATGTTTATCCCCGCTTATTTTATGCCTTTTGTAATAATCCTTATGTAAGAATAATTCCAGATAATTTAAACCTGGCTGCCTGGTTTTTATTTATTTTTATGATCGGCGGAGAGGTTAAAGATGATGAAATTTATCTTTTAACTGGTCTTTTGCTTATAGGACATAAACTTAGGAACAGTTATCTTGACCCTCTAAAAAGTGAACCGTTAAGTCTAAAAAAAGAATATGAGCTTGATTTTATGCGATATCTTTGTTATCGTGCAGTAGGAATTATCGTTAATAAAGAGATAAATGGTGTGGTCAGTGTAAGTTTTAAAAATATGTAAAGACACAGGGGGAGATCCTGTGTCTATTAAGTTTTATTTAATTTCCAAGTTTTTTGTCCGTTAAGGTATTAAGATTTTTAAAATCTTCTTCTAAATATTCGCTTGAGCTGGCATTTTGCAAAAAGTAGATGGTATTTTCAATACGGGTTTGGCTGGCTCTTATTTCCTGCCAGTATTTTTCTTCTTCGAACAGGTTCATGCAGTCCTGCAGATTGTCAGCCCGGCCAGTTTCCAGATAATGTTTGAATGTTTCTAAGGTTTTGACTTCCTGATAATCAGAATGAACAAATGATTTTTCAATGATAGTATTGTAAATATCTAAAGCCCTGGAAGCATTTTTGGCTCTAAGTTCTGCTTCCTGCACTTCGTTCAGACATTTTTTTAAAAATTCATGTTTAAAGTTTTCCCAGTTTTTAAGGACTTCTTTATATCTATCGCAGGATTTTTCGTATTCCCGGTAGCGTATATAGTAAATTTTCCGTTCCTTATGGTATATTTCAGAATTTTTAGCTTTATTTTTTTTGCTGAAATTGAAAAAGATGATATTATCTTTACTTTGAGCTGTATCTTCCGGCTTATGAGGCTTGGGTGGCAGATTGTCCGGTTCAGGAGGCATCAGGTCCTCCTGTTCTAATATAGAAGAACGATTCTCCATGAATTTATTAAGATAATTTATGTGCCGGTTTAATATTTCGATTTCTTTAAGACTGGTTATACACATGTTTATATCTTTTAAAAGTTCTTCTTTGTTTTTACAAGATTTTTTGCTGTTTTTACGGGCTTTATAGTAGGTGTATACCTCTTTTTCAATATCTGGGCTTTGGTGCAGCCTTTCTAGAATGTCTAAATCTTCAGCCGTAATTACTTCAGATGCTTTGCTTTTGGTAAAGTAAAAGCAGGTATTGGTCGTGGGATAATAATACGGACCTATGATTTCGAGATATTCGTTGTCTAAAAATGCTTCTACATCTTCTATTATTTTAAGCTCTTCTTCAAAAAAGGAAATCCATTCTTTTTGCGGGGATTCTGAAGGGTTTTCTTCAGTCAGGCTGATGTAATATTGTACTGGTATTTTAAGGCTTGAATTATAATAATAGAATAATACTTTATCTGGAGAATAACGGTCTAAGACCGAGAAATCAAGGGAATCAGGATTTTCCTTGTTTAAAAAAGTAAAAAACATCTTTCATCCTCCTTAATCCTGCTGTAAATACTACATACAATAACAACTATTTTCTATATTTTCCTTAAAATCCCTTTTTATAAAATTAATTTTTTGAAATTTTTTATAAAAAAGGAGGAATTTTTATGCATGGTGATTTGCCCTGGTTTGTTAAAGATTTGAAGGAGAAAGATCCGGAGTTTTTTGATTATTTAAAGCAAGTAATAGAATGTGCCATGACGCCTTCCGCATTGGATGAGAAGACAAAGTATCTTATTGTTTTGGCTTTAGATGTAAGCAAAGGAGCTGCTGAAGGAGTAAAGATCTTATCTAAGAAGGCACGCGAGCATGGAGTTACGGAACAGGAAATAAGAGAAGTTGTAAGATTGGCTTATTTTGTAAGCGGGATGGATGTTATAAAAACATCTTTATCAGCCTTTGAATAAATTTATTTCTTAAATTTGCCAGCAAAATAGCCATTACTTGAGGGAAATATAAGAATAAACCAGATTAAAAATTATAAGGACAGGGGTGATGGCTATTAACAAAAAGAATAGTAAGAAGACCAAAATTTTAACGGAGAAAGATCGGCTTAAGGTGGAGATAGCAAAAGAATTAGGTTTATGGGAGCAGATTGAAAGAGAAGGCTGGGATTCGCTCAGTAATGCGGCCTGTGGAAGAATTGGAGGAATTATGAGCAAGCGGCTGCGACAGACAAGAAAAGAAAAAGCTTAACTTATAAAAGAGAACCCTTTGAGGGGTTTTTTTTTTAATTAACAAGGTGCTTTTTTGCGGTATAATAAATTAATATAAAATTTAAAGACATTTTTTGGGGAGAGAATGGTTATGGGCTCAGATTTTGTGCATCTACATAATCATACAGAATACAGCCTTTTAGATGGTGCATGCCGGATTAAAGAACTGGTAAAAAAGGCTGCAGAAATGGAGATGCCAGCGATAGCTATTACTGACCATGGAGTCCTTTATGGAGTAATTGATTTTTATAAAGAAGCTAAAAAGCATGGAATTAAGCCAATAATCGGCTGTGAAGTTTATGTAGCTTTGCGCAGCCGTTTTGATAAAGAACCGCGGATAGATGATGATCAATATCATTTAGTTTTGCTGTGTGAAAATGAAATTGGATATCAAAACTTAACTGAAATGGTAAGCAAAGCTTACATAGAGGGATTTTACTATAAACCCCGGGTAGACAGGGAGCTCTTAGAAAAATACAGCAAAGGGCTTATAGCTTTATCGGGATGTGTGGCGGGAGAAATTCCGCGCCTTCTTTTGAGGGGAAAATATGATGAGGCTTTAGAAACGGCGAAATATTATGATGAGGTTTTTGGACATGGCAATTTTTATTTAGAACTGCAGGATCACGGACTTGAAGAAGAAAAGAAGGTATGCCAACAGTTGAAAAAAATAAGCGAGGCTACGGGAATACCTATGGTGGCTACGAATGATGTGCATTATATTAATCAGAACGATGCTGCAGTTCATGATGTTTTACTTTGCATTCAAACCGGATCAAGTATCGATGACGAGAGGCGCCTTAGATTTCCAGGATCTCAGTTTTATCTGAAGTCGGCGGAAGAAATGGAGGGGTTATTTGAACTTTATAAAGGAGCAACCCGCAACACCTTAGAAATTGCGGAAAGATGTAACCTCGATTTTAAGTTTGGGCAGTTTCATTTGCCCCATTTTGATATTCCGGATGGATGGACAGATGAGTCTTATCTGACTGAACTGGTATGGAAAAAGTTTAAAGAAAAATATCCCTGCCCGTCTAAGGAACTGGAGGATAGACTCCGCTACGAACTGGAAATAATAAATAAAATGGGATTTGCTGCTTATTTTTTGATTGTACAGGACTTGGTTAATTGGTCTAAAGCTAATAAAATCCCGGTGGGACCGGGAAGAGGTTCGGCAGCAGGTAGTTTGGTTTCTTATGTTTTGGGCATTACTACGATAGATCCGATTAAATACGGTTTACTTTTCGAGAGGTTTTTGAATCCAGAAAGGATAAGCATGCCGGATATTGATATTGATTTTTGCTTTGAAAAACGGGATAAGGTTATTGAATATATAATAAGCAAATATGGAGCAGATAAGGTGGCGCAGATTATTACTTTCGGAACTATGGCGGCAAGGGCGGCAGTTAGAGATGTGGGTCGGGCGCTGAATGTTCCTTATACAGAAGTCGATAAGATTGCTAAAATGATTCCCGCTGAGTTAGGGGTAACTATAGATAGGGCTTTAGAAATCTCACCTGAACTGGTAAACGCTTATACCAGTGACTATACAACCCGTAGAATAATAGATATTTCCCGCGCACTTGAAGGTATGCCCCGTCATGCCTCTATACATGCAGCAGGGGTGGTTATTGGACGGGAAAAGCTTACTTCTATACTTCCACTGCAGAAAACGGCGGAAGGGCATATAGTAACCCAGTTTGCTAAGGAAGCCGTAGAAGAAATTGGTCTTTTGAAAATGGATATATTAGGTTTAAGAACCCTTACGGTTATAGATCGGGCGATAAATATAATTGAAAAGGTGCGGGGGATAAAGCTGGATATAGAAAATATTTCTTTAGATGACCCGAAAGTTTATGAACTTTTATCCCGAGGAGATACTATAGGTGTATTCCAGCTGGAAAGCGATGGCTTGAGGCGCATACTATCTGAGATGAAGCCTAACCGATTTGAAGATATAATTGCAGTTATAGCTTTGTACCGCCCCGGACCTTTAGGAAGCGGTATGGTGGAGGATTTTATAAACCGCAAACATGAGAAAGCTGCTGTTGAATATCTGCATCCTTTGCTTGAACCTATTTTAAAAGAGACTTACGGGGTTATCCTTTATCAGGAACAGGTGATGCAGGTAGCAATAAATCTCGCTAATTTCACTCCCGGTGAAGCAGATGTTTTAAGACGGGCGATGGGCAAGAAAAAGCCGGAAGAGCTGAAGGCGCAACGGGATAAGTTTATAAAAGGTGCACTTGAAAATGGTATAAACGAAGAGATAGCCGGACGGCTTTTTGACATTATGGAAAGTTTTGCTGGTTACGGCTTTAACAAGAGCCATTCTGCAGCTTATGCTATGATTTCTTATCAGACTGCTTATCTTAAAGCCCATTATCCATTAGAATACATGTGTGCTTTTTTAAGCAGTGTTATTGATAACCAGGATAAAGTAGTTTTTTATCTAAAAGAATGTCAAAGGCTGGGCATAAAGGTTTTGCCTCCGGATATTAATGAAAGTTTTGAAAATTTTACCGTGGTAAATGATGGGATAAGGTTTGGGCTTGGGGCGATAAAAAATGTTGGAATTAATGCAGTTAAAAATATTGTGGAGACGCGAAAGGAGAGAAGATTTACTTCTTTTTTCGATTTTTGTTTACGGGTAGATTTAGGGATTATAAATAAGAGGATGCTGGAAAATCTTATTGCTGCCGGTTGTTTTGATTCTTTAGGGATTACCCGTCAAGGTGCTCTGAAGGTTATGGAAGAGTATATGGATTTAGCGGTTAAGATAAGGCAAAGTGAAGACAGCAGCCAGATGTCACTTTTTGGTGAGGCCAAAGTCATGCTTGAAGAACCTCCTGTTCCCGACATAAAGGAATTTCCGATAGAGGAATTATTACAAAAAGAAAAGGGGGTTCTAGGATTTTATGTTTCGTGTAATCCTCTGGAAAAATACCGGTCCGCTTTACCGCTGATCACCACTCACAGCTTAAGCGAATTGGCTGTTTCCGATGAGGAAGTTTATGCCAGAGTTGCGGGAATGGTTACTGATTTAAAAAAGAGGGTAAGCCGCAAGGGGGAAAGCTATGCCCGGTTTTTTTTAGAGGATTTAAGTGGAAGGCTTGAAATGTTTCTTTTTCCTTCATCTTACCGGGAAAATATAGCTAACATAAAGTATGATATGCCAGTGATAGTAGAAGGTTTTTACAGTGCACAGGATGATGAACCTAAACTGGCGGTAAGAAGGATAAAAAGTATCCCCAGGGAAATCAGAGAGCTTCATATCCGCCTTCCTGAAGTTAAAAAAGCGGAAGGAGAAGAGGAAAGGGATATTAAAAATAAACTTTTAACCTTGTTTTCACAGCACAGAGGAAAGGTTAAGATTATTTTATATCGTCAGGGATTAAGGCCTTTAATGTTAGATGATAAGTATAATGTTGAGGCCAATATAAAGCTAAAGCAGGAACTGGAGAGCATATGTGGAAAGGGGAATATATGGTTTAATTGAAGAACATAAGGAGGGGATTTTATGGAACATAATTGTGTCAATTGTGCGGAGGCAGACTACATTGTTGTTAAAGCCTTGGAAAACGGAGTTACGATTATTGGACTCACCAGAGGAAAAGATACCAAGTTTCATCATACGGAAAAGTTGGACAAAGGAGAGATTATGGTTTTGCAGTTTACTGAACATACTTCTGCTATGAAAATAAGGGGACAGGCAGAAATTTATACCCGCTATGGATTGATTATGAGTGAAAGCAGTCAACCAGGAAAGAACCTTTGAAGATAAGGATAAAAGGGAAGTTTATATAAAAGGGGCAGGTTTTGAATGAGTGGGAAGAGATGTAATTTGGGGGCAGATGAGGGAATTTGAAAGATAGAGTTGATATTTTACATTAAGTATTATGAGGTGAAAAGATGAGAAAAACTAAAATAATATGTACTATTGGTCCTGCTAGTGAAAAAATGGAAATACTTGAACAGATGTTTGCTGCAGGGATGAATATTGCCCGGCTTAACTTTTCCCACGGCACTTATGAAGAACATCAAAGAAGGATTGACAACTTACGCAGGTTAACAGAGGGGAAAAAAGAACCTCTGGCAATAATGCTTGATACAAGAGGGCCGGAAATAAGGACTGGAAAGCTAGAAAAAGGTAAAGTTAAATTGGAAAGCGGGCAAAGATTTATTTTGACTACTCGGGATATTATTGGGAATCAGAACGAAGTTCATGTAAATTATCCGCATTTACCTGAGGAAGTTGAAAAAGGAACCTTAATATTATTATCTGACGGCCTTATAACCCTTATGGTGGAGGATATTAAAGGAACAGAAATAATCTGCCAGGTAGTTGATGGAGGGGAACTGGGAGAGAAAAAGGGAGTAAATATTCCGGGAGTGTCTATTAACCTGCCTTTTATAAGCGAAAAGGATAGAGAAGATATACTTTTTGGTATTAAAAATAATGTGGATTATATTGCGGCTTCTTTTGTTAGAACAGCTGATGATGTCCTGCAGATAAGGCGTATACTGGAGAGTAAGAGTGCTGATATTGATATAATTGCTAAAATAGAAAGCCAGGAAGCGGTTAATAACCTGGATGATATAATCAGGGTAGCAGATGGGATCATGGTAGCCCGAGGCGATTTAGGAGTAGAGATACCGGCAGAAGAAGTTCCTCTGGTTCAGAAGAGAATAGTTGAAAAGTGTAATCAAGCCGGGAAAATGGTTATTATAGCTACCCAGATGCTTGAGTCCATGATAAATAATCCGCGTCCAACCCGGGCGGAGGTATCTGATGTGGCCAACGCTATATTTGAGGGTGCTGATGCCGTAATGCTTTCTGGAGAGACAGCGGCTGGCAAATATCCGGTTATTGTAGTAGAGACTATGGCCAAAATTGCGAAAAAAGCTGAAGAGGATTTGCCATATGAAGATATTTTGCGAAAAAAAGGTTTGAATCGCACTAAATCGGTTACGGATGCTATAAGTTATGCTACCTGTGCGACTGCTTCTAATCTTGATGCTTCAGCTATAATTACGGCTACCCGCAGCGGACACACAGCAAAAATTGCAGCTAAATACAGACCTCAGGCGCCGATTATTGCGGCTACTCCTGATATGCAGACTTTTAACAAATTAGCATTGGTATGGGGAGTATATCCAGTTTTGATTAATGAAACCGAAGGAAGCGATGCTCTTTTTCAGGAATCTATCAGCAGGGCGTTGGAGTATGGATATGTTAAACATGGGGATTTAGTAGTCCTGACGGCAGGAGCTAAAACCAGTGTTTCAGGAGGGACTAATCTCTTGAAAGTGCACATAGTCGGAGAAATTTTACTAGAAGGAATGGGTATAGGAGAAACTGTAAACGGCAAGGTTAAAATTGTTGTTTATCCGAAGGATGTGGCTAAAATTGAGCCGGGAGACATAGTTGTTACAACCGGTGCAGATGAAATGTTGGCTCCGTTTTTAGATAGGATTTCAGGTTTGATTGCCGAAGAAGGAGGACTTACTTCCAATGCAGCCATTATGGGGCTTAATTATAATCTGCCGGTTATTGTGGGAGCTCATAATGCTACCCGTATTTTAAAGGATAATATGATGATAACTATGGATACGCCCAGAGGCAAGGTTTACCGCGGTTTAGCTAAGGTTAAATAGAAATATAAAAGGGGATACCTTTAGGTAGCCCCTTTTTTTACGTTTTAAAGTTTTATGGCTTAAGCATTTAAACAGTGCAGACCGAATTTATTAAAAGAGTGGTTTAAGCTTAAGGCCATACAACTTTCCTAGTTAATAAATATTATCTGCCTTTGAATTCAGCTTTTCTGTTTTCTAAGAAAGCTGACATGCCTTCTTTCTGATCTTCAGAAGAGAAGAGAATAGACCAGCCTAACTGTTCTAAACGGCTTCCGGTCTTAATGTCGGTATTCATTGACATATTTACAGCATTTTTGGCTTCTCTAATGGCTAAAGGTGATTTCTTGCACAGCTTTTTAGCAAATTTAATAGCAGTGTCCATAACTTCAGCTGCAGGAACTACCATGTTAACAAGGCCTATCTTTTCTGCAGTAGCGGCATCAAAGAAATCTCCAGTGTATATATACTGTTTGGCTATGCAGATGGATGCGGAACGCGGAAATCTTTGAGTTCCTCCAGCTCCAGGGAATATACCAAGGTTGATTTCCGGAAGCCCTAAAGTAGCATTATCTGCTACGATACGGATGTCAGATGCCAAAACCATTTCTAATCCACCGCCTAATGCTAGGCCGTTTACTGCAGCAATTACTGGTTTGTGGTTATCTTCAATAGCAAAGATAGTTCTGTGCACTTTATCCAGGAAGTCTCTGGCCTGGAAAGCATTATAATCTTTAACTGCCTTCAGGTCAGCACCGGCGGCAAATGCGTTTTCATTACCGGTTAGTATTATTACTTTGACTTCGGGATCATCGTTAGCCCCGGTTAAAATTTCATAAGCTTCGTCTAAAACTTTAACATTCACAGCATTGAATGCTTTGGGGCGGTTGAGCTGTATTATACATATGCCAGGATCTTCCATTCTGACAAGAATCGTTTCATATTGTTTTTCGCGATATGACATAATTAACCTCCTTCTAATTCCCCCGCTTAAAAGCTATTTCTTCTGGCTGTAGTCATAGAAGCCGCGACCAGTCTTTCTGCCGAGCCATCCAGCACGGACATATTGTTTGATAATTGGAGCAGGACGGTATTTGGGATCTCCGGTTTCTCTGAAGAGAACATTGCCGACTTCTAAGGCTATATCCAATCCAACCATGTCAGCCAGTGTGAACGGACCCATCGGCCAGCCAGCACCTAACTTCATAGCTTTGTCAATGTCTTCAATTGTAGCTAAACCTTCCATAAGGATGAAAGCAGCTTCATTCATTCCAGGGATGAGTATTCTGTTAACAACAAAGCCAGGACCTTCTTTTACTTTTATAGGTTTTTTGCCGATTTCTTTGGAAAGAGCTATTATAGTTTCAACAGTTTCTTCAGAGGTCTGCAGAGCAGGGATAACTTCGATTAAAGCCATAACCATAGCAGGGTTGAAGAAGTGCATACCGGCTACTTTTTCCGGTCTAGCATAAGTAGCGGCTATTTCGGTGATAGACAGTGAAGAAGTATTGGTTGCTACTACCACTTCAGGTTTAACTATATCAGAAAGCTTCTTGTAGACTTCTTTTTTTATGTCTATGTTTTCAACTACAGATTCGACGACGAAGTCTACATTAGCCATATCTTCTAGATTAACGGTTCCAGTGATATTGCCTAATACAAAGTCTTTAGCACCAGCAGGAGCTTGTCCTTTTTCTTCGGCTTTAGCCAGCCCTTTGCTGATTTTTGCAATACAGCCGTCAACTATTTCCTGTTTGATATCATATAAAACTACCTTCTTGCCTGCACCAGCAAATGCCCAGGCGATACCCATTCCCATAGTTCCGGCACCTAATACGCCAACTTTTTCAATAGCCATCATATAACCCCCTCAAAATTTTTTAAAATAAATGTAAGTTCAAATAATAGCAGGCTACTAAGCTGCTTGTTTTTTTACACCACCCCCCTAGGCTGGATCTGGAAAAACCATTATGACCAATTATCATACCCTTTAAAAAAGAGTATGATAAAAAGCTTCTGAGATTGTCCGTTTATATTTTATTAATAGATATTAACAAATTATTCCTTTATAAGGGTATATACAATGGGGAAAAATGAAAGGGTTATTCATTCCACTCTCCACAAAATAATAATACCATATTTATCAAAGAAAAGGTTATATGATTTTGATGATTTTTATGAAAAAGAAAAAAAAGAAATATTCAAAAAAAATCGCGGCTCTTCTAGCCGCGATGGGTAGCTTTAATCTGTTCGAAGGTTCGATTGATTTGCACTTGATTTATTATTAATTCTAAGGTTAGGGAATCTAAGATTCCGGTAGGAGGAAGATTATGTTTTTCTTGGAAATCCTTCAAGAATTGGCTGTATTCATCTTCATCTGACATACCGAGTTCTTTAAGCATAGATATAACCTGTGCTTTTTCTTCTTCGGTTAGAGGTAACTGTTTTCCGGTATCGGAGATATAGATGTAACGAAAGGATTTACGGCTGGGTGTGTTTATGAGCTCGCTGGTATCAGCAGTATTAGTTTGATTTTGTGTGTTTTTTTCAATTTTTTCCTGTATATTTTCTTCTTGTTTCTTGTTTATGTTTGAGGACAAATTTTGGCTTTGCTTAAGCTGGCTGTTTTTTATTATGACATCGGCATTGGCTGCCATACTTAGGGTGGTTCCGCTTATAATAGCTGCGGCTAATATCAGGGAAAAAAACAGTACATATTCTTTCCGCATTGCCATTTTCTCCTTTTTAATTTAATGAAAGTTATCATCCATAATCAAATTTTAAAATGTTGAGAATAATTTGACAATATCAATATTTATTAGCTGGTAATAAAAAAAGCAGTTATAAACTGCTTTATAATCCCTATGGTGCCAGAGGTGGGATTCGAACCCACACGCCAAAGGCACACGATTTTGAGTCGCGCTCGTCTGCCAATTCCGACACTCTGGCCCTTACTATTTACTTAAGACGCAAATATTATTATAATGACCAATGAATCTGTTGTCAAGATATATAAAATGAGAATAAAATATGGTGAGAAACATTTTATATTGCTTATGCTGTTGTCCATAAAATATCGCCAAGATTTTATCCATGCATTACATTATGAGGAATTAAGTTCAAAAAGGATTTTAGTTTGTTTTGCCGAATCCTATGGGGAAGGAGATAGGTAAGGCTATTTATAAGTGAGATTACACTGAAGGGGAATAATGCTATGCACTCAGACGAGCAGTTAGTTAAAAAGAGCTTGCAGGGAGATGTTGAAGCCTTTGATGAATTGGTTTTGAGATATCAGAATAAGGTATATGCTTTAGCTTATAGATATATGGGAAATGAAGAAGATGCCTATGATATGACTCAGGAAGCATTTTTGAAAGCGTTCAGGTCTTTAAGAACTTTTAAAGGCAATTCAAGTTTCAGCACCTGGCTTTACCGGCTGGTTACAAATGTCTGTTTAGATGAGTTGAGACGGCGAAAGCGCCGCATTGTCCCTTTATCTTTAGATGAACCTTTAGCTACTAGAGATGGTGATGAAGTAGAAAAGGAAATAGTTGATCCTAATCCTACGGCTGATATATTGTACGAGAGTAAGGAGTTTGCCGAATACATATTGTCTTTTTTACATCAGATGAAACCGGAACATAAGGCGGTTATAGTTTTGCGTGATATGATGGAGTTGAGTTATGAAGAAATTGCACAGATATTAAATTGTTCAGTGGGGACTGTTAAGTCGCGCATAAGCCGGGCTAGAAATATTTTGCGAAAGAAAATAGAAGAGAAGGAACTTTTATTTTAGATTCCTCGTCTAAAAAAACGAGGAGGAAATTGACATGAGATGTGAACAGATAAGGGATTTATTATCACCTTATATGGATGATATGACAAATGAAAAAGAAAATAGGCTTGTAGAATCTCATCTTGTCGGATGTCAAAGTTGCCGTGAAGAATTAGAAAGGATGAGGGTTATAGCTTCATGCCTTAATAAGCTGGAAGTTCCGCCTTGTCCCGAGGAATTGGCTCATGATGTGCGCAGGAGGCTTTTGGAAGAAAAAAGCAAGGTTTTTTCTTTGCGGGAGGCTCACCGGCCTAAAAGACGGGGCTGGATTGCAGCTGTTGTTGCTGGATTTGCCCTTATGATAGGTATGTATGCCAGCAGTGTTTTGCCTTTAGGTAATATAGTTGTTTCATGGCAGGATAAGAAGGCTGAAGAGGATAAAAAAGTAGCCGTGATTGATAAGGAACCTTTCGACCGGATAATAAAAGCTACCGGATTTTATGAAAATGATGATGCAAAATTTGTTGCTGATGCAGATAAAAATAAAGCAAATAATATAAGTCATGTAGAAAAAACTGAACCTTCAGATGTTGGCCAGTCTGACAGTTCTATGAGTTCGAGCGGAAATAAAAAACTTGATGTTAAGTCAGATGATGAAAACATTGATGTTAGATCACATGACAGCACACCTAAATTAGCAGAGCAGACAGCAGCCCGAATTAAAGTAGATGATTTAAATAAGTCGGTGGGTGATGTTATTAAAATTGCTCAGGCCAGCGGAGCTGAATATAAAATAAGCAGCGGCAATATGCAGGCTATGTCCGGGAATGCAGTTAGAGAAATAGAAATTACAGTCGAAAAAAATGAAGCTGAAGTGGTTTTACAGCAGTTGAGTTATATTGGAGAAGTAAAAGAAACTTCCAGGAGCCAGGTGGAATTAACCCAGGAATATAATAAGATAGAGGCTGAGATTGCAGCAGTTACTGAAGAGTTAAACCAGGCTAGGGACGAAGAGAATGAAGCAAAAACGGCTGAACTTGAAGAAAAACTTAAAGAATTGAATGCAGCAAAAAATGAGCTCGAAAGTCAGATGAATAAGGTTACTTTGAAAGTTTATCTGGTGGAGGAAGTTACACATTAATTAAAAAAAGGAATATGGATATTAAAAACACAAGGAGATAAAAAGTCTCCTTGTGTTTTTATGTTTCTGCTTTTTTGTTATTTTTTAGCCTAAAGGAGAAAAAGAGAGGTTATAATAAACAAGAATAAGCCTATTGGGAGTGAGTAGTAATGAGTCATCGGAAACTTATGCTTATTGATGGAAACAGTCTGCTTTTTAAGGCTTTTTATGCCCTGCCTCTTCTAAGTAACCGAGAAGGAATTTTTACCAATGCAGTTTATGGTTTTTTATCTATGTTTAATAAAGTTATAGAAAATGAAAAACCTACTCATGTCGTAGTAGCTTTTGATAAAGATAAAAAAACTTTCCGAAAAGAAATATATGAGGGCTATAAGGCAAACCGGATTTCTGTACCGGAAGAGCTTGCTGTCCAGTTTCAGCTTATACGCGAGGTCTTGGACGCCCTTAACATAACTTATATAGAAAAAGAAGGTTATGAAGCAGATGATATAATAGGGACATTGAGTAAAAAGGCAGAAGAAGCCGGCATATGGACAATTATTGTAACAGGTGATGGAGACGCCCTCCAATTGGTTTCTGAAAAGGTAAAAGTTTTGATGAGTAAAAAAGGAATAAGTGATATTGTAGTATATGATGTAGATGAAGTAATGAAAAAATGGGAAGTTCCCCCGGAAAAGCTTGTTGAAATTAAGGCTTTAATGGGGGATTCATCTGACAATATTCCCGGGATTGCTGGAATTGGCCCTAAAACGGCGGTGAAACTGATTAAGGAATACGGAACTCTTGAAAATCTGTATGAACATTTGGATGAAATAAAAGGCAGGAAAATATCGGAAAATTTAAAAAAACAAAAGGAAATCGCCTTTTTAAGTCGCACATTGGCTACCATTAAGCGAAATCTGGATATAGAATGTGATTGGGAGAGATTTGAACGAAGGGAGCCTGATTTAAAAAGGCTTATTCCTTTATACCAGCATTTGGGATTTAACAGTTTTTTGAAGGAGTTTAGGCCGGAAGAGGGTGAAAGTACAGAGAAAAATTTGGAAAAGGGGCTTTGTAAAGATGTTATCTATATAGATAGTGAAGGCGATGTGGCAAAATTATGGAAAAAGGTTCAAAAGGCAAAAGAAATAGCGTTAGAGTTGGAAGCTGATTATCATCACCCTATGTGGGCCAATCTTAAAAAGGTGTTTTTGGCGGTTTCTGAGGAAGTTTACTGTCTTGATTTAAAGGAAGATGAAAAAAGATTACAGTGGTTAAAGCCGCTCCTGGAAGAAAAAGAAATGAAAAAGATTGTGCATAATGCTAAATTTATGCAGGTTCTTTTGGCACGCTACGGCATAGAGCTGCAAGGTATAAAAGGGGATACGCTTCTTTTGGCTTATGTGAATGATCCGTCTTTGGAAGCTGATGATATATGTATTCTTTTTCGCAAATTTTTGAATAAAGAGGTTCAAAAAGATGATTTCCCTTTGTTAACCTTTATGTTGCCTGAGCTTTACCATGCTATTTATGAAGATACTCCTTCCGAACTTATAACCCTTTTAGATAATGTTGAAATGCCTATGTCAGATATTCTTGCCCGAATGGAACTCATGGGAATAAAGGTAGATGCCGAAGTTTTAAAGGGTTTGGCGGAAGATTTTGCGGTCCGGATCAGGCAGTATGAAGATAAGATTTTTGAACTGGCAGGAAAAGAGTTTAATGTTAATTCACCCAAACAGTTAGGACAGGTATTATTTGAAGATTTAGGCTTAAGGGTAGTTAAAAAGACTAAAACCGGGTATGCCACAGGGAGTGAAGTCTTGGAAGAACTGTACGATGAACATGAAATAATTCCATATATATTAGGCTACCGCCAGCTTGCTAAACTTAAATCTACCTATACTGATGCCCTTATCAACCTTATTCATCCGGTAACGGGTCGGGTACATACCATTTTTAAACAGGCCCAGACGCTAACGGGCAGGTTATCAAGTGTGGAGCCTAATCTTCAGAATATACCGGTGAAAATGGAGGAAGGAAGAAGGATAAGGAAGGCCTTTGTAGCTAAAGACAGCGAATATGTACTGGTATCGGCTGATTATTCTCAGATAGATTTGCGTTCTTTGGCTCATATCAGTGGAGATGAGGTTCTTATTGATACTTTTGCCCGGGGGATAGATATACATAAACGGACAGCAAGTGAGATCTTTGGTGTTCCTCTAGATAAGGTTGATGAAGATCTGCGCCGCCGGGCCAAAGCGGTTAATTTTGGCATTATTTATGGAATAAGCGATTTTGGATTGGCCAGGGACACGGGGGTAAGCAGGAAAGAGGCCAAGAGGTATATAGAAAGCTACCTTAACAGCTATCCAGGGGTAAAAAAATATATGCAGGATATAGTTGAATACGGCAAAAAATACGGGTATGTGGAGACTATCTTAAAACGAAGGAGATATCTTCCTGAACTTAACTCTAGAAATAAAATGCTGCAGTCTTTTGCCCGGCGTATGGCATTAAATACCCCGATACAGGGAACTTCTGCTGATATTATAAAACTGGCGATGATAAAAGTTGATGAAGAATTTAAAAAGAAGAAACTTAATGGCAGGCTGCTTTTGCAGGTGCATGATGATCTGATTTTAGAGGTTCCTCGCTCTGAACTGGAAGAAACGGTTGAGGTTTTGCGTTTTTGTATGGAAAATGCCATAGAGCTTAAAGTTCCTCTGGAAGTATCGATTAAGTTTGGGTCTAACTGGTATGAAATGGAGCCATGGAAAGAATAAATGACAGGAACAGGAGGTAAAAACTTGCCAGAACTGCCAGAATTAGAGACTATAAAAAATTCTCTGAAGAGTTTGATTACAGGGGCTGAGATTAAGCATATAGAAATAAAACGGGAAGATGTTGTAAGGCTTAATCATTATAATCCGGAAGAAGCCTTGGAAAGGAAAATAGTTGAAGTTGGCCGGCGGGGGAAATTTTTGATTTTAAAACTGGAGGATAATTACAATATAATTTTGCATCTGGGCATGAGCGGACGCTTTTTTATCGTGGAAGAGGGGGTAGGACTTGATGAACCGCATATTCACGGGACATTTTATTTAGATAACGGCAAAAAGCTTATTTTTAAAGATCCGCGCCGTTTTGGGGGCATATGGTTTGCCAAAGATCTAGATAATTTTTTTGTTCGGATGGGAAAAGAGC
The DNA here is from genome assembly GCF_017656155.1 of Thermosyntropha sp. Lineage (GTDB taxonomy): Bacteria > Bacillota > Syntrophomonadia > Syntrophomonadales > Syntrophomonadaceae > Thermosyntropha. Next base: position 4,383 of record NZ_JACDOH010000004.1, on the reverse strand, counting down.
CTTTGACTGAAGAATTTACTCCGGAATATTTGAAGAAAATTTTTAAAAACCGCAAAACGGCAGTTAAGAATTTGCTGCTCGATCAAAGCCTTATTGCCGGTATAGGGAATATATATGCGGATGAAGCCTTGTTTGCAGCCGGCATAAGACCAGATAGAAAAGCTTATTCTTTTAAAGACAGGGAATTGGAGGTTTTATGTGAAGCAGTAAAAGAAGTTTTAAAACGTGGAATAGAGGAAAGAGGAACTACTTTCAGGGATTATAGAGATGGATATGGCAGAGAAGGGAACTTCCAGAATTTCCTTAATGTTTATGGGCGGGAAGGAATGCCTTGCAGACGGTGTGGAACCGGAATAGTAAGGAAAAAGATAGGGGGACGTAGCAGTTTCTTCTGCCCCAATTGCCAGGATTGATATTATCACACTTTATTACTTCTATCCATATAGTAGATATAAAGTTGTTAATGGATAGGAGTGGCTGAAAGTGGAGTTATTAAAGATTTTGTTATTTGCTTTGGCGGTTAGTGCAGATGGATTTATGGTGGGGATTGCTTACGGTCTTAAAAGAATAAGTTTACCATGGTTTTCCCTTATTATCATCTCTGCTGCTTCAGCTTTGGCTGTTACCTTTTCTATGTTGTGCGGACAGGGATTGGCTTTTTTCCTTTCACCAGTCCTTGCGCGCGGAAGCGGGGCAGTAATGCTTATTCTGGTGGGCATATATTTTTTTATCTGTGCCTGTCGTGAAAAAATATCAACTTTGCCGGAAGAAAAGAAAACTATAGTTAGTTTTAATATAAAATCACTAGGAATAATTGTGCAGATATTAAAAGAACCGGATAAAGCTGACTTTGATGCTTCAGGAGTAATAAGCAGCAAAGAAGCTTTTTTTCTGGGGATCGCTTTGGCTATGGATGCTTTTGGGGCTGGTTTAGGGGCAGCTATGACGGGATTTAATATTTTATTTACTGCTACATTGGTAGGTATGTTAAAATTTATTTTAATAAAGACAGGTTTTTTTGTTGGAGGTCTGGTAAAAAGCCAGAAGTATAAGTATTTGTCAGCTTTAGCTTCGGGATTTATTTTTATAACTATTGGAATGAGCGAATTTTTTTAAAAAGATGGTGATAATATGCGGATAATAGGCTTGACCGGAGGTATTGCCAGCGGTAAGAGCACAGTTGCTAAAACCCTAGCTGAACTTGGGGCTTATGTTATCGATGCCGATAAAGTTGCACATATGATTATAGAACCTTATAAGCCTGCTTGGTATGACATTGTCGAGGAATTTGGAGAAGAGGTTCTGAATGAAGATAAGACTATAAATCGGGAAAAGTTAGGGGAAATAGTATTTAATGATCCGGAACTTTTACAAAGGTTAAATAGTATTACCCATCCACGAATTATGGAGTTTTTCAAAAAGGAATTGCAGAGACTTAAGGTTGAAAAGCCTGATGCGGTTATAGTATTTGAGGTGCCGCTTTTGTATGAAACCCATATGGATCGTATATGTGATGAGGTATGGGTGGTATGGGTAGACCGTGAAACTCAGATAGAAAGACTCTGCAAACGGGATAATATAAGTGAGGAAGATGCTTTAAAGCGAATTGAAGCTCAGATGTCGTTAGATGAAAAAGCAAGAAGGGCAAAGGTAGTTATAGATAATCGCAAAGATATAAAGGAAACAATAGCTAATGCGGTTAAATATTTCAATGAAATAAGCTAAATTCGCCAATATATTATTTAAAGTAACAGTATATATATCTATTTTACTGGAGGTTTTATATATTGAGAAAGAAAAAGTCTATTAATCTTTCTATTTTGATTTGGGTTTTTATTCTGATTTTTATGGCGGTAGTTTTGACCTTTCCCAAATGGATTACCGTTTTTTATCCTAAGCCCCATAGTGAACTGGTATTTGCCGAAGCTTATAAGAATGATATAGATCCCTACCTGGTTTTTGCTATAATCAGAACAGAGAGTAAATACCAAACTTCAGCGGTTTCTTCTGCTGGAGCAAAAGGACTTATGCAGATTATGCCGGATACTGCTTCCTGGATAGCGAGTAAAAAGGGGATAGAGAATTTCACTGTAGATTCTTTACACGATCCTGAAGTAAATATAAGCTTAGGTTGTTGGTATCTTGCCGATCTTTATCGGGAATATGATGGAAATGTCCCTTTAGTTATAGCCGCCTACAATGCAGGAAGGGGTAATGTTAGAGAGTGGGTGAACCAGGGCATATGGGATGGGGATATTGAGGAAATTGATAAGATACCTTTTCCTGAAACCAGAGAGTATTTAAGTAATGTTCTAAAGTCTTATGAAGCGTATAAAGCTATATATGAAGAGTAAAGGAAACCGGGGATTATCCCGGATATTTTTTTAAACATACAAGGAATATATTTACTCAATAGTTAATATATTGTTATAAGGTTTGTTGTAATGGGGGGGTATCTGTGTATCTTACATTTCGTCGTGCAGCAGTGATTACTTCATGGATTGGACTGGCCATATTAATAGTGGGGATTATATATGCCCAAAATAAGATAATATCAGTATCGAGTCTGGATTCGCGTCCTTTTAATATTGCAGTTGTAGGTGAATTAGAACAATTATCTCCTTTTAATCTTGAAAAACAGGAAGAAAAACTTATTGCATCTGCCATGTATGAAGGTTTGGTGGACTATGACGAGAACAGCCGGAGTGTAAAACCTAATCTGGCAGTAAATTGGAAATATTCATCTGATGGTAAAAGTTTGATTTTGAGCTTAAAGCCTAATGTTCGATTTCATAATGGCAAATTGTTTACAGCTTATGATGTAAAAAAGTCTTGGGAAAAAAATTTTACAGAGACTAAGCAGATGTCGGATCTGAGCCTGTTTTTGACAATTGTTGGCAGCAGGGAAAGGTTGGAAGGAAAAGCCGCAGAGATAAAGGGGATTGAAGTTTTGAACAAATACACGGTTAAGGTAAACTTTAAAGAACCTAATGCAGCATTTATTTATATGCTTACCAATCCAATTTTCTGGATATATGATGTAGATGATAAAGTTGCGGTTTTTCCGGGAACCGGACCTTTTATATTTAAGGAATATAAGGATGAGACTATAATTTTAGTGAAAAACGAAAAGTATCATCGGGGAAAACCATGTATTTCCGCAATAAATGTAAAATTGTTCAATGATCCATATACAGCTTTAAATGAGTATAAGGCTGGAAAAATTGATTATCTTGGGCAGGTGCCGTTAAAAGAGGTAAAAAATTTTAAGTCCAGCGATGAGTATAAAAATCTTTATATTGAAAAAAATCTTTCCGAGATTTATGTTTATGGATTCAATCTGCATAAAGAGCCTTTTGCCGGAAATTATCAGCTTAGAAGAGCACTAAATTATGCGATAGATCGGGAAGCTATAATACAAAATGTTTTTGGTGGATTGTCCAAGCCTCTGAAAGGGATTATTCCTTCCGGGATATCCGGATATAAGAGTGATATGCTGGGATACTCATATGATCCGGAAAAAGCTAAAAAACTTTTAGAAGAAGCCGGATATCCGATGGGACAGGGGCTTAAACCCCTGGTGCTTAGCTATAACCAGGACGAAGGACATCGGGTAGTGGCCCAGACCATTGCCCAGCAGTTGGGGATGCTGGGTATTGAAGTTCAGCTTCAGCCTTTAGAGTGGGAATATTTTAAAAAACAGCTGGAAAAAATGGATTTGACCTTTTTCCGTTTAGGGTGGTCCGCAGACTATCCAGACGCCGACAGTTTTTTATACAGTTTGTTTCACGGTAAAATGATGGGAATTACTAACTATTCAGGATATTACAATCCCCAGGTAGATAAACTGCTTGATGCTTCGAGGGCAGAAACCCGAAGTTATCAGGAAAGGATAAAACTGCTTAAAAGAGCTGAAGAAATAATAACTGATGATGCAGCTTGCCTGTTTTTGTTTCAAAAAAGAGTTTTTGCACTTAAAGGAAGAGATGTAAATAATCTTACCCTTGATTCTATGGGTATGATAAACTGGGAGGAAGTTGAGCTTTTAAAGCCTTCGGTTGGTGAGAAAACTTAAATTTGAAATATAGGTGTTGACACAAAATATGAGCTATTGTATAATAATCTCCGCTGGAGTAATTAAATTTTTATATGTGTCGGAGTGGTGGAATGGGCAGACACGTACGTTTGAGGGGCGTATCCGTTAAGGGTGCGGGTTCAAGTCCCGCCTCCGACACCATGATTGGAATTTAAAATCAGGGTAGAAAGTGCCCTGATTTTTTGTTTTTTGTGGGTTTTTATAAAAATACCATAAAGAAAGAAGAAAAAATAGGTTCTACAATAAATGTTGGGGTAGGAGGAAAATAAAAAGCATTGGGTCGAATA